>CAVXYU010000018.1:0-250926 GCA_963766015.1 uncultured Actinomycetota bacterium | reverse complement strand
ACCGCCGCAGCCGCCTCGTCACCGTCCTGCACGAAGGTCCAGTCGGTGACCGAGGCGGTATCGGCGATCAGGTCCTCCGGGTACCTGCCGTCGAGCATCGGGCCGCTGAAGACCCGGTTCCCGACAGCGTCCAGCCGCCGGACCGCGTCCCGGTCGGCCGCCGAATCGGGGTTGACGGGCCTGGTCACGTGCACGTTCAGGGTGACGGACAACGGAGTCGCGTCGCCGAGCACGGAACGGATCGCGCGACCGGCGAGGCCGTGCCCGAGGTTGAGGTGGTGCGCCGCCTGCAGTGCGGCGAGCGGCTCCTTCCTGCCCGGCGCGTGCACCCCCGCGCCGTAGCCCAGGAACGCCGAGCACCACGGCTCGTTCAACGTCGTCCACAGCGAGATGCGGTCGCCCAGGCCCTTGGCGACGTGTTCGGCATAGTCGGCGAACCGCAGCGCGGTGTCCCGGTTGGGCCAGCCGCCGGCGTCCTCCAACTCCTGCGGAGGTCCCAGTGGTAGAGCGTCGCGACAGGTTGCACACCGGCCTCGAGCAGCGCGTCGACCAGTCGCGAGTAGAACGCCAGGCCCTTCGGGTTGAACGCCCCGGTGCCACCCGGCTGGATGCGCGGCCAGGCCAGCGAGAAGCGGTAGGCCTGCAGACCGAGCTCCTTGATCAGCGCGACGTCCTCGGGCCACCGGTGGTAGTGGTCGTCGGCGACGTCACCGGTGTCGCCGTTGAGGACCATTCCCGGTGTGCGGCAATAGGTGTCCCAGATCGAGAAGGTCCGCCCGTCCTCGTCGAAGGCACCCTCGATCTGGTACGACGCAGTGGCCGACCCCCAGAGGAAGTCCTTCGGAAAGGCGCGTTGCGGGTTGGTCATCGGGAGGACTCCGTTTCCGGTACGGATGGTGCCGTCGATCCGGGCGCCATGATGATGGCGACCGTATCCGACCCGGCCCGCACCCTGAAACCGCTTCGGCCCAGCTCCACCGGGCTCGGGTTGTCCCCGGTGACGCCCTCGCCCCCGGTCTGGACCTCGCCCCCGGTGACGGACAGGACCGCGTTTCCCTCCGGCAGCACGACCGACCAGGGCTGGGTACCGGCGATCCGCAAGAAGGTCAGGGTGTCGCCCTGACGCGCCACCTCGAAGCTCGAGCCCGGGCCGCCGGCCGTGCCGGGGACGTCGACGGTGGCCGCCGCAGCGAGTCGGCATCGAGCACGTGCAGGGCGACACCGTCGGAATGGTCGACGTCGGGACGGTCGTCCCGCCCGCCGATCGGGAGCACCGCGCCGGGCCGGACGAAGAAGGGGACGGAGTCGAACCCGTACCGCTCGGTGACCCACCGCGGGCCGCTCACCCTGTGCCCGTCGAGCAGGTGCGTCCAGGTGCCCTCGGGAACGTAGAACCGGACGGTTCCGTCAGCGGTGAAAACCGGCGCGACCAGCAACGAGTCGCCGAGCATGTACTGCGTGTCCAGGTGCTCGGTCGCCGGGTCGTCCGGGAACTCGACCACCATCGGACGCAGGATCGGGGTGCCGTTGCTCCACCTGCCGGGCCGCCCCGGCCAGGTAGGGCATCAGCGACATCTTCAGCCGGGTGAACCGCCGGGCGACCTGGACCGCCTCGTCGTCGAACGCCCACGGCACGCGATACGAGCCGGACCCGTGCAGCCGGCTGTGGCTGGAGAGCAGCCCGAAGGCCAGCCAGCGCTTGAACACCCGGCGTCCGGGGTGCCCTCGAACCCGCCGATGTCGTGCGACCAGTAGCCGAAACCGCTGGCCGCCAGCGACAGCCCGCCGCGCAGCGTCTCGGCCATCGAGGCGTAGGTGGAGTCGCAGTCGCCGCCCCAGTGCACCGGGTACTGCTGGCCGCCGGCCGTGGCCGACCGGGCGAACAGCACCGCCTCGCCCGTGCCCCGCCGCCGCTCGAGCAGGTCGAAGACCGTCCGGTTGTACAGGTGGGTGTAGTAGTTGTGCATCCGCTGCGGGTCGGAGCCGTCGGACCAGACGACGTCGGTCGGGGATCCGCTCGCCGAAGTCGGTCTTGAAGGCGTCGACGCCCTGGTCGATCAGCCGCTCCAGCTGCGACGAGTACCACTGCGCGGCAGCGGGATTGGTGAAGTCGACCAGGGCCATGCCGGCCTGCCACAGGTCCCACTGCCACACGCTGCCGTCCGGCCGGGTGACCAGGTAGCCCTTCGCCCTGCCCTCCTCGAAGAGGGCGCGACCGCTGGGCGATGTACGGATTGATCCACACGCAGATGCGGAGCCCCTTCGCCTTCAGCCGGGCGAGCATGGCCTCCGGTTCGGGGAACGTCACCGGGTCCCACTGGAAGTCGCACCAGCGGAATTCACGCATCCAGAAGCAGTCGAAATGAAAGACGGACAAAGGGATGTCGCGCTCGGCCATGCCGTCGATGAAGCTGCTGACGGTCTTCTCGTCGTAATCGGTGGTGAATGACGTCGAGAGCCAGAGACCGAAGGACCAGTCCGGCACCCGGGGTGGCCGGCCGGTCAGCGCGGTGTACTGCGCCAGGATCTGCTTGGGTGTCGGGCCGTGGACGACGAAGTATTCGAGGAATTGGCCGCGGCACCGAGAACTGATTGCGCGAAACGGCTTCGGAGCCGATCTCGAAAGAGACCTGCTCGGGGTGGTTGACGAACACCCCGTAGCCGCGGGTGGTCCAGAAGAACGGCACGTTCTTGTAGGCCTGCTCGCTGCTGGTGCCGCCGTCGGCATTCCAGATGTCCACCGGCTGGCCGTTCTTCGCGACCGGCCCGAACCTTTCACCGAGCCCGTAGACCTTCTCGCCGACGTCGAGGGCCAGTTGCTGGAACACATACGGCGCGCCGTCGGGGCCGGTCGCCAGGCCGATCGTCTTGGGTCCACTGGAAGTCAGCACCCGCTTCTCGCCTGTGGAATCCTCGCCCAGGATGTCGAGTTGCCAGCCCGGTCCCCGGTGCACGCGGGCGGTGAGATGCCCGGACGTCAGCTGCGCTGCGTCATCGGTGATCTCGATCGAGACGGCCGCGTCGTCAGCGCCAGGGAGAGCGAACTGCGGGCTGGGCTCCCTGCCGCCCGCGTGGTGTTCGATCCGTACCTTGATCACGTCGGTCGCCGGCGAGGAGAGGGTGATCGTCGCGGTCGGCCGGTTCAGGGTCTCCCCGCGGGAGGCGATGACCCCGGTCGGAGCGAGCACGGTGAGCGACCGCTCGTCCGCGCTGACCTCGGTCACGTGGGCGGGGTGCTGGACGTCGAAGCCTTCCCGTACGCGCCAGTACCCGTCGCTGAACTTCATGTTCGTGCCTTTCGGTGAGTCTTCGAGTGTGCTGGGCCGCATGATCAACGGCCGATGGGGGCCGATCGAGTCGGTTGGCGCGGATTGGTCCGACTACTTGATCGCACCGGCCGTGACGCCGCGGGTCAGCGTCCGCTGGAAGATGAAGAAGAAGATCACCGCCGGGATCAGGCTGATCAGCGCCCCGGCGTTGGTGGTCGGCGCGTCCATCAACCGGTCACCCTGCAGCGATGCGAGCGCGACCGGGATTGTCTGGGTGGCGTTGTCGATCAACATCACCAGCGGAATGAAGAACTCGTTCCAGGTCCAGATGAAGAAGAAGATCAGCAGCACCGACAGGGTCGGCCGGACGATCGGGAAGACCACCTTCCACAGGATCTGCCAGCGCGTTGCGCCGTCCAGCGCCGCCGCCTCCAGCAACGCCTTCGGGAAGGTGCCCAGTACCGAAGCGAGAAGGTAGGTGCCGAAGGCACTCTGGATGACGGTGAAGATGATGATCACCGCCAGTCGGGTGTTGTACAGGCCGACCTCCTTCGCGAAGAAGTACAGCGGGTAGACCAGCGCCTCCTGCGGCAGCATGTTGCCCAGCAGGAAAAGGGCCACGATCCACAGCCGGCCTTTCACCTTGCCGATGCCGATCGCGTACGCGTTCAGCAATGAGATCAGCACCGCCGCGACGGCGACCACACCGGCGATCAGCGTGGAGTTCCAGAGTTTCTGCGGGTAATTGACCTGGGTCCAGTAGGTGACCAGACCCTTTGTGTAGAACTCGGTCGGCCAGCTCAGCGGGCCGTTGTTCGAGTAGTCCGCGGGCGACTTGAACGCGTTCAGCACCATCAGGGCGAAGGGGATCAGCATCAGCAGGGCGGCCGCCGACACGATCACCAGCACGATCCAGCGGCCGGTGCCGCGGTGGAACCGGTCGCGGGCCTTCAGCGCCCGCTCGTCGGTCCGGCGTCGCGCCGAACCGATCTCCGCCTGCGCGGGATGAATGACGGGGACACTCATGTCAGCCCACTTCCTTATGCTCGCTGGCGGCCTGCCAGCGCATGATGCCGGCGGCGACCAGGACGATGATGAGGGTGAGCACGGTGGCGATTGCGGCTCCGTAACCCACATTGAGCTTCTTGAAGAAGGTGAAATACGCGAAGTACGACGGCACGTTGGTGGCGTTCTCCGGACCGCCCCTGGTCAGTGCGTAAATAGGCCCGAAGACCTTCAGCGCCGCAATCGTGCAGGTAAGGGCGACGACGAATGTCTCAGGTTTGATCTGCGGAATGGTGATCGCCCGGAATCGGGCCCAGTAGCCGGCACCGTCGATCTCCGCGGCCTCGTAGATCTCCGGATCCACCCGCTGCAGAGCGGACATGAAGATGACGACCGGATAACCGATCTGGACCCAGACCATCACCAGCATCACGACCGGAAGTGCGGTGTTCGGATCACCCAGCCAGTCGCGGGTGAAGCCCTGCAGACCGATCATGTCGAGAAAGGCGTTGAAGGCACCGTCCGGGCGGAGGATCCATCCCCAGACGATTCCGGCCACCACCACGGGCAGCACCTGCGGAAGGTAGAAGACCGCCCGCAGCACGCTCACGCTCGAACCGCCGAAACGCTTCCCGAGATAATCGAAGAGCACGGACGCCAGCAGCAGGCCGATCAACGTCGGGATGACGACCATCGCGACGATCATCGCCAGCGAGTTCTTGAAGGATTCCCAGAAAACCGCGTCGCCCATCAGCTTGACGTAATTGTCGAGGCCGATGAACCTCGGTTGCCCGACCCCTGACCACTTGGTCAGGGACAGGTAGACGTTGTAGATCAGCGGACCGAGAATGATCGCCACGAAGAGCACGCCACCCGGCAGCAGGTACCACCAGTACGGCCGCGAACTGAAGCCGACGCTCCTGTTCGTCCGCGGTGCCGGCCGCGAGTCGGGCGACCCTGCCGGGGGGTCGTCGAGCTTGACGGTGCCGGACGGCGGTGCGATGTCGGACATGGGGCTCCCTCGAGGATGTGTTCGTGTGACGTCCACACCCGCGGCTGTGACGTCGCGGGGTCGGGTGGTGCGGTCAGCCCGCCTTGATGGTCTCGACACCCTCGTCGTACGGGCCCGCAATCTGCGCCAGCACCTCGTCCGGAGTCTTGGACTGATTGATCAGCGACTGGAAACCGGACACCAGCACGTCGTAGTAACCCGGCACCGGCCAGTCGGGGTAGAACGCCAGACCGTCCGCCGCGGTGATCTTGTTGAAATTGGCGATCAGTTCCTGGTTCTTCGGATCGGTGATCTTGGCCGGGTCCGCGGCGACCGGGATGCCGCCGCTGTTGCCCAGCAGTTCCTGTACCTCCGGGCTCATCGTGACGTCGATGAAGTCGTACGCGAGTTCCTTGTTCTTCGATGCCTCTGGGACCACCCAGAGATTGCCGGACGAGCCCAAACTCAGCTTCGTCCCGGGGAAAAGGAAGGTGCCCCAGTCGAACTTGGTGATCTCCTCGGAGAAGCGTCCGAACCACCAGCTACCCGACACGATCATCGGGCATTTGCCGCCGATGAAGCCGGTGCCCATGTCCTCGGCCTTGAGTGACGCCGACTCCTTGGAGATATAGCCCTTCTTCACCCAGGCGTCGAACGTATCGGCGCCGTACTTGAGCGGGTCGGACTGGAAGTCGACCGGATTCTTGTAGAGCTGGTAGTTGTCGACGAACTGACGATCCGCCTTGGTCAGCGCGAGTTGGTAGGCGAGCTGGCCGGCCGGGTATTCCGCACCCGCCATGCAGAGTGGTGTCGTCCCGGCGGCGACGAAGGTGTCCATCGCCGCGGTCATCTCGTCCAGCGTCTTCGGCACCGTGATGCCGTTCTTCTCGAACAGGTTCTTGTTGTAATAGACCATGACGTATTCGCCGTAATTGGGAACGCCGTACCAGTTCCCGGAGCCCATCACGCCCTTGTCGTCATACCGCGCGGTGGTCTGCAGGCTCGGCGGGAGCTTCTGTTCCCACCCGCGGGTGGTCGCCTGTTCACTCAGATCGGTCAGCAGGCCCTGCGACGCCAGAAGCCCGGCCGTCGCATTTCCTTTGTTGTACTCCATGATGTCCGGGCCCTCATCGGAGCTGATGATCATGCCGGCGTTCTGCTGGATCTGCTCGAACGCCTTGCGCTCGAAGTCGACCGTCACCCCGGGGTGCTGTTCCTTGAAGATCTCGATCGCCTTGTCCCAGGCGATTCCCATTGCCCCGTTGGCACTCTCGTAATGCCAGAGCTTGAGTGTCCCGGACTCGGCGGAATCGGGCGCTGTGGCTCCGGAGTCGGCGGAGCCGGAGCACGCTGCCAGTGTCAATGACAGCGCTGCGACGGCGGCGACCCAGCCGGCTCGTAGTCGGTGTGGTCTCATGCGGTTCCTCCAGGGGTTGGGAAGGGCAATGGCTGGCCGCGCGGGCGTGCGGGGATGCCGGACCGGGGTGCTGCATCCGGTCCGGTTCGCTGGTGACGCTGGTTGTCGGGGGACTTCCTGGTGCGGGGAGTGATCTGGTCGCGGGTGAGGTGCTGTCGGACGCCGGTCGTGCGCGTCAGTGTGGCCGGAGGTGCTCCGGCGGGACCGGCCCTGTGCTCTGGCCGGCCTCCCATCGGCAGGGCAGCAGGACCGGTCCACCGACCGGTTGCCGACCGTCGAGCTGGTCGAGCAGGGATTGCACACCCAGCCGGCCGAGTTCGGCGCCGGGCGAGTGCAGGGTGGTCAAAGGCGGTTGGACCATCTCCGCCATCATCGGCGAGGAAACGATCGACAGGACCGAGAAGTCCTGCGGGACAGCCATTCCACGGGCGGTGATCTCGGTGACCGCACCAATGACGGCGTTCTCGTTCATCGCCACGATCGCGGTGAGCTCGGGATGGTCACGCAGCAGATCCGCGGCGGCGACCCGCCCGGCCGCCGGCGTCTCGGCACACCAGACCGTCACCGGGTCCATGTTCCGCCGCCGCATCGCAGCGGCGAATCCGCTGTGCGCGCGCAGCGTCGGTCCGTAGCCGTTCTCCCGGCTCTCCCGGGAATGGTTCAGCAGTGCGACGTTCCGGTGACCGAGATCGGCCAGGTGCTGGACGGCATCCTCGGTGGTGGCGTCGAAATCGATGTCCACGGAACGGCTGTCGCCGGCGTCATCGGTGCGGCCGATCATCGTCAGCGGCACTCCCGCAGCATCCAGCACCCGCACGCGTGGGTCGTCACGCCGGACCTCCATGACGATGACGCCGTCGGTGAGACCGTCACGGCTCATCTCCGACATCTCGTCCGCCCGCGATGGTGCGTAGGGCCAGACCACCAGGTGGTAGCCGCGTGACCGCGCCGCCTCGGCCGCGCTGGTCACGAACTCCATGACGGTGCTGCCCAGGCTGTTCTCGATGCCGGGGAAGGTCAGGGCGATGATCCTGCTCCGCCTGCTGGCCAGACCCCGGGCCATCGCGTTCGGCCGGAAGTCGAGTTCGGCCATGGCCCGCTCGATGCGCTCGCGGGTGGCCGCGGAGATCGGCCGGGTGTTGTTGATGGCGTAGGACACCGTGCTGATGGAGACCTGGGCGAGGGTGGCAACGTCCTGCATGGTGGCCATCTCGCCTCCTCCGTCGTCAATGACCGCGCACAGTGGTGGGAATCGAAGCGCTTCGATAATCTCCACAACCGCACCGTCGAAGCGCTTCGATGGGTATGAGTATCAGCTGAACAAAACCGTTCGTCAAGGCCCGGGCATCACAAAGTTGTCACGGCCCGGGAATCCACCCGTGCGGACCAATCGCCTCAGCGGGACACGACGGTAGCGCCTGCCCCGCCCAGCGCTGCCATGAACGCCGCGTGCACCGTCCTACCCGGCACCGTCGTCTCCTGGAAGACCAGATCCGGCGCGGCGCAGCCGTTCTCCACGACCGTGACGGACAGGCCGAGATCCAGGGCGGCGCGGGTGGTCGCGTCCACACACATGCTGCTCATCATCCCGACGATGGTCAGATCGTCGATGCCCTCCTGGGCCAGGGTGGCCGCCAGCCCCGTCCCGACGAAGCTGTTCGGTGCGTGCTTGACGATCACCTGTTCGCCGTCGGCCGGGGCCAGCAGCGGATGGATCTCGATCCCGGGCGTTCCCGCGACGAAGAACGTCGCATCCGGTTCGGCCGCCTGGTGCTGCATGTGCAGGACCCGGCCACCCCGAGCCCGGGCTTCGTCGACGACGGACCTGGCAACCTCCGCGGCCGCCTCCGGTTCGACGAGCGGATGGGCACCGCCGGGGAAGTAGTCCTGCTGGATGTCGATCACGAGTACGCCGTTGGCCATGGCACCACTCTTGCAGACGCAGTCAGGCCCAGAGCTCGTCCAGCGCGGGCAGTTCGACGCGGGTAGGGGCGGGTCGGGGCGACACCGGGGCTGCCCGCGCGGGTGTCAGGTCTGTGACCGAAAGGGTCTGCTGGGCGGCGTCGTCAAGGAACCGGGTCAGCTGGGCGAAGCTGTGCTTGTCGTTGCCGCCGAACCGGTGGTGGGGCATGCGCAGCGGGG
Source organism: uncultured Actinomycetota bacterium (assembly GCA_963766015.1). Classification (GTDB taxonomy): domain Bacteria; phylum Actinomycetota; class Actinomycetes; order Mycobacteriales; family Nakamurellaceae; genus Nakamurella. The sequence continues at coordinate 242,102 of CAVXYU010000018.1, read as the reverse complement.
CGTACAGCGACAACTCGTCGGCCGCGCGGGTGACGGCGACGTAGAACAGCCGCTGCTCCTCCAGCAACCCTTCCGCTGATCCGAGGGACATATCGGACGGAAACGCTCCGTCGGCAAGGTGCAACACGTGCACGATCGGCCACTCCAACCCCTTCGCCGAGTGAACCGTGGACAGCACCAGGTAGTCCTCGTCCAGATGCGGCGGCCCAGCGAGATCCGACGTCGACGCCGGCGGATCGAGGGTGAGCTCGGCGATGAAGGCGGCGAGGTCGGGCGCCGCCGCCGCCGCGCCGACCAGCCGGTCCAGGTCGGCCAGGCGGGCAACCGCGTCGCGATGGCGAGCGGTGATCAACGGCCGCAACAGATTCAGGCACCTGGCGGCCCGTTCCGCCACGGTGGCGGCGGACCGGGCCGCCACCACCCCGCCGAGGGTGACGGCCAGCGCCGAACGGCTCATCGCGGGTGCGGCGGCGACGGACTCGCCGACCCAGTCACTGGTCAGGTCGGGAGCCGCGACGAGCTCCAGCAGCGCCCGGGCGCGGGCCGGACCGATTCCGTCGTGCAGGCGGAGCAACCGGTACCACGCCACCTCGTCCACCCGGTTGATCGTCACCCGCAGCGCCGCGACCAGATCTTTGACGTGCGCGGCCTCCAGGAACTTCAGGCCACCGAACTTGACGAACGGGATCCGCCGCGCGGTCAGTTCGACCTCCAGGAGGTCGCTGTGGTGTCCCGTCCGCATCAGCACGGCCTGGTCGCGGAGCAACCGACCGTTCGCGGCATGCGCCAGAACGGCGTCGGCCACCGCCCGAGCCTCGGCCGGCGCATCGTGACAGCGAATCAGCGTGGCCCGCGCGCCGCCGGTCCGCGCCGAGTGCAACTGCAATCCACGATCGGCGGAGGCCCGCGGCCGCACGGCATTGGCCAGATCCAGCAGAGGTTGGCGCGACCGGAAGTTCTGCTCCAGCCGGACCACCGTCACGTCATCGAAGGCTTCGGTGAGGTTCAGCAAATGAGCACTGTCCGAGCCGCGGAAACCGTAGATGGCCTGGGCGTCGTCGCCCACCACCGTCAGGCCTTCCCCGGTCGGCCTCAGCATGCGCACGATGTCGACCTGGGTCTGGTTGACGTCCTGGTACTCGTCGACGAGGACGTGGTCCCATCTCGCGGCGATAGCGGCACCCACCTCGGCATCTGCCAGCAACGATCGCCACGCAAGGAGCAGGTCGTCGAAATCGAGCAGCCCACGGCTGCGCTTGCGTGTCACGTAGCCGCGGAAAAGCTCGACAATGCCGTCGACATGCGGCTCGAGCCAGGGGAAGTCGCGAGTCAGCACGGTCCGCGCAGGGGTGCCGGTGCTCACTGCCCGCGAGTACAGGTCGACGAGCGCCGAGGCGGTCGGCATCCTGGCGCCCGCATCGGCGAGGCCGTGATCGTGCCTGAGCAGATCCATCGCATCGACGCGCGTCGGCGCGGTCGAGGACGGACATCGCCTCGGGCAGGCCGAGGGCTTCAGTGTGGGTGGCGACCAGCCGTGCGCGACGGCTGGAACGTGCCGCCCTGCAGGCGGCGCGCGGCCTCGGGACGCGTGCACACGGCAGCGGCCCTGGCCATCATGTCGTCGGCCGCCCGACGGGTGAAAGTGAGCAGCAGGATGCGCTCGGGCGGGACTCCGCGGTCGACCAGGCTCGCGACTCTGGCGGTCAGTGTTCGGGTCTTCCCGGTCCCGGCCCCCGCCAGGATGACCAACGGCGTCTCGCCGTGCGTGGCGGCCGCCAGTTGCGCGTCGTCCAGGCCCGCGTCCCAACCGGCATCGAACATACGTTTGATGATAGGTGCTCCGCGGCGATCCGGCGCTATCGCCCCGCGCGGTAGTCCTCGTCGGTCACGTGGTCCAGCCAGGTCACCACCTGACCCCGGTCGTCGGCTTCCTGCATCGCCAGGTGGGCCATGAACCGGTCGGGAGTGGCGCCGTGCCAATGCTCTTCGCCGGGCTCGATGTAGACGACGTCACCGGGTCGGATCTGGACCGGCTCGCCGCCGCGGCGGTTGACCAGTCCGATGCCGTCGGTGACGTACAGCGTCTGCCCCTTGGGGTGTGTGTGCCATGCGGTCCGGGCACCGGGGGCGAAACGCACGTGGGCGCACCCGATGGCGGATTGCTGATCGGGGTTTCGGACCGTGTCGATGAAGACGGTGCCGGTGAACCAGTCGGCGGGGCCTCGGCCGCTCTGGCCGGAACTCGGGGTGAGCTTCATTTCTTCCTCCAGCGGTTCGTCGGTTCACTACTTCACGGCGTGAGCAGGACCTTGGTGGCGCGGCGCTCGTCCATGGCTCGGTAACCCTCGGCGGCATCCTCGAGGGGCACGGTGAGGTCGAACACCCTGCCGGGGTTGATCTTCCGCTCCCAGATCAGCCCGATCAGCTCGGGCAGGAACCTGCGGACGGGCGCGGGACCGCCGTGCAGGTGCACCCCGCTGAAGAACAGTTCCTCACCCGGCAGTTGCACGTCGTGGGAGACGCCGACGTAGCCCACGTGCCCGCCGGGGCGGGTGGACCGGATGGCCTGCATCATCGATTCCTGGGTGCCGACGGCTTCGATGACGCTGTGCGCGCCGAGCCCGCTGGTGAGTTCCTTGACCGCGGCAACACCCTCGTCACCGCGTCGTTCGACAATGTCCGTCGCGCCGAATTCCCGGGCGAGGGCCTGCCGGTCCGGGTGCCGGGTGACGGCAATGATCCGCTCGGCTCCCAATTGTTGCGCCGCCAGCACTGCCAGAAGGCCGACGGCGCCGTCACCGACGACGGCCACCGTCTTGCCGGGACCGGTCTCAGCGGCAACGGCGGCGAACCACCCGGTGCCCAGCACATCGGAGGCGGTCAGCAGGGAGGGGATCAAGTCGTCGTCGGGACGGCCGGGAGTGGCCACCAGGGTGCCGTCGGCCAGCGGAATGCGGGCAAGTTCGGCCTGGGTGCCGATGCTGCCCATGGGTTCCGCGTGGACGCAGTGTGATTGGTATCCGGCCCGGCAGATCTCGCAGGTGTTGTCGGAGGCGAAGAAGGAGCCGACAACGAAATCGCCGACCCTGACGTTTCTGGCCTCGTCGCCGATCTGTTCGACGACGCCGACGTACTCGTGGCCCATCGCGGTCGGTTCGCTGATCGGGTCGGTGCCGCGGTAGGGCCAGAGGTCGGAGCCGCAGACACAGGCGGCGGACACCCTGATGATCGCGTCGGTGTTCTTCAGCAGCACGGGGTCGGGTCGGTCCTCGACGCGGACGTCGCGGGGGCCGTGCATCAGAACTGAGCGCATGGGGATGGGGCCTTTCGTTCAAGGGTGACGGAGATTCAGGCACGGGCCAGGACGTGGTCCCGGTGCCGGGTTTCGGGCCGGGTCAAGCGGAACAGCGCGGCCAGCGACACACCGACCAGGACGAGGATGATGAGCGCCATCGGAACGGCGGTCTCCGCGCCGCCGAGGCCGGCAAGGGGGCCACCAGGCCGGCCACGCACCACTGCAGGAACCCGAGGACGGCAGAACCGGTACCCGGGTGCTCGGGCACCTGGGCCGAGGCCAGGGCGCCGGCGTTCGGCCCGACCAGGCCCTGCGCACTCATCAGCAGGAAGAACGCCACCACGGCGACGACCAGCGGGGTTCCCCACCACAGCGCGCCGACCAGCAGCAGGAGCCCTGCCGCGCCCGTCACCGCAAGACCGACGGTGATGACGATGCGGGTCGGGACCCGGCCGGCGAGCCGCGCCGCCAGCAGTGTGGCCAGCGCCAGGCCCACCGCGTTCGCCGCGAAGTCGACCGAATACATGATCGGCGACAGGCCGTTCATCGACTGCAGGATGAACGCCGATGTGGCGACGTAGGCGAAGGTGATCCCCATCGAGAGGGCCATCACGACCAGGTAGCCGACGAAGCCGCGGTGCCCGACGACCTGGCGGGCCGTGCGGCCGAGCTGGGTCAGCCCGCCCCGGTGCCGCCGATCCGCCGGGAGCGATTCCGGCATGCCCGACCACGACGGCCACGACCATCAGCGCGCCCAGCGCCGCGACAACCCAGAACGACACCCGCCAGTGCGACAGCTGCAGGATGACCGCGCCGATCAGCGGGCCGACGATGGGCGCGATGCCGCCGACACCGGCGACGAGGTTCAGCGCTGCGGACCAACTGCGGGCCGCGGGACAGGTCGATGATGACCGCCCGCGCGGTGACCATTGCCCAGCCGCCGGACAGGCCCTGCACGAAGCGGGCAGCCATCATCACCGTGATCGACGGGCTGAACGCGCAGCCGATCGACGCCACGGTCAGCACGGTCAGTGCCAGCAACAGCGGGCCGCGGCGTCCCCGCGCGTCCGAGACCGGTCCGCCGATCAGCTGGCCCAGCGCCATCCCGACGAAGAAGGTCGTCAGGGTGAGCTGCACCGCAGTCGCGGTGCCGGCCAGGTCAGAGCCGACCTGCGGGAACGCCGGCACGTACATGTCGGTGGCCAGTGGAGCGATCGTGCTGACCAGGATCACTGTCGCCAGGACGGCCCTGGTCATGCGCACCGGCGTGGTCGACGAGCATCGGTGGCAAGTCTCCGTTCGCGGACCGCCGTCACAGTGGTCCATGGGTAAGGGTCTCGGGGCGGATGTGGTGTGCGTGCCTCCATTCCACGGCGGCCGCCCGCTCCGGAGAAGTCCCTGTCGTGACGTGTACCGACAGGGCATCCTTCGCCGGCCGGCCTGGCCCTACCGTGGTCGACATGGACAACCGAGCCGAGGTCCGCGAGTTCCTCACCACCCGGCGGGCGAAGGTGACCCCCCGCGACGTCGGCCTGCCCGACGTCGGGCAGCGCCGCGTCCCGGGCCTGCGGCGTGGCGAAGTGGCGGCGCTGGCCGGAGTGAGCGTCGAGTACTACGCCAAACTCGAGCGCGGGGTCCTGGCCGGCGTCAGCGCCTCGATCCTGGACGCCATCGCGCGGGCTCTGCACCTCGACGACGCGGAACGCGCCCATCTGCTTCCACCTGGCGCAGGCCGCCAACGGCTCCGGGCGCCATCCTGCGCCCGGCCGGCGCAACCGACCGGCCTGGACCCCGCACCCGACTCTGCTCCTGGGTGCTCGACTCCATCACCGGCGGGCCGGCCATCGTCCGCAACGGCCGGATGGACCTGCTCGCCACCAACCCGCTCGGCCGCGCCATGCACGCGAGCCTCTACGAGCGCGCCACCGGCGAGGTCCCCAACTTCGCCCGCTACACCTTCCTCGACGAGGACTCGCACCGCTTCTACCCCGACTGGAACACCGCGGCCGACACCTGCGTCGCCATCCTGCGCACCGAGGCCGGGCGGGACCCGCACGACCGGCGGATGCACGATCTCGTCGGCGAGCTGTCGACCCTCAGCGAGGACTTCCGTCGCCGCTGGGGCAGCCATGACGTGCGACTGCACGGCGCCGGCAGCAAACAGTTCCACCACACCACCGTCGGCGAGCTGGATCTCGCCTACGAAAGCATGGATCTGCTCTCCGAACCGGGCCTCACCCTCACCCTCTACGCGGCCGAGCCTGCCTCCCGAACCGCCGATGCGCTGGCTCTTCTCGCGTCCTGGACCAACGCCGGACATCTGCAGGAAAGTTGAGTTTGACCCTCACACCGTGTCAGCCCGTATACCTGTCCCATGTTCAGCATCGGAGATTTCGCCAGGCACGGCCGGGTCTCGGTGCGCATGCTGCGGCACTACGACGCCGTCGGGTTGCTGCGGCCGGCGCAGGTGGACGCAGCGACGGCGTACCGGTCGTACGACGCCGCGCAACTGTCGAGGCTGAACCGCATTGTCGCGCTGAAGGAGCTGGGATTCACCCTGCTCCAGGTGCAGTCCATCCTCGACGACACGGTGAGCGCGGAGGAACTGCACGGGATGCTGCGGCTGCGGCGAGCGCAGCTGCAGTCCCAGATAGCCCACGACGCAGCCAGATTGGCGCAGGTCGAGGCACGACTGCACATCATCGAACAGGAGGGCACCATGCCAACGGACGACATCCAGATCAAGACGATCCCGGCCGTCAGGGTCGCGGAATTGACGGCCACCGCCGCCGGTTTCGCACCGGAATTCATCAGCCCGGTGATCAAGCCGCTCTACGACGACCTCGTCGCCCGGCTGGCGAAGGCGGGCGTCACCCCGGTGGGGTCGCCCATCGCGTACTACGAGGACGGGGCCGACGGCGACATCGTCGTGCACGCGACACTGCCGGTCCGCGAGGAGACCTCCGCGGGTGATTTCTCCGTCACTGACCTCCCCGAGATCAGCACGGCCGCAACGATTGTGCATCGCGGGTCAATGGACGACGTGATGGGAACCGTGCAGACACTGGCCAGGTGGATCGATGCGAACGGCTACCGGTCCACGGGCTACAACCGGGAGCTGTACATCGAGATCGGCGAGGACCCCTCGTCGTGGGTGACCGAGCTCCAGGAGCCGGTCGCCGTCACCGGCTGAGTTCAGCCGATCTGCCGGCCGGGGGGATTCGGCAGCACTGCCGAGACAAGCCAGCCACCCGACGAAGCCGGGCCCCAGCTGAGCCGGCCGCCGGCGGCCGTGACTCGTTCCCGCATCCCCAGCAGACCCCGGCCGGCGCCGACCAGGCCCAGCCGGGAACCGGCCCCGACATCGTCCGTCCGTTCGACGGCGACAAGGTCGGTTGACGGCGCATCATTGCGGACTTCGAGCCGCACCAACCGGCCCCCGTCCAGGTCGATCCGCACCGCCGCGCCCGGCGCGTACCGGAAGGCGTTGGTCAGCGACTCCTGGACGATCCGGTGCGCGGTCGCCGCGCACGCCGGGGTCGAGATCGTCGACGTCACCGGACATCCGCGCCGTCACAATCGTTCCGGTGGCCGCCGCGCGGGCGATCAGTTCGTCCAGCACCGCACCCGACAATGGCACCACGCGTTCAGGGTTCATCAATTCGACCAGTGCAGCGATATCGCTTTCGGCTTCGGCCGCGACGGCACGGATGACGTCGGCGGCCTCCGCGGCCGCCAGCGGGTCGGTCTTCAGCAACTGCTGGCCGGCCCTGGCCTGGATGACGATGACGGTCATGCAGTGGGCCACGACGTCATGCAATTCGCGGGCGATCTTGGTGCGCTCCAGCCGCACCTGTTCGAGCACGAACCGCTCCCGCTCGGCCGCGAGCTCGGTAGCCCGCTCGTTCAGTTGGTCGGCGACCATCTGACGGGACCGCAACACCCGACCGACCAGCCACCACCCGACCGCGATCATCACCAGCGGCACGTCACCTCCCAACACCAGGCTGCACACCAGCAGGGAGCTGATGAGGAGAGAAACCGACTGCGCGGTGGTCGATTTCACTCCCAGCGAGTAGTACACGACGCCGACCGCGATGAGTGGACTCAACGAGGCGAACTCGCCCCACATCGAGGCTCCCCCGATCGACGCTCCCCCGATCGGCGCAGCATCTGCCTCGATCTCGCTGCTGGCGGGAACCCCGACGACGATACCGGCGGTCAGCAGCACCACTGCGGACAGCGGGTGAATCCGGGTGAGCAGGACGGCTGCTCCGGCCGCCACCGGTAGGCACCATGCGGCGAGCTCCACCAGCCCGGCCGGCACGCCGACCAGCGCTGCCAGCAGGATCATCGAAGGTATCGACGAAGCGGCAGCCAGCACGGTCTCGGGCGGACGCAGCCCTGTCTTCATGTCGCCGCGGTGAGCAGCGGTAGCCGCACCTCGGTCTCGCTGCGGCCCGGCGGGTGCACCGTGCGGACGGAGCCGCCGTGCATCTCTGCCCTTGCTCGCACGGCGCTCAAGGTCGCATCCCGCTCGGCCGAGCTCGGAGCGGCGGGCGCAGGTCCACTCACGCTCAGCTCGAGGGCATCGGGCAGGAACCGAACGATCACCTCCACCCGGGCCGTCGGCTGCTCGCGCAAGGTGGTCAGCAGCTGCTCGATGATCCGGTAGGCGGAAAGCTCGATGTTCGCCGTCAGGGGCCGCGCTTCGCCGACGATGCGCAGCCGGGCGTCGGTCGGGGTCGAGGTCCGGACCAGGTCGGCGAGTTGATCGAGGCCCGGGGGTGGCTGGGTCGGCGCGTCCCGCAGGCTGCCGACGACCTCCCGCATCCGGTTGAGGGTCTCCCGGCCGTCATGCTCGATCTCCGTCAGTGTGCTTCGGGACAACTGCTCCTGGTGACCCGTTCGCACCGCGGCCCCGGCCAGCTCGGCGGACACGGAAATCGACCGGATGTGCGACCGGATCAGTGTTTCCAGTTCCGATCCGACCCTGGCCCGGTCGGCCGCCACCTCGACGGCGGCGGTCCGGTCCCGCTGTCGACCGAGTTCGGCGGTGCGTTCGCGCAGTGCGCCGACCAACCTGTTCCGAGAGCTGATGAATCTTCCGGCGAGGTACAGACCCGTGCCCAGGCTGACGATGATCAGCGCTGCCGATCGGTCGAGCACCGGGTCCCAGGCGAGTTCCATCAGCGCGACGGCGCCGCAACCGGACAGGCCGAGGAGCTGTGGGAGACGTCGGGTGGTAGCGGCCTGCGCACCCAGTTGATAGGTGATGGCGAACAGCACGGGTAGGACAACGCCGCACCGGACCATCGGCCCGACGATCATCTCGTTGACCAGGACTCCCATTGCCAGGCTGCCTGCGGCAAGAGCTGGAGCGATCCTCGCGAGCAGCACCGGCAGGGTGGTGAGCTGGATCAGGATGGCTGCCATGGCCACATTGCTGCCCTGGCCGCTGACGAGCAGCGCGCCCAACAGGCCCAACACCACGGCGGCGATGAGGTGACCGGGGCCGATTTCAGAGATCAGCGCACGAGTCCGGGATGGCGGCCGCGGCACCGCCGCCGGGCCGGTGGGCCGTTCGCTCGCATCTGACATACCGCGACTCCTTGCCTCTGGCAGGATCTTCGTCCGGACCCAGGGGTGCTGGCAACCAGGTCTGCTCAGGCCTTGGCTTCTTCCAGCGTCTGCCGAGAGCGCCGGCGGCCGTCCAACTCTGCCCAGCCGATCCCAGCGGCCCAGGCGAGCAGCACCAGGCCGACCCCGAACGGATAGAAATCGTTGCCCAGGGCGGGGTCCCAGATGCCCTGTGCCACAACAGAAACCCCGGCGATGGCCAGGCCGAGCAGCGGTCGCAGCCAGCTGCGGGTCGGCCGGTCGTCGCTGTCGAGACGGGACCGCGAACCGATGGCGAAGCAGATGTACAGCAGGGCGGGGAACGCAGCGCCGCAGCGAACGACGTCATCCCACAGCAGGCCGTTGACGATCGCCGCCACCGCGACAATGCTGACCGCCAGGATCGGCCGGCGGCGGGCGAGAACGACCGGAGCCGTCATGAAGAGCACCCCGACAGCGGCGGCCACCGAGCCGTTGTTCCCGGGACTGAGCACCAGGAGCACACCGCCGACGCTGAGCAGGACTGCGAGCACCATCCCGGTGACGCCGATCCAGCGCGCCCTGCCCATCAGAGTCGGCGGAGCCGAACGCTGTTGTCTTCCAGTGGATGTTCCGGCCGTGGCGGCCGAGCGGATGGTGGTCATTGGGTCCTCCGTGCAGGTGTGGAAGGTTGATGCGGTCAGCATCGCCGCCGCTTCCACCCGTGCGCGTCAACCTTGTGGCCGATCTCCTGGCCGGGGGTCATCACTGTGGATGATCCCGGCGTTCGCCGCGACGGCCTACGCTCGGCCGGTGACCGAGCACGCCACCTCCGACCCGATCCGGGTGGTCATCGCCGACGACCAACGCCTTGTCCGGACAGGATTCCGGGTGATCCTGAAAGCAGATGGCGTTGACGTGGTCGGCGAGGCGGCCGACGGCGTCGAGGCCATCGAACAAGCCGTTGCGCACAGCCCCGACGTCGTCCTGATGGACGTGCGGATGCCGAGGCTCGATGGGCTGCAGGCGACCCGCCGCGTGCTGGAGCGCACCTCCGCTCGGGTGCTCATCCTGACGACGTTCGATTCCGACGAATACGTCTTCGAGGCGCTGCGGTCCGGGGCAAGCGGATTCCTGCTCAAGGACGCGCCGGCCGAACAGCTGTTGGCGGCGGTGCGCTGTCGTCGCCGCCGGCGACGCGCTGATCGACCCGTCGGTCACCCGCCGTTTGATCGGCCGGTTCACCAGCGCGCTCCGCCCGGCACCTGGTGTGCCGCAGCAGTTGTCGCAACTGACGGCCCGGGAGCTCGATGTGCTGCGCTTGCTCGCCGCGGGTTCGTCCAATCAGGAGATCGCCCGCGAGCTCGTCGTCGAGGAGAGCACCGTCAAGACCCACGTCGGGCGGGTACTGACCAAGTTGGGTTTGCGGGACCGGGTGCAGGCCGTCGTGCTGGCCTACGAAACGGGCTTCGTGGTGCCGGACCGGACCGTTCACTGACCAACCCGGGCCGGGCCGCCGGAGGCAGACCGGCCCGGGTGCGGCCGAAGGTGAAGCAGCAGACTCAGGCCGTGACCGTGACCAGGTTGCTCTCCCGGCTGGTCTCCACCGGCAGCTTCGGCGTCAGGGTGACGACGGCCCGGATCTCGTCATCGGTGTTGCCCGCACTGTCGTCCTTGTTCAGGTTGGCGAACGGCAGCGTGGTGGTCTTCGTCCGGTGGGTGACGGCCTGACCGTTCGAGCTGATCGGCAGGACGAACGTCAGCTGGGTCAGCGACACCGGATCGTCGCCGAGCGGGAGGTTGTCACCGTCCTGGTTGGTGTCGTCCTCGATCAGCCGGAAGCTGTCGACGTACGGCAGGTTCGTCAGCTGGTCGAAGTTGCTCCAGACGATGTCGTACTCGATGGTGATCTCCGCGTTGGCGACATCGCGGACGACGGTGAGGTTGAGGTTGCTGACTGATGCCATGACGGAACTCCCTGTGGGTGAAGCCGTGTGACGCCCGGTGGCGCCACGCTGGCCGGCTCATCAGGGGGTACGCAAACGCCCGCCGGAACGGTTCTCCGCCACTTTGGGCACCGTTCCGACGGGCGGTGCGGTGTGCTCAGCGACCGCCGAGCGCGTGCTCCACTGCCAGCTGGTTCAGGTGCACGAACGCGAAGGAGTGCTCGGCGGCCTTCTCGGCGTCGAAGCTCTCGAACGACGAGTCGTCGGCCAGCAGATCGGCGACCGACTCGCCTGCAGCGAGCGTCGGGACGGCGAGCTCGGTGATCCCGGAGGCCGCCATCGCCTCCTGCACCTCGGGGTCGGCGCGGAAGGCCAGTGCGCGTTCCTTGAGCAGCAGGTAGGTCGCCATGTTCGCCCGGACCGACGACCAGACGCCGTCGAAACCCTCGGTGCGGGACGGCTTGTAGTCGAAGTGCCGCGGACCGGTGTACTTCGGGCCGCCGTTCGGGAAGCCGTTCTCCAGCAGATCGACGGTGAAGAACGCGGACAGCAGGTCGCCGTGCCCGAAGACCAGGTCCTGGTCGTACTTGATCGAACGCTGCCCGTTGAGGTCGATGTGGAAGAGCTTGTCCGACCACAGCGCCTGGGCGATGCCGTGCGTGTAGTTCAGCCCGGCCATCTGCTCGTGCCCGGTCTCCGGGTTCAGGCCGACGATGTCGCCGTGCTCCAGCTGCGCGATGAAGCCGAGCGCGTGACCGACGGTGGGCAGCAGGATGTCGCCGCGCGGCTCGTTCGGCTTGGGCTCGAGGGCGATCTTGATGTCGTAGCCCTTGTCCTTGATGTAGCCGGCGACGGTGTCGACGCCCTCGCGGTACCGGTCGAAGCGCGGCGTTGAGGTCCTTGGACCCGTCGTACTCGCTGCCCTCCCGGCCGCCCCACATGACGAAGGTCTTGGCGCCGATCTCCGCGGTCAGGTCGACGTTGCGCAGCACCTTGCGGAGCGCGAACCGGCGCACCGACCGGTCGTTGGAGGTCATCCCGCCGTCCTTGAACACCGGGTGGGTGAACAGGTTGGTGGTGACCATCTCGATGGTGATGTTGTTGCTCGCGCAGGCGTCGCTTGAACGCCGGCGATCAGCTTGTCGCGGGTGGCGGCGTCGGAGCCGAACGGGATCAGGTCGTCGTCGTGGAACGTGACGCCCCAGGCGCCGGCCTCGGCCAGCTTTTCGATGGCCTCGATCGGGTCGAGCGCGGGCCGGGTGGCGTCACCGAACGGGTCGCGACCCTGCCAGGACACGGTCCACAGACCGAACGAGAACCGATCTTCCGGGGTGGGTGCCGCAACCATGAGCAGGACTCCTTCGTCGGTGTCTGATTTGTTGTTTGATTGAACTTATCCTATCGGACCGGCTAAGGTCAACCCATGCCGTCCCGCCGGTCGACACCACTCGGCGCTTCCGCCATCCGGCAGGCCAACCTGCGGGAGCACAACCTCGGCCTCGTGCTCGAGGCTGATCATCGACGCCCGAACACCGATCTCGCGCGCCGACATCGCCGCTCGCCACCGGTTTGACCAGGGCCACCGTGTCTTCGCTGGCCGACCGGCTCATCTCCGCGCGGCTGGTCGCCGAACTGCCCCCGGTGATGTCCCAGCGGGCCGGCCGACCCGCCGTCCCGCTGGTCCCCGCCGTGCGGACCCTGGCCGCCGTCGGCATGGAGGTCAATGTCGACTACCTGGGCCTGCGCGTCGTCGACCTCTCGGGCGCGGTGCTGGCCGCGCGGGTCGAGTCCGCAGACTTCCGCGGCAGCGACCCGGCGAAGGTGCTGGGCCGGCTGTCGGAGCTGTACGGCGAGGTGACCGGTCAACTCCCGGACGGTATCCGGATGGCAGGCAGCTGCCTTGCCGTCCCGGGCCTCGTCGACCGGATCCGCACGGCCCCTTGCGACTGGCGCCGAACCTCGGTTGGCGTGACGTCGACGTGGTCGAGCACTTCCGCATCCGGCCGGAGACGGCCGACGTCCCGATCCGATTGGACAACGAGGCAACGCTGGCCGCCCGCGCGGAAGCCGACGCGCTGCGCCCCACCGGCCGGCTGTCCTTCCTGTACCTGTCCGGTGAGGTCGGAGTGGGCGGCGCGATGGTCGTCGACGGGGCTGTGTTCGGCGGCCGGCACGGCTGGAGCGGTGAGATCGGACACACCGTCATCGACCCGAACGGGCCCGCTGTGCCGCTGCGGCTCGACGGGCTGCCTGGAGCAGTACGCCGGTAAGGACGCGCTGATGCGGGCCGCGGCGCTCGATCTCGACCGGCCGATCAGCGACGCTGGAGCAGCGCAGCCGAGGAAGGGATCCCCGCTGCCCTGGATTCGCTTGCCGGTGCGGCACGCGCGCTCGGCACGGCGGTCGCGAACGCGATCAACCTGATCGACGTCGAGAACGTCGTGCCTCGGCGGCATCTACGCATCACTCGCGCCGTTCCTGATCCCGACCATCGAGGATGCCCTGCGCTCCCGGGTGCTGTCCGCCCCATGGTCGGGTCTGCAGGTGAGCGCCGCGACGATTCGCGAGGACGCCGCCCTGACCGGGGCCGCCTCCACGGTGCTGGCCGACGTGATCGACGATCCGAGCGCCTGGCTGGGTCGCTGACGGCGCTCGACAAGTGCTGCCCCGCAGCATATCCCGGCCCACAGTGGCACGAGAAGGTCTTGGCACTCTCGGCACCCGAGTGCTAAAATCGGTCTCGCACAGCTGCAGACGGCGCCCGCCAGGGTGGCGGGCACCTCGGAGTGCCAGGAGGTGGTTGCTGTGCTGGGATTCGATCCGTTCCGGGATATCGATCGTCTTGCGTCCCGGCTGGCGGAGCGCCGGTCGTCCTCGGTAGCCGCACGCCGCAATTCATGCCGATGGACCTCTACCGGGCCGGCGATCACTACGTCCTGCACGCCGACCTGCCTGGCGTCGACCCAGGCTCCGTCGACATCGGCGTGGACAACAACACTCTCACCATCAAGGCGGAGCGCACCGCGCCGGCCGAGGACCGTGCAGTGGATCGCCAGCGAGCGGTTCACCGGCACCTACCTCCGCCAACTCTCGCTCGGCGAGGGCGTCGACACCGAGCACATCAGCGCGAGCTACGAGAACGGCGTACTGACCGTCACCATCCCGGTCGCCGACCAGGCCAAGCCGCGCCGGGTGCCCGATCGAAACCCGTGACGGCGGCAGTTGTCGACCAGACAGCAGCCGCGAACGGTCCGCCGCCGCGGTCCTCGACCGCTGAGCAGCGTGGGCACGCGCTCGGGGCTGACGCCGGGCGGGCGGCAAGTCTCGCCCGGCGCGCGCTCACCCGACCGAGATCGGCAGCACCAGCCGCCCGCCCCGCCGGCCGCGTCCGCCGCTCCTGCGACACCTCGCCGTACAGCGGTGGTGCGCTGCCGGGCGGGGCGGCCGGCGGCGGCGGCGATGGCCTCCAGTTCCGCCACCGATCTTCGCCGAACCGTGTTGCGAGCCGGCCATTCTCGAGATGGTCTCCTCCATCAGCGTTCCGCCCAGATCGTTGACGCCGCCCTGCAGCACGGCACGGCAGCCGCTCGACGCCGAGCTTCACCCAGGACGTCTGGATGTTGTCGATCCGGCCGTGCAGCAGCAGCCGGGCCATCGCGTGCACGGCCCGGTTGTCCCGCAGCGACGGCCCGGCCGACGCCACCCCGGCGAGGTAGATCGGCGAGTTCTGGTGCACGAACGGCAGCGCCACGAATTCGGTGAAACCGCCGGTCTCGTCCTGGATCCGGGCCAGCAGCCGGAGGTGCGCAACCCAGTGCGCGGGGGTGTCGACGTGCCCGTACATCATCGTCGAACTGGATCTGCAGGCCCGACCTCGTGCGCGGTGCTGACCACCTCGATCCAGGTCGAGGTCGGCAGCTTGCCCTTGGTCAGGATCCACCGGACGTCGTCGTCGAGGATCTCGGCGGCGGTCCCGGGAATCGAATTCAGCCCGGACTTCCCTGGCCTTGACCAGCCAGTCCCGGATCGGACAGCCCGGTCCGGGACGCGCCGTTGACGATCTCCATCGGGGAGAACGCGTGGATGTGCAGATCCGGTTGCCGGCGCCGGATCTCGGCGGCGATGTCGAAATAGGCGGTGCCCGGCAGGTCGGGGTGGATGCCGCCCTGCAGGCACACCTCGGTGGCGCCGGCGGCCCACGCCTCGTCCGCGCGCTTGCCCACCTCGTCCAGTGACAGGGTGAACGCGTCGGCGTCGGTGCGGCGCTGCGCGAAGGCGCAGAACCGGCAGCCGGTGTAGCAGACGTTGGTGAAGTTGATGTTCCGGTTCACCACGTAGGTGACGTCGTCGCCGACCACGTCCCGCCGGATGTCGTCGGCCAGCGCGCACAGCGCGTCCAGCGCCGCACCGTCGGCCTGCATCAGGGCCAGCGCCTGCGCGGTCGGACAGGCCGGCCGGATCCCGCTCGGCGCCCGCAGCGCGGCCGCGCACGTCGGCGTCCAGCACTGCGGCAGCGGTCCGGGACGGCCGCGCCAGCACCTCCTCGCGCAGCACATCCCAGTCGCCGTAGGCGGCGTCGAAGTCGCTGCGGGTCTCGGTGCAGCCGCCCCTCGGTGTCGATCGCGGTGTGCAGGTCCACGCCGGCCGGCGGACGCCCCAGTCCGGATCCGGCTCCTGCCACGGAAGACCCTGCGGGATAGCGCCTTCGATGGCGAGCCCGGTCTGCCGGGTCGGCCAGCGCCCGTGACGTGCGGCAGCACCCGCGGGTCGAGCCACGGCTCGCCGGTCAGCACGTAGGACGGGTGCGCGGTGAGCCGCTCCCGCAGCGTGAACCCGGCCGCGCGCGGTCAGCTCGGCCAACGCATCCAGCTGCGGCCACGGCCGTTCCGGGTTGACGTGGTCGGGGGTCAGCGGCGACACCCCGCCCCAGTCGTCGATGCCCGCGGCCAGCAGCCCGGCCAGCTCGTCGGGTGCGGACAGGTTGGGCGGCGCCTGGATGCGCATCGCCGGGCCCGAGCACCATCCTGGCGACCGCGATGGCCGCCAGGTACTCGTCACGGCCGGCGTCGGGCGCCGACCGCATCGCGGTGTCCGGCTTGGCCAGGAAGTTCTGCACGATCACCTCCTGGATCGCGCCGTACTGCCGGGCCATCCGGCCGGATCGCGAACAGCGACTCCGCACGGTCCGCGATGCGTCTCCCCGATGCCGACGAGAATGCCGGTGGTGAACGGGATCGTGCTGCGCCCGGCGTCCTCGAGCACCCGCAGCCGGACGGCCGGGTCCTTGTCCGGCGAGCCGAAATGCGCGCCGCCCGGCTCGGTGAAGATCGCCGTCGAGGTGGTCTCCAGCATCATCCCCATCGACGGCGCGACGGGCTTGAGCCGCTGCATCTCCTGCCAGCGTCATCACCCCGGGGTTCAGGTGCGGCAGCAGCCCGGTCTCCTCCAGCACCCGGATCGCCATCGCCCGCAGGTAGGCCAGCGTGCTGTCGTAGCCGTGGCTGTCCAGCCACTCCCGGGCCTGCGGCCAGCGGTCCTCCGGCCGGTCGCCGAGGGTGAACAGCGCCTCCTTGCAGCCCAGTGCGGCGCCCTGCCGGGCGATCTCCAGGATCTCGTCCGGGCGACAGGTACGCGGCCGGCAGTCGGCCCGGCACGGTGACGAAGGTGCAGTAGTGGCATCGGTCGCGGCACAGCCGGGTCAGCGGGATGAACACCTTGCGCGAGTAGGTGATGACCCCGGACGGCCGGCTGTGGCCAGCCCGGCGTCCCGCACCCGCGCGGCGCTGGCGCACAGATCGACCAGGTCGTCGCCGGTCGCATGCAGCAGCACAGCGCCTCGGTGACATCCAGCGCGGCGCCGTCCCGCGCCCGCCGCAGCGCGCGGCGCATCGCCGACGGACCGGGCGCCGACGGTCTGGGGCGATCGATCGGCTCGTCAGGCATTGATCTCCTCGTGGCGGCGCCGTGGCTGTCCGGACCAGGGTAGGCGTTGGGGACTGCGTGGCCCGACAGACTGCGGACAGATCCGCGACAGACACGGGAACCACTGTGATCAGGAACCCGACCTGGATCACCGGAAGGCCGTCATGCCCGCCTGCAATTTCCCCACCACACCTGTCCCGACCGCTGACGAACCCCTGGAGCCGGACAGTCCACACCCGATCGCCCTACTCCGGATCCGCCCGCTGCGACCTTGCGAGGACGCCCCGCTCCGGCGGGTGTTCGAGGGCCTCTCGCCGCGGTCCAGGTTCCTGCGCTACCAGCGGGCGGCACCGGTGCTGCCCGCGACGACGGTGCAGGCGCTGGTCGACCTCGAGCCCGGCTCGCACGTGGCGCTGGCCGCCGAGATCGAAGGCGAACCGGTGGGCATCGCGCGCTGGATCCGGCACCGGACCGACAGCGAGCACGCCGAGATCGCCCTCGAGGTGATCGATGCTGTGCAGGGACGAGGGATCGGCCGCAGGTTGACGGCGGCCGCGGCACGCTCGGCGTTGGACGCCGGGATCGAGTGCTTGTCGTGCTGGGTCGATGTCGAACACGGGCCGCTCCGGAACCGGCTGCTGTCGATGGGGGCGCACGCCGCACCCGACGAACCCGACCGGTTGCGACTGGCCACCGCTGCCCTGCTCGAGGCGACGGTGATCCGAGAGAATTCAGCAGGACCGAGCGGTCATCCGGTATGGCTCGCAGCGGAGTCCGGTACGAGGCTGAACGCGCCCTCTTCCTCCTGCGCGTTGTGCAGCCGGAGCACGGCGTACAGCCCGTAGAGCAGCCGGCGGAGTTCGATCACGTCCTCGGGTTGGACAGGGTTTCCGGCCTGTGCCCCGAGGAGCCGGCCGAGTCGGGAGACCTGGTGCTCGATCTCGGCGTGGGTGCGGCTGATTGCTGCGGTCGCCTCGGTGCCGCCCAGAGCCCGGTCGACCAGGGGCACCAGCAGCGCCTCGTCGGCGCGCTCGTGTGGCAGCAACTCGCCTTCCAGCCGCCCCAGCAGCACCCGAACCGGTTCGAGATCACGGTCGTGCGAGGAGAGTTCGTCGGCGACCGAGCGGATCTGCTCGATCAGCGGAAGCGTGGCGTCGTGTTCGGCACGCAGTCGGACAGCGGTGGCGATGTCCTCGGCAGGCATGGCGATGGTGTGCACCGCGCCGGGCAGGACGGCCCGCAGTGCGATGCCGATCGCCAACACATCGATGATCTCCTGAACGACCGCACCGACCGCCGGAGGCAGCAGCCCGATTGCCGCCGCGACCATCGCAACCAGCGAGAGCCCCATCCCGACCAGGACAGCCTGCAGCGCAATCCTTTTCGAACGGCGCGCGATCAGGATCGCGTCGCCCAGCGCGTCGATCCGGTCGACGGTGAGCACGACGTCGGCAGCCTCTGACGACGCGGTCGCACCGCGCGCCGCGAGCGCCACCCCGACGCCGGCGGCGGCCAGCGCGGGAGCGTCGTTGATGCCGTCGCCCGACCATGATCGTCGGGCCGTTCGCGGATTCCCGCCCGATCGCGGCGAGCTTGTCGGCCGGATCGCAGTCGGCCAGCACGGCGTCCACGCCGACGATGCGCCCGATCATGTCCGCGATGTCCGGCCGGTCGCCGGTGACCAGTACGACGCGGGTGATCCCGGCGGTGCGCAGTGTCCGCACCATCCTGGGGGCGTCGGGCCGGATCGAGTCCTGCAGCAGGAACGCGGCCGCCGGTTCGCCGTCCACAGCGACGAACACCGTCAGCGAGCCGTCCAGGTCGGCCCGCCGGCGCACCTGACGGACCCACGCCGGTGCGGTATCGCCGACGATCCAGGACCCCTTGCCGAGCTTGATCCGATGCCCGTCGACGGTCCCCTCCAGCCCATAGCCGTGCACCTCCCGTACGTCCTCCGGCATCTGCAGGGTCAACCCGCGCCGGGTGCCCCCGGAGACGATCGCGCCGGCCAGCACATGCGGCGACACCTGATCCAAGGAGGCGGCCAGTCGCAGCACCTCATCGGCATCGACACCGGCTGCCGTGATCACGTCGGCCAGCACCGGGTGTCCCTGGGTCAGCGTGCCCGTCTTGTCGAACAGCATCACCCGCCCGCCGGCGAGGGCCTCCAGCGCGCCGCCACCCTTGATGACGACACCCACCTGCGCCGCCCGGGAGAGCCCGGACATGATGGCGATCGGGGCCGCGAGGAGCAGCGGGCACGGCGTTGCCACGACCAGTACCGCCACGGCCAGAACCGGGTCGCCGCTGACCGCCCAGGACACACCGGCCAGCAGGAGCGTGAGCGGGACGAAGTAGATGGCGAAGCGGTCGGCGGCGCGGACGAACGGCGCCGATGAGGCCTGCGCCTGCTCCACCAGCCGGACGACACCCGCGTAGGTCGATTCGGCCGCGACCGCGGTCGCCAGCAGATCGATCGGCTGCCCTGCGTTCACCACACCGCTGCGCACATCCGCTCCGGCGATCCGCTCGACCGGCAACGGCTCACCGGTGAGGGCGGACTCGTCCAACACGGCCGTCGCCAGCAGCCTGCCGTCGACCGGGACGATCTCGCCGGTACCGACCAGCAGCCGGTCGCCGATCACCACGTCATCCACGGGGACCTCGACAACCGCCCCGTCCACATGGCGGCGCGCCGAGCGGGGGGCCCGCTCGACCAGCAGGCTCAACTCCCGGCGGGCCCGCGCCGCCGCCCTGGCCTCCAGCAGTTGTCCGCTGGCCAGCATGACGGTGATCATCGCGCCGGCGAACGGCTCGTCCACCACCAGCGCTCCGGCGAGGGCCAACACCGCGATGACGTCGACACTCAGCTGGCCCTGACGGATCGCGGTGACCGTCCAGCCGACCGAGAAGACCAGCCCCAGAACCGTTCCGGCGATCCACAGGGCGTTCGCAGCCGTGGAGGCGGACAGCAGCCACGCCGCCCCGCCGGCCAGCAGCAGCACCGTGGACGCGACGAACAGCGCGCGCTCCTTGTTCGCGGCCCATGTGCTTTCGGCTGTCGCGGTCACAACGGCCGCCTCCTCGGATCGACGCACCTACCCGGATTGTCCTCGGGGGACTGCACCACCGGCAGGGGACAACGTCCCCACCTGTGGTTGTGATTCGATACCGCAATGCGAGTGGGAGTTCTGGGCCCGCTGCTGGTAGAGATCGAGGACGGTCCGGTCAGCGTCCCGGGCCGGCGACAGCGCGACCTGCTCGCCGCCCTGATCTTGCGACGGGGAACTCCCGTCCCACCCGAAGTACTCCTGGACCTCGTGTGGCGCAACGAGAACGGCATGACGGTGGCGGTCGTGCACACCGCCGTCTCCCGGCTGCGCAGGCTCTGCGGAACGGCGGCCGTCGAGCGTCGGGAGTCGGGCTACCTGGTCGGCGGAAGCACTGTCACCGATGCCGATTCGTTCACCGACCACGTGCAGTCGGCCCGACGAGCCGGACGGCGCGGTGACGTGCGCGGGGCCTGCGAGCTGTACCGCCGCGCACTCGGCGACTGGCGCGGACCGGAGCCTTTCCCCGGGGTGTCCGGTCACCTCGTGGATGCCGACCGAACCCGGCTGCTCGATCTGCGGGTCGCCGCCCAACAGGAACTTGCCGGGCTGCTGCTCGACCATCCCGAGGAAGGTGACCCCGGCGAGGCGGGCACACTCGCCGCGGCCGTCATGCGGGAGGAGCCGCTGCGTGAGCGCGGGCACGAGCTGGCCATGCTGGCCGCCTATCGGGGCGGCCGCCAGGCCGCCGCGCTGGCGATCTACCGCGACCTGCACCGGACGCTGCGCGATGAGCTGGGCGTCGAACCTGGGCCGTCGATCAGCCGGTTGCACGCGCTGATCCTGCGCCAGGATCCGGCCCTGTCACCGGGCGGAGCCGCCGGCCCCCGGACCCGGGAACCGCGGCGGCCGCCGGTGCCGCTCACCACCCTGATCGGCAGGGAGACCTCGTTGGCCGGCCTGATAGACGCCATTGAAGCGGGCCGCAGGCTGATCACCCTGGTCGGCCCCGGCGGCGTCGGGAAGACCCGGCTGCTCCTGGAGATCGGTGTTCGCTACCGCGACCGACGGCCGATCGAGTACGGCGAGCTGGGCGCCGTCACGGCCGCCGACGAGGCCGAGCTGGCCGAGACGGTGGCGTCGTCGCTCGGCCTCGAGGTGTCGCGGCGTGGGGCCGTCCGGTCACTGGTCGCGGCCCTTGCCGAGGACGCCTGGCTGCTGCTCGTCGACGAGGCGGAGGTGGTGGCCGACGCGCTGGGACCGCTGGCCATCAGCGTCCTGGAAGGAAACCCGGCGGCCCAGGTCGTGGTGTCCTCGCGCCGTCCGCTGGGCGTTCCGGGCGAACTGGTCTGGCCGGTGGAGCCGCTCGACGTCCCGGCCTCCGACGCCGACCCGTTGACGGCACCGGCGGTGCAGATGTTGGTGCAGCGGCTCGCCGACCGGGCCATCCCGGTCGACCCCGGTGGGCAGAGCACCGCGATGCTGGCCGAGATCGCTCGGCAGGTCGACGGTTTGCCGTTGGCGATCGAACTTGTCGCCGGGCAGGGATCCGGACGCAGCCTGAGCGAGCTCGTGGACCTGGTCCGATCACCGCTCGATGTGCCCGCCGAAGGCACCCGGCGGCGCCGGCAGCGTTCCCTGCGAATGACGTTCGCGACCAGTCTGGACCAGCTCAACACGCTGCAGCAGAGGGTGTTTCGTCGACTGGGCGTCTTCGCCGGGAGCTTCGATCGCCAGTCGGCACGGACGATACTGACGCTCGACGGCGACAACGGCGCGGACGTCGACACCATCCTGCCCACGCTTGTTCGAGACGCCCTGGTCCAGGTCGATCGACGTGACCCGGGCCGACTGCACTTCCGGCTGCTCACCGTTCTTCGCGAGCTCGCCATGGACGCCGTCCCACCGGCCGAGCTCGCCCAGCTCCGTGTCGGGCACCGGCGATGGTTCGCCGACCGCTGGAGCCGGGAACGCGGGAGCGACGAGTTGTTCCACGACGTCCGGGAGCACCAGGAGGACTACCTTCAGGCCCTGGCCGGCGCCCTCGCCGACGATGACGGTGACGCCGCAACCGAGATCGGCCTGACGCTCGCCGAATACTGGCAGCTCTCCGGCGCACGGCTGGCCGGGACGAAATGGCTCGGATCCGCCCTGGCAAGCCCCGCACTGCCGACCCGCGGCCGGGCTCGGCTGCAGGTGAGGCGCGCGGCGCTGCTGCACAACCAGGATCCCGCTCTCATCCTGGCCGACACCGCGGACGCACTGACGGTTCTCGACCCGTCCGAGGACACCGAATCGGTGGTGCTGGCCCATTCGGTGCGGGCTGTGGAGCAGTGGCTCAGCGGCCATCCGGCGGCAGCCGCGGCCGACGCCGACCTCGCGGTGCACATCGCCGCACAGTGGGGCCCGGACTATCTCGCCCAGGCGCTGAGCACCCAGGCGTTGATGCACGCCGTCACGGGCGACCGGACAACCGCACTGGCGGCGGCCAGTCGCGCGACTGACCTGCTGCCAGAACTGCCGTGGGCGTCCCGGCGGCTGACCGCGGCGCTGGAACTCTCGCTGGCGCTGGTCAATCTCGGTTGTTTCTCCGACGCGGTCGACGTCCTGGACGCCGTGGCAACGGATCTCCCGCAGGCCGCTGGCCGGGAAACCCCTGCGCCGCTGCGCTTCTCCATCAATCTGGGCTGGGCCACGCTCGGCGCGGGTGATCTCGCCAGGGCGCGCGAAAACTTCCTGCACAGCCTGCGGCGGGGGGGACCGGTCACCGCCGATCGGGAGTGCGCCGAGGTACTGCTGGGTCTCGGCTGCGTCCTCGCCGCGCAGGGCGATCCGGTGGCCGCCCCGCTGCTGGCCGGGGCGCGGGAGCTGATGTTGCGGCTGGCTGTGCCGATGTCCCGCGAATGGCAGGCTGCCGTCGACCGGGCCGAACGCGCCGCCGGAGGCGTCGGCGACGTCGCGGTGCGTGCCGAATCGGACGCCGCATTGGCCAGGCAATTGGCCCGGATCGTCGACGACGCGCTGGGAGGTGAATGACGCCCGTTCCAGGGATCGAGGCGTCGATTTCGGCTGCTCCGAGGGCCGACAAAGGTGCGTTTTCGCCGTTTCGATTGGCAGGCAGGGTGTGAGCGGTGCCCCGCAACAGTGACGCTCAGACAGGGAGGGCCGCCGCGTCGGGTGCTTGCTGGTCGAACTGCGTCCGATACAACTCGGCGTATCGGCCACCCTCGGCAAGCAGTTCGGAGTGGGTGCCGCGCTGCACGATCCGGCCGGACTCGACCACCAGGATCTGGTCGGCGGCCCGGACCGTGGACAACCGGTGCGCGATGACGATCGCCGTCCGGCCGGCGAGCGCCTCGGCCAGGGCCGCCTGGACCTCGGCCTCGGACGTCGAGTCCAGATGGGCGGTCGCCTCGTCGAGCAGCACCACCCGAGGGCGGGCGAGCAACAGGCGGGCGATGGTCAACCGCTGACGCTCGCCACCGGACAGCCGGTACCCGCGCTCACCCACCACGGTGTCCAGCCCGTCCGGCAACGATGCGACCAGTGGGCCGAGGCGCGCCCCCTCGAGCACGTCCAGCAGCTCCTCCTCCGATGCCTCCGGACGCGCGAGCAGCAGATTCGCCCGCACCGACTCGTGGAACAGGTGGCCGTCCTGCGTCACCATTCCGATGGTGTCGCGCACCGAATCGGTCCGCAGGTCCCTGATGTCCACCCCGGAGATGCGCACCGTGCCGGCGTCCGGGTCATACAGCCTGGGAATCAGTTGGGCGATGGACGATTTCCCGGCGCCCGATGTTCCGACCAGAGCGATCATCCGGCCCGGCTCGGCACGGAACGACACGCCGTGCAGGACCTCCACGCCTCCGCGGGTGTCCAGCGTGGTGACCTCCTCGAGTGAAGCCAATGACACCTTGTCGGCCGACGGGTAAGCGAACCGGACATCGTCGAATTCCACCGTCACGGGCCCGTCGGGGACCGGTGCCGCACCGGAACGCTCCTGGATCAGCGGGGTCAGGTCGAGAACCTCGAAGACCCGTTCGAAGCTGACCAGCGCACTCATCACCTCGACCCGGGCGCTGGCCAGTGCGGTCAACGGGGCATACAGCCTGGTGAGCAGCAGCGCGAGGGAGACGACGGCCCCGGCGTCCAACGTCCCGGCGAGCGCGAAGACGCCGCCGAGGCCGTAGACCAGGGCCAGCGCGAGCGCGGACACCAGGGTCAGCGCGGTGATGAACACCCACTGCACCATTGCGGTCTTGACGCCGATGTCCCGCACTCGGTCCGCTCTCGCGGCGAACTCTGCCGACTCCCGTGCGGGCCGCCCGAAGAGCTTCACCAGCGTCGCCCCGGGAGCCGAGAAGCGTTCCGTCATCTGGGTACTCATCGCGGAATTCAGATTGGCGGCCTCCCGTTCCAGCCGGGCGAGTTTCGTCCCCATCCGACGGGCGGGCAACACGAAGACCGGCAGCAGCAGCAGGGCGAGCAGGGTGATCTGCCAGGAGATGCCGATCATCACCACCAGCGTCAGCACCAGCGTCACCAGGTTGCCCACGACGCCGGAGAGGGTGTCGCTGAAGGCACGCTGCGCGCCGATCACGTCGTTGTTCAGCCGGCTGACCAACGCGCCGGTCCGGGTGCGGGTGAAGAATGCGATGGGCATGCGCTGGACGTGATCGAAGACGGCCCGGCGCAGGTCGAGGATCAGCCCCTCACCGATGCTCGCCGAGAACCACCGGGTCAGCAGGCCGAGGCCGGCCTCCAGCACGGCGATCACCGCGATCAGCACAGCGATCCGGACCACCACCGAGGGCTCCGAGCCGCCGACGATGGCGTCGACCACCTGGCCGGCCAACACCGGCGTCGCGACGGCCAGCGCTGCCGTCACCACACTGAGCAGCAGAAACCAGGACAGCCGGCGACGATGCGGCCGGGCGAAGGTGGCGATCCGGCGGAGGGTCGCCTTCGAGATCGGCCTGCGCTCCTCCTGCGCGGTCATCGTCGTGTACAGCGAATTCCATGCGGTGACCTCCATGTCCATGGGGCACCTCCAACCTCTGTCGCACCAGCATTGTTCGGGTGACCTCCGGCCGCCGCCGAACTCATCGGGCCGCGGAAGGGCGCGACCCGACGTTAGAAGTTGAACCGCGATTGAGGTCAAGCCGAGGATGTCAGGCGCGCGTAGCGTCCGTGTCCGTGCAAACCGAGCCCGATGCGTTGCCGAACCTGCTGTCCCGCGCCGCCGACGCCGCTGCGGAGTACCGCGTCTCTCTGACAGAGCGGCCGGTCGCACCGATGATCGGTGCCGCCGCGCTGCGCGCAGCCTTCGGCGGCCCCCTCCCCGCCGATCCCACACCGCCCGAAAAGGTGCTGGAGCAACTGATCCGTGCGGCCGAGCCGGGCCTGGTCGCCTCGGCCGGGCCACGGTTCTTCGGCTTCGTCGTCGGCGGGTCGCTGCCGGCCGCGACGGCCGCCGACATATTGGCCGTCGGCTGGGACCAATTGGCGTTCAACGCGGTGTCGAGTCCCGCCGCAAGTGTTGCCGAGGAGGTCGCCGGCGGCTGGCTGAAGGAGCTCCTCGGCATCCCTCCGGGCGCGTCCGTCGGATTCGTCACCGGCGCGCAGGCCGCCAACACGGTGGGCCTGGCCACTGGACGGCATGCGGCACTCGAACAGGCCGGGTGGGACGTCGAGCAGGACGGCCTGGCCGGCGCACCGCGGTTGCGGGTGCTGGCGAGCATCGAGCGGCACGCCACCATCGACCGTTCGCTGCGGCTGTTGGGTCTGGGCAACAAATGCGTCGAGCCGGTGCTGGCCGATACCAACGGCGCTATCGACATCGCTGATCTGGAAAGGGTTCTGCACTCCCAGCCGGCCGGTCCGACGGTCGTCTGTCTACAGGCGGGCAACGTCAACACCGGGGCCTGTGACGACCTGCGCGCGGCGTGTGAACTGGTGAAGGCACACGGCGGCTGGGTCCACGTGGACGGGGCCTTCGGCCTCTGGGCGGCGGCCAATCCGGCCACCGCGGGACTGGTCGACGGCATCGAACTGGCCGATTCGTGGGCCTGCGACGCCCACAAATGGCTGAACGTCCCGTACGACTCCGGCCTGGTCTTCTCCGCTCATCCGGCGACGCACGCAGCGGCGGCGTCCTACACCGCTTCCTACCTGGTCGGCTCCGGCGCTGTGCACTCGCCCTCTGATTACGTCCTCGAATCGTCCCGCCGGGCAAGGGGTTTTGCTGTCTGGGCGGCACTGCGCGAGCTCGGCAGGGACGGCGTCGCCGAGCTGGTGGACCGCTGCTGCCGGCACGCCCGGGCGTTCGCGGCCGGGTTGTCGGCGGGCGGCGTGGATGTCGTCAACGACGTTGTGCTCAACCAGGTGCTGGTCAGCTTCGGGTCGGACGCGAACACCGATGCGACCGTCGAGGGCGTGCAGCGGGAGGGGACGTGCTGGCTCGGCGGCACCACCTGGCGGGGCCGCCGGCTGATGCGCATCTCGGTCTCGAACTGGTCGACCACCGAACACGACGTGGACCTTTCGGTGGCCGCGATCCTGCGGGTCGCACAGGAAGTCATGGCGTCTCCGATTCCTGGCAAAGGACCCCAACCGAGTCGGTGAGGCTGAAGGTTTCGCCGCGCCAGCCGGGTCGGATCAGGTCGGGGTCGGGGGGGTCGCCCAGCGGTGCACCCGGTGTGAGTTCCGGGCTCTGCGCGATCGGGGTGCTGTCCTTGCGGCGGAAGATCCACCCGGTGCTGTCGGGAACGGGCGTGACGGTGAACCCGTCCTCATGCACCGACATGTGATGAGCCCGGCACAGCAACACCAGGTTGTCCAGGTCGGTCGCCCACCGAACAGCCAGTGCACCACATGATGGGCCTCCAGGTGCCGGACCCGGTGACACCCCGGGAACCGGCACCCCCCGTCGCGGATCCGCAACGCCCGCCGCAACGCCGGTGAGATCTTCCTGGTCTTCCGGCCCAACCGCAGCTGCTCCCCCGGCACCGCCGAATTGATCAACGCCACCAGCGCCGCATCACACGCAACCCGCCGCGCCGTGGCCACCTCCACCCCCGGGCCGTGCTCGACCCGGCACACCCCCTCCGGGTCCTCCGATGCCCCGGTCAGCACCGCGGCGTCGGCGTGCAGCACCAACAGGTGCCGGTCATCACCGGAACTGTCCACCGCACCGGCGGCCAACGCGGTGTGCGCCAACGCCATCAACGCATCCGGCTCGGATTCCGCGGCACTGTCGGCCTGTTCCAGGGCGGCGACCAGGATCGCCCCCTCGTCCGCCGGCAACCGCGCCGTCAGCACCAGCATCCCGTCCTCGTCGAAGAACCACCTCGCCCGCCGCCGCTGCTGCTGCTCCCGGCCCGCACCGTCGACCTTGCGGTACGCCCGGACCAGCCGCTCCAACTGCGACGCGGTATGCACCAACGCCTGCTCCAACAGGGTCGACTCCGGCACCCGGTCGGCCACCCTGGTCGCCGCCCGCACCTTCGAATACGACAACCGGCCCGCCGCGAACGCCGCATCCAACAACGGCAACCCGGTCAACGCCGACGCCACCCGCACATACTCCCGGGCCGCACCCGGCGCCACCGAACACGCCCACGCCAACCAATGCGCACACGACTTGATCCCCCACAGCGCCCACCCCTTACGCCGGTCGAACTCCGCGACCAACCGCAACCACTCACCCGTCGACGCCGCCAACCGACCCGCAAAAGAACAAATCCGCGACTCCAAAACCTCCAGCGGGACAGCACCCGGCGCATCCACCGGCATCACCGGGACAACCCGCAACTCCTGGGCCGGCGCGGCGGGCCGGGAACGGCGCTTCGGGGCGCTCTGCCACATCAACGACAGGTCACCGTCACCGATGTCATCGTCGCCGTCGATGCCTTCGTCGCCTGTCTGGAAACCCATCATCTGCCATCCCCTGACCTCAATCGAACACATGTTCGAGAGTAGTCCACGGCACCGACAGTGGCGATTTGCCGGACGAAAGGCGGGCGTTGGGAGAAGAAACGTTCCCGCGGGAACGCGCTTCCGGGGCTACCGCTGGGGTTTCGCCGGTGCGGCCGGAAAACGTTCCCGCGGAAACGTCTCGGCACCGCGGGAGCAGCACCGTCGCAGACGACCGGTCGGGTACGGCTCAGATGCCACCGACCAACTCCGCGCTCACGTCCCACAGTCGCAGCGCGTCATCCCGGTCATAGCTCTGCGGGGCGGACTTCTTCTGCTTGCTGTTGACGAAGAACCGGCCGCTCACGCCCTCGACGTCCGGTGACGACGCCAGGTAGATCGACGTCTCGGCACCCTTCTCGGGAGTCTTCAGCAGAAACCGGCCGACCGGCATGATCAGCTTCTGCAGCCTGCCGGGATCTTCCGAGCCGAACCCGGTGCTGACCACACCGGGGTGCAGCGCGTTGGCCGTCACACCGCGGCCGGCCAGCCGGCGGGCCAGTTCGTAGCTGAAGAGCACATTGGCGAGTTTGGACTGGTTGTAGGCGCGCGCACCGGAGTAGGACCGCTCTGCCTGTAGGTCGTCGAAGTCGATGCGGCCCATCGCGTGCGCGTTCGAGGAGACGGTCACCACCCTGGCCGGGGCGCCGGCGATCAACGGATCGAGAAGCAGGTTCGTCAACAGGAAGGGGGCCAGATGGTTCAGCGCGAACGTACGCTCCAGGCCGTCCGCGGTGACCTGCCGGTGATTCCAGTAGCCGCCGACGTTGTTGACCAGCACGTCGATCCGCGGATGTTTCTGCACGAGTTCGGCCGCCAGCCGGCGGACCTCCTGCTGTGACGACAGATCTGCCGCCATCGGCTCGACACTGCCGCTCCCGCCGGCCGCGAGGATTTGCCGTGCCACTGATGCGGTCCGCTCGGGGTCGCGGCCGGTGATCACCACCTGCGCACCGAGTTCGGCCAATCCTTCGGCGGTCGCCCTGCCGATGCCGCCGGTGCCGCCGGTGATCACCACGGTCTTCCCTGCCATTGAACCGGCACTGCTCGCGGTCACATCAGATCCCGTCGCGACGCGGCACCTGGTGTCGGGAGCATCCCGTCCGCCGCCTGACGACGGTATCGGCCCGCTGCTGCGACCGCTCCCGCGAATGGCACAGTGACCACCCGTGTCCACGGAACCCGCCGCGCCGCAGCCCGGCCTCAACCGGCAGATCCTCCGGCTGGCCGTCCCGGCACTCGGCGCGCTGCTGGCCGAACCGACGTTCCTGCTCGTCGACGCCGCGATCGTCGGGCACCTCGGCACCGAGCAGCTGGCCGGGGTCGGGATCGCGTCGGTCGTCCTCGGCACGGTAGTGGGCCTTTCGGTGTTCCTCGCTTACGGCACGACGGCGCAGGTGGCCAGGTCTCTCGGCGCCGGCGAGCCGGACCGGGCGCTGCGGTTCGGCATCGCCGGGCTGTATCTCGCGGTGATCATCGGCGCGGCGGTGTTGCTGATCGGCTGGCCGTTGGCCCCCACGGTGATCGGCTGGTTCGGCGGCGGCCCGGCCGTCAGCGACTACGCCGTGACGTTCCTGCGGATATCGCTGATCGGTGTACCGGCCATGCTCGCCGTGCTGGCGACCACCGGGGTGCTGCGCGGGTTGCAGGACACCAGGACGCCGTTGCTCGTCGCCGTCGTCGGTGCGGTCGTCAACGTCGGGCTGAACCTCTGGCTGGTGATCGGGCTGCAGCTCGGCGTCGCCGGCTCCGCGATCGGGACGGTGATCACCCAGGCCCTGATGGCGGCGGTGCTGATCGCGGTCGTGGCCGTCGAGGCCCGGCGGACCGGGGCGCCGCTGACCCCGCACGCGGGGTTGATCCGCGGAGCCGGCCGGGCCGGGATCCCGCTGTTCATCCGCACCCTGACCCTGCGGTTCGCGATCATCGTTACGACCGTCGTCGCGGCCCGGCAGGGTGTCGTCGCGCTGGCCGCCCAGCAGGTGGTGCTGGCCATCTGGAACTTCCTGGCGCTCGGGCTCGACGCGCTGGCGATCGCCGCACAGGCGCTGACCGGCAAGGCTCTCGGCGAGGGTGACCGGGTCGCCGCCCGTTCGTTGACGGCGGCGATGCTCCGCTGGGGAGTCTGGGCCGGTGTGGTGATCGGCGGCGGGGTGCTGCTGGTGCACGCCGTCGCCGGGTCGGCCTTCTCCCCCGATCCGGAGGTACGCGCCGCGGTCGCCGCGTCCTTGATCGTGGTGGCTGTGTCCCAACCACTCTCGGGGTGGGTGTTCGTCCTCGACGGGGTACTGATCGGCGCTGGTGACGGCGTCTACCTCGCCGGCGCGGGCGTCATCACGCTGGTGGTGTACCTACCCGCGGCCGCGGCGGTGGGGGCGTTCGCACCGGGCGGCGCCGCCGGCCTGGTCTGGCTGTGGGTGGCGTTCACCGTCGCCTTCATGGGTGCCCGCGCCGTCACCCTGGGCGTGCGGTACCGCGGCGACCGCTGGCTCGTCACCGGCGCCGAACGCTGACTCGAACCCCGGCTTGCACCGCCCGGGCGGCGGATGCTCGACTGACCCCATGAACGCGACAACACCAGCGGCAGAGACACGAGTGGCAGTGACCGGCGGCAGCGGCAAGCTCGGCAGGGCGGTCGTCACCGACCTGATCGAGAACGGTTACCAGGTGGTCAATCTGGACCGGGTCCCGCTGTCCGATCCGCGGGCGCAGTTCGTCAAGGTCGACCTGACCGACTACGGGCAGACGGCCGCTGCCCTGCAGCGGGTGGACGACCGGTACGACAGCATCGACGCCGTCGTGCATCTCGCCGCCATCCCCGCGCCCGGCCTGACCACCAATGCGGCCACCTTCCACAACAACATCACCGGCACCTACAACGTCTTCGAGGGCGCGAGGGCCGCGGGCATCAGCACGATCGTCTGGGCCTCCAGCGAGACGGTGCTGGGGCTTCCGTTCGGGCCCAGCACCCCGCCGCCGTACATCCCGGTCGACGAGGAGTACCACCCGCGGCCGCATTCGGCGTACTCGCTGGCGAAGACCCTCGAGGAGGAGATGGCGTCCCAGTACTGCCGGTGGAACCCTGATCTCTCGATGACCGGCCTGCGGTTCTCCAACGTGATGGACCCGGCCGACTACGCGGCCTTTCCCGGCTACGACGCCGATCCGACGAGCAGGATGTGGAACCTCTGGGGCTACATCGACGCCCGTGACGGCGCGCAGGCCGTCCGGCTCGCCCTGCAGGCCGACCGCAAGGGAATGGACGTCTTCATCGTGGCCAACGCGGACACGGTGATGAGCCGGAGCAGCGCCTCGCTGGTCGATGAGGTGTTCCCGGACGTGCGTGTCACCCGTGAGCTGACCGGCACCGAGACTCTGTTGAGCATCGACAAGGCCAAGCGCGTACTGGGTTTCGAGCCCCGGTTCAGCTGGCGGGATCAGGTACGCTGATGACCGGGGTCGATCGCACAACGACGGGGCTGCTAGCAGGCGGCGTGCTGGCCGGTCCATTGTTCCTGACGACCGCACTCGTAGAAGGTGCGCGCCGACCCGGGTATCGCCCGCGACGGCATCCGGTCAGCTCGCTGGCCCTCGGCCCCGGTGGCCTGGTGCAAACCGCCAACTTCCTGGTGGCAGGCACCCTGTACGGGGGCGCCGCCATTGGTCTTGCCCGGTCGGCGGCCGGGGGAAACCGGGCTGTGCCGATTCTCGTCGGGGCGGCCGCGGTAGGGTTGGTCGGCGCAGGCGCCTTCACCACCGACCCGGTCAACGGTTACCCGCCCGGGACACCGGATCAGTTGACCGAGCGTTCGACCTCCGGACTCCTGCACGACCTCCTGTCGGTGCCCACGTTCCTGGGTCTGCCTGCGGCCGCCGTGCTCGACGCCTGGCGTTCTCGGCGCCAGGGCCGGAAGTGGTGGGCGCTGTACTCCGCGAAATCTGCGGTTGTGGCGTTGGGTGCTTTCGGTCTCGCGTCGGCGGGCTTCGGCCAGGAGCCGCACCTGGTCGATCGATCGGGCGTGTTCCAGCGGATCTTCGTGGGGACCGCATTCGGGTGGCTCACGGCGTTATGCGCCCGTGGGCTGTTCGGTCACGGGAGCTGAACGGTCGGCGCCAGATCGGCCACCGACTTGTCCGGCCGAAGCCCCCGCCAGCTCGGTGCGCGCAACCGACCGTCCGGCGTCCACTCGGTGTAGGTGACCTCGCCGACCAGTATCGGTTCCACCCAGTTCGCGTCCCGGGCATCCACCCGTGGCACCGTGTCCGCCACCGGAGAAGTGCTGCGGTGCAACGGCTTCAGCGTCGCCACCAGCTGGTCGAGCACCACGTCGGTGAAGCCGGTACCCACCTTGCCCGCGTAGCGCAGCCGGCCGTCGGCACCGGGGACAGCGACCAGCAACGCACCCAGCGATCCTTCACGTCGCCCGGCGCCCGGCCGCCAACCGACGATCGCCACCTCCACGTCGATGAAGTTCTTGATCTTGAACCAGCTCCGGGATCGCTTGCCGGGCAGGTAGGTCGAGTCCGCCTTCTTGGCGACGATGCCCTCCCATTTCAGCTCGAGGCTGTGCTGCAGCGCCTCTCCGACGGGGCCCGGCAGTTGCGCCGGGACGTGACAGATCTCGCCCGAGATGGGCAGCACCTCGAGAATGCGTCGCCGGTCGTCGTAACGCTTGTCCAGCAACGACACCCCGTCCAGGTGCAGGACGTCGAACAACCAGAACTGCACGGGGACCTCGTGCCGCACCCTGGCCACGTCACGGGCGGCGACCAGATTCATCCGGCGCTGCAGCAAGGGAAAGCTGCTGCGCCCATTGGGTTCCAGCGCGACGATCTCGCCGTCCAGCACGCCGCTGTGACCGGCCATCAGTTCGGTCAGTTCCTGGAGTTCGGGATAGGCGTGGGTGAACTCGTTCCCGGCCCGGCTGTGCAGGGTGAGCCCCCTGGGACCGAACGTCGCGATCGCCCTGATGCCGTCCCATTTACCCTCGAAACGCCAGCTGCCATCGTCCGAGAACTGTTGCAGGGTAGCGGCTGTCGCCAGCATCGGGCCGAGATCATGGGGTGGCTCGGGCGGAGCTTTCACCTTCTCGACTTTTCGCAGATAGGCCGGGCCGTCGGGCGTCTGGTCCTTCATCCGGTGCATCAGCCACGAGTTGTCCTTGGTGCGGATCAGCACGTACCGGCCGCGGGCCTTCTGCCCGTTCAGGACGATCATCACCTCGTCGTCGCGCCATTTTTCGGTGGTGTAGGTGCCGGCGTCCCAGATGGTCACGGTGCCGCCGCCGTACTCGCCCCGCGGGATGATGCCGGCGAAATCGGCGTAGTCGAGCGGGTGGTCCTCGGTCTGCACGGCGAGCCGGTTCTGCCCGGTGTCGGCTGGAATGTTCTTGGGGATCGCCCACGACACCAGGACGCCACCGCGCTCGAGCCGGAAGTCGTAATGCAGCCGGCGGGCATGGTGTTCCTGGATGACGAAGGTGTTGTCGTTGCCGTGCGGGAGGAAGCCGGGCTCGGGGACCGGTTCCGGGGTCTTGGCGGCGGACCGCATCGAGCGGTACTTGTCCAGCTTGCTGTCCGGGATCCGGTTCGTGGAAAGGGACCGCCGTCGGGGCCGAGAGCGGTGCTCGGCGCCGTCGTTGTCGCCGGTCTCCAGGCCCTGCATGGGATCCGGCGCCTCCGCGAGAAGCGCCACCACCTCGGAATAGTCGAGGTGACGCAGGTCCGGGTCCGCCAGCTCCTCCCAGGTGCGCGGCGCCGCGACGGTGGGCCGATCCCGGCCGCGCAGGGAGTACGGCGCGATGGTGGTCTTGGAACCGTTGTTCTGCGACCAGTCGATGAACACCTTTCCGGGCCGGAGCACCTTCGCCATCCGGGAAACGACTTTGCCGGGCATGTCCTGCTCGATCGCCTCGGCGATCTCCCGGGCGAACCGGGACGCGTCATCGGAGGTCATGGTGCCGTCGAGCCGGCCGTACAGATGAATCCCCTTGGACCCGCTGGTGACCGGCACCAGCGGCGCGGCGCGCATCCTCTTCCTGACCGCCTGCGCGACGACGGCGCACTCGGCAAGACCGACGCCGGGCCCCGGGTCCAGGTCGAACACCACCCGGTCCGGGTGTGCGCTGTCGAAGCTGCTTTCGTCCAGCTCGGCGGACCCGAACCGCCACTGCGGCACGTGCAGTTCCAGTGCGGCGATCTGACCGAACCACGCGAGGGTGGCCGGCGAGTCGACGACCGGGTACGCCTTCGGGCCGTCCGAGTGGACGATCACCCTGCGGGTCACCCAGGACGGCGCGCCCTTGCCGATGTCCTTGTGGAAGAACGGCGTCGTGTTCACCCCGTCCGGCCACCGCTTGCGGGTCACCGGCCGCCCGGCGAGATGCGGGATCATCGCATGCGCGACTTCGGCGAAATAGCCGATGACATCCGATTTCGTCGTGCCCGTCGCCGGATACAGCACTTTGCGCAGCCGGGTGAGTGCGAGCCGGTGGCCGTCGAGCTCGATGGTCGCCGAATCCCCCGCCACGCCGCGCACCTCCTGTTGATCTTCGGTTGCTGAGAGTTCGATCTTGGGAATCGGTCTGGCTCGGTCAAGTCCGAAGGTCCATCATGGGCACATGCGATCGATCTGGAAAGGCTCCGTGGCGTTCGGACTGGTGAACGTGCCGGTCAAGGTGTACTCCGCCACCGAGGAGAAGGACGTCCGTTTCCACCAGGTCCACGCGCAGGACGGCGGCCGGATCCAATACAAGCGGGTCTGTGAGATCGACGGCGAGGTCGTCGAGTACGCCGACATCGCCAAGGCCTACGACAGCGACGACGGTCAGACGGTGATCCTCACCGACGAGGATTTCGCCCAGCTGCCGTCCAACGCGAGCCGGGAGATCGAGGTCGAGAGTTTCGTGCCGGCCGACCAGATCGACCCGATGTATTTCGACAAGAGCTATTACCTCGAGCCCGCGTCGTCATCGACGAAGGCCTACAAGCTGTTGCTCCGGACGCTGGAGCAGACCGACCGGATCGCGATCGTGAACTTCGCGCTCCGGCAGAAGACCCGGCTCGCCGCGATGCGGGTGCGTGACGACGTGCTGGTGATCCAGACCCTGCTGTGGCCGGATGAGGTCAGGGCCGCCGAGTTCCCCTCCCTCGACGAGTCGGTGACGATCAAACCTGCCGAGCTGAAGATGGCCTCGATGCTGGTGGAGAGCTTCGCCGACGACTTCCGGCCGGAGGACTACACCGATGAGTACCGCGTCGAACTGCAGCAGCTGATCGAGGCCAAACTCGAAGGTGGCGAGGCGTTCACGACCCCGGAGAAGGAGGACGAGGGCGAGGACGCCGAGGTCGTCGACCTGCTGGCCGCCCTGCAGCGCAGCGTGGAACGCCACAAGGGCGACGCCAAGAGCACAGGTTCGAAGTCGGACTCGAAAGCAGATTCCGGCCCGAGCCGGACGACACGGTCCCGCGCGACGAAATCCGACCAGGACGCCGACTCGTCCAACGGTAAGTCCGACACCGCAGCGTCGAAGTCCACAACCAGGGCGCCCCGCAAGCCGAGGACGAAGGCCGCCGGCTGAAGCATTACGGCGCGGGCCGGGTTACTCCAGCGTGCGCTGCGCGGCGTGCTGCACGACGTCGGTCAGCTGCCCGCGGCGGGCGAACTCGCCGCGCTGCAGATCGGCGCCGGTGCCTGTGCGGCGCAGCCTGGCCAGCTCGTCGAAGACGAAGTCCGCGTCACCGTTTTCCCGCAGGGCCACCAGGACGTGTTCGACCAGGGCGTCCACCAGCGCCCAGGCCGGAACCCGTTCACGGGTCCGGTGGTCGAGCAGCTCACCGCCGAGACCGAACCGGGCCGCCCGCCAGGCGGCCCCCCGCAGTACCTCTATCCGGATCGCCGGGACCGGCTTGCCGTGCTGCCACTCCATCACCGAGGTCTCCACCAGGCCCCTGGCCAGCGCCGCGATCAACGCCGAGTCGCGCACGTTGGTGCAGACGTCCGGCACCCTGATCTCCAGCGTCGGATAGGTCGCCGACAGCCGGGCGTCGAAGTAGACCATCCCGTCGTCCATCGCCGCGCCGGTTGCCAGCAACCCTGCGATCGCCCGCTGATAACCGCCGATGTCGACGAAAGCCTCTGTCGGTCCCGCGCTCGGCCACTGTCCCCAGACGATCGACCGGTAGCTTGCATATCCGGTGTCCTGGCCCTGCCAGAACGGGGAGTTCGCGGAGATCGCCGTCAGCACCGGCAACCAGCCCCGGATCCGGTCCAGCGCCGCGACACCTTCTTCAGGTGAGTTGACCGAAACGTGAATGTGCTGGCCGCACGTCAACTGCTGGCGGGCGATGATCCCGAACATCTCGACCATGCGGTCGTAGCGTTCGTTCGGCGTCGCCGTCGGGCGGACCTTGAACGGGCTGGTGGCGACGGCAACCACGTGGACGCCGGTGCTGCCCGCCGCGGACGCGACTCCCCGACGCAGTTCGAGCAACTCATCGCGCAAAGCGCCGATGTCGACGGTCGGCGAGGAACCGATCTCCGTCTGCTCCATCTTGAACTCATGGTCGATCCGGCCGTCCGGCCCCAACCATTCCTGGGCGACTTCGAGCACCGTGTTTCCTGCGGACGCCGGTCTCCCGTCAACCGGATTCACCAGCATGAGCTCTTCTTCGACCCCGACCGTGCGCGCTGCCACGGGGACAGTCTGCGCCCTCCATGTTTCGTGCAGATGTGACAGGGCATGCTCAAGGAGAGACGCGACGAAAGAACGCGACAGACGACCAGTAACAGGACAGGCGAATGGCTCCCGCGAACGAACTGGGCAACGGCAATGGCGGCGAATTCGTTCGCGATTCCCGGTACATCACCACCCGGATCACCACCGACGGCCGTGACGGATTCAAGGTCCAGCCCGGCCGGTACCGGCTGGTCGTCTCCCGGGCCTGCCCGTGGGCCAACCGCTCCACCATCGTCCGACGCCTGCTCGGCCTGGAGAACGCTATTTCACTGGGGGTGTGCGGTCCCACCCACGACGAGCGCAGCTGGACCTTCGACCTCGATCCGGGCGGGGTCGACCCGGTGTTGGGCATCGAACGGCTGCAGCAGGCCTTTCTGGCCCGGGACCCCGACTACCCGCTCGGCATCACCGTCCCCGCCATTGTCGATATCGAAAGCGGCGAGGTGGTCACCAACAATTACCCGCAGATCACCCTCGACCTGTCGACCCAATGGCGCGCATTCCACCGCGAGGGCGCTCCCGATCTGTACCCGACGGTGCTGCGCGAAGAGATCGACGCGGTGAACGATGTGGTGTTCCGGGATGTCAACAACGGCGTCTACCGGTGCGGTTTCGCCGGCAGCCAGGAGGCCTACGACCGGGCCTACGACCGGCTCTTCGATCGGCTGGATTGGCTGACCGACCGGCTCACCCGCCGCCGCTACCTGGTCGGCGACACGATCACCGAGGCCGATGTCCGGCTCTTCACCACCCTGGCCAGGTTCGACGCCGTCTACCACGGCCACTTCAAGTGCAACCGGAACAAGCTCAGCGAGATGCCGGTGCTGTGGGGCTACGCGCGTGACCTGTTCCAGACACCGGGATTCGGGGACACCACCGACTTCGTCCAGATCAAGGAGCACTACTACAAGGTGCACACGAATCTGAACCCGTCGGGGATCGTGCCGAAGGGTCCGGACCTGTCGGGCTGGCTGGAGCCGCACGACCGGGAGCGGCTCGGCGGCTCGCCGTTCGGGAACGGCAGCCCGCCGCCGAGCCCGCCGGTGGACGAGATGCTCACCGCATCTCGAGCGGCTGAGCCGTCGACTCCAGCACGCTGAGCCACAGGTCCCCATCGGGGGCGACCTGGTTGCGCACCGAGACAACGATGTCGATCGGAACGTGCACGAACCGGTTGTGCCGGCGGCCGACCACCATGTCGGTCCGGCCGGCCATCCCGGCATGCGCGGCGGCCTGCGCCAGTCGCACGCAGTACACCGAGTCGTGCGCCTTCGCCGGCACCGACCGAATGGCGTAACCGGGCTTGAAATACTTGAGTGTGAGATCGCGGTCCAGGGAGGCGAAGTGCTCGACGATCGCCAACTCGAGGAACCTGCCGATGTTGCGCAGCGACCGGTTGCCCGAGGCATCGGTGCCGTCTTCCCGAGCCGGCAGAAGTTCCTGGCCGGCCCCCTCCGCGACGACCACGACCGCACTCCCCCGCTCGGCCACCCGGCGCTCCAGCGCCGCCAGGAAACCCGATTCGCCGTGCAGCGCGAAGGTGACCTCCGGGATCAGCACGAAATCAGCATGGTGGTTGGCGAGGGCGGCGTAGCAGGCGATGAAACCCGCATGACGGCCCATCAGTTTCACCAGCCCGACCCCGTTGATCGCGGACTGCGCCTCGACCTGGGCGGCGGCGATCGACTCGGCCGCGACCGTGAAAGCGGTCTGGAATCCGAAACTCTGCCCGATGAAAGGGATGTCGTTGTCGATTGTCTTCGGGATGCCGATGATCCCGATCGGCAGGCCGCGGCTCCGGCAGACCTCGGCGATCCGGCCGGCCCCGCGGATCGACCCGTCACCGCCGATGACGAACAGGATGTCGATGCCCAACTCGAGCAGTCGCTCGACCATCACCTGCGGGTCCTGCGCGCCGCGGGAGGTGCCGAGAATGGTTCCGCCCTGCGTGTTGATCTTGGCCACCCGTTCGGGGCTGAGCACGACAGGTTCGTATCCCAGCGCCGGTACCAGCCCGGCGAACCCGTTGCGGAATCCGACGACATCGCTGACGCCGTAGTGCGTATGGAGCTCCATCACCAACCCGCGGATGACGTCGTTCAGCCCGGGGCAGAGCCCTCCACAGGTGACGATCGCCGCCCGGGTCCCGCCGGGTCGATGGAACACCTTGCGCCGCGGGCCGCCCGGTTCGAGTGTGGGCAGCCGGTCGAACGGGACGCCGTGCCCCTCCAGCAACTGGATGGTGTCGTCGAACAGCACCCGGTCCGATTCCTCGACGTAATGGTCGTTGGTTCTCCGCCCGCCGACATACTTGGCCAGTGCCGACTCGTGCCGGCACTCACCGAGTTGCCGGACCTGCAGGTCTTCCAGCCTCACCATCGGTCAAGCGTCCAGCGCCGGTGTGACCGGCGTGTGTCGAGGGCGGAAACTCCGGCACTCAGGTGGTCTCGGCGGGTAGGTCGGCGCCCGCGAGCTGGGTCAGCACCCGGACCAGCGCCGGTTCGGCGGGCGTCGAACCGAACCCGAACCGAACCGGCGGGTTCACCGGCTGCAGCTCCCCGAGGTCCGAGCCGTCGAAACGGGCGCTGAGCGATCCGATGCGGTGCAGGTCCAACGCCGCGTACCACTCTTTGCGGCCGACGCCCGCGGTTCCCCGGGTCCGAACTCCCTTCAACACCAGCTTCGCGATCGGGTCCTGCGCGGTCGCCCACCAGCGGGCACGGGCGAGCCGTCTCGGCACCGCCAACAGCAGCCAGCCCAGCGCGGGACGGCCGGCGACGTCGAAGGTCAGCGCCAACTGGTCGGTGCTGACCATCCACTTCTTTCCGTCCCGGACGCGGAGCACGGGTGTCACCCTGACCTCGTCGAACTCATACGTCGCGCTGATGAAGTCGGCCAGCTCGCGGGTCGGCGCGAGCAGGATCCGGTGCCCGTCCGCCCGCTCGATCATGACGTCGGTGACGGAGCCGAACGGCGACAGCGGCCACATCCCGACCACCAGCCGGGTGCCCGAGGTGGTGCCCATGCCGGCGATCGCTCCGTCGAACTTCAACATGGGCACCACCGTAGGCGAGCGATCAGGTTGGCACGTTCGCATCCACCCCCACCACCACGTGCCGGACCGGCACGTCGAACTTCTTGCGGGCGCGTTCGACCAGATCCTGACGCAGCCAGCCCGAATGCCCGTGGGCGTGCGTGGAGATGATGATGCGGTCCGGGGAGAACTCCTTCACCGCGTCCTCCAGAGCGTGCATCGGACGGTGGTCGCCCAGCTCGCCGTTCGCGTCGAGGCCCTCGCCGCGCAGGATGCCCAGCGTCGAATCGAGCCTCTCCTGAGCCGCCTTCGTCGTCTCCTCCCACACCCAGACCGCACCCGAGTGCTCGGCCTGGCCGGTGTCGACAGGGTTGGCCGGCACCGAGACGAAGTACTGCGCCTTGCCGTCCGCGTCGATCGCGCGCAGCTCGTCCAGCAACTCCGCCGCACCCACCGTCTGATTGGCCAGCACCAGCACCTTGGTGCCGCCCGCCTGCGGCGCGTCATCGAAGTCCTTGCCCACCGATCCGCCCCGCCACTTCGTCAGCGCGTACAGACCGAGCACGACGGCGAAGGCCAGCAGGCTGAGCAGCAATTGCGGCCGCACCG
Organism: uncultured Actinomycetota bacterium; assembly: GCA_963766015.1. Lineage (GTDB taxonomy): Bacteria > Actinomycetota > Actinomycetes > Mycobacteriales > Nakamurellaceae > Nakamurella. The sequence goes on along the minus strand of CAVXYU010000018.1, from coordinate 201,936 downwards.
ATGCGTCGGTGTACATCAGCACCAGCACGGCGAGCATCGCCACAATGGTGGCGATCGTCAGGAAGGGGTACAGCCACATCTTGACCTTGAGGTCTTCCGGATTCGTCCGCCGGCGGAGCACCAATTGGGAGACGGCGATCAGCAGGTAGACGAACAGGATGATCGCGCCCGACGAGTTCAGCAGGAACGCGAACACGGTGTCCGGCGACACGGCGGCCGCGATGACGCACAGGAAGCCCACGATCGTCGACACCAGAATGGCCACCATCGGAACGCCTCGGCTGTTCACGGTGATGAACGAGACGGGTGCCTCCCGCCGCGCCGCCAGCACGAACAGCATCCGGGATGCGGTGTACAGACCGGAGTTGAGGCAGGACAGCACGGCCGTCAGCACGACCGCGTTCATCACGTGATCGGCGTAGGGGATGCCCATCGCGGTCAGCGCGCTCACGTACGGCGAGGCGCCTTCCTCATTGGAATCCCACGGCAGGATGACGCACAACAGGAAGATGGACCCGACGAAGAAGATCGCGATACGGGTGATGACCGAGTTGGTCGCCTTCGCGATCGATCGGGCGGGATCCTTTGATTCCGCGGCCGCGACGGTGGCGATCTCGGCCCCGACCATGGAGAAGATGACCACGACGATGCTGCTGAAGACGGCTCCGACACCGAGCGGGAACAGGCCGCCGTGCGACGTCAGGTTGGAGAAATCCATCGCCTTGTCGGGCCAGATCCCGAACACGTACAGCGTGCCCAGCACCATGAACGCAACGATGGCGAAGACCTTGATGCCGGCGAACCAGAACTCGAACTCCCCGTACGAACGGACCGAGAACAGGTTGGTCGCCGTCATCAACACCATCAGGCCGAGGGACAGCAGCCAGAGCGGCGCGTCCACCCAGTAGGTGAGGATCTTCGCCCCGGCCACTGCCTCGAAGCCGACGACGATGACCCAGAAGTACCAGTACAGCCAGCCGACGGAGAATCCCGCCCAACCGCCGAGAGCGCGCCGCGCGTAATCCGCGAAGGACCCGGTGGAGGGATTGGCCACCGCCATCTCGCCGAGCATCCGCATCACCATGATGATCAGCACGCCGGTGATGGCGTAGGTCAACCAGGCCCCCGGACCGGTGTCGAGGATGACCAGCCCGGAGCCGACGAACAGGCCCGCGCCGATCACCCCGCCGATGGCGATCATCGTCAGGTGCCGCTGACTCAATCCCTTGTGCAGCTCTGCTGGTGCAGCCACTGTCCCGACTCCTTTACTCAGTGACACCCTGTAGGCGAAGGCATCGCCTGACGCGAAAGACTGCTCCCTGGTGCGGCGTTGGGCAAGGCCTGAAACAGAGCGGAAACAGCAGGTCGGAGCTGGCAAGCCATTCGGCTCCGATGAAACGGATAGGGCGGTGCAAACCGCCCACGCCGCCACCACAACGTCACGCTCAGTGCTGATCGCACAGCGCCAAACGGGGTGTGTGGTGAGAGTCAGGTGAGTGCCTGACCGGAGACGGCGAACAGCACGACGGCAATCAGGGCGGTGACGATGACGATCAGGAACAGCCCGCGACTCGCCGGTCGGCGCAGCGCAACGACCACCCCGGCACCGGCCAGCACCACCAGCGCTACAGCCGCTACCCACCGCCAGGTCGCGATCCCGGAAGCACCTGACGTTCCCAGTAGGACGACAAGGCACGCCGTACCGAGCAGCACGACGCAGGCCACCGCCGTCGCGCGGGCACCGATCCGGTGCGGCAGGCCACGGACCCCGGTGTGCAGATCGTCGTCGAGGTCGGGAAGCACGTTGGCGAAATGCGCCGCGACACCGAACAGGGCGCCCATGACCATCGCCCACGGCGCGGGCCACGCGGGTTCCGGCATGGACAGCGTCGCGACCGCAGGCAGGATCCCGAATGCGATGGCGTACGGGACGAACGACAACACGGTCCCCTTGAGCCCGAGGTTGTACGCCCACCCACAGGCGACCACGGTCAGTGCCGCCAGGCCCGGCAACCAGCCGAGGGCGAGCGAGAGCACAACGGCGGCAACAAGTGCGGCAGCCGCCGCGATCGCGACCGTCCGCGGCGACACAGCGCCGCGCGCCACCGGCTTGTCGCTCCGCTCGGACGCACGGTCGCGGGCGGCATCGATGGCGTCGTTGGACCAGCCGATCGAGAGTTGACCGGCGAACACCGCGGCCACCATCAGCGCGGCCCTTCCCAGCGACAACCCGGCGAGCGCAGCAAGACCTGCACTGATCGCGGTCACCGCGATCGTCGGGACCGGATGGCAGGACAACGCCAGCGCCCTGAGGACGCCGGCCGGCGGGACGGCACCCGCGCGGTGCTCCGTCATCCCCGACCTCCCGCCGCTGACCTGGCCCGCACGCGTCACCGTACTGTGGCCTGCATGACCTGCCTTGCGGCCGTACACGCGGTCCTTCCGGCGTACCGCTACCCGCAGGACAAGATCACCGAGGCGGTCGCGGAGCAGGTGCTGCGGGACGGCACGAACCACGAGGTCGTCCGGCGGATCCACACCAACACCCGGGTCGGCAGCCGGTATCTGGCGCTGCCACTGGAGCAGTACGCGCAGCTCGAGAGCTTCACCGACGCCAACAACGCCTTCATCGAGGCAGCCGTCGAACTGGCCGTCCGGGCCGTCAACGGCGCCCTGGAGGCCGCCGGGATCGCGGCGGACGACGTCGATGTCATCTTCTCCACCACCGTCACCGGGCTCGCGGTGCCTTCGCTGGAGGCCCGGATCGCCGCGCGGGTGGGATTCCGCCGGGACGTCAAGCGCGTCCCGCTGTTCGGTCTGGGCTGTGTTGCCGGCGCGGCCGGCATCGCCCGGCTGCACGACTACCTGCTCGGCTGGCCCGACCAGGTGGGCATCCTGCTGGCGGTCGAGCTCTGCTCGCTGACCGTGCAGCGCGGTGACACCTCGATGGCGAACCTGGTGGCCAGCGGGCTGTTCGGGGACGGGGCAGCCGCCGTTGTCGCCGTCGGCTCGGAGCGGGCCGACCGGCTCTCGGTGGTCGGGCCGCGGGTACTCGCCACCCGCAGCCACCTGTACCCGGACACCCAGGGCGTGATGGGCTGGGACATCGGCAGCGACGGGTTCGGGATCGTGCTGACCGCCGAGGTTCCCGACCTGGTGCACCAGTACCTCGGTCCCGACATCCGCGCCCCTGCTCGGCGCCCACGGCCTGACTGTGCAGGACATCGGTGCCTGGGTCTCGCCACCCTGGCGGTCCCAAGATCATCGAGGCCGATCGAGGCCGAACTCGGGCGTAGGACCGCATGCCCTGGAAATGACGTGGCGATCGCTGGCCGAAGTCGGCAACCTGTCGTCCGCCTCCGTCCTGCACGTGCTCCGGGACACCCTGCGCGATCGGCCACCGCCCCCCGGGAGCCCTGGAGTGCTGATGGCGATGGGTCCGGGTTTCGCCTCCGAACTCGTCCTGCTGCGCTGGTAGCAGCGGTGATCGCGTACACGCTGTTCGTGCTGGCCATCGGCGTCGAGCGGCTGGTCGAACTGGCCGTCTCGAAACGGAACCTCGGCTGGGCCTTCGAACACGGCGGCAGGGAGTACGGCCGCGGGCACTATCCCGCGATGGTCGTCCTGCACTTCTCGCTGCTGCTCGGCTGCATCCTCGAGGTATGGCTGTTGGACAGGCCTTTCCTGCCCGCGCTGGGTTGGACGATGGTGGTCCTGGTGTTCGCCGCTCAGGGGCTCCGCTGGTGGTGCATCACCACGCTGGGGCGGCGGTGGAACACGCTGATCGTCGTCATCCCCGGCCTGCCGCTGGTCGACCGGGGACCCTACCGGTGGTTCCGGCACCCGAACTACGTGGCCGTCGTCGTGGAGGGCATCGCACTGCCCCTGGTGCACACCGCGTGGATCACCGCCGTCACCTTCACCGTGCTGAACGCCTGGCTGCTGACGGTCCGGATCCGCGAGGAGGAACGCGCTCTCGCGCTGGCGAGCCCATGATCGACATCCTGGTCGCCGGCGCCGGCCCGGCGGGGCTCGCCACCGCGCTGTTCGCGGCTCAGCGGGGCCTGGACGTCACGGTGGTCGATCCGCGGGCAGGGTCGGGGGCGTCACCGATCGACAAGGCCTGCGGCGAGGGCCTGATGCCGGGCGCGGTGGTGGCGCTTCGCGGGCTCGGGGTGGAACCGCCCGGTCGGGAGTTCCGCGGTATCGGGTACTTCGACGGCAAGCACAGCGCCGAGTCACTGTTCCACTCCGGATCGGGGATCGGGGCCAGACGGACGGACCTGCACGCGGCACTGCTGTCGGCAGTGACGGCGGCCGGGATCCTTGTGCAGGGCCGGCGGGTGACGGACATCAGCCAGCGCGAGACCTCCGTCACCGCCGCGGGTCTCACGGCCCGGTACCTGGTGGCCGCCGACGGGTTGCACTCACCGATCAGCCGCTCGTTGGGCCTGGATCTCGCCGGTCGCAGGTCCCACCGGCGGTGGGGGGTGCGCCGGCACTTCGCCGTCCCACCATGGTCCGACCTCGTGCAGGTGCACTGGTCGAAGCACGCCGAGGCCTACGTGACACCGGTCGGGCCGTCGCTGGTCGGGGTCGCGGTGCTCAGTAGCGACCGGGTGCCCTTCGACGAACAGCTGACTCATTTCCCGGCGCTCGCCGACCGGCTCGACTGGGCAGCGGGAGGCCCGGTCCGGGGGGCCGGCCCGCTGCGCCGCCGGACCAGCCGACGCGTCGCCGGCCGGGTCCTGCTCGTCGGGGATGCGGCCGGCTATGTCGACGCATTGACCGGTGAGGGCATCGCGGTCTCGTTGGCCTGCGCCCGGTCGCTGGTCGACTGCGTGGCCGCAGGTCGCCCCGCTGATTACGAAACCCGCTGGCTGCGGGAATCCAGGCGGTACCGGGCGTTGACCTCGACACTGCTGTGGGCCAGCGGCCGGCCGCTGATCCGCCGGTCCCTGGTCCCCGCCGCTCAACGGTTGCCGTGGGTTTTCGACGCAGCGGTCGGACAACTGGCGCGCTGACGGGCGCTGTCGGTACCGCTCGATACCGTGGCGGGGCCGGTCGGCGAGGCCGTCCGGGGACATCCGAAGCGAGGAGGAACTCATGGTGGACATGAGGCTGGAACTGATCACCATTCCGGTGAGCGACGTCGATCGGGCGAAGGAGTTCTACGTCAAGGCCGGCTTCAACGCCGACCACGACCAGACGGTCACCGACGAGCTCCGCTTCGTCCAGATGACCCCGCCCGGGTCGGCCTGCTCCATCGCATTCGGGATCGGATTGACGACGGCGACCCCGGGTTCGGTTCAGGGGCTTCAGGTGGTGGTCGACGACATCGAAGCCGCGAGGGCCGACCTGGTCGCCGGAGGCGTCGACGCGACCGAGATCGACCGGTTGGACTGGGGCGCCTTCGTCTACTTCAAGGACCCCGACGGGAACCACTGGGCGGTGCAGGAACTGCCGGCCAGGAACTGAATCGACTAGCTCCGGCTCTCGCCGAACATGCTGACCGCCTTGGCGATCCGGCGCTGCCGGGTCTCCTCGGTCTTCGCACCGTCGATGGCCAGCACATGCCGCCGCTTGTTGCTGTACGACAAGCCGTCGAAGAAGGCACGGGCCGTGGGGTCGGCATCGAGTGCTGCCGACAGATCCGCCGGCACAACGAGTTCGCGCGGTTCGGTGTCCAGTTCCAGTTGGACGTCGACGACATCGCCGGCGGCCACACCGGCCGCCGCGCGGTGCTCCGCGCTCACCGGCAGCATGAACACGCCGCCCATCGACCCGACGCTCGACCGGTAGGTGTGGCCGCCGTTGAGGGTCACCGTCACCGCGGGTTTCCTGCCCGACCCGAGGCCCTCGACGACGTCCACCGGAACCTCGATCCCGGTGGCGGTCTTGCCGGCCAGTTGCAGCGTGCCCCGAAACCTCATCGCTGGAGTATGCCCTTTCGATGACTTGACCCCTCCGCGAATGTCGGTATCCGTGTGCACTGCGCCTTCGCTCGTCATCCCGCGCCGTGATGGCCGGCGACGGCGACCCGCCCGACATCGCCGGCAGGCTGTGGCCGACGTTCGTCGTGCGCCGGGTGGTGCTGACCGGAGGTTCGTCGCAGCCGTTCGACGAATCCGTGTGGCGCGACGCCCTGGTGATCGTCGAGCACGGCGCTGTGGAACTGGAGACCATGTCGGGATCGCGGCGGAGCTTCGGTGTGGGCGACGTCCTCTGGCTGACGGGGCTGAACCTTCGAACCCTGCACAATCGCGGGCCGGAAGACGCTGTGCTCGCGTCGGTTTCACGGCCGCCGGCCCGATGACCGGACCGACCGGCTCGTCCGGTTCGGTGTTAATGTCCACCGGTGCCGGATGCACTGTCCTTCCAGGTCCTGGGACCGCTGGAGGCGCGGCGCCCGGACGGGGAGCCCATCGATCTGGGCGGCCCGATGCCCCGGCTGGTTCTCGCCCGGCTGGTCATGGCCGACGGCAGGATCGTTCCCGCGGACGCCCTGCTGGAGACGCTGTGGGGACCTGAGCCACCCGAACGGGCGGGCGCGACGTTGCAGACGTACATCTCGCGGCTCCGACGAGCCCTCGGGCCGACCGATTCCAGGCGACTGCGGTTCGAGGCATCGGGCTACCGGCTGGACGTTCCCGCAGAACAGGTCGACGCCCGTCGGTTCGAGCGGCTCGCCGACGAGGGCAGCCGACTGCTGGCGGTCGGGGACGCCGCCGGCGCCGCGACGGTCCTCGCCGACGCCCTCGCGCTGTGGCGCGGCGAGGTTCTCGGTGACGCCGATGCCGACTTCGTCAGGGCGGCAGCGGCCAGGCTCGGGGAACGCCGACTGGCGGCCGCCGAGGATCTCTACGACGCGGAACTGCGCCGTGGCCGCGCCGCGTCGGTGGTCGCCGACCTGTACGAGGAGGTCGGGCGCTCACCACTGCGCGAACGGCTGCGCGCACTGCTGGCCCTGGCGCTGTACCGGTCCGGACGGCAGGCTGATGCACTGACCGTGCTCGACGAGGGCCGCCGGATCCTGCGGGACGAGCTGGGGCTGGAGCCCAGTCGCGAACTCCGCGAACTCCAGTCGCGCATCCTCGACCAGGATCCGGCACTGGATCTGGATGTCGCACCGGAAGCGTCACCGCTGCCCACCGTCACCGCAGGAACCCGCCGCGCCGATACAGCGGTGCGCGAGAGCCCTGACGTCATCAGGGATGTCGAGCACCGAGCGGTTCCCCGGTCCGAGCCGCTGATCGGCCGGGAAGCCGAACGGGCAGCCGTGGCGGCGGCCGTCTCGGAGGCACTGCGCGGCGGCGGCTGCCGCTATGTGGTGATCGAGGGCGAGCCCGGCATCGGCAAGACTCGACTGGCGCAGGAGGCCCTGCAACTGGCCGCCGCGGCGGGTGCGGCGTCACTGTCGGCCGGCACCCTGGAGAGCGGCGCCGCCCCCGCCTACGGGCCGTGGCTACAGCTCTTCCGCACGGCCGACCAGCAGCCGGCTTCGCTCCCCGACGCGGCCGGCCGGATCCTCGAGGGGGCCGGTCAGATGATGGCCGGTCCAGCACCGAGCGTCGTCGCCGCCGCCGTCGCCGACAGCGTCGCCGAGACGGTGACGGCACTGGCCGCGGACCACGGCCTGGTGATCCTGCTCGAGGACCTGCAATGGGCCGACCCCGCGTCGCTGGACCTGCTCAGCGGCCTCGGCCCGCGGACCGGGACCGCTCCGGTGCTGATCCTGATGACGGTGCGGGACCTGGAGGTCGGCCGGGACGACGCCGTCGTGGAGGCGCTGGCGCAGATCACCCGCCAGCCCGGCACCAGACGGATCAGTCTGCGCGGCCTGTCGCCGGCCGAATCCGGCGAGTTGCTGGCCCGGACGACCGGCACGCCGATGCCGCCGGAAGTCGTCAGCGCCGTGCACGCGAGGTCGGAGGGCAACCCCTTCTTCACGACCGAGCTGGCCCGGATGATCGGTGAGCAGGGTGTAGGCGGTGCGGCGGCGGTCCGCGCCGCGGCGGTGCCGAACGGGGTTCGAGATGTGCTGCGGCGCAGGGTGAGCCGGCTCCCCGTTGCGACCGGCCGGTTGTTGGAGGTGGCCGCTGTCCTCGGCCGGCAGGTCGATGTCGAGTTGCTCGCAGCCGTCGCCGACCGACCGCTGGACGAGTGCCTGGACGACCTCGACCCCGCCCTGCTGCACCGGCTGCTGGAGATCCCGTCGACGGCCCCCGGTGCCGTGCGGTTCACCCACGCACTCGTCCGGGAGGCCTTGTCCGAGGGTCTGTCGTCGCTGCGCAGGGCGCGGCTGCATCTGCGCGCCGCGGACGGGTTGCTGGCCACGGTCGGAGAGAACGACGACACCGCCGAGATCATCGCCGACCACCTGTGGCATGCCGCGGCGGTCGGAGCCAGCGGCCGCGCCGCACACGCCCTGGAACGCGCCGCGCAGGTGGCGCTGAAGCGGCAGGCCCTGGTCAGCGCCGAATCCCTGCTCGAGCGCGCCGGGTCGCTGTACCGGGCCGCCGGCGAACAGGGCGCACTCGCCGAACTCCGGGTGTTGCGCCAGCTCGGTTTCGTCAACGCCGCATTGCACGGATACGCCGTGAACGCCGATTCGACCCTGATCCGCCGCGCCCGTGAACTCGCGCAGTCGACCGAGCGCCCGGACATCCTGCTCGATGTGATCTGGGCCGATTGGGCGGGCTGCGACACCGGAGGCCGACCGGAGCGGGCCGAGCGGCTCGTGCAGGAGGCCGAGGCACTGATCTCCGACATCGACGACCCGCTGCTGCAGGCCGGCGTCGCATCCATGCGCGGCTTCAGCGAGCGGCACTTCGGCCGGATGCAGAGTTCCAGGCAGCACATCGAACGGGCGATCCAGAAGTTCACCGAGGCCGGCGAGGCGCGGGAGGCGGGCTTTTATCTGAACGGTTTCCTCACCAGCAGGGGATACCGGTACTGGGCCGGAGCGATGACCGAGGGCCTGGACAGGGCCGGGCTCGAGCACGAGTACCTCGCCCAGGACCTGCCGTTCGGGCGGATGGTGATCAGCCTTTTCGGGGCGGCGGCGTCGCTGGCCGTCGGCGACCGGGACGGTCTTCGGGTCTTCGCGGAGCGGATGACGGCCGCCGACCCGGACATGCTGCTGTCCTTCTGGTCCGCGTCCGCAGAGTTGTACACCGCGGTGAGCCTGCTGCAGCGCAAGGATCTCGACGCCGGGATGGCGCTGCTGACCCTGGGGCAGGAGCACATGCAACAGGGCGGCGGCCGGACGATGCTCTCCGGCCTGTACGCGGCGGCGGCCCAGGCACTGGTGGAGGCGGGCGCACTGGACGCCGCCCGCCGTTTCCTGGTGCAGGCGCGGACGGAGCTCGCCACGAGCTGGGAACTGGCCTACCGGCCGTTCGTCGAGCTGGCGGCCGCGCACCTCGCGGCAGCGGAAGGGGACCACGAGGCAGCGGAGGAGGCGATCCGGCTGGCAGCCGCGGTGGCCACCGAACATGAGAGCTACGGCGCGCGCGCCCGGATCGAGCAAGAGGCCGCCCAGCTCCGGAGCCGTCAGCGGACCGGCTGAGCGACCCAGGTCTGGGTCAGCGCCGCCACCCGTTCCGCGACATCGGCGAAGCCGGCCAGTTGCTCGTCGAGGGTGTCCGCGTCCGGCAACCCGACCACCAGCTCGTCCACCCGCCCCTCCAGCGCGGCCCGGAGGTCGGCGGTCGTCGCCGATCCGGTCATCCGAACGATCAGCAGCAACCGCGAGCCGACCGCGCGGCGCGGCGGGAGCACCAGCGGCGACCCGAGACCCGGACTCCAGCCGTCGAGCTGCACCCCGCCGAAACCCGCATCATCGGCGCGGCCCGCGTTCGGCGCGGCGTCGGAGGTGTCCAGCAGCAGCGACCCGGGCAGCGCGCGACGGGCCGCCAGGAGCGCCCGGGGCGTCCCACCGACGTAGCGCAGCCGGGACCGCAACAGTCGGATGGCCTGCGGGCCGACGTCATCCCAGGCCTCGCGGCCCGTTGCGACCAGGCCGGTCGGCACCCGGTCCGCGGCCGCGGTGACCGCCAGCAGTTGCTGGAGCGACGCCGCCCAGACCGAGGAGTAGTCGAGCTCGTCAGCCGCCCGGGCCGCAGCTTCGAGCGCGGTTCCCCCGGCAAGCGGCCCGTCCGGTGGCAGGGCAATTCCGAAACGCACAGCATCCTCCGCAGGTTGTGGTGCGCCCAGTGTCGGAGGTGCCGCTGAAGAGATGCTTGCGGCCGACTCAACGTGAGCTCCCCTGACTCGCCGCCGCACACCGGCCGGCCGACACGGGCGTCGTCGGACCCTGCCAGTCTTCAACGATGTTGAGCGCCGCGGATGCCCCGCTCGGCCCGCGATACCGATGGCTGTGGGTGTCGTCGGGCCTGTCCAACCTCGCGGACGGCGTCTTCAAGGTGGCCCTGCCGCTGATCGCCATTCGGTACACCCAGTCGCCCACGCTGATCGCGGGGCTGGCCTTCGCGCTGAGCCTGCCGTGGCTGCTGTTCGCCCTGCCGGCAGGCGCCTTTGCGGACAGGTGGGACCGGCGGGTGGCGATGCTCGGCGCCAACGGGGTCCGCACAGTGCTGCTGGCCGGCCTCGCGATCGCTGTCTGGTCGGGCGTGGGCGCGTTGTGGGCGTTGTTCGTCGTCGCGTTCGGGGTCGGCGCCGCGGAGACGGTGTATGACACGTGCGCCCAGTCGTTCCTGCCGAAGGTCGTTGCCCGTGAGCAACTGTCGAAGGCGAACGGTCGGCTGTACGCGGCCGAGCTCACCGCCAACCAGTTCATCGGACCACCGCTCGGCGGCGTTCTCGTCGTGCTCGGGGTCGGGGTGGCATTCCTCGCTCCGGCGGCTCTGTGGCTGCTGGCCATCGGGGCGCTGCTCTGTATCCGTGGGTCGTTCCGGATCGAACGAGCCGTGCGCACCACCCTGCGCGCGGACATCGCCGAGGGTCTGCGGTTCCTCTGGGGCAACCGGGTGCTGCGCACCCTGGCGGTGATGACCGGCGTCTCGAACCTCACGATCAACGGATCGTTCGCCGTGCTCGTCCTGTACCTGGTCGGTCCCGGCTCCGCGGGCGGGCTGACCGATCCGGGGTTCGGGCTGTTGCTGACCGCGGAGCGGTGGGCGGACTGCTCGGTTCGGTGATCGCCGACCGGATCGAACGGCGCCTGGGTCGCTCGCGATCGCTCGTGATGACCGTTGTCGCCGGCGCCGCGATGGCGGGGGTGCCTGCGCTGACCGCGAACCCGTTCGTCATCGGCGGGGTTTCCTTCGTCGGCGGGTTGACCATCGTGCTCTGGAATGTGATCACCGTGTCGCTCCGCCAACGGATCAGCCCCGACCGGCTGCTCGGCCGGGTCAACAGCGGTTACCGCTTGGTCGCGTGGGGCTCGATGCCGCTGGGCGCGCTCCTCGCCGGCCTGCTGGCCAACCTCTTCGGGCTGCGCGCGGTGTTCGCCGTCATGGGCGTCGCGACCCTGACCCTGCTCGCCCTGATGCCGCTCCTCACCGACGCCGCGATCGACGAGGCCGAGCGAGCCGGCGACGGCTGAACCGGCGATCCGGGAGGTCGGGAGGGGCGGCCGGATCTGGGAAACTGGCCGCATGTCGACGTCAGCGGGTGATTCCCAGCGCTCCCCGGCCGCCACTCCGGCGGCACTTCGCAAGTGGCGTGGCCGGCTCGCTGACGAGCGGGAGGAATCCAAGGTCTACCGCGACCTGGCCGGCCGGCGTACGGGCGAGGAACGGGAGATCCTGCTGGAGCTCGCCGACGCCGAAGAACGGCACGCCGCGCACTGGGCCAACCTGCTCGGCGACGACATCGGTCCCGCCAGGCGCGGTGACGTGCGGATGCGGGTCCTGGCGTGGCTGGCCAGGCACTTCGGTTCGGTCTTCGTCCTCGCCCTGGCACAGCGGGCGGAGACCAGATCTCCGTACGAACACGACACCGACGCCACCCCTGCGATGGCGGCCGACGAACGGGTGCACGAAGAGGTCGTCCGGGGCTTGGCCGCCCGCGGTCGGGCTCGGGTGTCCGGCACCTTCCGGGCCGCGGTCTTCGGCGCCAACGACGGCCTGGTCAGCAACCTGGCGCTCGTCCTCGGCGTCAGCGGCGGCGGCGTCTCTACCCAGGCGGTGCTGCTGACCGGGCTTGCCGGCCTGCTGGCAGGTGCGCTGTCGATGGGCGCCGGCGAGTACGTGTCCGTCCGGTCGCAGCGTGAGCTGCTCGCCGCGTCGACACCTGGACCGTCCGCGCACACCGCCGTCCCGCAGCTGGACGTCAACGCCAATGAACTCGCGCTGGTGTACCGGGCCCGCGGGATGCCGCCCGACGAAGCGCAGGAACTCGCCGCCGAGCTGCTGCAGAACTATCCCGGCCGGCTCGAACATCCCGGTGACGTGTCCGGCGAGGGGCACGACGTCGTCGGGACCGGCGTCGGCGCCGCGCTGTCCAGCTTCTGCTTCTTCGCGACCGGGGCCGCCATCCCGGTGCTGCCGTTCCTGTTCGGGCTGAGCGAAACAGCTGCGCTGATCACCGCCGTCGTGCTGGTGGGCCTGGCACTGATGTTGACGGGCGCCATCGTCGGCGTGCTGTCCGGCGGGCCGCCGCTCCGCAGGGGGTTGCGCCAGCTCGCGATCGGGCTCGGTGCGGCGGCCATCACCTACGGACTGGGGCTGGCCTTCGGCGCCACCCTGGGCTGACGATTCCCCTACCGCTCGATGGGCCACGCGACGTCGAGAGCGGGCGCGCCGTCGACACTCTCGGCCTGCCGGTCGGCGAAGTAGACCTCGGCAGGGCTGCCGGCGCGCTTCAACTGCTGCCGGTCGATCCACCGGCTGACCGCGTCGTACGCCTCGAGGATGCCAGGGAACTCACCCTGCTCCCGGGTGAGCTGCGTGTAGGCCTCGGCGCCCCGTTTCTGCAACCGGACCCGGAGTTCGCCGACCGGCTCCACCGATCCGTCGAACGGCACGGCGACCTCGACCGGACCGTCACTGTCCTCCGTCACCATGCCGTGGTAGATCACCCGCAGTGGAGCCCGGTCGACAATGCCGGACGCGTCGAGTTGCCGCGTGATCGCCGCCGTGGCGGTGTCGATGAACTCGTCGAGGCCGTCCACGTTGACCCTGCGTTCGGCGGTGAGCATCTTCAATTCGGGGGTATCGCGCAGCTGTACGTCGTACATCAGTTCCTGCCTTCCGGTGAGGTAGCGGTCGAGATACCGGATGAGCTCCCGCCGGACGCCGACGTCCCGCTCGACACCCCGCCACCACCGGCCGACCGCCTCCGCCAGGGCCGGACCGCAGCAACTCATCCATCGCACCAGCGTGCAGCGTGCCCCAGGGGCGGGGTCAACCCACCCGGAACTGGGCCTCGATCTCCACGACGACCCGGTACCCGATCAGCACCCGCGGCGCCGTGATGCCGAGCTCGCGGCGGTCGAAGCCGGTGGTCGCCCGCACCGTCAGCAGGCCGTTGACCGGACCCGATGTGCGGACGGCGTCGACCGTGACTGCGGTGCTGCTGCCGTGTGCGCTCAGGGTCCCTGCGAGCTGCCAGCCGTCGGCGGTGGCGCGCACCTCGGTGCAGTCGAACGTCAGCTCCGGGTATCGATCGGTGTCCAGCAGCCGGCTGCCACGAAGGTCCTTGTCGCGACGGGCGTTCGCGGTGTCGATTCCGGCGAGGTCGAGATCGGCGTGTACCGCCGTCACCCGGCCGCCCGGCTCGCCGCCCTCGCAGACCACCGTCGCGGAACTGATCGGGACGATGCCGCGAACGGTGCTCACACCGAAGTTGCGCACCGCGAATCCGGCCGTGCTGCTCCGCGGGACGATGGCCCAGTGACCGGTTCCGAGGCCCGCGCCGTGTCGAGTTGTCGAGGTGTCCATCTCGATACCCGTCATGCGCCGACGAGGGTGTGGACGACCTCGTACCGTTCGACGCGGTCCGGTCCCGGCAGCAGCGCGGCGTCCTCGCCTGGGAGCAACGACGTGCTCATGATCAGTTCGGCTGCCTGGTCGAGGCTGTCCTCGTGCTCAACGATGACAACGGTGACCTGCCCTCCGTCGGGCCGGCGGAGTTCGTACACCGCCACCATGTCGTCGCGGAGGTCGGAGCGCGCCATGATCGCTGGTTCGATGCGTTCCCGGCCGGCGCGGTCGGCGGCCGCAACCAGTTCCGGCGTCCGCGGCCCGTCGAAGTAGGTGAGTTGTGCGTACATGAGTCCTCCCGGTACTCGAAGTGGTGATCTCGAGAATCGGCCGGATCGCTGCCGGTGCCATCAGTGCCGGTACGTAGTGCCGGCACTGAATTCCGGTACTGATGCCGGTCCGTCAACGGGATACTTCGGACGTGGACCTCATGGTGGGTCGGGAAGCCGCGATGGCTGCCGCCGACGCCGCGATCAGTACCGCCGCCGCGGGAGCAGGCGGTTTGCTGCTGATCAGCGGCGACCCCGGCATCGGCAAGAGCTGTTTCGTCCAGGCCGTCGCCGAGCGCGCAACGGGCCGCGGCCTGCAGCCGGGCTGGGGGTACGCGGTCGACGACGCCGGCGCCCCGGCTCTCTGGCCGTGGCAGCGGGCCTGCCGCAGCTGGCCGGACGTGATGTCCGCGCTGCGCGGACCGGACGGCGGCGCATCGGGGGACGCACGGACGAGCTTCGCGATGTTCGTCGACGTGTGCGAGCGGATCAGCGAGGTGACCGGCCGGGGAGGCGTGCTGCTCGTCCTCGAGGACATGCACTGGGCGGACCGGACATCGGTGTCGCTCCTGCGGCATCTTGCCGGCGAGCTCGAACGGTCGAAACTGCTGGTCGCCGTGACCTACCGGCAGGGCACGCGAGGTGCGCTGTCGGACGGGCTCGCCGACCTCGCCCGCGCTCGCAACGTCACGACGATCGCACTGGACGGTCTGCGTGTCGCCGACATCCGCCGCTGGCTGGAGACCTCCGGTTTCCCCGCGGGAGATGCTCTGGCGGCCGACCTGTGGGAGCGCACCTCGGGCAATCCGCTGTTGGTGAAGTTGGTGACCCAGGCGTTGTCGTCCGCTGATGTCGGGACGGACCCGGCGGCGATCGATCGTTTGCTGGCCGGCCGGGCGGATCTGCGTCGACTGATCGCGTCCCGGACCGCCGCCCTGGATACGCCCACCAGGGAGCTGGTGGCGGCGGCCAGTGTGCTCGGCGAGCGACTCGACCCTGCGCTGCTGAGCGTGATCGTCGATCGGCCGATCCTCCCGACGACCGACGGGCTGCAGACCGCCGTCGCCGCCGGAGTTCTGCGCGAAGCGACCGGGCCGGTGGAGTTCGCCTTCGCGCATGCCCTGGTGCGCGACGCTGTTTACGCGGATCTCACGGCGGCCGACCGGGGCGGATGGCACCGCCGGTGCGCGACGGCTCTGGAGTCCGCCGCCCCGGAGGTCGCTGCGGGGATCATCGCCAATCACTGGCGCCGGGCGACCGGCGCGGAAGCCGCCGAACACTGCCTTCGGTGGTCGAAACTGGCTGCGAGCCAGGCAAGCTCAACCTTCGCCTTCGAGGACGCCGCCGGTTTCACCGAGCTTGCACTCCGCTGCGCCACCGACCGCGCCGAGCCGATCGCCGATCTGGCCGCGCTGACGGTGATGTTGGCGGAGGCCTATTTCGCCGCCGGCAACATCGAGGCGAGCCTGGACGCGTGCAACCGCGCCAGCGATCTGGCTGCAGCGGCGGGCCGATCCGACCTGATGGCGGCCGCGGGGCTCGTCATCCAGGGCATCGGGACCCCCGTCCTCAACCGGCGGATCCGCACACTGTGCGAGCGGGCGCTGGTGGCATCGGACGACGACCCGGTGACAGCGGCCAGACTGCTGGCGCAGATCGCCGCCGCGACCGCAGAGGACGAGGGCGGCCCGCTCGCGGAGCAACGGTCCGCGGAGGCCCTGGCGGCAGCGGAGCGGACCGGTGATTCGACCGCGATCCTCGACGCCGTCGCGGCGCGTCATCTGGCGATATCGGTGCCGGACATGGTGACCCAGCGACTGGAACTCGGCAGGCGGGCCGTCGAACTCGGTCAGGGCGCGAACCGACCGATGGCGACGCTGTGGGGCCATCTCTGGCGGGTCGATGCTGCCTACCAACTGGGCAACCTCGCCGAGGTCGACCGGGAGGTTGCGGAGATCGACCGGATCGCGACCAGTCGTCGTTCCCCGCTGGCCCGCTGGCATCATCACCGACTGCAGGCCACTCGTTGTGCCCTGGCCGGCGACTTCCCGCAAGCGCGCCGGCACAATCGCGATGCGGCAGAACTTGCCGATCGGATGGGGGACATCTCGCTGGCGGGGATGTCCCACGCGTTCAGCGCACAGATCGCTCAGGTTCGCGGCGACCCTGCCGAACTCCCGGCGGATTTCCTGGACATCATCGACCATTCGCCCTCCATGCCGGTCGTCTGGATCAGCGGCGTGATCATGACGGCATTGGCAGGGGATCCGGACGCCGCCAGGGCCATGTTCGACCGGTTCCGGGACCTCCCGCGGACCTATCCACGTGGCGTCAGGTGGGCCCCGACGCTGGCTCAGATTGGTTTTGCTGCAGTACTTCTCGACGACGCAGAGGTAGCGGGCGCAGTCTACGACGGGCTTGCCCCCACCACCCTTTACTACAGCGGCGACGGCTCGGGAGCGTTGTACAGCCATGGCTCCAATGCCGTGCTGGTGGCAGATCTCGCCTTGACGGCCGGTCGGGTGGACGACGCCGTACGGCTGTTCCGGGACGGCATCGCGATGAACGCACGGATCGGCGCTCGCCCCGCGACGGCGCTCGGACGGCTCGGGCTCGCCCGGGCGTTGCTGGCGAGAAGCGCTGCAGGGCAGGGTGGCCTGACCGATCTGGCGGACGCCTTCGACCTGGCAACCGATGCGACCGCAGAGTTCCGCCGGCTCGACATGCCGGGTCCGCTGGCCCGCGGGACCGGGCTGCTCGCCGACCTTGCAGCGGCGCGGCCGGCCGGTCCGGCACTGTCACCGCGCGAATCGGAGATCGCGTCGCTGGTCGGTGCATCTTTGTCGAACCGCGCGATCGCCGAGCGGTTGTTCCTCTCCGAACGAACGGTGGAGAGCCACGTCCGGAACATCCTGAACAAGCTCGGGTTCACCTCGAGAACCGAAATCGCAGTGTGGGCTGCGGAGCGCCGGGCACCTGTGCCCGTGGAGCGACGGAGCACGGTGGCGACACAGCGACAGAAAAGGACAACCGGCGCAGGGGTGACACTGGACGAGTGACCTCCTCGAATCGTCGACCCTCCGCCGGCGCAGTCGCGCTGACCGCCACGGCGGCCGCCGCGACCCTCGCCACCCTGACAGGGCTCGGCCGTGCGACGCGTGACCTGCCCACGTCGCTGGGCGCCAGCCGGGCGCAGATCCGTCCGTATGCGGCCGCATCACCGCACTTCACCGATGACGCCTTTCACAACACCGAGCCTTCCCATGTCCTGGCGCCCGGCGATATGGCATCGATGTTGCCCGCGTTGATTCGGCATCGCGGCGAAGGAAAGCCAGCAGGACCGGTGCCGCTGGTCAGTGCGGCTCCCGCATCAACGGCCGCCGCGTTGGCCATCACCTGGCTGGGACACGCTACTGCCCTGCTGGAGATCGACGGCCACTTCGTGCTCACCGATCCGGTCTGGGGCGAGCGGGTCTCGCCGTCACCCGTGGTCGGGCCCGCCCGGTTGCACCCGGTGCCGATCAATATCGGGGACCTCCCGGTGCTGGACGCGATCGTCATCTCCCACGACCACTACGACCACCTGGACCTGCCGACGGTGCGCGAGTTGCTCGCACACCAGCGGGCACCGTTTCTGGTGCCACTCGGCATCGGTGCGCACCTGCGCGGCTGGGGGGTTCCGGAGGACAGGATCATCGAGCTCGACTGGGACGACGAAACGACGGTCGGTGGGCTGACCTTGACCTGCACGGAGTCCCGGCACTTCTCCGGCCGGGGACTGCGCCGCAACACCACCCTCTGGTGCTCGTGGTCGATCGTCGGCCCTGCACACAGCGTCTACTTCGGCGGCGACACCGGTTACACAGCCGCCTTCTCGGGCATCGGGGAGCGGTACGGGCCGTTCGACGTCGCCGTGCTCCCGATCGGCGCCTACGGAGACCAGTGGCCCGACATCCACCTCAATCCGGAGGAAGCCGTGCAGGCACACCTCGACCTGAAGGGTGGCCTGTTCGTGCCCATCCACTGGGCGACGTTCGATCTGGCCCTGCATTCCTGGAGCGAGCCGGTCGAGCGACTCCTGGCCGCCGGCAAGGACATCCGGATCGCGATCCCGCGGCCGGGCGAGCGGCTGGGAGACCTCGACTCCGTGGGCACCGACGATCCCGATGACGCCTGGTGGCGCACGCTCGGCCGGCCGGCGCAGTGACCGGTCAACCCCGCCGCAGCTGAGCCAGGGAACGCCCGAGCCATTCCGCCATCAGCGCGCGCTCGGCATCGGTGAGCCCGGGAAGGTCGGGCAGCACCGTCAGGAACAGCACCGTCACCGTGCTGATGTCGGTGTCCTGGGCGACCGGTGCCGTGGCGAGGATCGCTGCTGACACTGCGTCGAACACGGCGTCGGAGAGTCCGGGATCCCGGTCGTCCGGCGGCGAGCTCAGCAGGGCCAGCACGGTTCCGGTACCAGCAGCATGAATCATGTCGACGGCGCGTTGTTCGTCGACGCGCAGCAGCCCTGCTGCCGCGATGCGTCGCACCCGGGTCCGCAGCACCTCGATACCCGCAGCGGTTGCAGGCGAGCGGGAGACGCGGCCGGGGGTGGTGAGCAGCACATACAGTTCGGCGTTCGCCACTCCGAACGCCACATGCGCCCGCCACGCCTCGTGCAGTTCCGCAACCGGATCGGTGTCGGGCCGAGCCGCGGCGTCGGTCTTCTCGGAGACGTACGCCGCCATGACATGTTCGGCGACGGCGTCGATCAGCCCGTCCTTGTCACCGAAGAGCCGGTAGATGGTCGGCGGCTGAACCCCGGCCTGCCGGGCGACGGCCCGGGTCGTGACGGCGTGTGCGCCCTCAGTTCGGAGCAGTCGCGCGGCCGCCTCGACGATGCCCGATCGGACGTCCCCGTGATCATGCACCGGCCGCGCTTGCGTCATGAACCAACGATAACACTCACTTATTTCCGTTGCTATTTTCCATGATACGTTGAAAGCGTTAACAATGGAAATCCACCGCTGGGAGAAGCATGATCGTCGTCACCGGTGCCACTGGGCAGCTCGGATCCCGCATCGTCGAAAGCCTGCTGTCGCGCGTTCCCGCGGAGACGCTGAGTGTCAGCGTCCGTGACGTGGCCAAGGCAGCCTCGCTGAGAGATCGCGGGGTGCGGGTTCGGTCGGGAGACTTCACCGCCCCCGCCACTCTGGAGCATGCTTTCGAGGGCGCGGACCAGGTGCTCGTCATCTCCGCGTCCATTCGCGGGGCAGGCGCGGTCGCCGCCAATCTCGCGGCCATCGACGCGGCCCGCGCGGTCGGTGCACGGCGGATTCTGTACACCAGCCACCAGGCCGCATCGAACGACTCACTGTTCCCGCCGCAACTCACGCACGCCGCCACCGAGGAGTACCTGCAAGGGCTGGAGAGCCCGTTCACCGCACTGCGCAACGGGTTCTATGCGACCACCCTCGGCTACTACATCGAGCCGGCGATCGAATCGGGTCGACTGGAGCTCCCCGAGGACGGCCCGGTGTCCTGGACGGCGCACGCGGACCTGGCCGAAGCCGCCGCGGTGGCGGTCACCGACGACGGTGTGCTCGATGGCGTCACGGCGCCGCTGACGGCATCGGAGATGCTGACCTTCACCGACGTGGCCGGCATTCTCAGTGAGATCACCGGCCGCACCATCGAGCGGGTCGTGGTGGCCGACGACGAGTGGCGAGCAGCCGTGGTCGACAGTGGAATGCCGTCGGCTGCAGCGGATTTCACGCTAAGCATGTTCCGTGCGGCCCGCCGGGGGGAATTCGCCGTCACCGATTCCACGCTGGAATCGGTGATCGGGCACCAACCCGTTTCGGCCAGCTCGGTGATCGAATCAATCCTCGCCGGAAGGTGACGCCGCTGGGACCGCCGAAGATGAAGCGCCCTCGACGCCAACGCACCAGGCTCGCAGGCGTCGGAGGATCCTCCGTCTCGTGGCGGCCAGCGGCTAGGGTGCTCTGATCCTCGCACCTGTTGACCTCGGGTGAACAAGACCCGGGATCCTTGCAGTCGGCGATGAGCGCGGGGCGAGCCGAGTCACCGATGCAGCTCGGAGGGAGGCTCCGTGAAGCGGCTCCTGAAGCGGGTCCGGCGCTACATTTTGTTGCCGGTGTCGTCTCTCCACCTCCTGGCCTATGCCCTGGCGCCCTGCCGGGCGGTCATCGACGTCGATCTCGAGGTGTGGATGCGGGAGCACGAGCTGCACGGGTCGACGGTGGTGCTGGGCCTGCACACAATGCTGGTCGAGCACCAGGAGTTCCGGAACCTCTTCTACTACCGGGTGCGGTCCTGGTCCTACCTGCTGCGGGTGATCTACCCGCCACTGCCGACGCTTCGGCTGAACGCCAAGGAGATCGGGCCGGGCCTGTTCATCCAGCACGGCGAAGGAGCAAGGATCAACGGGGAGCGGATAGGGGCCTATTGCTGGGTCAATCAGCAGGTCACGATCGGCTACAGCAACAGGACGGACCGGCCCGTCCTGCACGACCACGTCCGGGTAGGACCCGGAGCGCGGATCTTCGGCGCGGTCACCATCGGGGAGGGGACAACCGTCGGGGCGAACGCTGTGATCGTCAAGGACGTCCCGGCCCGCTGCACGGTCGTGGGCGTGTATCCCGCCTACATCGTGCGGGACAACGGGCAGCGGGTGAACCGGAAGCTCTGAGGTGACGCGGAACGTAGTCATGGACGGCGAGACGATCAGCGCCCGCGCGACCTGACCGGGCGAGCACGCTCGAACGGCCTACGACGGGGGAAGGGCGCGAGCCCGGGCCATCCGGGGCCTCATCAGCAGGTAAGCGATGACCGCCGCTCCGACGGTCAGGAAGATCCGGTTCGGATCCACCGCCGGGAGCCATTTGACGTCACCGTTCTTCACGACATAGGCCCCTGCCGGCCGCCCGGTCATACCGAAGCCACCACCCTCGCCTTCCTGGCCCTTCTCGTCGTGACCGGTCCCGCCGCCGGCGCCACCGCGGACCGCCGCTGCGGGGATCACGGTGAGACCGTCCTTCTCGTAGGGCTCGCCGAACACCCTCTTGACCGTGAACGTATCCCCGGCAGAGCCGAGCACCTCGCCGACCTTCATTCCTACCTCCTCACCTGCGCCGGCACGGTGTCGGCGCCTTGAGGATTCACCGTCGTCCCACGTGGTCGTGGCCGACAGAGCAGAAGGTCCTCCAGCAGAGCCGGAGGCCGCGGATGCCTGGCAACGGGCCGGCGATGCCCGCATCGTCACTCACGGCTGGGCGATCTGCGCGACCTGCAGTTGTGCCACCGCCTGACCACCCGGCAACGAATCGGGACACAGTGCTGCTCGGGTGGCGACGCCGGCATACGGCGACGGCCCGTAACTGAGCTGCGCGCCCGTCTTGACGTCGATCACAGCCAACTGCGAGTTGGCGATCACCGCCAACTGGGAGTTGGTCACGGAACAGACGTCACTACCCGCAACCGGCAATGTCCACAGCTCTTTGCCGGTCGACTCGTCCAGCCCCGTCAACGAATGGTTGAGAGCCGAGTGCGGGATGTCGACAACGACCACCCCGCCACCGGTGGCGATCACGCTGGCACCGCCGCCGGCAGGTGCGTACTCCCAGCTGACCGTGCCCAACGGCAGACGATTAACGGGCGACACCAGCCGAACCGGTGTTCTTCGCGACGATGTCCTGCCCATCGGATGTGAGGAAGATTCTTCCCGTGTCGCTGCTCTGGTCTCGGGACCTGGTCACCCCACCGGGGGCGTAGGACTGGCAGGCGGTGCCGAAATAGATGGCATCGGCGGGTATTGATCCGACTGCCGCACCGCCTGCCGCATCGAGGACCAGCGCTGTCGCCGTGCTCGCGGTTTCGTCGTGCGACGGGCCGAACAGGTACCGGCCGATGGTGCCGTACACCGCATCCATGCGACGTGTTGCTCCGCTCGCCAGATCAATGACCGTTCCGCTGACGTCGCCGTCGTCGCTGACGTAGCCCCAAGCGCCGTCGCTGGTCGCGGCGAAAAACGGCAGGGTGCCGTCGTGATCGGCATGACAGCCCACGTCTTTGGTGTCCGACGGAATCGGCAGAACAGATTGCCAGACAGACTCCCCTGTGCGCGCATCCCAGGTCAATCGCAGGGTGTTGGCGGTTCTGAAGTTTCTCTCGATGTGAAATGCGCTACCAGATTCGCACCCGATCGGCCGGGTCGAGCCAGAGACCGTCACCCTGCTGAACACCGAACGCCTCGTGGAACTCGGTCAGGTTGCGGACCACCTGGTTGCACCGGAACTCGGCGGGCGAGTGCGGGTCGATGGACAGCAGACGCAGCAGCTCGGCGTCCCGGATCTTGCTCTGCCACACCGTTGCCCAGGACAGGAAGAACCGCTGCTCCCCCGTCAGCCCGTCGATGACCTCGGCCGGTCGTCCGTCCAGTGAGATCCGCCAGGCCTGGAATGCGATCGCCAGACCGCCCAGGTCACCGATGTTCTCGCCGACGGTCAGCGCGCCGTTGACGTGGTGACCGGGAGTCTGGGCAGGTTCGAGGACGTTGTACTGGTCGATCAACCTGCGGGTGAGCGCGTCGAAGGCTTCACGGTCGCTCGATGTCCACCAGTCGTGCAGCGCGCCGCGGCCGTCGTACTTGGACCCCTGGTCGTCGAAGCCATGCCCGATCTCGTGCCCGATGACGGCACCGATGCCGCCGTAGTTGACGGCGTCGTCGGCCTCGGGGTCGAAGAACGGGGGCTGGAGAATGGCTGCGGGGAAGACGATCTCGTTCATTCCCGGGTTGTAGTAGGCGTTGACCGTCTGTGGCGACATGAACCATTCGAGCCGGTCGACGGGCGTGCCGATCTTGGCGAGCTGCCGGTCCAGTTCAAATGCAGCGGCCCGCCGGGCGTTGCCGGCGAGGTCGTCAGCGCGGACCACCAGCGAGCTGTAGTCCCGCCACCGGTCGGGGTAGCCGATCTTCGGCGTGAAGGCGGCCAACTTGTCCAGTGCCCGGGCCTTGGTCTCCGGGCTCATCCACGGGAGTTCGGTGATGTCCCGCCGATAGGCCTCCAGCAGGTTCGCGACCAACTCGTCCATCCGCTGCTTCGCGGCCGGCGGGAAATGCCGCTCGACGTAGAGCCGGCCGAGCGCCTCACCGGCGGCACTCTCGACGAAGGAGACGCCGCGCTTCCACCGCTCGCGCAGCTGGGGCACGCCGGACAGCGTCCTGCCGTAGAAAGCGAAGTTCTTCTCGACCAGGTCCTCGGGGCCGAAGGGGGCGAAGGACCGGACGATCTGCCACCGGAGCCAGTCCTTCCAGTCCGGCAAGCGGTCGGCCGTCAACAGGGTGCCGAGCGCGGACACGTAGTCGGGCTGCCGGACGACCACCTGATCGAGCAGGGCTGGGCCGGCGCCGAGACCCGACACCCAGGCGTCCCAGAAGTCGGCGGGCATCAACTCGGCGAGTTCGGCCCTCGACTTCGGGTTGTACGTCTGAGAGCTGTCCCGGGAACGGACCCGATCCCAATGACCCGCCGCCAGGTCGGTCTCCAGCCGGTAGATCCGGCCGGCGGCGTCCGCCGCATTCTCCAGGCCGGCGATCTCCAGCATCTCCGGCAGGAAACCGGTGTACGCCGCACGGATCTCGGCGTGCTGATCACCGGAGTAGTACGACTCGTCGGGCAGCCCCAACCCGCCCTGGTACAGGTTCAGCACGTAGTGGTCGGGATCGGCGGGATCACTGTCGATGTCCAGGATGAACGGCCCGCTGATCCCGTCCCGCCGCAACCGGCCGACGTGCTCCAGCAGAGTGCGCGGGTCGGCGATCCCGTCGACCACGGACAACAACTCGCGCAGCGGCTCGAGGCCACGACGCTGCACCGTTGCGGTGTCCATGAAGCTGCGGTAGAGGTCGCCGATCAGCTGCTCGGGGGACCCCGGAGTCGCGTCGGCCGCTGTCGCCGCCGTTTCCTCAACGATTGCCCGGCTGTCCGCCTCCGCCCCGTCACGCAGCCGGTAGAACGCGCCGTCCATCGACCTGTCGTCGGGGATGACGGCGGTGTCCAACCAGTCGCCGTTGACGTGCCGGAACAGATCGTCCTGGGGGCGGACGGTCGAATCGGCACCGTCGGTCACAGTCGGGAACGCGGTCACGTCGTCGGCTCCTTCAACGCAGCCCGGTCGAGCTGCTGGTCTCTTTGCTCGGTCGAGCTGGTTGCCTGTCCATCGCTGCGCGAGACGCTACCCGGCGCCGCCGAGGGCCCGCTGGGAGCACGGACCGAGCCCGCCGGCCGACTCCTGGGCACCGCTGGAGTGCGGGCCGGCTGGATCCGGGCTTCGATGGGGCTGACGGGACACGATCGGCGCATACGTCGGGCAAAACATCCTCGAGTTGGCTGTCCGGATGGCACGGTCAGCAACGACGTATCGGTTGAATGGCACCGCCCGGGTGCCGGACGAAGGGAACGGCCATGAAATACATGATCCTGCTCTACGGCTCGCAGCAGGACTTCGACGCCATGACGGGACAGTCGACGACAACGCCCGCCTGGTCCGGGGAGGATCTCGCCGCCTTGGGCCAGTTCATGCAGGACTGGAACAACGAGCTGATCGATTCCGGTGAGTTCGTCGACGCCAAGGGACTCGCCGCCCCGGTGCACACCAGGCGGGTGCAGCTGACCGGCGGCGTCCCCGTGGTCACGGACGGGCCGTACGCGGAAACCCAGGAGGTACTCGCCGGCTACACCATCGTGGAGTGCGAGAGTTTCGACAGGGCAACGGAAATCGCCGCGCGACTGGCCAAGTGCCCACCCGGACCCGGTGGCGGTGAGGGCCAGTACGTGGACGTGCGACTGATCGACGAGGGCTTCTCCGGCGCGGACGCCGAACCGGGCAGCTGACGTCAGCACGTGACCGATGACGCCGTCGAGGACCTGCTGCGCACCCTGGCGCCGCAGGTCCTCGGCGCGTTGGTTCGCCGGTACGGCAACTTCGACATCGCCGAGGACGCGGTCCAGGAGGCGCTGATCGCGGCGGCCGGCCAGTGGACCGCCAGCACACTCCCGGACAACCCCCGCGGCTGGCTGATCACCGTGGCCGCCCGCCGGCTCACCGACCTGTTGCGCGCGGACCAGGCGCGGCGCCGCCGGGAGGACACGGTGGCACGGTGGACGCTCGCCGAATCGACTGCGCCGGTGCACGATTCGCCGACCGGAACGGTCGGCGAGGCCGATGATTCGCTCACCCTGCTGTTCCTGTGCTGCCATCCCTCGCTGACCCCCGACGCACAGATCGCCCTCACCCTGCGGGCCGTCGGCGGCCTGTCCACCGCCGAGATCGCCCGGGCCTTCCTGGTTCCGGAACAGACGATGGCCCGCCGGATCACCCGGGCCAAGCAGCGGATCAAGAACAGCGGGATCCCGTTCGGGTTGCCGGCCGCAGCCGAGAGACCGGGCCGGACCGCCGCGGTGCTGCATGTGCTGTACCTGATCTTCAACGAGGGCTACGTCAGCACGTCGGGCCCCAGCCTGTACCGCATCGAACTGTCCACCGAGGCGATCAGACTGGGCCGGTTGCTGCACAGGCTGCTGCCCGATGACGGCGAGGTGACCGGCCTGCTCGCACTGATGCTGCTGACCGACGCACGCCGTCCCGCGCGCAGCGGTGCGGACGGCGAGTTGATCCCGATGGCCGAGCAGGACCGGACCCGGTGGGACGCGGCGTCGATCAACGAAGGCGTCGAGCTGCTGACCGGGGCACTGCCGCGCGGGTCCACCGGGCCCTATCAATTGCAGGCCGCGATTGCCGCCGTCCACGACGAGGCACCCACCGCGGCGGACACGGACTGGCCACAGATCCTCGCGTTGTACGAGCTGCTGCTGTCCATCTCGGACACCCCTGTGGTGGCGCTCAACCACGCCGTCGCGGTGGCCATGGTGCAAGGCCCGCGGGCCGGGTTGCGACGACTGTCGGAGCTGGAGAGTTCGCACCGGCTGACTGACGCCGGCCTCGGCCACGACCACCGGCTGGCGGCTGTTCGGGGCCACCTGCTGGAGCTCGACGGGGACCTCGGCGGCGCCGCGACCGCCTACCGCACGGCGGCGCTCCGGACGACCAGCCCCACCCAGCAGCGCTACCTGCGGATGAAGGCGGCCCGGCTCGACTGACCGGTATCGGGGCACCAGGTACGCGATATCGGGCATCAGATTCCGGGCACCGGGAATCGGCAACGGGGCGGCTGTGTTGGCGCAGGGGAAAGCCGGAGGACCGGCGGACCAGCATGCGGAGGCGACATTGCGCGCAATGTGGAATGACACGGTATTGGCCGAGAGTGACCGGACGGTCGTGGTCGAGGGCAATCATTACTTCCCGCCGGACTCGGTGAAGTGGTATCTGTTGGAGTCGACCGACACCACCACCCGCTGCCCGTGGAAGGGCCAGGCCACCTATTACTCCGCGCGAGTCGGAGATGCCGTCGGCACCGACGTCGCCTGGACCTATGTCGAGCCGAAGCCGGCCGCCAAGGAGATCACCGAGCACGTCGCGTTCTGGCGCGGCGTCCGCATCGAGTCCTGATCGGCCCGGGCGCTCAGCTCCGGACGTCGATACCGGGCACGTGCCCGCGGAGCCAGTTCGACCAGCGGGGTGCCTCGGCGGCGGCGACCCGGTCGCCGCCGGGACCGTAGAGGTACCCGCGGATCAGCACGGTGGCGCCCGGTTGGTCGTAGACGGCGACCTCGACGATGCCGCTGTGCGGTTGTTCGGTGCGCAGGGTGATCGACCGGCGACCGATGTCGACGATCGTGCCCGCGGTCTCCGGAGCGTCACCGCCCATCCGGACAGCTGACCCCACCGGGAGATCCGCGACGCCGAGCACCTCCAGCAGGTCACTCCCGACGTCATCGGGGCTCCGACCGGCCACCATCCCTGCAGCCTGCATCGACACCGCGGTGCTGCCGGGGAAGTGGGTCAGCGCGAGCCGGAGATGACGCAGTGCCGCCACCCAGCCCTCGTCGGTGCCCTCGAGGTGCTTCTCCCAACCGTCGCCGCCGGTGAAGAAGCCGCTGACCAACCGCACCACGCAACTGCCGCCGTCCTTCGCGCTGACCAGCATCTCGGTCGCCCACGGCGGCGCATCGGGATCGTCCGGGTTCCAGTTCCGCTCCTCGTACGCGAAGCGCAGCGGCGGCTCCCACCGGGTGACGACGCCCTCCGAGGTGCCGAAGGTTCCGTGATCGGTGGTGATCCTGCCACCTTCCCGCTCGTCAACCTCCGCCGGAACGAACCAGGTCGCGATGCCGGGTCCGGTGGCAATCGCCTGCCACACCTGCTCAGGGGTGCCCGGCACCTCCACCGCATGCGCACTCACCCGGGCCGTCGGGTCTTCGGGGTCGAAGTCCGTCATCGATCCTCCTTGGTCGGTGTGCCGACCGGAATGTCGGCGGGAATGGGATGGACGCCGACGAGCACCCGATGCCGGCGGCCGTTCGCAGCGGTCTCGTCGTGATAGCGGCCCACCAGCCGCACCACCGCATGCGCCAGTTCGTCGGCGAAGGCGGCGCGGTCCTCCGGACTGCGGAACCTGACGTCGGCATCCACCGCAAGGACCGGCAGCGGCTCGCCCTGAGCCCGGGCCCGGAGCGACATGCCACCGACCTCGCGGATCAGCCGTCCGGCCAGGGCCAGCAGGTAGCCGGCGGACAACCGGTCGCGGGAGGCGCGCGGATCGGCTGCGGCCTCGCCGAGGGCCTCCGGAGACACGACGTATCCAGATGCCGACGCCACCAGTCGGCGTTCTGTGAGGCCACCCCACTGCCGGGTGTCCGCGACGGCGACCAGACCCTGGTCCTCGAGCTTGCGCAGGTGGTAGTTGACCACCTGACGGGTCATACCCACCCGGCCCGCCAGTTGCGACGCCGACGCCGGGACCTGAAGCTCTGCAAGGAGTCTGGAGCGCATCGGGTCCAGTGCGGCCAGCGCCGTCGCCGGATCCGTGATGACCTCCACCGGTTCCATGCCCACCGATTGTGGCTTTGACAGATTTTTCTGTCAAGGGTTTGAGAGAGCTTCGACCACTTCTGCCTGACCGGGGATGCCGCTGACGACGGAGGTCGGCGAGCCGCCGCGGCGGGGCCACACCTGATACGGACCGAAGGCCATCGGCACGCCGCGCGCGGCGAACGGGTCGGCGGCGTCCATCAGCTGAATGTGCAGGTGCGGTTGGGTGGAGTTGCCGGAGTTCCCGCAGCGCCCGATCACGTCCCCGGTGCTGACCGCATCGCCCTGCCTCACCTGAACCGACCCGGCGCGGAGATGGGCGAGAACGGCGAAGGTGTTGGGCATCGCCAATTCGACGATCACATGGTTGCCGGCGATGGCCGCCGCGCCGGCCCGCACCCTGGATCCCTGGGTCAGTGCGTATGAGAGCAGCGCGAACTGCGAGCGCCGGGCCGAGTGGTCTGGCTCGCCGTCGTGCACGGCCACAACCCGGCCGTTCGCCGGCGCGAGGATGGGAAGATCGAAGGCGAAGAACTGCTCCGGCGGCTCGGTGGTAAGCAACGTTCGCCAGCCCCGATAGGGAGATGTTCGCCGGCCCTGCACGGCGACGAAGTCGATGGCGTACGTCGTCGCGATCAGATGTGTGCCGTGGCTGGGCACCCTGCGCGCCGGGCTGTTCTGCACGAGCCAACGGCCACGGAACGGAAGTTGGAGCAGCACCGGCTCTGGTCCTGGCATCGCCGCCCCTCCCGGTCGAGCACGTACCGGTTACAGCGTGATCCGCCCGATGGCCCGGGATGCCAGGCTGCCGAGCCAGAGCCCGCCCTCGAACTCCCGCACCCCGGTCACCATGCGAAATCCTGGGTGGGTCGTCTGCAGATCGTGCACCAGCACGCCGTCGGAGTTGTAGGCCTGCACCCACACCGTCGGTTTCTCCTTGGGTTGCAATACTTCCGGGGCTGCCCATGCCAACTTGCGGAGGATGGGTGGTCGAGGCAACAGGATGTCCAGCACACGATTACGCGCGTTGGGCAGGGCCACCCAGATCAGCCCGCTGTCACCGGTGCTGAGATTGTCGGGGAAGCCCGGCAGGTTTTCAACAAAGATCTCCCGCACACCGTGCCTCGGGCCGCGCAGCCAGATTCGCTGTAAGCGGTACCCACTTGTTTCGGCGAATACCAGGAAATCCTCGGTTGCCGACAGGGTGACGCCATTCGCGAAATCCAATCCCCCCGCGAGCAGTTCGACGCCCGACTCTGCTGTCCAGCGAAACAGCCGTCCCGTCCCGGTGTGGGCGAACAGGTCAGCCTTGTAATGATCCACGCCGAATTCCGTGGAACTGTCCGTGAAGTAGATCGATCCATCGCGCCCGACGGTCGCGTTGTTGCAGAGGCGCAGGGGCCGACCCTCGAAAGCGTCAACCAGGACCTCGATGTCCTGCCGCGTGTTGCCAATACGGAGCAGTCCGCGGTGCGCATCGCAAACGATCAATGCTCCGTCCGGCAGCCGTTCGATGCCCATCGGGCGGCCTTTCGTATCGGCGATCTGCTCGACATCGCCGTGACCATCGACTCGAACGATCCGCCCGTCGGACAAGCCGGTGATCGCGGATCCGTCGGCGTCCAGAGCGACATCCTCCGGGCCGAGACCCGGAAGGTCCACGACGTCGAGATCGAACCGGGCCGCGGATGAATGCTGCCGCGCGCGGTCAGGCGCCTTCGGTGGCTGCCAGACAATCGGATGGATAGGTGGTTTGGACATGTTTGGCCCTGTGTCGTTGGCTCGCCAGCACGGTTCGCACGGATTCTGCCACCCGCCAGAATTCCTCTCGGACAGACAGGCGCTGCTTCAGCAGGCGGTCACTGACGACGGGCGTTATCCGACCATCGGTAATCGTGACAGCGACCTTCTGGCTGTTGCTGGTGGCCAGTGTGTTCCGCGACGTGACGGGTTCACTGGTTTCGACCCTTGGGTCGCACCCGGCTTTGGAGCATCGAGCCCCGCCACGTGCCCCCGGGCGAGGAGGGCCCCCGGATCGGCCGGATGGCGCGGCTGGTCAGGCGCCTGGGACGGTCAGGGTGACGGTGCTGATCTTCTCGGCGGTCACGGTGACTTCCATTGTGGCGCTGGTGATGTCCTCGGTGATGAGGTAGTCGCCCGGCGGAAGATTGAACTGGAAGGATCCGTCGGAGGCGGTGACGGTCCGGGCGGTCGGTTCGCCGCTGCCGGTGCGGGTGCGGGCCGAGACGGGATCCGCGCCGACGGGTACGGCGCCGGTCGTGCTGCCGCCGCCGCTGCGGGGGTCCCGGCCGCCGTTGCGCACGACGACGCCATGAACTGCGCCGCGGGGTTCGGTGACGGGGGCGGGCTCATTGCTGATGGTGGGCTCCGCGGGTGGAGTGCTGGGGCTCGGGGTTGGGACCGCGATGCTGCTGCTTGACCCACC
Organism: uncultured Actinomycetota bacterium; assembly: GCA_963766015.1. Classification (GTDB taxonomy): domain Bacteria; phylum Actinomycetota; class Actinomycetes; order Mycobacteriales; family Nakamurellaceae; genus Nakamurella. The sequence continues at coordinate 171,274 of CAVXYU010000018.1, read as the reverse complement.
GGTCGTGCCGGGTGATGGACCGGGTTCCGGTGCGCAACCGGCAGCCGACAGCGCGGAGGCCGCCAGCCAGGACGCCGTAACGGTTGTTGCCCGGGTGAGTGTCGTGATGCGACGGTACCGCCCAGGCGGTGGCTCGGCCACGGTGATGGCTGGGACGGACGGTGATGGCTAGAAGGTGGGGGCCGCACATTGGCCCTTGCGGGCTGAGCTGACGGTGTTAGGTTGCCCGTCATTGGTGGGTGGTGGCACGTTGCCGGTGCAGCTCAAGGCGCCGCCGATGATGTTGCCCTCGATCTCGGTGGCGGTGGTTTCCAGGTCAGGGCCGACGCCGCTGGTGTTGTTGATGGTGACGCTGCCGCGGAAGGTGTTTCCCCCGATTTCGGCCTGGCCGGTGTTGCCGTCCAGCGTCACGGAGCCCGCGAACCGGTTCCCGGTGCAGGGGGGTGCACCGTCGTCACCGTTGTCGCCGATCAGCACGAAGCCGGTGCTGCCGAGGATCTTGACGGAGCCGTGGATGTCGCTGCCGCAGATGGTGAATTTGGCGGCGTTGGTGCTCGTCAGTGCCCCGGTCAGGGTCGAATGGCTGATCGAGAGGGCGGCGCCCGGTCGGACGGTGATGGTGCCATGGGCGGTGGCGTTGGTGAGGCAGGTGGAGCCGGTGACGATCAAGTTGCCCGCGATGAAGCCGGTGCGGGTGGTGCCGCAAGCGACGACGTGATTGACCGCCGTGGAGGCGCTCGCGAGGAAGTTGGCGTCACCTGAGTAACTGGCGGTGAGGGTGTTGGACCCGACCTGCAGACCGGATGTGGTCAGGGAGGCATGCCCGGTGCCATCCAGGGCGGTGGTGCCCAGAACGATCGCGCCGCGGCGGAAGGTGACGGTGCCGGTCGGTGTGCCAGCGCCGGGCGGGTTCACGGTGACCGTCGCGGTCAGGGTGGTCGGTTGCCCGAACGTCGACGGGTTCGGCGCGGAGGTCAGGGTGGTGGTGGTGGCGGCCTTGTTCACGGTTTGGATCAAGGTGTCGCTGCTGGGCTGGGAGTTCACGTCCCCCCTGTATTCAGCGGTGATGGTGTGGGGGCCGACTGCGAGGGTGGAGGTGGTCACCGCGGCCTGCCCGCCGCTCAGGGCAACGGTGCCCAGTGAGGTGCCGTCTCTGCTGAAGGTGACGTTCCCGGTGGGTGTTCCGGCCGTTGAGGAGACGGTGGCGGTGAAGGTGACCGGTTGGCCGACCACGGACGGGTTCGCCGATGAGGTCAGGGTTGTGGTGGACGCGGCGCGGACGGAGATGCTGGCGAAGATGGGGTCGATGGCCGAGATGGTGCTGCCAAAGCCGGTGCGGTTCCCGCTGTAGACGCCGTAGAAGGTGCGGCCGAGGACCTTCAACTGCTGGTAGTCGCCCAGGATCCGTTGCCGGTCGGTGTTGCTGCCGCTGGGCAGCACCGGCGAGTTGAAAGTCTGCAGTACCTGGTCGGTGAAGGTGACGCCGTGATCGGTGCTGCGGGCGAAGTGCGCGGAGATGATCGGGAACCCGCTGGGGTTGGTGCCGTCGTCGGTGTCGTAGAGCACGCCGATGGTGCCGTCGCCGGCGACCGCCACCGACGGCAGCGCGGCGCTGGCAGCGTTGGATACCACGGAGGCCGCCCCGATGGTGGCGGTGCCGGTGTTGTTGAAGGTGATCCGACGGACCTCCAGCTGGTTTCCGGTGCCGGTGCTGGCGGTGTCGTGGCCGTACACCACGTACACGTCACCGTTGGTGGGGTCGACCGCGGCGTGGTCGACGCCGCCGCGGAGGTCGTTCACCCCGGCGAACTTGAACTGCAACTGGGAGCTGGGAACGGTGTCCACGGCGATGCCGTCAGTGTTGCCGTTCAGTGTCCAGGTCTGTCCGGCGTCGGTGGACCGGTTCAGGTGATAGGTGACGGTGCGGGGCTGGTTCGCGCCGGTCGAGGTTTGGTAAAGCACGTACATGGTGCCGTTCCGCGGGTCGGACGCCATCCGCAGACCCGGGTTGGTGACCTCCGGTGAGGCGTTCCCCGCGCGCACGTCGCGGACGATGGCCACCGGTGTGGAACCGGTGGACACCGACACCCTGGACAGGTTGTTGGTGAATTCGTCATACGCCACGTAGGCGTTGTCCTGGCCGGCCGCCACCGGGTCCCGGTTCACCAGCAGCCACGGCTGGTCCGCATTGTTCGCCACCGCCGTATTCGTCAGTTGCGCGGGATTGCCGTTCCAGCTCCAAGAAGTCGCCTGCGTGATGTCGGTCGTTGAACCGGTCACCACATTGGTGTTGCCGCCACCGAAGAGGAGGAAAGTCCCGTAAAGGGTGCCGTCCTGACCGAAGTCGAAGGTCTGGTCACACGGGCAACCGGTGACCCCGGCCAACCCAGGTGGTGCCGGGATCGTGTTCCGCACCGTCCATGTGTCTCCCCCGTCGGTGGAATGGAACACCGACGCGTTCGCGCCCCAACCGCCGAAGAAACTGGAGATCACGATCTCGTCCGGATCCGCGGGGTTCACCGCGATGCTCGGCTCGCTACCACCGGCGCCGCCGGTGGCCAGCGCAGGATTGGTGTTGCTCACCATCACGTCTCGCAGGGCCGTGTCATTGGCGATGGGCGCGAGGATCCGAACGCCTGGCATCGCCTCGTCCAGGGGTCACCGGGCGGGTCGGCGAACTCTGATCTGGCGGGCTACTGGAAACGTCACCGACCGGCGGCGCCGGCTCCGCGGCCCGGACCGCGGGCGCCAGCAGGCAGCCCACACCGATCAGCACAGCAGCAACCGTGGTCAGCGAGAACCTCGAGCTGGACATGAACCGCCCCCTACAAGGAGCCGGTGGGGCAGAGCCGCCCGCGCCGGCCGCAGCGCCGGTCGTACCTCGAAGCACCAGCCATCGATGACGCATAGTCATGCAGCGGTCACTGGACCTGGGCTGCCGGAAACCGTAGCAGCGCCGCAATCGGACGGCAACGACAATTACGGCAAGTCGCCCAGTTGGCGGCGTCGTGCACCGCCCCCGGTCAGTGCACCGCGCGAATGGACGAGTGCAGAGGCTTGGGACATGCCCGGTGCCGTGCCCTTGGCCGAAATCCCGGACGACGGACCTTACTGGGCGCTTCGCTGGAAAGCGTCGGTGCGGTTGGTCAGGTTTCCGGTGTTGGTCCCGACCCACAGCGAATCGAACCGGCCGTTGAGATGTGACAGGCCGGTGTAGTCGCCGACGAAGTAGCCGCCGGCGTACGGGGCGGTCCGCATGTCGAACGAGGGAGGTGGTGAGGCGGTTCTCGTCCGGGAAGGTGGCGCCACCGTTGTGGGAGTAGCGCGACCAAAGTCGGTGGACAGCGCCGCGCGGGACGTCGTTGGGGAAGTCGTAGTAGCTGACCGCGACCCGCCCGCTGCCGTCGACATCGACGGCGGCGGTGAACGCGTCCACCCCGCCGGGGTGTGATCATCCACCACCGGTGCTGCCCAATGAAGGCCGCCGGTGGACCGGGCCAGCAAAATGTCGTTGTGCCCGCTGCTCGTTGTACCGGGCGTCCATCCACACCGCGAACACATTGCCGCGGGTGGCCTGGTTGGTGCTCCGGTCGACGGCGAAGTCCGGGATGATGTCCCCGGTCCGCACCGGGCAGCCGCCAAGCCGGCAGGCCCGGACATGGCCTCCCCGTGTCGGGGTCGGTGACGTCGGCGACCAGCAGCCGGTCGACGTGGACCGGGGCGGACCAGGTCAAGCCCTTGTCTGTCGAGCGGATGACCTCGACGTTGTAACCACGTTGCTTGTTCCGGTTGCTGATCGCCTGGATCTGGTTGAACCCGTTGATCAACGTGCCGTCCGGAAGCACGCGGCAGGAGCCATCGGTGCGGCGGACAGGATTCAGCCAAGGCTTCGTTTCAGGATCCCGCACAGGGTTCGGCATCCTCTTTGAGGGTCCGGGATCGGGGCATGCCACTGCCCAAGGACGTGGCCGGGGTCCGCTTGACAACTGCGCCCCGCTGCGCTCCGGCCACCAGCCGGATAGCGCTGCCGGAATTCCAAGGGAACTACGGATCGCCGTCATGCCAGCAGGACCAGCTGGCTGAGCCCAAGGGGGCTGCCCGGGCGCGTGCCCGTCATCGAGAATTCACCTGACGTTCACCGTCCCCTTGCGATCTGCACAGTTGAGCGCGATCACGGGTTCGACAACCGCGATCAGGACCCGCAAGTACCCACGGCTCAACGAATTCCAACATTTATCGCACCCTTCATCCGCGGTCATTTCAGGACCGAACCGAACCTGCCGTCGCCTCCGCTTGACACCCCTGATCGGGTCACTAGCATCGGACAAACCGACCTCGTCGACCGCCCTGAAAAGGCGGCGATACCGGTATCCCGACTTTGTCAACCGGCTGACCAATGCCGGTTGGTGAGGCCATTTCGCCCTCGCTTGCAGCGCCGAATACCGTCCTTTGTGACCATTGACTGGTGGCAGGTGTTCTGCATTCGACCCGAGTCACCAAGGAGTCATTGATGGTTGAACAGGCCGCGAAGGACCGCTGGGACCCGGGCGTGCAGACGTATGCGTCGATGGGCTACTACGCACCGGACTACGAACCCAAGGACACCGACGTCCTCGCCGTCTTCCGGGTCACGCCGCAGGAGGGGGTCGATCCCATCGAGGCGGCAGCTGCTGTCGCGGGTGAATCCTCAACCGCGACATGGACTGTCGTCTGGACCGATCGGTTGACGGCCAACTCGCACTACCAGGCGAAGTGCTACCGGGTGGACGACGTGCCTGGCCGGCCGGGCGAGTACTTCGCCTACGTCGCGTACGACATCGACCTGTTCGAAGAGGGTTCGATCGCCAACCTGACCTCCTCCATCATCGGCAACGTGTTCGGCTTCAAGCCACTGAAGGCACTGCGGCTCGAGGACATGCGGATTCCGGTCGCCTACGTGAAGACATTTCAGGGACCGCCGCACGGCATCGTCATGGAACGCGAATATCTCAACAAATTCGGTCGGCCACTCCTCGGCGCGACCGTCAAACCGAAGCTCGGACTGTCTGCCCGGAATTACGGCCGGGTCATCTACGAAGCCTGTCGCGGCGGCCTCGATTTCACCAAGGACGACGAGAACATCAACTCTCAACCTTTCATGAGGTGGCGTGATCGCTTCCTGTTCGGCATGGAAGGTGTCAACAAGGCGATGGCCGACACCGGCGAGATCAAGGGCCACTACCTCAACGTCACGGCGGCGACGCTGGAGCAGATGTACGAACGCGCCGAATTCGCCAAGGAACTCGGCAGCGTCGTGGTGATGATCGACCTCACGATCGGCTACACGGCAATGCAGTCGATGTCGCACTGGGCCCGGAAGAACGGCGTCCTGCTGCACCTGCACAGGGCCGGGCACTCGACCTACACCCGGCAGAAGACGCACGGCGTGAGCTTCCGGGTGCTGGCGAAATGGTGCCGGCTGATCGGCGTCGACCACCTGCACGCCGGCACGGTCGTCGGAAAACTCGAGGGCGATCCGGCCACCACCAAGGGCTACTACGACACCCTGCGCGACGACCACATCCCCACGGCGATGCAGAACGGCATCTTCTTCGACCAGAACTGGGCGAGCATGCCGGGCGTCATGCCGGTGGCCTCGGGAGGCATCCACGCCGGTCAGATGCACCAGCTCCTGGACCTGTTCGGCGACGACGTCGTGCTGCAGTTCGGAGGCGGCACCATCGGTCACCCGCTGGGTATCGCCGCGGGCGCCGAGTCCAACCGGGTCGCTCTGGAGGCGGTGGTCAAGGCCCGCAACGAGGGCCGGGACCTGCTCAAAGAGGGCCCCGGCGTGCTGCGCCGGGCCGCCGAGACCTGCCGGCCGCTGGAGGTGGCGCTCGCTACCTGGGGCGACGTCACCTTCGACTACACCTCGACCGACGCCCCCGACGCGGTCCCCACCGCCAGCATCTAGGAGCCGACAAATGCGACTTCGACACGGAGCCTTCTCCTACCTTCCCGAGCTGACCGACGACGAGATCGCCGCCCAGCTGCGGTACGCCCTGCTGAACGGCTGGCCGATCTCGATCGAGTACACCGACGACCCGCACCCCAGGAACATCTACTGGGAGATGTGGGGGCTGCCGCTGTTCGACCTCGAGGAGCCGGACGGCGCGCTGGCCGAGATCAACGCCTGCCGGGCGACATTCCCGGACCACTACATCCGGGTGCTCGCGTACGACGCGTCCCTCGGCCGGCAGACCACGGCGCTGCAGTTCCTGGTCCAGCGGCCGGCCGTCGAACCCGGATTCCTGCTGACCAGGACCGAGGGCCAGGACCGGCGGCAGACCTACGGCGTGCACGCGTACGCCACCGCGGACCCGCGGACCCGGTTCGGCGCCCAGAGCTGATGACCGCAGACGTGATGACCAACCCGTGATGACCGAGGGGGCGATCTGATGGCTGCTGAGCGCGGCACGCCGCGAACGTCCGGCTTCGGGTACTACCGGCCAGGCGCGGTGGCCCCCGCGCCGGCCGTACCAGCGGGGGCGTGGGCGCCCACCGGTGCGCACGCCCCCGCGCCCAACGGGGCGGCCGGGGAGCCGGTAGGTACCGACGGTGCCGGACCCGTCCTACTCGCCGACGACGCCGAGCTCGATCTCAGCAGCGACGACGCGCGACGCGATGTCGAGGAGACGCTGCGCCGACTGGACGAGGAACTGGTCGGGCTGGCCAACGTCAAACGCCGGGTCAGGGAGATCGCCGCCCTGTTGCTGGTCGACCGTGCCCGCAGGCAGTTCGGGCTGGCGTCCTCCAGGCCCACGCTGCACATGAGTTTCACCGGCGGACCTGGCACCGGGAAGACGACGGTCGCGCTGCGGATGGCGCAGATGCTGCACGCGATGGGCTACATCCGCAGGGCGACCGTGCACACCGTCACCCGTGACGACCTGGTCGGCCAGTTCATCGGGCACACCGCACCGAAGACGAAGGCGGCGATCGCCAAGGCGGCCGGCGGGGTGCTGTTCATCGACGAGGCTTATTACCTGTTCCGTCCCGAGAACGAACGGGACTACGGGCAGGAGGTGATCGAGATCCTGCTGCAGGAGATGGAGAGCGAACGCGCCAGCCTGGTGGTGATCTTCGCCGGCTACCCGGACCGGATGGAGACCTTCTTCTCGGCCAATCCCGGGCTGTCGTCGCGGGTGCCGCACCACATCCCGTTCGAGGACTACACCCACGACCAGCTGGTCGAGATTGCCGACCTGATGGTCACCGCGGAGAATTTCAGTTTCGATCAGGCTGCTCGGCAGGCCTTTTCGGAATACCTCGACATCCGGATGCAACAGCCACGGTTCTCCAACGCGCGCAGCGTCCGCAACGCCATCGAGCGGTGCCGGCTGCGACAGGCCAAGCGGCTCGTCGAACTTGACCGGCCGCTGACCAGGGCCGACCTCGTCACGCTCACGGCGCAGGACGTGTACGGCAGCAGCCTGTTCCGGCACCAGTCGAAGGGGAGCGCAGAGCCATGCCAGAAGGACTGAAGACACTCACCCGCTACACGATCGAGGAGGAGCACCGCCATCCCGGCTCGACCGGCGACTTCTCCGGCCTGCTGAACGTGCTCTCCACCGCGGTCAAGATCATCGCGAACCAGGTGAACAAGGGAGCGCTGCTCGGATCGCAGCGGGTATCCGGCCACACCGCCACCGTCGACGACGTGCAGAAGAACCTCAACACCCTGAGCAACGCGGTGATGATCCGGGAGACCCAGTGGGCCGGCCACCTCGCGGCGATGGTCTCCGAGGAGATGGACGAGTTCTACCCCGTTCCGGCGCGGTACCGCAGGGGGAAGTACCTGCTGGCGTTCGACCCGCTGGACGGTTCGGGCAACGTCGATCTGAACATGACGCTGGGAACGATCTTCAGCATCCTGCGTTGCCCGGACACCGGTGCCGAGCCCGACGAGAGCGACTTCCTCCAGCCGGGTACCGAGCAGGTCTGTGCCGGCATCGCGCTGTACGGCCCGGCAACCATGCTGGTGCTGACCACCGGCCGCGGTGTCGACGGATTCACCCTCGACCGGGACATCGGCGCGTTCGTGCTCTCCCACCCACAGATGCGCATCCCGGAGCAGACCACCGAATTCGCCATCAACGCGTCCAACGAGCGCTTCTGGGAACAGCCGGTGAGGCGCTACGTCAAGGAATGCCTGGACGGCGCTGCCGGCCGGCGGGGCAAGGATTTCACCATGCGCTGGGTCGCGTCTCTGGTGGCGGAGACCTTCCGCATCCTGACGGTCGGGGGCGTCTACCTCGACCCGCGGGACACCAAGGCCGAGTGCCGGACCGGGCGGCTGCGACTGCTGTACGAAGCGAACCCGATCGCCTTCCTGGTCGAGCAGGCCGGCGGTGCGGCCAGCACCGGTCACCAATCGGTGCTGCGGGTGACCCCGGAGGGACTGCACCAGCGGGTGCCGCTGATCTTCGGCTCCAAGCGCGAGGTCGACCGGATCGAGCGCTACCACGCCGAGCATCTGGACGGCCGGAGCGGCTCGTTCGACGCGTCGCTGTTCACCGCCAGATCCCTGTTCCGCACACCCTGACCTCTTGCTGGGGGAGCCATGTCGATCAAGCATCCCGTCGTCGCCGTGACCGGTTCGTCCGGGGCCGGCACCACGTCGGTGACCAGGACGTTCCAGCACATCTTCCGGCGGGAGGGCATCACCCCGGCGCTGATCGAGGGTGATTCCTTCCATCGCTACGACCGGCAGCAGATGCGGCTGGCGATGGCCGAGGCCGAGCAGAACAAGAACAACCACTTCTCGCACTTCGGCCCGGAAGCGAACCTGCTCGATGACCTCGAGGCGCTCTTCAAGGAGTACGGGGAATCGGGCGGCGGCAAGTCCCGGAAGTACCTGCACGACGAGGAGGAAGCAGCGCCGTACGGTCAGGAGCCGGGCACCTTCACTCCCTGGGAGCCGCTTCCTGAGGGCAGCGACCTGCTGTTCTACGAGGGCCTGCACGGCGCCGCCGTCACCGACACGGTCGACATCGTGAGGTACGCAGACCTTCTCGTCGGCGTGGTGCCGATCATCAATTTGGAGTGGATCCAGAAACTTCTGCGCGACCAGAGCACCAGGGGCTACTCCAGCGAGGCGGTCACCGACACGATCCTGCGCCGGATGCCCGACTACGTGAACTACATCTGCCCGCAGTTCGCCCGCACCGACATCAATTTCCAGCGGGTGCCCACTGTCGACACCTCCGACCCGTTCACCGCCCGGTTCATCCCGTCGGCCGACGAGAGCTTCCTGGTGATCCGGTTCGCCAATCCGAAGGGCATCGACTTCTCCTACCTGCTGACGATGCTGCACGACTCCTTCATGTCCCGGCCGAACATCATCGTGGTGCCCGGCGGGAAGATGGAGCTGGCGATGCAGCTGATCTTCACTCCGCTGATCCTGCGGTTGCTGGAGAAGAAGCGGGAGCTGGTCGGCTGATCGCGCCCGGCTGATCGCCCTGGCTTTCCTGACGGCTGATCCCTGCCGGGTGACGAGGCCCACACGGTGCGCCGTCTTCGTCCCGTTCGTCCTACAGTTGCAAGTCATTGCAATTGCATGACGAGCGATCGGGTCATCGGATGAGCATGCCGCTGTACCAGCTCAAGGCGGAGTTCTTCAAAACCCTCGGCCACCCCGCCCGCATCCGGGTGCTCGAGCTGCTCGGCGAGCGCGAGCATGCGGTCTCCGAGCTGCTGCCCGAGATCGGCGTCGAACCGGCCAACCTCTCCCAGCAGCTGGCCGTGCTCCGCCGGGCCGGCCTGGTGGAGACCCGCAAGGAGGGTTCGGCCGTCTACTACTCGCTGACCAGCCCGGAAGTCGCTGAACTGCTGCGGGTCGCCCGGGTGATCCTGACCGAGGTGCTGCGCGGTCAGGTCGAGCTCCTCGAGGACCTGCGGGCCGCGCCGCGATCGGCCGCAGCGCCGTAATCAAGGACCACGGAGCGGGACCGAACACCGACCAGCACCGCACACGAACAGCACCGCACACGAAAAGCAAGACCCCAACGCACCGAACCACACCGAACCGAACCGCACCGAACCGAACCGAACCAACGCCGAGGAGGGTCGCATGCGCAGTCTCTGGCGCAAGATCCGCGCGACCGGCCGGGTGGCCGAGCCCGCACCGGAGCCACCGAACGGTGACCTCTCCGACCGCGCGATGGCGGCCCGCTCTGCGTTGGCCGGCTCCGTGCAGTTCCGTCATGTGGACACCGGCTCCTGCAACGGTTGCGAGATCGAGATCGGCGCCGCGTTCGGACCGGTGTACGACGTCGAGCGGTACGGCGCCCGGCTGGTCGCCTCCCCCCGGCACGCCGACGGGTTGCTGGTCACCGGTCCGGTCACCAGGAACATGGCCGAGCCGCTGCGCCGTACCTACGATGCCGTTCCGGAACCGGCCCTGGTGGTGGCGGTCGGGGATTGCGCCCGCAACTGCGGCGTCTTCGCCAAGGCGTACGGGGTGGCCGGGCCGGTCAGTGCCGTGGTGCCGGTCGATCTCGAGATACCCGGCTGTCCACCGCGTCCGGAAGCGATCGTCGCCGGGATCCGCAAGATCACCGGGCGATGAACGCCGTCCAGGCCGGGCTGCTGGCCGCCTTCGTGACGGGACTGGGCACCGCGCTTGCTGCGCTGCTGGTCCCGAGCACTGTCCGGCCAACGATCGTCGGGCTCGGCACGACACTGCTCGGGGTGGCCGCCGTCGTGGCCGGGGTCGCGGCCATCGGCGGGCAGACCGTCACCGTGGCGTTGCCAGATCTGCTCCCGCTCATCGGCGTCCTGCTCGTCGTCGACCCGCTCGGCGGACTGTTCATCGCCGTCACCGGGGGGGTCGCCGTGGCGGTCGGGATCTACGGGATCGGTTACGGCCGGCACGGTCTGGACGGCCGCCCCTTCCAGGCGGTCCTGCCGCTCTTCGTGCTGGCAATGATGCTGGTGCCGACCGCGGGCAGCGTCGGGACCCTGCTGGTGCTCTGGGAACTGATGGCGCTGACCTCGCTCGTGCTGGTGCTGGCCGAGCACCGGCGCCGCCCGGCGGTGGCCTCGGCCGGCCGCTGGTACGCCGTCATGACGCACCTCGGGATGATCGCGATCCTGATCGGGCTGTTGCTGTTCGCCGCCCAGTCGAGGGACGGCTCGTTCGCGGCGCTGCGGGCCGCCGGCCCATCGCTGACGCCGCTGCTCGCCGGGATCGTCTTCGTCGCGATCGGCATCGGTTTCGGATCCAAGGCGGGCATCGTGCCGCTGCACGCATGGTTGCCGCGCGCACACCCGGAGGCGCCGAGCAGTGTGTCGGCGCTGATGTCCGCGGCCATGGTGAATCTCGGGATCTACGGCATCGTCCGGGTGGGCTTCGATCTGCTCGGCGGTGGCGCGGAGTGGTGGTGGCTGCTGGTCCTCGGACTCGGCGCATTGTCGGCGATCTACGGGATCCTGCAGGCCGCGGTCGGCACCGACCTGAAGCGGCTCCTCGGTTACTCCACCACCGAGAACATGGGGCTGGTGCTGGTCGGCGTCGGTGCGGCGGGGATGTTCGCCACCACCGGGAACCTCCCACTGGCCGGTCTGGCGCTCACCGCAGCGCTGCTGCACGTCGTCAACCACGCCGCCTTCAAGACCCTGCTGTTCCAGTCCGCGGGGTCTGTGGTGGCCGCCACCGGCCGGCGCGACCTGGACGATCTGGGTGGCCTGCGACCCGGGATGCCCTTCACCACATCGGCTTTCGGAATGGGCGCGCTCGCCGCGTCGGCGCTCCCGCCGGGTGCCGCGTTCGTCAGCGAATGGCTGCTGCTGCAGGCGCTGATACACGGGCTGCCCGCGTCGGGCATCTCGGCAGCCATCGTGCTGCCGATCGCGGTGGCGGCGGTAGCGCTGACCGCGGGACTGGCGGTGGTGACCTTCGTGAAGGCTTACGGGGTGGGCTTTCTCGCCCGGCCGCGCAGCCCGGAGGCGGCGGCCGCGACGGAGAGCCCGACGGGCATGCTCGTCGGAATGGGGGTGGCCGCGGCGGCCTGCCTGGCGCTGTCGCTGCTGCCGACGGTGATCCTGCCCGCGATCGGCGCGGTGGCCGGCGGGGTCGTCGACGCCGGCGATCCGGTGGCCGTCCGCGGGCTCACGATCGAACTGACCGGCTTCGCCGGATCGCTGTCACCCTTGCTGCTGGGACTCGCTCTGACCGTCGGGGTGGTCGTCGCGCTGGCCGCGGTCCGTGGTCTGGCGGGTCGCCGCGCGGCCCGTGACGCACGGCTGTGGGACTGCGGAGCCGGCCCGATGTCATCCCGGATGGAGTACACCGCGACCTCGTTCGCCGAACCGCTGCAGCGGGTGTTCGAGGATGTGCTGGCCGCTGAGCAGGACGTCGACGTCACCCACTACCAGGAATCGCACTACCTGGTGCGCAGCATCGAGTACCGCCAGCGAACCCCCGACCGCATCGAGAAACGCTTCTATGCACCGGTTCTCGCTGCCCTGGCGGGATGGGGACAGGCCGGCCGGCGGCTCGGGACCGGCAGTGTGCACCGCTACCTGGGGTATGGCTTCGGTGCCGTCTGCGCCCTGCTGCTGGTGCTGGTGGTGATCCGATGACGGTCTTCGGCGTGATCACGATCGTCCTGCAGCTGGCGATCGTCGTCGGCTTGGCGCCGCTGCTGACCGGGGTGATGCGGCAGATCCGCGCCCGGATGGAGGGCAGGGTCGGGCCAGGGATCGGTCAGCCGTGGCGGGACCTGCGCAAGCAGCTGCGCAAGCAGCCGATCCGGCCGCGCGGCACCACCGAGGTGTTCCGGATGGCCCCGCTGGTGCTGGTCGCCACCTGCCTGGTGGTGGCGGCCGCGGCGCCGTTCGTCAGCACCGCATCGGCGCTCAATCCGATCGCGGACCTGTTCGCGATCGTCGCCGTGCTGACGCTGGGCACGGTGGCGATCGCCCTCGCCGGCATCGACACCGGCACGGCCTTCGGCGGGATGGGTGCCAGCCGCGAGACGACCATCGTCGCCCTCGTCGAGCCGACCCTGCTGGTGGCCATCTTCGCGTTGTCGGTACCGGTGGGTTCGACCAACCTCGGTGCCATCGTGACCGCCGGGCTCGACGACCCGGCCGGGGTGTTCTCCCCCGTCAGCCTGCTGGCGGCCGTCGCGCTGGCCGTCGTCATCGTCGCCGAGACGGGCCGGCTCCCGGTGGACAACCCGTCGACCCACCTCGAGCTGACGATGGTGCACGAGGCGATGGTGCTCGAGTACGCCGGGCCGGACCTGGCGGTGATCGAGCTGGCGTCGTCGATGCGGCTGGTGGTGTTCCTCGGCCTGCTCGCGAACCTGTTCGCGCCCTGGGGTGTCGCCACCTCGGCCGCTCCGCTGGCGCTGCTGGTCGGCGCCGGTGCGTTCGTACTCAAGGTCGCGCTGCTGGGCGCGGCGCTCGCCGCTGCCGAGGTGTTCCTCGCCAAGCTCCGGCTGTTCCGGGTTCCGGAACTGCTCGCCGGCTCCTTCGTCCTCGGACTGCTGGCCGTCGCCGCCAGTTTCGTGCTCGGGTGAAGGGGGCGATGGGATGAACGAGGCCCTCGCGGCCCAGCTGCTGAACATCGCCGCCGGGCTGTTCCTGTTCACGGCCGTGCTGATCCTCTGGCGACGGCAACTGGCCTCGATCATCGACATCTTCGCGCTGCAGGGCGCAGCACTGGCCGCAATGGTCGGGATCATCGCGCTCGAAGAGGGGTCGGCTGAGCTGGGCGCCATCGCCGTCGGGGTGTTGGCACTGCGGGCCGGACTCCTGCCCTGGCTGCTGCGGCGGGCCCATGCGCACGCCGGGTCGGCGCAGCAGGAGATCCGGCCGCTGGTCAATGTGGTCACCTCGCTGCTCGCCGCGGCGGGGCTGACGTTGCTCGCCTACGCCGTCTCAGCGCCCCTCGTGGCGCTCGACCCCTCGCCCGCCGCACACGCCATCCCGGTGGCGATCGCCGTCGTGCTGATCGGCTTCTTCGTGCTGGTCACCCGCCGGCTCGCCCTCTCCCAGCTCGTCGGATTCCTGTTGATGGACAACGGCATCACCGCGGTCGGCTTCCTCACCACTGCGGGCGTCAGCCTGATCGTGGAACTCGGCGTCACCCTCGATGTGCTGCTGGTGGTGCTCGTCCTGCAGCTGCTGAAGACGCGAATGCGGGAAGCCTTCGGCGCCACCGATCTCGATGAGCTTCGGGAGTTGCACGACTGATGACGACTCTCCTGCTGCTCTGCCCGATCGGCATCCCGCTGATCGGCGCCCTGGTCTACCAACTGGCCGGCTGGGCGCGCGCGACCGCCTGGGTGGCCGCCGCCAGTGCTGTGCTGGTGCTCCTCGCAGCCGCCGGCATCGCCGTCCGGGTCAGCTCCGACGGTCCGCTGACCGCCACCGGACTGCTCCGGGCCGATGCGCTCAGCGCCTACCTACTGGTCGTGGTGGGGTGTGTCGCTGTGGTCGCAACCGTCGCCACTCCCCCGTACCTGTCAGCGGAGATCGCCGCCGGTCGGCTCGACGCGCGGGGGTGCGCGCACCATTCGGTCCTGGTGCAGGTGTTCCTCGCGGTGATGGCCTGCGCGGTGCTGGCCGCCAACCTCGGCCTGCTGTGGGTCGCGATCGAGGCCACCACCGTCGTCACCGCGTTCCTGGTCGGCCAGGGCCGCACCCGGGCGGCTGTGGAGGCGGCCTGGAAGTACGTGGTGATCAGCTCGACCGGGATCGCGCTGGCCCTGCTCGGGACGTTCCTGCTGAACTACGCGGACCAGCACACGAGCGATCCGGCTGGGCTGGACTGGACGGGATTGATCGTCGCCGCCCCGCAACTGGATCCACAGGTGACCCGGATCGCGGTCGCGCTGCTGATCATCGGGTTCGGCACCAAGGCCGGGCTCGCGCCGCTGCACGCCTGGCTGCCGGATGCCTATAGCCAGGCGCCGACCCCGGTGGCCGCGCTGATGTCCGGGGTGCTCAGCTCGGTGGCGTTCTACGCCGTGCTGCGGGTCAAGGTCATCGCCGACGCCGCCCTCGGGCCCGACTTCGCCCGCGCCCTGCTGCTCGTCGTGTCCCTCGCGTCGTTGGCGCTGGCCGCCTCTGCTGATGCTGGGCCAGCGCGACTACCAGCGGATGCTGGCATATTCGAGCATCGAGAACATGGGCCTGCTCGCTCTCGGCGCGGCCATCGGAACCCCGCTGGCCATCGGCGCCGTCCTGTTGCACATCCTTGGGCACGGCCTGGTCAAGAGCTCCCTGTTCATCGGCGCCGGCCGCATCCTGCGGATGACCGGCAGCAGCCGGATCGACGCCGTCCGCGGACTGGCGGCCCGGGCGCCGATGCTGGCCGGCTGCTTCGGGCTGGGTGTGCTGGCGCTGATCGGGTTCCCGCCGTTCCAGCCTGTTCGCCAGCGAGTTCGGCATCGCCCGTGCCGGGTTCGCCGCCGGACTGGGCTGGGTGACGGCGGCCGCGTTGCTGCTGGTGCTGGTGATCGCCGGCTCGCTGCTGGTGCACACCAGCCGGATGCTGCTGGGCACCGCTCCGCCCGTCGGCGCCGCAGGATCGCCCGGCCCGGTCGGCGCACCGCTGCGGGCGACGGGCGGAGCGGCGCTCGCCCTCGCCGAACCCGTCGTGGCGGCCGTCCCACGGGCGTCGGGCGCGGGCGCCGACGTCTGGGCGATGGCCGGGGCACTGCTGACCTGTGCCGTGCTGGGTATCTGGATCGGGCCCCTGGGCACGCTGCTCCAGCAGGCGACCGCGATGGTGACGGGCACGCCATGACGATCACCCCGACACCCGTCACCGACCGGACCGTCGTCATCGACGTGGACGCGCGCGATCTCCTGCTCGAGCGACGTGAATCGTTGCTGCGACCAGGGTTTCCGGCTCGCGCTGATGGCCGGTCACGACGACGCCGACGGCCCGGGCGCATGCATCGTCTACCTGTTCACCCAGGCCGGCACCGACCGGCGGGTCGAACTGCAGCTCGACGTCGGACCGTACCCGGCCGCACATTCCCAGCCTCGCCGCGCTCTCCTTCGCCGCCGGCCGGTTCGAGCGCGAGATCCGCGACCTGTTCGGCATCGTCCCCGACGACCACCCGATGCCCAGCCGGATGGTGCGGCACTTCCACTGGCCCCGCGGCTGGTACCCGATGCGGGCGGCCGCCGGCGACCCCCCACCGTTCGGCGACGTCGACGGCCCGTTCTCCGTTCCGCAGCGTGGAGGGCCCAGGGGTGTACGAGATCCCGGTCGGCCCGGTGCACGCCGGCATGATCGGCCCCGGGCACTTCCGGTTCTCGGTGGTCGGCGAGACCGTGCTGAACCTGAAGGCCCGGCTCTGGTTCGTGCACCGGGGCATCGAGAAGCTCTTCGAGGGGCGGCACTCCCGGCAGCGGGCACTGGAGCTGGCCGAACGGGTCAGCGGCGACACCTCGGTCGGCCACGCCCTGGCTCTTCTGCCGGGCCGTGGAGGACGCCGGCGGGGTCGACTGTTCCCGTTGCGGCGCAACGCATCCGGGCGATCCTGCTGGAGCTCGAACGGCTGTACAACCACATCGCCGACCTCGGCGCACTGTGCAATGACGTCGGGCACAGCATCCTCAATGCGCACGCGCAGCGGGTCCGCGAGCAGCTGCTGCGGATCAACGACGACGTGACCGGCAGCCGGCTGCTGCGCGGCGCTGTCACCGTCGGCGGCGTGCGGGTGCTGCGTCTTGCCGGATCCGTCGATACTCGAGCTGATCGCGGCCGATGTCGCAGAAATCGTCTCCCTGGCATTCGGCCACAGCGTTGTGCTGGACCGGTTCACCGGCACCGCGGTCCTGACCCGGCAGCAGGCGGTGGACCTGGGAACGCTCGGGTACGTCGCCAGGGCCAGCGGTCTCGCGGTTGACGCGCGGTACGACCACCCGTTGCCCGGCGTGGACTACCCCGCGCCGCCGCCCGTGCAGGCCGATGGCGACGTGCTGGCCCGGTTCCAGGCGCGCGCGGCGGAGGTCGGCGCATTCGGTGGCCACGATCATCGCCCTGCTGCCACTGGTCGACGAGCTGTCCGTGACCGTCCCGGTGCCGGTCGCGGGCGTCCGCTGCGTCAGGGGTCGGCATCGTCGAGGGATGGCGCGGGACCATCGTCCACCGGGTCGAGCTGGACACCGACGGGTTGCTCACCAGGGTGAAGATCGTTGATCCGTCGTTCTTCAACTGGCCGGCCCTGCCCATCGCGATGGCGGACACGATCGTTCCTGACTTCCCGCTGGCCAACAAGAGCTTCAACATGTCCTACGCCGGCAACGACCTCTGAGGGTCGTCAGCGGCGGTCCGCACCCGGGTCCTGCCTGGGCTCGGGGTCGGGTGACGGGGACGGCAACGGCTCGGTGAACAGCCGCTGCATTCCCGTCCATTGATGACCCCACTCCTGCAGTGGCTTCAAGGACTGCTCGAGGAGCACCATCTGCTGCTCGAAGGCGGCGAGCTGCAGTTGCAGGGCGCTGATCAGCGCCCGCTTGGCCTGGATCTCCTGGAGGAACGTGTCGAGCTGGGCGGTCGGTGCCGGCACCCGTTCGGCCATCGCCCGCAACTGCCCGAAGAGTTCCCCGGCCAGCTCGCTACCCGACCGTCCCGTCGGATCGGTGAACGGCACGGTGCCGGCGGCCATCGACAGATCCGAGAACTGCCGGAGCTGCTCCGCGAACAGCTGGGTGGCAGAGTTGAACGCCGCCGTCGTCGCGGCCGTCGCGGCCGGGAACAACGCCTGATCCTGGGTCGCTTCCTGGTCGGTCATTCGACGTCCTTCCGTCCACCGGGTGGCTGCTCAGTGCTGGGCGGCGTGCGCCTCCAGCAGCTTCAGCCAGATCTCGCTCATCGTCGGGTACGACGGTACGACGTGCCACAGCTGCTCCAGGGTGACCCCGCCGACCACTGCCACGGTCGCGGCGTGCACGAGCTCGGCGACCTCGGCGCCGACGAAGGTTGCGCCCAGCAGGGTGTGGGTGGAGGAGTCGATCACCAGCTTCGCCCGGCCGACGTAGCCGTCCCGCAGCAGTGAGACCCCGGCGACCGAGGCCATGTCGGCCTCGACCGTCTCGACGTCGGCGCCCGCGTCCCTGGCCTGCTTCTCGGAGACGCCCACCGAGGCGACCTGCGGATCGGTGAACGTCACCTGCGGCACCCTGCCGGCATCGGCGACGTCGGTGAAGCTCGGTCCGTCGATCGACCGGCCCTCCGCCCGGGCGGCGATCACGGCACCGCCGATGCGCCCCTGGTACTTGCCCATGTGGGTCAACAGCGCCCGCCCGGTGATGTCGCCGACGGCGTACAGCCACTCGCCGGGCACGCCCAGAACGGCCAGGTGATCGTCGGTGGTGACGAACCCGTGGCTCCCGCTGACGTCGACACCGACTGTCTCCGAGCCGATGTCGGAGCTGGACGGGGTCCGGCCGGTGGCCACCAGGATCTCGTCGACGGTGATCGTGCGGTCCCCGAAGCTCACCGTCGCCTCGCCGCCGTGGATCCTGCCCTCACCGGTCGGCTTCGGGTCGGTGCGGCGGACGGCGTCGACACTGGTGCCCAGCACCACCGTGACCCCGTTGTCCTCGAAGGCCTCGCGCACCAGGTCGCCGGCGAACGGCTCGTTCCGGGCGAGCAGGTTCGGTGCGGCGCCGATGATGGTCAGCTCCTGGACCCCGAGGCCGCGGAGCCAGCCGGCCGATTCACACGCGACAACCCCGCCCCCGATGACGGCGACCCTTCGTGGGATCTCGTGCAGGTTGGTGACGTCCCGTGAGGTCCAGGGCAGCGCGTCCCGCAATCCCGGGATGTCCGGGACGGTCGCCGTGGTACCGGTGGCCAGCACCACTGCATGCCGGGCGGTCAGCGTCCGAGTCCAGCCGTCGGCACCGATCACCTCGACGGACCGCTCACCGGCCAGCCGCCCGTGCCCGCGGAGCATGTCGATGCCGGCGGAGTGTGCCCACGAGACCTGGCTGGAGTCGTCGTGGTCGTGGGTGAAGGCGTCACGCCGCTTGAGGACGGCGTCGACATCGATGCTGTGGTCGCCGACGATGCTGGCCACCCCGGGCATCCGGCGGGCCGATTCGAGGACGTCGATCGGTCGTAGCAGGGCCTTGCTCGGCATGCAGGCCCAGTACGAGCACTCGCCGCCGAGCAGTTCGTGCTCCACGATCACCGCTGTCCGGTCGCTGCCCTGGATCGCGTACTGGGCGACGATCTCGCCGGGCGGGCCGCCGCCGATCACGATGACGTCATACGTGTCTCGTTCCGGGGTGATGCCGTCGGGTTCGGACATGGATGTCACGGTAGCTGGCCCGCCCCGTCCCGGCAGGTGGGGCCCATGATCATCGCGGCCGTCAGCAGTCCGGGTCTGGAACAACCCGAACGTGCGGGCCCGGTGACCGTCCGGTTGCGCACGTCAGCATGCCGGCCACCCGAGAGGACAGGGCGACCCCGACGACGGCGGCCGGACGCCGGTCCGGTCACCCACGGCAGCGTCGCCGGTCGCCGTCGGCACGACGAGCAGCCGACATTGCCGACGCCATCCCTAGTGTCGCTGAAATGCCGTTCTTCCCAACTGCCCGCAACAGGGTCCGCCGCCGGGTCAGCACAGCCATGCTCGCGCTGCTGACGGCCGCCGCCGGCATCGTCGTGGTGGTCTCCGTAGCGCCGGCCGCGGCGGCCGCCGGGCCGCCCGCCGGCTTCAAGAGCGTCGGATACATGCCCTCGTGGGCCGGCAGTGTGAGCGCCATCCAGTACCGCAAGCTCACCCACATCAACTACGCCTTCGTCCTGCCGCGCGCCGACGGGACGATCGGCGCCGTGGAGAACCCGGCCAAGTTGCAGGCCCTGGCCTCCCAGGGGCACGCCAATGGCGTCAAGGTGCTGCTGTCGATCGGCGGCTGGAACAACGGGAACGACTCCGCCTTCGAATCACTGGCAGCCAACTCCACCGCCCGGGCCCGGTTCGTGGCCGCCGCGATGGCGCTGGTCACCCAGTACGACCTGGACGGGATCGACGTCGACTGGGAATACCCCGATCCCGGCGTCTCCGGCGACCGGTTCACCGTGCTGATGACGCAACTCGGAACCGCCGTGCACGGCCGCGGGAAACTCCTGACGGCAGCGGTGGTCTCGGGCGGCTACACCGCACAGGGTGTGCAGCCGGCGGTCTTCCGGGTCGTCGATTTTCTCAACATCATGTTGTACGACGGCGGCACACCGCACGCGAACTACACCTGGGCGATCAACGACGTCAACGAATGGAAAGCGCGCGGCCTGCCCGCCGCAAAGGCGGTGCTGGGCGTGCCGTTCTTCAGCCGGCCCGGGTACTACACCTACGCCCGGCTGGTCGCCATCAATCCGGCGAACGCGGACCGGGACTGCGCGACGGTGGCGGGCGCGCAGCAGTGCTACAACGGCCGGCCGACGATCCGGCGGAAGACGCTGTGGGCCATGGCGAACGCGGGCGGAATGATGAACTGGGAACTCACCCAGGACAGCGTCGGAGCGACGTCGCTGGTGAGCGCGATCTACGACAGCGCGATGGGTGCCCGCTCGGGCCCGATCACCGGCCTGGCCGGAAAGTGCGTCGACGTGGCCGGCACCGGCACGGTGAACGGCATCCCGCTCCAGCTGTATGGCTGCACAGGGACTGCGAGACAACGTTGGACGGCCGGGAGCGACGGAACACTGAGAGCGTTCGGCAAGTGCATGGACGTCGCGGGAAGTGGGCTGGTCAACGGCACGAGAGTGCAGCTCTACACCTGCAATGCCAGCGGCGCCCAGCTCTGGCGACCCGCGGCGGACGGCACCCTGCGCAACCCGCAGTCAGCAAAGTGCCTCAGCGTGGTCGGCTTCGGTTCGGCCAACAACACCCGGCTGCACATCTGGACCTGCGGCGCGAAGGTCAACCAGCTGTGGCGGCTGCCCTGACCGGTCGACGCCGATCGAGTGACCACATCCGTGCCCTGTATGCGCCTGCGAACACCCGCAACCTGTCCATCGACCCGCGGCGGTGCGCTCGTGCGGCGCGCGTCAGGCCGACCGAGCGGACACGTTCCTCCGCTGGGCCGCGGCCAGCGCCGGGGTGATCTCGTCGGGTTCGGACATGGCTGCCACGGCAACGTGCGCTCCACCGGGCAGGCTCCTGAGGTGAGGCTCGGCTACTAGCACGGACCGCGCGCGGAGGGTCGGGACTTAGGACCCCTTCCGGCGGGTCGACGGACACTGAATTCTCCGACCGACCGCGCGAATGGTGGGGTTAACCGGACACAACACCATCCACCCGTGCCCGGCCTCGGCGAGGAGGGTTGATGGAAGCCATCTATCAAACGGCGGGAATGGATGCCCCGGCCACCTACTTCACCTGGGGGTGGCTATCGGTCTCGGTGCCGAACCTGCTGGTGATCGTGCTGATGGTGCTGCTGTTCGTGCTGGCCGTCGTCGTGCCCTTCCCGAAGGACAGGGATCAGCCGTGACCGCCGCCCGCCCGGCGCCCATAGTCCAGATGGACGAAGCGGGGAACGACCCGGCCGCCAAGATGTGGACGTCCCGACTGCGTCGGGCGTGGCTGTCCAAGCTGCCACCGGACAAGCTGCTGCCCGACCGTCAACCGGCCTACGTCGCGTCGTGGATCTATGTCTTCGGGGTCCTGACGATCGCAGCGTTCGTCGTGATCATCGTGTCCGGACTGGCGTTGGCCTTTGCCGGCCCAGCCTGGTACCACACGTCCTCGCTCGGCCGATTCACCAACAGCATGCACTTCTGGAGCGTTCAGCTGTTCTTCATCGCCATGGTGGTCCACCTGTGGGGCAAGTTCTGGATGGCGGCCTGGCGAGGTCGTCGCGCGATGACCTGGATCACCGGAGCCGTCGCCTTCCTGGCCAGCATCGGCACGGCGTTCACCGGATACCTGGTGCAGACCAACTTCGACTCGCAGTGGATCTCGTTCGAGGCGAAGGACGGCCTGAACGCCGTCGGGATCGGCGCCTTCTTCAATGTCACCGACCTCGGACAGACCCTGCTGTTGCACGCCTGCCTGTTGCCGCTGGTGGTCGGCGTCATCGTGGTGTGGCACGTGCTCCTGGTGCGCCGCCGGGGTGTCGTCCCACCGCTCGACGCGACCGCGATGGCCGCCGTGTCTCCGGCGGCAGAGTCGTCAGCGGCAGTCTCTCCGCCGGCAGGAACGGAGCGCGCATCATGACCAACCGCAGCACGAGAGCCGCCTTCGATGCGAAGGAATGGCAGGGCCCGTGGCGTCGGTACGACATCATCAAGGAAGGTGTCATCGCGGTCGTTGTGGTCAGCATCATCACGGTGCTGCTGGCGGTTGTCTTCAGCTCGCCCGACGAGCCGCAATTGACGTTCAAAGGCTGGGCGACCAGCGCCGCGGACAACTTCACCGCAACGGCCGTCCAGGAATTAGCCGGCACCAGTGAATCGGCCGGTTACGGCCCGCCGTACAACACGGCGGCGGACGGGGTGGCCATCGGACCATTGGCACCTCAGCAATGGTTCGGGGTGACCCATCCGGTCGACCCGGCCAACGATTTCGTCATCGATCCCCTACGTAGCCAGCAGCAGCCGGCCGACGTCGCGGCCGCCCTCAAGGTCTGGGACGCGGCCGGGGCCGAGCAGCAGGCCGCATGGGCCACCGACTACGACACGGCTCTGACGGCGGCCGACGGTGACCTGGCCAAGGTTGAAAAGGGCGACTACGGCCCTGTTCCGGTGCTCGCCAAGGGACTGACGGACATGGCCGCGTCAGGCGCGCTCGACGGCGTGCTGATGTCCCAGGGCGGGTTCTACCAAACCGACTACACGAAACAGATCCTGTTCCTCGGCGACGGGTCCTACCTCGACGACGCCGCCACGGCCGCACATCTGCAGGGCAACACCTGGGGAATGATGAACGAGACGGGCAGCTATCCGGGACAGGCCTGGCTGTGGCTGTATTCGTTCTGGTACCAGATTCCGCAATTCAATTCCGAAAATCCCGACGACTATCTCACCAACAATGCCGACGCATTGATCTTCTACATCATGGCGATACTGTCGGTCGGACTGGTGCTGGTGCCGTTCATTCCCGGTGTGCGCTCGCTTCCGCGGTTAATCCCCATCCACCGGCTGATCTGGCGGCAGTACTACCGGACCCTGCCGACATCTCCCTCGGTCCCGATCCCGAATCTGTCCCGGCCGGCACAGTCACGGCGCCTTGACCCCAGCCCTTCTTGACGGCTTCGATTCGCCGTTTCCGTACCGTTCAGCGAGCGATCGGCATGCGTTCCTGGCGAGTCGATCTTGTCAAAGCCGCTGAGCTGAGATCCAGTCGATCACGACGGCCGCCACATCGGCCCAGCCGGCGTCGATCGTCAGCGAATGTCCCCGGCCCTCGAACTGGTGGTAGTCGGTGGTCGACGGGCCGTCCGCGTAGAGCTTGAGGACGGCTTCGGTCACCGACCGGGGCACCGTGTGGTCCTCGGTGCCGGAGGTCAGCAGCAGCGGCCCGCGAACCGCGTGGTGGGTGTCCACCGCCGCCGGGGACTTCTTGACGAAGTTCGCCGTCGCGTCCTCGAACAGCGGCCGGCCGGGCCCGGGAATGGCCCACTGCTCGAACAACGCGTCGGATTCTTCCTCGGTCAGCGTGTTGCCGAAGCTGTAACGGAACTGCTTCGCGGTCAGGGCGACGGTCCGTTTCTTGTTCGCCGGATTTCCGAGGACAGGAAAACCCGACCTCAACTGGGCGAACGGGAGCACCTTGACACCCTTGACCGGCGCCGGGTCGATGGCGACCGCGGCCGCCGCATAGTCCCGCTCCAGCAGTTCCTGCGCGATCAGACCGCCGAACGAATGCCCGACAACGATCGGCCTGACGTCCATGGCATCGATCAGCGCGGCATAGTGCTCGCAGACGGCCTGGATGCCGATGTTGTCCAGCAGATGCGCGTTGTCGCGGGTCTCCTCCACGGTTTCCGAATCGCCCGGCCAGCCGGGGGCCGAGGTCTGGTAGCCGTTCGCCTCGAAGAGGTCCTGCCACGGCCGCCAGGCACTGGCGTGGATCCACAGGCCGTGGATGAACATCACCGGATGAGTTTGCTGCGGTGCCGACATGCGTTGCTCCTTATGGGAATCACAGGGTCTGGACGAGCCCACCGTCGATCGAGAAGTCGGCGCCGGTGACGTTTCCCGCGCGATCGCTGGCGAGTACCAGCACGAGGTCGGCAATCTCGGCCGGGCGGGTGAAGCGGCCGGTGACCGCGCCGGCGGCCGCATTCGCGGCCACCGCCGCCGGATCGATCCCGGCGGCCCGGGCAACCGTCTGCGCCACTCCTGATCGCCGAGCCACAGCCCGGTCTCCACCGGTCCCGGACTGATCGTGTTGACGCGGATGCCCTGCGGACCAACCTCTTTCGACAGTGACTTGCAGAAATTGGTCAGCGCGGCCTTGGCGGCCGAATAGTCGATGACCAACGGGTCCGGCAGGTACGCGTTCACCGAGCTGATGGTGATGATGTTGCCGCCACCACGGCCGCGCCATCTCCGGCAGCGCGGCACGGGTGGTCCGGACGGCGGCCATCAGCGTCAGGGCGATCGAGCGTTCCCAGTCGTCGTCGGTGACGCTCGCGAAACCATCGGGCCGTGGCGTCACGGCTCCTGCGTTGTTCACCAGGATGTCGACGCCGCCCAGCTGGCGGGCGCGCTCGATCAGCTCGATCGGGCCGGCCGGGCCGGCCAGATCGACCGGCACGAATACCACCGGACGGGCATCCTGCAGGGCCGCGAGATCGGGTCCGATCGAACGGGCGCCCGCGACAACCGTGGCGCCCTCACCGACCAGGGCCCGGGTGACGGCCAGGCCGATGCCCTTGCTTGCCCCGGTGACCACGGCGATCTTTCCCTCGAGGTGAAGATCCATGACGGTGGCGCCCTTCGCCGGTAGACAGATCGGTCTATCTATAGAGTGGGAGTATCGGGGACGACATCGGGAAACGCAAGGGCGGGGGCCGAACAAGATGGTCAGAACGGAACCGACGGTCGCGGGAAACGGCAGGCACCGGTCAACGCCGCAGCCCTCAACCCCGCAGCCCTTCACACCACAGCCCTCGGCCGCGCGGGCCCGGATCCTGGCGGCCGCGACAAGGCTGTTCTACGCCACCGGAATCCGCGCGGTCGGCGTCGACCGCATCATCGCGGAGTCCGAGGTCGCTCGGATGACCTTCTTCCGGCACTTCCCGACCAAGGACCACCTGGTCACAGCCTTCCTGGAATCGCAGGCGGAGGCCGGACGGACGGAGTTGCGCGAGGTCCGCGAAGCCAGTGAGGACTGGCCTCGCGCTGTCCTCGCGGCCGTGGCGGCTGGCGTGACGACGGTGCCCGCCACCGAGGGATTTCGTGGGTGCGAATTCATCAACACAGCCGCCGAGTTCTGTGATCCGGGGCATCCTGCGCGGCTCGTGGTCGACCAGCACCGGGCCTGGATCCGCGATCTGATGTCCGAGGCCCTCGCCGAACTGGGACATCCCACTCCGCGTTCCACCGCTGAGGTGCTGCTCATGCTGCGGACCGGCGCCATCGTCGCGGCGTCCCTGGAGGGCTTCACCGACGATGACGGTGCCTTCGAGAAGACGTGGTGGTCCCTGGTCGACCGGGCGGGTTGATCTCACCGCCCCCTGTTCGGGATGCGGTGGGCTCATACGCCGCGCGCGTCAGGCCGAGCGTACGGAGGGGCTCCTCCGCCGGGCCGCGGCCAGCGCCGTGGTCAACTCGGGCGCGGTGAGCCGTGGGCCGTACGCCGGGGTGACCGGGCTGGAACCGCCAACCCTCCGCCAGCGGGCCGGCGTCGACGACGTCGTAGCCGAAGCTGTCCAGCAGATCGCCGTCACGACGGTCTTCGCCTCGGGCATCGTCACCGGCGATCGCCAGCGCCCGACGTCCGTCGGTGCCGGCCGGCTGACCCTGCGACGCCAGGTCGGCGGAGGTGATGTGGTTGAACGCCTTGACCACCCGTGACTGCGGCAGGTGGGCCTGCAGCAGCTCGGCGCTGGTGGTCGACTCGTCGTCCAGCTCGGCGATGTGCCCGTCCCGCTGCCAGTAGTAGTTGTTGGTGTCGATGACGATCTTGCCGGCGAGCGGCTCGACCGGGACGGTCCGGTACGCCTGCAGCGGAATCGTGACGACCACGATGTCGCCGCCGCTCGGCCGCCTCCGCCGCCGTGCCGGCCGAGCGCCTTCGGGCCCGAGCTCCGCCACCAGCTCGGTCAGCGTCTCCGGGCCGCGGGAGTTGCTCAGCACCACGTCGTGTCCGGCGGCGACGGCCAGCCCGGCGACTGTGCCGCCGATGTTGCCGCTGCCGATCAATCCGATTGTTGTCATGTCAACCGCCAACCGGCGCCCGGGGCGTCGATTGTTCCGCCGGCCAGCCGTGACCATTCGGGGCGCAACCATATCGGGCCGGTCGCCGGTCACGTCAACGGAGTAGCCTGTTCTGTCCGGCCTTTTGCGCGCGTCCTGCGCCTCGGCCGGTCCGGGGGAAACCGGTCGACAGACTCCAGCGAACGGAAGGGCAGGCGTGCCAGAAACCGACAGGAACGGCTCGTCCGGACGCGCCCGACGACGCCGCGACCACGGTTTCCGCGATCGCCGAGGAGCAGGAACACCTGTCGCCTGCTGTACCGCCGGCTCGACGAACTGCGCCGGGAGCGGGTCGCCCTGCGCGACCGGTACATCCGGCACAGCGACAACACCCCGGGCGGCCGGGTGGAGCGGGACGTCGCCTACGCCAGCCACGCCGCCGCCGTGCAGGCGCTCAACGCGGCCGAGGACCGGCTCTGCTTCGGCCGCCTCGACCGGGCCGACGGCGAGTCCATGCACATCGGCCGGATGGGCATCTTCGACGACACCGGCGACCACCGAGCAGCTGCTGATGGACTGGCGGGCGCCGTCGTCCCGGCCGTTCTACGTCGCCACCGCGGCCAACCCGCTCGGCCTGCGCCGGCGGCGCTACATCAGGACCCGCCGCCGGATGGTCGAGGCGGTCAACGACGAGTTCCTCGACCTGACCGACCCGGAGATGGCGGCCGCCGCGGCCACGCTCGACGGTCGGGCCGGCCGGTGAGGCCGCGCTGCTGGCCGCCGTCCAGGCGCCGCGCACCGGCCGGATGGCCGACATCGTCGCCACCATCCAGTCCGAGCAGGACCGGATCATCCGCGCCGACCAGGCCGGGATCATGGTGGTGCAGGGCGGCCCGGGCACCGGCAAGACCGCGGTGGCGCTGCACCGCGCCGCCTACCTGCTCTACAACCACCGCGCCCAGCTGGAGCAGCGCGGCGTGCTGATCATCGGGCCCG
Source organism: uncultured Actinomycetota bacterium (assembly GCA_963766015.1). Classification (GTDB taxonomy): domain Bacteria; phylum Actinomycetota; class Actinomycetes; order Mycobacteriales; family Nakamurellaceae; genus Nakamurella. Next base: position 143,892 of record CAVXYU010000018.1, on the reverse strand, counting down.
AACCCGACGTTCCTGGGCTACATCAGCCAGGTGCTGCCCTCGCTCGGCGAGAACGCCGTCGTGCTGTCCACCATCGCCGACCTGTTCCCCGGGGTGTCGGCGCGCGGGCGACCGAGGAGCCGGAGGTGGCCAGGGTCAAGGGCCGGACCGCGATGACGACCGTGATCGCCAACGCCGTGCTGCACCGGCAGGCGATGCCCGCCGGGACCGATCAGGGTGCGTTCGACGGCGCACCCGACGGCTCGCTGCAGCTGGACCGGGCGCTGCTGACCGCCGCCCGGGACCGCGCCTGGGCCTCCCGCCGGCCGCACAACAAGGCCCGGTCGGTGTTCGTCAAGCGGGTCATCGACGGCCTGGTCGCCCAGGTCGCCGACCGCCTCGGCCGCGGCCCGGACGGCGAGAGCCTCGCCACCGCAGACGATCTCGATGCCATCCGGCAGGATCTGCTGGAGCACGAGGGGCTGCGCGACGCGCTGCGCGACCGTCTGGCCGGTGCTCACCGCGCAGCGCCTGCTCGCCGACCTCTACTCCTCGCCGGACCGGCTCGCCTTCGCCGCCGACGGCCTGACCGCCGGCGACCGCGCCCTGCTGGCACGTCCGGATCGACCCGGCGGATTGGACGCCGGCCGACGTGCCGCTGCTCGACGAGGCGGCGGAGATCCTCGGTCCCATCGACCTGTTCCGCGGCCTGCGGCCGACGGGGCCGCCGACCTGGACTACGCCTCCGAGGTGCTCGACATGATGGGCGGCGGCGAGTTCGCGGACGAGACCGAACTCCGACGAGGTCGGCCTGGTCAGCATGGTCAGCGCCGCCAACCTCGCCGATCTGCACGCCGAGGTCGCCGACTGGACGTCCACCGCCGAACGCGCCGCGGCCGACCGGGAGTGGACCTACGGTCACGTCATCGTCGACGAGGCGCAGGAGCTGTCGGCGATGGCGTGGCGGATGGTGATGCGGCGCTGCCCGATGCGATCGATGACGCTGGTCGGCGACCTCGCTCAGACCTCCGACCCGGCCGGCGCCATCGTCCTGGGCGCGGGTGCTGAGACCGTATGCGCGGCAGGGTTTCCGGGTCGAGGAGCTGACGGTCAACTACCGCACGCCGGCCGAGATCATGACGGTCGCCGAGCCGGTGCTGGCCGCCATCGACCCTGCGCTGTCCGCACCCAGCTCGGTCCGGGACGCCGGTATCGCGCCGTCCCACCGGCGCGCGGAACCGGCGGACCTGCCGGCTGCCGTGGCGCAGGCGGTGATCGACGACGAATTGCTGGACAGCAGCGGGACGCTGGCGGTGATCGTGTCCCGGAGCCGGCGGAATGCCGTCGAGGCGGCGGTGCTGCACTCCCAGGCGGGCGACGATCCCGGAGCGGACAATCAGGCCGCCGCCGAACCGGGATTGTTCGAGATGGAGGACGGGCCGAGGATCTGCGGCGGCACGTGGTCGTGCTGACGGTGCCGGAGGCGAAGGGCCTCGAGTTCGACAGCGTGGTCGTCGCCGACCCGGGGGGCATCATCTCGGAATCCGAACGCGGGCTGTCGGACCTGTATGTCGCGCTGACCCGGAGCACGCAGCGACTGGCAGTGGTGCACACCGGCGAATTGCCGGTGGTGTTGCGCAGGCTCCGCGAGCCCGCCGCGTAGGCCGAACGCGGACCGGGCAATCCGGCTGCGATCATCGAAAGTGGTTGATCGCCCGACGGAGCATTGCGGGGTCAGACATGACATTCGATGGATTCAGCGCGGCAGAGCGCGCCTACCTGGCCGGCCAGCGACTGGGCCGGCTCGCGACCGTGTCACCGGACGGGGACGTCGGCAACGCGCCGGTGACGTTCTTCGTGCGCAGTGACGACACCGTCGACATCGGCGGTATGCGGATGGGTTCCACGAAGAAGTTCCGCAACGTCGCCGCCGGGTCCCGCGTCGCCTTCGTCGTCGACGACCTGCGGCCGGGCGGGGGCTGGCACCCCCGGTACCTGGAGATCAGGGGTACCGCCGAGGCGCTGACCGATGTCGACCCGCCCGCCCCCGGGTTCTCCTCCGCGATCATCAGGATCCACCCGGACTGGGTGCGTTCGTTCGGTCTCGACGACGACCTCCGCTGACTGGCATGCAGTCATTTGTAACACCCGCTACACTTCCGCTTTGTGACTGAACAACAGGCCACCTGGCTGGTGTTGGTGCTGCGGGTGCCGGCTGAGCCGTCCCGGCACCGCGTCGCCGTGTGGCGGGAGCTGCGGAAAATCGGTGCGGTGCCATTGGGTCAGGGCGCCTGGGCGGCGCCGGATGTCCCGGCTTTCGCGGCGGGGATCAGCAGGGTGGGCGAGCTTGCCGCCCGCGGTGAGGGGCGGCTGGTGGTGTTGCGGGCCGCCGGCCGCGACGACCTGGACGCGGCCTGGCTGGAAGCGGAGTTCACCGCGCTGCGCCAGGACGAGTGGACCGAGTTCATCGCGCGACTGCGCCAAGTTCGACGCCGAGATCGAGAAGGAGTTCGCGCTGCAGAAGTTCACGATGGCCGAACTGGAGGAAGAGGAGCAGGCGCTGGACCGGCTGCGCAGGTGGCACCGCGACCTGGCCGCCCGCGACGTCTTCGGCGCACCGCTGGCGCCTGTCCGCCCAGCTGCGGCTCAAGCACTGCGAGGAGCGGCTGGCCGAGTTCACCGACGCCGTTTTCCGGGCTCTGCACCAGTTCTGACCGTTCGCCCGACACATCGACCCGATCGGACGCCATCGCCGATGAGCGTGAACGCCTCGCTGTTCTTGAGTGTCAACGACTTCGCCCGGGCTACACCGTGGCTGCACGGACCGATGAGCTTGCTGGCCGGCTACGGGCTGGTGGTGTTCGCCGGCCTGCTCCTCGCGGGCTGGTGGATCGCCCGCCGGGACGGCGACCCCATCCGGATGGCAGCCGCACTCTGGGCGCCGCTGGGCACCCTGCTGGCGGTCGCCGTCAACCAGCCGATCGTGGCACTGGTCCAGGAGCAGCGGCCGTACGACGCCCTGCCCGGCATCCTGGTGCTGGCCACCCCCACCACCGACCCCGGGTTTCCCAGCGACCATGCGACCGTCGTCGGCGCTGTGACGGCCGGACTGTTCCTGGTGAACCGAAGACTCGGCTGGGTCGCGGCGCTGGTCGCCGCAGCATGTTGGCGTTCAGCCGGGTGTACATCGCCGCGCATTACCCGCTCGACGTCGCCGCCGGCCTCCTGCTCGGCGCCGCGGTCACCCTCGCCGGGCTGGATCCTGCTGCGTCGGGTCCTGATCCGGCTGGTCGACCGGATGCGGCACACCCGGACTCCGGCCGCTGCTGGTCGCGGCACCGAGCGGATCCGGATCCTGAGGTGACGCCGAACCTGAACCACCGCCCGATCGACGCACCCGCCGCCGACCGGCGGGTGCTGTTCCCGCTGTACGCGGCCGGGTTCGTCACCGCGTTCGGCGCGCACAGCATCGCCGCCAGCCTGGGCATCTACGCCGGGCAGCAACAGGCGTCCCTGCTGACCCTCGGCGTGCTGCTCGCCGTGTACGACGGCGCGGAGGTGCTGCTCAAACCCGTCTTCGGGTCGCTGGCCGACCGGATCGGGCCACGCCCGGTCCTGCTCGGCGGGCTGCTCGCCTTCACCATCGCCTCCGCCGGATTCGTGGTCGTCGGGAAACCCGGCCCTGCTGGGCGTCGTCAGGTTCGGGCAGGGCGCCGCCGCGGCGGCGTTCTCCCCCGCCGCCGGCGCCATGGTCGCCCGGCTGTCCCCCGGCAACCGGCACGGGCGGGTGTTCGGCGGGTACGGGGCGTTCAAGAGCCTCGGCTACGCCACCGGCCCGTCTGATCGGTGGCGTCCTGATCACCGCCGGCGGCTACACCCTGCTGTTCAGCACCCTCGCCGGGCTGGCCCTGGCGGTCACCGGCTGGGCCGCGCTGAGTCGTCCCGCGGTGCTCGACCCGCTGCCCCGTGCCCGGCAAACCGTGCTCGACCTGGCCCGGCGGCTCGGTTCCGCGCACTTCCTGCTGCCGACGATCACCCTGGCCGGCGCGACCGCCGCGCTGGCCGTCGGCGTGGGGTTCCTTCCCGGTCGTCGGCGGGGTCGCCGGGATGTCGCCGCTCGTCACCGGAGCCGCCGTGTCCCTGCTCGCGGTCGACCGGGGTGGTGGTGCAGCCCTGGGCCGGGCGGGCCCGGGACGCCGGACGTCTCCGCGACCGTGTCGGGCATGTCAACCGGTATCGGCGTGGCCGCGCTCGGGCTGCTGTCCGGCGCCGCTGATGCCCGGAGGTCGCCGGCATCCTGGCTGCCGCCGTGCTGATCGGCGCCGGAACCGGGCTGGCCACCCCGGTCGCTTTCGCCCATCTGGCCGGAACCACACCGCCCGAACGGCTCGGCCAAACGATGGGCGCCGCCGAGGTCGGACGGGAATTGGGCGACGCCGGCGGCCCGCTCCTCGTCGGCGCCGTCGCCGCGGCCTTCACGCTGAGCTGGGGACTCGCGGGTTTGGGCCTCGTTCTCTTCCTCGTTGTCGTTCTCCTCGCTCGTCGGAGCCTCCCGCCCCGGATGACTGCCAACACCACACCGGCGACCTGAACAGCCGGCGTCCGGCCGGCCGTCGACGCGCCGGGATCCGACAAGATGGCGGCATGACGCTCCTGGAGGAACCTGACGGCTCGTCCCCACGACTCAGCACGGCGATCGTTCTCGGTACCACCGAAGACGCCTGCACCGTCGTCGCCGGGGATGAGCGACTGGTCGTGCCGTACGCGCCGCCGTTTCCCCGGCCCAGAATGGAACGGGTCGCTCCCGGACAGCTGGTCGCTCTCGCGCGCCTCGCCGCCGGTGACCCTCCGAGCGTCGTGTGGCGGTGGTTCGACGCGGTCGTCATCGACCGCTCGGACGCGGGCGTCGAGCTGTGGGAGCCGGTGCACGGATCGGTGCTTGCGGTGCCGAGGGATCCGGGTCGGGGCTACCGCCCGGGCGGACGGGCGTACGCCTCCGCTGGGCTGCCCGGAGCGGACTGGTGGGTCGCAGGTCCCGCGGTGGACCGCGCCGAACACGCCGACGTCGATCTCGATGCGGTGGAGCAGTTCTTCACCGGGCTCGGGCTGTGGGGCCCGCCGGCCTGACCCGTCCCGAACGGGGGCCGACCACGGAGGACTCAGTGTTCCGCTGGCCCGTCCACGGTGGCGGGCCGGCCGGCCGGCCGGTCTGCCGGTGCGGACTCGACCGGGGCGGCGTCTTCCGTCGCCGGATGGCCGGCGGCGCCGTCCGCCTTCGCCCCATGGACGCCGTCCCGCTTGCCGATCGGCAGCAGGTGCAGCACCGTGACGACCACGGCACCCACGACCAACCCGAGCACGGCCGAGAAGAACGTGTTGGTGAGCCAGCCCAGCGCCGGACCGAGGCCGCCGGTGGCGTCGTGCACGGCGACCTCGATGTGGTGGACCAGGTCGTAGGGCGCGTGCAGGCCGAGCTCGTCCGCACCGACCAGCAGGATGTGTCCGCCCACCCAGAGCATCGCCACAACCCCGACCCAGGACAGGGTGCCCAGCACGATGGGCATGGCCTTGACCAGCCCGCGCCCGAAGCCGGAGACGGCACGGCCGGGGCGTTGGGCGAGCGCGAGACCGGCGTCGTCCATCTTGACGATGAGCCCGACGACGCCGTAGACCAGCGCCGTGATCAGCACGGCGACCACCGCAAGGATGATGGCCCTGGCCACCAACCCCTCGCTCGCCACCTCGTTCAGGGCGATGACCATGATCTCGGCGGACAGGATGAAGTCGGTGCGGATGGCGGCCGACACCACCTGCTTCTCGTGCTCGACCGGCGTCGGCGGCGGCCGCCTCGTCGGGATCCTGGGCCTTGGCTTCGTGCCCGGAGAACTTCTCCCACAGCTTCTCCGCGCCCTCGTAACAGAGGTAGGTGCCGCCGACCATCAGGATCGGGGTGAGCAGGAACGGCGCGAACTGGCTCAGGAGCAACGCGACCGGCAGGATGATCAGCAGCTTGTTGCGCAGCGATCCCTTGGCGATGCGCCAGATGATCGAGAGCTCGCGCTCCGGTTTGAGACCCTGCACGTAGCGCGGGGTCACCGCCGCGTCGTCGACCACCACCCCGGCCGCCTTGACACTGGCCCGGCCGGCGCCGGCGGCGATGTCGTCAAGCGACGACGCCGGTGAGTTTGACCAGGGCTGCGACGTCGTCGAGAAGGGCAAACAGTCCGCTCATGGTGCCCATCGTGACATCCCGCCGACCGGGATCGAAACACAACGTTGACAGACCGCTGCTTGTCGCCCCGACACCGGTCCCGCAGGATTCCGTGCATGGCAACCGCAGCGACCTCCGTCGACGATCGCCACTACGGGGCGCGGGTGGCCGCCGTCGAACCCGGTGGCGCGGAACCGATCCCGCTGCGGGAGCGACACGGCCGGCCGCTGCAGCTGCTCTGGACCTGGACCTCGCCCAACCTGGAGTTCGCGACGGTCTTCGTCGGCGTCATCAGCGTGCTGTTCTTCGGTCTGACGTTCTGGCAGGCCGTCGGCGCGATCGTGCTGGGCACCGGGCTCGGCGCGATCTCGCACGCTGTGCTGTCCAGCTGGGGCCCGGACAGCGGGCGGTGCCAGATGGTGCTCAGCCGCCGGGCGTTCGGCTACCGCGGCAACATCCTGCCGGCCGGCCTGAACTCGCTCACCGCCGGCATCGGCTGGTTCGCGGTGAACAGCGTCAGCGGAGCACTCGCGCTGGCGACGTTGACCGGTCTGAACAGCGCTACCTGAGCCTGGTCATCGTGGTCGCTGCGATGCTGCTGCTGGCCTTCTTCGGGCACAACTTGATCCAGCTGTTCGAGCGGTTCGCCTTTCCTGTGCTCGCGGTGATCTTCGTGATCGGGGCGGTCATCATCCTGTCGAAGTCGGACCCGGGTGCACCGGTGGAGCCGGTGCCCGGCGGCTTCCTGGATCGCCCTGGGCGCGACCTTCGGCTACGCGGCCGGCTGGAATCCTTACGCGTCGGACTACACCCGCTACCTCCCGCCGGGCACGGGCCGGGTGGCCGGGATCTTCGCAGGTGCCGGGCTTTTCGCCTCCTGCGTGCTGTTGGAGACCGTTGGGGCAGCTGCGGTGACGGCAGTGGGCGGCGCGAACTGGAACCCGGACAACCCGGTGTCGTCTTTCACCGGCCTCCTGCCGGAATGGCTGGAACAACTGACCTTGCTGGCGATCTGCCTGGGCGCCATCGCCGCCAACGCGCTGAACATCTATTCGAGTTCGCTGTCCTTCACCGCGATGGGGGTCAGGCTGCCGACGCGGTCGTCCCGCGCCGCGATGGCGATAGTGATGGGCACTGCCGGGTTCGTCGTCGCGGCGATCGGGCTGGACAACATCGAGAGCTACGAGGCGTTCCTGCTCGTCATCGCCTACTGGATCGGCCCGTGGCTCGGGGTGGTCTTCGCCGACCGGATCCTGCGGCGGCTCCGGCCCGACGAGACCGTGACCGCCGACCGGCGGTACCGCAACTGGGCCGGTTTCGTCGCGATGCTGGTGGCCGGAGTGGTCTCGGTGTGGCTGTTCTCCAACCAGGCCAAGTACGTCGGGATGGTGCCGACGGCCCTGCCGGGAATCGGCGACCTGACGTTCGAGGTCGGTTTCTTGCTGGCGGTCGTGCTCTACGCGGTGCTGCACCGATCACTCGCCGGGCCGATCACGACCGCGCGGGGAGCGCCGGCGGTTGCCCCGGCAGCGACCCCGGCCGACCCCACGGAGCGCTGAGCACGCCGTGGGCAGCGGAGCGGCTTAGATGCCTTGTGGGGAACGGTGTGAATAGCGAGTACCCGGGCAAAATCACCCTAGTGCGGCGCGCCTAAAGTATCTTTACACGCGTTTGCGGGAGAATCAGGTGTGCGTGTAGAGCCGTTGGGATTGCGGGATGGTGACCGGGACGTGCTGACCGGATTGGTCCGGTCGACGTCGATCCGGGCGGGGCTGGCTACCAGGGCGAGGATCGTGTTGCTCGCCGCGGATGGCACGCCGAACGTGGAGATCGCCGAGTTGGTCGGGGTGTCTCGGCCGACGGTGAATCTGTGGCGCAACCGGTATGCAGAGTCCGGTGTTCGGGGGTTGCAGGACGACCCGGAAGCCGGGTCGTCCGCAGACGGTCGACCGCAACACGATCCTGACCGCGACCTTGACGCCGCCGCCGAAGCGGCTCGGGGTGACGCATTGGTCGTCGCGGCTGCTGGCCGACGAGCTGAAGGTCGCGCAGAACGCGGTGCTGCGGACGTGGCGACGCTACCGCGTGCAGCCCTGGCGGTCGGAGACGTTCAAGTTCTCCACCGACCCCGAACTGGTCGCCAAGGTCACCGATGTCGTCGGGTTGTATCTGGCGCCGCCGGAGAACGCGATAGTGCTTTGTGTGGATGAGAAGTCGCAAATTCAGGCGCTCGACCGAACGCAGAAGATGCTGCCGATGCAACCGGGCTTCCCGGAGCGCCGCACCCACGACTACGTCCGGCATGGCACCTCAACGTTGTTCGCCGCTTTGGACATCGCCACCGGCAAGGTCACCGCGACGACAAAGCCACGGCACCGCCGGCAGGAGTTCCTCTCCTTCCTCAAACAGGTCGCCCGGGCTCACCCCGGCCGGGAGTTGCACCTGGTGATGGACAATTACGCTGCGCACAAGACCCCGGAGGTTAAGGACTGGCTGGCGGACAACCCGCGGATCCAGGTGCACTTCGCCCGACATCCGGATGCTGGCTTCAATCTCGTCGAGGTGTCGTTCGGTATCATCGAGCGTCAAGCCATCCGACGCGGCACGTTGACTGCCGTGACCGACCTCGACGCCAAGATCCGGGCCTTCATCGCCGGCTGGAATAAGCGCAGCCGACCATTCGTCTGGACCAAAACCGCCGACGAGATCCTCGCCAAAGCCCAACGTAAAGTTACTTTGAGGCCAACCACTAGCGAGGATCAGCGTGCTCATCCCGACGGTGACCGTCGACCGCGGCACCCTGTGTTCGGCGCGACGTCGGTCATCCACCCGAGCTGGGAACAGGACCGCCAGGTCGCCGGAGTCGTACCCGATCTGCGGGCCGACCGGCACGACCGGCTTGATGGCGCGCTCCCGCTGCTGCACCAGGTGGGCGGCAACCGTTCCCATGACAGCCTTCTCGTCTTCGACCACGTACAGCTCCGATCACGGACCACCGCCCCCACCGACGAAGCCGGAGGGAGTCCAAATCGCGAACTTGCTGGGTGACAACCATCGCTCACTGGTGCCTGACGCCTTCTCGGACCAGCAGATCGATCCCGGGCGTGTCGTCCAGTAGTCCGGTCAACAGGGCTTTACCGGACTTGCGTCAGTGATCACCGGCGAGAACATCTCCATTGCACGAGTACATCTCGGCGAGCCGCCCGCGTGATGACCGAGACGATCGAGGTCATGCGGACACAATTGGAATAGGCCCGGGTCAGCTGGTGGCCGACGCGAGGATCTGTTGGCGGAGCTTTTCTTCTTTGGCGAGGACCTGGAGGACCTTTTCGGGGGCCGTCGATGCGTGGGCGGCAGGGATGATCGCGATGCCGTCGGCGTCGCCGACGATGATGTCGCCGGCTGAGATGACGACGCCGCCGGCGGCGACGGGGTTGCCGATGATTCCGGGGCCGTTCTTGTAGGGGCCGGCGGGGGTGGTGCCGCGGGCGAAGACGGACAGGCCTTGCCGGGAGAGGGCTTCGGCGTCGCGGATGACGCCGTCCACGATCGCGCCGAGAACCCCTTTGGCGACCATGATTTCGCCGATCAGGTCACCGATCAGGGCGCGGCTGAGGTCGCCCTGGCCGTTGATGACCAGGACGTCGCCGGGTTGGGCGTCGTCCAGGGCGTAGTGGATGGCCAGGTTGTCCCCGGCTCTGGTCAGGATGGGAAGGGCGGTGCCGACGAGCCGGGTTTGGCTGGTGACGCAGCGGATGCCGCTGTCCAGGACGAGGAGCCGGTCGAAGACGTCTCCCGACGTTGGCGGCGGGCGCGGTCGTGTACTGGTCGAGCAGCTCAGCGGGGTGGCGGGGCCAGTCCTTGGTGGTGGTGATGTTGTCGGTGGGGGCGGTGATGAACATGATGTCTCCAATGAGGGGCGGTATGGGGGGTGGATGCTGTTGGGGATCGCCCGGCGGCGCGGGGTCAGGCGACGCTGGGTACGGCGATGACGTTCAGGGCGTGATCGGGGCTGTCACCGGCAAGTGCCTGCCGGATGCAGGTCAGCGCGGCATCGCCGACGTTGCGCAGCGATTCGTCGGTTTGGCCCGCGACATGTGGTGTGACGATGAGGGTGTCGACCTCGTCCAGGGGAAGCTCATTGTGCGGCAGGGGGTTCTTCATGTCGGCGTTCTCGGCGTCGAGCACGTCCACGCCGGCCCCGCCGAGGTGCCCGGACCGCAGTGCCGCGAGAAGGGCGCGTTCGTCGATGAGCCCGCCGCGGGCGGTGTTGATCAGCAGTGTTCCCGGCCGCATTCTGTTGATGGCGTCGGCGTTGATGGTGTGACGCGTGGCCGGGGTGAGTGGGATATGCAGGCTGATGATGTCGGCGGTGGTGAGGAGTTCGTCGAGGTCGACCTTGCGGCCGCCTGCCTGGGCGACCTGCGCATCGCTGAGGTAGGGGTCGGTCACGATGACGGTCATCCCGAAACCGTCCGCGATTCTGGCGACCCGGGTGCCGATGCTGCCGAGCCCGTACAGGCCCAATGTCTTTCCGCTCAGTTCGCTGCCGACGAGACCGGCCTTGACATCGGACCAGGAACCCGACCGGGTGGCGGTGGCCGCGGCGACGACCTTGCGGGACAGTGCGAGGGCCAGGGCGAAGACGTGTTCGGCGACGGCCTGGCTGTTCTGTCCGGGGGTGACGGTGACCCACACCCCGTGCTCGGTGGCGGCGGGGATGTCGACGTTGTCGCTGCCGACTCCGTGCCGGGCGATGATCTTCAGTTTCGGGGATCCGGTGATCATCTCGGCGGTGAAAATTTCGGTGCGGAGCATCACCGCGTCGATCTCGCTCTGGACGTCCTGGTACCGGACCGCCTGGGGTCCGTATCCGAGGTAGACGGAGCCGGTTTCAGCGAGGCCGGTGAGGACGTCGGGGTGGATGGGGTCGGATACGTAGATGGCGGTCATGGTGGGGCTCCTGGAGTGGCTTGTGGAGTCGAAGGAAGCTGGAAATGGTGTGGCGACAGGAGATGTCGTTCTCGGACAGCGACCGCCGCGGTACGACTGGGCGGGGTTCCTGCCCGGGCTCGGTGTGAGCCCGGGCAGGAACACGGGGTTCGCTCAGCTGTAGAGGTGGGAGGCGGTGGCGGGGAGCTTGCGGGCCGCGACGGTGATGACCAGGAACCCGGTCAGGCCCGCGATGACCATCATGAAACCGGGGACGTAGTTGTTGCCGGTCTGGCCGATCAGGAAGGTGGCCAGGTACGGGGTGAGGCCACCGATGACGGCGCCGGTGCTGTGGCTGAACGCGACACCGGTGTGCCGGACCTCGACCGGGAAGAACTCGGGCATGACGGCGTAGGTGCCGGCCTGGCACAGGGCGTACGGGATCATGCTGAGCGCGAGACCGGCCATCGCGACGCCGATGTTCCCCTGGTTCATCAGCAGGAACGCGGGCAGGGTGAGCAGCACGTACGCGGCGAAGGAAATGACCAGGATCCGTTTGCCGCCGAACCGGTTGCCCAGCAGCCCGAAGATCGGGATGAGCACAGCGGCGAGCAGCACGGCGAGCAGCACGACGGTCGACGCGGCGCCCTTGGAGAACCCGAGGACGTTGGAGAAGTACACGGAGATGTAGACGGTGCCGACGTAGGTGCCGATGGTCTGCACGGTGGCGATCAGGATGACCTTCAGCACCGGTGCCCGGTAGTTCTTGAACAGGTCCTTGACCGGCTTCTTGTCGGTCTCGCCTTTGGCCTTGGCGGCGACGAACTCGGGGCTGTCCTCGACCTGCAACCGCAGGTACAGGCACAGCGCGCCGAGCGGGAGAGCGAGCAGGAACGGGATCCGCCAACCCCAAGCCTCCATGGCCGGTCCGGCCAACGCCAGCGCGACAAGCGCGGCGATGCCGGCGGCGAGGCCCTTGCCGAGCTGGGCGATGCTGGGGATGAAGGAGATGTACAGCGGGCGGCGCTTCGGTGGCGCCCATTCCCGGATGTAGCTGGCGGCGCCGCCGATCTCACCGCCGGTGGAGAAGCCCTGCAGGATCCGCATCAGTACCAGCAGGATGGGCGCCCAGATCCCGATCTGCGCGTACCCGGGCAGCAGGCCGGTGATGAACCCGGCCGCGCCCATCAGGGTCACGCTGGCGATGAGGCTGGTCCGGCGGCCCTTCTTGTCGCCGAGCCGGCCGAAGAAGATCGCGCCGATCGGGCGGACCACGAACGCGGCGCCGAACACCAGCAGCGTGTTCAAAAGACCCATTGCGGGGTCGTCGGAGGGGAAGAACACCACCGCCAGGGTGGCGGCCACATAGCCGTAGACGCTGAAGTCGTAGTACTCGATGAACGTGCCGAAGACAGCGACCATCGTCGCCTTCTTGGCCTTCTTCACCCGCTCCGGTGAGGGCGGGTGCTCCTCGAGAACCGCTGCCTGTGCCGTCATGACGCTCCTTTGTGTCATTGTCCTGCCTGCTAAAAATTGGGACAGTGTCTCACTTGCTTGGAGATAGTCTGGCCAAGCGGCCCAGCCCGTGTCAAGACCTCGGTGCTAGTATTTTCTGACAGCGTCCCATTTTTTGAGTTGAGGTTTGGATGACCGCATTGCCGATCGACACGGTCGCCGACGTGGTCGCGGGTAACGACCGCGCCCTGGACGTCATGGACGCGCTGGTCACCCGGACCGGTGGTGAAGGTCTGTGGGGAGTGCGCGAACTGGCCGATCACCTGGGCGCCAGTCGCAGCACGGTGAACAGGCTCCTGCAGGGTCTGACCGTGCGCGGCCTGGCCACCGAGACCGGCGGCGCCTACACCGTTGGTCCGCGGCTGCGGGTCCTCACGCACGCCCTGTTCGACAATCATCAAGCCCTGGGTCGAGCCCAGGACATCATCGGCCCGCTCGGGACGGCCTGCGACGCCACCGTGATGGTCGTGCTGCAAAGTGCCCAGCGGTCAACCGCTTTCATCGCCCTGGTGCATGAACGGCCCGGACCGATCCGCTACCACCTCATTCCCGGCATGACGCTGCCGCTGCACGCCGGCGCGGCAGGCCGGGCCATCCTCGAGCGCGGTGGGCATCGACGCCCTGGACGGTCACGAACTACAGCAGTTCAGCGCCGAAACGATCACCGACCGGCAACTGCTGCTGACGGAACTCGACAAGGCGGAACGCCAGGGATTCGTCACCAGCACCGGTCAGCACATCCCCCTCGCATCCGGTGTGGCCGCCCCGTTCCGACTGGACTCCGGGATCGCCGGTGCCGTGTCCGTGACCAGATCCCGGTACGAGACCACTGAAGCCGACCTGCTCCGGTTCGGCCCCATGGTCGCCGCCGCGGGAAAGGAACTCGCCGCGCAGAGACCACACGCCACGCCACCCGGGCTCGGGCGTCCATCGCCGGCGAAGTCCGATACCAACGCCGGCGGTTCGGCCTTGAACCGGATCGAGAGGCTGATCAACGGCCTGATCGCCCACCCCGATGGGCTGCCGGCGACCGGCAGGCAGCTGGCTCAGCTGGTCGCGCGCCGCGCCACCCACCGCCGAACGACTGCGCGCCACCGCACTACTCACCGGGCTCGCCGCAGCACCCCGCCCAGACCAACTGCACCCAGGCCCGCTGCTGCTCAAGTGGGCCGCGATCCTCGGCCCCCGCCTGGACACCAGCGAGCATCATCCAACCCGAAATCGAAGCCCTCGCAACTGAACTCGGCGAGACCATCGGCTACGTCAAGTACAACCCGAACACCGGAACCGCGATCATGGAAACCGTCGCCTGGGGCCACACCCCACTGCAATACGGGCTCGCGACCGGCGTCGAAATACCGCTCTACGCCGGCGCAGCCGGAAAGGCCATCCTCGCGTTCTGCCCGCCCGAGATCGTCGATCGGCAAGACCCGGTCCAGCTCAACCCCAACACCATCACCAACCTCGATGAACTGCGCCGGCAGCTCGACCAAATCCGCGAAAACGGTTGGGCCACCGGCGACGGCGAACGCATCCGTGACGCCTACGGCGTAGCGGCACCCATCTTCACCAACGGAAACGTCTCCGGATCAGTCACCATCTCCATCCCCAGCTACCGAGCCCACGACACCGACCTGCACCAGCTCAGCGCCGCACTCACCGACACCACCAACAGAATCAGTGCACTTCTCAGCGTCACTACCGATTAGAGCCTCCAAACCGGGATGCCCGCGAATGGCGGATCAGCGCGCTGTACAAGCCGTTCGGACGCGCTCAAGCGTGGATCATGCATGTCGGCGTGCTGCGCTCCCGTCACGGCGGGGGTGCCGAGGTCGGAGTTGGGCAGCCACCGCCCCGACAGCTGCGGCCGCCGATCGACCGGCCGAACAGCTCCGAACCGGTGGTGGGGTCAGAGTTCCTGCGCCGGTTGCTGGACGCGATCACGGTCGGCTGACGGCGGGCCGGCACGCGGGCGTGGGCGCAGCCGTATGCCCGGCATCTCCGGCGCCGGCAGGGGGTTGCCCGGGTAGTCCGCAACCCGGCCGAACACGGTCGATGGCGTCCGGCCCGCACCGAAATCTGCGATCTCGGCCTGCCATTGCCGCCGGTACTCGACGATCTCCTCGTGCGAACGACCGATGAAATTCCACCACATCAGGATTTCTTCCTCGAGCGGCAGGCCGCCGAGCACCACCACCCGGGCCGGCGTGACCCCCGCCGTCAGGGCCAGCGAACGGGTCCCCGGCGGCAGGTAGGCGAGGGATGCCCTGCCGACGGGAGTGCCACCGACCGTGACGTCGCCGGTGTCCACCAGGACCCCGTGCTCGTGCGCCGGTTCCAGCGGGAGATCGACCGACACACCCGGCTGCAGCACGAGCTCGGCGCCGAGCAGCGGTGAGTGGGTCGTCGCAGCGGAGCTCGCACCGAGCCAGGACCCGATGAACAACCGGCAGCGGAATCCGTCACCGTCCACCACCTGCGGCAAGACATGCTCGAACGAGGGCGCGATGCCACGGGCACCGGCCGGCAGCACCACCCACAGCTGCACGCCGTGCAGAACTGACGTCCCCAGCGTCGACACCTCGGAGTGCGAGATGCCGCGGCCGGCCGTCATCAGGTTGAGCTCGCCGGGCCGGACCATCGCGTGGGACCCCACGCTGTCGCGGTGTTCGATCTCGCCCTCGAACAGCCAACTCACGGTTTGCAGGCCGGTGTGCGGGTGCGGTGCGACGGTCATCCCACCCGTGTCGGTGACCTGCTCCGGGCCGTAGTGGTCCGCGAAGCACCAGGCGCCGACCAGCGACCGCGTCTTCTGCGGCAGGGTCCGTCGGACCGTGATCGCCCGCAGGCCGCCCAGCGGGACGTCCCGCGGCTCGAGGATCTCGACGCGTGCAGCCGAAGCATCGTTCGGTTCGGGAGATCCGGTTCGGCAGACGACTTCGTCAGGATGCACGTCGACATTCGTCACGACCGAGAGGGTAGTCCCGCCACCACCGCGGGGCCTTCAGCCGATTCGGACACCCACGTCCAGCATGGTGACCCGCAGGACGAGCGCGGCCTCCGGACCGATGACTCCGTCGACGAGGGTCAGCAGACGGTCGACAAAGGCTGCGCCGTGAGGGATCTCGATGGAGTCCGCAAGGTGGTGGGCCAGCTCGTGCAGGATGACCAGCTCCCGCAGCGCCCAGGTGGAGCCGGCACGGTGACCCGGCACCGCCATGATCGCGCCGGGCCTGAGGTAGTGCGCCTGCGAACCGCCGGCACGTTCCCGGACGGTCACCGGGGTGCCGGACCGCCGCCAGTTCGCTGCCACCCAGCGCAGCGCCAGGACCCTGTCGACGTAGCGCTGCACGCCGTCGATGGTGCCGAACTTGCGCTCGACGGGCAGGGTTACGTGGGATCCGGCCAGCTCGATGACCGGGTAGTCGGCGGACCGGTCGAAGATCCGGTGTACCAGGTGTTCGGCGTCGTAGACCTTGGAGCGCTGGAAGTCTCGCAGCGGGCTGGACGGCTGTCCCGCCCGAGCAGCGGTCGACCTCGTTCGGGTCGTCATTCCGGACACCGGTCCAGCGGCGGTTCGACCTGTCCTGAGCACAGCGGCCATACTGCCACGGTCATCGCCCGCTGATGCCGGCCCGTTCCCCTCCGATCTCCCGCTCGGCACCGAGCCTGGCCTGCCGACCCGCTCGATCCCCGGCACGGCGGGATCGCTCGGAATAGCCGGCCGTCGCCCGGTTGCCGCCCCAGGACCCGCGCGCTGTCGAATTGGCCTTGTAGTGATCGACGAGCTCGACCTCGCGGTCGCGGAGGACCAGCGCGACGCCCGAGCGCTCGGCGGCCGGTAACTGCGCCACCATCTGTTGCTCGGTGTCCTGCCGGGCCTGCGTCAACCGCTCGCCGATGCGCGCCGCGAACGCCTCCTGGAAGTTGATCCGGGCGGTCGTTGCGTGCACCGGGCGGGACTCGAGCTCGTACGCCTCACTCCACCGGCCATATCGACCGGAGCCCGGCACTTTCACCCGCTTCGTCACCAGCTCCCGGGCATAGTCGCCGGACTTGATATAGGCATCGGAGGCCCGCACCATCTGCACCACGAGGGAGGCGTACAGGGTTTCCACCATGTCGATGTCGGTGTCGAAGCCGTAGGCGTAGACCCTCGACGAATCGCGGGCGATGTCGCAGGTCAGGTTGTTGGCCCGGCCGATGGCGAGGAACAACTGGACGTAGGTGCGCAGCCCGCGCTTGCCGGATTCGCCGATGACGATGGACCGCTGGGTCGGGACCGAACGGCGCTCCTGCCGGTCTGTGTGCGCGCGGGCGACGGCCAGGTCCACCGATGCCAGGGTGGCCAGCCGCTGGGCGGCCTGCAGGTAGGCGTCGGCCTCGTGTTCGTTGTCCGTCCCCTCGGCCTTGCGCAGCAACGCCGCAATCCGGGTCAGGTCCTTGTCACTCACCGTCGTACTCCCCAGGTCGGTCCCGATGCACTCACCTGGCCAAGCTTGCCAGCGCGCACCGACACCAACGCCCGAGTGCCACGCCCGCAGGGAGTTTCGTCAGGAAAGTCCCTGCAGGTGTGGCACTGGAGGGCCGGATCAGGTGCGCAGGTGCGCGAAGACGACGGTGTTGTCCCGGTAGCTGCCCTTGGCGGAGTCGAAATCGCCGCCGCAGGTGATCAACCGCAACTCCGGGCCATCGGTGTTGCCGTAGACCTCCAGGGTCGGGAACGCGTCCTTGGGGTAGGACGCCACCTTGTCCACGACGAACCGGACCGTCGAACCGTCGGCCCTGTCGACCTCGATCTCGTTGCCGGGGGCAACCGCGCCGAGCTCGAAGAACACCGACGGGCCGTTGGCCGCACTGTCGATGTGCCCCTCGATCACCGCGGGGCCGATCGCGCCCGGAGCCGGCGATCCGGTGAACCAGCCGGCCTTGTCGTAGTCCGGTCCCGGTTGTGGCACCTCGAGGCTGCCGTCGGGTTTGAGGCCCAACTTCACCAGGTCGGAACTGACACCGATCGCGGCCACCCGGACCGCGACCGGTTCGGCCACCGAGACGGCCGGAGCGGACGTCGCAGCGGTCGTCTTCTTCGTCGGCGGCGCAGCTGCCTTCGGTGCAGGTGTGCTCTTGGGTGCAGTGCTATTCGGTGCGGCAGTGCTTTTCGGTGCGGCAGTGCTTTTCGGTGCGGCAGTGCTTCTTGGCGCAGCGGTGGTCTTGGGCGCGGTCATCCTCTGGGTGGCACCGGCGGCCTGCTCAGGCCTGCCGGCGACCGAAGACGAAGAACGCGCGAGCGCGGAACTGGACAGCTCCGGGACGGCGGACGACGCCGATGCCGCCGGCTCGGGTGCTGATCGCTGACTCAACAGCCCCACCGCCAGGGCCGCGCCTCCGGCGATCAGCAGGACCACTGCCACGATGGAGATCAACCTGCCGCGACGCGGGGCACCGGATTCGGTGCCCCGGCCCCCCGCGTCGCCGGTCATCAGTTCTGGCTGCCGCTCGCGCGACGGTGGGCGATCAGCGCGACGCCACCGACGAGGGCCAGACCGCCCGCGGCCAGCAGGCCGACGTTCTCGACACCTGAGGTGGAACCGCCACCGGTCTCGACGCCGCCGGCGGGCATGTCCGTCATCTGGGACACGGCGAGAACTCCGCACAGCGCCGGGTCGGTTGCCTCCGTGGGCAGCGTCGGGTCGAGGTCGGACTTCTTGTCGCCGCTGTACTCGCCGTCGTGGTTGTGATCGACGCCGTGGATGACGACGACAGCCTCACCGCTCTGCACCGCACCGGCCACCGCCTCGGTCACCTGGATGGAGCCGCGCTCGTAATTCAACTCACCGCCGGGGGCGGTGTCGAAACGGTCGATCGCGAGGCCCGACGCCGGGGAGGTGTCGCCCGTCTTGGTCAGTGACACGACGATCTCACCATAGGCCGGTCCGCCCTCGGTGGTGTTGAGGTGGCCGTCGCCGTCGGTGTCGTCGGTCAGTGCCGGGCACTCGTGGCGGGCATCGGCGCCGAAGTGGATGTGCGCTGCGTGCGGCTGATCAGGCAGCAGACCGGTGGCTGCCATGTCCACCGTCAGCAGCGTGCCGTCGACGGTGACCATCGCGGTGCCGCTGCCGACGACGCCGTTCCCGGCGACGGGCTGCAGGTCGGCCTGCACGGTGCCGCTCGCGGCGGCCGCGGGGAGCGCGAAGGCCACCATGGCGATCAGGCCGAATGCGGCGCCGGTGGCTGCCCTGCGGTGCGTGGTTCTCATGAAGTTTCCCCTCGACGGCCCGCGGCACCGCTGATACGACACCGTCGGGATCTGGCAGCACGGTGCTTTCCCGTGCAACGACAGGGGATTCGGCGCGGTGAGCGGAACGGATGGGTGCCGCCGGCCGATGATTTCCGGCCGGCGGCACCGACTCGTGTCGTCCCCAAGACGGATCAGCCGGCGCTGCCGCGCATCGAGCGGATCCCGACGATCAGCCCGACCGCCACCGTGACGACCGCCGCCAGCCACCCCCATATCACCACCGGCGCGCCGACGTCACCGGCGAACAAAGCCCTCTCGGCATCCACCAGGTACGTCAGCGGGTTGAAGCGGGAGGCCACCTGCATCCATTGCGGCCCGGATTCCAGCGGCAGCAGCATGCCGGACAGGATCATCAACGGGAAGATCAACGTCTGCTGCACCACCCAGAACATCCACTCCGGCTTGCGGACCGCGATCGCCAGCGCGTAGCTGAACGACCCGAGCCCGATCCCGAAGACCGCCAGCAGCAGAAGGCCGATCAGCGCGCCGGCCGGGTACAGCTGTGAACCCGAACGGGATCATCACCAGCCACGATGATCACGGCCTGCGCGGCCAGCGGCACCATCTCCTTCAGCGCCCGGCCGATCAGCAGCGACGGCCGGGACAGCGGCGTGACCAGCATCCGTTCGTGGGCTCCGGTCTGGAACTCGAACAGCAGGTTGGCGCCGACCGTCGAGGTACCGAACAGCGCGGTCATCACCAGGATCGACGGCACGAACCACTGCCAGACGCTGCCGCCGAGCGCGTGTCCGCCTGGCCGCCGAGCGACCCGACCAGCAACGGCCCGAACAGCGCGAGGAAGACCAGCGGCTGGATCATGCCGAAGACCAGCGAGAACGGGTCGTGCAGCACCGGCCGCAGTTCCCGGGTCATCACCAGATGCGGTGTCCGCGGACACAGGTCCGCGTCGCGCTGCGTCGCGAGTCGGATCGGCCGTCGCGGTGCGATGCTGTGCTCCGAGTCGTTGTCGCGGTGACTCATGCTGCTGCCTTCTCGGGCTCGATCTGCCGACGGCGGTGCGTGCCGACTCGGCCTCGCGCAGGCTGCGGCCGGTCAGGGTGAGGAACACGTCGTCCAGCGTCGGCCGGTGCAGCTGGGCCTTGCCACCGGCGACCCCGGCCCGGTCGGCGAGCGCTGAGCAGCTCCGGGCAGCGCGCGCGGGTCCGTCGGCCGACCCGCGCCGTCACCAGGCCGGCATCGACAGCCAGCTCTCTCGCGCCCGGCAACCGGCCGACGAGCCTGGCAAGTTCGCCGACCCGATCGTCACCCGTGAGCGGGGTGTCCACGGTCACCTCGATCCGATCCCCGGCCAGGTCGGCCTTCAGCGCCTCCGCGGTGTCGTCGGCGATCACCTCGCCGTGGTCGACCACCACCACCCGCCCGGCCATCGAGTCGGCCTCGTCCAGGTAGTGGGTGGTCAGCACGATCGTCATCGGGTCGCTGCCGCGTCCCGCATCCGCAGGATGTGCTGCCACAGGTTCGCCCGGTTCTGCGGGTCCAGCCCGGTGGACGGCTCGTCGAGGAACAGCAGCGACGGGGAGTGCACCAGGCCCATCGCCACGTCCAGCCGGCGCCGCTGACCGCCGGACAGGCTCGACACCTTGCGGCCGGCCGAGCGCGGTCAGGTCCAGCGCCTCGAGCAGCTCGTCGGCACGGCGCCGGGCGGCGCGCCGGTCCGAGGCCGTAGATCAGCGCCCTGGCTGTACAGCTCGTCGCGCGCCCGCTGGTTGTGGCCGGCGCCGTTGCCCTGGCCGACGTAGCCGATCAGCCGGCGGACCTGCGCCGGCTCGTCCACCACGTCGTGACCCGGCGACGGTCGCCGATGCCGGTGGTCGGCGCGATCAGCGTGGTCAGCATGCGCATGGTGGTCGTCTTGCCGGCGCCGTTCGGGCCGAGCACGGCGACCAGTTCGCCGGGTTCGATGTCCAGGCTGATGCCGCGGACCGCGTGCACGGTGGCGGACTTGCCGACGACGAAGTCCTTGGTCAGCGATCGGGTGCGGATCATGGGTGTCCTCCTTCGGGTTCGGTGGCTGCGATGTCGACTGATCGTGTCGCGCCAGAAGCGGCCAGTTTCTGTCCGCTACCTGTGGCATTCTGGAGGCATGACGGAGCAGGACAGCTCCGGGACTCGGCCGGTTGCTGCGCCTGCTGTCGCTGCTGCAGGCGCGCCGCGACTGGCCGGGCGACGCGCTCGCCGAGCGGCTGGAGGTCAGCCCGCGAACGGTGCGCCGCGACGTCGACCGGCTCCGCGACCTCGGGTATCCGGTGCGGGCGACCAAGGGTCCGGACGGCGGTTACCGGCTGGACGCCGGCACCGACCTGCCGCCGCTGCTGTTCGACGACGAGCAGGCGGTCGCCGTCGCCGTCGCCCTGCAGACCGCGACGTCCAGCGTGACCGGGATCGAGGAGGGCGCGCTGCGGGCGCTGGCCACCGTCCGCCAGGTGATGCCGGCCCGGCTGCGCCAGCGGGTCGACGCGCTGCGGGTGACGGCTGTCCCGAGCGGCGGCGACCAGCCGCGACGGTGGACACCGAGCATCTGATCGCGGTCGGCACGGCCGTCCGCGCCCACGAGGTGCTCCGCTTCGACTACGACGCCCCCGAACTGGACCGGCGAGGAGCGGGCTGGCAGCCGCCGCGGCGGGTCGAGCCGCACCACCTGGTCACCTGGGGCGGCCGCTGGTACCTGGTCGCCTGGGACCTGGACCGCGACGACTGGCGGACCTTCCGGGTCGACCGGATGACCGCCGAGAACGCCGACCGGGCCGCGGTTCTCGCCCCGGGAGCTGCCCGGCGGCGACGTCGCGGCTACATCGACGCGTCCTTCCGGGGCGGCGAGTGGCCCTGCCGCGGGGAGTTCGTCCTGCACGCCCCGGCGGCCGAGATCGCCGCCTGGGTGCGCCGGCAGGCCGTCGTCGAGGAGCTCGCGCCGGACCGGTGCCGGGTGCTGGCCGGCTCCTGGTCCTGGGACCGGCTGGCCGCCTGGGTCGGGATGTTCGACGTCGACCTGGAGATCGTCGGGCCGGCCGAACTCAAGGAGGCCGCCGGCCGGTTGAGCCGGCGGTACGCGGACGCCGCAGGCTGAGATTGTTCGCCGCGCGCACGTTCGTGAGCGGCCGGACTGGGTACTCAGAAGGCATGAGTACATCGCAGAGAGAGCACCAGAAAGAGCAGCAGACCCAGTACGACCAGGTCGACCCGACCACCAAGTACCCGCAGCCGCCGCAGCCGGAGCAGAGCCCAGCCGGCCCCCGGGCTGGCCGGCGCGATGGACCCGAAGCCCGACCACGGCGAGGAGTCCTACGTCGGCTCCGGCCGGCTGACGGGTCGCAAGGCCGTCATCACCGGGGCCGATTCCGGCATCGGCCGTGCGGTGGCGATCGCGTTCGCCAGGGAGGGCGCCGACGTCGTGCTCTCCTACCTGCCGAACGAGGAGCCGGACGCCGACAGAGGTTATCGAGCTTGCTCAAGGAGACCGGCCAGAAGGTCGTTGCCGCTCCCGGAGACCTGTCCACCGAGCAGGGCAACATCGACCTCGTGCAGAAGGCGGTCGACGAACTCGGCCACATCGACGTGCTGGTGTCCGTGGCCGGCAAGCAGGTCTACGTCGAGAACATCAGCGACCTGACCACCGAGCAGTTCGACGAGACGTTCAAGACCAACGTCTACGGCTTGTTCTGGCTGACCAAGGCGGCGCTTCCGCACATGCCCGCGGGCGGCAGCATCATCACCACCTCCTCGGTGCAGGCGTACACGCCGTCCCCGGGTCTGCTGGACTACGCGGCCACCAAGGCGGCGATCAACACCTACTCCAAGGCGCTCGCGCAGCAGGTCGCCAAGCAGGGCATCCGGGTGAATGTCGTTGCGCCGGGGCCTTTCTGGACGCCGCTGCAGGTCAGCGGCGGGCAGCCGGTGGACAAACTGCCGACCTTCGGCGAACAGTCCGAACTGGGTCGGGCGGGTCAGCCGGCCGAGCTCGCCGGCACCTATGTGTACCTGGCGACCGGCGAGTCCAGCTACACCACCGGCGCGACGATCTCGGTGACCGGCGGCTCGCCGACCCCCTGATCAGGCGCCGATCACCGGAACCAACAACCGCGCCGGCCGGTCGGGGCCCCAATGCAGCATGCAGTTGCCGCGGGGGCCCCGCTGGTAGGCCGCGGGGAGCTGCCCGGTCAGCGGATTCCGCCGCCACAGCCACCGCCCGGCCACCACCAGTCGCAGTCGATCGCCCGCACGGAACAGCGTCGACGATGGCCCGAGCGGGACGGCGACTTCAGCCACCCGGCCGGCGACCAGCGGCTCCCGTCGGGCAAAGGTGGGCACGGGTTCGAACGGTCGTGAGCGGTCCGGGTCGAGAGCACGCAGAGATGCCTTGAGCCAGCCGGTGGTCACCCGGTCCCGGCCGAAGCCGTAGGACCCTTCAAACGGCACATACCTTTTGCCGCACCACTTCTCGACACCGACGAACAGGTCGACGTCCGTTGCGCCACCGACCGAGACGAACAGCGTCAGCGCCATCGGACCGGTCATCTCGGTGTCCGTCGGCACCGTCCAGCCGATCCGCGCCCCGCTGGAACCGGTGTCGAACGTCAGATGACCGGCATCGGTGGGCGGCTGCGGGGACAGCCCGCGGCCGGTCAGGAACAGCGGCGTCCAGTTCGTCGACGGCAGCGGCCAGGCCGTCTCGTCCCGTACCTCCGCGACCCGATCCCTGCTCTCCCGCACTTCGAGCCGGACCCGGGGCAGCGGGGACGGCAGCGGGGTCGAGGTCCCGGTCGGAACACCCAGATGACGGTCGAGGAATTCCTGCTGGACTGCGAGCGCATCGGCGGAATAGAAGTTTGCCCACTTCCCGCCGCGATGGGTGAACACGTGCTTCTCGGCGGAGGAGATCTGCTCGAAGCCGCGGAACGAGCCCCGGCTGTGCAGATTGTTGTCCGAAAAGCTGCCGCAGATCAGGGCGGGCACGGTGATCGCCGCCAGGTCCGGCACCAGCGAGCGCCACCATTCGTCACGCAGGGGGCGCCCCGCACTCTCGCGGTCGATCGAGTACCGCAACCGGACGCTGCGCAGGCCACGGCTCCAGATCTTCACGAAGCCGATCTCCCGGATCCCCCCGGGCCGCACCAGGTCTCGGTAGGCGTCGGTGAACCCCTCCCACGGGACGATCGCCCGCAGGTGGGGTGGGTGCAGCGCGGCGGCCTTCCACTGCGAGATCGCCAGGTAGGACACGCCGATCAACCCCACCGCGCCGGTGCTCCAGTCCTGCGTACCGGCCCACTCGACGAGGTCGTGGACGTCCTCGCCCTCCTGATCCGACAGCAATGATCCGACGCCCTCGGAGGTGCCGGCGCCCCGCAGATCGGCGTTGACCACCGCATAACCTCGGGCCGTCCACCAGGCCGGGTCGGGTGCCTCCCAGCCGGTCAGCGACGAGAAATGAACGGGAGCCGTCTGACGCAGCATCCGGAACTGGAGCGGCACCCGGTAGCCGCCGCCGAGCCGGTCCGGCCGACGCTGCGGCAGCCGGTCCTTGCCGTACGGATGCGCGGAGAGCAGCACCGGAAAAGGGCCGTCCCCCGGTGGCCGGTGCAGGTTGACCCGCAGCACGGTTCCGTCCCTGGTCACCACGGGAACGTCACGGTCGATGACAACGCTTCCGGGATCCGGTTCGCTGATCCGCACCGGTGGCCGCAGCAGCGTCCGGATCCGGGTCACCGCATACCGGGCGGCACCGGGCCGGCGCCAGGGCCGGTCCAGCGCCGGAGCGTCCTGTGCGGTCGTCATTCCGACAGTGTCGAGTCGGCAGCTGCCGCCCGCCTGCGGAACGACGAAGGCCCCGCGGCTGTGGATGCCTGCGGGGCCTTCGACGTCTGTCTCAACCAGAGTGGGCAAGGGGGGAGTTGAACCCCCACGTCCTTTCGGACACACGGACCTGAACCGTGCGCGTCTGCCATTTCGCCACTTGCCCGAGTGACGCCGAACAGGCTAACACGCTGCCCGGAGCGTTCCGAACCCGTCGACGACCGTCGGCCACCCCGCACGGTGGCTACGGTTCGGACCGTGCGATCCATTGCCGGCAGCGGCTCCCACGAGCTGCAGATCCAGCGTTCCCGCTTCGTCTGCAGCCTGGCCCGGGTGCGCACCGTCGACGAGGCCGCCGCGTTCATCGCCGACATCCGCAAGCAGAACTGGGATGCCACGCACAACTGCACGGCGTTCCGGGTGGGACCGGGCGGCGCCGAGCAACGATCGAACGACGACGGCGAACCGGCGGGCACGGCCGGCGTCCCGATGCTGGAGGTGCTGATGCGCCGCGAGCTGACCGACACCGCGGCGGTCGTCACCCGTTACTACGGCGGCGTCAGACTCGGCGCGGGTGGGCTCATCCGCGCCTACGGGCGATCGGTGGCCGAGACCGTCGACCAGGTGGGGATGGTGCGACTCGTCCCGCACGTCGCCATGACGGTGACAACGAGCCATGCCGACGCGGGCCGACTCGAGAACGAGTTGCGCGCAGCGGGCCGCCGGATGGGCGGGATCGAGTACGGGATGGACGTGCGGTTGACGGTGCAGGTCCCCGAGCGAGAGGTGGAGTCCTTCGTCAGCTGGGTGGCCGATCACACCGGTGGCAGGGCCGGAGCGGTCCCGGGCCGGGCCGAAATGGTCGACATACCGGACTGACGCCGCGGACCGGACTCGTGGCGGTCCCGATCCGGCCGGTCGACGCTGAGCAACCGGTCACGGCCACGGGCGTCCCTACTACGATCAGCGGTTGACGGTGCGCCCGCCGACCAGCGCGCCATCGCGCGGCAGCACACGAACGACCAGCAGCGCAGCGGCGCACGGTAGACGTCCGCCGCTGCACACCTACGGACCGGACGGGGAGGTGACGATGCGCGTCATCCAGAGCTTCGAACGTCGACTGCAGGGCGCCGTCGGCAACACCTTTGCCCGGCTGTTCGGCGGATCTGTGCAGCCGGCAGAGGTCGCGGACGCCCTCCAGAAGGAGGCGGCCGAGCACGTCCAGCACCAGGGCAATGCGGCCATCGCCCCCAATTCCTACCGCGTCCGGCTCGGGCCGACCGATCGGCAGGGTCTGGGATCCGACGAAGTGAGTGTCGCCTCTGCGTTGTCGGACATGATCCGGGAGTATCTGGACGAGCAGGGATGGCAGACCTTCGGGGACGTTGCCGTCACCCTCGAGCAGTCCGAGTCCCTGCACACCGGGCAGTTCCGCATCAGCTCGATCGTCGACCCCGATGTCGGCCGACGATCACCGCAGGCAAGGTCAGGAGTGGGACGCATGAGCCAGCCACCAGGCGAGTCCGACCGCAATCCCCGGCAACCGCCGCCAGGGCACGATCCACGCGATCCGCACCCGGACCAGCAGCAGGGTGGCTGGCAGGGTCAGCCGTATCCCGGCCAGCAGAATCCCGGCTACCCGCCGCAGCCCTACGACGCCCCGGGATACGGCCAGCGGGTCTGGGACCAGCAGGGCCAGCAGTGGGAGCAGCAGTACGGACAGCAGGCACCGGCCGGGCCGCCGCCCGGCCAACAGCCGCCCGGTCAACAGCCGCCCGGGCAGCAGGGACCGCCGCCGGGCTACTCCCAACAGGACTACCCCCAGCAGGGCTACCCGCAACCGCCGTACCAGCAGGGACCGCCGCCACAGCAGTGGGGCGATCCCGGATACCAGCAGGGCGGGTACCAGCAGAGCCCGTACGCGGGCGGCCAGCAGTACCCGCAGGGCTACGGACAGCCCGGCTACGGACAGAACTACGGTCTGCCGCCGGCACCACAGCAGGAGCTGACCGCCACCTTGTCGATCGACGACGGCTCGGGCCGGAGCTACCAGCTGCAGCGCGGGTCCAACGTCATCGGCCGCGGACAGGACGCCGCCTTCCGGCTCGCCGACACCTCGGTGTCGCGTCGTCATGTCGACGTCTACTTCGACGGTCAAACAGCCGTCCTGCACGACCTCGGGTCCACCAACGGAACCACGGTCAATGGATCCTCCGTGCAGACCTGGCAGCTCGCGGACGGCGACGTGATCCACATCGGTCATTCCACGGTCGTCTTCTCCGGCCGGTACTGACCGGTCGACAAAGGACAACCAGGTGCCGGCACTCATCCTCCAGCTGACCAGGATCGGATTTCTGATCCTGCTCTGCCTGTTCGTGCTGGCCGCGATGCGGGTGATCCGCTCCGATCTGCGGTACGCGGCGGACCCGAGGGGTGACGGCGGCGGGCGGTCGCGCAGTCGCGGCGACGAACAGCGCCAGGTGACGCAGGGCCGGCTGCACCCGACGATCCTGGTCGTGACGGCGGGGACGCTGGCCGGCACCCGGCTGCGGCTCGGGCCGGGCCCGATCCTGATCGGTCGGGCCGAGGATTCGACCCTGGTGCTCGACGATGACTACGCGTCCACCCGGCACGCCAGGATCACCCAGCAGGGCTCCGAGTACTTCCTCGAGGACCTCGGGTCGACGAACGGGACCTACCTCGACCGCGCGCGCATCACGACGCCGACCCCGGTCCCCATCGGGGTACCCATCCGCATCGGGCGCACGGTTCTCGAGCTGCGCCCATGACGCATCAACTCGTCTACGCAGCGCGCAGCGATCGGGGCCTGATCCGCTCCAACAACCAGGACTCGGTCTACGCGGGCAGCAACCTGCTGGTCGTCGCCGACGGCATGGGCGGTCACGCCGCCGGGGACATGGCCTCCAGGCTGGTGGTCGCCGCTTTCGTTCCGCTCGATTCGCGCGATGCCGGCGGCGACCTGTTGCGGGCGCTGGCCAAGGCCACCAGGGACGGCAACAACGCGATCGCCGAGGTCGTGCACGAAAAACCCGAGCTGGACGGGATGGGCACCACCGTCACCGCGCTGCTGTTCGACGGCGGCCGGCTGGGCATGGCGCACGTCGGCGATTCCCGCGCCTACCTGTACCGGGACGGCGTGCTGCACCAGCTGACCCACGACGACACCTTCGTCCAGTCGCTGATCGACGACGGCCGGATCACCCAGGAGGAGGCCACCCACCACCCGCAGCGCTCGCTGCTGCTGCGGGCGCTGAACGGCACCGAGGTCGACCCGTCGCTGACGATCCGCGAGGTCACCGCCGGCGACCGGTACCTGATCTGCTCCGACGGGCTGCCCGGTGTGGTGTCGGCCGAGGCGATCGCCGAAGCGCTGGCCAATCCCGACCCGGCAGCGACAGCGGATGCGCTGATCCAGCTGGCCCTGGTCGGCGGCGGCCCGGACAACATCACCGTCATCGTCGCCGACGTGATGGACACCGGCGTCGGCAGCGGCCCCACCGAGGCGCGGGCCGCGGTGGATCCCGATGAGACCGGACCGATCGGCTCCGTCGCCTCGGTGCGGATGACGGCCGAGATGCCGCGCGTACCGCTACCCGCCGATTCCGGAGGACGTGCCGGCCCGCGCCGAGTACGTCCCGGCCGACGAGGACCATCTCGACGCACCACCCGGCTCCGATTTCGACCAGCGCGGTTCCGGGCTCTCGGGACCACCGGCACGGCGATCCAAGCGGCGGCGCGGCGCCATCATCGGCGGCCTCGCCCTGGTCGTGCTGGCGGTAGGTGCCATCGCGGGATCGTTCCTCTGGGTCCGCAGCCAGTATTTCGTGGCGTCAGCAACGGCCAGGTCGCAGTGTTCCGCGGCGTCGACGGATCCGTTCTGGGGCTTCAGCTCTCCTCTGTTCAGGAGGGCTCCTGCGAGCCCGGGCTCAACGGCTGCATGCCCCTGGAGGTCGACGACCTGGTGCCGTCCGCTCGCGCGCAGGTGGTGGCCGGGATCCAGGCCGGAACCCTCGATGACGCCCGCGGTGTGATCACCCGACTGACTGGCCAGATGCTGCCGCCGTGCCCGTCCCCCGAACCTGCACCACTGCCCCCCGGCAGCACCTTCAGCACAGCGCCCAGCGGCACCGCCGGCTCCCCGAGTTCGCTACCCGGCAGCACGGCCCCGAGCACGGCGGCCGGCACGGCCCCGGGGGGGTCGACCCCGCTCGGATCGCCGAACGGGTCGACGAGCGGAACGATCGGGGCGCCCCGCAACTCCGGAGCAACCGCGTCGAGCGGCGCACGGACCTCAGGTGCTCCCGCATCGACAGCTACCGGACTGTCCGGCGAGATCGGCTCCGGCCTGATCCCGGGCGCTCCGGGGAGCGGCCTCGCGAGCGGGACAGCGGCGACCCGCGCGACCACGGGCGGCTCGCCGACCGGCTCGAGCGCCGTGTCCACCCCCGCGACCTCCACCCCCGCGACCCCCACACCACTGAACACCACGATGGCTAGCGGCACCCCGCTGCCCACCCGCGCACCCGAGCCGGGTGTGACCTGCCGGGTGGTCAAGTGAGTGCGAAGGCGGTCGCGGACGCCGCGGTCCCGAAAGTCCGGAAGCGGCCGACCGGTCGGGCGGCCGAACTGTGGCTGCTGATCTTCGCGGCCGTCGTGGTGACGTCCGCACTCGTCATCGTCGAACTGAACCAGAGCCGCACCCTGAGCTGGACGCTGGCCTTCTACGGCGGCGGCTACATGATCGCCCTGGCGATCGCGCACCTGCTCGTCCGGCGGTACGCCCCCTACGCCGACCCTCTGCTGCTGCCGATCGTGGCGCTGCTCAACGGGATCGGGCTGGTGATGATCTACCGGCTCGACCTCGCGGCGGGTGTCGCCGCGGCGAACCGGGGCGAGGATGCGCCGACGCCACAGGCCTCGCTGCAGTTGGTCTGGACCGCGGTGGCGCTGGTGTTCTTCCTGGTCGTGCTGCTCGTCGTGCGCGACCACACCGTCCTGCAGTCCTACGCCTACACCCTTGCCCTGGTCGGGGTGTTGTTCCTGGCCGTCCCCTCGGTGCTGCCGGCCAGCCTCTCCGAGGTCAACGGCGCGCAGATCTGGATCAAGGTCCCCGGGCTCTTCTCGATCCAGCCCGCAGAATTCGCGAAGATCGCGCTGATCATCTTCGCCGCCGCCTTCCTGGTGTCCAAGCGCACCGTGCTGTCAACCGCGGGAAAGAAGATCTTCGGGCTGGTCCTGCCACGGGCCCGCGACCTGGGCCCGCTGCTGGTCGCACTGCTGCTCGCCCTCGCCGTGCTCATCCGTGGCAAGGACCTCGGCACCGCGCTGCTGCTGTTCGGCACCCTGCTGGCGATGATCTACGTCGCGACCAACCGGGTGTCCTGGCTGATCATCGGCGTTCTCGGGTTCGCCGGCGGCGCCTACATCGCCTACCGGCTGTTCAGTCACGTCCGGGTCCGGGTGGACATCTGGCTCGACCCGTTCGGCGATCCGCTCGGATCGGGCTACCAGCTGGTGCAGTCCCTGTTCGGACTCGGCACCGGCGGCATCTTCGGTACCGGACTCGGGGCGGGGCGGCCGGACATCGTGCCGTTCGCGTCCACCGACTTCATCATGGCCGCGCTCGGCGAGGAGCTCGGACTCGTCGGCGTGACCGCGATCCTGCTCTGCTACCTGCTGCTGACGGCTCGCGGTATCAGGACCGGGCTCGCCGCGAAGGACGGCTTCGGCACCCTGCTGGCCGCCGGGCTCTCGTTCTCGCTGGCGCTGCAGACATTCATCGTCGTCGGCGGCGTCACCCGGTTGATCCCGCTGACGGGGTTGACCACCCCGTTCCTGTCCTACGGTGGCTCATCCCTGCTGGCGAACTACGCGATCCTGGCCCTGCTGGTCCGGATCTCCGACTCCTCGCGCCGGCCGGCGGAGCCGAAGCCCGCGCGGCCCGCGAAGCCGGTTCCGCTGGACGAGGCGAGCACCCAGATGGTGCCGCTGCTCAGCGCGCACCGCCCCCGCGGACGCCAACGGTGATCGCGCATGAAGCGGCCGCTCCGCCGGCTGGGCACGGCGGTCATCGTGATGATCGGCCTGCTGCTGGCCAACATCGCCTATACCCAGGTCATCAAGGCCGACGACTACCGCGCGGACCCGAACAACAAGCGCACGCTGGTGGCCGAGTACAGCCGTCAGCGCGGCCAGATCACCGCCGCCGGCGGAGTGGTCCTCGCCAGGTCCGACCCGGTCGACGACCCCTACAACTATCAACGGGTCTACCCCGGGGGACCGGTCTACGCGCACCTGACGGGCTACTACTCGATGCGTTACGGACCCACCGGCCTCGAACGCACGCAGAACGACATCCTGTCCGGCGAGGCACCCGAGCTGATCGCCGGGCAGCTGTCCGACCTGATCACCGGACGCGACCCGCGGGGCGGGAACGTCGAGCTGAACATCGTGCCGGCGATCCAGCAGGCCGCCTACTCGGCCATGTCCGACGGCGGCCTAGTCGGCGCCGTCGTTGCCATGGAGCCGTCCACGGGCAAGGTGCTGGCCCTGGTCTCCACCCCGTCCTACGACCCGAACCCGCTGGCCAGTCACTCCGATGCAGTGCAGCGCAAGGCTTACAACGAACTGGTCAGCGCCGATCCGAGCCCGTTGCTCAACCGCGCCGTCGCCGCCGTATATCCCCCGGGATCGACGTTCAAGCTCGTCATCGCCTCCGCGGCGCTACAGCAGGGCTACACCCCGCAGACCGCGGTGACGGGCGAACCGAAGATCACCCTGCCGGACACCGGGGGCGCGACGCTGTCGAACTTCGCCGGCGAGAACTGCGGCAACGGCGGTGGCGGCGATGTCCCGCTGACCGAGGCGCTGGCCTTCTCGTGCAACACCGCGTTCGCCGAGGTCGCGATGAGCCTGGGCCGCGGCCCCGTGCAGAAGCAGGCCGAGGCCCTGGGCGTCGATGGCCAGGAGCAGAACATCGGCCTGGACGTCGTCGGGTCGCGGCTCGGTGAGATACCCGATACCGCGGCTCTCGCGCAGACCGGTATCGGCCAGCGCGACGTCGCCGTCACCCCGTTCCAGATGGCGTGGATCACCGCCACCATCGCGAACCGCGGCGACAAGATGGCCCCGCACCTCATCGCGAAGACCACCAAGCCCGACCTCACGGTGATCTCCCAGCCGGAGCCCGAATCGCTCGGCCAGGCGATCCCGATCTCGGTGGCCGACCAGGTACGCGACATGATGGTCGCCTCCGAACAGGAGACGATCGGGGCCGGCGGCATCGCCGATCTGGTCATCGCCTCCAAGACAGGCACCGCCGAGCACGGAACCGACCCGAAGAAGACCCCGCCGCACGCCTGGTACGTCGCCTTCGCTCCTGCCGACGACCCGAAGGTCGCCGTGGCCGTGATGGTGGAGAACGGCGGCAAACTCGGTCTCGATGCGACCGGCGGCAAGGTTGCGGCACCGGTCGGCCGATCGGTGATCGCCGCGGCGCTGGCCGGTGGTCCCTGATGTCCGCTCCCGGCCTGGTGCTGTCCGGCCGGTACCGGCTCGCGGCCCGGATCGCAGTCGGCGGAATGGGCGAGGTCTGGTCGGCCGACGACATCAGGCTGGCCAGGGTGGTGGCGCTCAAGATCCTCCGGCCCGAGCTGACCGGTGACCCGGAGTTCGTCGACCGGTTCCGCACCGAGGCGCGGATCACGGCGTCGCTGAACCACCCCGGGATCGCGGCGGTCTACGACTACGGCGAGGTCACCGGCGGGGTCGGCCCGTACCTGGGCGGCACCGCCTACCTGGTGATGGAACTGATCGCCGGCGAATCACTGGCGGCTGTCCTGGCCCGGACCGGCCGGCTGTCCGCGGGCCGGACGCTCGACGTCCTGGATCAGACCGGCCGGGCTCTGCAGGCCGCGCACGCGCGGGCCCTGGTGCACCGGGACATCAAGCCCGGCAACCTGTTGATCACCCCGGCGGGCCAGCTCAAGATCACCGATTTCGGCATCGCGAAGGTCGCCCACCAGGCGCCGGTCACCCGGACCGGGATGGTGATGGGAACGGCGCAGTACATCTCCCCCGAGCAGGCGTCCGGCCAGGAAGCCGTGCCGGCCTCGGACATCTACTCACTCGGTGTTGTGGCCTACGAGTGCCTGACCGGAGCGCTGCCGTTCCGCAACGAGAACGCCGTCGCGATGGCGCTGGCGCACGTCAGGGAGGCCCCCCGGCCGCTGCCCGCCGACGTCCCGCCCGCGGTGGCGGCGCTCGTGCTGCAGATGCTGGCCAAGGACCCGGGTGCGCGCCCGGTCAACGGTGCGGCACTGTCCCAGGCGGTCGGCCTGCTGCGGACCCCTGGCGGCGGGCGGCCAGCGCGGCCCTCCGGTTCGCTCCGGGTCGCTGGACCACCCCGATCTGATGCGCCCAGATCCGACGCTCCCTCACCGGGTCGCCGACCGCCGCCGCGCGCCACCATGGTCCAGCCGATCGCCGCTGAGCACGGCGGTCCGATCAGCGCAGTCCCGATGAGCACAGCCGGCGCCCGGGGGACCGCCACGGCGGCCCGACCCGGTGCGCGAGCATCGGCGCCCGGCCCGGCACGGCCCCGGTCCGTTCACCAACAGGCTGTTCGCCACCAGTCCGTTCGCCACCAGTCCGTTCAACCGCAGGCGGCCGCCCCACAGACGATCCGCCCACGGCCATCCGGCCCGCCACCGATTTCCCAGCCGCAGCCGCCCGCCCGGTCAGCCCCGAGACGCACCGGGCTGTCGGTTCTGCTGGCCGTGCTCGTGCTGTTGCTGGCCGCGTTGGTGCTGTTCGCCGTGGACCACGTCGTCGGGCAGATGTCCGCAGGTGTGCTGCAGGGGTTGTCCGGATCGGCCGGTATCAGTGGTCCGTCGGGTCTGCGATGACGAAACCCGGGGCGCCGGTGCTGATCCCTGACGGACACCTCGCCCGGCGGCACAGCCCGGACAAATGGCACACTCGGCCCGGCCGACGCGGTCGCCGGCAGATCCGGTGCGTCAACGACGCAACCGGAGGGTCCTGCTCCGCATCCTGCCCAGGGGCAGCTCTGCACGCCCTGCGAACGCCCGGGTCACCGGGCACCGCGCCGGCACGCACCTCGGGGCACGGCGGCACCGGGCAGTTCGGCAAGGGAATTCGATGACGGGCAACAAGGGACGGCAATGACGGGATACCTGTTCGGCGATCGCTACCAGGTCGGGGACACCCTCGGCTTCGGCGGCATGTCCGAGGTGCACCGTGGCCGCGACCTCCGCCTCGGCCGCGATGTGGCGATCAAGGTGCTGCGCGCGGACCTCGCGCGTGACCCGTCGTTCCAGGCGCGATTCCGCCGCGAGGCGCAGAACGCCGCCTCACTGAACCACCCCGCGATCGTGGCGGTCTACGACACCGGTGAGACAACGGGCGAGGCCAGCACCATCCCGTACATCGTCATGGAGTATGTGGACGGCGACACCCTGCGGGACGTCCTGAAGAAGGAGGGGCCGCTCCCGCCGAAGCGCGCAATGGAGATCGTCGCGGACATCTGCGCGGCTCTGGACTTCTCGCACCGGCACGGCATCGTGCACCGGGACATCAAGCCGGCGAACGTCATGCTGAACAAGGCCGGCGCGGTGAAGGTGATGGACTTCGGCATCGCCAGGGCCGTCGCCGACGGCCAGGCCACCATGACGGCCACCGCCGCCGTCATCGGTACCGCGCAGTACCTGTCCCCGGAGCAGGCACGCGGCGAGGCCGTCGACGCCCGCTCCGATGTCTACGCCACCGGTTGCGTGCTGTACGAACTGCTCACCGGCGCGCCGCCCTTCACCGGTGATTCACCCGTCGCCATCGCCTACCAGCACGTCCGTGAGGCACCCCGTCCGCCGAGCGAGACGAAGCCCGGGCTGCCCAAGGAGATGGACGCCATCGTCCTCAAGGCGCTGAACAAGAATCCGCTGAACCGGTACCAGACGGCCGCCGAAATGCGCTCCGACCTGGTGCGGGCCCTGTCCGGCCAGGCGGTGCAGGCGACCCCGCTGATGAGCGACGACGAGCGGACCGAACTGATGCGGGTCGGGCCGACGCGGGTCGGCGGCGCCTCCCCGCCGTTGCTCGCCCCGCCCACCCGGGCGGTGCAGGACGAGGACTGGGAGCCCGAGGAGACCGACCGATCGAAGCGGGTATGGGGTTTCGTCGGGATCGGCCTGCTGTGCGTAGCCCTACTCGCCGGCGCCATCTGGCTCACCCTGCGGGTCGTCAGCGCGCCACCGCCGGCCGCACTGGTCGCGGTGCCGGACCTTCGCGGGATGACGCAGGAGGAGGCCACCGCGAAACTCCGGGAGAGCCGGCTGACCCTCGGCACCATCACACCCACCGAATCCAGCGACGCCGACAAGGAAAAGGTCGTCAACCAGCGGCCGTCCAGCCAGACGCAGGTTGCGCAGGATTCCGCGGTCAACCTCGAGATCGGCAAGGGCGTCAGCCTGATCAGCGTGCCCAACGTGGTCAGCTACACCCCCGAGGAAGCCAAGAAGGCCTTGGAGGAGGTCAACCTGCAGTACCAGGAGGTGCCGAAATCGTCGTCGGACGCCGACAAGGGCAAGGCCCTCGCGCAGGTTCCCGCTCCACAGGCGCAGGTCAAGCCGGCGACCGTGGTCAAGGTGACCGTCGGCACGGGCCTGGAAACCGTTCAGGTGCCGAACGGATTGGTCGGCAAATCGCTCGACGAGGCCACCGCCCTGTTGACGAAGGCGAAACTCAAGGTCGTCTCCCAGGAGGCGGACGGCGTCGAACCGCTCAACCAGGTCAAGTCCATGGACCCGGCCGCGGGCTCGCGCGTGCAAGAGGGCACACCGGTCACCCTGACGGTGTCGAACAACCTCCTGATGGGGATGCCCAACCTCATCAACAGCAGTCCGGACCAGGCCTTCGGTCAGCTCAAGGATGCCGGCTGGGGAGGTACGAGCGGCGACCTGGGTCGATCCGAGGTCGAGGTCACCGATCCAGGATTGGTGGGCGCGGTCGTCAGCCAGAACCCTGCGCCCGGGAACGTCGTGCCCAAGATCGGTACGGCGGTACAGGTGCAGATCGGCATTCCGGCCAAGATCGATGTCCCGGATGTTGTCGGGAAGCCGGTCGCCGAAGCCCGGGCACTGATGGCGGGCGTTCCGAACGTCACCTTCGCGACCGTCGGCGGCACCCCGCCGGGCAAGGCCGGAACCGTGCAGGGCCAATCCGTCGCCGGCCGGGTGGATATCGGCACGCCGGTGCTGGTGAACGTCTACGGTGCCGAGCCACCGCCGACGACGCCGACGACGCCACCGACGACGACCAGCGCAGCACCGCCTTCATCGGCGGCACCGCCGGCAACCCCACCCGCCGGACCACCGGCGTCCGCGCCCAAGACCCGGGGCCGGGGCGGAGGCGGCTGACCTGCCTGTCGGCCATCCGTCGGCAGTGACGGGGCTGTGCATCGGCCAAAGCCGGTGGTCACAGCCCTTCCGTCGCTGTTTCACAGGGCAATGCCAGTCATTCACCGGCGGAGCGCAATCGGCGCTCACCGATTCCACAAGCAGTGCGGACATGGTGAGAAGCATGAGCCAGGACATGACCCCACGCCCCGGCGATCTGCCCGCCGCCGGTTCCCACGATCGCGCGCGCCAGGGTGAGACCGCCTCCCAGCAGATCGACTCCCCAGCTACCTACCCGGCACCAGGCCAGGCGGCACCGCAGGGCGGGTACTCGGCCCCATCGCCGGCCGACCGTCCCACTACGACACCGCGCGCCGGTGTCGGCCAGGTTCCGCCCGGCGGGCAGGCCTGGAGCCAGGACACGAACGACACCGGCCCGGTCAGGGTCCAGCATCAGCCGACCGATCAGGCCTGGTGGGAGCCCCGTCCCAGTGGCGCATGGTCCACCCCCGGCTGGGGCGCGAACCGATCGGCCGGCGCCCCCGGTCAGCCCTATCCGGGAGCATCCGGGACCAGCGCCTTCGGCGCTCCGGGCCAGCCCGTTCGGGGTGGCTATCCGGGTACCGCGACCATGCCGCCAGTCCAGGACCAGCCCGGCCCGAAGTCCACCAAGGGCCGCCGCACCTCGACCCTGGTCGCCACCACCGCCGCACTCGCGCTGGTCGCCGGATTCAGCGGCGGCTACCTCGGCGGCCAGCTCAATGCCGATTCCGTCGCGAGCGACAGTTCGCTGAGCCAGCTCAGCACCAGCGCCCCCGTCTCCGACCGCACGCCCGCACCTGCCGGCTCGGTGCAGGAGGTGGCCTCCAAGGTGCTGCCGTCCACCGTCTCCGTGCTGGCCAGCTCCGACTCCAGCGGGGGCGAGGGGTCGGGCGTCATCCTGACCGCCGACGGCATGATCCTGACGAACAACCACGTCGTCGCGGGTGCCACCACCCTCGAGGTCCGGTTCAACGACGGAACCACCGCCACGGCCAAGATCGTCGGCACCACAGCCACCGACGACCTGGCCGTCATCAAGGCGGAGGGTGTCTCCGGTCTCACACCGGCGACGCTCGGCAACTCCGCCGATCTCCAGGTGGGCCAGCCGGTGGTGGCCATCGGCTCGCCGCTCGGCCTCTCCGCCACCGTCACCTCCGGCATCGTGTCGGCGCTCAACCGGCCGGTGCGGACCGGATCGGAATCCGGCCAGGCGCAGGACACCGTCATCAATGCCGTGCAGACCGACGCCGCGATCAACCCCGGTAACTCCGGTGGCGCGCTGGTCGACATGAACGGCAGCGTCATCGGGATCAACTCCGCGATCGCCTCGTTGTCGGCTTCCGAGCCCGGCGGCCAGGCCGGCTCGATCGGCGTCGGCTTCGCCATCCCGGTCGACCAGGCCAAGCGGATCGCCAAGGAGATCATCGACACCGGCAAGGCGACGCATGCGGTGCTCGGCGCCACGGTCTCCGATGCGGCCGGTCAGTCCAGCCAGATCCCGACCGGCGCCAAGATCGTCAAGGTGACCGAGGGCAGCGGTGCCCAGGCGGCCGGCCTGCAGGCGGGTGACGTCATCACCGCCATCGGCAACCAGACGGTGGAGAGCGCGGACGCGCTGATCGCAGCGGTGCGGTCCGCCTCGCCGAACGGAACCACCAACGTGACCTTCGTCCGCGACGGTGCCAACCAGACCGTCAGCGTGACCTTGGGTTCGGCGGACGCGAACTGACCTCTGCGGAGTGCAGCTGGGGATCAGCTCAGTTGAGAAAACAGCTGAGGGGTGTGACAGAGCCCATGACCGGGATACCGGTCATGGGCTCTGTCGTTTCGGTCCGGCTGTGTGGTTCAGACCGCGCTGAGCCGGAGCCGTTCGACGTCGGCCTCGAGCGGGGCGACCAGACCTGATGCAGCGGTGTCGCCGCAGGCGGCCAGCCAGTTCGCCAGCATCCGGTGGC
Organism: uncultured Actinomycetota bacterium; assembly: GCA_963766015.1. GTDB lineage: Bacteria > Actinomycetota > Actinomycetes > Mycobacteriales > Nakamurellaceae > Nakamurella. The sequence goes on along the minus strand of CAVXYU010000018.1, from coordinate 105,720 downwards.
CGCCCTGGGTGAGCACGGATTCCGGATGGAACTGCACGCCTTCGATCGCGTGCTCCCGGTGACGAAGCCCCATGATCACCCCGCCGGTGGTCCGGGCCGTCACCTCCAGCTCGGCCGGGACGGTCCCGTCGACCACCGCCAGCGAGTGATACCTGGTCGCGGTGAAAGGGTCGGGAAGGCCGGTCAGGACCCCCACATCGGCATGCTCGACGAGCGAGGTCCGCCCGTGCAGCAGTTCCTCGGCGCGGTCGACGACGGCGCCGTAGACCTCGGCGATCGCCTGGTGTCCCAGGCACACCCCGAACACCGGCAGCCGGCCGGCAGCCCAGCGCACCATGTCCTCGGTCACGCCCGCATCGGCAGGGGTCCCGGGTCCGGGTGAGAGGAGCACGCCGTCGACGCCCAGGTCCTCGACCTCGGAGGTGGTCACAGCGTCGTTACGCCGCACGATGCACTCCGCGCCGAGTTGCTCGAGGTACTGCACCAGGTTGAACACGAAGGAGTCGTAGTTGTCCACGACGAGGATGGTCGTCACCGGTCCAGCGTGGCACACACGGGCGACTGCTTTTGCCGTCTCCCAGCGCAGCTCGAACCGACTCAGCCGGTGGTCACCCGGTCGAACGGCAGATACGGCTCCAGCCATGGGAAGACGACGAAGAACAGCAATGCCACCACCAGCGCGAACAGCAGGAGCGCCTGCAGGGCACGGGCCGCCGTTGGGCCCGGCAGGTGGCGCCAGATCCAGCTGTACACGTCTCAGCCCTCCCCGAGCTCGGGGGGCAGGAAGCCCGCCGACTTGCCGTAGCTGCGGACGAGCACGCCGTGGATGATCATGCGCTCGGCGTCGGAGAACTGCGGATGGCAGGTGGTCAGGGTGATCAGCCGCTCTGCGTCCGGCGGCACGGCGGTCGAGTTCACGTGCGGGACCGGCAGGATCTGTGCGTAGTCGCTCGGCACGGTGATCTCGCGACCGAAAACGCCCTGGTAGGCGCCCCTTTGGACGTCGACGCCGTCGCAGTTCGTGCGTGGTGTCTGGGTCCAGGACGGCACGTCCTCGGCCATCGGCAGGACCCGGTAGACGAACCAGTCCTGCTCGGTCTCGACCACGATCGCGTCGCAGGCGGCCAGCAGCCCGAGGTCGTTGAACGGTGAGCCCTTGGACACCCGGTGCCCGGCCACCGCGAAGTTGCCCTGCTGACCCGGCAGCTGGGTGGTGGCGTAATGCCCGGGGCCGATGTACAGATCGTCCGGGTCGGTCCCCTCGACGACGGTGAAAACGTAGTCCGCGCCGAACGCGGGGACGTACAGCTTCGCGAAGCCCTCGCCGGTCAGGGTCTGGTACTTGGGTGTGCGCTGCCGCGGGTCCGTCACCAGTTGGTCGGGGTTGTCGACGACCACGGTGCTGGTCGACTCGACCTCGGCCTTGGCCCAGACCCGGTCGACCGCCGAGGTCGCCGCAGCCTGCTTCTGATGCCCGAAAAGGTCGGTGACGTACACCTCGTAGACCACGAACAGCAGCACGATCAGACCGACCGTCATCAGCAGCTGACCGGTGCCGCGCAGCAACAGCCGCACCACGTCGCCCGCCGACCGCCGGCGGTCCGCCGGCTGTCCGGCCCCGTCCGCGCTGCGCTCGTCGATGCTCATCGCGCCGCCGCCCTGGCCGATGCCAGGCGCACCGGCGCGTCATAGGCGGGCAGGGTGACCGAGTCGAGTTCGGTGACGGTGTACCCGAGTTGGTATTTCTCGACGTACTGCAGCAGCAGCTGCACACCCGGCTCGGCATCGAGCGCGGCGGACATCGAGGCGGCGTCACCGATCGCGGTGACGACGAACGGCGGCGAGTACGTCCGGCCCTGGAGCAGCAGTGTGTTGCCGATGCAGCGCACCGCCGAGGTGGTCAGCACCCTTTGGTCCATGATCATCATCGCCTCCGCGCCGCCCGCCCACAGCGCGTTGACCACCGACTGCACGTCCTGCTGGTGCACGACGAGGTCGTCGGGGTCCACCCCGGCCGGGTAGTTGCCGTCGGCATCCCGCGGGGCGTCGGACATGGAGACCGAGAGACCCGGGCCCTGAACGGGCACCAGTCCGGCGGCCGGTTCGAGTGTGCTGACCTTGTTCCTGGCGGCCTCCACCAGCGGGGAGACATCGCCCTTGGCGGCCGCGTCGATCTGGGCCTGCAGCGACGCCGCCTGGGCATCCGCGGCCAGCACCCGCTGGCCGGCCTGCCGGACGACGGCGGACAGGTCGATCGACCGGTTGCTGATGTCCTCGCCCTGCGAGTAACTGCGGGCGGTGCCGAGCAGCACGCCGGCACCGAGACAGACGACCAGGACGCCGACCCGCCAGGCAACGGAAGCGGTCGACCGCGGGGTGCGCGGAGCGTCCTTCGTCACCGGCATTCCTCCCCCGTTCACCACCGGACCACCCGAGCAGCACAGCCGACAGCGGTCCCCAGCTCTGTCAACACCGTAGGCTAGTAGCGGAGATGTACGGTTCCGGTGATCCCGGATGAGCACGGCCTTTGTCAGCAGGAGGAACGAGTGCCCAAGTCGAAGATCCGTAAGAAGGTCGCCACCACGACCGCGCGGTCGAGCAACGAGGCGAACACCGCGGCAGCCGCCGCGTCCCGCGCCCATGTCGCGGCCCCGTCGTCGCCGATCTACGTCGGGATCATGCTCGGTCTGATGGTCCTCGGGCTGCTCTGGCTGGTCGTCTACTACCTGTGGGGCTCGAGCATCCCGTTCATCGCCAATCTGGGTAACTGGAACTTCGCCATCGGCTTCACCCTGATGATCGCCGGCCTGCTGATGACGATGCGTTGGCGCTGACGCCCGCATCGTCCGCAGACAAGCAGAACAACACCATTGTGATTCATCCCCATTGTGGACAGCTCGTGTGCACAACCCCCGCTTCAGCGCGACACCGGTGACGGAAGGGTCCGACTTTCCCGGTCAGGACGCGCTGGTGTGGCGGCCACATCCTGCGCTGCTGATCATCGGCGCGCTGGCCGCACTCGGCTCCGTCGCGTCGGCGGTCCTGTCGTCGGACCCGCTCGATCGGCTGGTCGCCATCTTCCTGGCCCTGGTCTTCACCGCAGCGACCGTCGTCGGCCGGCGCAGGCGCCTCGTGGGCGGCCCACGGGGGCTGCTCGTCCAGCGTTTCTCAGGTACCCGGATCGTTCCGTGGTCGCAGGTGCGAAACGTGCACAGCGCACGGTCGGCCCGGCTGGGGATCGCCAGCACCACCGTCGAGATCGATCTGTTCGATGACGATCTGCTGGTTTTCGGGCGGACCGAATTGGGGTCCGATCCGGCTGACGTCGCCGATGTGCTCACCAGGTGGTGGCGCGGCTGACGGCCGCATCATCGCACGGGTCGGTCAGTGCGCCGGGACGCAGGTGATGCCGCGGACGTTGTAGACGCAGAACCATTCGCCGATCTGCGCGTTGCGGAAGATCAGCAACGCCACGCAGACGACGAGCACCGCGATGACGGTTCCCCACTGCCACTGCTTCCTGGTCTCTCGCGGCGGGTAGACCATCGATGCACCGACGATGGCGCCCACCAGGAGACCGCCGAGATGCCCCTGCCAGGAGATTCCGGCGAATTGGAACGTCACATAGACGTTGAGCGCCAACACGATCAGTAGCGGGCGCAGTTCGTAGTTGAGCCGTTTGAAGGTGACCAGGAGCGCGCCCATCAGGCCGTAGATCGCGCCGGATGCCCCGATCGTCGGGGTGAACAGGCCGCTGAACAACATCACGCTGATCGACCCGCCCAGCAGGCTCATCAGGTAGATCACCAGGAATCGGCCACGCCCGAGGATCCGTTCGAGCGGGATGCCCAGGATGTAGAGCGAGATCATGTTCGTCGCGATATGGATCAGATTGGCGTGCAGGAAGCCCGCCGTCAGCAGCCGCCAGTACTCACCGGACGACACCTCGATGGGCAGCAGAGCGCCGTGCTGATAGACCTCGGAGTTCGACAGGTCCATCGCGGACTGTGCCTGGACCGCGGTCAACAGGAACGCCAGCAGGTTGATGCCGATCAGCACGATCGAGACGAGCGGCTTCTGACCCAACCGCGCACCGGACACGGTGCGCGGCTGCTGCTGGTCGACCCGTCCCTGCGCCACGCAGGCACGGCAGTGAAAACCGACGCTGGCCGGCGTCAGGCACTCGGGGCAGGCGGGCCGGCCGCACCGGGAGCAGGCCAGCGCGGTGGCCCGATCCGGGTGCCACGGGCACACGGCGACCGGCTGGGGTTGGAAACCGGCCGGTCCGTGTGAGGGGTGCTGCGGTGGAGTGCTCACGTGGTCAGGCCCAGCACCGCCGTTACCGGATCGATCAGGCCGACGCGGGAGCGTCGGTGTCCTCGACGCTGATCGAGGTGATCACCACGTCGTCGGCGGGCCGGTCGAACCGGTCCGTCTTGGTGCTCTCGATGGCGTCGACGACGTCACGGGAGGCCTGGTCGGCCACCTCGCCGAAGATGGTGTGCTTGTAGTTCAGGTGCGGGGTCGGTCCCACTGTGATGAAGAACTGCGAACCGTTGGTCCCGGGGCCGGCGTTGGCCATGGCCAGTAGGTAGGGCTTGTTGAACGACAGTTCCGGGTGGAACTCATCGGCGAAGGTGTACCCGGGGCCGCCACGGCCGGTGCCGGTCGGGTCGCCGCCCTGGAGCATGAAGCCCGAGATCACCCGGTGGAAGATGGCGCCGTCGTAGAACGGTCCGCTCGTCTGGCCCGAGGCGTTCTTGGTCGTGTACTTGGCGGTGCCCTTGGCGAGGCCGACGAAGTTGTTGACGGTCTTGGGCGCCTGGTTCGGGAACAGCTCGATCCGGATGTCGCCGCGGTTGGTGTGCAGGGTTGCGTAGAGGCTCACGGTGATCCATCCTGCCACGGCATGCCGGCGACCCCGCCCGGATGCCCGCGCTCAGCCCGCGCGATGGCCGCCGGGATGCCCGCCCGACGCCTGCCGTCATGCGCAGTGCCCGGCTCACAACCCCAGGTTCCGGACCGTCATGACCACCATCTGCCGGCCCTTGATCGATTGCTGCTGGTTCGACTCGGCAACGATCGCGACAGTGCCCTTTGACACCGCATAGACCGAACCGCTGTCGGTGACCATCGACCCACCCGTCCAGCCCGGAGGCTGGCCGGCCGGGTTGGACGCCTCGATCGGCACGTGCTGATTCACCGCGGCGACGGCGGCCTGCGGGGTGTCGGCCTGGATCACCCGCACGGACGCGAGCGCGCCGCCGTCGGACCTGCTGAACACGCAGATCGGGTACGGCTCGACGGCGATGATCTGCGTGGTCCCGGTGTGCTGGCCGTTGATCTGCGCCACCGCGTCGTCGAACAGGTACGGGCACGGGCCGTCGACCGGGGCAGGCTCGGAGGTGGCCGGCGGCGCGGCGGCGGTGATGGTGTTGCCGGCGGCCGTCGAGGTCACAGTGGTGGAGATCTGGCTGGTCAACGTGCCGGCGGTGACGGTCCTGGTGGCCGCCGGTGAGGCCGCGCCGGTGCCGGCCGGCACGGAAGGGGTGGACGAGCAGCCTGCCGTCAGCGCCGTGAGAACGGCGGCCAGCAGTGCCGTCCTCCCCGGTGCCGTCCTCCCCGGGTCGGTCCTCCCCTTGGCCGGCATGCGCCCACCGTAATGCCACCGTCACCGGCCGAGGTACGTCGAGAGGCTGTAGGGATCTCCCGAGTACCCTCGGCAGGCGAAGTCATCGCTGCGGCGCACGGGGGGACCGGTCGCCGCGGACCCGGCAGTGGAGGCAAGCGCAGATGGTCGTCACCCAGCGTCGGAACACCACCCAGCGGGCGGCGATCCTGCAGGTGCTGGCCGGTACCGACGAGTTCGTCTCGGCCCAGGATCTGCATGGCGCGTTGCGCTCGTCGGGTTCCACGATCGGCCTTGCCACGGTCTACCGGGCACTGCAGGACATGGCAGGCGGCGGGGACCTCGACACCGTCCGGACGGCGTCCGGCGAGGTGCTGTACCGGCAGTGCGCGCAGCCCGCGCACCACCATCACCTGGTGTGCCGCCAGTGCGGCCGCACCCAGGAGGTCGAGGCACCCAGCGTCGAGAAGTGGGCCAGGACGGTGGCGGCCGAGTACGGCTACACCAACATCAACCACGAACTCGAGCTGTTCGGGACCTGCGCCGAGTGCTCGACCGCTGGCCCTGCGCCCGGTCCCGCCGCTGACTGATCGGTACGGGGAACAGGCCCCGCCCGCACTCACGGCACCAGCGCCGGCTCGTCCGGAGCGGACAGACTCAGTGTGCAATCCACGACGGCCGGCGACCGCCGGATTTCCGCCTCCACTGCGCGGAGCCGCAGCGCGAGGTGCATCTCCGTGTCGTCACCGGTCAGGTCGACGTCGGCCACCAGATACACCTGCCGCGGGCCGATGAACTCGAGCCGCAGGGCCGTGACGTGATCCACTTCGGGCAGCGCCAGCAGTGCGGTGAGCGCGGCGGACCGGGCCTCCGGCCTGACTTCCTGGCCGATCAGGAACTGCCGATTCCGGTTGATCAGCACGAAGGCAACGACCGCCAACAGGATCCCGACCAGGATCGACCCGATGGCATCGGGGATCGGCGACCCGGTGATCTGGTGCAGCGCCAGGCCACCGAAGGCCAGCAGCAGCCCGATCAGCGCGGCGGCGTCCTCGGCGAACACCGCCCGCAGGGTCGGATCGGAGGTGGCCAGCACATGGTCGAACAAGTCACGGTTCAGGTCGGTGGCCTCCCGTTTCGCCTGCCTGGTCGACTGCAGGAACGACACCCCCTCCAGCAGGAACGAGATTCCGAGAACGATGTAGCCGATGACGAAGTCGGTTGCCGGTTCGGGGTCGAGGAGCTCCTGGACGCCATGCATGATCGATACCGCGGCACCAGCAACGAAGAGCCCCAGGGCCGCGAACAACGACCAGACGTACGCCTCCCGACCGAAGCCCAGCGGGTGACCGGGCGCGGGTGGCCGCCGCGATCGCCTGTCCGCCACGATCAGGAAGATCTCGTTGCCGGTGTCCGCCCAGGAGTGGGCGGCCTCCGCGACCAACGATGCGGAGCCGGTGAGCATCGCCGCCCAACTCTTCGACACCGCGATCAGCAGGTTGGCGCCGAACGCGATGATGATGGTCAGCGTGCTCTCGGACTTACCCGAGCCGGCGGAGCCGGCCGAGGTCGACCCGAGGGTGACGATCGGTTCCGGCACCTTCCCGGCGCCTGGCGGCGCATCGTCACCGCGCATCCCCCGCTCGTCCGGCGTCGGGCGATCGGTCACCACGTCGATACCGCGATGCGCGGGCGATCGCCGATCCAGCACGATGGCGTCATGACGGGAGCCCCGCGGTGAAGCGCAGCGCAGGACTGCTGCTGTACCGGACCACCGGCGGTGATCCCGAGGTGCTGCTGGTGCACATGGGCGGTCCCTTCTGGGCGCGCAAGGACGAGCATGCGTGGTCAATTCCCAAAGGCGAGTACACCGATCCGGAGAACCCGCGGGACGTTGCGATCAGGGAGTTCACCGAGGAACTGGGGTCGGCGCCCCCGACCGGTCCGGAGGGCGATCTCGGTACGGCGAACCAGAGCGGGAAGGCGGTCACCATATATACCCGGGAAGCCGATTTCGACGCCGCCTCCTGCCGTAGCAACACCTTCGAGATCGAGTGGCCGCCGCGGTCCGGTCGGCTGCAGAACTTTCCAGAAGTGGACCGGGCGGAATGGTTCGGGCTCGACACCGCCCGGCAGAAACTCGTGAAGGGTCAGATCGTCTTCCTCGACCGGCTCCGGGTGGCACTCGCGGCGGCCGGCCCGACCGGCTGAGTCGTCGGTCTCCCGATCGCCCGGTGGCTGAGACAGCCGGGCGCAACCGTCCTAGCGTGGGGAGCGGGACCAGGTGGGTCCCGGCATCCGGGCAGACAGGGACAGCACCGATGAAGCGTCGACCATTCGCCACCGTCGGGATCGCACTGGTCATCAGCACGCTCCTCCTGTCGTGCGGGTTTTTCCGTGATGCGGGCGCCCAGACCACCCAGCAGCGCACGATTGCGGGGGTCACCGCGGTCCGGGTGCTCACCAGCGGCGACCTGACCATCACGCCGGGCAGTACGGAAACGCTCAGCGTCACCGCCGGCGAGAACCAGATGACGGGACTGACCTCTCAGGTCATCGACGGCACGCTGATCCTGGACAGCAAGTCCAACGACTTCTCCGACGGCCGGATCAGCTACGCGTTGACCGTCCCACCCATGAAGGCCGTGGAGCTCAGCGGGTCGGGCGGAGCGGACGGTGTCGGCGTGCTCACCGGGGACGCACAGATCACCGTCACCGGGTCCGGCGATGCCACACTGACCGGCGTCGACCTGTCCGTAGTGACCGTCGACATGACGGGCTCGGGCGATGTGACGGTCGGCGGGCGGGCGAGCTCTCAGCAGGTCACCGTCACCGGGTCGGGCAACTACCGGGCCGGTGAGCTGGCGACCGAACGCGCCGACGTCCGGCTCAGCGGATCGGGCGGCGCCGCTGTGGACGTCACCGGCAGCCTGACGGCGACCGTGACCGGAAGCGGCTCGGTCACCTACACCGGGAATCCGGCGACCGTGAACCGATCCAGCACGGGCAGCGGCGAGGTCGTCCCGGGCTGACATGAACGGTAACCAGCGTCACCTCCGTGAAAGTAGCAGGAAAGCCGGTTTCGCCCGGAACGGTTTGTAGACTGAGGGAGCTGGATCGATCCAGAGCCTGTAGCAGCACCGGGCACCACGAGGGCGACGACGCCCCACCAGGTCGCGTGGCATCGACGCCCCGACCACATCCGAAGGACATCGCCACCATGGACATCCCCCTCGAGGGGTGGCCGGCCGACAGCGACGCCGGACTGACCGCACATCCCACGTTCGACACCGACCCGGCGGTGACCACCGACCACCTGCGCCGCCTCTGGCAGGCGGGCGGCCGGAGCATCACGGTCACCTATGACGAGGAAACCGTCCGCCACCGGGCGTATCTCGCACACCCACGTACCGATATCTGAGGAGAACCACCATGAACGACATTCGCGAAATGTTCCGCGCAGCTCCCGGCATGGTCATCACGGTCGGCTCGCTGCTGGCCGTTGCCGCCCTGCTCGGCGTCACCGCGTTGATCATCAGCTGATCGCCGCCAAGACAATCAGCACCAAGAAAATCAGCACCGAGCACATCGCCGAGCCCGCACCACCATCGGGACAGCTGCCCTTCATGGACCAGGCCGGCTGGGACGACGCCTTCGACAAGCTGACCGGCACACCGGAGCTGACCGCCGCCGCGGCGGCGGTCAGCGACCGGGAGTATCTACGGCGGGACGTGCGGCGCGTCGCGAGCGGCCTGTTCTGCGCGGACGGCCTCGATCCGTCCGTCGTCAGTTTCGCCACTGTCCGCCTCGCCGTGTACTGGGGCCGCGACCGCGAGGAGATCGACCTGATGATCACCCAACGGTTGCTGCGGACGGCGGCCGCGATGATGGCCGTCGTGAGTGCCGGGTAGCGACAGCCGCCATCAACCCCGAGGGGTCACCCCAGTTTGTCGATCAGTGTGTCCGACCGATCCAGCCGTACCGGGCACGGCGCAGTCCGGTACAGCGAGCAGGATGCGCAGCTGTTCAACAGATGTTGACGTCCGCGAAACGACCGTCGGTCACGACGCAGCGACGCGGTGAGATCATCTGCACCATGACCGTCGCCCACGCGCAGAGCATCGCCTACCCGGCACCGGGATCCCGCCCCTCCCGTCGGGAACCCGAGCATCTCGGACCCGCACGTCATCGTGCTGTTCGGGGCGACCGGTGACCTGTCCCGGCGCAAGCTCCTTCCCGGGCTGACGCACCTGGCGCTGTCGGCGCTCACCCCGGACGTCCAGGTCGTGGCGACCTCACTGGAGGACATGGACACCGAGGCGTTCCGGCACTTCGCCCACGAGGCGGTCGCCGAGTTCAGCTCCCGGCCGCTGGACGAAGGGCAGTGGGCCACTTTCGCGAGCAAATTGCGCTACGTCCCGCAGGGCGCCGGCCCGGACGCGCTGGCGGCCGCAGTGCACGAGGCGGAGGCGGAACTCGGCGACAACGTGCTGCGGCTGCACTACCTGAGCGTTCCGCCCAAGGCCGCCCTGGCGGTTGTCACGATGCTCCGCGATGCCGGACTTGTCGAGCGGTCCCGGGTGGTGATGGAGAAGCCGTTCGGAACGGACCTGGAGAGCGCGATCGAGCTGAACGACCAGGTGCACGGCGTCTTCCGGGAAAGCCAGGTGTTCCGGATCGACCACTTCCTCGGCAAGGAGGCGGCGCAGAACATCCTCGCGTTCCGGTTCGCCAACGGCCTTTTCGAGCCGATCTGGAACCGCAATTTCATCGACCACGTGCAGATCGACATCCCGGAGACGCTGGGCCTCGATCGCCGGGCGGGTTTCTACGAAGCCACCGGTGCGTACAAGGACATGGTGGTCACCCACCTGTTCCAGGTGATGGCCTTCGTGGCCATGGAACCGCCGACGGCCCTCGAACCGCGGGCCATCAGCGAGGAGAAGAACAAGGTCTTCCGGTCGCTGCTGCCGATCGACCCGGACCAGGTGGTCCGCGGCCAGTACATCGGCTACCGCGACGAGGAGGGAGTGAACCCGGAGTCCGACACCGAGACGTTCATCGCCCTCAAGGCGCGCATCGACAACTGGCGCTGGGCAGGCGTGCCGTTCTACCTGCGCACGGGGAAGAAGCTGGCGGAAGGCCAGCGGATCATCTCCATCGCGTTCAAGGAGGCTCCGAAGTCGATGTTCCCGCCCGGCTCGGGGGTCGGCACCCAAGGACCGGACCACCTGACCTTCGACCTGGCGGACGAGACGAAGGTATCCCTGTCGTTCTACGGCAAGCGGCCTGGGCCGGGCATGCGGCTGGACAAGCTCAGCATGCAGTTCTCCACCCACGACACCGGCCGGGCCAACGACGTCCTGGAAGCCTACGAGCGGCTGCTGCTCGATGCGATGCGCGGTGACCACACCCTGTTCACCACGGCGGAGGGCATCGAGAGTCTGTGGGAGCGCTCGATTCTGCTGCTCGACGACCCGCCGCCGGTAAGCCGTACGCAGCGGGCTCGTGGGGACCGAATGCCATCCATCAACTTGTCGCTCCGCACGCCTGGCGGCTCCCGTTCGAGAGGACGTGGCGGGCGCCGAGGTAACCAGCGGCACCTTCGACACCGCATTCGTTGGCGCAGCGCCCCGGGCAGCGCCACTGACATGCGCTCTGACAGTCCCGCTTCAGCCGTTCTTCAGTGGTCTCAACCGGCTGGATCCATGGTGGTGCCAGTCAAGAAAGGCCGCAGGGCCACCCACCAGGAGGATCCAGCAATGAGCATTCAGGACATCGCCCGGCCGGGCACCGAGCGCCGGACCCGCGCAGAGTCGCTGCGCGGACTGTGCGGCGGTGCCGTCCATCTGCCCGGCGACCCCGGGTTCGACGAGGCCCGGACGGCATGGAACGTCGCAGTCGACCAGCGGCCCGGCCGCGGTCGCCTACCCCGCCAACGGCGACGGAGACATCGCAGCTGGTCAAGGCCGCGGTAGCGGCCGGGACTGCGGGTCGCGCCGCAGAGCACCGGACACAACGCCGGCCCGCTCGGCCGGCTCGACGACGTGGTGATCGTCCGGACCTCGGCGATGACGCAGGTCGAGCATCGACCCGGTCCGTCAGGTCGCCAGGGTCGGCGGCGGCGCGCTGTGGCTGCCGGTGGTCGAGGCCGCTGCCGCCCAGGGCTTCGCGGTGCTGCACGGCTCCTCCCCCGACGTCGGCGTCGCCGGCTACTCGCTGGGCGGCGGAATCTTCATGTACGCCCGCAAGCTCGGCCTGCAGACCAACAGCATCACCGGCCTCGAGGTCGTCACCGCCGACGGCTCGATCCTGTGGGCGGACGCCGAACAGAACCCGAGCTGTTCTGGGCGCTGCGCGGCGGCGGCGGCAGCTTCGGGATCGTCACCGCGCTGGAGTTCCGCATCTTCCCGTTCCAGGCCGCCTCGCCGGGATGCTGGTCTGGGACCGCACCGAGACCGAGCGGGTGCTGCGCCGCTGGGTGCGACTGGACCGGCGGACGCCCCGGACGAAGTGACCACCTCGTTCCGGGTGCTCAACCTGCCGCCGCTGCCGGAGATCCCGGAAGCCTTCCGCGGCCGCTCGCTGGTCGTCATCGACGGCGCGGTACTGGCCTCCGACGAGCGGAGCACCGGAATCCTCGCCGCCCTGCGGGACCTGCGTCCCGAGCTGGACACCTTCGCGCAGAGTGCCGGTTGCGTCACTGGTCAGGCTGCACATGGACCCGGAGGGACCGACCCCGAGCGTGTCGAACAGCGCGATGCTGGACGGGATGCCGGACGCGGCGATCGAGGCCTTCGTCGGCCTGTCCGGGCCCGGCTCGCACTCCACCGCTGCTGATGAACGAGTTGCGGCAGCTCGGCGGGGCGCTCGAGCCGGCCGCACCCCGGCGCAGGTGCGCTGCCGATGGTTGGACGGCGAGTTCCTCGCCTTCGGCGGCGCGATCGCGGCGACCCCCGAGATGGCCGCCGCCGGTCAGCGCGACGCCGACCGCGTTCGCTCGCTGCGCTGGCGCCGTTCGGGTCGGCGCGGCAGTACCTGAACTTCGTCGAGCACCCGATCGACCCGAGCGCCGGCTACGACCCGGTGACCTGGGGCCGGCTGGTGACGATCAAGTCGGCGTTCGACCCGGACGGCGTCATCGTCGGAAACCACTCGGTGCGCCGGACCTTCGAGATCGAGGACTGAGCGCAGCCTTTCCCGGCAGCGGCGACCTCGGTTGCGCTGACCATCGTCCCGGCACCGTCCCCCTCCGGTGCCGGGACGATCTGCGTGTGCCGGCTACTCGCCGATGCCCGCGCGCAGCAGCTCGATCTCCTCGGCCCGCTCTCGGCGGCCCGCCCGGGCGTCTCCAGGATCACCGGTGCGCCCGCCGCCTGGACGATGTCGATCAGTGCCTGGGTCTCGATCTCCCCGTCGGCGAGCGGCGCGTGACGGTCCCGCCCGGAGCCGGCCTCGTCGCGGGAGTTGTTGCAGTGCACCAGATCGATCCGGCCGGTGATGGCCGTGATGTCCTTCGACCGCGGTCGCCAGGTCGATCCCGGAGGCATGGGCGTGGCAGGTGTCCAGGACGAACCCGGGACCGAACTCGCCCACCGCGTCCCAGAGCCGGGCGATCGCCTCGAGGTGCCGGGCCATCGCCTTGTCGCCGCCGGCGGTGTTCTCGATCAGGATCGGCAGCGGGAATCCGCCGTCCTCCGCCTGCCGCGCGAACGCCTTGCGCCAGTTGTCGAATCCCGACCGCCGGATCGGCGTCGGCGGTGACGTGCCCGCCGTGCACGATCAGCCCCTTGGCGCCGAGCGCCGCCGCCGCCGTGGCGTGGGCGCCCAGCAACTTGCGGCTGGGGATGCGGATCCGGTTGTTCGTGGTCGCCACGTTCAGCACGTACGGCGCGTGCACGTAGATCGTCCAGGTCGGCGCGCTGCAGTTCAGCGGCCTGCGGGTGCGGCTTCGGCGTCTTCCAGCCCTGCGGGTCGGCCAGGAAGATCTGCACGCCGTCGGCGCCCGACTCGCGCGCCTCGGCGATGGGATCGGCGTCGTCCTCGCGGGCGCCGACGTGGACACCAAGCATCGTCATGGGCACGAGGGTAGCGGCGCGGGCCGACAGCCCGCACCGTCGCTGTCGGAGATAAGGTCTAATTCAGACGAAGATTTCTGGCTCCCGGCTCACCGCGTTGATCATTCCGGGACGCCGGACCCGCGAGCGGCCGCCGCTCCGTACAACGGCGGTGCCGCCGTCCAGGGCGATGACCTTTTCGGCCGCAGTCATGTCACTGCGGACCTCGCTGGTACACACGTTCGAACGGCCCTGGACGCTGGGTCCGGCCGCGTCGAGAGTCGGAGAACATCATGAAGGTGCTGGTCGCCACCGCCCGGACGCCAAGGTCTGCGGAGCAATGATTTCGATTTCTGCGTGGAGGGCGAGCTGGTCTGGATCGGCGCCGGGTCTGCGCCGACGACCGCCGCGATCCGGACGGTGGATGCGGCTGTGGGCGGGCGTTCGCGGGGATGAGTTCGCACCGGGGCACCACCACGGCCCGGGTCGCCGAACTCGACCTGGACTTCGCGCACTATGCCGAAGCGCTGCGGCTCCAGCCTGAAGGTCGCAGGGCTGGCCGACCAGGCAGGCCATCCCGATGGCCGGGGAACTGGCCGATCTCGCGGAGGATTTCCCCATCGGTGCGGTGCTCGAGACGCCGTCTCGACGAGATGCGCTGGCGCAGCGTCTCACCGGCCGTCGGCTGATCGGCGCGCCGCGGCGGCCGGTCGTGGACACGGCCGCCCACCCGCGGGGGTAGCGGGTGGGCACGGCCGTCAGCCCTCGCCCTCGGCGATCGCCAACTCGACGTGGCGCCCGGTCGATCCGCTCGGCGTCCGGGTCGTCGACGGCCAGCGTCAGCGCCGCGTGCAGGACCAGCAGCAGGTTCCGGCGGACGTCGGACGGCCGGCTGGCGTAGTAGTCGTGCACGGTGACCAGGGCGGCGTCGGCGAGCACGTCGCTCACCTCGACCGCGGCCAGCCCGCGGGCGTCCATCGCCAACGCGATCCGCCGGTGCAGGATCGCCGCGACCGCGCCGGCCGACGGCACCGCGGGCACGGTGATCGTCCGGGACAGGAAGCCCGCGCGCCGCGCGGAAGGCGTCGTCGTCCAGGTAGGTCGGGTGCACGGCGATGACGGCCGCGGCGTCCAGTTCCTCGGACAGCAGCCGGGGGATGGTGGTGAAGAACGCGGCCGGGTCGTGCGCGCTGTCCGGCAGCCAGGTCGCTGTCAGCCAACGGTCGGTGTCGTCCAGCACCAGCACCGGGGTGAGCCCGCGGGACCGGAACAGGTCGAGGATCTGCCGGCCCTGGTCCATGATCTGGTCGCTGGTGGTGCTCGGCTCCTGGACGGCCGCCTCCAGCTCGTAGGCCAGCCGCACCGAGACCCCGACCAGCCCGGGCGCGACGCTGAACCCCTTGCCGCGCTTGAACTTCGGCTGGGTCTCGCTCTCGATCCGGCGCGGCCTGCCGGCCGCGGTCCGGGCTCGGTGAGCTGGACCAGCCGGCTGACCACCTGAACCAGGTGCCGGACGAAGGCGACCGGATCGCCGGCCACCGCGGGCCGCTCCACCGCCACCGGGATGGCCAGCGGCACCAGGTCCTCCACCAACGGATGCAGGGTCGCGGCGATGACGCTGGACTTCCCGGCACCGCTGGTGCCGACCAGCGTCACCCGCTCCCGGCGGCGCAGCGCGGCGGCCAGTGCCTGCTCGCAGCTGTGCGTGCCGGTCATCGTGTCGAACGGGACATGGGTCGCGTACAGCTCCTGTGCCGCGGCGACGGATTGAAAGCGCCGCTGTCGTGCAGGATCTCCAGTTCCGCCCGGCTCATGACGCTGCACCCCGGACGACCCCGTGCCTCCGTCTGGCGCCATGCCGCCTGCCGGCTCCGTACCCGCGACTGAATTCCGCCGCCGGCGTCAGCCGGTACAGCTTGCGCGGCCGGCCACGCCCGGTGTTCTCCTCCCGCATCTCCACCAACCCCCTTCTCTCCAACTCGCCGATCACCTGCACCACACGTGGACGGGTCCACCCCATCCGGTCGAGCAACCGCTGATCCGATGCGCTGGCCCAGCCGATGCTGTCGAGTTCCTGCGGCGAGCATCCGCGCCGGCCGGCTCACCTGTTCCAGCGCCGCTGCCCTGCGCCTCGATCCCTCCGTCACCCTCACTGCCTGGCTGCCAGTCAACCCGGTGCCCCCGACAGTGGGCTCGGCCAGCAGTTCCCTGGCCATTTCCAGCGCCCGGCGCGGGGTTCCGGGATCGGCCTGTGCAACGGCAGCAACCAGGGCCTCGGCCGCCGCATCGTGAGCCGCATCGTCGGGCGCGTCGAATCTGACCCGCAGCAGATCGGCCACCTCGTCCGCCGCCAGCCGCGGCAGGCTCACTCTCGTTTCGAAGAAGACGTCCGCCGGCGGCCGGAGCAGCCCTGCGGCATGTGCGGTGGACGCGGTCACCAGCCAGCGGGCGTCCACCTTCCACAGCTCGTCCCGCAAGGCGCCGAAGAGCTCCAGGCCCGGCTGCGGGTTGCACGTCCTCGACGACGAGGACCTGTGGCGGAAGTCCGTCGCCGGAGTCCGCGAAGGCGTCCACCAGCGCGGTGATCAGCTCGATCGGGTCCCCGGTCGTGTTGGGGGAGGCGAGCCGGCCGGAGCCGGATCGCCGTCAGGATCGCGGCCAGCAGATCGGCGGCCGTGTGCGCCGACGCACCCCGGACATAGGAAAACCGCAGGCCGTCGGTCGCGTCGTGCGACCGGTACATCAGCGCCCTGACCAGCGACGTCTTCCCGCTGCCCGGATCGCCGGTGAGCAGGCAGTTCAGGCCCGAGCGCAGCGACAGCTCGATCCGGCGCAGCAGCGCCGCGCGCCCGGCGAACAACGGATGGTCGCGGGAGTTGTCCAGCAACGGTCGACCACTGAGATTCATCCTCTAACTATACTTACAGTAAGAACTGTTAGGAACAGGGCTTCGGCTTCCGGCCCGATCGTCGGCCGTCACGCCCGGTCGACGAATGCTTCCCGTCCGGATCGTGACGCCCGGTCCAGCGCGTCCATCAGTGGACGCAGCCGCCCGGTCTTCACCACGAACTGGTCCGCGCCGGCCTCGAGCATGGAATCCCGTACGGAGGCGTCATGACGCCCGGTGAACACGATGATGTGGATCCCTGGATGCAGGTCCCGCGCCGTCCTGGCGACCTGCGGCCCACCGCCCGGCATGCTGTAGTCCAGGATCAGCACGTCCGGGCGCCATTTCTCCACCTGCTGCACGCAGGTGTCGCCGTCAACGGCCTCACCGACCACCATCAGCCGCCCTGAGCCGGACAGCACCACCTTGATCGCGTCCCGGATGTGTTGCTGGTCATCGCAGACCAGCACCGTCCGGACGTCGCCGGCCTGCAGCGGTATCACCGGACACTCCCCCCGTCGGTCAGGCCCTGGGCTGCCACCCGGGCGCCCCACTGCGCCGGCCCCGGTTGCCGTCGGGCGCCGGTCGGCAGCACCAGCCCAACCACTGTTCCATGCCCGGGTGAGCTGTCGATGGTCAACACGCCACTTTCCGCGTCCGCGCGCGCGCGCATGGTCGCAATGCCGAAATGCCCCGCACCGGCATCCAGGCTTCCCGCTCCGATGCCGTTGTCGGTGAGGGTCAACCGCACCCAATGGGCCCGCTCCTCCAGCTCGAGGGTGACCCTGGTCGCCTGGGCATGTTTGCGGACATTCATCAGGCCCTCGCGAAGGATGCGGTAGGCCGCTTCCCTGGCCGCAAGGGTCAGCGCCACCGGTTGGGACGACGTCACGGTGAACACCGTCGGCGTCCCGGTGAAGATGCCATCGGCCAGGGCGGCCAGGGCGGGCTCCAACCCGGATCGCAGCTCGTACGGACTCAAGGCGACCACGATGAGATTGCGCAACCAGCTGACGGCCATCTCCAACTGCACGGCAATCCGGTCCATCTCCTCGCGGACGGTGTCGTCCAAATCCAGGGCGAGATTGTCCAACCGCAGCATGGCCGCGACGATCCGCTGGATCGGCTCGTCATGGATGCTCTCGGCGAGCATCGATCGTTCCCGCGTCTCGATCCCGGCCAGCGTCTCGAGCAGTTCCTGCTGACGTCCCGCGAGGGCGGCGAACCGGAGGTCCCGGTCGTCGTCGGCGGCCTGCCGTGCCCGGGCCGCAGCGATGACAGCGCCGGCGGCATCGGCCAACACTTGCAGGAGGTCGTCGTCCCCTACCTGGTACGGGGCGGCGGGGTCTGTACGGAAGACCGCCATCTGACCCAGCACACTGCCGTTGTGCCGGAGGGGAGCCGCGATGAAGTGCGCCAGCCCGTCGAATGGCCGCAGCACCGGGGAATCCGTGCCTCGCGGCCATGGATGACCCGAATTCTGCGTCTCGAAACCGAGCCGCTCCCCGTCCGGCGACCCATCGAGCGCGGCGATCATCGCCGAACGCACGGCATCGTCGGGATGCGTCACCAGGTTCCACTCGACGGCGCTCTGGTCCCAGGCCCTGTTGCGCAGCACCACGCCGTCGCCGAGAGCAGCCGTCGCCAGGCCGGCGATCCGCTGGATCAGCTCGTCGGCCGGCAATTGACCGGCCGCAAGGGTGTCGCCGATACGCCTGATCAGCTGGAGCCGCGAATGCGCGGCGATGGCCTGTTGCCGCTGGACCGGTTCACGGCCGGCGAGCGTATCGGTCACGTCGATGTGGGTGGCGTCCGCGCGATCCAGCGCCCCCTCCACGTCCAGCACCGTCTCCACGATGCAGTGGAACTGTCGCCGGTCGCCGGTGCCCGGCCGCACGATGGTGTACGCCAGCGAGTGGCGGCCGGCCGCACCGACTGCGATCTGCCACTGCCGCCCGAGGACCGCGCGCTCGGCGGCGGGCACGATCTGTTCCGGAAGGCCGGTGACGACCGCGGACGGCGCGACGCCCCACAGCGCCAGCAGCGACGCCTCGACGCTCCAGCCCGTCCGGCGGTCGAAGTAACAGGAACCCCAGCTGCCGAGCGCGTTCCCGTCTGCCGGTTGCCGGTGACCACGCACCCGTACCTCTGGCGTGAGGTCGCGCAACTGTGCGAGGAAGTACTGCTCCCCGTCCGGGGCATGGACAGCGGTGACGGACACCTCGAGGTGCAGGGTCGCACCGGAGACCGTCACCTGGATACTCTTGATTGCGCCGGTGCTCCTGGTTGCGCCCGGGGCTGTGGGCTCACCTGCGTGCGGAGGGGCGAACCAGCACGGCGAACGGTCGGACTGGCCAGTGAGATCAGCGCCACGGAAGTCGGTCACCGACCGGCCGAGGATCGGGTCGGTGCCGAACAGCTGCTCGGCGGCCGGATTGGCAGCGGCGATCTCGAGGCCCGTATCGACCAGCAGCATGGGGAGCACCGAGAGCTGGAACGGCAAACCGAGCCAGGAGTACCGGGTGGAGGGGTCGACAGCCATCAAGACCGCGCCGTCGGAATCGTCCATGCCCACCCACATCCGGTTCCAGCGATTCACGCTCGGCTACCGAGCAATCACTATACGCGACAACGGCTCGGCGTCCCGAATCCGCGTCAGCTGCACCGTCCCTGCGAAGCTGAGCCGTCAGCGCGTCAGGCGGAGACCTGCCGTACGACCGAACGGCGTGGGGTGCCGGGCAGCAGCCGGAAGGAGGTGAGGCGCCCCTCCCGCAGGGTTGCCTCGACCTCACCGCGGCGGATCTCGCCGTCCCCATCGTGCGCGCGTACCCGCCAGGTGAACCTGTCGCTGGCGAACTGCCGGCGGGTGGGGTCGATGTCGATCTCGACGGTCAGCCGCTCATCGATGAAGCGCCGCGCCGCATCCGGGTCGTCCGCCACCGAAAGGTCGAACTCGGTGAACGGCGGCGCCGAGGTGATCTGGCAGTCATCAGCGAAGAAGCCCCACACCGCATCCGAATCACCTGCGCGCCAGGCGCTCTCGAACTCCAGGGCGGTCACGAACTCGTCCGCGCTCGCCTCCCCGTAGGAGATCAGGCCGTCCAGGAAGGCGGGATCCCTGTTCATCTTCGAAGTCACGCCCAACATTTCCGAGCGCGAGGACCTCGCCATCTCGATGATTCGCAGCGCAACAGGCCGGTAGTTCCCTGCGACCAGAACACCCTCCTCCAGCAACTGGTCGATCTTCTCGATGAAGTGCAGCTCCTGATACAGCGAGAGGTTGCCGGCCAATTCGTTGCGCCGGTCGCTGATGTCGCTCATGGAACGTGGTTCGGTGGTTCGCTCCTGCGCGTTGATCTGGATGAGCCAGATCTCGTCGGGCCTGGCCCGCAACAGATCCCGTACCGGCGGGTTCTGGGAGAACAGGCCGTCCCAGTAGACGCCTCCATCGGCCGGCATCGACCGGAACAGCGTGGGAATCGCCGCCGAGGCGAGCACCGCGTCCGGGGTGATCTCGCCACGAGTGCTGTCGAATCCCTTGAAGACGCCCGACAGGACATCCACCGCGCCGAGAACAAGGAGTGGCTGTTCGACATCGGGCAGGGACCGCTCGCGGTCGGCGAGTTTGTCGAAATCGACCCAGCGCTGCAGCATCGACCTCAGCTGCTCCATCGCCAACTGCGAGGTGAAGGAGTCGTAGGGACTGATGGCCGGGGTTGCGACGAAGTCGACCAGCTTTCCTGCCCACTGGATCCAGGAGTTGAGCATCCGCTCCGGTGGGGTGGATGCCGAGTTGTCGGCCCAGAAGCCCTTGAGCAACGACCCGGCCCGCGCCGGATCCTCCTCGATCAGCGCCGACCAGGCGAGCAGCGCGCAGATCGCGCCGCCCGAGGTTCCGCTCAGCCCGACGATCTTGTACTTCGAGGTGACATCCGCCTCGAAGAGCCGGCTGAGCACTCCGGCAGTGAATGCGGTGTGGCTACCGCCGCCCTGGCACGCGATCGCCACCCGGATCGGCTCGCCTCGGTCTGCCATCGGTACTCCCTCCGTCTGCCGTGCATACGTCCTCGGCGCCCAGGGGTCGCAGAACTGGACAAAGCGTGCTTAACCACCGTAACGCCGCACGGCGGCAACGGCTCACGCAGTGCCCCGGAGTCAGCGCCGGCGCAGCAGCGGCTCCAGCCTGGCGTACTGGGTCCTCGACACCCAGGAGGGATTCGATCCCACGGGCTGAGTTTGAACCTCCAGGTCGTCGATGCCCGACGCCCTCAGCTCACGATCCGCGATGCCCGCGGTCAGCAGTGGGATGTCGACCGCGACAGTCAGCCCGTCCGCTCCCTCCGCGCGGCGGGGCGGCGAGGTGACGACTCCGGTACCCCAGATACCCCTGGCCAGCAGGCGGCCGTTTCCGGATACCCACAGCAGCACCGGGTCCCCGGTGATCATCATCGCGCTGCGGTAGTTACCCACCACGCACCACTCACCCACCCGGCCACCGGCCTCGGCGTGCTCGATGAGTGCGGGATTGTTCAAAGGATTGCAGCGCAGAAGCCAGGCGCCGAGCTCCGCCCTGGTGATCGCCGGCACCTTTCGTTCCTACCACGGCGCTGGCCACCGTCCAGCACACCGCCGTCGTTCATACCTCGGAACCGGCGTCAGCCGGTGGTGGCCGAGCCCACGGGGGCGACGGGACCAATGCCTCTGGCCACGCCAGAAGTGCAGTGGTGGCATGGAAGTGCAGCAGTCTGGGTGAGGAGGAGTCATGCGCACCTACGTCGTCACGGGAGCCGCATCCGGTATCGGGCTTGCCACCGCGAAACTGCTCACCGAACAGGGTCACGCCGTGGTCGGTGTCGACCTGCACGACGCGGACATCACCGCCGATCTCGGCACACCGACCGGGCGGGCCGAGATGATCGCGCAGGTGACGGAGCGGACCGGCGGACGGCTCGACGCCGTCATCGCCAACGCAGGGCTGGCAACCCCGACCGCCGCCACCGTCGCAGTCAACTACTACGGAGCGCTCGCCACCCTGACCGGTCTGCGACCGCTCCTGCTGACGTCGGCTGCTCCGCGTGCCGTGACGACCGCCTCGATGGCGTCTCTGATGCCGGTCGACGAACAACTGGAGCTGGCACTGCTCGACGGCATCGAAGTCGATGCGCTCGAACTGGCGGCCAAGCTCGAGGCGTCCGGCGGCGAGCGGATCTATTCGAGCACCAAACGGGCGTTGGTCCGCTGGATCCGCCGCAACGCCGCCACCCGCGACTGGGCCGGCGCCGGCATCCCGCTCAACGCCATCGCGCCCGGTGTGATCCGGACGCCGATGGTTGCGGATCTGATCGCGACGCCGGAAAGCGTCGCGGCCATCTCTGAGATGGTCCCCATGCCGCTCAACGGGTATGCCGAACCAGAGGTGTGCGCCAGACTTCTGGCGTTCCTCACCGATGTGGGCAACACGCATCTGTGCGGCCAGGTGGTCTTCGTCGACGGCGGCTCCGACGTCGTCATCCGCGGTGATTCCACCTGGTGACATCCCGACCCGATTCTTGGTACCGGCAATCGACAGGAGGTCGCGTCATGCAGGCTCGGTCAGGTGATTGGCTCGTCGTGCACAGCCACAGCGACGGTGGTCACGTCCGGAAGGCGGAGATCATCGCGACGCACGGCGGTGAGCCGCCTTACACGGTGCGATGGCTGGACGAGGACAAGGAATCCATCGTCTTCCCCGGCCCAGATGCACAGGTCGTTTCCGCCGCCGAGCAGGGCCTGCTCGACGAGGCGGCAGCCGCGCGGATCGGTCGTGTGCAGAACGCCATCAACGAAGGCCACGTCACGGGCTGACGGCGTTGATGTGACGACCTCCCGCCACGGGGCGGATCATCCCGCGTATGCCGATCTTCGGGAGACGCATATCGGGGTCGTCCTGCTGATGGGCGATCGGGCCTACAAGTTCAAGAAGCCCGTCGACATGGGGTTTCTCGATTTCCGTGAACGGCAGACCCGCGTCGAGTGCTGCCGACGCGAGGTCGAGTTGAACCGGCGAATGGCCCCCGACGTCTACCTGGGCGTGGGGGAGCTCGTCGCGCCCGCCGGCGGACCGCCGGAACCGGTCGTCGTGATGCGGCGCATGCCGGAGGCCCGCCGCCTCAGCACCCTGCTGCGAACCGGCGACGACTGCACCGGCATCATCACCCAGCTGGCCAGAACCGTCGCGGCGTTCCATGCGAAAAGCTCTCGTGCGTCGGCCATCTCGCTCGAGGGTTCACGGGCCGCGATCGGCGCCAGATGGGCGGCGAGTCTCGGCCAGGTCGCCCCGTTCACAGATGTCGTTGGCAGTTCGACGCAGGCCGAGATCGGGCGGCTCGCCGGGCGCTTCCTCGCCGGGCGCACAGATCTCTTCGCCCGCCGGATCGACCAGGGACGGATCGTCGACGGTCACGGCGACCTCATCTGTGACGACATCTTCTGCCTTCCTGACGGTCCCAGGGTGTTGGACTGCCTCGAGTTCGACGATCGGCTCAGGTATGTAGACGGCCTGGACGACGTGGCCTTCCTGGCGATGGACCTGGAGAAATTGGGCTTCGAATATCTGTCAGCACTTCTGCTGGATTGCTACGCCGATTTCGCGGGCGACCCCGCACCACTGTCGCTCCGGCATCATTACATCGCCTACCGTGCCTTCGTCCGGGTCAAGGTCGACTGCCTCCGTGCTGCACAAGGCGACCGGAATGCTGTTGCGGACGCACAGGTGTCGGCAGACATCGCACTTCGCCACCTCCGCGCGGGGGCCGTTCGGATGGTCCTCGTCGGGGGCCTGCCGGGTGCGGGCAAGACCACGATCGCCGGCCTGACGGCGGACCGGCTCGGCGCGGTGATGCTGTCCAGTGACCGGATCCGCAAGGAATTGAGCCGACTGCCGCCTCTGCAGAGCGCCCGCGCGCCGTACCGCGAGGGCATCTACGACGCCGGCCATACGGTCCGGGACTACCACGAGATCCTCAGCCGGACAGCGGACCTGCTCGCACTGGGCGAATCGGTGGTGCTGGACGCGTCGTGGACCGATCCCGCCTTCAGGGCCGACGCGGCCCACCTCGGCCGGCGGCTGGACGCCGATGTGCTGCAGGTCGAGTGCCGGGCATCACCGGAGATCAGGCACCGCCGATTGGCCGGCAGGCGGACCGGGATATCCGATGCCGATTCGACGATCGCTGACCGGATGAGCCAGGACGCGGTGCCCTGGCCCGACGCCGTCGCTGTCGACACGACAGGTGAACCGGAGGAAGCCGTTGAACAAATTCTGCACGAGATCGACGCCGGAATTCCGGTGACTGACGTCGGATGCGGGACCGACCAAAGACCCTTTGTGGCGGTGCCGCATCACTGCGCGGAATCACCGGGGGAGGTTTAGAATATGACTACCCGGTCGCCCTGGACCTCGGCGGCAGCCGGCGAGATGTGTTGGGGCACGGTCTTCGTCATCACTCCCGCAGAGATCTGTGCGGGTTCACGGACCCGGCGCCGTACGTCCTGCCTCTTCGTTGCGGTGCGCCTGCGCCGCGCGCCGGCAATCGACATCTGCGGACGCATCAATTCGACCTTCGTGCCCGTGGTTGCGCCATTCCGACCGTTGTTGCGAACAATTCGAGGGAGTGCACCATGCCGGACCAGAGCATCATCGGGAGCGTCGGCACGGCCGGCCAGGATCCGGACGGATTCCGGTATCCATGGATCGAGTCCGTCTGTGACGACTCGGGTGTCGGCACCAAGCGGATCTCCCGAGGCCAGACGCTCGGTGCTGTGCTGGAGACGGACCGCACACTGTCACCCGGCGATCGGGTGACGTTCACCTGCCACGGGGGTGACCCGTACGGCCGGGAGCTTCGCTGGTGGGTCCACCCCTTCGGTTGCGACCGCCAGCAATCCGTGCGCGGGGACGACGTCGAGCTGACCTGGGTCGTTCAGCCTGCCTCGGTGGGCCGCAAGGTGTACGTCGGCATCGGAATGGCTGCCGACAGCCGGTATCACCGCGAGGGGGCCCTGTACGACCAGGGCTACGACGGCTGGATCGTCTTCTACTACCGGGTGGTCCCCGCTGCGTCCGCATCGAAGCTCGGCACCGCCCCACATGGCGCGATCGGCGCGGAGGACCGCCCGTACGGCTGGGCCGAGTGGGAGGACTCCTGGCAGCGCTTCGTTGCGCGGTCCATCGGCTGGTATCGCGACAACCCTTGAGCGACAACCCGTCGCGACAACCCGTGAGCGATGACACGACAGCGATGACACGACAGCGATGACGACAGTGAGAGACCGACCATGAACATGACGGCACCGACCCAACCCCATCCTGTCCTGCGGGCCGTGCCGGACTGCGGCCCTCCGGCAAGTAGTGCCGCGGGCGAACCGGACCACGAGCTGGCGAGATCGCAGGCGGAGGCGTTGTGGGCGGCGCTGGGTCGCGCGCGGTCCACCGGGGTGCCGCGGGTCGTCGCATCCGCGGAGGATGCGGTGTTCCGGTTCTACCTGCCGTTGTGCCACGCGCTCGCCGCAGGAGCCGCTCCGACGGGATCCTTGGACCAGGCGGGCAGCGTGCACGCCGCGGAACTGGGCTTGGCGTCGGCGGTGCTGTCCTGGCACGGTTCGGAGCCCGGTTTCCTCAGATTCGCCAGCGTCGCCATCACCGACCGGTTGCACCGTTCCCCAGGTGTGCGCCGAATCCGTTGAACGCGTCCTGCCGAGTGCCCAAAGCCTCTGGTCCGCAGGCGCTTCGGCACGTGCGCCGGGGAGGAACACAGTCTTAGACTTCCGGTAAGGGACGTCGTCTTCGTCCCCCGAGAAGGTGACCACCATGGCCGCCACGATGGCCGCTTCGAACGTCGAGCCCGCTGAACTGCTGGCCTCGATCGGACAGGCCATCATCGCCACCGACCTGGACGGCGTCGTTCTCTACTGGAATCAGGCGGCGCAGGAGTTGTACGGCTGGTCGGCCGCCGAGGCAACAGGTCGCAACATCACCACCTTGACCGTTCCCGAAGTCGCTCAGGACGTGGCCGCGGACATCATCGCGGCACTGCGCGACGGCGTTCCCTGGTCCGGCGGATTCCCCGTGCGGCGTAAAGACGGTCGCCGGTTCCCCGCGCTGGTCACCGATGCCGGGATCTATCGGCGGGGCCAGTTGGTGGGCATCGTGGGTGTCTCGACGAATCTCGGCACGGCACTGCGACCGCTGCTCGAGCGTGCTGCCGACGCGGCGATCGTGCTCACCGCGGACGCGATCGTCACCTACGCCAGTCCCGCCGTCGGGCAGCTGTTCGGCTGGCAGGACGACGCGCTGATCGGCAGTTCGATCGTGCCGCTCATCCATCCGGACGACCGCCCGGTGCTCGGGCGCTTTCTCGAGCAGCTGCTCACCGAGCCGGGCGCCCATCCGCCGGTGGAATTGCGGGTCCGCCACGAACATGACTGGGTCGGCGCTGAGGCGGCCTTCACCAATCTGCTCGACGACCCCGTTGTCCGCGGTGTCGTCTGCAACCTCCGCCCGAGCGTCCTGCCGGTCGCATTGCAGGAGGCCCACACGCGGATCGAGCAGCTCGAGCACGCGCTGCAGTCCCGGCTGATCATCGAACTGGCCAAAGGGTTCCTCGCGGGCCGGGACGGCGTCACGCCCGACAGGGCCTTCGAACGGATCCGAGCGTTTGCGCGCTCGCATCACCTGACGGTGCAGGAGGTCTCGACCTGGGTGATCGCCGGCGACCTGCTCAGCGAACCGGAAT
The DNA here is from genome assembly GCA_963766015.1 of uncultured Actinomycetota bacterium. GTDB lineage: Bacteria > Actinomycetota > Actinomycetes > Mycobacteriales > Nakamurellaceae > Nakamurella. The sequence continues at coordinate 79,374 of CAVXYU010000018.1, read as the reverse complement.
GACGGTCGCTCCCGGCAACGGTCTGCCCTAAAGGACCTTGTCCCGCCGACGCTTGGGCGGTTCAGTGAAGTGATGCAGCGACGAGAGCTGCCGGAGCGCACGGCCGCGGCGCGACCGGCCGAGCTCCCGGCGGCCCAGCGCCGGGCGAATGGCGCACGCCTGCCGGGCGTCCTGCGGCTTCAGCGGTCGGCCGGGAACCACGCGGTCAGCCAACTGCTGAGCGGGTCCCGGGTGGTGCAGCGCGTGGAGCTCTACCCGAACGGTGGAGGCAAGGTCACCGACGTCAACGGGCCGGGCACGAACGAGAAAGGTCCGCTCCTGCTGGTGCAGGCACGGCTGATCGAACTCGGCGATCTGACGAAGGCTGACGCCGATGCGGACCGGGCCCGGATGGACGCCCAGACCGGCCGGATCCAGGCCTCCGACATCGTCAACACCACGGCGGCCATCACCAGATGCGAGGCTCCGACGCTGACCGAGCCTGCAGCACGGAAGGCGCTGAAGGTCGATCTGGTCGGCGGCGTCGGCACCGGCCAGGCCAACGACGCGCAGGACGTCGAACTGGTCCTCAACCTGCTGCACGAGGAATGGCACGTCAGCAACGCCGACTTCGACGCCGGCAGCCTGGTTCTGGAGGGCACCGGGCACACCGTGGATCCCGCGCTGCTGCCCGGATTTCTGGCCGGCCTCACGAAGTTGAAGAAGGGCTACGCCGGTGGCTATCCGTGGCGCGGCTCGACCAGACGTCGCAAAGGCCTGAAGGTCACGGAGGGAACCGCCGCCTATCAGAAGGCGGTGGACTACAACCTCGCCGGCCGCGCGGCAATGAACACCTGGCTGGACGGGGCGCTTGCCCAGACGAAGGACAAGATCCTGCGCAATTCAGCGGAATGGATGCGCTCGGGCCGGGTGAAACTGTATTGCCAGACGCGGACCCACGATTCCGCAGCGCGGGTGAAGGCGGCACACCAACCCAAGCGGTTCGTGGCCATCTTCGGCCATCCGGCAGGTGCACTCACCGAGGCTCAGGTGCCGTACATCCGGAAATTGAAGGGCGAGACGACCTTTGACAACACCAACGTGACCATCGAAGCCGATTCGGGCGGCTTCAACACCCCGGGCGAGATCGGCATCGTCGACCCGGTGCACTCGGGCAAGAAGTACTTCCTCGACAGCATCAAGCACGAGGTTCAGCACGACGCCGACCACACTGCCGAGGACAACGAGGGACATTTCAAGTCGGAGGTGAACGCCCGATGGACGGAAGGCAGGTTCGACCACCTGTCGCCGCGCCGCCGTATCCAGCGAATGGGCCACACCTGGACCGTCCGCCAGTACGCGACCTTCCGTGACCTCTATGACAATCACGACCTGTACGGCTACGTGAAGGACAATTGGAACGACTCGAACGCTGCGAAGCGGAATGCCTGGCGGGCCATGGTGGTCGCGTACCGGACACCGGAGGGATTCAATCCCATCAATTCGGTCCGGATTGCCGATCTCGGCGACAGGATCACCGCATGTTCGACATTGGACTGCCTTGCCGATGACAAATTCCGGGAAGGCAAGGGTCCACCCAACGCGAAGGCGACCGACGTGAAAACGGCCATCGCCGCACTCGACGAACTCGATCGGAAAACGGTGGCGAGCAACGTCGCGCTCAATGCGCTGGCCCTGACCAATCTCGCGGGCAAGCTCCGCGAAGAGTATTTCGCGATCCGATGACGGCCCGACCGCCGCGGGCCCGCGGCCTGATCGACTCGCAGACCGCCGAGATAGTCGCGATCACGCACCAGGGCATCTTCCGGCTGCACGCCGACGGGTCGACGTCCGACGTCACGCCGCCCTTCTCCTGGAGTTGCGCCGCCGCAGGGGGCGGAGCCGTCGCAGTCGCAGGACCGGAGCGGCTGGAGTGGCACGGCGCCGTCCGACGTGTCGTGTCGACAGCAATACCGGCCGGCGGTGTTTCCCGGCTCGCCGTGCTCGGTACGTGCGTTGCGGCAGCCGGCTCAGCGGGCCGACTCACGGTGTGGGAGCGGATGGACGACGATCCGGCCGACGGTGCGCAGCGCTCGGTCGAACTCGACCTCGAACCGGACGGCATGGCGTTCGACGCGGACGGGTCGCGGATCGCCGCCTGGGGTTGGGACGGCGCGGGCGACCCCGCGATGGCAGTGGTGGAGCTGGCGGCAGGCGGGCCGACGGTCGCGGCCACGCGGACACCGTGGCCGGCGGCCGACACCGGAGCCGCGCCGCTGGCCGGCGGTGCACTCGCTGTCGGCGGCGTCGACCGCGTCGTGCTGCTGTCGGGCACCGGTGAACTGCTCACTGGGACTGCGCTGCCCGGGCTCGAGCGGGTCACCGGCTCCGGTGCAGCGGTGGGCTGGTTCCGCAACCGCGGGGATGACGACATCGTCGTCGGGCTGGGACATGTCGACTTCCCAGGGCGAGCGCTCTCGGTCGACGCGGAATGGCCGTTCACAGCACCGGATCCTGCCCCGGAGTTCGCCGTCGTGCGCGGGTCCGTGGTGGTGATCGTCGGGGTCGGTCCGCGCGAGCTCGAGATGCACCGGATGACGGCGGACGGCTGGGAGCCGGTGGTGACGCTCGACCTGCCCGACCGACCGGCCACAGACGCCGAAGCGAGCCCGGTCGTCGACTGACCTCCCGATTCAAGCCGGCCCTGACCGGGTATCGATACCGACGTAAGGATCAGACGGGCACGATCAGACGGGCAGGTGGACAGATGCCGAAGACGACCAGCAGCGGGAAGGCCAAGGACAGCGAGCTGCCCAGCACTCTGCAGCGGTCCGACACCAAGGCCAAGCAGACCTTCGCGAAGACCTACGACTCCGCCATCGAGCAGTACGACGACGAACAGCGCGCCCACCAGGTGGCGTTCGCCTCCCTCAAGCACACGCATGAAAAGGTCGGCGACCACTGGGAACCGAAGGACGAGTACGGCCCCTCGGACGCCCGGGCCGAGGGCGGCAGGGACACGGCGCGCCCGACGGCCGGCGGTGTCGACGCCAACGCATCGAAAAAGCACCTTTACGAACTCGCGACCCGGCTGGGCGTGGAAGGCCGATCCACGATGACGAAGGACGAACTCGTCAGCGCGCTCCAGAAGGCCAACGATCGGGAATCCGCACGGTCCCGCGCGAAGTGACCCAGGGGCCGGCCGCGGCGCTGGCCACCTACCGCCGCAAGCGGGACTTCACCCGTACCCCCGAACCGTCCGGCACGGAACCCGCCGCCGAAGCCGGCGGCGGGCGGAGTTTCGTGGTGCAGCGTCACCGGGCGAGCAGGCTGCACTACGACTTCCGCCTCGAGATCGACGGTGTCCTGGTCAGCTGGGCGGTCCCGAAGGGACCCACCCTCGATCCGGACGTCCGCCGGTCCGCGTTTCACGTCGAGGACCACCCGCTGGAGTACTTCGACTTCGAGGGCATCATCCCGGCCGGCGAGTACGGCGGCGGTGACGTCATCGTCTGGGACGCCGGTCGGTGGGTGCCGCACGACGCGCCGAATCCCCGCCGGGCGGTCGAGAAAGGCGAATTGCACCTCGACGTGTTCGGGAGCAAGCTCCGCGGCCGCTTCGTCCTGGTGCGGACCAGAACCGACTCGGGCGGTAAGGAACAATGGTTGCTGCTGCACAAGCACGACCAGTACGCCGTCAGCGGTTGGGACGCCGAGGACCATCCGTATTCGGTGGTCAGCGGGCGCACCAACGACGAAGTGAAGGCCGACCCGGACCGTCTCTGGCGATCGGATCTGCCTGCCGCCCGCGCCTCGTTGCTGCTGAAGGCTTCCGCGATCGAGCCGGTGACCGCCGACGAACTGCACGAGCTGGACGTGATGAAAGCGTCCGGCCGATGGTCGGTGTTCGGCCGCGAATTGCGGGTCACCAACCTGGACAAGGTGCTGTTCCCGGCCCGGGACGGCGACGACCCCGTCACCAAAAGGGATCTCATCCGCTACTCGGCACAGATTGCGCCGACGCTGCTGCCCTACCTGACCCGGCATGCATTGAACATGCACCGATTTCCCAACGGCGCCGGCACAAAGGGTTTCTGGCACAAGGAATTGCCGACCCATGCGCCGGAATGGTTGCCGCGCTGGGACAACCCGGACGCCGATCCGGGTGAGAGCCGGACGTATCTCGTCGTCGACGAACCGGCAGCGCTCGTCTGGGCGGCAAACTTCGGCGCCCTCGAATGGCACGCCTGGACCTCCCCCGTCGATCATCCCGGTCGGCCGAGTTACGCGTTGATCGACCTCGACCCCGGCAGCACCACCAGGTGGGAGGACCTGCTGGCGCTCGCCCGCCTGCACCGGACCGCATTCGAACATCTCGGGGTGGTCGCCAGGCCGAAGGTGACCGGGCGCCGCGGCATCCAGATCTGGGTACCGATCGCTGCCAACTACGACTTCGACCAGACCCGGGCGTGGGTGGAGAAGGTGTCGCGGACCGTCGGGCAGGTGTTACCCGAGCTGATCAGCTGGAAGTGGCAGGTCAACGACAGGCAGGGTCTGGCACGGCTCGATTACACCCAGAATGCCGTCAACAAAACACTTGTCGCACCTTATAGTCCGCGCGCCGCACCGGGCGCCCCGGTGTCCGCGCCCATCGAATGGGACGAGCTCGACGATCCCGCGTTGCGGCCGGACGGCTTCACCATCCGCAGCATCATCCCGCGGCTCGCCGAACGCGGAGATCTGTTCACGGCAGTCCTCGATCATCACCAGGTGCTGCCGAACCTGCGCTGATGCCACGCACCGCGTCAGGCACCGCGTCGAGCATGGCGCGAGAACAACGGACGCCGGTGCGTCGAGGGGCTAATCTCGACGCCACCCGCGACGCGGCGAGACGAGGTGGAAAGCCATGAGGCGTCAGACGGCAGGACCGGCAAGAGCGGCAGGACCGGCATGGCGATGCTGACCCCGGCCGAACTCAGGTCCATCGCACTGTTCGACGGCCTGGACGACGCTCAACTCGCCCAACTGGTCGCGGCGGGCGAGGAGATCCGATTCATCGCGGGCCAGGAACTCTTCCAGGAGGCGCGTCCGGCCGTTCACTGGTGGGTGCTGCTTGCCGGCAAGGTCGATCTGCTGCGCACCGTCGGGCACGAGGAGACGGTGCTGGGGCATATGGAACGGCCGGGACAATGGGCCGGCGGCTTCCAGGCCTGGGACAGCTCCGGTGTCTATTTGGCGACCGCGCGAACTGGCGATGTCGGCCGGATGCTGCGGGTTCCCGCAGAATCGCTGAGAGACCTGGCGAGCGCGTGGTTTCCCTTCGGCGTGCACTTCATCAGCGGACTCGTCAACACGGTACGCAACATCGAATCGATGGCCCGGCAGCGGGAGGCTCTCGTCGCGCTCGGCACTCTCGCCGCCGGTCTCGCGCATGAGATCAACAATCCGGCGTCAGCGGCCACCCGTGCGGTCGACGCCCTGCAGGAAACCACAGCCACGTTGTTGTCGTCGCTCGGAAGGCTCGCGCAGGGTTCGATCACGGCCGCGCAGTTCGTCGAGCTCGACCGATTGCGGCAGTCCATACCGCCGGTCACCACAAAGCTGAAGCCGCTGGAACTGGCCGACCGCGAGGATGCCATCGCCGACTGGCTGGCCGATCACGGCGTCGAGGACGGGTGGCGCATTGCCCCGGCCCTCGCCGCCGGCGGCCTGGATCCGCCATGGTGCGACCGGGCGGCCGAGATCCTCGACGGTCCGGCGCTCGCCAGCGGGCTCGAATGGGTGGCCAGCTCCCTCGCGACAGGCAGCCTGCTGGCCGAGATCAAGGAATCGACGGGCCGCATCTCCGAACTCGTCGCCGCGGTGAAGTCCTACTCGCACATGGATCGCGCGTCACTGCAACGGACGGACATCACCGAAGGTCTGAACAGCACCCTGGTGATGCTGGGCCACAAATTCGGTGACGGCATTGCGGTGGTCCGCAAATACGGCGACGACGTCCCACAGATCGAGGTCAACGTCGGCGAGCTGAACCAGGTGTGGACCAATCTGATCGACAATGCCGTCCACGCCATGGGCGGCGCCGGCACCCTGACCCTGCGCACCAGCGCGGACGCGACACACGTTGTCGTCGAGATCAGTGACACCGGAACAGGTATGACACCGGAAGTGCAGGCCCACGCCTTCGACCCGTTCTACACGACCAAGGGCGTCGGCGAGGGAACCGGTCTAGGACTTGACATCTCGCGCCGGATCATCGTCGAGCGGCACGGCGGGGAGATCAGCATCGCGCCCTCCCCGGCCGGGACGACGTTCTTCGTTCGCCTCCCACGGCGCGCTCCGAAGTAGCTCCGCTCGGCCTCACGGAATGGTGATGCCCTGGATCACCACCGGTGGAGCGAGCGGGTTCAGCTCTTCGGCCTGCGAGACACCGTCGGGCGTCAGGATGTCGACGGCCCTCGGCACGGTCGCCGGGTCGACAGCGCAGATGGGATTGGCTGCCACCGCCGCCGCCGCGGTGCAGACCCCGAATTGGAAGTCCGCCGCGGTGGGTTCGAAACCGCGGGCCTGGTCGGCGGAGAAGCCGTCCTGACCGGTCAGCACCAGCGCGAGTGTCCAACCCGTACCCGGTGTCCCACCCAGCGCTTCCTTCGGTACGGTGAAGGTGATGTACCGCGTTGCCGCCGACGCCCTGATCCCCACCGTGCCGAGAGTTGAGCCGCCGGCGTTGACGAATCGCTGGCCGAAGCCCTGCACCTCGATCAGCCTGTTCCATGGCGTTGCCAGGTTGTATTTGCGGCCGGGGAAGGACGCCGCAGTCGAGGTTGCGCCGGCCGCTGCCGGGTTGGTGATGTAGACGTCCACCAGTTGCGCTCCCAGTGAGCTGCCGAAGGTCGGTGTGAGGTTTGCCGTCTGCACGCGGAAGATCACATCGGCGCCGTCCTCGTACACCTGGAAGTTCCGCAGGTCGTATGCGCCCGGCTTGAAGTTGTCGGACTTCGGGTACGCATAGGTTCCCGGGCCATTGTCGTCACCTGGCGGGTCCGTGACATCGAGAAGCTTGGTGCCGGGGACGATGTCGTTGATGACGGTGCGCTGCGCGTAGCCGGTGGCTCCGCTCGGGGCGGTCGCCGTGACGGTGAGCACCGTCGTCCCGAACGGCGGGGTCAGTGTCAGCGAAAACGACCCGTCAGCCCCAGCGGTGGTCGACGCGGTCGCCGACGGCTGGCTGCCGTCGATGTTCACCGCGACGACGTCCACCTTCGAACCGGGGTCGGTGCTGCCGGTGATCGTCACCGGCCCATCCGAGGTGGCGTTGTCCGCGGGGGCGGTGATCGTGAGAGTCGTTCCGGTCTGGGTGTTCTTGATGTAGCGCTTGGTGGTGTCCTTCGGCGTCTCGAGGAGCTTGCCGGCCCGGAGGTTCGACGACAGCCGGACGAACGTCGCCGCCGACCAGGTGAGCGGCGACGCGCTGCCCGCCGCCTTGCCGTTCTCGAATCCGATCGACGCGCATTCCGGTTGCGTGCCGAACGGCGACGCCCGCAGCGGATCGTTCTCCCACGCCTGCTCCGGTATCAGGCCGACTCCGGAGGCCATCGCGGCCATCGACTGCCACCGGATCACTGCCTGTGCCCGGTCACCGGTGGCGATCTCGTGTTCGGCTCGTTCACCGGCCAACACCGGCCAGAGGTGTCCGGACCCCTTGTTCTGGACCTGGGTACCGCATACCCCCGCCCACGGCTTCCCCTGCACCGTGCACTCGGTCGGGTCGCCGACGTTGCAGTCGCCATAACCGTCCTCGGTCCCGGGTGTGTCGACCCCGTACCGGTAGAAGCCCTGCCCGCTGTCGGTCGTCCGGCTGATCACCCGGTCGACGAGCGGCATGGTCCTGGCCACGTCCGGATCGTCGGCACGGAGGATCCCGAGGCGCGGGAGCTCCAGGAATCCGGCGTCGATGACGCTCCGCTGGTCGACGGTCGGCCCGCCGTTGCCGAGGTTGTAGGTGTCGGCCGCGTTGGGATCGCCCGTCTTCGACAGCCGGATGAAATACCTGTCGGCCAGCCTGCCGGTGGTCGTGACCGTCCAAGCCTTGATGTTCCGCTGGTAGAAGTCAGCCGTTGCCCGGTAGATCCGGGCGCCGGCCGCGTCGCCGTTGAGTTCCGCGATCGCCCCGGCAGCCGCCAGGCCGGCGATCTCGGCCGCGATGGTGGACGGCGAGTACCCGGCCTGTTCCTCCCAACGTTCGTTGCCGAACGCTGGACCTCGGGCGACGACGTAGTCCGCGGCACGCTTGATGTGCTCCAGGTAGAAGGCTTTGTCGGTCAATCCGACGGTGCGCGCCATCAGGATCGGGTACGCCACCTCGTCCAGTTGGACACCGAACGAGTCGGGCGCGAGCTTGCCGTTGATCAGGCTGTTCCGCGGCAGGGACCCGTCGGATTGCTGCTGGCGCTCGAAGAGGAACCGGACGGTGTTCCGCGCGGTGGCGACGTCACCGGACGCGAGCAGGCCGGTGAACGTCTCGTACAGGTCCCGCGCGAAAACCTCGCGGTAGGAGCCGAAGTAGGTGTTGGCAGGATCGCCCGCCGCGACTGCCTGACCCCATGGACTGGCCAGTGACGCGACAATGGCACCCGCAAAAGTCTTGTCCTCGCTGGCCTTCAGGACGTTCGCCGACAACCAGTACGTTCGCTCGAGCTCCTTGCGTTCGGTGCGCGAGAGGCCGTGCGGCTTGGCCGGCGGGTTCAAGTGCTTGTCGTAGCCCTTCCAACCCCACTGATAGCTGCGCAGCATCCGGCCCGCGTCCGCCCGGGCCGTCGCGCCCGCTGTCGCCAGGGCGGTGGCCTTGTCGGCACCGAACCCGAGCGCGAGGGTGGCCGGCCTTCCACCGTGCACATCCAACTGTGCGGTCTGCACGACATTGCCCTGCGCGGCAGAGCCGAACGTCGTGGTCAATCGACGGCTTGCATCCAGCTGCTTCAAGCCGTCGCTCGCCGAGCCGACGAAGCCGCTCGAGGCCTTGAGGAACGGCCGGTCCGCGCGCAGCGCAGCGAATACCGGAGTCGCATAGTCGCGGTTGGCCGCGTTCGTCGAGGTGTTGATGTCGATGGAGACGGGCACCGGCGAACCGGTGCTGGTGTCGATCACCGCATCGTCGGCGCCGCCGTTCTCCGCCGCACCTCCACCGCCGTTGCCGTTGATGGTGCCGTCGAACCGGGCGTACAGCTGATAGCGGGGGTTGCCCTTGGCCGCCTTGAGCCTCGTCCGCACCACCACACTGTTCCGTTGTGGGTCGGTGAAGTAGTCGGTGGTCAACGTGTATTTCCCGCTCCTCGCGGTCGACGTCACCCGGCAGGCCATCCCAGAGTCGTCGAGAGCACTGACCGTGTAGGTCATGTCACGCGTCTGCAGGTCGGTGAACGAGGACCCGTCGGTGACGATGAACTGCAGGGTCTCGTTGTTCGTGTTGTCGACGGTCGGGTAGTACACGTCGGACAGCACGCCGCCGGCGACGGTGAACCACACCTTCGAGGTGCTGTTCCGCGCCGTCCCGAGGCAATCCTTCCGGGCAAGCCCGAAGTGCGACATCGACCCGGGTCCGTCGGCCGCCGGTGGGCCGACCGGAGCCGGTGTTCCCGCGGTGACGGGCCCCGTCCCCAGGCCGGTGATGACCAGTGCGGCGGCCACAGCGGTGGCCAACACCCGGGGGGTACGTCGCATGGCGGGATCCTCCGCGAGTGGAGACGAACGCTCTCACGGGGGAATGAAGCCGTGCGAACCATCACGCCGCGTCACCACTCTGTCACCGCGCCGGACGTGACGTAGCCCACTCCGTCACCTGACGGATGTCAAGGATTGTTCTTTGAGCGCTTCGGCGATCGACGGTCCGGTGCCACCCGACCAGCACCCCGTCACCGCCGCGCCGAGTGCCATCCCAGCAGGGACTTCAGGTGCCCAGACGCCCGGATCTCCTGCACCCGTGAGACTCGCCGGACATCGACGCAGGCCGCCCGCGCGTATCAGTTCCGTTTGTCCCGGTCTCCGGATGGACAGCGGCAGGACCGCCGCTGTCCTGCCCCGCAAAGAAGGGGCGGGTCCCGGCCGGGGGGCCGTCAGGTCAGCCGGACTGCACCGAGGAGTGCGATGACCATCGAAGATCTGCGCCTGCGCACCACCGATCCGCTGTCCGAGAACGACATCGCCCAGCTGGCCGGCCTCGGCCTGCGAGTGGTGGGCCGGTTGCCGGACGGCGGGTACCGGGTCAGAGGTGAAACCGCGGCTGCACCGGTGGACGTCCTGGCCCTGGACAACATTCGCGAGGTGAGCGCGTTCGACCCGATCGAGAAGCTGGATCCGACGCTGGCGGCGGGTGTGACCGGCGGAGCGGCGGTGTCGAGCGTCGATGCACTCGGCGACGCGGCAGCCGGCGCTCTGGATCAGGCAGCCGACCGAGCGGTGGACGTCCTGGTCACCCTGGACCAGACCATCGACACCGGGGAGACCACCACCGCTCTCCGGGGTGTCGGGGACGTGGCCGAGGCAAGCCCCCGGCGCGCGGTCCTACACACCACGACCGGACGGCTAGCCGAACTCGCCGCCGTGCCCGGGGTGCTCCGCGCCGAGGTGCTGCCCGACGTGACGACCCAGAACAACATCGCCAGGGGTTTGACCAGGGCGGAACCGGTCGCCACCACCCTCGCCCTGGACGGCGCCGGCGAGATCGTCGGAGTCGCCGACAGCGGGCTCGACACCGGTGTACCGGCAACAGTTCTCGCGGACTTTGCCGGCCGGGTCGTGAACATCCGGGCCACCGTGACCAAGCTCCCGGCAGACGGCGCCGACCTGAACAATCACGGCACCCACGTGTGCGGCAGCATCGCCGGAGACGGTGCCAACTCGAACGGCACGCTGCGGGGCATGGCCCCCGGCGCGCGGCTGACCGTGCTGTCCATGGGACCCAACAATTCCAGTGGCCTGAGCGTGCCGGCCGACCTGGTCACCGGGGTCTTCACCGACGCGTACGGGGACGGCGCCCGTATTCATTCCAACAGTTGGGGTTCGAACAACAACCTCGGCAAGTACACCGCCTTCTCCGAGGACGTCGACGACTTCGTCTTCAACCATCCCGACATGCTGGTGGTGATCGCCGCCGGCAATTCCGGGCCGGGACCGTCAACGGTGAGCGCGCCGGGCACCGCGAAGAACTGCCTGACGGTGGGCGCCGCGGAGAGCGTCCGCCCGCTGCCCGCGGCGATCTCGATCGACCCGAACCTTCAGGATGCCGACCACAACCCGGCCACCCCGAAGGTGAACGTGCCGCTGACCCTGAACGGGATCGCCGGCCAGGCCGACAACGCCACCGACATCGCCACGTTCTCCAGCCGCGGCCCGGTCAACGACAACGGCGACACCCGGACGAAGCCTGACATCGTCGCGCCGGGCTCGTTCATCCTGTCCTGCCGCTCGACGGTCAGCACCGCCGACCGCGGACCGGACGGCCTCGCCCACGACCCGAATGTCGACTCCTTCTACGCCGACGATGCGGACGGCGTCGCCACCCACGCGGAGGCTGTCGGCCGAGGCCTGCCCGGCGCACCGTTCTTCGGCACCTGGAACGAGACCACCCCGCCGGCCCCCGCCGGTTCCGGGCCGCTGGCCCAGCAGAACTACTTCTACGACTCCGGGACCAGCATGGCCACGCCGATCACCAGCGGCGGCGTTGCGATCCTGCGCCAGTACCTCCGGCAGCGGCGCGGCCTTGCCAACCCGTCCGCGGCCCTGCTGAAGGCGATGATCGTCAACGCCGCCGCGGTGCCGGGTGGCGGCTCCGCAGCGCCGGACAACGCCAGGGGCTTCGGCTGGCTCGATGTCCAGCAGATCCTGACACCTCCTGGCACCGGGCAGCAATCGTTCAGCGATGACGTCCAGCTCGCCGTCGCGACCGGAGAGATCCGGACGATGTCGGTCACCGTCGCGGACCCTGCTCAACCGCTCCGGATCACCCTGGTGTGGACGGACCGTCCGGGGAAGGGCCTGCAGAACCGGCTGTACCTGCGGGTGGTGCCGCCGGGCGGCGGCACCGCCGTCGACGGAGACGTCACCGCTTTCCCGACGGCGACGAACAACGTGCAACGGGTGCACATCGCTACCCCGGTGGCGGGCACCTACACGGTGCAGGTGCACGGGCTCTCGGTGCCGTTCGGCATCCCGGCGCTCGCACCCGCGCTGCGGCAGGACTTCGCCCTGGCCATCTCGAACGGGGTGGGCTTCTCACCGAAACCGGTTGACGTGGTCGAGGTTGTCGACCACAGCGGCAGTATGGGGTTCTACAACTTCGTGACGCCCGCGCGCGAACGCTCCAAGCAACTGATCGACGTGCTGCGGATCAACGACCGGGCGGGTGTGGTGATGTTCGACCACGCCCCGGCCACCGTCAACCCGGTGGTGCCGATCGCCGGTGCCGCCAGTCAGGACGCCCTGAGGACAGCCATCGACACCATCAGTCCAGCCGGAGCCACGTCGATCGGCGCAGGCCTGCAACAGGCGGTGAGCGATCTGGCGGCCGGCGGCGACGCCACCCATCCGCAGGCCATCGTGCTGCTCAGCGACGGGCACGAGAACACCCCACCGTGGGTGGGCGGCGGGCTCACCAACTCACCGCCGTCCTGGTACGGCGGGCCGGACTTCACCGAGGCGCTGCCCTCGGTGCCGGCGACGACGAAGGTCTACACCGTCTCGCTGGGAGTGGCCGGCGACGAGATCCTGCTGGCCGGGCTCGCCGCCGCCCGTGGCGGGCTGTTCCAGTCCGTGCACAGCGCGGCGGACAACGGCAAGCTGCACGAGATCTACCTGCACCTGCAGGCTCTCGTCGGCGGCGAGCAGGTCATCGCCGCGGGTAGTGACGAGGTCGACGGCATCGGCGGGCTGGTTCCCGGGCCACTGGATCTGGCCGTCGTCGCCGCCGATCGACCCGAGCTGATCGGCCTGCTCGCCCCTACATCACCGCTGGGCGATGCGATCCGAAACGCCCGGAAGCTGCAGAACATCCATTCCGCACTGATCGACGACACGGTCTCGTCAGCCGCGTTCATGGTGAGCTGGCACGATCCGGCCCGTCCGGTGGAACTGACGCTGATCAGTCCGTCGGCGGCGGTGATCACCGCCGGAACCCCTGGCAACCTGGTGACCACCGGCTCGAGCTACGTGGTGATCAGGATCGAGGGCCCCGAGCCAGGGGAATGGACGCTCCGGGTCGGTGCCAGGGATGCGAAGGGTCCGCACGGCTATACCTGGGGTGTGCACGGTGAATCACCGTTCGGCCTGCGGATCGCACCGCCCGCGAAGACGGTCGGAGCCGGCAAGCTCACACTCCGCGCACGGCTCGACGACCCGGACAAGCTGACCCGCTCGCCTCGGTTCTCAGGAACAGTTGCGGTGCCGGCAATCTCGATCGATGACGTGATCACCAAGCATCGGGATGAACTGGACCGCCTCGACCTCCACGAGAAGCCGGACACGCCTGATCTGGATCCGAATCTCGCGAAGCTGCCGTTGCTGGAACAGGCACTGGTGGGATCGGGCAAGCCGTCGCTGTTCGATTCGTCGATGTCTGCACTGAACTTCCGCGGACGGAGCACCACCAGAGCTGCCACCTACTCCTCGGCGGTACCGGGCACGTCCGCGGTGGAGGTGTCCGTCACCGGCGTGACGGCCGGCGGCCACCGGTTCAGCCGTATCGCCAGATGCGACATCCCCAGCTGATCTGGAGCCGGCTCACCACGGGGAGCGGCCGGCATTCAGATGGACGTCCGGGGAGCGAGGGGTCTTGATGGTGACGTGCAACCGCCGGCGGGGTGCGGGACTGCCTGGACCCGCACTCCACCGGCGGCCTTGAATCCCCACCCTCCATGCGCCCTGGAGGGAGAGGAGCTGTTTGCGCCCCTTCATGGCGGCACCGGTTCACAGGTCTGCCCCGATGCTTGCTTGTCCTGTTCCCCGCGGCGGCAGTTTCACACATTGATCTTCCGGTCCCCGGCAGTCCTCGATGGGATCCTTTTCGTGCGGTGGCAGGGCGGGCGGCACCGCCGGCTCACAGGGGAGGGGACGTGCCATGAGGTTGGCGTCATTCAATGTGGAGAATCTTTTCGCCCGTGCGAAGGCGCTGGACACGGCGACCTGGTCGGAGGGCGGACCGGTCCTGCTGGCGTACGGCACCTTCAATACCCTTGCCGCGCAGGCGGAGTACAGCGAGCAGGACAAACACAACATGCTGGCTGCGCTGTTGACGCTGCGGGTCCTGGTCACCACCAGGGCAGGTGTCCGACCCAATCCGCAGCCGTTCCAGGCGTGGGCGCTGCTCCGGGAGAACCGGGGTGACTTCCTGGTCGCACCGGCGAACGCCGAACCCCGGATCGTCGCCACCGGCCGGGCCGACTGGTCGGGTTGGGTTGAGTTGGTGACCGAGCCCGTCGACGAGGTCGCGATCCGGATGACGGCCAGGGTCATCACGGACCTGGACGCCGATGTGCTGTGCATGGTGGAGGCCGAGAACCGCCCTGCTCTGGTGCAGTTCAACACCGAGCTGCTCGACAGCCGTTACCCGCACGGCATGCTCATCGACGGTAATGACCCGCGGGGGATCAACGTCGGCCTGTACGCCGCGGCCGGTGTGGAGATCCTTTGGATGCGCAGCCACGTCGACGATCCCGACCCGTCAAGGCCCGGTCGGCCGCTGTTCTCCCGTGACTGCCCCGTCTACCGGCTGTCCCTCACCGGCGGGAACGAGATCTTCGTCCTGCCGAACCATTTGAAGTCGCAGTCGTTCTCGTCCGGCAATCCGGATCCGCTGCGGACCCGGCAGGCGAGACGGGTCAGGGAGATCTACGACGACCTGCGCGCCGAGGGTGCGGTCAACATCGCCATCGTCGGGGACTTCAACAAGGGGCCGGACCGGAACGACCCCACGCATCACCCGACGCTGGAGGCACTCCTCGATCCCGGCTCCCCGCTGGCCAGCGTGTACGAACTACCCGGTTTCGACGTCGGACCGCGGCCGGGCACCTTTCAATCCTGCTCGCTGGGCAACCGGCTGGACTACATCCTGCTGTCCCCGGAGCTGGCGGCGACGGCCGGCAGCGGTGGGGTCTTCCGGCGCGGGCTGTGGGGCAATCCCAAGAACAAGAACAAGCCCGGCGCCTGGCAGATCTACGACGAGATCACCAGCGCGAGACACGGTGCCTCGGATCACGCCGCCGTATTCGTCGACCTCGATATCTGAGGTTCCGGTCCTTTTCGTCTGGTCAGCGCTGCGCCATCGTGGGAAGGTGCGGCAATGTCATCGCTGCAGGGTCCCGCAGGCGTGTTCGACCGTGCTGCCGACACCTACGACGCCGTGGGCGTCCCGTGGTTCAGGCCCATCGCTGTCCGACTCGTTGACGAACTGGCGGTGCAGCCAGGTGAGCGCGCCCTCGACGTCGGCTGTGGACGTGGCGCTGCCTTGTTTCCAATCGCCGAGGCGGTCGGCCCGACGGGATCCGCCGTCGGCATGGACCTGTCGCCGAGAATGGTGGAATTGACCGCGGCGGAGGTCACCGATCATGCCCAGGTACAGGTCCTCGTCGGCAACGCGGTCGCCCCCGACCTGCCGCCGTCCTCTTTCGACGTCATCGCATCGTCCCTGGTGCTGTTCTTTCTTCCGGATCCGGCCGGCGCCCTGGCTCGGTGGGCGGATCTGCTGGTTCCAGGAGGCCGGTTGGGTATCAGCACATTCGGTCCGCAGGATGCCAACTGGCAACGGATCGATGCGACCTTCCTGCCGTACCTGCCGAAGGGCATGCTGGATGCTCGGACCAGCGGCGCGCGTGGTCCTTTCGCATCGGATGCCGGCGTGGAGGACCTGTTCCGCGGGGTCGGCCTGACGGACATCCGGACCGTCAGCCAAACGGTTCGAGCGACCTTTCGCAATGCTGAGCACTACGTCGATTTCACCTGGTCGATCGGTCAGCGGGCGATGTGGGAGGCGGTCCCCGAAGCGGAGCGAGCTGGACTGCGGCAGCAGATCACCGACCTGGTCGACGAAGTCCGCGGCGGCTACGGCCCGCTGAACGTCCATCAGGAGGTGCGGTACACCTTCGGCAGACGCCCGTGAGCCTCGCCTCGGACACCATTGCCGGACGCCTCGTCTCAGTCAATGTCGGTCTGCCGAAGGACGTCTCGTGGAACGGCCGGACCGTACACACCGGCGTCTGGAAACGGCCGGTGGACGGACGGCGGATGGTGCGCTCGCTCAACATCGACGGCGACGGGCAGGGCGATCTGGGCGGTCACGGCGGCCCGCACCGCGCGGTCCTGGTCTACCAACTGGATGCGTACGACCACTGGCGCGAGGTCCTCGGCCGCGACGATCTCGAACCCGGGGCGTTCGGCGAGAACTTCACCATCGACGGCCTCCCCGACGGCGAGGTCTGCATCGGTGACCGGTTCCGCATCGGTGAGGCGCTGTTCGAGGTCAGCCAGCCCCGGGTCACCTGTTACCGGGTCGGGCTCCGGCTGGGTGAGCCTCGGCTGCCGTCACTGCTGGTGGCCCATCGGCGACCCGGCTTCTACCTGCGGGTGTTGCAGGAAGGCACTGTCGCCGCCGGTGACCTTCTGATCAGAGCGGGCAGCGGTCCAGAACGAATGAGCGTCGCCGAGGTGGACGCTCTGCTCTACCTGCCCGGCCACGACAGGGAGGCGATCGCGCGCGCGTTGCGGATCACGGCGCTGAGCCCGGGCTGGCAGGGGTCGTTCACGTCGATGCTGGCCGCCGCGCCGGGAGCGACGGGCAATGTCGGGCTGACCGATGCGGCCGCCGCCCCGCCCGTCGCCTGGCCCGGGTTTCGTCCGGTACGGGTGCTCAGCATCGTGGAAGAGAGTGAGGAGGTCCGCTCGCTCCGACTCGGGTCCGTCGACGGCGACCCGTTACCAACCGCGGCTGCAGGACAGTTCGTCGCCCTCCGACTTCCCGGTCGGGACGGTGCTCCGTCGACCACCAGGAGCTATTCGCTGTCCGGCCCGGTCGGACGCCCGGACTACCGGGTGAGCGTGAAGCTGGAGGCCGGCGGGGTGGCAAGCGCTCTCGTTCATGGGCTGCGGACCGGTGCAAGAATCGAGATGGCAGCGCCGCGAGGGACTTTCATCCTCAGAGACGGTGATGGCCCGGTTTTCCTGGTGTCCGCCGGGATCGGCGCCACACCGGTCCTGGCGATGCTGCATGCGTTGGCAGCGAAGCGCACGACTCGAGAGGTGTGGTGGCTGCACGGCGCGCGTAACGGCCGAACCCACCCCTTCGCCACCGAGGTGCGCATGCTGCTCAACGGGCTCTCGCGGGTTCATTCGGAGGTCTGGTACAGCGCCCCGCTTCCCGGTGACCGGGTCGACGTCGACTTCACCCGGACGGGACGGCTGGACGCCGATGCGCTGCGTGGCCTGCACCTGCCGACGGATGCGGACGCCTACGTCTGTGGCCCGGCCTCCTTCATGCAGGGCACACGTCAGGCGTTGACGGACGTCGGCCTGGAGCCGACCCGGATCGCGACGGAGGTGTTCGGTGCCACTGCTCCGATCAACCCCGGGATCGTCGCGGCAGACGCGGTCCCACCGCACGCACCGGTCGGTCCGCCCGGTCTCGGACCAGAGATCGCTTTCGCTCGCAGTGGTCTCCGCGTGCCGTGGCGCGACGGCTCGACAAGCCTGCTCGAGCTGGCAGAGGCGTGCGATGTGCCAACCCGCTGGTCGTGCCGTACCGGCATCTGCCACACCTGCGAAACCGGCCTGCTATCCGGTTCAGTCGGCTACGACCCGCCACCGATCGACCCGCCGGCAGCGGGCAATGTGCTGATCTGCTGCGCTCTGCCGCGCGAGCCGGTGGTTCTCGACCTGTGAAGCCCCGACCGGTGTTTGCGAGGTGACCCACCGGTCAGTGTTTGACCACCGCCAGCATGTCCCGGACTCCTGCGGTCGGCAGGTAGGCCCGGGTGATCCCGATGCCGATCCGCGGGAGATCACCTTCGTCTCTGAACACCATGTACATCGGTGAGAGTCGGGGCTGGAACTTGCTCTTGAAGGCATGCAGCGAGCGGAATCCGTACACCGGCTCGAGGGTCTCGCCGAGTGTGTCCAGGAACCTCTCGACGACCGTCTCGCCGGCCGGGTCCGCATCCGACTTGGCCAATGGCGCGCCCGAGAGCGAGACGAACTGTGCGCCCTGCTCCTTGAAGTACAGGCACGACGAGGCGATGAGGAATTCCATGGTCGCGCGGAATCCGCCGTCCGCCCGTCGCATGAGATCCAGCGTCCAGCCGGCCACCTCACCGTTGCCGCCGTACACGGGCATCCAGGACGTCACGCCGTGCAGGGTGCCGTCAGCGCCGACTGCCAGACCCACCTGCACTTCGCGGTCGAGCGCTTCTGTCACACCGCCGAGGGTGAAGCCCATCTCGGGCAGCTCCTTGTCACCCAGCCATTCCTGGGACAGGTGCTCCACCTGACGGACAAGCGCCCACGATTCGTCGGCGAGCGTCACCATCCTGAACGACACACCCTCCTTGGGCGCCTTGTTGAGGGCAGTCCTGATGTCCTGCCACTTCTTTCCCTTGAATGCCAGCTCCGGCAGATCGATGACGTTGTCCTCCGCGACCTGCACGCTCTGCCAGCCGAGCCCGTCCGTGACAGCGGTGGTCACCTCGGTGCAGGAGAAGAAGTACGGGACCATCGCGGCGCTGTCGCACAGCGTGATGAAGTCGTTGATGGTGGCGGCGGCAGCGCCCGGCGGGCCGATCGGGTCGCCGAGTGCGATGGCAACACCGGCGTGCTTGCGGAACGCGATATAGCTCTGGCCATCCGCCGTGATCATGTGCCGGTTCTCGGGCCAGGTCGTCATCCAGGAGATCGTGCTACCGCCCCAGCGGCGCAACAGTTCCTTGGCGGTGTCGGCGTTCGAGCTACCGGAGGCCAAGCGGCGTTTGCTGCGGCGGGGCACCCTGAACGCGCTGCGCCCGAGGATGAGGACGACCAGGAAAGCCAGGTAGAGAACGGCGCTGGCGATCAGCTGCGGAATGCCGTCCAATTCAATGTCGGCATCCGGCGCGAAGGCCAGAATGATGGCCAGCACGATGACCAATCCAACCAACAGCATCGGCAGAATCGCCAGGACGACGGCAACCCACCACGCCCACCGGTATCCCTTCCGCAGCCCGTTCGCGATGAACAATGAGATGGCAAGTGTGATGACGAGGCCGTACCAGGCCTCCGGCGCGTCGTCGGGCGGTCCGAACGGTGTCAACCGGCCGGGAAGGAAATTGGCGAGCAATTGGACGGCTGCGATCAGCAGGACACCAACCGCTGCCAGCAGTCTCAACTCGTGCCGGGTCGGCAGCGCCCGCGCACGCCGGGCGCGGGAACCGGCCAACCTCGACGAGAACGGCATGCTCAGCGCGACCGCGACAAAGTGCTCCGCGTCAGCCATCTGGCCGATGAAGACGATCGAGAACAGGACGTACGCCCAAATTGCCAAGCGTAGCCGGAGACGCCACGGCGGCCGCACGGTCGCGCTCGCCACGCTCAGCGCAGCCATCATGCCGGCCGAGAAACCGACGTCGGTCTCGGTCGCCCGCTGCACCACCCAATCCCATTCAGAATTGCGGAAGATCAGGAACACCAGGGCGGTGACCAGGACCGCCAAGATTTGATAGACGACGCAGATGATGATCGTCCGCTTGGTGCCGAGCACCCACTCCGAGAAACCGGTCAGGATGGCGAAGGCGCCGGCCACGAACAGGTAATAAAAGGGGTTGAGCGCGAAGAAGACGCCCCAGATCAGCGTCAGCCAGCGCCCGTCCTCGAAGGCAGGCAGGCCGTAGGCGACGTCGGCGTACCAGGACTTGTCCTCGATGCTTTCCCACAGCGTGCCGAGGACGACCGCTAGCACCAACGTCACCACGACGTAGAAGGTGGTGAACGGCAGTCGCTTGACCAGGTGCAGGAACGTCGACGGCTTCTTCGGATCGACCGCCGGTGCAGCAGTCGCCGGAGGCTGCGCTTTTCGACCGGACTGCTCCGTCGGCCGAATCTTGGCTGCGGTGGTCGTCGCTGCGTTCGTCGTGGCCAGGACCTTGGTGGCAGGGTCCGTCGTGGCAGGGACCTTCGTGGCAGGGTCCGTCTTCACGCCCGCGTTCTGCGCTTGACCGTTCTCGCGCGCCCGGACGGCGCCTGCCGAGGGTGCTGGGTCGGCGACCGTGGACTCCCCGGGGAGACCGGGGGACTGACCCGCCGAAAGCGAAGACCCATCCACGTCAGCCACGACTGCCTCCAGTTCACGACTCCCGATCGAGGTCGCCGATTCGACAGCCGCAGATGTCGTTGTCACGTCCGCGCCTGAGAGACCCCGAACGTGAGTTTAGGTCGATTTTGACCGGTGCTGCCCAAAGCGGACACACCGTTTTTACGTCTTGGCGTCACCGACACCTTTCCCATGCCCTCAGCGCCTGTGGTACGGTAGAACACATGTTCGGATCCGACGTCACAGCGGCCACGATGGTCACCCGGCAGGAGCTCGCTGCCTGGGTGACCGGTTGACCGACGTCGACACCGGTGCCGCTGACGGGGAGCTGATCGATCAGATCACCGAGCTGGAAAAGATCAAGGCGGCGTGCGCCGCCGCGCAGGCCGCGTTGACCCTGGCGTTCCACACCTCCCGCACCCGCGGGCTGAGCAGCACCGAACTGCGCAACGAGGGCACCCACCGCAGCATCAACCACCCACCGACGACCACACCACCATCACCATCACCACCCCCACCGGACACACCCACCACAGCCCCCCACCCCGACCACCACACTCCCCACCCTGGGAAAACCCCCACACCTTCGAAGCCGACCTCACCCACTACCTCGCCACCGCCGGCTGATGCCTATTGCCCTTTCGACGGTGATCCCGTTTCATTTCGGCAACGGACTGACAAAACGGGGGCGCGCCGACATGGGTCCAGGAATGACGCGCCGCAAGGCGATCAGGGTCGGCGGGCTGGCCGGCCTCGGCGGTGTGCTCGCGGCCTGCTCGAATGGGACCACCGGTTCGTCGAGCTCCAGCAGCTCAAGCCTCTCGAGCAGCTCCAGGAATTCGGCGGCACTGTCCTCGACCGCTGTCACGCTCGACCAAGCGACGGTCGCGACGCTGGACTCGTTGTTCGACAAGATCTTTGACTCCACCGGTCTCGCCGGGATGGGAGCAGCGGTGTGGATCGGGTCCGACGTCTGGCGTCGTTCCGCGGGATACGCGGACCTCGAGACCAAGGCCGTGTTCCGCCCGACAGATCACGTCCGCATCGCGAGCATCACGAAGTCCTACACCGCAACAGCGGTGCTGCAGCTGGTCGACCAAGGCGAACTGGCTCTCACCGACACGCTTGAATCGTTCGTGCCGGGGGTGACCAACGGGGCGGAGATCACCCTGGACAACCTGCTGGGGATGACGTCGGGAATCTACGACTTCACCTCCGACGACAAGGCTGTCGGTGCATTCGACGCGGACCCCACCATGGAATGGTCGGACGCGCAAACACTCGCCGTCATAGCCCGGCACGAACCGTTGTTCGCCCCTGGCGCCGAGATCTCCTACTGCGACTCCAATTACGCGCTGCTGGGGATGATCCTGGCCAAGGTGACGGGCCGCCCTCCCGGCGAAGTGATCACGTCGAACGTCATCGACAAGCTCCAACTGCCCAACACCTCGTATCCCACCGCCGCCACGATCACGGAGAAGCACCCCACCGGTTATGTGCCGCCGGTGAAAGATCCGAACGCACCATTCGACAATGCCAAAGCACCACCGAAGGTGGTCACGGAGTTGAATCCGAATTTCCCCAGCACTGCGGGCGCGATGATCTCGACCTTGGATGATCTGAAGGTCTGGGGCAACGAGATCGCCACGGGATCGTTGCTCGATCCGGCAACCCAAGTCAGACGATTGGACTCCAAACCCTTCCCGGGTCAAAAGATCAATGTCGGGTACGGGCTGGGCTGCGAGACGCTGAACGAATTCGTCGGGCACAACGGGGCGATCCTGGGTTTCAGCTCCGTCGTCATGTGCCGACCGCCAGGTCGACGTCACCATCGCCGCGGTGGCAAATGAGTCGACGAACTTCACCACGCCGACCTCCACCTTCTCCTACGGCGTGATCAAGGAGCTCTATCCCGACCAGTTCGTTTGATCATGCGCCGGCGCTGCGACTCGAGGTAGTGGGCCGCGCGACGCTGGCCGCCGCGGGCCGAGATCGCCGTCTGCAGCGCCTCCATGGCGCTCGTCAGGGCCTCCGGATTGGGCGCCCACCCCCGTCGCTCACACTCGTCCAGCCAGTCGATCGGCGTGGCATGCCCCCGTTGACCGTTGCACCGGCGGCAGGCAGCCACTTCGTTCTCCACCCACGACGGCCCGCCCTTGACCCTCGGCACCAAGTGATCGGTTGTCGGCACAACCAGCCCGCCGAACGACCGCCCGCACCACACGCACCGATCCCCGTCCCGGGCGAGCACCGCCGTGAGGCGTTCTGCCCGATCGGGGTGCCGGCTCGGTCGGTCATCGGTCACCCGTCCATGGTGCCGGGCGTCAACGCTTTGCCAGGAGTCCGCGCCACCCGATCAGCACCGGATCATGATCCGAGGACCGGTACGGATCGGGCACGTAGAACCCCGGCGGGTTGAACTCGGTGTTGTAGTCGAGGAACAACGCCTCGTCGGCGTTGATGTGCCAGATGTCGACACCCGTGATCCGGCGCGCCAAGGCCGGGTCACCAGCGCGTGATTCAGGTAGCCGGCCCGGCCCTCGAAGACATAGGAGTAGCGGTCCCCTCGGCGAGCCAGGACTCGATCAGGTCGACGAAACCGGCTGCCTTCAGCACATCGATCGGGTCCTCGTCGCCGTAGGAGTTGAGGTCGCCGACCACCATCACATCCGGACCGTCGAGCGTCCTGGTGAACCGGGCGAGCGCCGTCGCCTGGGCCACCCGATCGGCGTTGAAGCAGCCCTGCCCGTCTCCCTGATCGGCGTTCGGTCCCGCCGGCTCGGAGCTGCCGCAGCTCTTGGACTTGAAGTGGTTGACGACAACCCAGAACGGTCGGCCGCCGCCAGCCGGCCGGAACCGCTGGGCGCGGGTACCGCGCGTTGGCGAAGGCCTCGTCGGTCGTCGATCACCAGGCTGCGGGCTTCGTTGGCTGCCTGCTCGGCCGCGTCGTCGGCAGTTCCGCCATTAGTGGGCTGGAACAGCCGGCCGCCGGCGGACACCACCAGCTCACAGACCCGGGCGAGTGTGAACGATTCCGTTGCGGTGACCGGCTCGGCAAGAGCGACGAGCATGCCTTCGAGCCGCTCCCGGGCGTCCGGTCCAGCCGGCGGCGAGAGTGCCGGGCGAGATCCCACCTGGCGCCGAGCATGTCACTGCATCACGGATCAAGGAATGACTCCGAGTGAACGGGCTGTAACGGTGAGTAGGTCAGGGCCCGCATGCCGCATTTGCCCGCTGTTCATCGTCAAAACCACCGGAGGAGCGCGGGTGGGTCGATACTGTTGCTCGTGCTGATCCGCGAGAACTTCCGTGAATACCTTGATCACCTGCTGCACGACGGCTACTCCGTGCGGCACGACGAGCACGGCTCCGACCCGGACCTGATCGACCCGGGCGGCAACCCGATCGAGACCTGGCGGGAGGACTACCCGTACGACGAGCGGATGGACCGCGACGATCTACGAGGAGCGAGAAGTACCAGCTGCAGATCGAGCTGCTGAAGTTCCAGTACTGGGCGCAGGACACCGGCAGCAAGCACGTGATCCTGTTCGAGGGACGGGACGCCGCCGGCAAGGGCGGCACCATCAAGCGGTTCATGGAGCACCTGAATCCCGCGCGCCGCCCGGGTCGTCGCGCTGACCAAGCCGACCGAGACCGAACTGGGCCAGTGGTACTTCCACCGCTACATCACGCACCTGCCCACCGCGGGCGAGATCGTGCTGTTCGACCGGTCCTGGTACAACCGGGCCGGCGTCGAGCGGGTGATGGGGTTCTGCACCGACCGGGAGTACGAGATCTTCCTGCGGCAGGCGCCGCTGTTCGAGGAGATGCTGGTGGAGAGCGGCTTCTCGCTGACCAAGCTGTGGTTCTCGGTCACCCAGTCCGAGCAGCGCACCCGGTTCGCGATCCGGCAGATCGACCCGGTCCGGCGCTGGAAGCTCTCGCCGATGGACATCGAGTCGCTGGACCGGTGGGACGACTACACCGCGGCCAAGGAGGCGATGATGCTGAACACCGACACCGACCATGCGCCCTTGGACGTCGATCAAGAGCAACGACAAGAAGCGGGCCAGGATCAACGCCATGCGCTTCTTCCTGAACCAGTTCGACTACGAGGACAAGGACACCTCGGTCGTCTACGCCCCTGACCCGCTCATCGTGTTGCGCGGCCGGGAAAGCGTCCAGGACTGACAGCACGAGCAGTGTGTCCGGGTTCACGGCGTCGCAACGCGACCCCGCTCCGCGACGTCCTTCTCCGTGGGTCGATGTGTCGATCCACGGAAACCGAAGGGCACCAATGACATCCCGCAAGAAGCTGACCACAAGGCCACGACACGCCGGTGACGACTCCGCCGACGCCACCCAGTTGATCCGGATCGGCGCACCGACCGCGTGCCCGACCTGCGGTTCGCATACCCGCCCGGCGCAGACCCCCGACGGCTGGGTCTGCCTGAGCGCCTCGTGCATCTGGTCCCAGTAGCGGTTGAATACAGCGGCCCGGCAGCCGCGGTATGGACGGTGCCGCGCAACTGCGCCAATATGGGGACGCCCGCGGCGCGGTGGGCCAGCGGCCGCCGCGCCGATCCAGCACCGTTTCGGAGGTCTGCAGATGCCTCTTCGTTCAGAACCGTGGCCGGCCGGTACGCCGTGTTGGGTGGACCTGGGCTCGCCCGATGTGGCGGCATCCTCGGCGTTCTACGGCGGGGTTCTCGGGTGGTCTTTTGTGGATACCGGTGAGCAGTTCGGGCATTACACCCTCTGTCAGGTGAACGGCCATTCCGCCGCGGCGATCGGCCCGAAGCAGGATCCGAACCAGCCAACTGTCTGGACGGTGTACATCGCCAGCGATGACGTCGACGCGACAGCGGCGGCCATCACGGCCAACGGCGGGACGGTGCTGATGGATCCGTTCGATATCGAGGGCACCGGCCGGATGACGGTGGGCATGGACCCAGCCGGGGCAGCGTTCGGTGTCTGGCAGTCCGGCGGCATGGTTGGCGCCGAGGTCTACAACGAGCCCGGCGCCATGACGTGGGAGGACGCCCGGTTGACCGATGCGACCGCCGCCCGCGACTTCTACGCCGCGGTGTTCGGTTACCGGTACCAGGCGTTGGACGGCGCGCCAGGCGACTACACGATGTTCGACATCGGTGGAGACCCGTTGGGCGGGATCGGCGGCATGATGGGCGCACCTGCCGGAACGCCGTCGCACTGGCTCGTCTACTTCGCGGTCGCCGACGTCGATGCCGCCGTCGGCACCGCCACCGGCACGGGAGGCACCCTGCTGGCCGAACCGATGGACACCCAGTTCGGCCGGATGGCCTTCCTCACCGACCCGGACGGGGCACCGTTCGCGCTGGCCGGACCCGCGCCCGAATCGTCGCGTTAGCCGAACAGCCGCACTGCCCGCGACCGTTTGAACATGGTCGCCACGCGGAACCGCATCGTCATGAGTGTGCCGCGAGAGGTTCTCGGATCGGGGACCGCCGCGCATCCGACACTGCTGACCTGGTGTGCGGTTCGCCGAGCGGGTGTCCTGTTGCTGCTCGCGTTCGTCGGTCTGACTGCGGTCTGGGCGGGACTGGGCCTGCTCCTCACCGGACCGCTGGCCGGTGGCCGACTGACCACGGTGGATCAGGACGTCGCGCGGTGGTTCGTCGGGCACCGCACCCCGGCGCTGGATGTCTGGTCCGGGTACGGCGCGATGCCGGCCGAGACAATGGTGAAGGTGGTCGTGACGGCGATCATCGCCGCGGTCATGTTCGTCGCCTGGCGATCCTGGCGGGAGCCGGCACTGGTCTGCTTCTCACTGATCCTGGAGGCGGCGGTCTTCATCACGGTGACCGGCATCGTCGGCAGGCCGCGTCCTGACGTCAGCCAGCTCGACAAGGTGTCGGTGGACACCAGCTTCCCGTCCGGGCACGCCGCGGCGGCAGCCGCTTACGGCGCCATTGCGATCGTCGTCTTCGAACGCACCCGGAACGTCTGGATCCGCGCTGTCACGGTGCTGCTGGCGGTGGCCGTACCGGTGGTGGTCGCGGTGTCCAGGATGTATCGCGGGGTGCATTACCTGACGGATGTCGTCGGCGGGATCCTGCTGGGCCTGGCCTGCGTCGCCGCCGTCTACCTCATCATCCGGCACTGTTTCGAACGGCCGGCGGTGCAGCGCGGCACTGCCGACACGGGCGCGGGGTGACGGTCACCTCCGTCGTCGTCCTGGTGGCCATGATGGCCGCCGCGGTTGCCTTCCTCTTCTCCGCGATCCGCGCGCTGCCCGACCCGATCGATCCCGCCGAGGAGGAGCGGGCGGTGGTGCGGTCGCTCAACCGGCACCCGAGGCTGCGGCGGTTCCTCCGTCAACGACTCGACAGGCGAACCGCAGGCGGCCTGGTCCTGACGGTGTCGCTCGCCGTCGTGTTCGCCGCCGCCCTCCTGGTCGGCATGCTGCTGGACATGGTCGACAGCTCGTCGGGTCTCGCGTCGTTCGACGACACCGTGGCGCGGTGGGGCGCGGCGCATGCCGACTCCACCGCGGTCGACGTCCTGCGGGTGGTCACCTACCTGGGCGACACCGTGGTCGTGCTGCTGGCATTGGCCGCGACGGCCGCGGTGGATTTCGCTCGCTATCGGCGAGTGGACGCAGTCCTCTTCCTGCTGGCGGTGATCACCGGCGAGAAGCTCATCGTCAACGGGCTCAAGGAGGTCGTCGACCGGCCGCGGCCCGACGTCGGACAGTTGGTGGGCTGGGCCGGACCCTCCTTCCCGTCCGGCCACGCGGCAGCGGCGGCAGCGGTCTGGCCGGCGATCGCGCTGGTGTTGGGCCGGAACCGGTCCCGCCCGCTCAGGGCTGTCCTGGCGGCCGGCGCCGCCCTGATCGCGATGGCCGTTGCGGCCAGCCGAGCCCTGCTCGGAGTGCACTGGCTGACCGACATCATCGCCGGACTGGCCATCGGCTACAGCTGGTTCGTCATCTGTGCGGTGCTGTTCGGTGGCCGTGCGCAGCGCCTCGGAGACCCCGTCACGGCGCGGTGATCGTGCCCGCAACGACTATGGTTTCCGGTGCACAGTTCTCAGTTGGGGTGAAGGGGTGCGGTCAGCAATGTCTACCGAAGCAGACTCGACAGAAGCAGCGTCGTCAGAAGCAGCGTCGTCAGAAGCAGCGTCGTCAGAAGCAGCGTCGTCAGAAGAGTTGTCCAGCGAGACGATCGAGTTCCAGGCAGAGGCCCGTCAGCTGCTCCAGCTGATGATCCACTCGATCTACTCGACGAAGGACGTGTTCCTCCGCGAATTGATCTCGAACTCCTCCGACGCGCTGGACAAGCTACGGCTCGCCGCCTACCAGGACAAGGAATTGGAGGCCGACACGTCCGATCTGCACATCGCTCTCGAGACCGACCCGGCCGAACGCACCCTGACGGTCCGCGACAACGGGATCGGGATGAGCCGTGACGAGGTCGTCGACCTGATCGGCACCATCGCCAAGTCCGGCACCGGCGAGATGCTGGCCAAGCTCCGGCAGGCCCGCGAATCCGGCGGCGGCTCGGAGCAGGCGACGGCGGAACTGATCGGCCAGTTCGGTGTCGGCTTCTACTCGAGCTTCATGGTCGCGGACCGGGTCGTCCTGGTGACCCGCAAGGCGGGCGTGCACACCGGTGTGCGGTGGGAGTCCAGCGGCGAGGGCACCTACACGGTGTCCGAATTGCCGGGCGCCCCGCAGGGCACCTCGGTGACGCTCCACCTCAAGCCGGAGGACACCGACGACGCGCTGCACGACTACACCAACCCGTCGACGGTCCGCAGCATCGTCAAGCGGTACTCGGACTTCATCACCTGGCCGATCCGGATGGAGCCGGCCGGCAAGGGCGAGGACAGCGGGGAGGGCGAACCGGAGGTCGTCAACTCGCGGAAGGCCTTGTGGGCCAGGCCGCAGAGCGAGGTGTCCGAGGAGGAATACACCGAGTTCTACCACCACGTCAGCCACGACTGGCAGCCGCCGCTGGAGACCATCCGACTGTCCGCCGAGGGCACGTTCGAGTACCAGGCGCTGCTGTTCCTGCCCAGTCACGCGCCGATGGACCTGTTCATGCGGGACGCCAAACGCGGGGTGCAGCTGTACGTCAAGCGGGTGTTCATCATGGACGACTGCGAGGCGTTGGTCCCGGAGTACCTGCGGTTCGTCAAGGGCGTCGTCGATGCAAACGACCTGTCGCTCAACATCTCCCGCGAGATTCTGCAACAGGACCGGCAGATCCAGCTGATCCGCAAGCGGCTGGTGAAGAAGGTGCTGTCCACCGTCAGGACGATGCAGGAGAAGGAACCGGAGAAGTACGCGACGTTCTGGTCGGAATTGGGCCGGGCCGTCAAGGAAGGACTGCTGTCCGACTTCGACAACCAGCAGGCCATCCTGGAGATCTGTTCGTTCCCGTCGACGAACGATGCGGAGAAGCCGACCACCCTGCGGGAGTACGTCGAACGGATGCCGGAGGGTCAGGACAAGATTTACTACGCCTCCGGCGAAACTCGCTCGTCGCTGGAGAACTCGCCGCACATGGAGGCCTTCCGCGCGAAGGGCTACGAGGTGCTGCTGCTGACCGACCCGGTGGACGAGGTGTGGGTCGACGCCGTTCCGTCGTTCGAGGAGAAGCACTTCACCTCGATCGCCCGTGGCGAAGTCGATCTCGGCGGTGATGACGTCGACGACGACACCAAGAAGGGCTTCGAGAGCCTGCTGTCCTGGATGACGTCCACGCTGTCCGACGACGTCAAAGAGGTCCGGCTCTCCCACCGGCTGGTCGATTCCGCCGCGGTGCTGGTCGGCGACCCGGGCGACCTCACGCCCACGCTCGAGAAGATGTACCGGGCAATGGGTCAGGAGTTGCCGAAGGTCAAGCGGACGCTGGAACTCAACCCGAAACACGGCCTGGTCACCGGTCTGCGGTCGGCACAGGAGACCCGGCCTGATGACGCCGCTCTCGTCGACACCGCCCATTTGTTGTACGGAATGGCGTTACTGGCCGAGGGCGGCGAGCTGTCCGAGCCGGCGTCATTCGTCGCGCTGCTGTCCAAACGGTTGGAGAGCACGCTGTCCTGACTTGTCCGCTGGCCCGGCCCCTGGCGGCTCTGCCTGTGCGACAGTGACTTGATGAACGGGGACCCGGTTGGCTTCGAAGACCTGCCGGGTGCGGACCTGACGCTCGACCGGGCGTACCGGGGTGGCGTCCGTGGGACTGCGGCGAACTGTTCCGCCTTACCTTCCTTTCGAGAAGACGGGCGTCCGCCGCGACGTCGTGTTCAGGGGCCTGCTCGCACCAGGATCCCCACGGTTGTCACCGGAAGAGGAACTGGTCGCCGGTCTGGAGGACAGCCAACGGAAGCCGTTTCCAGAACTATCGAGCACATTTCACGGTTCTCGATCTCTCTACGATCTCGAGGGTCTGGATTGATCAGATCCTCGCCGGAGATCCTCATCTCGAGGCTTCGCGCGCGGCAGTTCGGAGTACGGGTGACAACCTCGTATCTGGCTGAACAGGCGTACCAGGAGATCCGCGAGGACGGCCACCCGATCGTGGTCATCGCCGGCGGCGACATCGTCGAGGTCCTGTCGCGCGTCGGTTGACGAACAGCGGAGGAAGTACGCACATATCTCGACAGCTATCACCCCATGCCGGCACAACGCGAGGCAATCGATTCCGCTTTCCCGGTTCCGCCGGTTCCGCCGGTCGTTGTGGAACTGGACATGGCCACTGAAGTGGAGGCATCTGGCGGAACGGTCTCCGGCTTACCTCTCGTCTGACGCGAAGGTACCGTTCCCGCATGGCCTTTCACTCGTCCGAGGAACTGCTCGTCCTGCATGCCGTCAGGATCCAGGGCATGACGGACACCGGCGGGATAGCGCGTCGTTTCTCCCTCGACACCGATGCCGTCGAGGAGCACCTGCTGGACGACGAGGCGCGGGGCTGGGTGCAGCGGGTCGCATTCGCCGACCTCGAGGGGTGGACCCTCACCAGGGCCGGCCGCGACGAGGGTATCCGCCTGCTCGCCGAGGAATTGCGGGCGACGGGTGCCAGGACCGCGATCGAGGCGGCGTACGGCTCGTTTCTCCAGCTGAACGGCCGATTGCTGACCCTCATGACGAAATGGCAGGTGCGGCCGCAACCCGGGGAGCCTATGGCCGCCAACGACCACAGCGACTGGGCGTGGGACGAGGACATCCTGAAGAGCCTCACCCACCTGTCGCGCCAACTGCGTCCCGTCGGCGAGCAACTGGCAAAGGCGTTGTCCCGGTTCGCTTTCTATCCGGATCGGTTCGAGGCCGCCCTGAAGAGGGTCGACCGCGGCGAGCGTCGGTGGGTCGACGAGCCGAAGATCGATTCCTGCCACACTGTCTGGTTCGAACTGCACGAGGATCTACTGGCGACCCTGGGGCTGGAGCGTGGTGCGGGTGGCGAGCAGGGCTAGCTGCACGACGTCAGCCGGTCGGCATCGCGGCCTGCAGCTGTCCCACCCCGGCGCCGCTCACATCGGGGAGTGCGACTGATCGGCCGGTCATCGCAAGGACCAGTGACAGAATCGTTCCGCTGACCTCCGGACCGGTGCCGTGCGACCAGTCCGTGTCGGTGGCCACCAGCCGGACACCGGCGATGCGGTCTTTCGCACCAATGAGCAGATTCGAGTTCTTGTAGAAGTCAGCGGCCTGACGTGTGACGGCGACCGGTGGGCTGTAGTCGATGCCGAGGGGCCGCCGGATGTCGGCTCCGTGCACCACCATCTCCCCGAGCCACGAATCGACCGGACCCGGCGGGGCCGTGGTGTCGTCCACGTGGGCCGCGAGCTCCGCCAGGGTCTGCTCCGGCGTTCCGGCGCTTTCCCTGGCGACGTCCTTGGCCGCCATCGAGTTGAACCGGAATCCGGACGCGGCGTACCTGGCGAAGAACTTGGGGGGCGTCTGCTTGGTCAGCGCGACGACATGGCCCAGCACCATGTGCACGGTCCAGTCGGGGCACAGCGACGTGACCTGCCATTGGTCGTCCGTCAGTGGCTGCAGATCCCGAATCAGCTGTCGGCGCTCGGCGTGGATCAGATCCCAGGTGCTGTTCGACATGTCTACGGGTGCTCCTTCGTGGCCGGCATGGCCCATCGGTCGGACCGGAGGTCCGCACACCAACCAGACGGCCGGGCTGCCGAGAAATCGACAGTCTTCGTCGAACGAGGTCGAGCTGCTCAGGCAAGCCGGGACAGAAATTCGAGCACCCGGCTGGTCAGGAGTGCGGAGGCGGGCGGGTCGAAAGATGGGAGCGAAGGATCGGTGAACAGGTGTTTGTCGCCGCTGTACAGGAAGAGCTCGGCCTGTTCCGTCGTGGCCACCAGGTCCCGTGCGGCGTCGATGTCGCCCTCGCCGGCGAAGATCGGGTCAGCGTCCATTCCGTGCACCTGAACAGGTACACCGGCAGGCCAGGCGGCACCGAACTCGGACACCGGTAGGCAGGCCTGGATCAGCAACGCCCCCCTTGCACCCGGCCTGGTCTGCGCCAGCTGCTGGGCCGGCATCACCCCGAGCGAGAAACCCGTGTAGACCAGCGCGTCACCCAAAGTCTCCGCTGCTGCGACGCCCTTCTCCGCGATCGTGCCGAAGCCGGTCCGCGATGCGTAGGCAATCCCCTCATCCAGTGTGTCGAAGGTGTGGCCCTCGTAGAGATCCGGGAGATGAACGGTGTGACCCGCCAGGCGGAGTTCGTCGGCGAACGACTCCACACCGGGGGTCAGTCCTTGAGCGTGGTGGTACAGCAACACTTCCGCCATCGTCATCTCGCCTTCCAACCGCCGGGAACGTCCGCAATACCGTCACCGATTCGACCCACCTGATCAAGAGCGCGCTGCTTCGATCCGCAAAGTACCCGCCATCCGTGACTTTGGTCCCTTCCCGCCCGCTCCGACTCACCGAAGACTGGGACGGCGGGGCAGTAGGCGCCGCTGGAACCGCAGCACGCCCGAACCGACCCGATCGATCTGAGGGGATCACATGCAAACCATCGACCAGTACCTGCCTGAGCACCCGTTCTTCCAGGGTCTGGACGCGGAGACCACCGATCTGCTGTCCGGCTGCGCTGTCAATGTGCACGCCCGGCCGGGCGAATTCCTCTTCCGCGAGGGCGCGCCGGCGGACCACTTCTATGTGCTCCGACGCGGCCGGGTCGCCATCGAGGTCCACACGCCCGCCCGCGGTGTCGAACTCGACGAGCTCGAGGACGGGGACGTCGTCGGATGGTCGTGGATGGTGCCGCCGTACGAATGGACCTTCGACGCCCGGGCGATCACCGACACCAGCGCGCTGGCTTTCGACGCTGCCTGCCTGCGGGCCAAGTGCGAGGCCGATCCCGTCGTCGGGTACGAGCTGACGAAGCGGTTCGTCACCGTGATGAACCAGCGGCTGCAGTCCGCAAGGGTTCGGATGCTGAACCTGCAGGCCGAGTTCGTCGACTGACCCCCGCATCGACCCACCCTGACGCCGCGGATGGAGGCAGCGTGAGCATTGGTTCGGCTGCCTTCCGGCAGATTGCCCTGCCGGGCGGCCGGCGATTGGCGTACTCCGAATCGGGGCCCGCAGACGGCCGGCCGGTGCTGTACTTCCACGGGGTTCCCAGCTCCCGTCTGGACCTCGGGATGTTCGGCGGCGCATCAGTCGCCGACCGGGTGGGCGCCCGTCTGATCGCTGTAGATCGGCCCGGGTGCGGCCGGTCCGACCTCCAGCCGCGGCGCCGGATCACCGACTGGCCGGCGGATGTGACCGCGCTCGCCGATCGTGTCGGGCTGGGCACGTTCGCCGTCATGGGATGGTCCGGGGGTGCCTCCTACGCCTTGGCCTGCGCCGCTGCGATGCCTGGCCGGATCACCGCAGCCGCCGTCGTCAGTGGCATGGGCCCACTCGACGTACCCGGTCTGGCAACCGGTATCAACCCGCAGAGCAGAAGGTTCTTCGGTCTGAACCGGGACCATCCCGTCACCGCCCGATTGCAGGACCGGCTGATGGCGTGGGCCGTTCGCAGCAGGCCGGAGACATTCCTGGAAAGAACGATCGCCGCCCTGCCGCCGGTGGACCGAGCGGCGATAGCGCGACCGGAGGTCGCGGCCGCCTACCTCGACGCGGTCCGGGAGTGTTTCCGGAAAGGGCCCCGCGGAGGGCAGGCCGACACCGCGCTGATGAGCTCCGCCTGGCGGTTCGACCCCACTGCGATCACCGTCCCCGTCCAGCTGTGGCACGGGGAGCAGGACGGCGAGGCACCGGTCGCGATGGGACGGTGGATCACCAGGACCGTCCCGACCTGCCACGGCCGGTTCTTCCCCGACGAAGGACACCTCTCGCTGATCGTGCAGCACGCCGACGACATCCTCCGCGAGCTGGTCGACGCCGCATCGGTGCCCTCACCGCACGGGTGAGGAAATTGAACGCAAGAACCCTGGCCAGAGAGCCGACTCCGGCGCATACTCGTTGACGCTCAGCATGTTCACGGAATCCTGCCGGTCGGAATGACCGGCACGTCCGGAAACCTGGAGGCGTTGTGGCATCTCGCCGTCGCACCATTCTGGCCATCGCCGGAACCCTGGTTCTGCTGGCTGCAGCGGCGACGCCGGCCGCCGCCGACCACCGACGGCACACCCCGACAATCACCAACATCGTGGTGATCTACGAGGAGAACCACAGTTTCGACAACCTCTTCGGCGGCTGGGAACGGGTCGACGGCACCAGGAGAGTCACCCAGGTGGGCACCGACGGCGCAGCACTGCCCTGTCTGCCGCAGACCGACGTCAACCTGACGTCACCGCCAAGGCGCGTGACCTGCTCCGGAACGTCGGCCGGAATCAACATCAAGTCGGCGTTCCGGAACCGCCCCTTCGTGATCGACCGATACATCAAGCCGGAGGACACCACCTGCCCGCCGCCGTCGGAATTCGCCCCGAACGGCGTGCTCAACGGTGAAGGGCTACCCGGCGGCTGCACACGCGACCTGGTGCACAGGTTCTACAACGAGCAGTATCAGATCAACGGGGGACGGCAGAACCGGTACGTGACGGGCAGCGATGCCGCAGGGCTCTCGATGGGCCGTTACGACACCCGCGCGCTGCCCATCTACAAATACCTGCATTCCGCTGACGCCCCGAAATACGCCATTTACGACCGTTTCTTCCAAAGTGCCTTCGGCGGCTCGTTCCTCAATCACCAGTGGCTGATCGCCGCGGCCACCCCGACCTGGCCGGGTGCGGTGCGGGACTACGGTGAGGACGACCTGCATTCGATCGTCGGGCCGGACGGATTCCCGGCGGCCACCCTGCTGCATCCCGCTTCACCGGGCACCAAGGACGCTGCGCTGACGCAGGCTGCCGTGAACAAGCACGGGAAGTGCGCCGTCAAGCCAGGCGTCCCCGCGCCGCCGCGGGGCACCGTCTGCGGTGATTATGCCGTCAACACGGTCCAACCCGCCTACCAGCCGTACACGCCGGGCACCGCGCTCAACCGGCGGCTCCCACCACAGACCGGGCGCACCATCGGCGACCGGTTGTCGGCGAAGAATGTTGACTGGGCGTGGTACTCGGGCGGTTGGTCGAACGCCAACGGCGACGTCGGTGCCCCCGGATGGACGAATGGCAACACCGCCGGCACGTGTACCGATCCCAAACACAACCCGAAAGCGGTCTACCCGAACTGCCCTGATCAGCTGTTCCAGTACCACCACCAGCCGTTCAACTATTTCGCCAATTACGCCCCCGGAACCGCCGCCCGCGCAGCGCACCTCCGTGACGAACAGGAGTTCATCGCCTCGGCGAAGAACGGCACACTCAAGCCCGTCAGCTTCGTCAAGCCGATCGGTGCCGAGAACGAGCACCCCGGCTACGCGAGCGAGCACGAGGGCAGCGATCACCTGGTCGATCTGCTGACCGCGATCGAGAACGGACCACAGGCGGACAGCACGCTGGTCATCGTCACCTATGACGAATTCGGCGGGCAGTTCGACCACGTGTCGCCGCCGACCGCGCACGGTATCTCGGACGAGTGGGGACCGGGCACCCGGATTCCGGCGTTCGTCGTGTCGCGACTGCTGAAACATGATTTCGCGGTGGATCACACTTCCCACGACACCACGTCGATCCTGGCCACCATCGAGACCGTCTTCCACGTTCAGCCGGTCGCCGACCGGGACGCCGCTGTCGCCGATCTGCTGGTACCGAAGATCATCTCGCCGAGGATCACCGGGCCGAAGGGTCGGCACTGACAGTCAGACCGGATCGGCTTCGGCCGCGGCGCTGGTCGCCGCCTCGAGCAGGTGACGCGCACGCCTGCCCAGATCGCCGAGGTCGACGCGGCCGGCGTCAACCGCTGCCGCCAGCCGCTCCGCCAGTTCCAGCGCCTCATCGATGACGAACGCCTGGGCGGCCCGTTCCTGACCCATGTCCGACAGGATGGTCCGCTCGGTGCGCGAGGCGATGACGGGGTTGCCGATGCCCTCCACCCAGACCCGGGTGCGCCGGCCCTCGCCGCGGTCCTCCCCACGGATGGGCTCGAGGGCGAAGATCTTGTCCGCCCGCGCGTACTTCCCGAAGCCGAGGAACACCATGCGGGACTCGTTGGGCATGCGCCCAGTATCACCGCCGGTCGTTGGGCGCACCCGTCGGCGAAAGACGGGCGTTTGAGCGCGGTGCGAGCTGGAAAAACCCACCTGCAGCCGCGAACCACTCGCGTTGCGAGACCGCAAGGATGGGACTTCTCATGGCACGCAACACATCACAAACGTCGCAGTCGACACCGAATCGTCCGACCATCATCAAAGTCGTCGCCGCCAGCATGGCCGGAACCACCGTCGAGTGGTACGACTTCTTCCTCTACGGGGTGGCCGCCGCCCTGGTGTTTCCGAAGGTCTTCTTTCCGGCGAATGATCCGGCGGTCGGCGTTCTCCTCGCCCTCGGCACCTTCGCCATCGGCTTCATCGCCCGCCCGATCGGCGGCTTGGTCTTCGGGCACTACGGCGACATCCTCGGCCGGAAGAAGCTGCTCGTCATCAGCCTGCTGATGATGGGTATCTCGACCTTCCTCATCGGTCTGCTACCCGGGTACTCCACCATCGGCCTCGCTGCGCCGATCATCCTGGTCGCCCTGCGGCTCGTACAGGGATTCGGGTTGGGCGGTGAGTGGGGTGGCGCCGTGCTCATCGTCTCCGAATACGGCGATCCGGCCCGACGCGGATACTGGGCGAGCTGGCCGCAGACCGGTGCCCCGCTGGGGCAGCTGCTGGCCAACGGCCTGCTCGCCCTGCTGGCCCTGGTGCAGAGCGAGGACGCCTTCCTCTCCTGGGGGTGGCGGATCCCGTTCCTGCTGTCCGCCGTGCTGGTGCTGATCGGCCTGTTCATCCGGCTGGCCATCGAGGAGTCACCGGTGTTCCGGCAGGCACAGGCCAAGACCGAGGCCGCCACCGCCGGCGGCGAGAAGCAGGCCATGCCGATCCTGGAGGTGTTCCGCAACTACCCGCGCGAGGTCTTCACCGCAATGGGAGCCCGGTTCGCCGAGAACGTCTCGTACTACATCTTCACGGTGGTCATCGTCACCTATCTGACGAAGAATCCGCCGGACCACACCGCGTCCAGCTCCTTCGCGCTCAACGCCGTCCTCATCGGGGCCGCTGTCCATGCCGTGACAATCCCCATCTGGGGGGCCATCTCGGACAGACTGGGTCGCCGACCGGTGTACCTGTTCGGAGCGATCGGTGTCGGTGTGTGGGCCTTCGTCTTCATCTTCCTGTTGGACACCAACAACTTCCCGCTGACGGTGGTGGCGGTCGTCGGCGGACTGCTGTTCCACGGAGCGATGTACGGGCCGCAGGCGGCGTTCCTGTCCGAGCTTTTCGGCACCAAGGTGCGCTACTCGGGGGTGTCGGTCGGCTATCAACTGGCATCGATTGCCGCCGGCGGGCTCGCGCCGTTGATCGCTGTCGCGCTCTACACCGGGTTCGGCAACGGCTACCCGGTCGCCATCTATGTGGCTGTCTCCGCCGTGATCACGGTCGTGGCCGTGGGCTCGTACTCGGAGACCAGGAACCGCGATCTGGCGACAGATCCGGCGTTCGATCGCGGGACCGAAACCGGCCTTCGCGCGAGGACGTCTGCGCCGAATTCCTCGGCACAGAACTCGCCTCCGCGCCGGTAAGCCCCGGCTCCCCACTCGTCCACCGGCCCCCGCCGCACCTGTCGTGCGGCCGGGGCCGACTCATCCGGCCTGACGGCAACATTCCGATCGCGCTCAGGCAGGACCCCGAGCGCGCCACCGCGCTCTCCCGCTTCGACCTGCCCGCCATCGGCGTCCCCAATTTGTGGCAGTTCATCTCGTCAGGCAGGTCCATCAGTAAGTATTCGTTCTACAGCTGTCGCGTCGAGGCGGACTTCCATGGCAGCAATGAACTCGGCCAAGTCCGTATTGAACTTCTGTTGCCCAAGCACCGTGCATTGAAGTCTGACCAACCGCTGCAACTCAGGCGGGAGCTCGTCAGCTTGTGGAGGGTCCGCCCGGTCGATGAGCACGGGGAATATCGGCACCCTCCGTTCCAGTGCAGCCACGACCTCTTTGAACACCCAATCCTCTGGATCATTCAGTCGGCGCCTGCCGAATCTATCCTCGGCAGTCGACCAGTGAGGGCCGATAACGGCAACGAAGACCTCACACTGGTCAAGGGCGCCTGCGATTGCTTCGGTGAAATCAGCTCCTGGTCCGATCACATTGACGTCCATGAATACCTGGGAAAACCGCGCCTTCAGCCCGTCGGCGATCCGTGCGGCAGCGTGTCCGGTGTCTTCTCTCCGGTACGAGACAAAGACGGCGTCGGTGCGGAGCCTTCGTCCACCGTTGGTCGACCCGTCCGTGTTCTTGTTCGCTGACAGTCCGGCTACACGGCCGCCGACAGCAATTGGAAGGTGAAATGCACATGTAGCTTCGTAGGAATCACCAAGATGCCCCAACATCGACAGAAGTGGCGGCCTATCGCTTCCTCGCCGTGGGGACTCGACCTGATTGTCAATAGCTTTGAGATTCTCCACCAGAATTCGCATCTCACGTTCGCCCGATACGACAGTGTTCTCGTAGGTGGAGGTTTGCGGAATACCTATGAACTCGGATTCTGAGCCAGAAGGTGGCGGAGCAATCGCCGCACCCAGCAGCTCCACCAATGATGGGTCGAGTCGCTCAGCCACGATAAGGATGCGCATCCCAAAGCCACCGTGCGCGAAACGCGTCTGGTAGGCGCGGAAGACCTCCTCGGCGCTGACCGCAAAGGGATCTGGAGAGAGCGACCTCGGCCGAAAATAGATGCCGCCAGGAACGACCTTTTGGCGCGCCAAACGGCCGTAATAGGCAGCACTCGTAGCCAATTCCGCTGTGAACCCGGGCGGAACCGTCGTGGGAAACAGCGCTACCGAAACCACGACAGGACTTTGCGATGCCGATAGCACTCGATATACTGAATCCCAGTCCGACAGCGCCAATTGGAAGGGCACGACCGAGTAATATGTGCTCGCTCCGGCGTCCGGTCTCGACGGTACGCCGGTGATGATCCTCTTCGATATGGTTGCACCCTCGCCCCAGCCGGTGGGGACGGGATCGAGCAGGGCCGCTATTTCGTCAGAATCTGCAATCTCGGACGAGACAATGGAATCAGGAAGAGCGCGCAGCAGTGCTTCCCGTATCTTCGCTGCCTGCTCAGTGGATTGCCGTTGATCACCGCTCCAAGTGCGCCCGAGCAGAGCCACCTTCACTTGTTCATCGTATCCACCGACTATCCGCAGGTCGAAGGCTGCGACATCTCGAAATCTCAAGAGACCGCTCACGAAGCGGTGCTGCTGCCTGAGCGCGGCCCGGGCTGTACTTGAGAAGTCGAGCGACACAGGCGCGCCACCTGTCGCGCCGTGCGTTCCGTGGAATTGAATTCCGAAATACGCGGATGCCAGCCCATTCGAAGCGGGGACTCTGTCGAACACTGTCGGTGGCGTCCGTGTCACGTACAGGATCCCCGGAAGCGTCAACGTCGCCTACCAGGTTGCGAGGAAAACCGACGGACGTGACAACTCAGCCTCAATCCAGTCACCATCATCGTCGTGCCATCTGATCCGAGTCCTCCGTTCAGCTGCCGCCCTATCTGGCCAACGAGCTCAACCAACCTGCCGACGTCACCGCCACACGCCAATCCAGGTTGAACGACCGCGACGCCCTCAGCCGCAGGCACCAGTATTGCTGCAGTCGCCATACAAGATGCCTTCGACGTCATCACCACACCCCGCGGCCGTTCCGCCTGAACAAGAAACATTCCACTTTGTGAGGCCGATCAGCTCGCCTCTGAACTTGCTGCTCGTGCGATGATGACTGGAACATCGAGGTCGCTGCCCAACCCGTCTCCTTGCGACTCGATCCGCCCTATCGCAACATCTACCCCCTCACGGACAGCACCGTGCAGCATTTCACGCATGGCTTTTGGGTCGTCGGAACTGAGACCGGCATAGAAGACTGACCCGCGCGCGATACGCCGAAACATGATTGCGAGCCATTCAGCAGGTGACAAGCGAATCCAGAACGTCCACCCAATGAAAAGATCCTGTCCATACGCGAAGCATGATACAAAGCCCCGATAATTGCCGGTTCGAAGCTGCAGATAGTATCGCTCGGTACTGGCGACGGGAGGGTGATATCTCACAATCGACATCCGCGTCACCGGAGTGCGGCGTTTATGAATGATGGTGTACATGTGATCCAATGCTTCCGACGCTGCCCCGCCCCGACCTTCCAGCGGAAACATCCATTCGGACACTTGAGCTCCAAGTGGGGCGAGCCAGAAAATGCAGGCCCAGACGATCGACCATACGGAGGCGAGAAAAAGCCATCCGTAGAACGTGCTTTCGGTCGAACTGGATGAGCTTCGACCGCCGTATGCATAATAAGATGGAGAATCGAAGAGGCTCGACAATCCGACCAGCATGAAGATGAAGGTAAGGATGGCGAACCCGACGAACCAGATAACTGTCATGGTTATCGCTCTGGAGAGCAGCGCACGCAACAACGTGGCATTCGTCAGCGGATCAAGCTCAGCCGGCTTGTCCCGGTACAACAACCGATTACCCAGGTAAGTGTCGTTGGGTGACTGCGTTCCGTCACCCGCATAGGCGATCTCCTCCCACTGCGTGGTCGAACTGTTGCCGGCGGCCGGCGTCGGATCCGATGGCGGTTCCCCGCCCGGCGATGAGGGTCCGCCTCGGCGTTCAATCGGCCAGGCCGTGTCAGCGCTGGGAATGGCCACAGCAGCGGTTCCGCAACCTTGGCAATAACGTGCACTGTCCTCCAGCTGACTTCCGCAGCTGGGGCACGTGTGTGTGCTCACTACTCCTCCTTCGGTGGCGCCTCGCGCTTGGTTGGCGAGAGCGTCTTAGCTGGTGACGGATAGATCGGCGGCTCGTCGAGTACGGCAGGGGTCCGGGCCAGGAAGATCAACGGATCCGGCGTCGCTGGCGTTTGTCACGGTTCGTGGACGTGATGACCTGACTGATGGGGAATATCGCCCGACATTGATCCGGTGGAACGACCGGCAGTTCAAATGTGCGCTGCTCAGAACGGAAGATGAGGCGATCGGGCGACAAGTGCGCCGATCAGATCAGTTCGGTTCGCGTGTGTGCGGGACACAAGCCTCGCGCGGATCGCGAACGATGGCATGGCGAGTTTGCGTTGCGATGGCCCCGATGTGTGCCGCATCGACGTTGAAGTACGTGCATTTGCATTGTTCGTGCCCCCCGGTCGAGCTGACTGCGTTTGAAAAGGGTACAGCCAATCGGAATCTTGGGCACGTATGGCGTCGCTGGTGTCCGGAAGCTCACGAAAGTTCGATACGACCGAACCGACTACGGTGATTGAATGGATGGGCGGCCAGGGTTGGATCCGGCGGACTCGCAGTTGTTGCGGTCCGCCGGATCCAGGTCCCCTTGTTTGCGTCAGCCGATGATGCGCACCACTTCGGGATGGAAGCCGTACACCTTGGTGACGTGCACGCTCTTGCCGTCTCGCGGCGGTGCTGACTCGACAATCTTATTGTTGCCGAGATAGATCGCCACGTGGATGGTGGCCCCCTTGCTGTTGTACCAGAAGATCAGGTCGCCGGGCTTCCTGGAAGCCCACTTCACCTTGCGTCCCTTTTGGACCTGGACGCTGGTCGTACCACCGATGTCGATCTTGGCGCCCTTCCAGAAGGCGAACTGCGTCAGGCCGGAGCAATCGTAGCCGAACCGATGCCGATCGTCGTAGCCTTTGGGGCTGCAGCAGATCCCGTAGCTGGGGCCGGATTTCCCGCCGCCGCCCCAGGAATAGGTGTAGCCTTTGCCGACCTGCGACAGTGCTGCGTTGATGACCGCTTGCACATTGGCGGGGTTGACCGGGCAGTTCGGCGCGACCCGACCGTGAGAACCGGTGTAGACGTAGGCATCGGAGACGTAACCGGTTGTGCCCCCGAACGCCGTCTTATCCCATAGGTTGGACTTGCCATACAAGCCGTTGACCGTCGACCCGGTTGTCTGGCATTGGATGGCGATCCTGGTGCCGGATTTGATGTTCTGCACTACCGCTGCCGACGTCGCGGGTTGCGCTCGTAGAGTGAGTGGCCCGCCGGATTTGGTGTGGATGACCCCGACCGGCGAAGCGACAAGAAAAGATGCCGACGGCGCGGACGAAGATTCCGCAGGCGGCATCACTGCTGAGTTCGATGCCGAGGCGGCGATGCTGGAAAGCATCAACTGAGGCAATAGAAATACTGCGGCCATGACACTGAGAAATGCTTTGACAAGTCTCTGCCTCTTGCGTTCGTTGGTCATACTGCTTCTCCATTCGGAACGGTTAACAGACGGGTCGTGGGTTGCAATGCCTGTTCGAGAAGGACCCGCGCGGTGAGTCGGACGACACCCGGGTCACGGCTCAATGGCGTTGGCGGCGTCGTCGGTGTCTCCGGCGCCTGAGGCACCGACGAGTCGGTCACAAGACAGTTGACCTGCACACGGGCGGCATACCCGTCGCCTATAACGCATTGGAGCCAAGAGTCGCCCGGTGTACGGGCCGTCAAGGTTGAGGGTCGCGATCCCTCATCCCCGTCCGGCGGACTGTGTAGAGCCGAGGAGCTTGGTTGTGACTGTGTGGTCTGCCCGGGCATGGCTCTACCATCCGGGTTGCGAGATGCGGAAATGTTGCAGATCTGCAGCACAGCTGAGTGGGCCTCGTCGTGCCTGAAAGCCGTTTCCTCTTACCGAACGTCGTTACCGGAACCGGTGCGCAGCTGCGTCGGCTCCGCACCGGATCACCGTCAGATGCCCCGAGCGACCAGCGAACTGACTGTACGGCTGATTGCGGTCGTCAACAGGTGGCCCTCGCCGAGGATGCCCTCGCACCGCCGAAGGGTGTCCCGGCCGAGGGTCAGAGCCTGATCTGTGGCCCCAGTTCCGGCCAAGGCGACTGTCAAGGCGGTCGCGGCCAGGAGGGTGATCAGATGATCGGGACCCAATATCTCTTGGGCATGGTGAAGCGTTTCGTCACCCAATAGACCGGCGTCGTGCGCTTCTCCCTGGTCAGCCAGTGCGAAAGCTGTGGCGGCCGCGGCAACCAGACTGATGAGGTGGTTGGTACCGAGCACCCGATGGGACCGCTCCAGGGTGTCGTTGCCCAGGTCGCGAGCCCGCTCGACTTCACCCCGCCAGACCAGCACGATTGTGAGATGGGCTGCTGAGGCGAGCGTCGTCGGGTGGTCGCGGCCAAGAGCCGCGCGAGATCTCCGGAGCGTTTCCTCGGTCAGGTCCACGTTCTCCTGGTCCCTGCCCAGCCATGCCATCGCCAACGCCAAGTGACCCGCTGAAACCAAGGTGACGGGATGGTCCGGGCCGAGATGGGCTCGAGAACGCTCGACGGTTTCCTCGCCGAGCAGAAGGGCCTCATCGGCCCGGTTGTTCATGACAAGGGCGAACGTGAGGTTCGCTGCGAGTCGAAGGGTGAGGTGATCGTGCGATCCCAGGACACGGCCCGCGCGGGCAAGGCTGTCCTGCCCCAGGATGCACGCCTGGTCGGACTCACCCAGCCAGGCCAGTGCGAAGGCGAGGTTCGTCGCCAGACGCAGGGTGTTCGGATGATCCGGGCCGAGCACATGTCGCGACCTGTCGAGGGTGTCCCGGCCCAGGCTGCGTGCGGCGTCATGCTCGCCGAGCCATGCCATCGCTGAGCTGAGGTATGCAGCAGCGGAGAGGCTGTCAGGATGATCGGCGCCGAGGACGCGTCGCCATCGTCCATACAGCTCTCCGGCGATCCGGCGGCTGGCTCGTGGATCTCCCCGCACATTGAGGTACGCGACGGTGGCAAGTAACAGTTGGCGGCCGGCAGGATCATCGTCGCTGAATCGCCCGGCGGTCAGTACGTGGGGAGCCAACCGTGCAAAGCGGGCCCAGTTGGCAGGGTCGTTCGGGTCGCCAGGATGTGACGCGGCCAGCAGTGCCACCGTCTGAGCCGCGACCAATTGCGCACGCTCGCTGCCAAGTCTGTTCCGGATGACCGCCTGGACCAGCCGGTGCATGTGAAAGGTGTCCTTGAACCGTTGCAGCATCGAGTAACTGACAGCCGCACCGACCGCGTCCGCAAACGTGTCGGGGCCGACGCCGGTGGCCGCGGTGTGCAACTGGGCGATCAGTTCCGGATGTGCGGCAAATAGGTCCATCGGCACGGGGTCGGGAGCGAGGAAGGCCGTCAGCTCGAGCAGCGGGACCGCCCAGGGGTGAACGGCGCTCAGTCGCTGGAGCGACAATTCCCAAGCGGTATTC
Source organism: uncultured Actinomycetota bacterium (assembly GCA_963766015.1). Classification (GTDB taxonomy): domain Bacteria; phylum Actinomycetota; class Actinomycetes; order Mycobacteriales; family Nakamurellaceae; genus Nakamurella. The sequence continues at coordinate 35,219 of CAVXYU010000018.1, read as the reverse complement.
ACCCTACCCTTGTAGGCCAATACCTCACCCTTGGCCAGAAAGTCTGCCTGGGTGGTTCGGAACCGGCGGAGGTACTCCGCCGGCTCCATGCCGGTCTGTTCGAGGTATGCCGCGGCTTGCGCGGCCGCCAACGGAAGGTCGCCGAGCTCAGTTGCCAGGGCGTCCGCCACGTCGCCTGGAATCGAGGGCAACCGTCCTCTGAACATCGCCACGATGTCGCCCCGGTCCGGAACGTCGACCTGAACACGGCTGCCCAACTCGCCCCACCCCGGGAATCTGGATGTCACGAGGATGTGGCCCCGACCGTTCGGTCGATAACCGGCGATGTCCGACGGGTTCTCGGCGTTGTCAAAAATCAGTAGCCAGCCGGGACGCCGAGACAGTTCCTCCAGGACCATCTCGACGGATTCCGATCCCGATTCGCGAGCGGGCAGTCCAAGCCGAGAGCCGAGGCGGCTGAACTGATCCGGCATGAACACCGGCTGTTCTGCATCCACCCACCACACGACGCTGCAGTCGTCAGCGTAACGGTGGGCATACTCGATAGCCGCCTGGGTCTTTCCTACTCCCCCCAGGCCATGCAGTGCCTGCACACTGGGCATCGCGTTGACTGTCGTGAAACCGGCGCGTATCTCGGCAAGAAGCCCACTGCGCCCGCTGAAATGGGGATTGCGCGCCGGTACATTCCAGACAATCCGCGGTAACGCAGGTACTTCTGCCGGTGAGACCGCGGACCCGTCTGGCGGACTTTGCATTTCTGTGGGACTGCGTGCGGACAAGCTGGCCGAGACCGGAGGAGTCAAGTCCAGCGATGCATCCTGAGACAGGATGGCGTATTCCAGATCCCGCAGAGTGCGCCCCAGCTCGATTCCCAACTCCTCGGCGAAAGTGTCCCGGGCGTGCCGGAAGGCCTCCAACGCCTCAGCCTGTCGCTCTGAACGGTACAGACTCAAGATCAGTTGCCGGCGGAAACCCTCGTGCAGCGGCTGCTGGCGGATCAACGACTCCAACTCCCCGACAATCGCGGCGTGACGCCCCAGCACGAGGTCCGCCTCGATACGAGCAGACAAGGCGTTCAACCGTTGCTCCTCGAGCCGCGGTATCTCCGGTTGAGCGAACGGTTCATCGGAAAACTCCTCGAGCGGCATGCCTCGCCACAGGTTCAGAGCCTCACGCAGCTGACCGGCTGCAGTCGCCGGCGACTGCAGCATCGAACTCATTCCCTCTTCTGCAAGTCGTCCGAACCGATGCACATCAACCGCGTCCGGCGGGACATCAAGCAGGTAGCCGGAGCCTTGACGCCTCAGCAACCGTCCGGCTGGATCACCAGTATCCGGTTGAAGGACCTGCCGCAAGCGTGACAGGTACACCTGCACACCGCGGGCCCCGCTGCTGGGCGCCCTCTCTCCCCACAGACCCTCGATCAGTGAGTCGAGCGACACGACCTGACCGACATTCAACAAGAGCATGGCCAGCACCGCTCGCTGTTTGTGCCCGCCCAGCGGCAGAAGTGATCCGGAGTTTCTTACTTCAACGGGACCCAATAGCGAGAAGTCCACAACCACCCCGTCCAACCGTGCGGACTCTGCCCAAGTCAGGTGACAGCCATCATAAACGGGTCGGCTCCGTTGACGACTGCATTGGGCCCGCCGATCAACATGGGGATTCGGATGGCGGCGAGCAAACACAGCCTTGGCCCGTCCGGCGCAAGAACAGCACCGACGTCACTCGATCATCTCAACGGCGCGCCCCGCGTCCGCCACTCGAATAGGTTCTCCATCAACCCGCACGACGCCTCGACGCTATCCCCAGGTGCGACTTTGGCGCTCCCGTGTTCGGCACACCGCTGACAGACGTCCCCGCAGACGTTGGTGAAGGAGAACCATATAATGCCGCTCACTCACGGATTGCGATCCACTCGCAGTCTCAACTTTACTTCGGCGGCGCTGCCCAGCGGGAGGAAACGTGACATATCGTCACAGGGCCGTTCAGCCTGGACAAAAGCGAATGCTATCCCTGGACGGCGGAGGCATACGCGGTGTCCTGACCCTGGAGATCCTCGGCGCGATCGAGGGAACTCTTCGCGAAGAACTGAAGGCCGGCGACGACTTCGTCCTCGCCGACTACTTCGACTACATCGCCGGGACCAGCAGCGGGGCCATCATCGCGACCGGTCTGGCGTTGGGTCTGCCGGTCGACCGCCTGCGCAAGCTTTATGCGAACAATGGTGCCCAAATGTTCAGCAGGGCGGCAATTCACAAACGGCTACGGTACAAATACGACAGCAATCGACTGAAGTCGCTGTTGCAGAGTGTTGTCGGCGACGACACCATTCTGGGTGACGACCGGCTGCGCACCCTGCTCATGGTCGTCTTGCGGAACGCGTCGACCGACTCACCGTGGCCGTTGAGCAACAACCCCGGCGCAAAATTCAACGATCCGGAGCGCCCCGACTGCAACCTTTCCATGCCGCTGTGGCAACTGGTTCGCGCGAGCACCGCGGCTCCAACGTACTTCGCGCCCGAGGCCATCACCGTGGGCGAGCAGCAGTTCTTGTTCGTCGACGGTGGCATCACCACCTACCTCAACCCGTCTTTTCGCCTGTTCCTCATGGCAACACTGGAAGAATACGGCCTGAACTGGCGCACAGGGGAGCAGAACCTTCTCTTGGTGTCTGTGGGCAGCGGCACCAATCCTCACGCGAACGAGAACCTGCGACCGCGCGACATGAACCTTCATTTCAACGCCTATTCGATTCCCGCAGCGTTGATGTACGCCTCATTGATCGAGCAGGACATGCTATGCCGAGTTTTTGGTCGTAGCCGTCACGCACCACCCATCGACCTCGAAGTCGGTGATCTGCAAACAGGTAATGGCATCCTGAACACCCGTCTTTTCACCTACGTCCGGTACAACGCTGAATTGTCGGAACGCGGGCTCAGTGAATTGGGCGTTCACGGCGTGCGCCCGCAGGACGTGCAGCAAATGGACTCCGTCAAGTACATCGGGGACCTGCAAAAAGTCGGCATCCATGCAGCGCGCCAGGTCAGGAATGATCACTTCGAGGGTTTCTCACCTGTCTGGTCCTCGGCAGGGACCGCGTAGAGATCAGCCTGTTCGTATCCAACTTTCTCACGCTCAAGTCCTGACCCACCGTCGCTGCAAAGAGAGTAGAAGAGATGTCATCGCAAAGATGCCGGGAGAACGGGGAGAATCGCATTCCTCCCGCCGCGCACACCCGTGGCCAGCGAAGTCGCGGAAGGTGGATCATGACGCGATGACCAGTGGACTGGCGGACTCCGATCTTCCCGGGTACTGGAAGAGCGCCGATGCGGCGGCACTACGAGGGCAGAAGTGGTCGCTTCGGTATCAAAAGGGTCGCCTTGGAGGCGCCCTGCTGGCGGCATTGAGCAGCGCCATCGCCTGGAGGACGGGAACAGTCGACCTCGCCGCCACCCTCATCGCTGGTGGCTTCTTCATCGCCTTCGTCTGTGAGATCGCCTCCTGGATCCATAAGCCGGAAGTGGAGTGGTACCTGGGCCGCGCGCTTGCCGAGTCTGTCAAGACCCTCGCGTGGCGCTACGCCGTCGCAGCTGACCCATTCGGTCCGCACCTGGACCAGGGACAGGCCCACCAGGTCATGCGGAAACGCCTACAGGAAGTCGCCGCCGCAACGAACGACCTCATCACGGTCGAAGCGGATCCGCCGGAATTCACTGACCGCATGGAGGAGTTGCGGCAGGCACCATTCCCACAGCGCAGGGAGGCGTACCTGAAGGGAAGGACGGAAGATCAACGGCAATGGTATGCGGCCAAAGCGAGGTACAACAGACATCGAGCACTCATCTGGCGTATTGCCCTGGTGACAGCAGAAGTGGTGGCGCTCGTTCTCGCATCGCTTCGAATAGTGGCAGGGTCGTCAGTCAACTTTGCCGGGCTTCTCGCCGCAGTGATTGGCGCCGGCGCTGCATGGATGGCATTGAAACAGCACACGATCTCCAGGTCAGGCCTATTCTACGGCTGCAAACGAGCTGGTGCGCCAAGCGGGACAATTGCTCTGACACCCCCGAAGCGGAATGGCCACTGGTGGCGGCCGACGCCGAGGAAGCCATCAGTCGTGAACACACGCTGTGGGTCGCATCCCGGCTTGGGAAGTTTCCCGTCCAGCCGACCAGTAGTGGCACCGCAGGGCAACAGCGCGCCCACGACCGTCGCCAGCCCAACTGATCAGCAGACGCATCGCACGACGTGCGCACCGTGCTGTTCCGAGGAGTGTTGTCAACCGTCGGCGTCCCGATCTCTCGCCGTGAGGGTCCGGTTCCGGTTCCGGTCCGCCGCCCGGGCCAGGGCCCTTCTCCGCGCGGACAGCGTGAGGTCGCCTTCGGCCGGGGCGTACGAGGGTTGATGACCGCCACATTGCTCCCCAGCGGACTACAGGTCAGGGGAGTATCCATGGCGTGCGCTGGGCGGCGCGGGGACCCTCGAAGTTCGGGGCCATGTGTCACCCTGTCCGGATGACGCGGTCAGGCCCTCAGTGGACCTACGGTCGCCGGAGCACGTCGCCCGCCCGCGGACGGCGGCAGCGCCTACCCCGCGTCAATGGGCAGGAGCGAGATGGTCCAGGAACTCCAAGAAGGAGGCACCAATGTCAGTAGGCCCCGTCGATGTCATGGTCATCGGTTTCCCCGGCAACAACTTCACGGGTCGGATAGCGCCGGCGTTGATGGATCTGATCAACAGCGGGACCATCCGGGTGATCGACCTTCTCTTTGTCATGAAAGACGAGGCGGGCGTCGTCACGACGATCGAGGCGGCAGACCTGGGGCAGGTCGGTGCCGGCTTCATCGGTATCGATGTGGCGCAACCCGGCGCGCTCGGCCGTGAGGACGCCGACGAACTCGACGAGGACCTTCCGCCGAACAGTTCGACTCTCCTGATCGCCTTCGAGAACCTCTGGGCCGCAAGGATGGTCGATGCACTCCAGGCCGCGGATGCCGTCGTCATCGATCAGATCCGGATCCCGGCCGATGTCGTGCAAGCTGTCCTGACAGCGCAGTAGATTCACGCCCAATACATCAACTGACCACACAAGGAGAGGATTTCGCATGGGACTTCTACGCATGGCAGCCAGAACGGCCGTTGTCGCCGGCACGGCCACCGCTGTGTCGGGTCGGGTGGCGCGCCGGCAGGCCCGCAAGTACGACCAGCCGGCCGAGGAGGAGCAGCCTCAGGAACAGCAGTACCAGGCCCCGCCCCCACAGCAGGAACCGGAGGCCGCCCCGCAGGACGACACCGTCACCCAAATCCAGGAAATGGCGAAGCTGCACACCGCCGGGGTCATCTCAGACGCTGAGTTCACCGCCGCCAAGGCGAAGATTCTCGGCATTTGACCGGGTCGCGCCGGCGTCAGCGTGACTGACGTCGACACCTATTCACGGCTGGCAGGGGTCTACGACGAGATCGTCGTAGACCCCTGCTACGACCGGTGGGCGTCATTCCTCGATGAGCTGTGGAGGTCCGACGAGGCCGGGAACGTCGCCTCTGTCCTGGATGTGTGCTGCGGCACCGGGCTCATGGCCCAGCAACTCGTTGCCCGGGGTTATCGCATCGTCGGGGTGGACGGGTCCGCGATGATGCTGTCCAGGGCACGGCGACTGCTCGGGCCGGACGCTGTTCTGTTGCAGCAGACACTTCCCGATCTCGAGGTTGATGGCCTTTTCGATGCGGCCATCTCCACGTTCGACGGGTTGAACTACCTGACCCCGGCACAGTTGCACGCGACCCTGGACGCGATATCCCGGAACCTTCGGGTCGGCGGCTGGCTCGTCTTCGACCTGCACACGGACGCCATGATGGATTTCACCGTCGCCAATCCCGTCGTCGAAGGCAATTCCGATGGTCACGAGTTCTCCATCGCCAGCGTGGTCGACATTCCCGGACGGACGTGTGACACACGGATCCACGTCACCCGGACCGCCGACGCCGACGTGTTCACCGAGCACCACCGCCAGTACTTCTTCACCGATCAGCAGGTCCGGACCGCACTGATGGACGCAAGATTCGAGATCCTGTCGGTGACGGAGGAATACAGTCACCACATTGCGGACGCGGCGACCCTGCGCGCAACGTGGACCGCCCGCCGGGTGGACCACAGAACCTCGGGCGAGAACGCCCCGACACCAAGCTGAACCAACCGAAAGGGCCCGCTGATGTTCAACGACAATGGATCGTTCCTGCTCGCACTGTTCGAGATCTTCCTGTTCTTCGCCTGGTTCATGTGCCTGTTCTGGATCTTCGGCGACATCTTCCGCAGCAAGGACCTGGGCGGCGGCGGCAAGACTTTCTGGGCGCTGTTCGTGATCCTCATTCCTTGGCTCGGAATTCTGGTCTACCTGATTGCCCGCGGGAAGGGCATGCACGAGCGTCAACTCGAGCAGGCCAAAGAGATTCAGCGTGCCCAGAGTGAGTACATCAAGTCGGTGGCCGGCAGCTCGAGCCCCAGCACCACGGACCAGATCGCGTCGGCCAAGGGCCTGCTCGACAACGGGACGATCACGCAGGCCGAGTTCGAGCAGATCAAGGCGAAAGCACTTGCTGCCTGACCTGTCCTTCACGATGTAGAACTGCTGGAGGCTTCGTGAACGGGACGGAAATCGTCGGGCGGGGACCTCAGGTCGGTTTGGTCGTCGCATCCGCGGCCGTGCCCGGTACCTTCTCGCGGTCGCTGTCGGAACGCACGTGGCTCGACCAGGGCATCATCACGGGGCTGGCAACGGGCACTCAGTATCTGGCCTCGGTGTTCGCCCAGGACCTCATCGACATTGCGGGCGCCGCTCTGGCGGGGGCGTTGCCGTTCCCCGATACCTGGACGCCCGGGCAACGCCGGCGGGCAGCGGTCCTGTTGCTGGACGTGACCGTGGTGCCCATCGGCCTGGGGTTGGCCGCGGTCTTCCACTTCCGGGACGACGACACACAGTTGCGCGCCCTGATCAGACAGGCGGGGGTGCGTTTCGGGGTCACCGGTATCGGAGCCACCCTGCTGACCGGCGCGCTGGCCGGCACCAGGAAGTTGGACGTCGCGGTCGGGGCGAACGGGCGGATCGCGCGCTTCCCGGTCGGTGTGCCCGTGGGGTTGGCGACGTCCGTCGTCCTGGAGCGTGTGCGGCAGCGTGAGCACCCACCCGAGCACGCGACCGATCCGGCGGCCAGCAGCCCGGTGGCCGGTCTCGCCGCCGGGATGGGCATCGTGCTGGGTCTGGCCGGCGTCGCCGCGGCCGAGGGGTGGGTCGCGCGTCAACTGGGGTCGCTCGGCAGTCGCACGCTGGGCGGATCGGAGAATTTCTGGCGCCGCGCAAGCCACGTGGCGCTGATGTCCGCGGTGGGCGCCGGCACCCAGGCCGTGTGGGGCCGGGCCATGCGCGACATCGAGGCCGGTACCAGCAAGTTCGATGAGGGCATGGATGGGTCGGCCGCCGGGGTGTGGACGAACCCGTTGATCAGCGGCGACCCGGCGAGCCTCGTCCGATGGGAAACGATGGGCCGGGAAGGTCGCCGGCACGCCATCACCTACGTCCGCCCCGAACCGCTCGCCGACGCGCCCGCGGAGGTCGCCGGACATGCGCGGCCCGAGTTGTCGATCTCGACCGTCATGCAGGAGGAGGCCAAGGCAGGCCCGATCGAGGTCTTCGTCGGCCTCGACAGCGCCCCAACACCCGGCCGACGGGTCGACCTCGCGCTCGCCGAAATGGACCGCACCGACGCGTGGTCCCGTTCGGTCCTGATGCTGATCTCCCCCACCGGCACCGGTTACATCAACTACGTGGCCGTCGCGTGCGTGCAGTACCTGACCCGGGGTGACGTCGCGAGCGTGACGTTGCAGTACTCCAAACGACCTTCGCCGCTGTCGCTCGGCAAGGTGAAGGGCGCACGGGAGCAGAACCGCCTGCTCTGGCTGCGCATCTTCGAGCGGGTCCGGGCAATGCCGCCGGATCAGCGGCCGAAGGTTGTGCTGTTCGGCGAATCGCTGGGGGCGTTGACCAGCCAGGAAGTGCTCATCGGATGGGGCACTCTCGGACTGCAGGCGCTCGGCATCGACCGCGCCCTGTGGATCGGAACGCCGGAGACCAGCCCCTGGATGCACGAGGTGACCGGCGAGCCGCGCCCGGACGTGGACAAGAGCCTGGTCGCGATGGTCAACGACTACGAGCAGTTCTGCGACCTGGGGGACAAGGAAAAGGAACACGTCAGGTACGTGCTGCTCAGCCACGACAACGATGGCGTCACGAAGTTCGGACCGGACCTGATCAATCGCCGGCCCGCCTGGCTCGGCCCGAAACGCCCGAAGACCGAGGAGATACCGGGACGGTCGCCCCGCGGCATCCCTGCCTCGATGCGCTGGCGGCTGCTCACCACCTTCTATCAGAGCCTCATCGACATGAAGAACGCGCAGATCCAGGGCGCGTACCGGGCATGGGCGCACGACTACCGACCGGACCTGCCGGACTTCATCCGCGACGTCTACGACCTGGACTGCACCGCCGAACAGCTCGAACGCATCAAGGTTGCCTGCAAGCAACGCGAGGAATTCCGGCAGGCCATCTTCTAGCCGGGCCGGGGCTGAGTCGCCGGTAGCCACGTCATGTCGCCAGCGCTTGTCGCTTACAACATCTATGAACGGTCCAATTGAGCGATCGCGCCACGTCTGCCTCATTCACCGGCCGGCCGTTGTCAAAACGGCGGCACAACCGAACGGCGGGACAGGGGTATGAGGATCGCCCTGGTCGGCACCAGAGGTGTACCGGCGCGGTACGGCGGGTTCGAAACATGTGTCGAAGAGGTCGGCACCAGGCTGGTCACCAGGGGACATGCCGTCACCGTGTACTGCCGCACGAGGACCGGGGAACCCGCACCGGGGACGTACCGCGGGATGACGCTGGTGCACCTGCCGGCGTTGCGCCGTCGGAGCCTGGAGACGTTGAGTCACTCCGGCCTGTCGGTGGCCCACCTGGCCCGGCATCGGACCGATGCCGCTGTGGTGTTCAACTCCGCCAATGCGCCGTGGCTGCCGGTGCTGCGATCGGCCGGCATCCCGGTGGCCACCCACGTCGACGGGCTGGAGTGGCGCCGCGCGAAATGGGGGGCTGTCGGTCGTCGCTACTACCGGCTGGCCGAGCGACTGGCGGTGCGATGGTCGGACGCGCTGATCGCGGACGCGGGCGGCATCCACGATTACTACCGCGAAGCCCATGGCGTCGATACGGACCTCATCGCCTACGGGGCCCCGGCCACCCTGGGTGCAACGGCTGAACGGATCGCCCGGCTCGGCCTGGCATCCGACGGGTATCACCTGGTCGTCGCTCGGTTCGAGCCCGAGAACCAGGTCGACGTGATCGTCTCCGGTTACCGCCGGAGTAACGCCGCGCTCCCCCTGGTGGTCGTCGGCTCGGCACCCTATGCCGATGAATACACCCGCAGGGTGCACGGTCTGGCCGACGATCGGGTGCGGTTCCTCGGGGCGGTCTGGGACCAGGACCTGCTGGATGAGCTGTACGCCAACGCGTTCAGCTATCTGCACGGGCATTCCGTCGGCGGCACGAACCCATCGCTGCTGCGGGCGCTCGGCGCCGGAACCGCCACCACCGCCTTCGACGTCGTGTTCAACCGCGAGGTGCTCGCCGACGCCGGCCAGTACTTCACCACCGCGACCGACCTGGCCGCTGCCATCGAGTCCACGGAGGCCGATGTCACCTTGACCCACCAGCGTGCCGCCCTGGCGGCCCGGCGTGCGGCGCTCTACGACTGGGATGACGTCACCTCGCGCTACGAAGCCCTGCTCGAGCGACTCATCAGCCGGAACGTCGCTGCCCAGCTCGGCACCGGCCGCGGACGGGCCCGCCGGTAGACCCCTTCGGTCGAGATGCCAGTGGAGGACGTTCACTTCGTCAAGAAGGTCCACAATTGGCATCTCGATCTGCATCAGCGTGGCCGGAGGAAGACGGTCAACCTTGCCCGAGCAGGCGCACGTAGCGTGCGTGATGGTGTGAGGTCTCCTCGTACCCGTGGCGTGGGTAGAAGTCGTGGGCCGCATCCCGCGACCGGGAAGAGGTCAGTTCGAGGCGATCGCAACCCCACGCGAGGGCGCAGCCTTCGGCGGCCTTCAACAGCGACGTTCCCACCCCATGACGGCGACGGCTCGCGGCGACGGCGAGGCCCGCGAGATGCCCGTAGCGGCCCGGCTCAGCAAAACGCGGACCTGCCGACACTGCAGCCATGCCAGCGATCTCGCCACCGATGTCGGCGACCAACACCTCGCTGCGGGCGGTCGATTTCCACTCGGAGATGACGGCGCGAACATCCGCTGCGGACAGCGGATGCCCCCACTCCGCGAACAGCGGGACCAGGCCGGCCACGTCATCGGCGTCAACGGGACGGATCAGCATGATGCTCAGTCTGGCGCCTCCCGCCTGCCGACTGCATCCGCCCTGATCAGGCGTCGCCCAACGCCAGGCAGACCGCGGCGGCTTCGGCCTGCTGCAGGGCGTGCAGCGCCTGGAGTTCCTGGGGTTTCCCGTCGAGGTTGCGGGCCAGCGTCATCGCCATCGTCGCCGATCGGGTGCCGTCCGGGCTGGCAACGGCGAACTGGGTGTAACCGGGGGTGTTGCCGGTGTGCCCGTACACCACGCCGCACGGAGTTTCGTAACGGAACAGCGCGAGGCTCGCGGAGTTGATGCCCGGTCCGGGCGGCCCGGATTCGCCACCCGGAATGAAGATACCCGTTTGCTGGGCCTGTGTCTCGGGCCCGAACAGCTTGCCGCCCACATAGCCGCGGATGAAGTTCGTCATGTCCTCGGGGGTGGAGACGATCCCACCGGACGCCCACGACCACCCGGCCGCGACCAGACCGGTGACGTCCTCAGGTGGATTCGGCGGGTCCAGGTCGTAGCCGTGCAGCACCGGCTCCGGCATCTCGATTCCTACCGGCAGCGACGTGTTGTCCAGCCCGAGCGGGTCGAGGACCTGCTCCTTCAACGACTCGGCGTAGGGCTTCTTCGTCGCCGCCTGGATCATCAGGCCGACGGCGATGTTGTCGGAGTTGTCGTAGACGTACTGGCTCTCCGGCGGGAAGACGAGCGGCTCGTCGTAGACGAACGTGAGCAGCTGCTCCGGCGGCAGTGGATCCTCGAGCGAGGCTCCGACGGCCTTTCCGAATGCCGGGCTCTTGGTGAAGTCCGGGAGTCCGCTGGTGTGGCTGAGCAACTGCCGCAGCGTCACTTTCGCCCACGCTTTCGGCAGGTCGGGAAGCCACTTGCCGATGGTGTCGTCCAACGCGAGAAGCCCCTTGTCGACCAGCGCGAGTGCGGTCGCGCCGCTGAACGCCTTGGCCGCCGAGGCGATCCGCATGTGGTCGCCGATGGCAGGTGGCGCATCGGTTTTCAGGTCCGCGACGCCGGCGGTGTGGATGGTCCGTTCGTCACCGACCTGGACCACCGCGATGACCCCCGGCGGCCCACCGGGCATCGCCACCAGCTCGGCCAGCGCTCGGTCGAGATTGGTTGCTGCCGGGCCGTTCTCGGGCGCTGCCAGCTGCCCGGTCGCACTCGACTGGACTGACGAGGACCCCGCTGCCGGGGACGCCGATGCGGTTTGCGTCGAGCCCGTCGGTGTCGACGCCGTCTCGGCGGAACTGGTGCACCCCACGAGCACCAGTCCGGCCGCGACCACCACGGCAATAAGGCTCCGGCGTTTGGTTGTCTTCATTGCTCTCCGCGGCTCTGTTGGCATGTCATCAGGGTTTGGTGGGTCAGTACGCCTGTTGGATCGAGGCGACAATCTTGCCGACGTCGTCATTGGCCTCGAAGATTCCGTTGATGTCGGGATAGAGGCTGTTCGTCGAGATGACGGCGAAGGCGAAGTGCCGTCCACCCTTGGTGTCGATGTAACCGCCGAGCGCCTTCACCGGCAGCCGGTACCGGTCGTTGAATCCATCCCCTGCGACCAGGGTGCCGGTCTTGCCGAACACCTTGCCCTTCGCGGGTCCGTCCGCCTGCACCAGCGCGAGCGAGCCGTCAACCCCCAGGATCGGCAGCGTGTCACGCCAGGCCCGGGCGTCCGCGCGCTCGGACATGATCGTCTGCAGCTGAACCTGACTGTTGGGGGTGACGAGGTTGCCGGTCAGTCCCGAGCCGTCGACCAGCGCGACGGCATTGGTGTCCAGCCCTGCTGCCTTCCAGATCTCCTTGCCCTTCAGCAATCCCTGTTCGCAATCGTCACTGCCGGCAGCCACCGCCAACCTGCAGAACATCGTCTCGCCGCCCACGTTGAAACTGATCTTGTTGATGTAGGTGACCTCCTCCGCCAAAGGCAGCGAGACCAGTTCCGCCACGGACGTCAGTGAGTCGACTTCGGCCTTTGCCGGCAGAGCGGCGGCTGGGTTGGTTCCGACCGGATCCGCGGTGACGTCAACCCCGGCCCGGCCGAGCGCCTCGATGAACGCCGTCCGGGCGTACGTCGCCGGGTCGTTGAACGCCCAGACGTTGACCACCGGTGCGCTGTCCGCGGCGATGGTGCCGCTGAGCACCACTGTTTTCTCGTCCGTGGATGCGGGTTTGATGGCGGTCTTGCCGCCGGCTTCGACGGTCTTGACCTTGCTGACGACCTGCCATGGCGCGACCACCGGACTCATCACGGCGGTCGCCGGCTCGCCGGGAGCCCCTGGTGTCGTGGTGAAGTCGATGACGTTCTGGTTGATGAGGATCGGCGAGACAGCGCCGCCGACCAGGGTGTGCGGCTGCCACAACCGGTCGTCGACGATCACATCCCCGGACACGCTGTTGATTCCCGCGGCCTTCACCCGGGCGGCCAGGTCGTTCAACCCGGTCAGCGGATCCTCGGTGGTGAGGGTGGCACCTGGGATGCCGTTGGCGTCGTTGTGATCGAGGTTGGTGAAGTCGACGGTGCCGTCGGCCTTGGTCCGGCCGCCCATCGTGATGTCGCCCTGGCCGACAAGGATCAGGTCGCCGTTCAGGGTGCCGCCCGCGACGTCCCCGGTGCGTTTCACCGGTGTGGTCACCGTCGACTTCGGGCCGAATTCCAGCCATGCCGCACCGGTGCTGTACGTCTTGGTCACCGACGCCGGCTCGAACAGGGTGTCGGCATTGAGCGCGACGATCTGCTCGCCGGTGTCCAGGTCGCGGACTGCGATCGCCCATTGCCCGAGCGCGTATTGCGGCTGATTCATCACATCGAGGGCCGCCTGGTCCAGCCCCGGAACCGCTGCCAGCGTGCCGCCGGCCTGCGCGGGTGCCGTCGGGGTGCCGCTGCCGGACGGGGTGCTGCTCCCGGATGGTGTGCCGCCGGAGGCTACGGATGATGTGACCCCGGCGGCCGATACGGTCGGCGCGGTCGAGGTGGTGGAACTCGAGTTGTCGGAACTGCCGGTGCAGGCCGCCAGGCACAATACCGCCGCACCCGCCGCGATGGCGCGAGAAGTTCTACGCATCAACATCTTCCGCTTCCCCCCGTGCGTCCCCCGGGCCGATGCCCTCGATGGCGTCGTCGATGGCGCTGAACAGGCCGAGCCGCCCGGAGAACGTCCGGACCGCGCCGTCCCCCGGAGTGACGGTGCCGGTGATCGCGTCGCCGTCGCGGTGGACGTCGATGCAGACATGGATCTGCTCAACGTTCATGCCCTGATGTTGGACGTCACAGGGCGGGGATGCATTGGGGGCGACCCCAAGGCGCACCCGAACATTCCGGGCAGATCGCCGTCCCTTCGGGTCACCCGTAGGTGATCATGGCGTGGTGAGTGACGCGGCGGTGACCGGGGGTGACGCGCCGGCGAGTGCGCTTCTGGAACGAGCCGACGAGCTCTCGGCTATCACAGCGGCGTTGTGGAACGCTCGCGGCGGGGACGGCCGGGTCGTGGTGGTGGCCGGTCGGGCCGGGATCGGCAAGTCGAGCCTGCTCGCAGAGGGTCAGCGAGCCGCTCGGGCCGCCGGGTTCACCGTGCTCACTGCCCGGGCCAGCGACCTGGAGCGTGAGTTCGCGTTCGGTGTGGCCAGGCAACTGTTCGAGCGAGCCGTGCAGCGGGCGCCGCACTGGTGGGCGGGAGCCGCCGAGCAGGCCAGGGCAGTGTTCGACGACGTCCCAGCGGCCGCCGGCGGGATCTTCGAGGACGTATCTCAGTCGGTGCTGCACGGCCTGTACTGGCTGGTGGTCAACGCGACTGCCGATGGGCCGCTGCTGTTGTCGGTGGACGACCTGCAGTTGTGTGACCGCTCGTCGTTGCGCTTTTTGTCTTACCTGAGCCGGCGGCTCGACGGGTTGCCGGTGGTGGTGCTGGCCGGGCTGCGCACCGCAGGCCAACCGCTCGCGGATGCCACGCTCGCCCTCCTTGTCGAGGACCCGGCCACCGAAGTCGTGGAGCCGCGGTCGCTGACGGTCGACGCGGTGGCCGAGGTGCTGCACCGGCGGATGGGGACCGTCCCTGCCGACGTGTTCGCCGCGGATTGCCGCCGCGCCACCGGCGGCAATCCGCTGCTGCTGGACGAGCTGGCCCGCGCCCTGCGGGCCGATGGGGTTCGGCCGGATACCGCCCCCGTCGAGGTGATTGCGACCCTCGGTCCGCGGGCCGTGTCCCGGACGGTGCTGGGAAGGTTGGCGCACGCCGGCCCGGATGCCATCGCCGTCGCGCAGGCCCTTGCCGTCATCGGCGACTGGGAGTCCGTGGCGATGGTGGAAGCCGTCACCGGGCTGGACGCCGATCGAATCGAAGCGGCGACCCGGACCCTCCTGCAGGCCGAGATCCTCCAGCCCGGTTCGCCTCTGCGGTTCGTCCACCCCCTCGTCCGGGACGTCATCGCCCGGGAGTTGACGCCGGTCGAATCCGAGCGCCGGCACTTGCGGGCCGCGGAGGTGCTGCGCGCGATGGGCCGCCCCGTCGAGCAGATTGCCGCCCACGCGCTGGCCCTGCAACCGGCCGGCCGGGACTGGGTGGTGACCTGCCTGCGCGACGCGGCGCTGATCGCGGTGCGCCGTGGTGCGGCCGACGACGCGCTCGCCTACCTCCGCCGCGCGGCCGCGGAACCGCCCCCCGAGGACGTGCGGCCGCGGCTGCTGCAGGAACTCGGGATGACCGAAGCGCTTGCCAACGAGCCGATCCAGGCCGTCGAGCACCTGCGGGCGGCCTACGAGTCCGTGCCGGACCCGGCCGAACGCGGGCAGATCGTCGGCCTGCTGTCCCGGATGTTGATCTTCACCAACCCGCCGGATGACGCCGTCGCTTTGCTGCGCCAGGCCCGCGCGACCCTGCCGGCGGAACTCGGTGACCTCGACGACGCGCTGGCCGCGGTGGAGCTGTATGCGGTCAGCTTCGGGGCCGAGGACACCGACGCGGGACAGCGGTTGGCTTCCGTCTCGGCTCCCGCTCCGGGGTCGGGGCCAGGCGCGCGGATGCTGGCCGCGAGCGCAGCCTGGGACCGCGCGCTGACCGGCGGTACATGTGGTGACTGCGTGGTTCTGGCTTTGGCGGCCCTCGAGGACGGAGTTCTCATCCGCGCCGACCCGTGGTTCATGTCGATCGTCGCCGCCGGGGTCCTGGTGCTGGCCGACGAGCCCAGCGCCATGGACGTATGGAAACAGATGCTCGCCGACGGCCACCGCAACGGCTCACAGCTGACCGTGAGCGGGGTGCGGTTGTGGCAGGGCTGGAATTTCCTGGAGTGGGGCGCGCTGGACGACGCCGAACACGCCCTCGGCCTGTATTACTCGGACACTCTTCGCCGGGGTGGGCAGAACGAGAGCGGCATGGCCTACTGGACCGGGTTCAACGCGCGGTTGCTGGCCGAACGCGGTGACCTGGTTGCGGCCAGGGAGGTGCTGGTCCGTGCGGACCGCGCCGCACCCGGTTCGGACGGCGACCTGCTGCTCCGCCGGGCCGAGACCGAGGTGCTGCTGGGCGACGCCCGCTGGGAACAGGCGCTCGCCTCGGCTGACCGGCTCGCAGCTGCTAGGCGCCGGGTGGTGAATCCGGCCTGGGTGCCCTTCTTTTCGTTGCGGGCCCGTGCGTTGGTGGGGTTGGGGCGGTTTGCCGAGGCTGCTGCAGCGGCATCGGAGGGAGTTGCGGCGGCGCGTGTCTGGGGCGCGGGCAGCACTGTCGGTGCTGGGCTGCGGGTGCTTGCTCTGGCCGTTGACGCTGCTGGGTCTGACCGTTGTCTTTCGGTTTTCGAGGATGCCGTGGCGCTGCTCGACGCGTCCCCGGCGCGTCTGGAACTGGCTCGCGCCGAGTTCGGCCTGGGCGGTGCGCGGCGCCGGCGCGGTCAGGTCGTTGCCGCCCGCCCGCACCTGGCGCGGGCAGCCGAGCTTGCAACGCTCTGCGGGGCAACAGGATTGGCGACACTGGCCTCGACCGAGCTCGCGGTAGCTGGCGGCCGCCCCCGCCAGCGCGCGGTGACCGGGATCGACGCGCTGACGCCGAGCGAGCGGCGCGCCGCTGAACTGGCCGCGCTGGGCCGCACGAACCGGGCGATCGCACAGCAGTTGTACGTGACGCCGAAGACGGTGGAAGTTCACTTGTCCAGCGCCTACCGGAAGCTGGGGGTCACGTCACGGGGTGAGCTGGCGGCGATGTGGCCGCAGGCTCCGATGACGTAACGGCGAGGAGATCACGGATCGATCTTCGTTTCGCCTCGAGCATCCGAAAGCGGCGCCTCGATCTGGTGCGGTCAGGTCACCGTCCTCTTCGGGTCGGGACGGCCGAGTTCTTACAGAAGAAGTAACACGCGTGCCGGAGGGGTAAGAGCGTTGTCTCCCCCGACACCAACCTCCTGACCAACCCACGATCTCCAGGAGGAGATACACATGAAACCCCTTGCCCGATGGGCTGCCCTCGGAACGCTGGCGTCGGTAACACTTGCGCTCTTCGCCGGCCCCGCTTCCGCATCCGGCGACCACCATCCCCGACACGGCCAAGCGGTCTTCGTCCAAACCGACAACCGAGCCGGTAACTCGATTATCGCCTACGACCGAGGCGACGACGGCAGCCTGACAGAAGCCGGTCGCTATCCGACCGGCGGCCTCGGAGGTGCACTGGCCGGCGCAGTCGTGGACAACCCCGCATCGCAGGGATCGCTGGCCTACGACAGGGAACAGCGACTGCTGTATGCGACCAACCCCGGCAGCAACACCATCACCGTTTTCGACGTCAGAGGCGACACCCTGAGCCGCCGTCAAATCATCTCCACCGGCGGCACTTTCCCGGTCAGCATCACCGTCCATCGCAACCTCGTCTACGTCCTGAACGCCCGGGACGGCGGGTCCGTGCAGGGATTCACCCGCACAGGAAGAGAGCTCCGGTTGCAGCAGGGGTGGAACCGGCCGCTCGGTCTCGACCCCACGCTGCTCCCCGAGTTCACCCACACGCCGGGACAGGTGGCGTTCACCCCGGACGGCTCACAGTTGGTCGTCACCACCAAGGCCAACGGCAGCAACATCCTGGTTTTCAGCATCAAGGGCCAGGGCCGTCCGTCAGTGACTCCTGTGGTGAACGCCGACCCCGGCGCCGTGCCCTTTGCCGTCACCTTCGACCAGCGCGGCAGGCTGGCCGTCGCGGAGGCGGGGACCAACTCGGTGTCGCTGTTCTCGATCAACCGTGACGGGACTCTGGTGCTGGTGAACCGTGCCGCGACCGGTCAGGCGGCGACCTGCTGGATCGTCGCGACCGGCAACAAGCTCTATGCCTCCAACGCGGGAAGCGCGAGCCTCTCGGGATACCGGGTCGACCGTGCGGGCACTCTGCAGGCGCTGGGCAACACCGGCACGAACCCCGGCACGGTGGACGCGGCCGCCACTCCCGACGGCCGTTTCCTCTACGTCCAGACCGGCCGGAACGGCATCGTCGACGGGTTCCGGATCAACGCGGACGGATCGCTGACAGCCACCGGGTCGGTCACCGTCCCTGACGGCGTTGCCGGCGAAGGCATCGTTGCCACCTGACCCGACACAACTGACCAGAGGTGGTTTCCGTGGTGCCCACCGGCCGTCGGTCGGCGGGCACCACGGCGACCTCACGGTCGGCCGATCAGGCCCAGCAAGGTGTCGAAGTCCTCGCCGCAGGGACCGCAGGCCGCGAGATGCGCTGCGACACCGGGATAACGGACGCCGGCCGGGAGCCCGGCGGCGATCATCTCGGCGTAGGTGTGCAGAACCTGCATGGCGCGTCCGCAGCCGACATCCAGCGGGTCGGTGTCCAGGAATTGGACGAGGTCGGGTCGAAGGCTCATCGCTGCGTCACCCGGCCGTCGCCGCCCTTGCTCGTCACCCGGTCGTCTTCGAGAAGTTCGCACGCCACCAGATGGGCCCGCAGTTTCCGGCGGGCGTCGAACATGGTCTTGTAGATCGCGTTGCGATTGCTGTCGTACCGGGCGACGACGGCGTCCAGCGGGATCCCGTTCAATGCGAGCGCGACGAAGATCCGCCGTTGGCGTTCGGTGAGGACCTGCTCGACCCCCTCGCGGAGCGCGTCGAGCAACTCCCTGCCCTCCGCCGCGGCCCCCGGATACCCGCCGAGCCGGTCCGGCAGCGCATCCCAGTCAGGTTCGTCGGACACCCCGGCGTCACGCCAGAAGTGCCGACCCAATTTGGCAGACAGGTCGAAGATCGCGAACTTGTAGGCCCAGGTGGTGAATCGGCTCTCGCCACGGAACGACCCGATCCTGCCGCACACCGCCAGCGTGGCGTCGGCCGCCGCCTGCTGCGCGAGATCCTCCAACTCCGGCCCGAACAACCGAAACCTGGCACCGCGCCGGTGGGCCTCGGCGGTTGTCACCTGCAGCAGCAGTTCGTGCAGCCCCACCATCGCCGCTTCCCGGTCGGGTCCGTTTGCGGTCAGCCGCTCAACCCAGGACAGTGATTCCGGGTCGAGTGCGTGATCCGGCTCCGGCTGCTCCACCCATCGGATACTACGGCGGCCGCGTCACGGTCGCCCATGCCGTCGAGAGCGTGGATACTCCATCGCTTTTCCGGGCGAACGGTGACTGTCGGGTGACCAGGCATTCACTCCGAGTTCACCGTTTTGTCGTCCGGTTGTCGCCGGCGCAGAGCAGGGTCGGTGCCCTCGCTGAACACCACCTGGAGGATCACATGCCGTTGAATCGTCGTCAGATGCTAGGCGGCACGGCCCTGACCGGAGCCGCTGCACTGGCAGCGTCCACCGGCCTCGGCGGCACAGCCGCTGCGGCGGATATCACGAAGATCGCTGCGGTCCAGACATCATCCCGAAACCATCGGCGCCTCAATCCGTTGTTCCCGCCGCTGCAATCTGACATTGGCGACCTGTTGGCCGTGCCCGAAGGGTTCTCGTACGAGGTGGTGTCCGTCTCGGGAACCACGGACATCCACGATGGCACAGGGAAGATCATCGGCACCACCCCGGAACGCCCCGACGGGACCGTCTCGGTTCGTTCGGGCCGGAACCTGAGGTTGATCCAGAACCACGAGGCGAGCCCCGGCGCGCAATTCCCCGTCCCCCTGGTCGCGGGAACCGTCTACGACCCGGGCGCTCTGGGCGGTGGCTGCACCGTCATCGAAACGACGCGCGACGGCCGGCGGCTCTCCGAGTGGGTGGGACTGTCGGGCACCTACTCCAACTGCGCCGGTGGCCCCACTCCTTGGGGCAGCTGGCTGACGTGCGAGGAAACGGAGGCAAAGGCCGGAACTGGAACCCTGCAGAAGGACCACGGTTATGTCTTCGAGGTCTTCGCCGATCGACCTGCCAAGCAGTCCCCGCTACCGATCGCAGCCTGGGGGAGGGCGCCGCACGAGGCCGTTGTTGTCGAGCCGAGCCGCCGGCGGTGTATCTGACCGAGGACGCCAGCAACCCTACTGGATTGCTGTACCGGTGGACAGCGCCCGACGGACATCGCCTGAAGCCCTACATCGCTCAGGCGTTGAAGCCGGATGACGGCAAATTGGAGGCCCTCGCAGTTCTGGCCCCTGACGGCAGCGCGCTGCCGGACCTCTCCTACGTCACCGCCGCCCAGATCGGTCGCCCGTTCGCCACGACCTGGGTGACTGTCCCGGACCGACACGCCACCAGCACGTCCTTGCGCAAGCAGTTCCCGGCCGGAACGGTCACCCATTCCAAGAAGCTGGAGGGGGCTTGGGGCGATGACAAGGGCATGTATTTCGTCGCCAGTTTCGCCTTCGGCCCCGCTGACCTGCCCGTGGATGCGACGAAGCACGACGGACAGTTGTGGCACTACGACTATTCGGATCAGACGCTGACCCTGGCGGCGTATTTCCCCTACAACGCGCTGCTCCACGACGAGACTGCGGGTTGGGAGGATCGGATCGGGCTCAGCCTGGATCTCGCCTTCGACGGTCCCGACGGCTGCCATGTGTCCCCGTACGGCAGTCTCGTGCTGAGTGAAGACGGCAACACTGCGAACCACCTGCTCAGCTGGAGCCGGGAGACTGGCGCTCAGGCTGTTGCCCGCAACCTCGTCGTCCAGGAACAGAATTCCGCCGGCGGAAATGTGTACAGCGAGATGACCGGCCCCAACTTCTCCCCGGACGGTGCGGTGCTATTCGGCAATGTTCAGGAACCGGGTCATGTCTTCGCGATTCGGGGTCCGTGGAACCGCTACCTGGGCTGACCCGCTACTCTGCGTCCCCAGATGACGAGTTTGTCCATTACTACTCCGAACTCACTCAGGCGATGGATCCGAGTCGGACCAAGGGTTGTCGTCGGAGACACTTGGCTTGAATCAGACCAGCTCACCTGCAGTTCATCGAGCAGGGTCGCGACGGTTTGCTGGTCATCGGGATGCCGATGCCTGACGAGTTCGTCGTATCCGGCGTTCGCCGCCCTCCAGGCTTGTTGCGAGTGTCCGCGCTATCGCACCTCCTTCAAGAGCGCGTGGACTTTCCAATGATCTGCGGCGCCACTTCGGTTTCCCACAGCTGCCGACGGCTGAGTTCCACTTCTGTTGTAGCTAGCGCGCAAGGGGCCATTAATCCAGTTGCCAACAGTTTTAGCAGCGTCAGCAAGAGAGATTGTCAGTACAACGGCGAGGAGCAAATCCTGTCGCAACAGGTAATAGTGTGGAGACGAAGAGAATCGAACTCTCAACCCCCGCCTTGCAAAGGCGGTGCTCTGCCAATTGAGCTACGTCCCCGAGCGGACCGGCGAGCCGATCCGAGCGAGCAAGACTACGAGGTGGCCGGTGTCCCGGTCGGTGCCACGGGCGTCGTGCGGTGTACGCGGTGGCCTCGTCCCACAGGGCCGCCTCGGCGGCCGCGGCCTGCCGGCGCCGCTGCACCAGGGCGGCGGCTGCCCCGGCTGCTGCCAGCAGCACCAAGATCTTCTTCATCAGCACCATCCAGTCGAAATGCAGCGATCGAGCACTGACACCGACCGTACTGCAGCCGTCCCTGGCGGGCATCAGCGACCACAACCGTGGGCCTAGGAGGACTTGAACCTCCGACCTCTTCCTTATCAGGGAAGCGCTCTAACCGTCTGAGCTATAGGCCCGCGAACACACCACCGCGACACCGAAATCGGACGGAATCCGACGGGTGCCGCGGTCATCCAGGCTACCCCACCGGCTCCCGCCAGCCCAAACCGCGAAGATGTCGACTACCGCCCGACGCACCGATGAGTCCGGCGAACCACCGCCGTCCAACCCTCGACGCCCACCACACAGAGCGCCGACAGCCACCCGAACCGGAGGAGACCGCCGTGCCGACCATGATCTTCGTGAACCTGCCCGTCAAGGATCTGGACAAGTCCAAGCAGTTCTTCACCGAGCTCGGCTACACGATCAACCAGCAGTTCACCGACGACAAGGCCTCCAGCATCGTCATCAGCGACACCATCTACCTGATGCTGCTGGTCGAGCCGTTCTTCAAGACCTTCACCAACAAGGACCTCGCCGACGCCACCACCAGCACCGAGGCCATCATCGCGCTGTCCGCGGACAGCCGGGAGGCCGTCGATGAGCTGGTCGACAAGGCCATCGCGGCCGGCGCCGGCCCCTCGAAGGAGCCGATGGACGAGGGCTTCATGTACAGCCGCAGCTTCGCCGACCCGGACGGCCACCTGTTCGAGGTCATGTGGATGGACCCGAACGCCGTCGAGCCGACCAACTGACCATCGAGCAATGCCCAGCACGACCATCCCGGACCGGCTGACCTGGGCGGTCGACCGCCTGGACGTCCGGCCCGACCAGCGCATCCTCGAGGTGGGCTGCGGGCCGGGCGTCGCGGCGAGGCTGATCGCGGACCGGCTCGGCAGCGGTGTCGTCATCGGCATCGACCGCTCCGCAACCGCGATCGACCGGGCCACCAAACGCAACGCCGAGCACATCACCGCAGGTCGAGCACAGTTCCACACCACAGACCTGGCCGGCTACCGGCACACCGGCCCGGGCTTCGACACCGTCGTCGCGATGAACGTCAACCTGTTCTGGACCGGCCCCGCCACCCGGCCGAATGGCAGCGGATCGACGAGCTGCTGTACACCAAAGGGCCGGTTGTTCCTGTTCTACGGCTACGGGCCGGGTGACCCGACTAGCAGCCGGGACATCGCCGGGCGGCTGACCACGGCGATGCAACAACGCGGGTACGTGGCGAGCGTGGACCGCGCACCGGACGGGTCGAGCGTCTGCGTCACCGGACGCCGGCAGTAAGACCTTCCACAGTCGAGGTCACCACAGGTGCCGAGCGCCGGTGCGGTGGTGGCGGACCTTCGTGTGATCGGCCGGGGCATCGATGCAGGGCCGGGTGTAGCGGTAGGACCACGGCTTGTCCCCGTGGCCACTGATCAACCAGCCTTCGTCCAGCAGTTCCTCCCGAAGATCCCGAAGGCTCTTCGTCATACCGGGCGCCCACTGCTCCTGCGGCGGCAGATCGTCCTCGAACGACCTCGGCGAGACGAAGGTGCCGCCGGTGATCCGGTAGGTCGGCCAGCGCGGGTCGTCGCTGCTGGCGACCCCGACGAATCGGTGGGTGGCGCTGCCGAATTGGGAGCTCAGCGTGGTCAGCACGCTGCTCACCCAGGAGCTGTCGCCGACATCCTCCAGTTCGATCTCCAGGGTGTCGTGCTCCGGCAGCACGGGGAACCAGTGCCCGTGCAGCCCGTCCCACCAGCGGAATCCGTCCTCGGAATACCGTCCGGGACCACGGTTGGGATGCTGGGTGTGATGACCTGTGCGGGTTGTCATGATTCCTCCAGACAACCAGGCTAGGCCCGTCGGTCAGCGCTCTGTAGGGACCAAAGTCCTTGGTAGTACACGTCTTTGTGCGGAGGTGGTGTTACGGTCGATGTCCACCTCAGACGCGACAAACACGCGACACCCCATATGAAATCGGGGCATGAAATGACAAATCGGAAGTCCGGCTCCATTCCCCCGCATTACCGCCGGTTGGCCTACACCGTTGCCGGGGTGATGTTCGGCCTGCTACTGGCCACGGGCCTGTTCCTCAAGCTGGTCGGCGGGCTGGAGGTCAGCTGGTTCTGGATCGTCGTCACCCCGGTGTTCATGACGGCGCTGATCGTCTTCTATCTGTGGGTCCGGCTGAGCGACTGAGAGACGTCACGGCCGGTTAGCTCGCGCCCAGGAGATGATCGAGCTCAGGCCCGGTCCGCCGCCGTACTCGTTGTCGCCGACGGTGCTGCCGGTCGGCGACTGCACGGCGGTGCTGCCGATCGTGCTGCCGACACCGACCACCCGCGGCCATGGCTCGTCGGCCCACCAGCCCCACACCGAACCGCCGGACTGGCCGGGGGTGAACTCGTTGAAGTGGCCGAGGACCGAGCCGTCGACGCCGTCCACGGTGAAGTCCTGCCTCGTGGAGATCACCGCATCGCCCTGGAACGCCGGTCGCTCGCCGCTGGCCAGCTCGCCCGGGTAACCCGTGTACTGCCAGAAATCGCCGCCGTTCCAGTCCGCGTCGTAGGTCCGGAAACCGGCGTAACCGACGCTGTCCCCGATCCGCTGCTCTGTCACCAGCACCACGTAATCCAGCGCGGTCTGCGGGTCGGTCAACGAGCCCGGAGCCTGCTGCCAGAACACGATCTCCGCGACCGCAATCTCGCCCCACCGACCCCGACCGTCGAAATAGGACGGGGTGAAGGAGATCCAGCCGGGGGTGCCGCGGCCGTCGGCGTTCCAGTTCACGACATGGCTCGCGGTCAGAATGTGCCGGGGACCGATCACCGTCCCGGAACCCCAGCCGCCGGCCGTGCGGACCTTGCCGACGATCCGCCAGGGAAAGCTGGTGTCCTGGAACAGATAACGGTCGTCCGTATCGAAGATGGTGCCGCCCTGGTCACGATCCTCGCCGCGGTCGGCTCGCAACCGATGCGTCCTGGCCGCTTTCGTCGGCACGAACGACGTCTCAATCCCGCTGGGCCGGACACCGTCCAGCTCACGGACATCTACATGCTCGCCGATCGTCTCCACGCCGACCCCGACGGGCCTCGGCGCCGCGAACGGTTGGAGGACGTCGATACCATCGGCGTCCAGGTCGGCCCACACGTGGGCACGACGGCCGTCGTGTTCGACGACCAACTCGGCGCCCCGGTCGAGGGCGATGCCGAGCAGGTCCGCTCGCACGCGTTCACGGTCTCCTTCGGCGGGAATGACGCCGATCTCGGCGAGAGTCTTCCGGTTGAGCGGTTGTTCCATGGTCATCCCCCTGGTTCCGGCCTTCTTCTGGACCTTTGTCTGGGTTGGGAGCTCACCCGGGCCGGGAGAAATACCTTCGCCTGCGATCACTCGCCGGTACAGCGACATCGAGCCATTTCACCGACCACGCCCTAGTTGAACTTCCGGCGGTAGATGCGGATTGCGATGACGTAGGCGATGACGAGGATGCCGACGATGCAGGCCAGCGCGACCCAGATGTCATTGCCGGCGGGTTGGCCCGGCGAACAATGCTCGGATGGTGTTCGCGATGGCGGTGACGGGCTGGTTCTCGGCGAACCAGGCGACCGGGCCGCTCATCGAGCTCGGTGGGAACGAAGGCGGAGCTGATGAACGGCAGGAAGATCAGTGGATAGCTGAACGCGCTCGCACCGTCGACGGTCTTCGCGGACAGCCCGGCGATCACGGCGATCCACGTCAGCGCGAGGGTGAACAGCACCAGGATGCCGGCGACCGCGAGCCAGGCTCCCAGTGATGCGCCGGTGCGGAATCCGATCAGCACTGCAACGCCGATGACGATCGCGACCGAGACCATGTTCGGCCGCCAGCGACGTCAGCACGTGCGCCCACAGCACGCTCGGCCGCGCGATCGGCATGGACTGGAAGCGTTCGAAGATGCCGCCCTGCAGATCGAGGAAGAGCCGGTACGCGGTGTACGCGATGCCCGAGGCGATCGTGATGAGCAGGATTCCCGGGAGCATGTAGTCGATGTAGGACTCGTCGGATCCGATGTTGATCGCGCCGCCGAGCACGTAGACGAACAGCAGCATCAGCGCGATCGGGGTCACTGCGGTGGTGATGATGGTGTCGGGGCTGCGGACGATGTGGCGCAGCGAGCGGCCGGTCAGGACGCTGGTGTCGCTCGCAGCGACGTGGGGCGGGTGGTCATCGAGTTTCCTTCCGTGTGGTGACCGTCACGGGTGCCGTCATCGACCGTCGGGCCGGTCGGGCTGTTGTCGCCGACGAGGGCGAGGAACACGTCCTCCAGGGAGGGCTGCTTCTCGACGTATTCCACCTTGGCGGGCGGGCAGCAGCTGCTTCGAGTTCGGCGAGGGTGCCGTTCTGGATGATGGTGCCGTTGTGCAGGATCGCGATGCGGTCGGCGAGTTGCTCGGCCTCGTCCAGGTACTGGGTGGTCAGCAGCACCGTCGTGCCGCCACTGGGCGAGATCCTTGATGGTCTGCCAGACCTCGACGCGCGCCTGCGGGTCCAGGCCGGTGGTGGGTTCGTCGAGGAAGATGACCGGCGGGTCGCCGATCAGGCTCATCGCGATGTCGAGTCGGCGTCGCATGCCGCCCGAGTAGGTCGCCGCTTTGCGGCCGCCGGCGTCGGTGAGCGCGAAGCGGCCGAGCAGGTCGTCGGCGATCGCGCCCGGGTTCTTCAGGTGACGCAGCTTGGCGATCAGCACGAGGTTCTCGCGGCCGCTGAGTACTTCGTCGACCGCGGCGAACTGGCCGGTCAGGCTGATCGATTCGCGCACGTCGCCGGGTTGCCGTAGCGACGTCGAAGCCATGCACAGTGGCGCTGCCCGCGTCCGCCTTGATCAGCGTCGACAGGATGCGCACGAGCGTCGTCTTGCCTGCGCCGTTCGAGCCGAGCAGCGCAAAGATGCTGCCCGCCTTTGACGTCGAAGTCGACGCCGCGCAGGACGTGCACGTCCTTGAAGGACTTCTCGATGCCCTGCACCTGGATCGCGATGGTGCGATGGTCATGACTGATTCCTCCCGCTCTGCGTCCTCGATTGCCTTGGTCAGGCGGGCGCGCTCCTTGTCGATCCAGTGCCGGCCGGAGTAGGCCTGCGCGAAGGTCTCGGTGAACTCGACTGGATCGTCACCGACGATTTCCCGCAGCGGCGTCCCATCCGCGGCGGCCCGTTCCCAGAGGTCGGCCAGGTCGCCGAACATCAGGACGAAGGTGTCGCCGTCGGTGACGCCGCCGCAATACATCAGGTACCGGTGCATCGCCTTGGCCGCGGGCCCGTACGGCTCGGGAAGTGCGTCGATGCGGGACTTGTCGCGCCTGTACTGCTTCTTCTGCTCCAGCGACCCGGTCAGGGTCTCGATCCACTTGGCGACCATGTCACTTCTCTCCTTCTGCGTCGGCGTGCGCACCTGCGTTGGTGTGCGCGTCTGCGTTGGCTTGTGTTTCGGCTTTTGCGATGTCGGAGCGGAGCGTTTCGATCCGTTCCGAGAGGAAGCTCCACGTCCGCCAGAACTCCGCGAGCTGTTCGCGTCCCTGCGGGTTGAGCGAGTACACCTTCCGGGGCGGACCCTTCTCGGACGGGACCTTCCGAACGTCGACGAAACCCCGCTGTTCGACACGGATCAGCAGGGCGTAAACGGTTCCCTCGACGAGATCGGAGAAGCCCTGGTCCCGGAGCCGGGCCGTGATCTCGTAGCCGTACGCCGGCCGCGTCGCGAGCACCGCGAGGACGACGCCCTCCAAAGTGCCCTTGAGCATCTCCGTCATCTGATTGCCCACGGCTGATCACTCTCCTACTCTCTGTCGCTGAGTACCGGTCAACTGTATCGCTAAGTACTGGTACTTGGCAACACCGACTAGTGGGCAGTTCGGACGCGTGCTGGAAGGAACCCCGGGGGCGGTCCCGCTCATTGGCACGGCCTGAACACGCCCGTCAGGACGTCCGTCAGCGCCGGTCGATCAATCGGACATACAGTGGCGTGCAGCAGAACTGACCGAATCGTCCGGTGACGCCAAGCCGGCTCGGCCGAGGAGAACCGCCATCAGCCCTTCCTTCTTCGCCCACTCCCATCAGGCGTTCACCGCCGGCTTCTACAAATCCGACTGGGACTTCGAGGTGCGGATCGTGCTGGGGATGGCGCCGCACGGCGGCGCGGAGCCGGGCGAGGTGCTCGCCACCATCGCGGGCATCGCCGACGGCGACCACCAGCAATGGTTCGACGCCTGGGTCGCGGTCGGCCGGCGGATCGCGGCCATCGCAAGAATTCCGCTGACGCGGGCCACCGGCAGAGCGCGGCGAGCGCCTACCTGCGGGCGGCCAACTACCTCGCCGTCGCCGTCAATGCGGTCGACGGGCTCAAGAGTCCGGATCCGCTCCTGCCGACGTTTCGCGAACACCGCGCGGCCTGGGCCGGATTCATCGCCAATGCGCCCTACAAGGTCGAAGCCGTCGACGTTCCCTATGAGGAAACCACTCTCCCTGGCTTCTTCTTCTCGGCGGAAGCCGGCACGGCGGCCAGGCCGACCCTGATCATGATCAACGGCAGCGACGGTTCGCTCAGCAACCTGTGGGGCAGCGGCGCGGCGGGCGCTCTGGAGCGTGGCTACAACGTCCTGCTGTTCGACGGGCCCGGGCAGCAATCGATGTTGTTCGAGCGGAACATCCCGTTCCGTTTCGACTGGGAGGCCGTCACCACACCGGTCGTCGACTTCCTGCTGACCCGGGCCGATGTCGACCCGGCGAAGCTCGCGCTGTACGGGATCAGCCAGGCCGGGTACTGGGTTCCCCGCTCACTGGCCTTCGAGCACCGCATCGCCGCCGCCGTCGCGGACCCTGGCGTCGTCGACGTGGCCACGTCCTGGACCGACCACATGCCCAAAAGCATGGTCAAACTGCTGCACGACGGAGACAGCGAGAAGTTCGACAAAGAAATGGCTTTCGGGATGCGACTGCCAGGTGCCGGCAAGAACGCCTGGTCGTTCCGCGCGCGGCCGTACAACCGGACCGGCTACTTCGACACGATGGTCGAGGTGCTCAAGTACAACGTGACGGATGTGGCCGGGTCGATCACCACCCCGCTGCTGATCACCAGCCCGGAGGACGAGCAATTCTGGCCCGGTCAGTCGGAGAAACTCGCCTCGCTCGTGCCGGGCGAAACGGAACTGGTCGGGTTCACCGCCGCCGAGGGCGCGAACTTCCACTGCCAACCGCTGGCCCGGCTGCTGACCGAGCAGCGCATGTTCGACTGGCTGGCACGCCAGGCTCCGCGGGTGAGTTCGCAGACCTCCGATTGACCTGAGTCGTCTACCACGCCGCGGCGCCAATGACCATTCTAACAAGTCCGTCAATTTCCAGTTTTTGACAGACCGACCAGAAATTGCTTGATCGATACACAATTCTGGTCCTTTACGATTGGCGGGTGTAGGTTCCCAGATGCTCGCCGGCCGGTGAAAGCGAAGGGACACAGGAAACTGGTAGCCACGAGAAGGATTTTCATCGCAGCAATCGCGCTCGTGGTAGCTGCCGTCCCGTCACAGCATCACCCGCGTCCGCCCAGATCGTCGACGGCAGCAGGTACACCGATGACACCACCGATACCCCGTTCCCGGCCTGCGGCGTGACGGTGCAATTCCACGATCACGTGGGAGGGAATGTTCAAGATTCGTCAGCACGGAACCCAGTCCAAGGCCTATCTGTTCGACCACTTCCAGGATTCAGTCCAGTACACGAATCTGGAAACCCACAGGTCATGGCGGGTGCTGACGATCGGCACCCACGTCGACGTCAAGATCGACCTGGTCAGCGGAACCGTCTACCGCTTCACCTGGCAGGACGCGGGACCGTTCAAGGTGTTCAACGAAAGCGGTCGACTCGCCTACGTTTCCACCGGTCTCCGGCGGGAGTCTGCTGAAGTCGACACCCACGGCAACCTCAACCTCGATGACGACGATTACCTCCTGCAGCTCAGCTTCGAACTGCGAGGCCATTACCCGTACAGTGACTTCTGCAACCGACCTCTCCGACTTCACCACCGGACCATGCCTGGCCCGATCGGATACCCCATTCAACGATGCACGCCGCTCCTGCAGTAACCGGGACTGCTTCGCGTGATTTGGTATCTTCTGCCGGGCCTGGATTCTCTGGAATCATGAGGACTGCGGCGACTGACAATTGTCTGCCGGACCGCCCGCCCACCCTGGCCGGTGTGACAAGGTGCGAGAAGGCACAGTGGAGGGCGTGCTGCGCACCCTCGCCCCCGCCCGCCGGCGGCTCGTACTCGCCCTCCTGGCGGTGCTGACCGTCGCGGTGGTGGCGGCGGGCGTCATCGCGCTCGTCCAGCGCACCGGCCAACCCGAGCCCTCGGCCGTCGACCAGAACCGGCCCGGACCGGTGCTGCTGGTCCCCGGCTACGGCGGGTCGACCGGCTCGCTCAGGACGCTCGCCGCCAAGCTCACCGAGACCGGTCGTGACGCCACGGTCATCCGGCTCCCCGGCAACGGAACCGGGGACCTGAACGAGGCCGCGGAGGTCCTGGGGACCGCGGCGCGCGAGGCGATGACCCGGACCGGCGCGACAAGTGTTGATGTGATCGGCTATTCGGCCGGCGGCATCGTCGCGCGGCTGTGGGTTGCCGACAGCGGCGCGGATGTCACCCGGCGGGTCGTCACCCTCGGCTCGCCCAACCACGGCACCTCACTGGCCGATCTCGCCGGAACCCTGGCGATCGACGCCTGCCCAGAGGCGTGCCGGCAGTTGGCCACCGACAGCGACGTGCTCCGTCGGCTCAATGCCGGTGACGAGACACCGGCCGGCCCGACGTGGGTGTCGATCTGGACGACCCGGGACCAGACGGTCACCCCGCCGGACACCGCGCGGCTCGACGGGGCCGTCAATCTGCCGGTGCAGTCGGTGTGCGCCGATGCCACAGTGGGTCACAGCGACCTGCCCAGCGCACCACTGGTCCAAGCGATGGTGCTCGCCGAACTGGAAGCAGGCGAGCCAGTGCCGCTGACCGACGCGGACTGCGTCCGGTTGCGGCAGGGCTGAGTTACCGAACGGAGAGCAGCACCGCGGCGAAGTCGCCCACCGGCCCGAGGTGCGCCAGCTTGTCGGGGTTGACGACGGAGCTGATGCTGTTGACCCGGCCGTCGGCGATGTCCAGCGCCCAGACCGCCATCAGCCGCTGCTCACCGTCGAGGAACACCGCACCCGGACCGCCGTTGACGTCGACAAGGCGCATCGATACCCCCGGTGCCCTGGTCGCGAGCCCGAGCCAGCCGATCAACGTCTGGGCGACCCGGTGCCGGCCGCGAAGCGATCTTGCAAGGGCCGGGACCTTCCCGCCGCCATCGCCGGTCAGCTCGACGTCATGGGCGAGCAGCGACTCCAACCCGGCCAGGTCGCCGTGCTCGGTGGCGGCGAAGAACCGGCCGGCGAGCTCGTCACGCTGCTCACGGGTGCTCTCGAAGCGGGGCCGGCGCTGCTGGACGTGCCGCCTCGCGCGGGCGGCGAGCTGGCGGACGTTGCCCTCCGACTTACCGACGATCCCGGCGATCTCCAGGTAGCCGTACTCGAACACGTCGTGCAGCAACAGCACCGCCCGCTGCTCCGGCGAAAGGCTCTCCAGCAGCACCAGCATCGCCACCGACAGCGAGTCGGCGATCTCGGCGTGCCGAGCCGGGTCGTCCCGGCCGTCGGTGATGATCGGCTCCGGCAGCCACTGACCCACGTAGCGCTCGCGTCTCGCCCGGGCCGACCGCAGCTCGTTGATGGCCAGCCGTGTGGTGACGGTCGCGACGAACGCCCGCGGGGAGACGATCTGCTCACCGGCGTCGAGCACCTGATGGATCCGCAGCAGCGCCTCCTGCACCACATCCTCGGCTTCGGAGACGCTGCCGAGCATCCGGTACGCGATCGCGAAGGACACCGGCCGGAGTTCGTCGAGCAACTCGTCCCGGATCGTCATACCGCGGGAATCCGCACTGCGTCGGCGAACCCGTCACGCCAGCTGGGATGGGCGGGCTGCCAGCCGAGTTCCCGCTTGGCCTTGGCGTTGGACGCGCCGCGAATCTCCGTCATCATCACCACGCCGGTCTCCCCCGCGAACAGCCGGCCGACGAACCGCGGTACCCGTACCGGCGGTTTCGCGCCGAGCGTCTCGGCCAGCCCCGGCAGCCACTCGGCGACCGGCGCCGGGTCGTCGTCGACGACGTTGTAGATCCCGCGCCGGCCGTGCTCGATCGCCGCCACCGTCGCATCCGCTGCGTCCGCGATGTGGATGAACGACCAGACGCCCGCACCGTCCCCGACCACCGGGAACCTGCGTTGCCGGACCATCTCCGACTGCTGGCCGCCCGGCGCGATCGACGTGCCCGGACCGTAGAACGAGCCGTAACGCAGCACGATCCCCTCCGTCCAGCCGGCACCGAGAACCGCCTCCTCGAGATGACGGATCGCTGCCACATTCTTCCGCGTCTGCCTGGGTGGCGCGGCGTCGAACGTGTCCTCCTCCGTCTTGACCCATGCACCGGTTCGGGCGTAGGCGAGGAAGTGGCTCTGCGCGACGAACCGGCGCACCCCGACGGCCTGTCCGGCGGCGAGCAGGTGGTCGGTGCCCTCCGTTCGCAGCCGGTTCGTGGCGGCGAAATCCCTCTCCATATGCCGCGTATCGACCGATCCGATCGCAGTCAGCTGATGCACGATGACGTCCGGCTTCGCGCGGCTGACGGCCTCCGCGACCTGCTCGGCATCCAGCGCGTCCGCGACCACCGGGACAGCGCCGAGCCCGCGGAGCAAGTCCCGGTTTCTCTCGCTCCGGGTCATCCCGTGCACGGCATACCCGGCCCGGACCAGCCGCGGCACCAACTGCTGCCCGATCGCCCCCGTCGCACCGGCCACCAACACCTTCATCGAAGTACTCCCTGACTCGAGGATTGTTCCCATCCCTTATGACAGAGCGGCGGTCCCGGCTGTGACAGCTCCGGCGAATTCAGGACGTCGATCGTCCGCAACTGGCCCTACATTTCCTGCCATGGGCGTGATCACGGTGGACGGCTACCGCATCGACCCACTCGGTCCGGCGACGTGGGATGCCTACGCGGACCTGGCCGAGCGGCACAACGGCGTGTGGGGCGGGTGCTGGTGCACCTGGTTCCACCTCTACCCGGACGTTCCCGAGCGGAAAGAGCTCGGCCACCGGGAGTTCAAGCGTCAGCTCGTGGAGCAGGGCCGGGCGCACGCGGCGGTGGTCTTCGACGGTGACGTCGCGGTCGCCTGGGCGCAGTTCGGGACGGTCGAGGAACTGCCGAACATCCATCACCGCAAAGAATGGGAACAGGGCGTCGTCGAGCGCCCGGACTTCCGGATCACGTGTCTGTTCGTGGACCGCAGGTATCGGCGCAAGGGGATGGCATCGGTCGCCGTCCGCGGCGCTCTCGAGCTGATCGCGGCGGCGGGCGGCGGGCTGGTCGAGTCCTACCCGCACGACCTCCCGCCTGAAAAGAAGACCTCGTCGTCGTTTCTCTACAACGCCACCCGGACCATGTACGAGCAACTCGGGTTCACCTATCAGCGGCCGAAAGGCAAGGGAAACTGCGTGATGACCGCGGTGGTGCCCGGCAGCTGAGCCGCTCGTTCGGTGAGGAATGTCTCGCGCCGTCGGGCCTGACTGCTGCGCTCCCCTAGGATCCTGGGCGATGGGAGCCGAGGCGACAACGCGCGCCGAGCCGGCAGTCCCCGCCGCACAGGGTGACTCTCGACCCGGTGAACTGCGCACCCCCGAGTTCCGGCCCGACATTCAGGGCCTGCGTGCCGTCGCTGTCGGACTGGTCGTCCTGAGCCACGCCCACATCGCCGGCTTTTCCGGCGGCTTCGTGGGCGTCGACGTCTTTTTCGTGATCTCCGGCTTTCTCATCACCGGCCTGCTGCTGAAGGACGCCGGCCGTGGCAGCGTGGGCTTCGCCAGGTTCTACTCCCGCAGGGCGCTGCGAATCCTGCCCGCGGCAACGCTGGTCATTGTCGTCACGGCAGTGGCGTCGATGGTGGTCCTGAACGCGGTACGGGCCAAACAGGTGCTTGTCGACAGCGTGTGGGCGAGCCTCTTCGCTGCGAACGTGAAGTTCAGCCGCGACGGCACCGACTATTTCAGTGACACGACCGTGTCGCCGCTCCAGCATTTTTGGTCGCTGGCCGTCGAGGAGCAGTTCTACCTCATCTGGCCGGCCGTCCTGGCGCTCACCGTTTTCGGTCTCCCGCTGCTGCTGATCCGGTTCGGCGCGCCATCGCGGACGCCCGGTCCGGGAACGGTCCCGCGTCGCCGCATCGCCGTTGTCCTCGCGGCGGTCGGCGCGGTGTCGCTGGTCGCGTCGATCCGGGATACGGCCGCCGAACCCACCGCGGCCTACTTCTCGACCATCGACCGAACCTGGGAACTCGCCGCCGGCGCGCTTCTCGCGACCTGCCTGCCGATGGTCCGACGGCTGCCGCAACAGGTCCGGGCGCTGCTCGCCTGGACCGGAATCGCCGGCATCGCCGTCGCCGCGATCAACTATGACGAAGGCACGCCGTTCCCCGGCATCGCCGCTCTGCTGCCGGTGCTGGGTGCCGTCGCCGTCCTCGCCGGTGGCGTCGGCGCACCGCGGTGGGGCGCGCATCAGGTCCTCGGCCGCCAGCCCATGCGTTACCTCGGGGACATCTCGTACTCCCTTTATCTCTGGCACTGGCCGGTGCTGATCCTGGCCGCGCAGTACACCGGGGAGGAGCTGACCCCGGCACAGACGTTGCTGATGGTGGGCCTCGCTGTGCTGCTCTCCGTGGTCTCCTACCACTGGGTGGAGAACCCGTTCCGCCGATCCCGCAAACGGTGGGGGTCAAGAACCACCGGACCCTTGCTGCTCTGGCCGGTGACGGTGGGCGCCGTCGTGGTGCTGGCGGTCGTCGGCGTGAACCACGGCCCCACCCTGACCAGCGCCGCCGCGCCGGCCGCCCCCAGCACGAAGACCGCCGGCCCGGACGAGATCAAGGACGCTGTGCTTGCAGCGCGCCGCTCCGCCCCGGTCCCCGGCAACCTGCAGCCCGCCCTCGAGTTGATCGGGGCTGACGAGACCTCGATCGGCGACTGCAGCGCCTACCACCAGACCCAGAGCCGAATCTGCCAGTTCGGTGATCCGAAGGGCACCAGGACGATGGTGCTGTTCGGGAACAGCCACAGCATCGCCTGGGTCCCCGGCCTGCAGAAGGCCGCCAAGGCCGCAGGCTGGCAGCTCTTCCCGATCGTGAAGCCGGCGTGTGACTTCCCCGCCTTCCACAACGACGAAACCAACGAGTGCCGGGCCTGGTACACCTGGGCCGTTCAGCAGGTGGCCGCGCAGCATCCGGACCTGATCGTCATGGGCGCGTACACGACCGGGGACTGGGTTCCCGCGCTGGCCGCGATCGTCGACGAGTTGAAGCCCCTGACCA
This sequence comes from uncultured Actinomycetota bacterium, assembly GCA_963766015.1. Taxonomy (GTDB): domain Bacteria; phylum Actinomycetota; class Actinomycetes; order Mycobacteriales; family Nakamurellaceae; genus Nakamurella. The sequence goes on along the minus strand of CAVXYU010000018.1, from coordinate 353 downwards.
CCCGGATGATGGTGCTGTCCGACGTCCCGGGAGCGCCGAAAGACCCCTTGGACTGCCTCGCCGCCAGGGGCGCGACCCTGCACAACTGCTCGTTCGAGCTCATGCCGAGCAAGAACGACGACGACGCCGAACTGCGTGCGATCACCACCCGGGCGGGCGTCGAGTACCGGGCCATCTACGACTGGTTCTGCTACGAGAACGAGTGCCCCACCGTCATCGGGAACCGTGTCGTCTACGCCGACCATTCGCACATCACGGCGACCTACTCGACCCACCTCGGGTCACGGCTCGGTCCGGCGCTGCATCTCTAGGCCGATCCCCGCGGACGTCCGCGGGGATCGGTCACACCACTA
>CAVXYU010000017.1:0-9138 GCA_963766015.1 uncultured Actinomycetota bacterium | reverse complement strand
CGCTCCGCCGATGACCTCGGCGAGGTCGGTGGCCATCGCGACGCCTTCGGCCTGCAGCCAGTAGCTGATCCGCGCGGGACGTCCGAGACGGCGGCCGACCAGTTCGGGCAATGATGCGCCGGTCGCCACGCCCAGCTTGGCAGAGAGGTACTGAACGATGCCTGCCGATGCGGTCGCAATCACCAGCACCCACACCAGCAGGTAGCCGTACCGCGCGCCGGCCTGCAGGTTGGTCGCCACATTCCCCGGGTCGACGTACGCGACCGCAGCCACGAACGCCGGACCCAGCAGTCCCAACCGGATGACGATCCGCCGCCATCGGCTCGGTTCGAGGGCGCTCTGCCGGCCCTGCTTCAGGCTGCGCTGCGCCGGCACGGTCGGCAGGCTTCACCTGCCCATCGTGATCCATCGAGCATGGGTGCGCCCACCGGACCCCTGAGATGCGCGCCACGCGTCATGGGCATCAACTCCGACGAGCAGGTCGGTTCACCGCTCCTTGCGGGTGAGAGGTCGGTGACTACGGAGCGGAGTTGCCATTTACTGGCTGTCACCATCAAGCAGAGCCGATCAGGGCGGCGCACCGCCTCGAACCCCCGATATAACCAGCCATGAGGGGCGAAAGCCGACTGATGCGACTGAGTGTGACCAATGCTCCCTAAAGGTGCATACCAATGGGTTCTGGCGTCAATCCGTCATGTCGACCACAATCGTCATAGGCCAAACGGTTGAACTCCTGATCGGATGTCCCGATTGACCTACCGGTTCCTTTCTGGAGCCAGGCACGACCCGCTCGACGGGACCGATGAACGGTGGAGGGTGGTCGACGTGAGCGATTCGGTCACCGCGGCCTATGTGGGCCAGGTCGAACAGGATTCAGCCGGGTTGCTGTGGGCAGTGCTGTACTGCGGTGAGCACGTCGTGAGCAAGGAGCAGGTTCGCTCGCTCCGCAAGGGCAAGAGACGGGTTGCAGATCTGGTGCTGAGTGCGTCCGATGCGTTCGTCGAGCTACACCGATCGTCTCCGGTGCACCTGAACCGATTCGTCGAGCAGCGGCCGCCAACCCGTCGAAGTCGTGCGGCTTGGGCGCAGCCCGCGAGCACCTGACCGCGGCCGGCGCATAAGCGGGCCGCGGGGAGCGTCTGGTCACCCCTGAGGCATCGCCGGACGTGGCAGCATTCGTCAGGTGAATGGGTTCCCCTCTGCGTTGCCGAAATCCCGTACGCCCGACCCGATGGAAGCACCGGCTCTGCGCTGGGGCGTGCTGGCTCCCGGGCGGATCGCCGGCGCCTTTGCCGATGCCATCGCTCGCAACACGCGTCAGCGATTGGTTGCGGTCGGCTCCCGTTCCCTCGAACGAGCACAAGTGTTCGCCGCACAGCATGGCGCCGAACGCGCCTACTGCTCATACGAACAACTGGTCGACGATCCCGACGTCGACGCGGTCTATGTCGCTTCGCCGCACAGCGAGCACCGGGCGCAGGCGCTGCTCGCCATCGGTGCCGGGAAGCCGGTGCTGGTGGAGAAGGCCTTCGCCCGCAATGCTGGAGAGGCGTCCGAGGTCGTCGCGGCCGCTCGATCGGCGAATGTCCTCGTCATGGAGGCGATGTGGACCCGCTTCCTGCCGCAGACCGACGTCATCGCGCAACTGCTCGCGGACGGTGCGCTCGGTGAGGTGACCACGGTGCTGGCCGACCACGGCCAGTACTTCGACGTCGACCCGCAGAGCCGGCTGTTCGATCCCGCGCTGGCAGGCGGCGCCCTGCTGGATCTCGGTGTGTATCCGGTCTCGTTCGCCTCGTTCGTGCTCGGCCGGCCCGACCAGGTGGTCGCTACCGGGCTCCCTGACCGCGACCGGGGTCGACGCGCAGGTGTCCATGGTGCTGACCACCGGCGAGGCGCAGGCCTGTCTGAACACCACGCTTGTCCGCGAAAACGCCTACCACCGCCTCGATCTCGGGCACAGTCGGCCTGCATCGAGGTGTCCGGCCCGTTCTACGGTCCCGCCGTGCTGACGCTCACCGCCAATGACGGCCGGCGCCTGGTGCGGCCGGAGGACCCGATCACCGGCCACCACGGGCTGTGCTTCGAGGCAGCCCACCTCGCCCGGCTGGTCGCCGACGGCGCCACCGAATCGCCCCTGCTGCCCCGGACGAGACGATCTCCGTGCTGCAGACGATCGACGCGATCCGGCAGCAGGTCGGCGTCGCGGTGATGACCCCGGTGCCGGAATGAGCCGATGACCGGATGACGCCCATCGACCTGGCAGCGATTCGTCGAGGCGCAGGACGCCGGCGGCACCTACGCCGCGCGCCTGGCGGAACTGCGTCGCGGCCGGAAGACCTCGCACTGGATGTGGTTCGTCTTTCCGCAGATCGCCGGGCTGGGCCAGAGCCCGATCGCCCGGCAGGTACGCGATCGCTTCGCTGGATGAGGCGACGGCCTACCTCCGGCACCCCGTTCTCGGACCGCGACTGCTGGAGTGCGCCGCCGCCGTCGAGCCAGCATCACGGACCGGACCGCGGAGCAGCTCTTCGGGTCGATCGACGCGCATCAAGCTGCGCTCCTCGATGACACTGTTCCTGCGGGCCGCACCCGATCGAGCGGCGTTTCCAGCTCGTCCTGGATCGGTTCTTCGGCGGCGCCGCCGACCCGGCGACCGATCGGCTGCTGACCTCCACTGACCTGACTTGCACCGACCCGACCCGTCACGGCCCAGCATTCACACCCGATCGTGACGACATGTCCGACCCTGCTGGTCCCTTGATCGGCCGTTGAACAAGCGTTTAGTATACTGACCATGCGTTCAACGCACGCGCCGCGATCGACGACCTGACCACCACGGGCCAAGATCCGGGACGCCGCGATCGCCTATTTCGGCGTCTCACGGCTTCGCAAGACGACGGTGCGCGCGATCGCAGAAAGGGCCGGTGTCTCGCCGGGCGCTGGTCATCCACCACTTCGGCTCCAAGGACGGCCTGCGGGGCGCCTGCGACGCCCACGTCACAGCACTGATCGACGAGCAGACGCAACATGCCGCATCCAACTCGCCCCGGCCGACATGTTGGCGATGCTCGCCAGGCGGCCCGAGTTCGCCATCATCGCTCCCTATCTGACGACCGCCCTGATCGAAGGCGGCGAGTTCGCCGACCGGTTGATGGGCAGGCTCGTCGCCGACATGGAGACCTATCTCGGCGCTGCCGTCGCGGCCGGCATCGCCAGGCCCACCGGGGACGAGCGGGCCCGGGCCGAGATGGTCACCCTGTTCAAGTTGGGCATCCTGACCTTCGCCAGTCATGTTGCACCGTCCGGCACGGCCCCCGAAGACATCCTCCAGTCGGTCGCCGATCGATTGACCATTCCAGCACTGGAGCTGTTCACCTTCGGCCTCTACACCTCATCGGACTACCTGGATGCCTACCGCGCTCTCAGCGCGGACCCCACCGGCAGCGGGTCGTCACGGCGCTCTCATCGGAAAGGCGATTCAGCATGATCACTTCGGAAAACGCCGTCAGCGTCAGCGGTGTCGTGAAAAGGTTCGGCCCGGTCGTTGCCCTGGACAAGCTCGATCTGGAAGTGCGGACGGGCGAGGTACACGGGTTTCTCGGTCCGAACGGCTCTGGCAAGTCCACCACCATCAGGGTGCTGCTCGGCCAGTTGCACGCTGATGCGGGCTCCGCCCAGGTGCTCGGCGGCGACCCGTGGCGCGACGCGGTGCAGCTGCATCGCCGGCTCGCCTACGTACCGGGGGATGTCAGCCTCTGGCCCAACCTCTCCGGCGGCGAGGTGATCGATCTGATGGCCCGCTTGCGCGGCGGCATCGACGCCCGGCGTCGTGATGAGCTTCTCGAACGGTTCGAGCTGGACCCGCGAAAGAAGGGCCGCGCCTACTCGAAGGGAAACCGACAGAAGGTGGCGCTGGTTGCGGCGCTCGCGTCCGACGTCGAGTTGCTGATCCTGGACGAGCCGACCACCGGCCTCGACCCCTTGATGGAGGCCGTCTTCCAGGATTGCATCAACACCGAGAAGCAGCGCGGCCGAACCGTACTGCTGTCCAGTCACATCCTGTCCGAGGTCGAGGCGCTGTGCGACCGGGTCAGCATCATCCGGTCCGGAGCAGTGGTCGAGACCGGCACCCTGTCCGAGCTGCGTCATCTCACTCGGACCGCCATCACCGCGGAACTCGATGTCGTCCCTGCTCTGTTGGAGGCAAGCCACGGCGTTCATGATCTCGTGGTCGAAGGCAACAGGGCACGTTTCGATGTGGACTCGGCAGAGCTGGACCGCGTCCTGCGGACGCTGGTCGAAGGTGGCGTCCGGAGCCTGACCGCTACGCCGCCGACGCTGGAGGAACTGTTCCTGCGGCACTACGGTGACCGGGTCGAAGCGGACGCGACCGGCAACGGATCGACCCAACCCGCTCGGTCCCGACGACTGGGCCGGCATGAGAAGGCGGAAGTCCGATGACCGCCGTCTCAGAGCGGCAGGCACCGCCGGCCGGGCGCGCGACCCGGAATCGCTTCACGGGCACGACCGCACTGATCAGGCTGAATCTGCGGCGGGAGCGTCTCCCGCTGATCGTCTGGATCCTCGGTATCGGAGCAGTCGCGGCGTCGACCTTCTCGGCAATCGGAGCGTTGTATCCGGAACAAGCAGAACGCACTGCGCTCGCCCTGTCCATCTCGGCGAACCCGTCCTTTCTTGCGATCACCGGGCCCATCGCCGACACCTCGATCGGCGGGATCGGTGCATGGCGGATCGGCGCGGTCGGGACGACTCTGGTCGGGTTGATGGCGATCTTCACCGTTATCCGGCGAACCCGGGCCGACGAGGAGGCGGGTCGAACGGAACTACTCGCCTCCGCCGTTGTCGGCCGCGCGGCCCCGCTGGCCGCCGCGGTGACCGTCGCCATCGGCGCCAGCCTGGCAATCGGTGTCATCGTCGCAGCCGCCGGCATCGGCAGCGGTGAGTCGTCGGCGGGCTCGGTGCTCTTCGGGGCAGCGATGGCCGGCTGTGGATTGGTGTTCGCCGGCGTCGCAGCAGTTGCCGCTCAGCTGGCCGAAAGTGCGCGGACCGCAGTGGGAATTTCATGCTCTGTCGTGGCAGTGACGTACGCCCTCCGCGCGGTGGGTGACGTCCAGAGCCAGCTGAGCTGGCTGACGTGGCTCAGCCCTCAAGGCTGGGCCGGCCATGCCCGCCCGTACGGGGAGAACAACGTCGCGGTGCTCGGCCTGTTCCTCCTGGCGACGGCTGCCGCACTGGCAGTCGCAGGATGGCTGCTCGAACGCCGCGACCTGGGCCTGGGCATGTTCCCGGCCCGACTCGGACCCTCCACCAACCCGCGGCTCGCCGGACCCGGCGCACTGGCCACCCGGTTGCAGCGTGGCTCCCTGATCGGCTGGGCCGCCGGCTTCATCCTGCTGGGAGCGGTGACCGGTGGGGTGGCGTCGACCAGCGGCGACCTGCTGACCAACAATCCGCAATTGACCCAATTGCTCGAGAAGATCGGCGGCGCCGGCGCGCTCACGGACATCCTGCTGTCCACGATGGGGGCGATCGCGGGTCTGATCGCGGCCGGTTACTCCATTTCGGCGGCGCTGCGGATGAGCACGGAGGAGTCGTCCGACCGGGTGGGACCGATCCTCGCGACGTCGGTGGGACGGTACCGCTGGATGCTCGGACACCTGATGTTCGTGGTGCTCGGCCCCGTCGTCCTGCTGGTCGTCGCGGGAATCGTCGCTGGAGCGGTGAATGGCGCCCAGACCGGCAACATGTCGCGGGGCTTCAGCTCGGCCCTGGGTGCGATGGTCGTCCAGGCACCTGCGGCTCTGGTCCTCGGTGCGTTCGCCGTCGCCCTGTTCGGCGTGCTCCCCCGACTGACGGCACTCGCGTGGGCGGCACTGGTGGCCGCCCTGCTGCTCGGTCAGCTCGGCCCGTTGCTGCAACTGCCGCAGTGGCTGATGAACTTGTCACCGTTCACCCACATCCCCACCGTGCCCACTGCGGACGTGCGCTGGATTCCGCTGATCTGGCTGATCGCCCTGGCCCTGGGGCTGCTGGTGGCCGGTGTCGCAGGATTCGGGCGGCGGGACGTCAACTGATTTCGGCAGCCGCCGCTTCCGCTTCGGCGGCTGCCAACGCGGCGGCATGGGTCAGGGCGACCGCCCGTAATGCCGACTCCGGATCCTCTCCCCTGGCCCCGGCGGCATAGGCGATCCGGAAGATCGCCTCCGCCGGGCTCTCGCCGTGCGGCGGCTCGACCGAGAGGCCGAACTTGGCCGCCCGTGATCCGAGCTTCGCGGCCAGCGCAGTCGAGGGCTGTCCGAACGCAACGCCGTCGAGAGCGCCGGAGCGGCCGCGTTCTGCCTTCTTCAGCTCGTCCCAACGGCGCTCCTGATCCGAAGCCGTCTGCACCGGTGCCGAACCCGGCTCGAACACATGGGGATGCCGCCGGACCAACTTGTCGACGAGGTCACCGGCAACGTCGTCGATGTCGAATCCGCCATCCGATGGCGAATCCTCGGCGGCGATCCTGGCGTGGAAGAGGACCTGCAGCAACACGTCGCCCAGTTCCTCACGGATGGCGGCCCGATCACCCTGTTCGACGGCCTCGACCAGCTCGTAGCATTCCTCTATCAGATAGCGCAGCAGTGATGCGTGGGTCTGCTCGGCATCCCAAGGACACCCGCCCGGCGACCGCAACGTGTCCATGACCGACACCGCCTCGACCAGCCGGCTGCCTGCCCGCCGCGGTTCCGGCACCGTCACAGTCCGCTGCCGCCCGGCACTACCTGGAGACTCAGCGGATCCCAGACACCGAGGCGGGGGTTGACCGTCACACCGGCCTGCTCTGCGTAGGGCGCCAGCAGAAGAGCTCCGAGGTCGAACTTCCCGACGAGTTCCTGGGCGGTGAGGTCGGCCGCCGTCAGCCGGCCGGGCTCGACTGTCCGCTCCAGGATACGAATGACGTAGAAGCCATCCCGGCTCGGATAGACGATCACACTGCCGGCCTGGGCATTGAACACACCGGTCGGCGCAACGGTCGGGGTCTGGACGAGGTTGACGGTCTGGGGCTGCACCGGTGAGGACGACGCCGCAATGATGCCGTCGATTCCAGCCGGATCGGCGAGGAACTGACTCCTGGTGGCCACAGCCTCGTCACGCGTCGGAACCGACACACCGTCGATCCGCACGGTCACGTTGGTGATCGGCGACCCCGCGGGACCCTGCTTCCCGAAAAGGCCCTCGAAGCGAAGCAGATCCCGCATCGTTTCAGCGACCATGGATTCGGGCGCACCGAGTTGGCTCGCCGCTGCGGACCCGTTGCCGCCGGCCATTGCGGTGTTGACCTGCTCGTCGGTGACCACCACATTGCGATCGGCGGCTGCGATCTCCAGCAATTGGCTGCGAATGGCCGCGGTGGCCTGCGCCCGGTTGAAGACGGCGATGGTGGTCGGTTCGAGGGTGACGGCGCCGGACGCCTGTGCCTGGTCGACCACCGCGGTGGTGCGGTCGAAGATGGTGGCCTCGGAAATACTGGCATCTCCGACCTGCGCGGCCGACGTGGCCTGGGTGGCACACGCAGTGCCCGTCATCGCGACCACAACTGCAAAGGCCAACCCGGCCACAACTCGACGAGCAGACAACACCCGTGCCACCTTTCGGGGTTTCGACGCCGCCGATCTCGCGGCTCTCACCCGACACCTTCCCATAGACCGGTCGCGCACCGGGCAACTGCGGGCGGCTGGGTCTCAGTACGCCCCGGCGGAGGAGACGACGGCCTTCCAGGTCTTCCAGATGATCACCATGTCACCGGTGATGGACCAGTTCTCGACGTAGTAGACATCCAGCCGCACCGTGTCGTCCCAGGTGAGATCCGACCGGCCGGAGACCTGCCACAGCCCGGTCATTCCCGGCTTGACGAGCAACCGCCGACGCGCTTCGTCCTCGTACAGGTCGACCTCGGCCTTGAGCGGTGGCCGCGGCCCGACCAGGCTCATGCCACCGGTGAACACATTGAACAATTGCGGTAGTTCGTCGATGCTGAAGCGGCGGATGAATTTGCCGACACCGGTGATCCGCGGGTCGTTCCTCATCTTGAACAGGACGACGTTTCCCGCGTCCTGCGGCTCACGCTCCTGCTGCAACAGATCCAGTCGCGATTCCGCATCGACGACCATCGAACGGAACTTGATCATGCGGAAGATCTCGCCGTTGATCCCGACGCGCTCCTGGCGGAAGAAGACCGGGCCTCTGCTGGAGACCTTGATCGCAATCGCAGTCCCGATCAGCACAGGCGAGAACAGCAGGATGAGCAACAGGCTGCCCGACGATGTCGAAGGACTTCTTCAGGATCTTGTTCGCACCGCGGTACGTCGGTCGATCCACGTGGATCAGCGGCAGGCCCGCCACCGGCTGGGTGTGCACCCGGGGACCGGCGATGTTGGTCAGCGCCGGGGCGAGAATCAATTCCGCGTCGGTGTCCTCGAGTTCCCAGCTGAGTTTGCGGACCCGGCTCGGGCCGAAGGACGCGGTGGAGGTGACAGCGACGGTGTCGGCACCGGACGTGCGGACCAGGTCAGCGACATCGTCTAATCCACCGAGTACCGGGACACCGTCGATCTCCGTCAATGGGCCGCCGTCGGCATCCACTGCTGTCGCATTCTGGCTCAGGCAGACACCGATCACCTTGTATCCGGCCTGCGGAGCGCGCCGGAGATCCCGCAGAAGTTCTGTCACCGTATGAACGTTGCCGACCGCCAGGACCTGCGACAGGTACTTCCCTTCGGTGCGCCGGCGGTGCAACCACCGTCGCCATGTGAACCTGGCGACCAGAATTGCCGCGAGGCCCACCGGGAGCATCACCAACAGGTAGCTGCGCGAAATCTCTAGCTTGAAGACGTACGAAACAATCGCCATCACACCGAAAACGGCGAAGGTGGCGTGCAGAACCCGTTTGTATTCGAGGGCGCCGTATCCGATCGATTTGGCATCACGACTGCCGGACCAGGTCAACGACAGCATCCAGATCACGACCAGGCCACCGGTCAACCCGAGGTAGCTCGGCGAGAACTGGTCGATCGCGGCCTCGGGCGTGACTGAGGGAAGACGGATGATCAGGACGAAGGCGGACGCCAGCAG
>CAVXYU010000016.1:0-47865 GCA_963766015.1 uncultured Actinomycetota bacterium | reverse complement strand
ACCGCCCGGCGATGGCCCCATCGTTGACGAATCGATTTTTTGCTGCGGCGGCGGGCAAGCAGGTCGTCGCGCTGGTCGGAGATCAAGGCCCGCTTCGACGAGCAGGCGAGAGATCCGGCCATATGGCTGGAACGTGCCGGGGTGCACGTGGCTACGGACTTGTCGGCCTCAAGACGCGCACTGCAACAACTGCCTTGCCCACCCAATAGGGCAAGACCCTTCGCGCAACGCCCGCCACATCGCGACCGGCAACTACAACCCCAAAACCGCCCGGATCCTACGAGGATCTGGGCCTGCTGACGGCTGGACCCCGACATTGGTGCCTCACCTGACCGACCTGTCTACGTGTGACTGGTTGTCGCGCAGACCGAGTACCGCAACCTGCGGGTCGCCCTGCACCTCATCCGCATCGTCGCCGACATCCAACGCGGAGATCATGGTCACCGTGATGGGTCGCGGCGGCCTTGTGCGGCTGAAGATGAACTCGATCGTCGACGAAAAGGTGATCGACGCGCTTGCATCCTGTGCCGTTCGCCGGTGGGTGTCCAGGTTGATGTGACACAGTGCGCGGCATCTGCGCACTGTGGCTGGAGTTCCCGGCCTGTCCGGAGCATCTCACCGTCCGCTCGTATCGTCGGCCGGTTCCTGAGCACTTGTGATCTTCGTACTGGGGTGCTGAACGAGGAGTGACCGGATTGGGGAGTGCGGGGAGCACCACGCACGCAACCTCGACCGCAGGGTCGAAGGCCCTGGTCCAGGTCAAGGATCCGGAGCGGACCGATGTGACGGCCGGCCTGTCGCGATGGCTCGCTGCTCCCTGAGAATCTCGGCCGGGTGCTGGGTCCCGACGGATGGTTCAAGTTGCCTGCCGATGGGAACCCGGTTGGGACATGGAGGAAGAGCTGCTCCGCCGGGGCGTTGCCGTGGCGGAATGGCCGCGGGCGCCATTGATGCTGCGGCGGTGCTGTTTATGGCGTCCCTCGGCGGGCGCAACGGCGTCCGGGTAGCCTGGTGCACCGGCCGCGGTACTGACGGACTGGTCGCTGCCGAACGGGAAGGCCGAGCCCGGAGAGGTACCGATCGTCACCGCTGCCCTGGGAGGCGAGGGCAGGGAGACGGGCTGCCGGGCGGCCATCGGCGGGTCGCTGACAACCGTGTCCTACAAGGCAAGGTGGACCGAAGACGGTGCACTACTTCGCGGCAAAGTGGATCGACGGCACGTTCATGCTGAAAACAAGGAGGTCGACCGAATCGAGTGGCTGCCGCCCGCGAAGGCCGCGGAGATGATGACCTACGAGTTCGATCAGGCGGGCGCCGAGCACGTCCTCGTGAAGCTTGCCGCGCTGACCGGCCGTGGCGCGCTCATGCATGCCAGAGCCGGTCACGGCGAGGAGTAGGCCGACCTGACGCGCTGCGCCCGGCTGGACGCCAAGGGCCGCAAGAAGGCTCCAGGCGCTGCTCGGGAACTCGCTGCCTGCCCGGACGCGGTGCACAGCGCACCCGCCGAACCAGGCCCACCGTCGCGCCACTGGCCGAGAACGTCGGCAAGGAGGTGTTCTTCGAGCCGGTGCTGGCCGAGGACGCCTACCGGAGACCGCACTGGTGCGGCGCCTGGTGTCGACTTGTTGAGTCGTGCGGAACAGCAGGCAATGGCGGACCGGCTGGCGTGCCAGGCGGAAGCTTCCCGGTGGGCGAAGTCATTGGCGGGCCGTTCGGACGTGCGGATCGGTGAGGCGAGCACGCGAAGGCGGCGTATGTTTTCCTGTCGTTCGATGACTGCCGGATGGTGCAGGCGGATCGAGACCCGTCACCGGTTGTCTGACATCGCCGCCACGCCTACTGCGGCCCGGCTTTCGCACCTGACACGGAGCATCGGCGGGCGGCGGCTGCTGCCGTCGCCCGCCGAACGAGCTGAAGCCGTCTGCTACTTCGCCTTCGCCGTCGCGCGGCGCGGTCGGCTTGGCAGCGGCTTTGGTGGCGCGCGGCTCGGTGGCCGGAGCCGAGCTCTTTGGCCCGCGGGGTCCGGGTGGTCGTCTCTGGCGGCGGGTGGTTCGGTGCCGCAGCCGAATTTTTGTTGTCTTGGCGGCGGTGGCGTGGTTCGCTCGCGTGCCGCCGCCGCAGCGGGCTTGGCCTGCTGCGGGCTCGGCCGCTGCCCGGGTCCGAGTGGTGGTGTACTGGCCGTCTTCGCCGCGGTTGCCGGCCGCGCCTGGCGGTGGTCGTCCTCGCGCAGCTGCCGGAGCGGTGCCCGCCTTGGTGCAGCAGCTGCTGACGCGCGCTGGTGGGCTTACCGGTCGGCTTGGGCAACTTCACCGTCCCGGCGATGACCGTCCTCGAAGTACTCGCCGGAGCGGAAATGCGGGCACCGTGTCGTTCTTCTTCACCTTGACACCCTTGCCGGTCCGCGGTTTCCGGCGGGCGCTGGCGCGGAGCCGCTTCTCGAAGACACCTGAAGCCGGAGATTGAGACGTTGTCTTTTTACAGCTCCTTCGCGCTGGACCAGATCAACGAAGCCTTCGTGACCTGCGCTGGCCTTCTTTAACTTGCACCGTCCTCAACCGCTTGGTGAGCTGGTTCTATCAGATTGGTCTTGTTCACTGTCCCTCCTACAGTCTCCGCCATGTGGATTGGTCGCTCACGGTAGGCGCAGAAATTGCCGGAGCGCTAGGCCACCACGCCCAGGAGTGTGTTCTAACGGTTCTCACACTATCCGGAGTCACCTCAACAGGTCGACCGGACCGGCGAATGTCGCACTGAGTAACCGAACTGAGCGGTGAGAAGCCTTGCAGTGCAACGGCTCTCCGGGAGGGGACCCCGCTGACCTGCCGGGATCGGAGTGCCGATGACGATCACCCGGTGGTGGGCAGAAATTCAGGACGATGTGTCTCGAACTCGCTGATTTCGTCGGCGTGCCGCAGTGTCAGGGAGATGCTCCGCCTCCCACCCTTCGATGGCTTACCGCCACCGGGTGTAGGAGTCGACCGAGACAGGGATCACTAGGAGCCTGCCGAGAATGGTCCGGAGCTCTAGTAAAAGTCACCGTCACCGCGTTCTGGGCCGGTTTCTTCAGCAGCTTCCACCACAATTGCACTTGTCACCATCCTGCTAGCTTCTGCTGCTAGTACCTGCCCTTTTCTGGCATCGCCGTGGAGAAGTATGTCGGCGAACCGCGGTGAGATGACCACCCTGATCCCGTAATCCATCAGGCCCAGACCGCATGTTCGGCGTGAAGCATCCTGTTCCTGAAGTCGGATCCCGCGACCAGCACCGACCCGCCGCACAGAGGCGGACGGCTTTGAGCACGAGCGTGGTCGGCACGCAGGCGGTGAGCAGCTCGTTGAAACCGGTCCGGCTGATCCGCTTGAGGTAGCATGCGGATGGATCCTGATCGGTGTTGAGCGCTCCGTGGCGCCGCAGCGGGAACCCGATGCCGGTGTGCGTGGTGGAAGGCGTCCATTGCGTGTCCTTGTATCTGCTCGGCGTATGACGTGGAGGGGACTGCCGTGGCCGACGGTCAGCGGCGGCCGGGCAGGCGTCGACGGGTCGGCAGATGGCCGGTGAGGAGAGCGTCCCGCATCGCGACGCGGCGGCGACGAGCGGCGACACGGGAGATGTGCTGCCGCCTTTGCCCTGCCGCCCTCGAAGTTCCCGATCCGACGTCGACGCGCTGCGCTCACCCGGGCGGAGCTGATCCGGATTATTCCCACACATCTGAGCATCCGGCGCTGCGCGGTTCGCCCGGCGCCGCTTAAGAACAGCGTTTCCCAGGCCCTGGCCTCGGCCTGGGCCTTGACCCTCGGCCATGGCCACCAGCATTCTAGCGTGGTCGTGCGCCGCCCGCGCAGGTGCATCTTCGGCACGGCCCTTCCTCGTTCGGCCCGTTGGTGCAGTTCCGAGAACAGGGTATCGACATGGATCTCGCGTAGTGGCTGCGCCCATGGCCCATCTTCTCCAGCGCCCGCTCGGCCGCCGCCGGCTCGTTGTCGTCGACGATAGTCCGGGTCGGGACGCTCGCCTAACGGAGTCCCTGACCGGATATCGTGCCCCAGTGCCAGGACACAGCGCCAGTTCGGTGGCGGCGCACGACCATGTCACGTCGAAGACAGGGCATCGTCGTCGTTGAGCATATGGACCAGTAGGCCACCGCCTGGTCCCACAGCTCACCCGCTCGGGGCGATGTCGCGTCCCTTGACGTCTACAGGTCGTCTCGTCCCGGGCGATGACATTCCCGCCCGTGCACCGGCTCGATCGAACATGTTGCAGCCATGTCATCGGCGGCCCTCCCATGGACAACGCCCACTGATCGCCTCGCCGCGATTCTCGAGTACGTAGCCCTGGCCGCCGCCGGTACCCGATCTTGGCGATGACAGCAAGGACGATGTCCTTCGCCGTCACGCCGGGGGCGAGGGTGCCGTCGACGGTGATCCCGCCATGGTCTTGAAGGGCTTCAGCGGCAGGGTCTGGGTGGCAAGGACGTGCTCGACCTCGCTGGTCCCGATACCGAAGGCGAGCGCGCCGAGTGCGCCGTGGGTGGACGTGTGTGAGTCGCGGCAGACGATGGTCATTCCCGGCTGGGTCAGCCCGAGCTGTGGGCCGACCACGTGCACGATGCCCTGCTCGGCGTCGCCCATCGGGTAGAGCCGCACCCGAACTCTTCGCAATTGGCGCGCAACGTGTCGACCTGCAGCCGGAACCGCATCTTTGATCAACAGATTGCTGCCGACGAAGGGGCCGCGGGGCATCGACCCGCCGCCGAACTCAGTCGGGACGTTGTGGTCCTCGGTGGCGAGCGTCAGATCGGGCCGTCGACCGGGCGGCCGGCGAGCCGCAGGCCGTCGAACGCCTGCGGGCGGTCACCTCGTGGACCAGGTGCAGGTCGACGAACAACAGGTCGGGCTCACCCGGAGCGGCGTGCACGATGTGTGCGTCCCAGACCTTCTCGGGAGCGTGCGCCCCATTGCGACTCCTTCTGACTGCTGGTCCTCTCAGCTGATGGACGTCTCAACATGCGGGAATCTAGTATCGCTGCATGGAAAGTCTCAGCGGCATCGGGTACTCGACAAAGCGGTACAGGTGCTGCAGGTCAGTGCCGTCGGGCCCACCGGCCTCGCCGATCTGCGCCGCGACCGGGCTGCCCAGGGCCACGCACCGACTTGCGGTCGGCCTCGAGGTGCACGGGTTGCTAACCCGGGACGCCATGGGCGCTGGTGCCCCGGTCCCCTGCTTGCGGTGCTCGCGGCCGGCGCTCCGAGATTCCGCCGGCTACCCGCATCGGCCGACGTCCTGCCACGGCCTGCGCGGACCGGCCGGCGAGAACGTGCAGGTCTACCGGCCCGACGGGTTGCTCCCGCATCCGGATCGCGGTGCGGCGAGCCGACATCCGGATGCGGGACACCGTCCCGCTGGGGTCCCGGCTGCCGGAGCGCAGGATCAGGCGCCAAGGTGCTGACCGCATGGGCCGACGCTTCCGTCCAGCGTGCGGTGCTGGCCTCCGACGCCACCTTCACCGAGCGCACCCTGGCAGAGGTGCGGCGGCGCGGCTGGCGCAGTCGGTGGCCGAACGTGAGACCGGGGTGGCGTCGGTCTCGGCACCGGTTCGCGACCCAAAGGGCGCCGTCATCGCGGCGGTGTCGGTGTCCGGGCCGGTGGAGCGAACCGGCCGGTGCCGGGGGCGCGGTGGGCCGGGGACCTGGTGGGGAGGCAGTCAGACGCGCTGACCGCGCGGCTGTGACGAGACACCGCACCGGGAAGGAGAAATCCGGAGCGCACGATGCGCTCCGGGATCCCGGATGCTCGGAAGAGCCCCGAAGGGATTTGAACCCTCGCAGCACCGCCGGCGGCGTCCAGGCCGCTAGACGACGGGTGCCCTCTGACTGCTGCTCCACGGACCGCGCAGCAGCACTGGCCTGCCGGATCCGCATGGAAATGCTACACCACCAGCCGGGGAATACAACGATCATTGTTGTAGTTTGCCGGCACATCACTGCCAACCGCTGGGGTACTAGGACTCGAACCTAGAATGAGGGAATCAGAATCCCTAGTGTTGCCAATTACACCATACCCCATGGACGCCTGATTCACCGTGACCGGACGGGCGCCGACGAACGATACTACCTGCCCGCAACCCTGCGCGGTTCGACCGGAAGAAGGCCGAGTCCATCAACGGCGTTCATCTGCGGATGCTGACTCCGGAGGACTTCGCCCAGCGGCTTGAGTCCTATTTCGTCGCGCGGGGCTGCTACCCCGGAGCCTGATGCGAAGCAGCGGGGGCTCGTCCAGGCGGCGGCGCCGCTGGTGCAGGAGCGGTCCGCGCTGTTGTCCGAGGCCGCGGCGATGGTCGGTTCCTGTTCATCCCGGACGAGCAGTTCGCCGTCGATCCGGCTGCGGCCGCGAAGGTGCTCGACGCCGGCGTCAGGCCGGTGCTGGAGGCGGCCATCACCGCGGTGGAGGGTCTGCCCGACTTCGACGCCGCCTCGCTGGAACCGGCGCTGAAGGCTGCGCTGATCGACGATCTCGGGCTCAAGCCGAAGGTGGCCTTCACCCCGGTCCGGGTCGCCGTCACGGGCGGACGATCTCGCCGCCGCTGTACGAGTCGCTGGAGTTGCTGGGTCGCGGGACGCGCGGCGCTTGCGGGCCGGCTGGCCTGGCGGCGCCTGAGTCTGGACGCACGACCACCCGAGTATGACAGCCGGCGAGCGGCGGTCGGTCGCAGTGCCGAGCGCTGAGCTCGATGTGCCCGTGCGGTTGGGCTGCGCGGCAGGTAGTATCGTTCCCTCGGCGCCCGCCCGGAGCAGTGCCTTATCCAGCGGGCCCCCTTGGGGTATGGTGTAATTGGCAACACTAGGGATTCTGATTCCCTCATTCTAGGTTCGAGTCCTAGTACCCCAGCGAGATGCTGGATTATTCACGCGGCCCGGTTGGCCGCGCTTCGTGTAGCATCTGCAGTCGGACTTCGACACGAAAGTGGCGGAGTCCGGAGATCTAGGGCCCCGTCGTCTAGCGGCCTAGGACGCCGCCCTCTCACGGCGGTAGCGAGGGTCCGATCCCTTCGGGCTACCAGCAGGCGATCCCGGAACGCACCTGCGTTTCGGGATCTTCGCTCTCTGCTCCCGGCCGAGCGTGAGCCCGAGCCTCGATCGAGCGTCGGTGGGTGCGGGCTGCTCGCGACCGCCGTTTTTGGTTGGTCCGTCCCTCCCTGGCTAGTCTGTCCGTCCGGGTCCGTTCCTGGTGGTCTGTCTTCCCTGGTTGGCTTGTCCTTCCCGGGTTGGCTTGTCGTTCCCTGGTTGGCTCGTCCTTCCCGGTGCGGTCCGTCCGGGTTCACAGCCGCGCGGTCAGCGCGTCTGCCGCCTCCACCAGGTCCCCGGCCCACCGCGCCCCCGGGCGCCGGCCGATCCGCTCCACCGGCCCGGACACCGACACCGCGGCGATCACCGGCGCCCTTCGGGTCGCGAACCGGTGCCGAGACCGACGCCACCCCGGTCTCACGTTCGGCCACCGACTGCGCCCAGCCGCGCCGCCGCACCTCGGCCAGGGTCCGCTCGGTGAAGGTGGCGTCGGAGGCCAGCACCGCACGCTGGGTCGACGGGTCGGCCCAGGCGGTCAGCACCTTGGCGCCGGACCCGGCGCTCATCGGCAGCCGGGAGCCCAGCGGGACGGTGTCCCGCAGTCCGGACGTCGGCTCGGCCACCGCGATGCAGATGCGGGACAGCCCGTCGGGCCGGTAGACCTGCACGCTCTCGCCGGTCCGGTCGCGCAGCCGCGGCAGCACGTCGGCCGATGCGGTCACCAGCGGATCCGGCGCGCCGGCCGCGAGCACGGCCAGCAGCGGCCCGGGGCACCAGCGCCCGTTGGCGTCCCGGGTCAGCAGCCCGTGCACCTCGAGGCCGACCGCCAGTCGGTGCGCGGTCGCCCGGGGCAGCCCGGTGGCGGCGCACAGATCGGCCAGGCCGGTGGGCGCCGACGGCACGTCGACCTGCAGCACCTGTACCGCTTTGTCCAGTACGCCGATGCCGCTAGACTTTCCCATGCAGCGATACTAGATTCCCGCATGCTGAGATGTCCATCGCGGACGCGCGGGTCAGGACCGGACCACGCAGCTGCCGAGAAGGAGGTCGCAATGGGGCAGACGCTCGCCGAAAAGGTCTGGGACGCACACATCGTGCACGCCGCGGAGGGTGAGCCCGACCTGCTGTACATCGACCTGCACCTGGTGCACGAGGTGACCAGCCCGCAGGCGTTCGAGGGCCTGCGGCAGGCCGGCCGCCCGGTCCGCCGGCCCGATCTGACGCTGGCCACCGAGGACCACAACGTGCCGACCGATCGGCGGCGTCGATGCCCTGCTGCATTCGTCGGACATCTGGTGTCAGCGGTTCACGCTGCAGGTCGACACCCTGCGCGCCAATTGCGACGAGTTCGGCGTCCGGCTCTACCCGATGGGCGACGCCGAGCAGGGCATCGTGCACGTGGTCGGCCCGCAGCTCGGGCTGACCCAGCCGGGAATGACGATCGTCTGCGGCGATTCGCACACCTCCACCCACGGCGCCTTCGGCGCGCTGGCCTTCGGCATCGGCACCAGCGAGGTCGAGCACGTGCTGGCCACCCAGACGCTGCCGCTCAAGCCGTTCAAGACCATGGCGATCACCGTCGAGGGCACGCTCGCCCCTGGCGTGACCGCGAAGGACATCGTGCTGGCGGTCATCGCCAAGATCGGCACCGGCGGCGGCCAGGGCTATGTCCTGGAATACCGCGGCGAGGCGATCAGGGCGCTGTCGATGGAAGGCCGGATGACGATCTGCAACATGTCCATCGAGGCCGGTGCACGGGCCGGGATGATCGCCCCCGACGAGACCACCTTCGCCTACGTCAAGGGTCGCGACCACGCGCCGAGGGCGAGCAGTGGGACCAGGCCGTCGCCTACTGGTCGTCGCTGACCACCGACGACGACGCGGTTTTCGATGCCGAGGTGATCATCGACGCCGACGCGCTGACGCCGTTCGTCACCTGGGGCACGAATCCCGGTCAGGGACTGCCGTTGTCGGCGAGTCGTGCCGGACCCGGAGCTGATCGCCGACGACAACGAGCGCAGCGCCGCCGAGCGGGCGCTGGAGTACATGGGCCTGACGGCCGGCACGCCGCTGCGCGAGATCCACGTCGACACCGTGTTTCTCGGATCCTGCACCAACGGCCGGATCGAGGACCTGCGGGCGGCCGCCGACGTCCTGCGCGGCCGGCACATCGACCCGACGCTGCGGATGCTGGTGGTGCCCGGCTCGATGCGGGTCAAGGCGCAGGCCGAGGCCGAGGGCCTGGACGCGGTTTTCAGCGGCCGCCGGCGCCGAGTGGCGCAGCGCCGGATGCTCGATGTGCCTGGGCATGAACCCGGATCAGCTCGCCCCCGGCGAGCGCAGCGCGTCGACCTCGAACCGGAACTTCGAGGGCCGGCAGGGCAAGGGCGGCCGCACCCATCTGGTCTCGCCGCTGGTCGCCGCCGCCACCGCGGTGCGCGGAACCCTCTCCTCCCCGGCCGATCTCGACCCGGTCGGCGCGCTCGCTGAACCGCCGCGACCGAGCCGCCGTGCCGACCGGCGATCGCTGCGTCCCGCCATCGACCGCCAGCAGCACAGACATCCAGGAGCACAACGATGGACGCCTTCACCACGCACACCGGAGTCGGGATCCCGCTGCGCCGCAGCAACGTCGACACCGACCAGATCATCCCGGCCGTCTACCTCAAGCGAATCAGCCGGACCGGTTTCGAGGACGGGCTGTTCGCCGCCTGGCGCGCCGACCCGACGTTCGTGCTGAACCATGCCGGCCTTCGCGGGCGGGTCGGTGCTGGTCGCCGGCGCCGACTTCGGAACGGGATCGTCACGCGAGCATGCGGTCTGGGCGCTGATGGATTACGGGATCAGGGTGGTCATCTCGCCGCGGTTCGCCGACATCTTCCGCGGCAATGCCGGAAAGGGCGGGCTGCTCGCCGCCGAGGTCACCCAGGACGACGTCGAGTTGCTGTGGAAGCTGCTGGAGAACGAGCCGGGCACCGAGGTGACGGTCGACCTAGAGCAGCAAACGATCTCGGCGCGGCTCGCTGGTGATCCCTTTCTCGGTCGATCCTACACCCGCTGGCGGCTGATCGAAGGCTGGGACGACATCTCCCTGACCCTGCGGCACGCCGACGAAATCAGCGAATTTTGAGACACATCGTCCGGACTTTCTGCCGACCACCGGGTGATCGTCATCGGCACTCCGATCCCGGCAGGTCAGCGGCGGTCCAGCTACCGGAGAGCCGTTGCACTGCAACGGTTCTCGCCGCTCAGTCGGTTACTCAGTGCGACATTCGCACGGTCCGGTCGAGCCTGCTGAGGTGACTCCGGATAGTGTGAGAACCGTTAGAACACACTGACTCCTGGGCGTGGCGGGCTAGCGCTCCGGCGATTTTGCGCCTACCGTGAGCGACCAATCGGCCCCCACTTGCCGTGGGCCGGAGAGTCCTGGGAGGGACAGTGAACAAGACCGATCTGATCAACCAGCTCGCCGAGCGGTTGGACGGTGACAAGAAGGCCGCGCAGGTCGCCGTCGAAGGCTTCATCGATCTGGTCCAGCGCGAGGTGCAAAAGGGCCGCAACGTCTCGATCTCCGGCTTCGGCGTCTTCGAGAAGCGGCTGCGGGCAGCGCGTACCGCCCGGAACCCGCGGACCGGCGAGGCGGTCAAGGTGAAGAAGACGACGGTGCCCGCGTTCCGTCCCGGCAAGTACTTCAAGGACGTCATCGCCGGGACGGTGAAGTTGCCCAAGCCGACCGGTAAGCCCACCAGCGCGCGTGCAGCAGCTGCTGCCGCCAAGGCGGGCACCGCTCCGGCGGCTGCCGCGAGGACGACCACCACCAGGGCGCCCCGGGCGACCGCGGCGGCGAAGACGGCCGGTACCACCACCACTCGGACCCGGGCAGCGGCCAAGCCCGCGGCCGCCAAGCCCGCTGCGGCGGCAGCACCGACGACCCGGACCCGCGCCACCGCCGCCAAGACGACGACTGCGGCTGCGGCACCGAAGACCACCGCCGCCAAGACGACCACCACCCGGACCCCGCGGGCGACCGCCGCCAAGACGGCTCCGGCCACCAAGGCCGCGGCCGCCCCCAAAGCCGCTGCCAAGCCGACCGCGCGCCGCGCGACGGCGAAGGCGAAGTAGCGACGGCTTCAGCTCGTTCGGCGGGCGACGGCAGCAGCCGCCGCCCGCCGAATGCTGCGTGTCAGGTGCGAAAGCCGGGCCGCAGTAGGCGGGCGGCGATGTCAGACAACCGGTGACGGGTACGAATCCGCCTGCACCATCCGGCGGTCGTCGAACGACAGGAACCAGTACGCCGCCTTCGGCGTGCTGACCTCGCCGATCGGCACGTCCGAACGGCCCGCCAATGACTTCACCACGCCCGGGATGACTCCGCCCTGGCTGCACACCAGCACCGTCCCGCCGTCCTGCTGTTCCGCCGCCGAGCTCGACAAGTCGACGCCGGGCGCCGGCCGGGTCGTCGCGGTAGGCGTCCTCGGCCAGCACCGGCTCGAAGAACACCTCCTTGCCGAGCGTCTCGGCCAGTGGCGCGACGGTGGCCCTGCATCGTTCGAGCGGTGCGCTGTGCACGGCGTCCGGGGCGAAGGCGGCGAGTTCCCCGAGCAGCGCCTGAGCCTGCTTGCGGCCCTTGGCGTCCAGCGGGCGCAGCGCGTCGTCGCCGTTGTACTCCTCGCGGTGACCGGCTCTGGCATGCCGTAACAGCACCACGCCGGTCAGCGCCGCGGGCTCCAGCGAGAACGTGCTCAGCACCGCCTGATCGAACTCGTAGGTCATCATCTCCGCGGCCTTCGCGGGCGGCAGCCACTCGAGTTGGTCGACCTCCTTGTTCGGCGTGAACGTGCCGTCGATCCGCTTTGCCGCGAAGTAGTGCACCGTCTTCGGTCCGCCACTTGCCTTGTAGGACACGGTTGTCAGCGACCGGCCGATGGCGGCCCGGCAGCCGGTCTCCTCCTGCACCTCCCGGGCAGCGGTGACGATCGGTACCTCTCCGGGCTCGGCCTTCCCCTTCGGCAGCGACCAGTCGTCGTACCGCGGGCCGGTGCACCAGGGCTACCCGGACGCCGTACCGCCGCGAGGGGCGCCATAGAACGGCGCCCGCGGCGTGGATGACGGCGCCCGCGGCGTCATTCGCCACGGGCAACGCCCCGGCGGAGCAGCTCTTCCTGCATGTCCCTACCCGGTCCGTCGGCCGGCGACTTGAACCATCCGTCGGGACCCAGCACCCAGCAACGGGTCTCGGGAGCAGCGGCCATCGTCGAACAGGCCGGCCATCACGATCGGTCGCTGCCGGATCCTTGACCTGGACCAGGGCCTCGACCCGGCGGTCGAGGTTGCGGTGCATCATGTCCGCACTGCCGATCCAGTACTCCTCGTTCTGACCGCCGTTGCGGAAGTAGAAGATCCGCGAGTGCTCCAGGAACCGGCCGACGATCGAGCGGACGGTGATGTTCTCGCTCAGGCCGGGAACTCCGGCCCGCAGTGCGCAGATGCCGCGCACCGTCACGTCGACCTGGACACCGGCCCGCGACGCGCGGTAGAGCGCGTCGATCACCTTCTCGTCGACGATCGAGTTCATCTTCAGCCGCACCAGGCCGCCGCGACCGTCGCGCTGGTGGTCGATCTCGCGTTCGATGCGGGCGACGATGCCGCTGCGGATGGAGTGCGGGGCGACCAGCAGGTTGCGGTACTCGGTCTGCCGCGAGTACCCGGTCAGCACGTTGAACAGGTCGGTCAGGTCGGCGCCGATGTCGGGGTCGGCCGTCAGCAGGCCCGAGATCCTCGTAGATGCGGGCGGTCTTGGGGTTGTAGTTGCCGGTCGCGATGTGGCAGTACCGGCGCAGGGTCTTGCCCTCCTGCCGGATCACCAGCGCGGTCTTGCAGTGCGTCTTGAGGCCGACGAGTCCGTAGACCACGTGCACGCCGGCACGTTCCAGCGCCTTCGCCCAGGAGATGTTCGCCTGCTCGTCGAAGCGGGCCTTGATCTCGACCAGCGCGACGACCTGCTTGCCGGCCGCCGCAGCGGAGATCAACGCGTCGACGATCGGGGAGTCGCCGGAGGTGCGGTACAGCGTCTGCTTGATCGCCAGCACCTGCGGGTCGGCGGCCGCCTGCTCGATGAACCGCTGCACCGTGGTGGCGAACGACTCATACGGGTGATGCAGCAGCACATCTCCGTCCCGCAGGGTGGCGAACACGCTCTTCGGCGTCTCGCCCTCGGCGAACGCCGGGTTGGTCGCCGGCACGAACGGCGCGTCCTTCAACGTCGGCTTGTCCAGCCCGTAGAGCTGCCACAGGCTCGAGAGGTCCAGCAGCCCGGGCACTTCCACGGCGTCCGACGGGTCGACGTCCAGTTCGCCGAGCAGCAGCGCCAGCACCCGTTCGCTGGTGGTGTCGGTGATCTCGAGCCGCACCGGGCGGCCCGAAGCGGCGCCGGGCCAGCTCCCGTTCCAGCGCCTGCAGAAGGTCCTCGTCGCGGTCCTCCTCGACCTCGAGATCCGCGTTCCGGGTCACCCGGAAGACCTGGTGCTCGACGACGTCCATCCCGGGGAAGAGTTCGGCCAGGTGGGCGGCGATCAGATCTTCCAGCGGCAGGAAGTCGTTGACGCCGCGGCGGACCCGGACGAACCGGTCGACGTTGTTGGGCACCTTCACCCTGGCGAACCGCTCGGCGCGGGTCTCCGGGTCGCGGACGATGATCGCCATGTTCAGGCTGAGCCCGGAGATGTACGGGAACGGGTGCGCGGGGTCGACGGCCAGCGGGGTCAGCACCGGGAAGATCTGGGACGTGAAGTAGTCGGCCAGCCGCTCCCGGTCCTCGGGGTCGATCGACTGCCAGTGCACGATCCGGATGCCGGCCTCGGCCATCGCGGGCAGGACGTCGTCGGTGAAGCAGCGGCCCTGCCGGTCGACCAGTTCCTGGGTCCGTGCGGAGATCAGCGCGAGCTGCTCGGACGCCGTCAAGCCGTCGGCGCTGGTGACCGACAGGCCCATGTCACGACGGCGTTTCAGGCCGGCCACCCGGACCATGTAGAACTCGTCGAGGTTGGAGGCGAAGATGGCCAGGAACTTCGCCCGCTCGAGCAGCCGCTGTTCCGGGTCTTCGGCGAGGGCGAGCACCCGGGCGTTGAAGTCCAGCCAGCTCAGCTCGCGGTTGGAGAACCGGTCCTCCGGCAGGGGTTCGTCGTTCACCACGGTCTTGCCGACAGCTTCCGATGCACCACCGTGGAACGGCTCGACGGCCGTTTCCTCGACGATCAACCGGCCGGTGAACGTACCGATACCGTCGTTCAGGACCGGAAAACGGGCGGCGGCCGGCCCGTTCGACGCCGATTCGGTCGATGCCTGCCCGGTCGATGCTGCTCGCGCCGGTCGACGCCGGCCCGTTCGACGCCTGTCCGGTCGACGCCTCCGGCGATGGTTCCACCGGCCGATCCTGCTGCGGAGCGTTCCCGTTCCCGACGGCGGGCTCGCCGTCGGGTTGCCCGCGGCCGGGTTCTGGGCCGGCCTCGCAGCCCGCTGCGCGGTCCCCTGCGACCGGCCCGACCGGGGCGCGGGGCGCGGAGCCGGGGTCGAGCTGGAGTTGGTCCGGGAACCTCTGCTGGCAGTCACCGGGTCATTCTCCCGTGCCGGTCCCTTTCCATGCCACACCACCCGGACTCTTGTCGCCGCGGGCCGGGTTCGGCGGGTGGATGCGGTCCGGCCGCTGCGGGCGCCCGGGCCGGGTCACGAGGCCTTAGGGTGATCGGCACACATGCCGGCGCGGCGCTGACTTCTGCAGACGCCGGCGTTCGGAGTGGGAGAAGGAGCCAACGGTGGCGCGGAGTCCGGTGCACGAGAAGGGCAATGCCTGGCTGACGTTCTGCCAGATCGTGATGTATCCGCTGTCATTCCTGCTCGGCCGCAAGCGGATTGCCGGAACGCAGAATATCGAGATCGAGGGTGGCTACCTGCTGGTGGCCAACCATGTCTCGCATCTGGACCCGCTCTACGACTCGGTGGCGGTGCGCAAGTCCGGGCGGGTCCCGCGCTTCCTGGCCAAGGCCTCGCTGTGGAAGGTGCCGGTGCTCGGCCAGGCCCTGGCCGGACTCGGAGCAGATCCCGGTCGAGCGCGGTGGCGCCGGTGCCGGCCAGGCCAGCCTGGAGTTGGCCACCGAGACGCTGCGCAGGGGCAAGGTGGTGCTGATCTACCCGGAGGGCACCGTCACCCGCGATCCCGGGCACTGGCCGATGAAGCCCCGGCCGGGAGCCGGCGCGCTGGCCCTGTCGGGCGACTTCCCCGTCATCCCGGTGGCGCACTGGGGGACGAACCTGGTGTACGACTCCTACGCCGAGGGCCGCAAGTTCCACCCGTTGCCGCGCAAGGACATCCACATCGTGTTCGGCGAGCCGATCGACCTCACCGAACTGCGGTCCAGGCCGGTGGACGCCAGGTCGATCCGGGACGCTTCACTGCTGATCATGACCAAGGTTCGCGACATGGTGGCCGAGATCCGTGACGAGACACCACCTGTCGAGTTCTTCGACCTGAAGAAGGCCGAACGCATCGCCAAACGGCAGGCCGATGCGGCGAAGGCCGATCCGGCCGTGGGTCCGGAACGGACCGAGAAGGCGGTGGCCGCAGCCGAGTCGGCAGCGGCAGCGGTGGCGGACGCCGGTTCGGCCGTCCCGCCGGTGTCGAACGGGGTGTCGAACGGGGTGTCGAACGGGGAGCCGAACGGGGTTCCGAACGGGGCGGCGGCTGATGGAGAGCCGAACGGCGACCCCGCCCGGGCCGGTGGGCGGATGCCCACGGACGGGTCGATCAGTTGACGGCAGCCGGGCGGCCGATCGAGCGGGTCGCGGTTCTGGGCGCCGGGTCGTGGGGAACGACCTACGCCAAGGTGCTCGCCGATGCCGGTCGCTCGGTGACGCTGTGGGCACGTCGGGACTCCGTGGCCGTCGCAGTGCGCGAGACCCATCACAACGTCGACTACCTGCCCGGCATCCGGCTCCCGGAGTCCGTCGGCGCGACCTCGGACTTCGACGAGGCGCTGGACGGTGTGGACGCCGTCGTGCTGGGCGTGCCCAGCCAGGCGCTGCGGGAGAACCTCCGGGTGTTCCGGGACTCGATGCCGCCGACCGTGCCGATCGTGTCGCTGGCCAAGGGCGTCGAGATCGGCACCGGGCTGCGGATGAGCGAGGTCATCGAGCGGGTCGGGCAGGTCGACCCCGAGCGGATCGTCGTGCTCACCGGACCGAACCTGGCCGTCGAGATCGCCCTCGGGCAGGCCCACCGCGACGGTGCTGGCGTGCACCGACCACGAGCGGGCGATGGCCGTCCAGGTAGCCAGTGCCAACCCGTACTTCCGGCCGTACACCATCACCGACGTCATCGGCGCGGAGATCGCCGGCACCGGCAAGAACATCGTCGCGCTCGCCTGCGGCATCGCCGACGGCCTCGGGCTGGGTCTGAACACCGTCCGCCTCGCTGATCACCAGGGGGCTCAACGAGGTGACCCGGCTCGGCGTCGAGCTCGGTGCGTCGCCGGCCACCTTCGCCGGTCTCGCCGGGCTCGGCGACCTGGTGGCGACCTGCTCGTCACCGCTGTCCCGCAACCGCACGCTCGGCGGCCGGCTGGCCGCCGGGCTCGGGCTGGAGGCCGCGCTGGAGGCGACCGGCGGGCAGGTGGCCGAGGGCGTGGTCAGCTGCCGGTCGGTGCGCGATCTCGCCCTCCGGCACAAGATCGACATGCCGATCACCGAATCGGTGTACCAGGTCTGCTACCGCCATCTGCCGCCCGGCCAGATGATCCGGTACCTGATGGACCGGCCGCACAGCCCCGAGTGACCGGCGGCCGTTTGCGAGTCGGGCCGTCTGCGAGTCGGGCCGTCTGCGAGTCGGGCCGGGCGACCGACCGGGCCGGCCCTAGGGTGTGTGCTCATGGGTTCCGAGCGCATTCGGGTGGCCGTCGTCTTCGGGGGACGCAGCGGTGAGCATCCCGTTTCGTGCATCTCGGCGGCCGGTGTGCTGGCCAACATCGATACAGATCTGTTCGACGTGACGGCGGTCGGCATCACCCCCGAGGGCAGTTGGCTGCTGATGGATGCCGCGGAGATCCCGGCGGCGGTCGGACGGGAGCTGCCGACGGTCACCACCGGTATCGCGGTCGCGTTGACCGCCGACCCGACCGCCTCGGCGATGGTGCTCGCTGGATCCCGGCGGCGGCACGCGCGGTCGACCGATGTCGACGTCGTCTTCCCGGTGCTGCACGGGCCGTACGGCGAGGACGGCACCATCCAGGGCCTGCTGGAGCTGGCCGGGGTGCCCTACGTCGGCGCCGGGGTGCTGGCTTCCGCAGCTGCGATGGACAAGGAGTTCACCAAGAAGCTGCTGGCCGCCGAAGGCCTGCCGGTCGGCAGCTGGGCGGTGCTGCGGCCGGGGGTGAAGACCCTCGACGAGGCGGAGCGGAACCGGCTGGGGCTCCCGGTGTTCGTCAAACCGGCGCGGGCCGGCTCGTCGCTCGGGGTCAGCAGGGTCGACTCCTGGGCCGACCTGGAGGCGGCGATCGACAACGCCCGGCGAACCGATCCGAAGGTGCTGGTCGAGGCCGCGGTCCTCGGCCGGGAGATCGAGTGCGGGGTGCTGGAGTATCCCGGACGGCCGGATCGAGGCGTCACCGACGGCCCAGATCCACGTCGGCGGCGATCACGACTTCTACGATTTCGATGCCAAGTACCTCGATGACGTCGCCACCTTCGACATCCCTGCGGACCTGCCCGAGGAGGTCACCGCCCGGATCCACGACCTCTCCCGGCAGGGCCTTCGACGCCCTGGACGCCCAGGGGCTCGCGCGGGTGGACTTCTTCGTCCGGCCGGACGGCGACGTGGTGATCAACGAGGTGAACACCCTGCCCGGCTTCACGCCGATCTCGATGTACCCGCGGATGTGGGCGGAAGGCGGGGTGGGCTACCGGGAGCTGATCACGGTGCTGATCCGGACCGCGCTGGCCAGGGGGACCGGCCTGCGCTGACCTGCAGTCGACGTCGAGCTGCCGCGGCTCAGTCGCCGGTCGGCCGGCACCGGAACACCGCCCGAGCAGATCGGCTGCTCCGGCAGCGTCGCTGTCGATGATCTTCGACATGTCCTGCCACGGGCCGGTGTTGGTGACGGTGTCCGGGATGGTCAACGCGACCCGGACCGAGCGGTCGACCGCCAGATAGGTCGTCGCCCCGGTGCCGACGAGCGGCAGCCAGGCGACGCCGTCCACCTCCTGGATGACGGCGGTGCAGGTCAATTCCTGTGGCGTCGGGACCCCGCACCGCAGGATCACCGCCGGCTCGCCCCATGCCGCGACTCCGGCGAGCTGTGGGTCACTGCCCTGCTCCAGTTGCCGACGGGGCAGGTCGGCCAGCGGGTTCGGCAGGGCCGCCATCAACTGGGTGCAGGCCGCATCGACGCGCCGGGTGCATCCACCGCGGACACCGGCAACGGGTCGCTGACCGACGTCAGGGGGCGGGAGTTGACCAGCTGGGACAGCACGATGACGACCACGATGGCGAGCAACAGGCAGCGCGATCGCGGCGACAAGGCGCCAGGTCGGCAGCCGATCCCCGTCGGGGGAGCGCTCGGTCACTCCGCGCTGCGCCGCCCCGTCGGGTCGGGACCGTCAGAGATGGACGACGGGGCAGGTCAGCGTGCGGGTGATCCCGGAAACGCCCTGCACCCTGGCCACCACCAGCTTGCCGAGCTCGTCGACGCTGTTCGCCTCCGCGCGGACGATCACGTCATAGGGACCCGTCACGTCCTCGGCGCTGGTCACCCCCGGCAGCTCGGCGATCGCCTGGGCCACCGCAGCGGCCTGGCCGACCTCGGTCTGGATGAGGATGAACGCCTGCACCACGGTGTGCCCCTTTCAAAGGACTCGCGTCAGAGGACTCGCGACGACTTCGCCGCCCGAGCCTAGCCGCCTCGCGGGCGGCGCCGCGATCAGAGGTGCCCGGCGGGCCGCCGTTCCCCGAACTGCCGTTCGGCTGCCTGCCGGGGTGGTCGTGCGAACCCCGCGGGTCGGGCACGATAGCCATCGTCGACAGCCATCCGGTCCTTCTGTGAGGTGCCCCATCGCCACGCCGCAACCACCGACCGAACGAACGGCGCGAACCGCCCCGCCCGCCGTCGGTCAGGCAGCAACCGGGACCCTGGCGTCCGCGGGGGAGTTCTCAGTCATCGACGCGGTGACCGCCGGGATGAGTCAGCCCGCGGGCACGCTGCTCGGGCCCGGCGACGATGCCGCGATCGTGGCGGCGCCCGACGGACGGGTGGTGGCGAGCATCGACGTGCTGGTCGACGGCGTGCACTTCAGAACCGACTGGGCGACCGGGGAGCAGATCGGCCGGCGCGCCGCGCTGGCCGCGATGGCCGACATCGCCGCGATGGGCGCGGTGCCCACCGCGCTGCTGGTCGGGATCAGCGCTCCGCCGCAGACCCCGACCGAATTGCTCGCCGCGATCGGCCGCGGGCTGGACGGGGAAGCGGTCAAGGCCGGCGCCGGCGTCGTCGGCGGTGATCTGACCCGCTCCGACGTGCTGACCATCGCGGTGACGGTTCTCGGCGACCTCGGCGGCGCCGCCGCGGTGCTCCGGTCGGGAGCCGTGGATGGCGACATCGTCGCCGTCACCGGCCGTCTCGGCTGGGCAGCGGCCGGACTTGCCGTGCTGTCCAGGGGTTTCCGCTCACCCGCCGCTGCCGTCGGTGCGTACCGGGTGCCCGAGCCACCGTTGCCCGCCGGTCCCGCCGCGGCCGCTGCCGGGGCGACGGCGATGATCGACGTGTCGGACGGCCTGCTGGCCGATCTGGGACACATCGCGGTGGCCTCCGCCGTCGCGATCAACGTTCGCTCGGCCGCCGTCCCGGTGAATCCTCGACTGCTCGAGGTGGCGTCGGCGCTCGGCAAGAATCATCTGGAATGGGCCCTGACCGGTGGCGACGACCACGCGCTGGCGGCGACGTTCCCGCGCGGCGGTGCGCTGCCCGAGGGCTGGACGGTCATTGGAGCGGTGGGACCCGGCAGCGGTGTCTCCGTCGATGGCCAGCTGTGGACGGCAACAGCCGGCTGGGACCATTTCGGCTGACCCGTCGGCCAAACCCCACGCCTCGCCGTCGGCTCCGGTGGACGCCGGGAGCCCGCGTCCCCGAGAAGGAGATCGATGCCCGCCCCGCTGCGTTCGATCGTCGATGACGACTGGGCCGCCGCCCTGGAGCCGGTGTCCGACCAGATCGCCGCGATGGGCGCCTTCCTCCGCGCCGAAGTGGCTGCCGGCCGGACCTACCTACCGGCTGGGCAACAGGTACTGCGCGCCTTCGAGCGGCCGATGCGGGAAGTGAAGGTGCTCGTCGTCGGACAGGACCCGTATCCCACTCCGGGACACCCGATCGGCCTGTCGTTCGCCGTCGACCGGCACGTGCGCCCGGTGCCGAGGTCGCTGGGCAACATCTACCGCGAACTTCGGGACGACACCGGCGTCACCCCTCCCGCTCACGGCGACCTCTCCGCCTGGGCTGATCAGGGAGTGCTGCTGCTGAACAGGGTGCTGACCGTCGAACCGGGCCGGCCCGCATCCCATCGCGGAAAGGGCTGGGAACCGGTCACCGAGACTGCGATCAGGGCGCTGGTCGCCCGCGGTGGCCCGCTGGTCGCCGTGCTGTGGGGAAAGGACGCGCAGACGTTGCGGCCCCTGCTGGATGGCACCCCGGTCATCGCCTCCGCCCACCCGTCACCGATGTCGGCCGACCGCGGATTCTTCGGCTCCCGGCCGTTCTCCCGGGCGAATACGATGCTGGTCGAGCAGGGCGGCACGCCGGTCGACTGGGCCCCGTGAGCCCGTGACGCCCTGTGACCCCATGACGCTGTGACCGGCTCACGCCCCGGTCGGGCCGGGCAGTCACGACTGTCGGCGGCCCTGTTCGCCGGCGGTATCGCGACGTTCGCCGAGTTGTACGCGGTGCAGGCAGTGTTGCCAGCACTTGCGGACGAGTGGGACCTGACGGGTTCGACGGCATCCCTGGCCGTGTCCGTCGCCACCGGGGCGTTGGCGGTCTCGGTGCTGCCGTGGGCGTCCGTCGCGGACCGGATCGGCCGGGCCAGGGCGATGACGCTGTCGGGCGTCGTGGCGGCGCTCACCGGCGCCCTGCTACCACTTGCCCCGTCCTTCCAGGTTCTGCTGGTGCTGCGTGCGGTGTCCGGGCTCGCACTGGGTGCCCTGCCGGCTCTGGCGATGGCGCACCTGGTGTCGAAGGCACCTTCCGGGCGAGCCGCGGCGATCGGTGGGCTCTACATCGCCGGGACGACCGTCGGCGGTCTCACCGGGCGGGTGCTGACCGGTGCCGTGGCCTCGCTGGCGGGCTGGCGGTGGGGGCTGGCAACCACGGCCACCCTGGTCGCGATTGCCGTGCTCGTGTTCGTGGTGTTGTTGCCGCGGGACTCCGCGCGCCCTGCGGGTGGTCCGACCGGCCGGCCGGCGCGGACGCATCCGGTTGGCGCTGGCCGACCGGACGGTGCGGGTGTTCTATGCCCAGGCGTTCCTGCTGATGGGCGGCTTTCGTCACGGTGTACAACCTGCTCGGCTTTCCGGCTGCTGGACGATCCCTACCGGCTGCCGGCGTCGGTGGTCAGCCTGTTGTTCCTGACCTATCTGGTCGGCACCGTCGGATCGTCAGGGGTGGGGCGGCTGGTCGGCCGGTTCGGCCGTCGGCCCGGTCCTGGTCGGCGCGGGGATCGGCATGGCCGCTCGGAGCCGCGCTCACGCTGGCCGATCCGCTCTGGCTCGTGCTGGCCGGTCTGGTCGTCACCACGTTCTGCTTCTTCGTCGGCCATGCGATCGCCGCGACCTGGGCGGGGGAGCGGGTGCCTGCCGCGAGATCCCAGGCTTCGGCCCTGTACTCGCTGTCGTACTACGCGGGCTCGAGCGTGGTCGGTTTCCTGGGCGCTGTGGTGTACGACCGGGCGGGCTGGACGGGGGCGATGCTGATGGTCATCGTCAGCGTGTCGACCGCCGCGACGATCGCCCTCATCGGCGCGCCTCGCTTGGCACACAAAGGCTGAACCGGGGAAGCTTCTCCGATATGACCCAAATGGCTCCTATAGCGCAGATGCCACCGCGGCGTGCCGCCTGGAAGGCGGTCCTCGGTATGGCGACGCGGATAGTCCTGTCGCTGGTCGTGCTGTTCTCGGTCTACTTCTTCCTGCCGACGAAGGAAATCGGCAGCGAGCAGTCGGATCTGCCCTATGTGGTGCTCGAGCTGCTGATCTTCGGTGCGGTGGTGGCGGTTCAGGTCCCCGCCATCATCAAGGCGAAGTACCCGATCCTGCGGGCCGTCGAGGCCCTGACGCTGGTCATCGCCTTTTATCTGCTGATCTTCGCCCGGATCTACCTGTCCAATTCGCTGGGCGATCCGACGGTGTTCAATCACCCGCTCAACCACACGACCGCCCTGTATTTCACGGTGACGGTTTTCGCGACCGTCGGTTTCGGCGACATCGTCGCCGCGACCGACGGCATGCGCGGTCTGGTGACGGTCCAGATGCTGCTGAACCTGGTCGTCCTGGGTTTGATCATCAGACTGCTGTCGTCCGCCGCTCAGCGGGGCGTGGCCAAGCATCGCAGCGCACGGCCCGCCGCAGCTGCCGCCGAATCTGCCGGCGCACCGCCCCTCGCCGCAGCCACCGAACCTGCCGGCGCACCGCCGGACGACGCCCCCCGGCAGTGAACCCGATGCCGTCAGGCGGGAGTGGCAGCACTCGGTGCCGGCCCGGTGCCCGGTGACCGGCCGGCGGCCTGGTGACCGGGCAGCAGATCCTTCTCCTTCGCCTCCGGTTGGGGAAGCACGTTGGACACCACGAACGCGACTACGACCGCGACGATCACCTGCGGCGTGACCGTGACGCCGTCGGCACCGAGCAACAGGGTGGCCAACAGCGTCGAGGTCAGCGGCAGCCGCAGCATGGTCGCGCACATCGCGCCGATGCCCATGCCGATGGCCGGTGCCGAGACTCATGCCGGGCAGTCCGCTGACAGCGATCCCCAACGCGGCGCCGATGAACATGGCGGGGAACACCGGGCCGCCGCGGAACGCGCTGAGCGACAGCCCGTACGCCAGTCCCTTACAGGCGACCAGCAGGATCAGCGCGCCCACCGAGTATTCCGCCGCATCGGCCACCAGTTCGGGCAGCGCATCCTGGCCGGAGAACAGCACCTGGGTGAAACTGTTGCCGCTGACCAGTTGGTAGAGCATTGCCAGCAGCCCGATCAGCAGGCCGAGCGCTGTGGTGACCAGCACCCGGTTGACGTGCACCAGCGGTCGCAGGGACAGTCCGATCCACCGGATGATCCAGCCCAAGCCGGCGCCGACCACGCCCATCAGCAGCGCATAGCCCATCGTGGCGAGGGTGGGGTCGACCGCTGGTGGCACCGTGGTCAGTCCCAGCGAGAAGCTGCCGAAGCCGGTCCAGGAATCCAGGCCCAGGAAGATCAGCGCGCCGATCCCGGAGGCCAGCAGGCCAGGCACGGCGACGAGAGTCAATGTCGCCCCGCCGATTCCGGCCGCCTCCATGATCAGGAAGGCACCCAGCAGCGGCGACCCGAGCAAGGTGCTGATGGCGGCGAAGCTGCCCGCCGAGGCCATGATGGTGGCCGCCATCGGCGGCGCATCCTTCTTCGCCAGTCGCACCGCGAGGGCTCCGAGTCCGCCGCCGATCGCGATCAACGGCGCCTCCGGACCGAGGACGGCGCCCAGGCTGAGGGTGGTGAGCGCGGCCAGGAAGACGCGAGATCAGCTCGGGTCCACTGGGTGGCCCGCCACCGGTCTTGAAGCCGAAGGCGGGTGAGTGACCGGCGTTTCCGGGCAGGTAGCTGATCGTCAATGCGGTCAGCAGCCCGGACAACGCCACCCACGGGATCGGCCACCAAGCGGGGACCGGGCCGTCCAGCACCATCTTCGGCAGGTCGTCGAAGACGTACGTCTGGATCTTGCTGACCAGCGCCAGGAACCCGTAAGCGATCGCGGAGATGGGAATGCCGAGAATCGCGGCCAGCACCAGCGCCGACAGGTAGGGCTTCGATCGCACGACCGCCGCAGGGTCGAGGTTCGCGGCCGAAGCGGGTTGTGCCGCCTGTGATGGTGCCCCCTGTGATGGTGGCGCCTGCGACGGTGGTGTCTGTGATTGCGGTGTCTGTGATGGAGGGGACCCCGGAAGGGGCCGGCCGGCGTCCACCGGTCCCTGTGGCTGTGTCATGAGAAGGTGCCTCCCTGACGCGATGCCCGCGGGGCTTCCTGACTCGACACCGCGGGACTTCCTGACTCGATGCCCGCGAAGCGGGACAGCCCGAAGCGGCGGTACCAACCCGACAGTTCGGACAGTGCGCGGCAACCATATCGCCGCGCCGGAGGCGCAGAGGGCGACGACCGCGAATTCACCCCGACCAGACGATTTTCCGCAAGCGGCGGCAACCGCGTCATCTGTCAGAGCAGGCTGGCGTCCCACGAATCGATGGCACACGCCGAGCGTTCCGGTGCCGGGCGCGTGCGGTCGATGTCGTCGAACGCCTGCGCCGCGGCTGCCAGCGCCGGTACCACAAGCAGAGCCGCAACACCGGAGTGGCCCGTGACGGACCAGTCGCTCAGCGGCTCCCGGCCGATCAGGTCGAGCAGTCGTCGGTGGCCGCGGTCGGGGGCGAGGGCGGCGACCAGCAGATAACTGTCCGATCCCGGAGCCAACCGGTGGGCCAGGACCGCTGCGACCGTGCTCGGCATGTCGTGGATGAGCACCACGGTGCGGCGGATCGCCGCCTGCGCGATCAGCCCGGTGAGTGCCGCCAGGTCCGGGCCGCCCGCGGTCGCCAGCATGGCGAGTGCGTCTGAATCCCCCTGCCTGACGCGGAACAGCGCGTCCCGCACGGCAGCGGCCTTCCGGATCCAGGCTCCGTCGTCCACCCCGGAGCCACGGGAGGTCGCGTCGACGGGCTCCATTCCGGTCAGCGCCGCCGTCAGCACAGCCACCGGGGTGCTGACCCCGACGCCGCAGACGGCGCCGATGAGTAGGTCGGCCCCTGCGTCGATCTCGGCGTCCGCGACCCGGCGCCCGGTCTCGAACGCCGCCTGCGCCTGCTGTTGTGTCATCGCGTCGCCGGTATCGATGCGGTTCGCCGGCCGGGCGTCCTCCGCGCGGTCCGGCACCTCGGGCACCGGCTCGTCGAGCCCGACGTCGACGACGGTGATGCCGACGCCGGACGCTCCCGCCAGTGCCGCCGGCAACCCCCGGCCGATTGCGAGATCGACTGCGCGTCTGGTGGTTTCGCCGGAAGGTGCAGCCGAGATGTCAAGCTGGGCGATGCCGTGGTCGGCGGCCAGGACCACCAGTTGGGGCCGCCGGGGCGCGAGCGGGCGGTCGGCGGTGCCCGCTGCTGCCGCCAACAGGTCGATCACCGATCCCCAGATCCCCAGGGCGCCGACGGGAAGCGCCTGCCGGAGCTCCGCAGCCCCGGCCGCCGCGTCGTTGTCGAGGGCGGGAACGGCCGGAAGGTCCAGCGGCATGTGCACTCCCTGGTGGTCGACTCTGCTCAGGTTCTGGCCGGCCGCCGATCGGACGGACGGCTCCTGCGGTGCGGCCGGTGGATGCAGTGTGACCGCTGCTGGTGAGGAGAACGGTAAACGTCGGTGAAAACGGCCAACCTCCTGACGTCGATCCTGTGCCTGGCTTACCGTCGGTAGCGGCGCTCCGACGGTGATCGCCGACCAATGAACAGGAGTTCGAGATGGTGTACCTGTGGCGCTATGCGGATGAGGCCGGCGTGGTGGCTGATGGTCCGGCGGTGTCCTTCGAGTCACAGGATGCCGCCGAGGCGTGGCTCAGCGAGACCTACCCGGAACTGATCGACGAGGGAATCGCCGCGGTATCGCTGTTCAACGACGAGCAGGCGCTGTACGGCCCGATGGCACTGGCCGAGTAGGCCCACCCGCCTTCCCCCTGAAGCGGTCGATATCCATTCGGGTGAAACGGTCGCCCAGCTGTTGTTAACCGTCGTTCACATCTGGCATTCTCGACAGACCATGACGGACTTCACCGAACCTGCCGAGTACGCCGATCTCCGCGCCGCGATCCGGGAGATCACCCTCACCCACGGCCCCGCCGAGTACGCCGAGCACGGCCGCACCAGCACCCCGATGACGGGACTGTGGAGCGACCTCGGCAAGGCCGGCTTCATCGGCATCAACGTGCCGGCCGAATTCGGCGGCGGGGGCGCCGGGATGGCCGAACTGGCCATGGTCGCCGAGGAATCCGCGGCAGCCGGGTGCCCGCTGCTGACTCCTGCTGGTGTCCAGCGCGATCAGCGTCGAGGTGCTCCGCCGGCACGGATCCGCTGCGCAGCAACAGGAATGGCTCAGCAGGCTCGCGGACGGCGGGACGAAGATGATCTTCGCGATCACCGAACCCGACGCCGGTTCCAACTCGCACCACATCGCCACCACCGCCCGGCGGGACGGCGACGACTACCTGATCAGCGGCCAGAAGTACTACATCTCCGGGGTCGACGAGGCCGCGGCCATCATCACGGTCGCCAGGACGGGCACCGACCCGGTAGACCGGCAAGGCGCAGATCTCGCTGTTCCTCGTTCCGATCGGACGCGCCCGGTCTCAGCTGGAATCGCCTCGAGGTGGCAGCGCAGATCCCCGACCGGCAGTACACCGTCTTCTACGACGAGGTGCGGGTGCCCGCGACGGCGCTGATCGGCGAGGAGGGCAAGGGCTGG
Source organism: uncultured Actinomycetota bacterium (assembly GCA_963766015.1). Taxonomy (GTDB): domain Bacteria; phylum Actinomycetota; class Actinomycetes; order Mycobacteriales; family Nakamurellaceae; genus Nakamurella. Next base: position 21,020 of record CAVXYU010000016.1, on the reverse strand, counting down.
CTGCCGCTGTTCGACGGGCTCAACCCGGAGCGGATCACGGCCGCCGCGCTCGGCGTCGGGATCGGCCGCTACGCCGTGGACACTGCGGCGGCCTACGCGCGTACCCGATCCGTGTGGGACACCCCGATCGGCGCCCACCAGGGGGTGTCCCACCCGCTGGCCAAGGCCAAGATCAATGTCGAACTCGCCGCGCTGATGACGTCGAAGGCGGCCTGGCTGCACGACAACGGTCTGCCGGCCGGTGAGGCTTCTAACATGGCCAAGTATGCGGCGGCCGAGGCGGCCACCGAGGCCGTCGACGCGGCCATCCAGGTGCACGGCGGTAACGGGCTCTCCGTCGAGTACGGACTGCTGCCGCTGTGGGGAATGGCCCGGCTGCTCCGGATCGCCCCGGTGAACAGCGAGATGGTGCTGAACTACGTCGCCCAGCACACCCTGAAGCTGCCGCGGTCGTACTGAACCATCGCCGTTATCGCCCGGCGTGGCTCCGGGGTGCGGAACCGGGTGGTCAGCGCACCTAAACTGGCCGGGTGACTACCACCGCCGATCGGGGCGAATTGCCGAGCAGGGAACTGGCGAAACAGTACGACCCGGCGGCGGTAGAGGTCCCGCTGTACCAGCGCTGGATGGCTGCCGGGTACTTCCGGGCGGACGAGCAGACGGTACTCAGCGGCGCGAAGCGGCCGTTCTCGATCGTGCTGCCGCCGCCCAATGTCACGGGCACCCTGCACGTCGGCCATGCCCTGGATCACACGCTGATGGACATCCTCGCCCGCTGGCACCGGATGTCGGGTGACGAGGTGCTCTGGCTGCCGGGCATGGACCATGCCGGGATCGCCACCCAGAACGTGGTGGAGCGGCAACTGGCGGTCGACGGCAAGACCCGTCACGACTTCGGCCGCGAGCTGTTCGTGCAGAAGGTCTGGGACTGGAAGGCCGAATCCGGCGGAGCCATCCTCGGGCAGATGAAGCGGCTGGGCGATTCCGTCGACTGGGACCGGGAGCGATTCACCCTCGACGAGGGCCTGTCCTCCGCGGTGCAGACGATCTTCAAGCAGCTCTTCGACGACGGGCTGATCTACCGCGCGAAGCGGATCATCAACTGGTGCCCGGGGTGTCACACCGCGCTGTCCGACATCGAGGTCGAGCACTCGGAGGATGCCGGTGAACTGGTGTCCATCCGCTACGGCTCGCTCGACGATCCCTCGCAGTCGGTCGTCGTCGCCACCACCAGGGTCGAGACGATGCTGGGCGACACCGCCGTCGCCGTGCACCCCGACGACGAGCGCTACCGGCACCTGGTCGGCCGCACCGTGCTGCTGCCCATCATCAACATGGAGATCCCGGTCGTCGCCGACGACCCATGTCGATCCCAGGTTCGGCACCGGCGCGGTCAAGGTGACCCCCGCGCACGACCCCAACGACTTCGAGATCGGCGTGCGGCACGGGCTCGACGCGCCCACCATCCTCGACGAGCGGGCTCACATCACCGGCACCGGAACGCGTTTCGACGGCATGGACCGGCTCGAGGCGCGGGCCGCCGTCAAGGAGGAGCTCCGCGCGCAGGGCCGCATCGTCGCGGAAAAGATCCCGTATCTGCACTCGGTCGGGCACTGCTCGCGGTCCGACGACGTCATCGAACCCCGGCTGTCCACCCAGTGGTTCGTCAAGGTGGCGCCGCTGGCGAAGGCGGCCGGTGATGCGGTCCGGGAGGGCCGCACGGTGATCCACCCGCAGGAGCTCGGGGCCAGGTACTTCGACTGGGTCGACAACATGCACGACTGGACCATCTCCCGCCAGCTGTGGTGGGGGCACCGGATCCCGGTCTGGTACGGACCCGACGGCGAAACCCGCTGCGTGGGACCGGATGAGGAGCCGCCCGGCGAGGGCTGGACCCAGGACCCGGACGTCCTGGACACCTGGTTCTCCTCCGGCCTCTGGCCGTTCTCGACGATGGGCTGGCCGAAGGAAACCGACACGCTGCGGGCCTTCTACCCGACGTCCGTGCTCGTCACCGGCTACGACATCCTGTTCTTCTGGGTGGTCCGGATGATGATGTTCGGGCTCTACGCCACCCGGGACGAGCACGGCGCACCGCAGATCCCGTTCCGCACGGTGGCATTGCACGGCCTGGTGCGTGACCAGTACGGCAAGAAGATGTCGAAGTCCAAGGGCAACACCGTCGACCCGCTGCAGTGGATCGAGGACTACGGGGCGGACGCCGTGCGGTTCACCCTCGCCCGGGGCTCCAATCCGGGCGCGGACCAGGCGATAGCCACCGAGTGGGTCGCCGGGTCGGGCCGGTTCTGCTCGAAGTTGTTCAACGCCACCAACCTCGCGCTGTCCAAGGGTGCCGTCGTGCCCACCGAGCCGCTCGACGAGGCGGCCCTGACGCAGGCGGACCGGTGGATCCTCGACCGGCTCGACGAGGTGATCGTGCAGACCACCGAACTGCTGGAGGACTTCCAGTTCGGCAAAGCGGCGGAGGGGCTGTACCACTTCGCGTGGGACGAGCTCTGCGACTGGTACCTGGAACTCGCCAAGGTGCAGATCCCGGTGACCGGCGGCGACCCGTCCCGGATCGCGACCACCCAGCAGGTGCTGGGAACGGTGCTGGACGACCTGTTCCGGCTGCTGCACCCGTTCGTGCCGTTCGTCACCGAGACGCTGTGGACCTCACTGACCGGCGGGGAGAGCCTGGTCATCGCCGCCTGGCCGGTGCCCTCAGGTCGGCAGCGGGACGACGTCGCGGCCGGCTGGGTCGACGACGCGATCACCGCGACCAGCGAGATCCGCCGGGTGCGCGCCGACCAGAAGATCCCGCCGACCAGGCCCGTCCCGTCCCGGCGATTCGCGACGGACGGCCATCCCGGGCTCGACGAACTGCAGTCCGCCGTCCGGTCCCTGACCCGGCTGACAGAGCCCGGCGACGGCTACTCCGCGACCATCGACATCCCGGTGAGCCTTTCCACCGGTGTGGTGCGGATCGAGCTCGACACCAGCGGCGTGGTGGACACCGCCGCCGAGATCGCCCGGGTGGGCAAGGATCTCGCCGCGGCGGAGAAGGAGGTCGCGGACACGGCCAAGAAGCTGGGCAATCAGCAATTCGTCGAGAAGGCCAAGCCGGAGGCCGTGACCAAGATCCGGGAGCGTGCGGCCAGGGCGGCGGCCGACGTGACGAGGCTGACCGAGCGGCTCGCCGCACTCCGCGGGCAGGCGTCGTGAGCACGGGACCCGGCGATTCGTCCGACGAGCGCGACGATCAGGATCGGCCCGCCGGCGATGGTCCGCTCCCTGACGAGATCGCCTGGGACGCGGGCAATCTGGGCCTGCCCGACCGATGACGCCCGAGAACCGGACCCGACGGGCGAGATCGCTGCGGCGACAGCAGATCTGGACGATGACGTCCCCGCCGGCATGAGCACGGTCGTCCCGAACGCACCGCCGCTGAGCCTGCAGGTGGTGGAGTCGCTGCTGGACCGCCGCCGCTCCGAGGTGCAGATCTCACCGACCCTGGCCCGGATCACCGCACTGCTGGACCTGCTGGGCAACCCGCAGACGTCCTACCCGGTGATCCAGATCGCCGGCACCAACGGCAAGACGTCGACCGCGCGGATGATCGACGCGCTGCTGGAGCGGCTCGGGTCTGCGGCCCGGCCGGTTCACCTCGCCGCACCTGCAGTTGGTCACCGAACGGATCGCCATCGACGGCGCGCCCATCTCGCGCCGACCGGTACGTCGATTTCTACACCGACATCGCGCCGTACATCGACCTCGTCGACGCCGCCTCCGAGCGGGAGGGCGGACTGCCGCTGTCGAAGTTCGAGATCCTCACCGCGATGGCGTATGCCGCGTTCGGCGACGTCCCGGTGGACGTCGGCCGTCATCGAGGTCGGCCTCGGCGGAACCTGGGATTCGCACCAACGTCGCGGACGCCAAGGTCGCGGTGATCACCCCGATCGGGATCGACCACACCGAGTACCTCGGCGACACGCTGACCGAGATCGCCGGCAACAAGGCCGGCATCATCAAGGCGGATTCGGTCGCGGTGATCGGCCCGCAGGAACAGGAGGCGATGAACGCCATCCTGCGCCGGACCATCGAGGTGGACGCCTTCGTCGCCCGGTTCGGCAGCGAGTTCGCCGTGCTGGACCGGTCTTTCGCGGTCGGCGGGCAGCGGCTGACCCTGCAGGGCCTCGGCGGCGTGTACGAGGACATCTTCCTGCCGCTGGCCGGCGAGCATCAGGCGACGAACGCCGCCGTCGCGCTGGCCGCGGTCGAGGCCTTCTTCGGCGCCGGGCGCCAGCCGGCAGCTCGACATCGCCGCCGTGCAGGACGGTTTCGCCGCGGTCGCGTCACCGGGACGGCTGGAGCGGGTCCGCACGTCGCCGACGATCATGGTCGACGCCGCGCACAACCCGCACGGGGCGGCCGCGCTGGCCGCGGCGTTGGCCGCACGAGTTCTCCTTCTCCAGGCTGGTCGGGGTGCTCGCGGTGATGGCCGACAAGGACGCCCGGGGCATCCTGAGGCGCTGGCCGATTCCTTCGACGAGGTGGTCGTCACCCGGAACTCCTCGCCCCGCTCCATGCCGGTCGCCGAGCTTGCCGAGCTCGCCGTCGACGTCTTCGGCGAGGAGAAGGTGCATGTCGCCGGGCGGATGGACGAGGCGATCGCGCTGGCCGTCGACCTGGTCGAGGCGCGACGCGCTACGACGTCGACCGGCACCGGCGTGATCATCACCGGCTCCGTCGTCTCCGCCGGTGACGGCCGCTCGCTGACCGGCCTGGCACCGGCATGACCGCTCCCGCGGCACCGGGCGATCCGGAAGCGACCGGCTCCGAAGCGACCGGAGCGGAACCGTCGGGCGCCGGGCGGCCGGCGCCTGGCACTGTCCGCCCCTACGACCCGGAGACGCGGTCTGCGCGGCGTCATGTCCGCGACCCTGATCCTGGAGGCGATCACGGTGCTGCTGGCCATCCCGGTCGCGGCGAACACCGGTGGCGGTGTCGGGCCGCTCGGCATCGTCGCTGATCTGCCTGCTGGCCGTGTTGCTGGTCGCGCGCCTGCGGCGATCGTCTCCCGGCCCTACGCGATGCCAGGTCATCCTCGGCCTGCAGGTGCTGATGATCGCCGTGCTGGCTGATCACGCCGCCGCTCGGCGTCATGGGCATCGTCTTCGGCATCGTGTGGGCCGTCATCCTGTGGTTCCGCGCGCGAATTCCGGCGCCGGCTCGCGGCCGGTACGCTGCCGGGGCCGCCGCAGCCGAGCGGATCCTGACCGGATCGGCTGCCGACTCACTTCCGTCGGCGGAGCGGCATCACGTCACGGCGGGCCGCCGTGCCCGCCACGAACAAGGAGTGTCCTGACACATGTCTTCCGGTACCGCTGTGGAGCGAACCCTCGTCCTGATCAAGCCCGACGGCGTCGCAGCGCGGACTCGTCGGCGAGGTCATCACCCGGATCGAGCGCAAGGGTCTGCGGCTGGTCGGCGCTGGAGCTGCGGGTGGTCGAGTTGGCGGTCGCCGAGGAGCACTACGCCGAGCACGAGGGCAAGGGTTTCTACGACGAGCCTGCTCGACTTCATCACCGGCGGGCCGCTGGTGGCGCTGGTCGTCGAGGGACCGCGGGCGGTGACGGCGTTCCGTCAGCTCGCCGGCGGCACCGACCCGGTGGAGAAGGCCGCGACCGGCAGCATCCGCGGGGATTTCGGCCTGGAGACCCAGTACAACCTGGTGCACGGCTCTGATTCGCCGGAGTCCGCTGCGCGCGAGATCGGGCTCTGGTTCCCGAACCTGTGATGCCCGACGACGCCCTGGCGCACCTCGGTCGACACCTCCGATCGACACGTCTTCGATCGACCTTGACGTCCGCATCTGCTGGAGCCGGACCAGGTCACCGTCGACCGGGTCGGCCCGGGCGGCGACCGTGGCGTCGGACAGCGCGTTCGGGGTGGCCCTGGTGACCCTCTGGCAGCAGCTGGCCGAGACCGGTGCGCCGGTCGGCTTCGCCGCCGCCGGTGTCCCGCATCGACGTCGCCGGCCGTGCTGCCGCGCTGGTCGAAGACCTGCGCAAGGCGGCGCGTCGTCGGGGTCGCCGCCAACCGCAGCCGCCGGTTGATCGGCGTCGGCCTGCTCCGTCCCGGACGCGGCAGCCGCGAGCACACCGGCCAGATCGAGTTGCTGCTGGTCGACGCGGACCGTTCGAGGGCCGGACTGGGGACGCGACTGATGGACGGACTGCTGACGATGGCCGCGAGCACGGGGACTGGAGCGGGTGGACGCTGGAGATGCAGGACGACCCGGGTCTGGCCGAATTCTTCGGGCGGTTCGGCTTCGCCGAGTGGGGACGCCGGCCGGGCTGGCTCCGGCTCGGCGCCGACGGCGAGCGCGACGAGGTCCTGCTCGGCGCCGTCCTGGGGAGCGCATCGCGATGAGCACCGGCAGCGGGCCGTCCGTACGTCGGGTCGTCGACCTCTCCCACCCCATCACCGACGGCATGGTCACCTACCCGGGCATCCCGGCGCCCGTTCTCGGCACCCACCTGACGTTCGACGAATCGGCCTCGCACTACGCGGCGGGCACCGAGTTCTCCATCGGGACGATCACGATGGCGGCCAACACCGGCACCTATCTGGACACCCCCGCGCACCGCTACCGCGACGGTGAGGACCTGTCGCGGCTTGCTCTCGAACGGATGGTCGACCTTGACGGCGTCGTGGCCAGGCTGCGGTACCAGATCCGACGCCGGACGCCCGGGCCATCGACGAAGCCGACCTGGCCGGCGCACTGAGAGGGATCGACCCGGCGGGTCGGGCCGTGCTGATCGAGACCGGCCACAGCAGCCGGTGGGGAACCGCGGGGTACTTCACCGACCATCCCTACCTGACCGATGGCGCCGTCGAATTCCTGCTCTCGGTGCGGCCGTCGCTGGTCGGCATCGACTCGCTGAACATCGACAGCACGCACACCGGGCGGCGGCCCGCGCACAGCTGGCTGCTGGCCGCACGGATCCCGATCGTCGAGCACCTGACGGCCCTTGCCCAGCTGCCGGTGACCGGGTTCCGGTTCACCGCCGCGCCGCCGGCCGTGCAGGGGATGGGGACATTCCCGGTGCGGGCTTTCGCGCTGGTGGAGTGAGCCGCTACTGCTGGTGGTGCCGACCCTGACGGCCGGTGGCCAGGAACGCCCAACCGACCATCACCGTGCCAAGGGCCAGCACGCTCAGCCCGACGATGATCGGAACCGTGATGTCCAGACCGGTACTGGCCAGCATCATCGGCTGGCTGGGCGTCGGAGTGGGAGAGCCGGACGGACCTGCGGCGATGTTCTCCTGTACTGCTGCCGAGGCGGCCGGGGACGCGATCAGGGAGACCAGGGCGCCGAGCATGGTCAGCACCGCGGCGGTGAACCATCCCCGATGATCGCGCAGCGTTCTCACCGTCGGTCACCTGCCTCCGTGTCGTCATCACCATTCTGCGATCCTTCGCAGGCGCGCCCCTGTTGCCCCGCCGGTGTGGGCCGGCAGAACAACAGGCGCGTCCCGCCACCACCATGACGCATCGGTCGGGCCTCGGGTTGCATTCCGGCTGCGCCCGAACCGCGTGGGTTGTCCGAATGACCCCCAACGGTCCCCGGCCGCGCCGGGCGGACCGGCCGCCGGGTGTCGTTGCCCGGGCGTACCGTTCGTCGGCGTGAGGTCCCAGCCGCAACCGGCGATGATCGTCGCCGGCGGCCTGCGCAAGAGCTTCCCGGTGAAGAACGGTGCCGACGTCGAGGCGGTGGCGGGCATCGACATCGAGGTGGCCAGGGGCGAGTCCTTCGGCTTCCTGGGGCCGAACGGGGCGGGCAAATCCTCCACCATGCGGATGATCGCCTGCGTGTCGCCGCGGACCGGTGGCACGCTGTCGATCCTCGGCCTCGACCCGGAACTCGACGGTGTGCAGATCCGTGGTCGGCTCGGCGTGGTGCCCCAGCAGGACAACCTCGACGAGGAACTCAGCGTGCGGGAGAACCTGATCGTCTACGGGCGGTACTTCGGGATCGGGAAAGCGGAGTGCCGGCGCCGGGCCGTCGAACTCCTGGACTTCGCGCAACTGGCCGACAAAGCCGATGCCAAGGTCGAGACGCTGTCGGGCGGGATGAAGCGGCGGCTGACCATCGCCCGCTCGCTGATCAACGAACCCGAACTGCTGCTGCTCGACGAACCGACCACCGGACTCGATCCGCAGGCTCGACACGTGCTGTGGGACAGGCTGTTCCGGCTCAAGCACAACGGTGTGACGCTCGTCGTGACGACCCACTACATGGATGAGGCGGAGCAGTTGTGCGACCGCCTGGTCGTCATGGACGGGGGGCGGATCGTCGCCCAGGGCAGCCCGCAGGAGCTCATCGCCGCGCACAGCTCGCGCGAGGTGGTCGAACTCCGCTTCCGTCCCGGGAGTCAGAACGCCGCGGAGGAGAAGGTCACCTCGTTGGTGGAGCGGGTCGAGATCCTTCCGGACCGGCTGCTGCTGTACACCGCCGACGGTGACGCCACCCTGGCGGACGTGCACGCCCGGGGAGTCCGCCCGGTCACCGCGCTCGTCCGCCGATCCACCCTGGAGGACGTCTTCCTCCGGTTGACCGGACGGAGCCTGATCGATTGACTCCGAACGCATTGCCACCGGCAGGCGCGGCCGGCGGCGGCCCGGACCTCGAGCGGCCGGCGGCACGGACCGCCCCGGGGTGGTTGCTGGTGTGGGAGTACCTCGTCAGGTGCTGGCGGGGGTATCTGCTGTCCAGTCTGGCGGAGGCGGTCGGCACCCCGCTGCTGTATCTGTTGGCGCTCGGTTACGGGCTCGGGTCACTGGTCGATGCGGGCCCCGGTGCTGAACCCGGCAGCGCGCTCGACGGAGTTCCGTACGTCGAGTTCATCGCGCCGGCGCTGTTGGTGGCGGCGGCGGTACAGATCGGAATGGGGGAGGCGTCCTACCCGGCCTATGGCCGATTCAAGTGGAGCAGGGTGTTCTGGGGGATCACCGCGACACCGGTCACCCCGTCGCAGGTCTGCGCGGGCCAGGTGCTGTTCATCGCCACCAGGGCGGCGACCGGATCGACGCTGTACTACCTCGTGCTGCTGGCCTTCGGTGCCGCGGGCGGGGCGGCCGGGGTGCTGATGGTCCCGGTCGGCGTGCTGACCGGAATCGCCTGCACGGTGTGGGTTCTCGCACTCGGCGCTTGGATGCGGTCCGAGGGTGGCGCGTTCAACGTGGTGTTCCGGTTCGTGCTGGTCCCGATGACGCTGTTCTCCGGCTCCTTCTTTCCCGATCACCGAGATCCCGTTGGCGCTGCGCTGGTTGGCCTGGCTCTCACCGCTCTGGCACGGCAACGAGCTGGCCCGCGGAGCGGCGCTCGGCGGACTCGGTTTCTGGCCCGCCGCTGGGTCATCTCGCGTACCTGTTGGCCGTGCTGATTGCCGGACTGCTGGTCGCCCGCCGCCGCTACCGGCTGAGGCTGATCGTGTGAGCGGCGCCGTCCGACCCGATCAGCAGCTCCGCGGCCGCCGCCGCGCCGCTCGTGCTGCGGGTGCATCCCGTTCGCAGCTGTACGCCGGGCGGGCAGGTGTCGTGCTCGAACGGAACCTGCGCGTGTACCGGCGGGCCTGGATGCTCATCCTTTCCGGGTTCTTCGAGCCGGTGTTCTACCTGTTGGCCCTCGGTCAAGGCCTGGGCGCGCTCGTGGGGACTGTCGACGCCGGCGCCGGGCCGGTCAGCTACGCCGCCTACATCGCGCCCGGATTGCTGGCCACGTCGGCGATGAACGGCGCGATCTACGACTCCACGGTGAACGTCTTCGCCAAGATGAGGTACGCGAAGCTCTACGACGCCATGCTGGCAACCTCGCTCGGACCGATGGATGTCGCATTGGGCGAGATCGCCTGGTCGTTGCTGCGCGGCGGGATCTACTCGACCGGGTTCGTCGCTCGTCATGCTGGGGTTGGGACTGCTCGGATCGTGGTGGGCATTGCTGGCGGTGCCGGCCGCGCTGCTCATCGCACTGGGCTTCGCCGCGATCGGGATGGCGGTCACCTCGTTCATGCGGAGCTGGCAGCAGATGGAGTGGATCAACACCGCCATCCTGCCGATGTTCCTGTTCTCGACCACGTTCTACCCGCTGAGCGTCTACCCGCCCGCGGTCGCTGCCGTGGTGAAGTGCCTGCCGCTGTACCAGGGGATCGAGCTGATGCGTGGGCTGTCCCTGGGCATCGTGTCCTGGGAGCTGCTCTGGCATGTGCTGTATTTCCTGGTGATGGCGGGAATCGGGATCCTCGTCACCTCGCGACGGTTGGTCCGCCTGTTGCTCCGCTGATCGCCCCGGATCTGCGGTCACCGTCGCGCCTGGGCTGTCCGCCGTGTCGGTGTGGGATACTGCGAGTGGCCCGACGCCGCAACCGGCGGCGGCGGGCCCGGGCATGGTGGGTGCGGCGGCCTGTTGCCGGCCCCGGTGGGTGAGACATCGGGCGCGGGCGCACGGCAGCTGCGGAACCGATCGGCCCGACAACCACCAGACTTCCCGCGGTCGGCGCCACCGGCGAGGGCCGCGGGCACCGAAATGTACGAGAGTCCCTGTGCGGACGCGTCCAGTACGCGCCCGGGGGCCTCGGAGAGGAACTGTCTCAGTGACGCCCACCCTGGAATCAGCCCTTGCGGGTCTCCCCGCCAAGCCGCGAGTGCACGAGCTCTCGAAGCGCATCGGCATCAGCAACAAGGAACTGCTGGCCGCGCTCGCCGAACGTGGCCTGACCATCAGCAGCGCGTCGTCATCGGTGCCGCTCGCCGTCGCGCAGGAGGTCATCCGGACGCTGCTCGGCGGCGCGGAAACGGCCGTGCCGGACGACAGCGCGGCTGCATCGGCCCCCGCGGCACAGGAAGCCGCCGGACCGAGCATCCCCGGCAACACTCCCGGAAGCGGCGGGCACGCGATCAACCCGCTGTTCCTGCCGCCGGCCGACGCGCCCGCTGCGCCCGCCCGGCCGTCGGATGCCGATCTGTCCGACCAGGACCGGGCCGAACCGGACGCCGAACCCGACGAGCCCGCGGCGGGCGGCAGGCGCAGGCGTGGCCGGTCCGGCAAGGGCCGCAGATCAGCCGCCGACCGTGCTGCTGAGCAGGAATCGGAAGAGCCCGCGGAACCGACGCCGGCTGACGAGGTCGACCCGGTCACGCCTGTCGAGCAGGATGCAGAGCCGGCCGAGTCAGACGAGTCCGATGACGAGTCGTCCGCACGTGGCCGGCGCCGTCGGCGTGGTCGCCGTGGCCGCGGCCGGGTCGATGCGGACAATCAGGCACCGGACGAGGCCATCGAAGCGTCGCCCTCCGACGCCGCGCAGGGTGACGGGACCAAGGACGCCGACCCGTCCGTCCAGCAGACCGTGGCGGACGACGGTGAGACGAACGGCGACTCCGAAGAAGAGTCCGAGGACACCTCGGACGACGCTTCCGATGACGCAGAAAACGACGAGAGTTCGCAGGGCGGTGCCGGCGGCAACCGCCGGCGTCGGCGGCGGCGCCGGCGCACGTCAGGGGACGAAGCGCCCCGTGATGACGACCCGGACAACACCGTGGTGCACGTCAGGGAGCCCCGGCTGTCGCAGGCGGCGACCGGCGGCTCCAACGGCGGTTCCAACAACACTGCCTCGAACGAGGTGCAGGGTGTCCGCGGATCGACTCGGCTGGAGGCCAAGCGGCAGCGTCGCAGGGACTCCAGGGACTCCTCCCGCAGGCGCCCGCAGATCCTGACCGAGGCCGAGTTCCTGGCCAGGCGGGAGTCGGTCGAGCGGGTGATGGCGGTGCGCCAGCGCGGCGGTCTCGCGCAGGTCGCGCTGCTCGAGGACGGCATCCTGGTCGAGCATTTCGTCTCGCAGACCGGGTCCGACTCGATGATCGGCAGCGTCTTCCTCGGCAAGGTGCAGAACGTCCTGCCGTCGATGGAGGCGGCCTTCGTCGACATCGGGCGCGGCCGCAACGCCGTCATCTATGCCGGCGAGGTCAACTGGGACGCCGCCGGTCTCAACGGCAAGGCGCGGCGGATCGAGACCGCACTGTCCAGCGGCGACACCATCCTGGCGCAGGTCTCCAAGGACCCGGTCGGCCACAAGGGCGCCCGGCTGACCACCCAGATCTCACTCCCAGGCCGGTTCGTGGTCTACGTCCCGGGTGGCGGCGCGACGGGCATCTCCCGCAAGCTGCCCGACACCGAACGCAAGCGACTGAAGTCGATCATGGACCGGATCGTCCCCGAGGACGCCGGCGTGATCATCCGCACCGCCGCGGAGGGCATCGCCGAGGAGGAGTTGGCCCGCGACGTCGAGCGACTCAAGTCACAGTGGGACGAGATCTCCCGCCGGGCGTCGGAGAAGACCAGCGCCCCCACCCAGCTCTACGCCGAACCGGGGACGCTGATCAAGGTCGTCCGCGACCTGTTCAACTCCGACATCACCCGTTTGGTCGTCGACGGTGACGAGGCGTACGAACCGGTTGCCGAGTACGTGAACGCGGTCGCACCCGAACTCGCGGACCGGCTGGTCCGGTACGAGAGCGCCACCCCGGGCGGAGCCGACGTCTTCGCCGCCTACCGGATCGACGAGCAGATCGCCAAGGCGCTGGAGCGCAAGGTGCACCTGCCCTCGGGCGGCTCGCTGGTCATCGACCGCACCGAGGCGATGACGGTGGTCGATGTCAACACCGGCAAGTACACCGGCTCCGGCGGCAACCTCGAGGAGACGGTCACCAAGAACAACCTCGAGGCCGCCGAGGAGATGGTCCGCCAGCTCCGGCTGCGCGACATCGGCGGCATCATCGTCATCGACTTCATCGACATGGTGCTCGAGTCGAACCGGGAACTGGTGCTCCGCAGGCTGACCGAAGCACTCGGCCGGGACCGCACCCGGCATCAGGTCGCGGAGGTCACGTCATTGGGCCTCGTTCAGATGACCCGCAAGCGGATGGGCACGGGGCTGGTCGAGGCCTTCTCGGAGCCCTGCCCGCACTGCGGCGGTCGCGGCATCGTGCTGCACGATCTGCCGGTGGTGGCCACTCCTTCGGAGGACAACTCGTCCGAGCGACGCACCGGCAAGGCACGGCGCTCACGCGGCAGGGACAGCGAGCGCGTCGACGAGATCGTCGTGCCCCGGGTGGTCGAGCAGACTCCCGGCCGCCGGCCGGATCCGCGGGGTCCGAAGCCGCCATCGTTCGGCAGCATCGAGCGTGAACCGGTTATCGCCATTGGGATCGAGAACGAGGTCGACGAGCGTCCCGCACGGGATACCGAGGGCGGCGGCCGCTCCCGCGGTCGCCGTGGCCGCGGATCGAGTCTGGAACGCGCCGCCGAGGTCAACGCGGCCGGCGACGAGATCGACTGGATCGAGGCTGCCGCCCGGGCGGGGATCGCGGCGGCCGATGCCGCCGATTCCGACGACGAAGAGTTCGGGCACGCCGATCCGAGGCCGTCCGGGTACGACGGGACCGATGGTGCCGGATCGGTTCCGGACAGCGCCGAGACGGACACCGATCGTTCTGACACCGATCGTTCTGACGGTGCGGGTTCTGACGGTGCCGGTTCGGACGGTGCGGGTTCTGACGGCGCCGTGTCCGACGACCGGGACCGCGTCGAGATCATCGTTGCTGCGGATGATGCGCAGACCGCCGGTGGGACCCTCACCGTCGAGCCGATCGAGGCCGTACCGGAGCTCTCTGCGACCGCGGAGCCGGCGCCCCGGCGGCGCGGTCGGCGAGCTGCCGGCCGTCCGGCCGGTGCACCGGCCGCGGCGTCCGGTCCGGTCGACATCATCGTTCCGGAGGTACCTGCCGCACCGGCCCTCAGCGGCTCGAACGGTGCCGGTACATCCGGCGCGGGCGAATCGGCCGGTACCGAGTCCGGATCCGGGGATGCGGGCCTCAACGGCAATGCGGTTCACCCGGCGCCCCCGGCTGCTCCGCCGCGGCGCCGTCGGGCGGCGTCCAGGCCCGCCGGCCCGGCGGCCGGCGACGCGGTGGTCGTCACCCTTCCGGCCGAGACGCCGACGGGTGAGCCGGTCGATCCGGGTCGGGTTTGCCCCGGCCCGCACCGGCCGCGTACTGTAGGCGGTCGGCACGCTGCTGCGCAGCGGGCTTTGCGATGCCCTGGTTCGTGCTGGTCGAGGCGGATCGAAGACCTCTGTGTTCTGCGGGTGGGATTCTCCGAGGGCGTCACCATCACGTTCGCCTGCACGCCGGGGCCCGCCCCGGTGCACCGCGGCGGGCACACCAGAACGAACAGAAGTCCACCGAACCGGGATCACACCGGCATCACAACAGGCAGGAAGGCGCGTCCAGCATGTACGCGATCGTCAAGACCGGCGGCAAGCAGTACAAGGTCGCCGAGGGTGACGTCATCGAGATCGAGAAGCTCGAGGGTGAGCCAGGGGCAGCGGTCACCCTTCCGGCCGTCCTGCTCGTTGATGGCCCTTCGGTCACCGCGACGCTCGATGCCCTTGCCGAGGTCACGGTTTCCGGCGAGGTCGTGGCCCACACCAAGGGCCCGAAGATCGTCATCCACAAGTTCAAGAACAAGACCGGGTATCACAAACGGCAGGGCCACCGCCAGCCGTTGACCCAGGTCAAGGTCACCGGGATCTCCGTCGGGTCGGCTGCGGCCGCGTCCTCCTGATACACGGCTGAGTCACTTCTCTGTCAGAAAGGCGCCACCACCATGGCACACAAGAAGGGTGCTTCCAGCTCCCGGAACGGCCGCGATTCCAACGCACAGCGGCTGGGCATCAAGCGCTTCGGCGGTCAGACCGTTTCCGCCGGCGAGATCATCGTCCGGCAGCGCGGCACCAAGTTCCACCCGGGTGAGGGAGTCGGCCGCGGCAAGGACGACACCCTGTTCGCCCTGGTCCCCGGCGCCGTCGAGTTCGGCTCCAAGCGCGGACGCAAGACCGTGAACATCGTCGCGGAGGCCGGGTCGCTCGCCGACCAGACTCCTGTACCGGTCGGGGCCTGACCCCCGACGCATTTGTCGACAGTGCTTCCAGGGGCGGGCCCGACAACGGGCCCGCCCCTTGCGGCGTCTGATGACGGAAACACCCGCTGCATCCGGCGGCTGATGTTGTTGTCCCACTGATGTTGTTCTGCCATTGATGTTGTTGTCCCACTGACCGGAGCTGTCCGGTCCAGCACCCGAGGAGGTGTCCGTGGCCAGGTTCGTCGACCGCGCCGTCCTACACCTACAGGCCGGCGATGGCGGCCACGGCTGCGCCTCGGTGCATCGCGAGAAGTTCAAGCCGCTCGGTGGACCCGACGGCGGGGATGGTGGCAACGGCGGTGACGTCACGCTGGTCGTCGACGAGAACGTGCACACCCTGCTGGACTTCCACTACCGCCCTCATGCCAAGGCCGGCAACGGTCGCCCCGGTCAGGGAGATGACCGCGACGGCGCCAACGGCGAGGGCCTGGAACTGCGGGTCCCGTCAGGCACGGTGGTGCTATCCGAGGACGGCAAGGTGCTGGCCGACCTGGTCGGTCCCGGGGCGCACTACGTCGCCGCCCGCGGCGGTCGCGGTGGACTCGGCAACGGCGCGCTCGCTTCCCGCGCCCGCAAGGCCCCCGGCTTTGCGCTGCTCGGCGAACCGGGCGAGACGGTCGACGTCGTCCTCGAGCTCAAGTCCGTCGCCGATGTCGGGCTGGTGGGGTTCCCCAGCGCAGGCAAGTCATCGTTGGTGTCGGTGCTGTCGGCCGCCCGGCCGAAGATCGCCGACTACCCGTTCACCACGCTGGAGCCCAACCTCGGTGTGGTCACCGCCGGCTCCGAGGTCTACACCATCGCCGACGTTCCCGGGCTGATTCCCGGTGCCAGCCAGGGCAAGGGGCTGGGCCTGGAGTTCCTGCGACACATCGAGCGGTGCTCCGTGCTCGTGCACGTCATCGACTGTGCGACGTACGAGGCCGGCCGCGACCCGCTGTCCGACATCGTGGCTCTGGAGCACGAGCTTGCCGAATACACGCCGGCGCTGAGCAGCGACCTCGCGGATCGGCCCAGGTTGGTCGTGCTGAACAAGATCGATGTCCCCGAGGCCCGTGATCTCGCCGAGTTCGTGCGCCCCGATCTGGAGAACGCCGGCTACCGGGTGTTCGCCATCTCCGCCGTCACCCACGAGGGTCTGCCGGAGCTGCGCTACGCGCTGGCCGAGGTGGTCGCCGCCGACCGCGCGGCCAAGCCGCTGGCTCCTGTGCCGCGGATCGTCGTGCGGCCCGCGCCGGTGGATTCC
Organism: uncultured Actinomycetota bacterium; assembly: GCA_963766015.1. Taxonomy (GTDB): domain Bacteria; phylum Actinomycetota; class Actinomycetes; order Mycobacteriales; family Nakamurellaceae; genus Nakamurella. The sequence goes on along the minus strand of CAVXYU010000016.1, from coordinate 4,734 downwards.
GAGCAGTTCCACGTCGAACCGGACCGCGAGGTGGAGGGCGGTTTCGTCGTCACCGGCCCCCGTCCCGAGCGCTGGATCCTGCAGACGGACTTCAACAACGACGAGGCCGTCGGCTACCTCGCCGACCGCCTGGCGAGGCTCGGTGTGGAGGCTCAGCTCGCGGCCCAGGGTGCCCGCCCGGGTGCGCCGGTCACCATCGGCCACGTCACTTTCGACTGGGAACCGACCACGCTCGCCGGTGTCGACATGGTGCCGACGGGTCGCGGCACCGACCTGCGGCTCGACCAGCTCGACCGGATCGGGGCAGCGGAGCGGAAGGCGATGCACCGCCTGCGTCGCGGACTCGAGGTCGACGGCCACAGTTACGACGACGAATCCGAGATTCCCGGGATTCTGGGCGAGGACGGCGGCAGGTGACCACGGGTTCGGCGGTCGGTGCTGCGGTTGCGGCGACCCCGGACCATGCGTCGCCTGGCCCGGTTACCCCGGAGGCTGTGACCCAGGACGCTCCGACGCCCCAAGCTGCCGGCGAAGTGCTCACAGGTGCTGGTGGGCCTTCATTGTCCGCGGCGCGGTTGTCGGTCGGCCGGGCGAAAGTCGTTGTGGTGAAGGTGGGCTCGTCATCGCTGACGACCTCCGCGGGTGGGCTCGACCCGGCCCGGCTTGATGCGCTGGTCGACGCGGTCGCCGGCCGGGTCGCCGCCGGCTCCCAGGTCGTGCTGGTGTCCTCCGGTGCCATCGCTGCCGGGCTGGCACCGCTCGGGCTGCAGAAGCGCCCGCGCGACCTCGCCACGCAGCAGGCCGCGGCGTCGGTCGGCCAGCAGTTGCTCGCCGAGCGGTACGCCGGCTCGTTCGCCCGGCACCGGCTGACCGTCGGCCAGATCTTGCTCACCAGCGACGATGTCGTGCGGCGCGCGCACTACCGCAACGCACAGCGGACGTTCGGCAAGCTGTTGACCTTCGGGGTCGTTCCGGTGGTCAACGAGAACGACACGGTCGCCACCGCGGAGATCCGTTTCGGCGACAACGACCGGCTCGCCGCACTGGTGGCGCACCTCGTCGGAGCGGGTGCGCTGATCCTGCTCTCCGACATCGACGCGCTGTACACCGCTGATCCACGGCTGGACGGGTCCGTCCCCGTCCGCGAGGTGGCCGATGCGGAGGCACTGGCCGATATCGGTATCGGCGCACCGGGCAGCGACGTCGGCACCGGAGGCATGGAGTCCAAGCTGACCTCAGCGCTGACCGCGACCGGTGCGGGAATTCCCGTCCTGCTGGCGTCCGCGGCCGATGCCGTTGCCGCACTGCGGATGTCGGATCCGACCGACGACGGCGACGGGCCGACCGTGGGCACGGCATTCGCCCCTGCCACCCGTCGGACCAGTGCCCGGTTGTTCTGGTTGCGGCATGCCGCCAGCGCATCCGGCTCGATCAGCCTCGACCCGGGGGCGGTGGCGGCGGTGCTGCGTCGCCGGAAGTCACTGCTGCCTGCGGGGATCACCGCGTGCACCGGCGATTTCGAGTCCGGCGACGTGGTGGACCTGCTCGGACCCGACGGGCATCTGGTCGCACGGGGTTTCGTCGGGCATGACGCCGGTGAGCTGCCCAGCATCATGGGCCGGTCGCTGTCCGAACTTGATCCCGAACTTCGGCACCCGGTTGTGCATGCCGACGATCTGATCGCGGTGACGCCCGCTTCCGTGGCAGGCCGCGCCGAGGGACAGTCACTCCGCGATGGGCCGCGGACCGACGAAGGAGCACGGATATGACGACTCTGGACCGAACCACGACAGACGCGGCCGGAGAGCCCGTCCGTCCAGCTGCGCCTGTCGTAGCTCCGGCGACATCCGGAGCGGGTGACGTGGAGACCGTCGCCGCCGTGGACGCTGTCGCCGTCGCCGGCGCGGCGACGCGCGAGCAGGTGCTGACGTCGGCGCGGGCCTCTCAGGTTGCCGCAGCGGAGTTGGCCCTGTTGCCGCGCTCGGTCAAGGACCGTGCTCTGCAGGCGATGGCCGATGCGCTGCTGGATCGTCGGTCGGAGATCCTCGCCGCGAACGAGCTCGATGTGCAGGCTGCGATCGCCGGCGGCACCGCCGAATCGTTGGTCGACCGTTTGCGGCTCACCCCGTCCCGGGTGGAGGCAATGGCGGCGGGACTCCGCGAACTCGCCGGTCTTCCCGACCCGGTCGGCACGGTGGTTCGGGGTTCGGTGCTGCCCAACGGGCTGCACCTGACACAGGTGCGGGTTCCGCTGGGTGTCGTGGCGATCATCTACGAGGCTCGGCCGAACGTCACCGTCGACGCAGCCGGGTATCGCGGTGAAGGCGGGCAACGCCGCACTGCTGCGCGGGTCCGCGTCCGCACACCGCTCGAACCGGGTGCTGATCGACATCCTCGCCAGAGGCAGGGTGGGGGCCGGGCTGCCGGCCGATGCGGTGCAATTGGTGCCGGGAACGGACCGCGAGTCGGTCCGCCATCTGATGACCGCCCGGGGACTGGTCGACGTCATCATCCCGCGTGGCGGTGCCGGGCTGATCCAGGCCGTGGTGAACGGCTCGACGGTTCCGGTGATCGAGACGGGTGTCGGGAACTGCCATGTCTACGTCGACGCCAGCGCCGACGAGGCGATGGCGCTGGAGATCCTGGTCAACTCGAAGGCCCGGCGGCCCTCGGTCTGCAACGCCGCCGAGACCCTCTTGGTGCACGAAGATGTCGCGCAGACCTTCGTGCCGGCCGCCGTGGCCGCGCTGCGCGAGGCAGGTGTCACGCTGCATGCCGACGACGCTGTTCGCGCGCTGGTCGGTGAGGTGCCGGGGGTCGTTGCGGCCACCGAGTCGGACTATGACACCGAGTACCTCTCGCTCGACATCGCGGTCGCCGTCGTGCCGAGCATCGACGCGGCGATCGGCCACATCTCGGCGCACGGCACCGGCCACACCGAAGCGATCGTGACGTCGTCGCTGGCCGCCGCCGACGAGTTCGTGGCCAGGGTGGACGCTGCCGCGGTGATGGTGAACGCCTCCACGGCGTTCACCGACGGCGGTGAGTTCGGATTCGGTGCGGAGATCGGGATCTCGACGCAGAAGCTGCATGCCCGCGGGCCGATGGGTCTGGCGGAACTGACCAGCACCAAGTACGTGGTGACCGGCAACGGGCAGATTCGCGGTTCGTCGTGATCGCTGCGATCATCAGAGGATCGCTGGGGCTGGGGTCGCCCGGGCTCTGCTCACGTGCGCCCTGGGCGCCATCGTCCGCCGCAGGTCCTGCGTGACGGCCGGCCGTGGCGCCGGCGGCGGGGGCGAAGGTGGTGCACGCCGGATCGGCGTGATGGGTGGCACTTTCGACCCGATCCACCACGGACACCTGGTAGCGGCGTCCGAGGTGGCCGACCAGTTCGCGCTGGACGAGGTGATCTTCGTACCCACCGGTCAGCCGTGGCAGAAGAGCGGCGACAGCCCGGCCGAGCACCGCTACCTGATGACGGTGATCGCCACGGCCGCCAACCCCCGCTTCACGGTGTCCCGGGTCGACATCGACCGGCCGGGGCCGACGTACACCAAGGACACGCTGACCGATCTGCGCGCGGCTGAACCCGAGTGCCGAGTGGTTCTTCATCACCGGTGCCGACGCGCTGGCGGCGATCATGTCCTGGAAGGACGTGGACGAACTGTTCGGCCTGGCGCATTTCATCGGCGTGACCCGGCCCGGCTACAACCTGCATGACCTGCAGCTGCCGGCCGGCGCCGTGACGCTGATCGAGGTTCCCGCGCTGGCGATCTCGTCGACCGACTGCCGGGTACGGGTCCGCAGCGGGGCGCCGGTCTGGTACCTGGTGCCGGACGGCGTCGTCCAGTACATCGCCAAACACCGCCTGTACGCGGTGGACCTGTGACAGCGCACCGCTGCCTGTTCCGGTCCCGAGTCTCGAACCGGAGCGCTGCACCGACGTCGTTGCGTGGCCGCCGACATCCGCGGCACGGGACGGGACATCAGTCATGAATGGTCGGACCAGAGTCATCGCAGAAGAAGTTTCGATGCAGGGAGAAATATGACCGCAACCGATAGCCGCTCGACGCTGGCCAAGGTGGCCGCCCAGGCCGCGGCCGACAAGCTGGCCAAGGACATCCTGCTGGTCGATGTCTCGGACCGGCTGGCGATCACCGATGTGTTCGTCATCGTCACCGGCGCCAACGAGCGGCAGGTCGGCTCCATCGTCGACGCCGTCGAGGAGAAGATGCGTGCGGCAGGGATCCAGCCGCCCCGCCGCGAGGGCGAGCGCGACGGGCGCTGGGTGCTGCTGGACTTCCTCGACGTCGTCGTGCACGTCCAGCATGCCGAGGAGCGGGTGTTCTACGCGCTCGACCGGCTGTGGAAGGACTGCCCGACGATCCCGTTCGTCGACGCCGCGCTGCGGAGCCGACACGAACCCGGGCGGCAGCCACCGGCGACGGGACCTGCGACGGACAGCGGACGTCGCGCGGATCGCGCGGCCCGGCGTCGTCGCGTCGCCGTGACGCTCGAGCACCTGATCCTGCTGCGTCACGGTCGAGACCGATTGGAACCGCAACCAACGGCTGCAGGGTCACCGGGACATCGCGCTGAACGCTGCGGGTCACCACCAGGCCATCGATGCGGCTCCGTCGATCGTCGCCCTGCGGCCCGTCGGTGATCGTGTCGTCCGACCTCGGCCGGGCCCGGGAAACCGCCTCTGCCGTCTCGGTTCTCACCGGTATC
>CAVXYU010000015.1:0-23175 GCA_963766015.1 uncultured Actinomycetota bacterium | reverse complement strand
AAGTAGAGGAGGTGGTCTCCCCTGGGCCGGGACGACAGTGCTGAGGGAGCCGGTGGCGCGCGACGGACTTCCCGGAGGCGGCCAAGGTCCAGATATGATCCTCAACGCCTGAATGAATCACAGGAGGGTTTCTCCGCATCGGCTGGCATCAACTGTATGAGATGAGTACGCCCCTTCGAGCACTTGACGCCATTGGGCCCCGGTCACTCGAACCGACAGTACGACGACACAAACACACACCCGGAAAAGGTTAGAAGACGATCGATAAGGCCGCGAGCATCGAACTCGTCAGTTGCCCGTGCGATTTCAGGCTCGGCGCTCGCATGATTGAACCGGATTTGCTGCTCGCGTAATGAGTTCTCGAACGACGGCCGGCCTGACCGCATCCACCCCTGGAACGAAAATTGTGGTCGTGCTGGTCGATGACGAGGGTTGACCCCCGACGCCTTCGGCGCCAGCCCTGATTCAGAACCATCAAGCCGAAGCCGGCGGTTTCGAATCGTTATCCCAAACCGTGACTCGCGACCCGAATCATCGGCGACGCAAGTGACGGCGGCTGAGGGGGCCGGTAATGTCGGCGGCAGTATGAATTGTTCCAATTTGGTTGCACTGCTGGCTCCGAGCCATGCGGCCGGGCGGCACTGGCGGCCACCAGCGAGCTTCCGGGCTTGGTGCTGATCATGGACGTTGACAGCGACCAGTCGCTCGGCCTGCCTTACCTGAGCTGTCGACGGCGTCTGGTTCTGCTGGCTTGCACCGTCGCCAGGTCTAAGGGCCTTCCAGCGCTGTGACTTCGCCGCCGAAGGCATTTGCCACTCAACGTGACATCGGACCACCCCCCGGGTCATAAATCCCCTGAAAGGTGCGCCCGACGAATAGGTGGCGGTTCTTCGGCAATGCGAGGATCAAGTGAGGGCGTCCCCCCTGCTGTGGCACTGATCTGGACGGTGAGCTTGACGGGATCGCGCGCGAGCGTAGCTCCGGTGTGATGTGCGCCGGTGAATGGATGACGGGTGAGGGGTCGCATCACATGACATCGATTGGCGAGGCCGCGTGGTCGGCCGGCAAAGGTACTCGAAGGTCACAACGCAAGGACTGTCTGCGCGGCCGCGGTGCCGAGAACTCTACCTGGACGTCTGGGTTGAAGATCTGGCAGCTGACCCGGTCGATTTGGGTGTCCTTGGCTGTCCGCAGGTTCGGATCGGGATGTCAATGAGCGTGCATGCCGACCCGGGTGCACGGCGAGCCAAGGAATCAGAATCCGCCGCTCATGACGTTCGGGCGGCAGCCGCCGATCCACGTCGTGAAACCCCATTGTCCTTTCAAGTCAATCCATCCGTCGTATCGACCGCTGTCATTCGTCGTTCGGATGGGAGGGCGGATTCGTTGGGCGGTACACCGGTCGCCGCATCGACGCTGGAGATTCTCCGTCGCCGGCAGGGAGGCGGGCGAGCCCTTCCGGAGGCTCTGGTCGCACCCATCAGTGAGCAGTTGAACGTCGACCTTTCGAACGTCCGGGTGCATGCCGACGCCGAGGCAGCCAAGGTGTCTGGTTCGCTTCAGGCGACGGCCTTCACGCACGGCAACGATCTCTACTTCGCCGAGGGGGCATACCGCCCGGATTCCGCCGCCGGGAAACACCTACTTGCCCATGAACTGGCTCACGTCGCCCAGAATGCGAGTGCCGGCGGCTCACCGGGTTCGGCCCTGATGGTCGGGCGCGCGGACGACCCGATGGAGGTCCAGGCTGAGGCCACCGCGCACTCCGTGCTACAGCACCTTCGACGTTCCACGGACCGGGCCAACCGGCCAGGTCCGCCCGGCTCAGAGCTGACGATGTCCAACACGGCAGGTCCGGAACCCAGCGCGCCGCCGGCGCACACCGACCAAGGCACAGCCAAGACCAAGCTCAGCCCTCATTTCAACTCGTCGACCCTCGTCGTTCGGCGTTACGAGGCGAGCGGCAAACAGAAGCGCGAGCTGACGGCCAGGATGAAGTTCTGGTGGAAGGTCGACGGGGATGACCTGACTTATGAGCTCGACCGTGTCACAGACTGGTGCAGCACGCACGCAGATGCCATGAAGCTTGTAGCCACCTTGACGTCGGAGCAGTTCGACACGGCCTGTGGTGCGTACAAGGACTCAGCTGAGGCGGTCCTGGCAAAAGGCAGCTTCGAAGGGCTGCGTGACAGCGGACCCGACGCGTCGGCACCGTCGCTCGCCGGCCGAACGAAGGACGCGAAGCCGAAAGATGAGTACAAGAAGGCGAGGAAGTTGCTCCGCGATCTAAAGTTTGACGGCGCTGTCAGTGAGGACGACTTGGCAACAATCACGACCGCGGCCGGACAGCACGGGCAAGGCTGGGACAGCGCGGTCACGAACTTCATCATCACCCGCCGGGAAGCGCAGAATGCCGCGGCACTGTCGAACGCCCGCACGGTGAAATACGCTCCGGCCAAGATGGTCGGTGACGGGCTGTTCCAGCAGGGCCTCGTGAAGACGGTCTGGGATGCTGCCTACGGCCTCGCGGTCAATGGAGCGTCCAGTGCCAACCCGATGCTCACGCTCGGGGCCGCGTACGACCGGGAAGTTATCCTCGCCGCCGTGCAATTGTGGCGCAACAATAAGAGCAGTCTCGTCGCCAACCTTGTGGAGAATCTCCACGTACCAGGCGGGGAATCCCCGATCGAGCACAAAGGACGACGCGAGGATAACCCTGATCCCGCGCGCGGCCAACAGGCCGATTTCATTTCCGTGTGGGCTGGGACGGTGATCAACGTGCATGTCGACGTGAAGAACACCTGAGAGAGCCAAGTTTGAGGCCCGCGACGGCCGGGGAGCTCAAAATCGGGTTGTCGGCCCGCCGGTGAACCGCCGCCGGGACGCCTGACGGACGCTCCACGGCGAGGTGTGAGCGGACGCGGGAATCTCGGGCACGCGCAGGGTGTTGGCCGACTGGTGAGCACACTGATACCCGAGGCCTACGCCCATCTTGCTCGAACGCCCGCTGTACGGCCACCTCGGCACGGTCCGGCCCGACGACACCGTGCAGGTGAACCCGATGTGGTTCGAATTCGACGGTGAACACCTCCGTTTCACCCACACGACGAAACGGGCGAAATACCGCAATCTGCAACACAACCCCTCGATGAGCCTGTCGATCATCGACCCGGACAACGAGTTCCGGTACCTGGAGCTGCGCGGCAGTCTTGTGGGCGTCGAACCGGACCCGACCGGCGCGTTCTACGTCCGGCTCGGTCAGCGGTACGGCAATGCCGGGCAGCAGCCTCCGCCGGACAGCGCGGACCGGGTCATCCTGGTGATGAGCATCGAGAAGACCACCAAGCAGTAGACCGATGAAAACGGCGCCGCCTGCCGGTCACGCTTGCGGACCGTCCGCCCCGGACGGCGGGAAGGGAGACAGATGGCCACGGTGATCGCCGGAATGACGATGTCGTTGGACGGCTTCGTCGAGGACGCGGACGGCAGCACGGCCGCGCTGTACACCGATTTCGACGACCTGCTCGAATCGCCCATGATGAAGACGCTGCAGGAAAAGGTCGGTGCGGCGGTGATGGGCCGGCGTACCTTCGACGGGGCGCCGGATCCTGACGGTTACGCCGACCGCTACGAGTTCCAGGTGCCGATCTTCGTCCTCACCCACAATCCGCCCGCGGTCGCCCCGAAGCGCAACGACCGGCTGTACTTCACCTTCGTCACCGACGGGGTGAAGAGCCTGGTCGCTACAGGCGGCCGAGGCGGCCGGCGACCGGGCCGTCCTGGTCATCGGCGGGGCCGACCTCAACCGGCAATTGCTGGCCGCGGGCCTCGTCGACGAGCTGTGGGTGGACGTCATGCCGGTGTTGCTCGGCAGCGGCCGGCGGCTCTTCGAGGACACCGGACGGATCGACCTGGAGAGGATCGGCGTCGATGAGATCGGCGCCGCCCGTACCTCGCTGCGGTTCCGGGTGAAGGGCCGCTAGGGACGCCGACCGAGCGTCCGGCAGGTGCACGACGGACGTCAGCATCGTTCACCTCGGGTGAGGCGACATCCCCAGGACCCGGTCTACGGTCCGGTGAGCCGGCGGGACCACTCAGGTCGTGCACCAGCCGACCCACCCGGCCCGGATGACGACTTGGAGAGCTGATGGCGATCAAGGAGTACCCGGCCGGCGAGCCGTTCCCAGGTGTGATCGGGCGAACGACGGACGAGTCGTCCCCGGCATGGCCCGCCCAGGTCAGGGCAACGAAGAATGCGCCCAACGTGGTGACGATCGTGCTGGACGACACCGGGTTCGGTCAGCTCGGGTGCTACGGCAGCCCGATCGAGACCCCGACCTTCGACGCGATCGCCGCAGATGGTCTGCGCTACAACAACATGCACACCACCGCGTTGTGCTCGCCGAGCCGTTCGTGCATCATCACCGGCCGCAATCACCATGCCAACGGAATGGCGGCGATCACCGAACTCGCATCCGGTTTTCCCGGGTACGACGGTGTGACGCCGATGGAGAACGGCTTCCTGTCGGAGATCCTGCTGGAGAACGGTTACAACACCTACATGGTCGGCAAGTGGCATCTCACGCCGAGCAGCGAGGAAACCGCGGTCGGACCGTACGACCGCTGGCCACTGGGCCGCGGATTCCAGACGGTTTTACGGATTTCTGGGCGGCGACACCAGCCAGTGGTATCCGGAACTGGTCTACGACAACCACCAGGTCGAACCCCCGAAGACCCCGGAGCAGGGCTACCACCTCACCGAGGATCTCATCGACAAGTCGATCGGGTTCATCGCCGACGCCCAGCAGGTCGACCCGGACAAACCGTTCTACCTGCACCTGTGCTTCGGTGCCACCCACGCCCCGCACCACGCCCCGGTGGAATGGATCGACAAATACGCCGGGAAATTCGACGATGGTTGGGACGCCTACCGGGAGGTGATCTTCCGCCGGCAGCAGGAACTTGGCATCGCCCCGTCCGACGCCGTGCTGTCCCGGCACGATCCCGACGTTCCCGAATGGGATTCACTGTCCCCCGAGGCCAGGCGGCTGTACGAGCCGGATGATGGAGGTCTTCGCGGGTTTCCTCAGCCACACCGACCACCACCTCGGTCGTTTGCTGGACTTCCTGCGCACCCTCGGCAAACTCGACAACACGCTGATCATGGTGATCTCGGACAACGGGGCCAGTGCCGAGGGCGGGCCGACGGGCACCACCAACGAGGCACAGTTCTTCAACAACGCGCCCGAACCGCTCGAGGACAGCCTGAAGGTCATCGACGAGATCGGCGGCCCGAACCACTTCAACCACTATCCGTGGGGCTGGACCTGGGCCGGCAACACGCCGTTCCGCCGGTGGAAGCGGGAGACCTACCGTGGTGGCGTCAGCGATCCCTTCCTGGTGAGCTGGCCCAACGGCATCACGGCCAAGGGCGATGTCCGTCAGCAGTACGCGCACATCGTCGACATGGTGCCAACCGTCCTGGACCTCCTCGGCATCACGCCGCCCAAGACCATCCGCGGGGTGACCCAGGCGCCGTTCCACGGGGTCAGCTTCGCGCACACGCTCGATGACGCGGCAGCCGAGAGCCGGCGTAGCGCACACAATATTTCGAGATGCTCGGCCATCGTGCGATCTACCACGACGGGTGGCGCGCGGTCTGCCCGTGGCCGGGGCCGTCGTTCGCCGAGGCCGGCGTTGGGTTCGGTCAGCCGATCAGTGCGGAGAGGTTGTCCGAACTGGACGCGAAGGGTTGGGAGCTGTACCACGTCGACGCTGATTTCGCGGAGAACGACAACGTCGCCGACGAACACAGGGACCGGTTGATCGCGCTCATCGGCACCTGGTACGTGGAGGCCGGCAAGTACGGAGTGCTCCCCATCGACGGCAGCGGTCTGGCCAGGATGGTCGCCGAGAAGCCTCTGGTCGCACCGCAGCGGGCGCAGTACCGCTACTACCCCGACACCCAGTCCATCCCGTTCTTCGCCGGACCGCGCGTGCTGAACCGACCGCACAGCATCACCGCCGAGGTCGACATCCCCGAAGGCGGTGCGGAAGGCGTGCTGCTGTGCCAGGGATCTGCCGCCGGCGGCTACTCCTTCTTCGTCAAGGACGGCAAGCTCCGATACGTGCACAACTACGTGGGCCGCGGCCTCTACGGCGTCGAATCGGAATCGACCGTGCCGACCGGGCAACACGTGCTGCGGTTCGAGTTCGAACCGACCGGAAAACCCGACCTGTCCGTCGGAAGAGGGGCGCCCGGGCGGCTGCAGCTGTACGTGGACGGCGCCATGGTCGGGGCTGCGGAGGCGCCGACCACTACCCCGTTCGCCTTCAACCCCGGTGCCCTCACCTGCGGATCCAACCCGGGGTCACCGGTCACGCCGGACTACCCGAGCCCGTTCCGGTTCACCGGTCACATCGAGCACGTCACGATCGACGTCAGCGGAGAGCTCATCGAAGACCCGGAGGCCGAGCTGCGGATACACCTGGCACGGCAGTGACCCAGGTATCCGACACCCGCTCGGTGCTGCTGCCGGGCGGAGAGTTCGCAATGGGCTCTGCGGACTTCTACGCCGATGAGGCGCCGGTGCACCGGGTGCGCGTCGATGCTTTCGAGATCGACCGCTACCCGATCACCAACGCCGAATTCGGCGAATTCGTCGCTGCCACCGGTTATCTCACCGTTGCCGAGCGCCCGCTGGACCCCGCCGCCTACCCGGAGGTGGCCGCCTCCGACCTCGCCCCAGGGGCGCTGGTGTTCATCCCGACGGCGGGGCCGGTGGACCTTCGGGACTTCTCCCATTGGTGGCGGTGGGTGCCGGGCGCGTGCTGGTCCGAGCCCGGCGGTCCCGGATCGACGCTGCATGGAAAGGCCGACCACCCCGTCGTCCAGGTCAGCTTCGACGACGCTGCCGCCTATGCGCGGTGGGTGGGAAAGGACGCTGCCCACCGAGGCCGAGTGGGAGTACGCCGCACGAGCTGGGCTGCACCAGAGCACTTTTACCTGGGGGGATGAACTGCGGCCGGGCGGCGTTCTGATGGCCAACACCTGGCAGGGCCACTTCCCATACGACAACCGGGGCGCCAACGGATGGATCGGCACGTCCGCGGTCGGATCCTTCCCGCCCAACGGGTTCGGCCTGTACGACATGACGGGCAACGTCTGGGAATGGACGGCAGACTACTACCACCCCATTCACGACGCAGACACGCAATCCTGTTGTGCGCCCGTCAATCCGCGCGCCGCCAATCCGATCGGCAGCGCCGAGCCGGGTTCGACGATCCCGCGACGGGTTCTCAAGGGCGGCTCGCACCTCTGTGCACCCGAGTATTGCCTGCGTTACCGGCCGGCCGCCCGATCACCACAAGCGGTGGACACCGCAACGAGCCACATCGGCTTCCGCTGCATTCGCCGGGTCGCCGACACCACCGGATGATCCCAGGCATCCGTCGTCGAAACCTGTGGGCTGTGACCGGGCCAGTGGCCGGCGGCTCGTGATCGGTGTGCAGGATGGCGGCATGGTCACCACCGAGCCGCCCGTGGAACTGCCGAAGGTGCACGAGGTCATCGTCGACACCGACTGTGGCATCGATGATGCCCTCGCCCTGCTGTACCTGGCGGGCCGGCCTGACGTGCGGATCGTGGGCGTCACCAGTGTCTACGGAAACTGCACCGTCGACGACGCGGTCCGCAACATCGGCCACGTGCTGAGACTCGCCGGGCTGCCGGACGTCCCGGTCGCGCGCGGCGCCACGGGGCCACTGATCGGCGAGCCGCACATCGCCCACTACGTGCACGGCCTGGACGGTCTCGGCGACGTCGTCCCGTTGGCCGAGCGGGCTGACCCGGCGGTGCTGACGGACGGCGATTCCGCCGAGACGCTCCTGGAGTGGGGTGCCTCCGCGCCCGGCCGCTACAGCCTGCTGACCCTGGGGCCACTGACCAACGTGGGCCGGGCGCTGGAACAGAACCCGCTGCTGCTGAACGACTTTCGTCAGGTCGCGATCATGGGCGGGTCCGGCCCGTTCCCGGAGGTCGGCACCTCGCTGATGGTGGATGCCAACGTCCAGAACGATGGCGAGGCCGCCCGACGGGTGTTCGCCGCGCCCTGCCGGCGGAGGCTGATGGTGGGTGTCAACGTCACCCGGACCGTGGTCACCGACGAGGCGGCGATGGCCCGGCTGCATGCCTCGGAGTCCCGCCAGGGACAGTTCGCGGCGGCCATCCTGGAGTCCTACATCGATTTCTACCGGCTGGCGTGGGGGCGGCGGATCTCGCCTGTGCACGACGGCCTCGCCGCCGCGCTCACCGTGCAACCGGACTGGATCACCGGTTCGATGACGGGGCCGGTCAACATCACCTTCGACGGCTTCGCCACCAGGGCGCATGTGATGCGGACGTGGGAGGGGGCACCCGTTGCCTGGGAGATCGAACCCGCGCCCGACAGCATCGCGGTCACCGCGGTGGACGGTGACGCCTTCCTTGCCGATTTCCTGGACGTGATCGGCCGCTGACCGAGCTGGAAGATGAAGCGGGTCAACGGATCTGCTCGACTGCGAACTCGCAGTCCGGGTCGGCGATCGCCGACTGTGCCTCCACCAGGCTGATCTCCCGTGAGCCTGCGACGACGGTGGCCGCCATGATCCCGTAGATCGACGACGCGACCTTGGCCAGAGCGACGTCGATGCCGTCGGAGAGGTGCGCGAGGAACAACGCCGCCGTGACGTCGCCCGCGCCGTTGACGCTCAGCGGCAGCCGCGGCGTTCTCACCAGGTAGGCGCCGGTGGCGTCCACCGCCAGCATTCCGATCTGGTCCTCGGTCACCCCGGCTCCCTCGACCGAGGTGACCAGCACGGTCCTCGGCCCCATCGCCCGGACAACGTCGACCGCCGCCAACAGACCCTCGACGGTGCTCACCGTGTCGACGTCGACCGCCGCCGGTTCGCCGCCGTTCGCCAGGTAGGCGAGCTCGAAAGCGTTGGGCGTCACGATGTCCGCTGTCGGCACCACCCGTTCCCGCATCAGCTCGGGCAGCCCGGGCAGCACGAACATGCCGCGCCCGACGTCGCCCATCACCGGGTCGCAGCAGTACACCGCCGACGGGTTCATGTCCCTGACCCTGGCCACCGTCCCGAGCACCACATCGGCCACTCCCGGCGAGCCCTGGTAACCGGTCAGCACGGCGTCGGCGCTGCCGAGCACGCCACGGTCGGCGATGCCCTCGATCACCTCGGCGATCACCGCCGGATCCAGCACGAGCCCCCGCCAGCTGCCGTACCCGGTGTGGTTGGAGAAATGCACGGTGATCACCGGCCAGACGTGGTGGCCGAGTCGCTGGAGCGGGAACGTCGCCGCGGAGTTGCCGACGTGACCGTAGGCGACCGACGACTGGATCGACAGGATGCGCATGACGGGCAAGCGTACGGCCGCAGCGGCACTGTGCCGCTCGTCATGCCGGGTGTCCACGTCGTGAAAGACTGTGCGCGTGTGGGACCCAGTTGACGACGGGCAGCATGCCGGGCCGAACGGAATCGACGATGTGCCGCTGCCGCGGGAGCAGTTGGCGGGGCGCATCCAGCACACGCTGATCGGCCAGGCGATCACCGAACGGCAGGTCCGCGATCACGTCCTGGAGACTCTCCAGCACGGATTCGACTCGGCGGTGGTGCCGCCGTGCTGGGTCTGGGCGGCACGTGCAGAGCTGCGCGGATCGGCGGCCAGAATCGGCTCGATCGTCGACTACCCGAACGGCTCTGGGCTGACCGCCGGGCGGGTCGCCGAAGTCTCCGCACTGGTCGACGCCGGCGTCGACGAGATCGACAGCACGGTCAACGTCGGCTATCTGCTGTCGAAACGGGTACCCGAGTTCGCGGCCGACCTCGCGGCGGTGGTTGCCGCCGCGGAGCCGATCGGGGTGAAGTTGATGCTGGAGCTGCCATTGCTCGATGCCCAGCAACGAGAACAAGCGGTGCAGGCCGCCATCGACGCGGGCGCCGCCTTCGTCTCCATCGCCTCCCGGGGGCGGGTGGGCATCGCGGACCCGGCCACCATCGGCTACCTGCGCCGATCGGTCCCCGCCTCGATGGGCGTGAAGGCGTCCGGCGGGGTGAAGACCGTTGAGCAGGTTCGTGCGTTGCTGGCGGCAGGGGCCGATCTGATCGGGACATCGGCCGGCATCTCGATCGTCACGGGGCGCAGTGCGCCCCGGGGTTCGCTCTACTCGTACTGAGTCATGACCGGTTTGCGGCACTCTTACTGAATTGTTATCAATTGCGGGCCGGGTTGCCGTTGCCAGGCGACAGCACTCGGGTTGGTGCATGGGAGCGCGCCCATCGTCGCTGCGTCACCGTTCGTCGCCGTTAACAATGCCGATCGTGTGACGCCGCGACTTCGTTGGGACACTTACCAAAATGTGACCTCTGGGGGGATTGACGCGGCGAGTCGTGCTCCATAGTTTGTGTGACCACCGTACTAGTGCGTGTCGAGCAGATGTTCGGCAGGTAAACCGGCCACTTCGCCGGTCGACTCACTCGGGGCTTTGCACCCCCGTGGTGGCAACAGTCCTGTGCCTTCCCGCCGTCCTCCCGGTCGCGCGGTTCCATCAGAGAGGGAAATGTTCATGCGCCTGAAGACCTCCGCAGTACTCGGCTTGGTGGCAGCGGGATCGCTGCTGCTGGCCGCCTGTGGTTCCAGCTCGGACACCGCCGCCACCAGCGCAACGTCGGCCGCGGCAGTGCGGCGAGCGCCGCAGCGTCCGCGGTCGACAGCGCCGCCAGTGCGGCCACCAGCGCCGCGGCACTGGCTGCGTCCAGCGCGCCGGCGGTACCACCGGCAAGATCGGCGTGATCCTTCCGGACACCAAGTCCTCCGCCCGCTGGGAGACGCAGGACCGGCCGAACCTGAGAAGGCCTTCAAGGAGGCCGGCGTCGAGTTACGACATCCAGAACGCCAACGGCGACAAGGCCGCGATGGCCACCATCGCCGACCGGATGATCGCCAACGGCGCCACCGTGCTGGCGATCGTCAACCTGGACAACGAGTCCGGTGCGGCCATCCAGAAGAAGGCCAAGGCGCAGGGCGTCCAGACCATCGACTACGACCGGCTGACCCTGGGCGGCAGCGCCGACTACTACGTCTCGTTCAACAACACCACCGGTCGGCGAGCTGCAGGGCAAGGGCCTGGCCAAGTGCCTCGGCTCCGGCGACAAGAACATCGTCTACGTCAACGGCTCGCCGTCGGACAACAACGCGACCCTGTTCTCGGCCGGTGCGCACTCCGTGCTCGACCCGATGACCAACTACAAGGTCGTTGCGGAGCAGGCGATCCCGGACTGGGACAACCAGGTCGGCGGCACCACCTACGAGCAGATGTACACCGCTGCCGGCGGCAAGATCGACGGCGTCCTCGCCGCCAATGACGGCCTGGGCAACGCGGTCATCGCGATCAACAAGAAGAACGGCGTGCAGATCCCGGTCACCGGGCAGGACGCCACCGTGCAGGGCCTGCAGAACATCCTGGCCGGCGACCAGTGCATGACCGTCTTCAAGGACACCAACCTGGAAGCTGCCGCGCTGGCCGAAGGTTGCCATCGCGCTGGCCAACGGCGAGACCCCGGATGCCACCGGACACCGTCAAGGACGCCACGGGTAACCGCGACGTCGAGTCGATCCTGGAGACCCCGCAGGCGATCACCAAGGCAAATGTCAAGGACGTCGTCGACGCCGGTGGCGTGACGGCCGCCGAGCTGTGCGCCGGTGCCGCCGCGGCTGCTTGCACCGCTGCCGGCATCAGCTGACCAGGCAGACAAGGCTGACTGCCGGGCCCGGACGATGCGATATGCGTCGCCCGGGCCCGGCGCCTGATCTATCCACCTGCAGACCGAAGGAGCAGCACGATGACACAGCCAGGCGAACCGATCCTCCAATTGCGGGGGGTGAACAAGAGCTTCGGCGCTGTCCAGGTGCTGCACGACGTCGATCTGACGATCTATCCCGGCCAGGTCACCGCGCTCGTCGGTGACAACGGCGCCGGAAAGTCCACCCTGGTCAAGTGCGTTGCCGGCATCTACGGCATCGACACCGGTGAGTACCTGTTCGAGGGAAAGCCGGTGTCGGTCAGCAGTCCTCGTGACGCCGCCGCGCTCGGCATCGAGATCGTGTACCAGGATCTCGCGCTCTGCGACAACCTGGACATCGTGCAGAACATGTTCCTCGGCCGGGAACCCAAGTCGGGCCTGGTGCTCGACGAGGCCCAGATGGAGATCAAGGCCCGGGACACCCTGGCCTCGCCTTTCGGTGCGCACCGTGACCTGTGTCCGGCAGCTGGTTGCCAGCCTGTCCGGTGGGCAGCGGCAGACCGTCGCCATCGCCAAGTCCGTGCTGTGGAACTCCAAGGTCGTCATGCTCGACGAGCCGACCGCCGCGCTCGGTGTCGCGCAGACCAGGCAGGTCCTCGATCTGGTCCGCCGGCTCGCCGACAATGGCCTGGGTGTGCTGCTGATCAGCCACAACATGAATGACGTCAAAGAGGTCAGCGACCGGATCAGCGCGCTCTACCTGGGCCGGGTGGCCGCCGATGTCCCCGCCGCCGACGTCACCACTCGGGAAATCGTCGAGTTGATCACCACCGGCCGGTCGGGCGAGCACGGCCTGGCCCCGTCAGTTGCGGAGAAATCAGCATGAGCACGCCCGAAGCCGGACCTGGTGAAGCCGATCAGTGATGATAAAGCCCGTGGGATGTTCTCCGGTGACGCCGCCGGTCCGGTGTCCCTCGGGCAGTACTGGCAGCAGTACCGCAACAAACTCCGCGCCGGTGATGTCGGTTCGCTGCCAGCACTTCTCGGCCTGCTGCTGCTGCTGATCGTCTTCACCATCGCGGCCCCGAGCACCTTCCTGACCACCTTCAACCTGGCCAACCTGCTCACCCAGGCCGGCTCCATCTGCGTGCTGGCCATGGGCATCGGGTTCGTCCTGCTGCTCGGGCACATCGACCTGTCCGCCGGCGTGATCGGCGGTGTCGGCGCCGGGGTGATGGCCGAATTGCTGCTCAAGCAGAATCTGCCCTGGTACCTGGCGGTGCTGATCGCGCTGGTGTCGGCGTCGTCATGGGCATCTTCACCGGCGTGCTGGTGTCCGCCGTCGGTATCCCGTCCTTCGTCGTCACCCTCGCGACATTCCTTGCCTACCAGGGCGTGCTGCTGTGGATCATCGGCACCGGCGGCACGGTCCCGATCAACAACGACGTCATCTTCGCGATCTCCAACGGGAACATGCCGATCGTCTTCGGCTGGGTCGTCGTCATCGCGTCGATCGCCGCCTACGCCGGGCTCAACCTGTTCGTCTATCAACGCCGCCGGGCCGCGAATCTGGTGACCCCGCCGCTGGCCGTCATCACCCTGCGGATCGTCGTCATCGCGGTCGTGCTGCTCGGCGCCACCTTCCTGCTCAGCCAGAACCGGTCCAAGGGCGCCATCGTGCTCGAGGGTGTGCCGTGGATCGCGCCGATCGTCGGTGTGCTGCTGGTGATCTGGACGTTCGTGCAGAACCGCACCGCCTTCGGTCGGCATGTCTACGCCGTCGGTGGCAATTCGGAGGCGGCCAGGCGGGCCGGTATCCGGGTCGGCTACATCACCATCATGTGCTTCGTCATCAGTTCCGCGATGGCGGTGTTCTCCGGCATCATCGCTGCCTCCCGGCTGAGCTCGGTCACCCCGGACGCAGGTGCGGGCAACACGCTGCTGTACGCCGTGGCTGCGGCCGTCATCGGCGGTACGTCGCTGTTCGGTGGCAAGGGCAAGGCCAGGGACGCCATCATCGGTGGTCTGGTCATTGCCGTCATCGACAACGGCCTCGGACTGCTCGGGCTGCAGGCCTACATCAAGTACATCGTCACCGGCATCGTGCTCCTGCTCGCCGCCAGTGTCGATGCCCTCAGCCGGCGTCGTCGGGCCAGCGCGGGCGGCTGACCGCCCACACCCATTGCTGACCGACGAGTACGTCCCCCTCAACAGATCCTCTATTCGCCGACCCCCGGGAAATGACGACGAAAGGCTGCCCGATGCCAATCGCCGTTCGGTCCAACGGCGGATCGACACCCGCGGACCAGGCGACCGTCCGCCGGCTGAATCTGGCATTGCTGATGCGCAGCCTGTCCGACGGCGGTCCGCGCCCGCGGGCCCGACTGGCGCACGACACCGGCCTGACCAAGGCGACGGTGTCGAGCCTGGTCACGGAGCTGATCGACCGCGGTCTGGTGATGGAGGGCAACGTCGACCGGGGCGGCCTGGGCCGTCCCGGTCGCACGGTGGAACTGGACCCGACCTGGGTCCGGTTCCTCGGCATCGAGGTCCAGGTCGACTACATCGCCGGCATGGTCCTCGACCTCCGTGGCCGGGTGCTGAGCCGGCGCCGGATCGCCCGGTCGATGGCCGAACTGGGCCCTGCCCGGGCCTTGGGCGTCGTCGCAGAGGTCGCGCGGCAACTCATCGAGGAGGCCGGCACCACGGTCGAGCAGGTACAGAGCCTGCACATCGCGCTGCCCGGCCTGGTCGACGCCGATGCCGGCATGTTGTCGTTCGCCCCCAACCTGCACTGGCGTGACGTCGACATCGTGCACACGCTGATGGGCCGGCTGCAATGGCGTGACACCCGGATCAGGGTCGACAACGACGCGAACATGGGTGCGATGGCCCACTACGCCGTCGGTCAGGTGGCGGGTGCTTCGAACCTGCTGTACCTGGCAGGTGCGGTCGGTGTCGGCGCCGGGATGATCGTCGACGGCCACATCGTCCGCGGCGCAGACGGTTTCGCCGGCGAAGTCGGGCACATCACCATCGGTGCGCCCGACCGGCTGTGCGGCTGCGGCCGCCGGGGCTGCTGGGAGACCGAGGTAGGGCTTGCCGCGTTGCTGGACATGGTTCGCCCGGCCGGCGACACCGCACCGGGTGAATCCGGTGGGCGGGGGGATACCGACTTCCGGGTCGACCGAGGGCCGCACGTCGGCGCCGATCTCGGCGCCCAGCTGGTGGAGGTCGAGGAACGGGCCGCGGCGGGCGACCGGCAGGTCCTTGACGCCCTGGCCGAGCAGGCCCGCTGGCTCGGTGTCGGGGTTTCCGTGCTGGCGAACGTGCTGAACCCGGACACCATCGTGCTGGGCGGCCACTATCCGGCACTGCGCAAGTATCTGGAGCAGCCCGTCCTCGCCGAACTGCGGGCCAGGGTGATCGCGGGACCCGGCTCCAGGTGGCGCCTCGAGTTCTCCGAACTGGGCCTGGAAGCCGCATCCCTGGGGGCCGCCCATGCGGGCATCGAGCAGATGATCGCGGACCCTACGCTGGCCACGTTGCGGACGTCATCGCACTGAGCTGCCGGCCGGGTGCTCCGATGCGCCATGACGGCCGTGCTGCTCTGTGCGAGATGCTGACCCAAGACTGCTGACCCAAGACTGCTGACCGAAGAATGCCGACCGAAAATGCTGACCGAAAATGCTGACCGAAGAGGGTGGCGCGCCGTGACCGAGGACGTTCTGGTGGCCGGGATCGACTCATCGACGCAATCGACGAAGGTGGTGCTGGTCCGGGCCGAGGACGGCACGGTGGTCGACGAGGCGTCGGCCCCCCACCCGACCGGGACCGCCGTCGACCCTCAGGCCTGGTGGGAGGCGTTGCAGCAGGCTGGTTCCGGGTTGCTGGAGCGCGCGGCAGCGATCGCCGTCGGCGGCCAGCAGCATGGAATGGTGGCGGTGGACGCCGAGGGTGACGTCATCCGGCCGGCACTGCTGTGGAACGATCTCCGGTCGGCGCCGCAGATCAGCGAGGTGGTCGAGCATCTCGGCGGGCCCGAGCAATGCGCGCGGATCATCGGGTCGGTGCCCGCCGCATCGTTCACCGTCACCAAGCTCCGCTGGATGGCGGAGAACGAACCGGAGAACGCCGCCCGGACAGCGGCTGTGCTGCTGCCGCACGACTGGCTGACCTGGATGCTGGCAGGGGGTCCGGGCTCCGGTGCAGCGATGACGACCGATCACGGCGATGCCTCCGGAACCGGCTACTACTCACCGTCCGAACGGGCCTGGCTCCCCGAGGTGGCGCGGTGGGCGCTCGGCCGCGGACCCGGAGATCCCGCGGTGCAACTGCCGCGGATCGCCGGGCCGGCCGAGATCGTCGGCCGTGCCCGGTCGGGTGCCGCGCTGGGCGCCGGAACCGGCGACAACATGGCAGCGGCATTGGGTCTCGGTCTGGTGGACGGCGATGTCGCGGTCTCGATCGGCACCTCCGGGACGGCCTTCTGCGTGACGGACACCGCGATGGCCGACCCAACGGGTTCGGTGGCCGGTTTCGCGGACGCATCGGGGCGCTACCTGCCGCTGGTGGCGACCGTGAACGCGGCAAGGGTGTTGGCGGTGGTGAGCAACCTGCTCGGCGTCGACCACGCCGAATTCGCCGACCTCGCGCTGTCGGCGCCATCCGGCTCGGGTGGCCTGACGCTGCTGCCGTACCTCGACGGGGAGCGGACGCCGAACCGGCCGAAGGCCACCGGCGTGCTGCGCGGGCTGACCTCCGCCGTCACCCGGGCCGACCTGGCCCGGGCTGCCGTCGACGCGTTGCTGTGCTCGCTGGCCGACGCCGTCGACGCGCTGGGTGTGGAAGCCCAGCGCGTCCTGATGATCGGCGGCGCCGCCCGAAATCCCGCCATCCAGCAACTGGCCCCCGCCATCTTCGGCACCGACGTCCTGGTGCCGGCCTCCGCCGAATACGTGGCGCTGGGGGCCGCCCGACAGGCCGCCTGGGCGCTGTCCGGGTCCGAGCAGCCGCCGCAGTGGCCGGCCGCACCCGCCCGGTCCTTCACCGCGCCGTCAACGCCCCAGGTCCGCGAGCAGTACGGCGTGCTGCGGGATGCCACTTCAGGTTGGTGAGCACGGGTCATTCGCAGGCGTCGGCGCGCGGCGTCTGACACGATCCGGACGTGACGATCCTTCGGCATCGGCGCGGTGGAGCACTCGTCGTTGCTGTCCCGCTGGCTGCTGCTGGAGGTGCCCGTGTCCTTCGACATCGATTCGGATGGCACTGACGGGTTCTCGTCCGGACCCGCCAACTGGGGTTTCACCGTTGTCCGTCAATCCGACCGGGAACCCTGGCGCATCGACAGCATGGGGGTGTGACGGTCACCGTGAAGATCGACCTGAAGAAGGACCGCAAAGATCTCTACCAACCTGGGTCGAAGGATTTTGCCGAGGTGTACGTCCCGGCCATGACGTACCTGGCGATCGACGGGCACGGCGATCCCAACACGTCTCCGGATTACGCGGCGGCCGTGGCCGCCCTGTACGCGGGCGCGTATGCGATCAAGTTCGCGGTCAAGGCCCGTCGCGGCGATGACTTCGTCGTCGGGCCGCTGGAAGGGCTGTGGTCCAGCGCCGATCCGTCGGTTTTCGTCGCACGCAGGAAGAGTGAGTGGGACTGGACGATGATGATCCCGCTACCGGACCCGGTGACTGGCGACGACATCGCCGCGGGTCTGGCGAAGGCCTCGGCGAAGAGGCCGGATCTCCCGATCGCCGGCCTGCGGACCCTGGTGCTGCATGAGGGTAGGTCGCTGCAGATCATGCACATCGGTGGCTACGACTCGGAAACCGCCACCCTCGCCCGCCTGCACGACGAGGTGATGCCCGCTCGGGGACTGACCTGGAACGGGCGTCATCACGAGATCTACCTAGTGACCCACGAAAAGTCGCTCCGGAGAAGCTGAAGACCGTGTTGCGTCAGCCGGTCAAACCCGCCTCCGTCCCGCGCCTCGGAGCCATTGACATGTGACCAAACGGTCACCTATTCTCGGCACTGTGATCGACGACGACCTGGTGTTCAAGGCGTTGGCCGACCCGACCCGGCGTTTCCTTCTCGACCTGCTGTTCGAGCGTGACGGCCGCACGCTCACCGAACTGGAATCCGAAGTGGAGATGACCCGGTTCGGCGTCATGAAGCACCTCACGGTGCTGGAGGACGCCGGTGTCGTCGTCGCCCATAAATCGGGCCGGGAGAAGCGTCACTTCCTCAATGCCGTACCGATCAGGCTGATTCACGACCGCTGGATCGACAAGTACACCGAGCGCAGCCTTTCCGCGCTCTCCGACCTGAAAACCGAACTGGAGAAACCGTCATGACCAATGCCGCATCGACTGCCAGCCCGTCAACCGAATCGGGATCGAACGTCGTTCAGATCAACCGGATCTACATCCTGGCCACGCCGCAGGCTATCTGGGATGCGATCACCCAACCCGACTGGACCGAGAAGTACGGCTACGGCGGACGTGCCGAATTCGACCTGCGTCCTGGTGGCGCATTCCGCATCATCGCGGACAAGGCGATGCAGGACGCCGGCATGCCCGAGGTCGTCGTCGACGGGGAGGTGATCGAGGCGGACCCGCCGAACCGTCTCGTGCAGACCTGGCGTGCCGGGTGGGACACCGAACCGGCCACCCGGCTGACCTATACCATCGCCGAGAAGTCCAACGGCGTCACGTGTCTCACCATCACCCACGAACTGGACGGTGCCCCGAACACCGCACGGATGGTGGGCGGCAGCGTCGACGGAGCCGGCGGTGGCTGGGCCGAGGTGCTCAGCGATCTGAAAACGCTGCTGGAAACCGGGAGGTCACTGTCATCGCTCGGGGTCACCGCCCCGCAGGAGTAGCACCCGCGAGTTGGGTCGGGTTGACGACGCTTCTTTCGCCGAATCCGCCCGAGAACTCGACCCAACTCCGGCGGTGAAGAGGATACGCCTCAGCCGCCAACCGCTCCGTGCTCCGAGGTCGGGATGATGATGACCTCGCCGACCTGCTCGGACAGCACCTCGGCGGCGCCGGGCGGCAGCAGGTCGTCGGTGAGCAGCGTCGTCACCGCACGGAGCGGGGCGATCTGGGCCAACCCGACAACGCCCCACTTCGTGTGGTCCGCGACGACCACCAGTCGGCGGGCCGATTCGACCAGCGCCCGGTTCGTCTCGGCCTCCAACAGGTTCGGCGTCGTCAACCCCGCTCGCTCGTCGATGCCGTGCACACCCATGATCACCATGTCGACGTGAAGTGACCGGATCGCCTGCACGGCAACGGGTCCCACGAGACCGTCGGACGGTGTGCGCAGCCCGCCGGTCAGCACCACGGTCAGGTCCGGCCGCTGCCGCGCGTTGAGCACCTCGGCCACCTTGAGCGAATTCGTGACGACGGTGAGGTTGGCGATGTCGCCGAGATGCCGGGCCAGTGTCCAGGTGGTGCTGCCCGCGGTGATCGCGATCGCCATACCGGGCCGGACCAGCTTCGCCGCCCGCTCCGCGATGGCCTCCTTCTCCGAGATCTCCCGCTGGCTGGTGACCTCGAAGCCGGGCTCGATGGCGCTGGCGGTGTCCATCGCGGTGGCCCCGCCGTGCACCTTCGACAGCAGTCCCTTGCGGTCCAGCGCCTCCAGATCGCGGCGCACCGTCATGTCCGAGACGCCCAGCAGGGCGGTCAGGTGCGCGACTCTGGCCCCGCCGGTCCGGCGGACCTCTTCGAGGATCCTGGCCTGGCGCATTGCAGCGAGCACGCTACGAACCTACCGCGACGGGGTGACAAGATCGGTGTTGTGTCCGACACCAGGAGATCCCGCGGTGACAAGTTCCGCGGACCCGACCGGCCGGTGACGGCAGCCGACATCGACGCCGCCGCCCGGCGGATCTCCGGCATCGCGGCACTGACCCCGCTGGAGGAGTGCCGCCGGCTGTCCGACGAGACGTCGACCACCGTGCTGCTCAAACGCGAGGACCTGCAGGTGGTCCGGTCGTACAAGGTGCGCGGTGCCTACAACCTGATGGCGCAGCTCGACGAGTCCCAGCGGGCGGCCGGCATCGTCTGCGCCAGTGCGGGCAACCACGCTCAGGGGGTCGCCTTCGCCTGCCGCGAATTGGCCATCCGGGGCCGGATCTACCTGCCGAACACCACTCCGCGGCAGAAGCGCGACCGGATCCTGACCCACGGCGCAGGCACCGTCGAACTGGTCCTCACCGGCGACACCTTTGACGATGCAGCCGTTGCCGCGGCCGACTACGCGGAGCAGACAGGCGCCGTGCTGGTCTCGCCCTTCGACGATGCCCGGACCATCGCCGGTCAGGGCACGGTGGTCCGCGAACTGCTGCAGCAGCTGGGCCGGGCGCCCGACGTGGTGATCGTCCCGGTCGGCGGCGGCGGGCTGCTCGGCGGCGTGCTCGCGTACCTTCAGGAGCGCGCTCCGTGGGTGACGGTCATCGGGGCCGAGCCGGCAGGTGCGCCGTCGATGCTGGCCGCTCTGGAAGCCGGCGGGCCGGCGCGGCTGGACGGAATGGACCCGTTCGTCGACGGCGCAGCCGTGCGGCAGGTCGGAGCCATCCCGTACCGGATCGCGTCGGCCGCCGGGGTGCGTGTTGTCACGGTGGACGAGGGCGCCATCTGCACCGAGATGCTTCGGCTGTACCAGAACGAGGGGATCGTCGCCGAACCGGCGGGCGCCCTCGCGGTCGCCGCACTGGCCCAACTCGACCTGACGTCGGGGTCGACAGTCGTGGCGATGGTGTCCGGCGGCAACAACGACGTCTCGCGGTACGGCGAGATTCTCGAGCGCTCCCTTGTGCACCGGGGGCTCAAGCACTACTTTCTGGTCGACTTCCCCCAGGAACCGGGCGCGCTGCGGCGATTCCTGGACGAGGTGCTGGGCCCCGAGGATGACATCACGCTGTTCGAGTACGTCAAACGCAACAACCGGGAAACCGGTCCTGCCCTGGTCGGGATCGAAATCGGTGCCGCGGACGGGCTCGGCGCGCTGTTGAAGAGAATGGCGGCCGCACCGATGGAAGTGGAGCGGATCCTCCCCGGGTCTGCGGCCTACCGCTACTTGACCTGACCCTGGCCCGGCGCGAACGAATCGAGATAGGCCTGCAAAGCCGCGATGCCCTGGACCGCCTCCCGGGCGATCGGATCCCGTCGCGCCGTCGTCCCGCGTCGTGGTGGCCCGGCTTTGATCCAGTCGGCGGCGCAGCCGCGGTACCCGGCGAACCACCATGACCCGGTGACGACCAGTCCGGCCATCAACCACCACGCCAGGTAACGGACACCCTCCCACAGCACGAGGAGCGGATCCGGGCCGCTTCCGGAATCACTGCAGTGCGGATCCGGGCCGGTCATCATCGCCACCTCCAGGGGTGTTGACAATGGTCGGCAGCGGCAACGGAACGGCCACACCGAACGGCACCGTCGCCGACCACAGGGCGGATATTACGCCGTTTGCCGCATCCCGCAGCGGTGGTCGAACGCTCGAGGTTCGGCGGGCCTCCTATCGGGTTACCCTTCGGATATGAGCGACATCGGCGCAGATGACAGCAACCAGTCCGACCGGACGAGGGGAACCGAGGAGGTCGGCAGCTTCGACCGGCACGACATCGAAACTCCGCACGAGGAGCGCCGCGAACACAAGGGCAGCTTCGACGAGCACGTCGAGCAGACTCCGCACGCGGAGCGGGAAGAAGAGATCGGCAGCTTCGATCGGCACGATGTGCAGGCAGTGGGCGAAACCAGCGAGGACGCTGTTCCCCGGTACGACCGGCACGACCAGTAACCTCCCCGGCTTCGCGCCGGCCGTGACCGCCCCGGGGCCGGCCGCCCGGCACGGATCGGCGCGTGACCGGGTGTCATCATGACGCGATGACCCATCTCCGGATCGGGGTCGACACCGGCGGGACCTTCACCGATGTCGTCGCCGTCGACACCCGAACCGGGTCGGTCATCACCACGAAGACCCCGTCGACCCCGACGGATCCGGCCGATGGCTTCATTGCGGGTGTGCAACGGATCCTGCGCCAGGCGGGTGCCGTGTCGTCCGACATCGAATCGATCCTGCACGGCACGACGGTCGCGACAAACCAATTGCTGCAGGGCAGGGCCGGCGCCCTGGGCTTCATCACCACCATCGGGTACGAGTCGATGCTCGAGATCGCCCGGCAGTCAGTTCCGGACGGCTACGGCAATTCCTACTTCTGGGTCAAACCGGATCGCATCGTGCCGGCGGATCTGGTGCGCACCGTCGGTGGCCGGATGGACTTCCGGGGCCGTGAACTCCGGCCGTTCGACCCGGCCGCGGCCAGGGATGCAGTCCACTTCTTCCGCTCCCGCGGCATCACCACCATTGCCGTCTGCTTCCTGCACTCCTACGCCAACGATGATCACGAGCAGGCGATGGCCGACGTCATCGCGCGGGAGTACCCGGAGGCGGTCGTTTCGCTGTCGAGCGAGGTCCTGCCGGAGTACCGCGAGTACGAACGGGCGATGACGACCCTCATCGATGCAGCAGTGAAACCGACTGTGGCGCGGTATGTTTCGGGGATTGCCCGGCGGCTGGCCGAGATGGAGGGCGGACGGCCGATCCCGTTCTCGATCATGCAGTCCAACGGTGGTGTGCTGTCGGCCGCGCACGTCGTCCGGCGGCCGATCAGCACCGTGCTGTCCGGTCCGGCGGCCGGTGCGCTGGGTGCGGCGACCATCGCCGGACGAGCCGGCTACGACGCGGTGCTGACCTGCGACGGCGGCGGCACCTCGACCGATGTCACCGTCATCGTGGACGGTCAGCCGTCGTTGACGACCGAAGGGGCGGTCGGCCCGTTTCCGGCGAAGATCCCGATGATCGACGTGGTCACGGTCGGTGCCGGCGGCGGCTCGGTCGCCTGGATCTCCGCGGAAGGAACGCTCAAGGTCGGACCCAGATCGGCCGGTGCGCATCCCGGCCCGGCCTGTTACCCGGACGGCGGCAGAGAGCCGACCGTCACCGACGCGCATCTGCTGCTCGGGCGGATCCCTCCCCATCTGCTGGGCGGCGAGATCGCGCTCGACAAGGAGGCGGCCACAATGGCTGTCGCAGAGGTCGCGGAGCCGCTGGGGCTGTCGGTCGAAGAAGCCGCAGCCGGCATCCTGGAGATCTCGGCCTGGAACCAGGCCAATGCGCTGCGCCGGATCACCACCAAACGCGGGCTCGACGTCCGGGACTTCCCGCTGGTCACCTTCGGCGGCTCCGGCTCGCTGCTGGCCTGCCGGTTGATGGACATCCTCGGCATCACACAGATTCTCGTGCCGCCCAACCCGGGCAACGTCTCGGCGTACGGACTGCTCACCGTTGACGTCC
>CAVXYU010000014.1:0-82329 GCA_963766015.1 uncultured Actinomycetota bacterium | reverse complement strand
AGGCGTTCTCATCACAATGCTCCTTGGCTTGTTGATGGGGGCTGATCGGATGGGTGCGTCCACCTTCACCGATGCCGGCGGCGGGCACATCGGCCCCGGAGCCTGGTTCGACCTGGCCGTCGGCACAGCCGTGCTCTTGTACTTTCGGCCGATACGCCGAGCAAGCGGCTGCCTAGGCTGGTCAGATGGCCACCAGCGCACTCCGCTCGCTATGGGCCGAACCTCGACCCCCGAATGCCCCGGACCCGGGGCCGCGGGACTGGGCCCTGGTCGGAGTACTGATCTGCTGGTCCGTGCTGGAAGTAGTGCTTCGCCATGACCTGGCGCCGCGCCCGCTACTGCTGATCGCGGTGCTCGCGGTCCTCGGCCCCCTGCTGTGGCGACGCACGCACCCGTTCGTCGCGGTTGCGGTCTCCTTCGGCACGTTGACGATCGTCGACCTCGTCAGGATCCTGACCGGATCACATGGCGCCCTGCTGAACAGCACCTCCGCGACGCTGATCCTGACCTACGCCCTGTTCCGGTGGGGCTCCGGTCGGGAAGCCGCATCCGGCCTCGGCGTCATTCTGCTCTGGCTGCCCATCACCATCCACGGCGCCGACCCCACCAGCCAGGCGGAGGCGGTCGCGGGGTACGCGTTCTTCCTGTTCGCCGCCGCGCTCGGCGCCGCGATCCGTTTTCGCGCCAAGATTCGCATCCGCGACATCGATCAGGCCAAGGCCCGCGAACGCGAACAGCTCGCCCGTGAACTCCACGACACCGTTGCCCACCACGTCTCGGGCATCGCGATCCAGGCCCAGGCAGGACGTGCCGTTGCGGCCACCCACCCCGAGCGTGCCGTGGAGGCCCTGACCGTCATCGAGGACGCAGCGACCCGCACCCTCACCGAGCTGCGCGCCATCGTCGGCGTGCTCCGCGCCACCCAGGACACCGAGTTCTCGCCCCAGCCCGGCGTGGCCGAGGTCGAGCAGCTCGCCACCGACGGCCGGACGCGTCCCTGCGTCGAGGTGACGCTGTCCGGCGAGTTCGACGACCTCAGCCCGGCGGTCGGAGCAGCGATCTACCGCCTGGCCCAGGAGTCCATCACCAACGCTCGACGGCACGCCCGCCACGCGACCCAGGTCACCGTCGCCGTCACCGGCGACGCCGACCGGGTACGGCTGACCATCGACGACGACGGCTCCGCCGCCGGCGCCCGCGCCGCGGCAGGTTACGGCCCGGCAGGCTACGGCCTGGTGGGCATGCGGGAACGCGCCGCACTGCTCGGCGGCACCTTTCACGCGGGCCCCGCCGCCGGGCGGGGCTGGCGGGTAGAGGCGGTCCTGCCCCGAACCGGGACCACGCGATGACGATCAGGGTGCTCATCGCCGATGACCAGCCCATCGTGCGCACCGGGCTGACGATGCTGCTCGACGCCCAACCCGGTATCGAAGTGGTCGGCGCGGCCGCCGATGGGCGCGAGGCGGTCCGCCTGGCGCGCCAGTTGCGCCCCGACGTCGCCCTGTTCGACATCCGAATGCCACTGATGGACGGCATCGAAGCCACCCGACGCCTCGCCGGCCCCGACGTCACCGACCCCCTGCCGATCGTGGTCATCACCACCTTCGACCTCGACGAGTATGTCCACGGGGCGCTCAAAGCCGGCGCCCGCGGGTTCCTGCTCAAGGACGCCGGACCCGCCCTGCTGACCCAGGCCATCCACGCCGCCGCCGACGGCGACGCACTGATCGCACCCAGCGTGACTGTCCGACTGCTCGCAGCGTTCGCCCACGCCCAGACCGCACCACCGAGGCAACCGGTAGAACCGCTCACCGCCCGCGAGGAGGAAGTCCTCGTGCCGGTAGCCCGGGGCCGCACCAACAACGAGATCGCGAGCGAGCTCTACATCACCCCGAGCACGGTCAAAGCCCACCTCGCCAGCCTCATGCGGAAGCTCGGCGCCCGAAACCGCGTCGAGGTCGCCATGTGGGCCCACGAGACCGGCCGAATCTGACCCCGAAGGTCCTGCGGCCGTTTACCGCAGACCCTCACAGCATCACGCAGCGGCGCATACCACGGGGAGGGACGCCGCGAGATCCTTGTTGGCGCCCTCGGTTCCGTGCGCAGACCGTCTCGGGGTCGGGCGCGAGCGACACGCCGGTGACCGTGCGGCGGGTTCAGCCCTTGTCGGCGGCCGGAACCTCGACAGTTGTCGACCGCGTCGAGAACCGACGCCTCAGGTTCGGGCCGACCAACGCCAGCAGCAGGATCGCAAGGCTGACCGCCGTGATGGCGGCGCCGACGGCGAGACCCGTTCCGACGTAACGGAACTCGACAGTGCTGGAGCCGGGCGGCAGGAATACGGCGCCCAGCGCATGATCGGCATCGACGATGGTGGCCGGTTCGCCGTTGACCCGCACCGCCCAGCCGGACTGGACGGCGTCGGCCAGGACGAGATAACCGGCACCGTCCGCCTGCACCTCGACCGTGACCCGGTCCCCGGATTCGGCACGCACCGCGACGGTCGCCGGCAGGCCGGAGGCTTCGGGTCCCGGGCTGCTCAGAATGACGGTGTCCCGCGGCGTATCGGGGTCGGCCAACGCGGTCAGTCGCCTGTCCGGGTCCTCGATGACGGTGCCCGTACGTGCCCACCGGACCCTGGGTTGCGCGGTCAGTCGTTGCATGACGGTCACCGAGCCGTCGGCGAAGCTGAGCCGGAGCCCGTCAGGTTGGCCGGCGATGACCAGTAGATCGACCTGGCCGGCGGCTGCCCCAGCTCGAGGGTCTGGCCGGGGATGTCCCGGGCGTAGGCCGCGACCGACACGGTCAGCGGTCCGGTGCGGTCGCGGAGATCGCCGCCTGCGACCGGGATCTGGGCCCATCCCGTTTTCCATTCGCTGCGGATCGAGGTGCCGGTGGCGACCTGCGTGCCTGCTGCGTCGCGGACCGTGGCAGTGATCGCGATGCCATGCTGCCCGTCGCCGGCCGGGGCGACCACCCGCACCATGACCCCCCGCAGGTCCTGCGCGGTGAGCGTGCCGGCTGACACCGGTTCGCTCCCCACGGTGATGGACGCGTTCGAGGAGGTCGACCTTCGACGAGGTCGCGGCCGGATCTCGCGGTCGACCCGCCCGATCGACAGTCGGCCCAGGGATCCGGTTCTCGGGGCGGAGGATCAACGCCGAGACGGCCAGTCGGTCCAGCAGCGGGTTGGGCGCGGTCGGGTCGACCAGCGGCGACCTGACCCGTGGGTTCGTCGGTGTGCGGCCGGGCGGGGTGACGGCGTCCGGATCCAGCGCCAGCAGCACGTCCGCCCAGGTCGGCGCCAGGAACGAATGGCCGGTCAGCGTGCGGATCCCGTGCGCCGTCGCGCTGGAGCCGAAGAAGGTGCCGTCACCGGCGAGTGCCCGGCTCGAACCGGTCGCCGCAGCGGCTGCATCGACTCCCGGTGTCCGGGGGTAGAAGTCGTCGGTGTCGGACAGTGGCCAGAAGTACTCGGTGGACGACAGTGCCTGCGCGCCGGTCACCGCGGCGAACCCGGCCAGGGTGACAGCGAGCAGGGCCCGACTCCGGCGTCCCGGTCTCACCGCAGGTGCTGCCGGTCGATCGGCGGGTGGTTCGCCCGCCGGCCCGGCAGCCCTGCCGAGGGCGAGGGTGAAAGCGATCGCCACCAGCAGCGCGCCCACCACGGCGAGGCCGGCGTCGCCGGCGAGGATCCTGCCGTCGACGACGTTCTCGTAGGTCCGCCAGACGAGCAGCAGCGCCGTCGTCGCGGTCCCGACGATCACCCAGGCGCCGGTGACCAGCCGGCGCCGAACCCGCTGCGGAAGATCCTGCAGGAACAGCAGGTTGAATCCGATTCCGGCCAACGCGCAGCCGGTCAACGCCACCAGGTCCCGTAACCGGCCGGCGTCGTTGCCCGCGAACACCGGCACGTCGCTCAGCCAGTCGGTCCAGAAACCGTGCTTCCAGACCAGCGCCGCGGCGAGCGCACCCACCATCGCCAGGGTTGGTACGGCCCCACGGGCGACGCCGTGAAAGCGGCCGGCCAGGACTGCCAGCAGGGCCAGTGCGACCGCGCCGAGCCCGAGAAAGGCGTAGGCCTCGATCGGGTTGGTGTCGGGGCCGTACCCGTTCGCAGGGCCTCCGCCGAAGTTGAAGATCCGCGGCAGCGCCACGGACAGCAACGATCGGACCGGCTGCTCGCGATCGAACTGGTCGTTGCGGTAATCGGTGTCGGTGCCGGCCAGCGACATCAGGAGCGGCACGACCTGCACCGCGGACAGGCCGATGCCGAGCAGCACAGCCGCTGTGCCGCCGGCGATGGTGGTGGCCACCCGGCGCCATCCGAGCAGGCGGTGCTCGACCGTGCAGCGCACCAGGAAGTACGCAGCACCGGCGTACAGGGCGTGACCCGCGACGGCCGGGAAACCGCCGAGCAGCAGCCAGGCCACGATCAGGCTCAGCAGCAGGGCCGCCTTGACCGTCCGGAGCGCAATGAAGCGCTCGATCGCCCAGAACAACAGCGGGATCGTCGCCGCGACCCCGGACTGTGCCAACCACCCGGACCAGGCGACGATGAACCCCGACGTGCAGTACAGCACCCCGGCGAGCGCTCCGGCAGCCCAACTGGTGCCGAGCCGTCGGAGCCACAGTGTCATGCCGCCCAGCCCCATCGCCAGCTGGATGAGCTTCGCGAAGCCGATCGCCCACCAGGTCGGGGCGAGCAGCATCCAGATCGTGCTCGGCGTCAGGGACGCGATGTTGGTCGACGCCAGCAACGGGGTGCCGGAGCCGGCCAGGTTGGACCACAGAGGGAGGTCCCCGGTCAGCAGCCGGGTGCGCAGCTCGAGATAGCTGGGCAGCATGGAATCGACGGTGTCGCCGACCCACGGGCTCTGCCAGGTCTCCCGCAGCCAGCGGTCATCCCACGGGGCGAGCCCGGTCAGCACGTCGACACCGGAGAAGGTCTTCGCGCCGACCAGGGCCGGCCCCAGCCGCACGGCCACGACGACGAAGAATGCCGCCAGGACGACGAACGACGCCACCACCTGCAGCCACGGAACCCGGATCGGGCGGCGGCGGGGACTTCCGGTGATCACGAAACGGGTGCGTCCCGGCGCCTCCGCCGGCGAACCAGAGGCGGGACGATCAGCACGAGCAGCAGGATGGCGATGCTCACTGCGGTGATCACGGCGCCCGTCCGCAGTCCGGTGCCGACGAACTGGAACACCACTGTGGATGCACCGGCGGGGACAAACACCGCGCCGAACGCGTGATCGGCGTCGACGAGGTCGGCAGGTTCGCCGTTCACCGAGACGGTCCACCCGGACTGGATGGCGTCCGCCACCACCAGGTAGCCGGCGCCCGCTGCCTGCACATCGACGGCGACCCGGTCGCCCGAGTCATCGGTCACCGTCAACTGGGCGGACCCACCCGACGCCTCCGGTCCGGGGGTGCTGAGCACGACCGTGGACGGGGGAGTCGCGGGGTCGGCCAGCGCCGCGAGCCGGGCGGCAGGATCCTCGATCACGGTGCTCGCACCGGCCCACCGGATGCGCGGCAGAGCGCTGGGTCGCTCCCAGACCTGCACGGATGCATCGGAGTAGGCGAGCAGCAGTCCGTCCTGCTGGCTTCCGATGACCAGCGTGTCCACCCGGTTGTCCACGGCCCGCAACTGCAGCGTCTGGTCCGGGACATCTCTCGCCGACACCGACACCGAGAGTGCCAGCGGACCCGGTTGCGACCCGAAATTTTCGCCGGCAACGGCGATCTGGGTCCATCCCGGGTCCCACTTCGCCCGGATCGAGCTTCCCCGGCCGATCTCCCGACCCGTCGGATCCCGGACGATGACGCTGATCTCGACGCCGTGCACGCCGTCACCGCCGGGTTGCACCACCTGGACCAGGATCGCCCGGACCGGCTGCGGCGTCAGCGAACCGGCGGGGACCTCCGCGGATCCGACGGTCAATCCTGCGGTGCCACCATCGGTTGCCGGAATGTCGGCTTCGGGGGTGTGCGGGGCGCCCTGCAGATCCAATGGTGGGCCGGGCACCGGATTGGTCGGATTCGTGATGGCCGCGCGGACCGCCAACCGGTCGAGCAGCGGATTCTGCAACGACGTGTCCGCAGTGGAGAAGGTCACCCGGGGATTGGTCGGCGTGCGGCCCGGCCCGGTGAACGCCGCCGGATCGAGGGCGACCAGACAGTCCTTCCAGGTCTGCGCGGGGAAGGTGTGACCGGTCGCTGTCCGGATCTGGTTGGCCGCGTTGCTGGAGCCGAGGAAGGTGCCGTCACCACTCAACGCCCGGTCGGAACCCGTCACCTGCTGGGCGGCCGTCACGCCTGGTGTCTCCGGGTAGAAGTCGTCGACCTCGGACAGCGGCCAGAAGTACTCCGTCGACGAGTACGCCTGAACGCCGGTGACGGCGGCCAGGGCGACGACCGTGACAGCCAGCAGGGTCCGCCGGGTCCGGCCGACCGGCGCGGACGCGCGGGCGTCGACAGGTGCGGCGGCATCGACCGGAGCGGCAGGGGGAGGCGCCGGCGGTGCGGCGCCGCGGGTCACCGACCTGCCGAAGGCGAAGGTGAAGGCCAGCGCGACCAGCAGGGTGCTCAGCAGCCCGAGGCCCGCGTCCACCAGGAAGGTCCCGTCGTCGACGACCTCGGCGTACCGCCGGAACGCCAGGACGGCGGCGGTGGCGGCGACGGCCAGGACCACCCAGGAGCCGATGACCAGCCGCACCTGTACCCGCCGCGGGAGCTGCCGCCTGAAGAGCAGGTTGAAACCGATGCCCGCGAGTGCGCACCCCGTGAGGGCGACCATGTCGCGGAGCCGGCCGGAGTTGTTGTTCGCGAACACCGGAACGTCGCGGAGCCAGTCGGTCCAGAATCCATGCCGCCAGGCCAGCGCGGCGGCCAGCAGTCCCACCACGGTCAGCACCGGCACCACGCCGCGGGCAATACCGTGCCATCGGCCGGCCAGGAGTGCGAGCACCGCCAGCGCGACGGCGCCCATCCCGAGGTAGGCGTAGGCCTCCGGCGGATTGGTGTTGAGCCCGTACGACTGCGGGACGGCGCCGTCGGAGTTGAAGATGCGGGGGAAGAAGACGGACATCATCGACCGGATGGGCTGCCGGCCGTTGAACTGGTTCGCGCGGTAGGCGGTGTCGATCTCGCTCAGGGACCTGATCAGCGGAACGAGTTGGATGGCCGACAACCCGATGCCGAGCGCGACTGCGGCGGCCCCGCCGGCGATGGTCGTCGCAATCCCGCGTCCGCCGAGTCTGCGCCGCTCGACGATCGTGCGAACCAGGAAGTAGACGGCCCCCGCGTACAGCGCATGACCGGCCACTGCCGGGAAACCACCCAGCAGCAGCCAGGCCACCACAGCACTGACCAGCAGCGCCGACCGGGGAGTGCGCAGGGCCAGGAATCGTTCGATCGCCCAGAACAGGGCGGGAATGGTCGCGGCAACTCCGGCCTGCGCGGGCCAGCCGGACCAGGCGACGAAGAACCCGGAGCCGCAGTACAGCAGGCCGGCCAGTGCCCCGGCCGCCCAGGTGGTGCCCAGCCGGCGGAGCCACAGCATCATCCCGCCAAAGCCCATCACGAGCTGGATCAGCTTCGCGAAGCCGACCGCCCAGGAAGTCGGGGTCAGCAACAGCCAGATCGTGCTGGGCGTCAGGAACGGGATGTTGGCCGACGCGAGCAGCGGTGCTCCGGACGCCGCCGTCGTCGACCACCACGGGATATCTCCCGACCACAGCCGCGCGTGCGCTTCGACGTAGCTGGGCAGCAGCGAATCGATGGTGTCGCCGACCCATGGGCTCTGCCAGGTCTCCGTCAGCCAACGGTCGTCCCAGGGCGCGAACGCCGTCAGGATGTCCACGCCCGAGAAGGTTTTCAGCCCCAGCAGGGCAGGACCGAGTTGCACGGCGATCAGCACGATGAAGGCCGCAACCAGGCACAGCACCGCCGGCCGCTCGAGCCCTGGGCGGCCGCGCGCGCCGGTGGGGCCGACATCGGGAGGGTCGCCATCTGGAACGGCGGCCGGCGGTGCGTCCTTCGGCGTCACCAGGGCGGTGTCCTCCTCGGTCACGTCGTCTTGGGCCGGAACAGCAGCGAGGTCTGGTCCGGATATGGGAGGGTCGGCGTCAGCCCCGGGAGCCGCCGCTCGGTGAGAGAACTGGCGGCGATGGCGCGGCGGTACCGGTTGCGGTGGGAGTTGTCGAAGACCACCAGGCCGTCAGGGGCGAGCCGGTCCTGCGCGACGGCCAGGCACGCCTCACGGGCGCGCCCGTCGATGACGATGACATCGAAGACGCCGGGCGCCTGATCGATGGCATGCACGTAGTCGAGGAAGTCCATGCCCTGATGGCCGGGCTTGCGGGACCCCAGCGTGGGGTTCTGCGTCGACGCCGGCTCGACCACCTGGAACGAGATCGCCGGATGCCGGGCGAGCGCCGGCGCGATCACGTCGGCGAAGCCTCGGTGATGCTCGATCGAGATGACTTCGTCCGCTCGGTCCGCGAGCCACAGGGTGGAGGCACCCGACCCGTACTCGAAGACCCTGATCGGGCTGGGACGGTTCATCAGCCAGGCGTCGACCACGTCGATCGCGCGATAGGTCCACCACGGCACGCCCAGTTCGGCGATCGCCAGCGAGTCGTGCACCCGGGTGAGGCTGGTTAGCCAGTGCTTGAACCTGCGGTCACGGTCGGGCGGTTCGATCGGCAGCACGCCCACCCGCGTCATCAGCTGCCCCGCGCCCTTGGCTGCCCGGGCGTACGTCTTCTTCGCGGCCCAGGATAGCCGTCCCTGGACTTCGCGGGCATCGAATGCCGCCGCATGGTCAACCGCCGCCTGGTCAACCGCAGCCTCGTTATTCGTCAGCAACGACAACACTCCGATCGATCGACGGGGCCGGGGTGGCCAGTTTCAAGACCACCACACTGGTGATGCCGAAGATGGCATCGATCAGGACGTAGGCGAGTCGTGACACGGCCGCGACGGCGACGGCCGGACCGCCGGCGAGTCCGCTCAACAACAGGAACATGAACTCCCGGACACCTGCACCCGCGGGCACGGGAACGACGAGCAGCCCGAGAATCCATGCAGAGACCGCGGCGAAGGCCACCTGCGCCGGTTGATGCTCGAAGCCAAGGCCGCGCGTCACCATCGACGCCGAGATACCCACCAGCAACCAGGCCGGGGTCGCCACACCGATGAGGCCGATCATCGGACCCCACTTCGGTGCGGTGACGACAACCCTGCCCTTGGAGAGCCGATCCACCAGGCGCAGCGCGCGGCCGAGCACCGCCGGATGGACCAGCAGGACCCCGATCGGCAGGACCAGCAGCACGAGCAGTTCCCACCCGAGCCGTAACCCGTCGCCGGACAGGAACGGCAGGAAGGACACGCAGGCGACCGCACTTCCGACACACATGAGCCCGAGCGATATCAGCGTCGTGGTGTAGGCCATCGGCCGGCTGACGCCTCCCCGATGGGCGAGTTCGCCGCGCCCGACCACCGGCCAGATCCCGCCGGGCAGGTACTTGCCCAGCTCGCCGGCGAAGTACCAGCCCGTCGTCCGGCCGAGCGGCGTCGGAGCCCCGAACACCCGCAGACATTGATGCCACAGCAGTGCCAGGAAGCACATGCCCGCGGCGGCACACAGCACACCCGCGCCGATCCATCGCAGGTCGGCGGTTCGCAGGGCCGCCGAGACCTCGGACCACTGCGAGACCAGCGCGTTGACGCACAGTGCAATTGCCGTCACTGCAATGACGATCCCGAGGATCCGCAGCAGCATCGCCCGGCGGCGACTCCGGTCGGGCACGCCGGTCCCAGCCTTGGCGTCCATCGCCGTCGAAGGTAACAGTTACCCATGGGTCCGATTGCACGCGCCGAGCCGTGCGAGGTGTTCGAGCATTGTGCGCCCAGTTGATATTTTGGTTCTGGTCTGTGATTGCGGGCCTGTCAGTGCTGCAGGTGTCGCGGCAGGTCATCCCGCTCCCCGGTCACCTGACATACGGTGATCGGGCGATGCGATGGTGGTCACTGTTTCGCGGCGGAACCGGACGGTCGGGCGAAGCGTCCGTCCACCAGTGGGAAAGCTCTACCCTCGAACGCCATCACTGGGCGCCGTCGGGCATCCGACGGCATCCGAAGCAGCACCTGGAGAATCATGAAACTGGTCGTACAGGTTCCGTGCCTCAACGAGGAGGAGACGCTCCCGGCCGTGCTCGGTTCGATCCCGCGGCACATCCCGGGGATCGACGAGATCGAGATCGTCGTCATCGACGACGGGTCCACCGACCGGACGGTCGAGGTCGCCCAGGGCTCGGCGTCCGCACGTTCGTGCAGCACGCCCGCAACCAGGGCCTCGGCCGGTCCTTCCACGACGGCGTCGACTACGCGCGCTCGAGCTCGGCGCGGACATCGTCGTGAACACCGACGGCGACAACCAGTACCCGCAGGAGCGCATCCCCGACCTGGTCGCAGCCGATCGTCGACGGGGCGCGCCGACATCGTCATCGCCGACCGGCAGACGCGACAGATCGAGCACTTCTCCGGCTTCAAGAAGCTCATGCAGCGGTTCGGCAGCCGGGTGGTCAACAAGGCCGCCGACACCGACCTGCCCGACGCGGCCAGCGGCTTCCGCGCCTACTCCCGGGCAGTCGCTGATGCCGCTGAACACGATCACCCGGTTCAGCTACTGCATGGAGACGATCATCCAGGCCGGGAACAAGCGCTCGAGATCGCCAGCGTCCCGGTCGTGCACCAACCCGAAGACCCGCGAGTCGCGGCTGTTCAAGTCCATCTAGCAGCACATGTTCAAGTCCGCCGTGGCGATCATCCGCGCTACATCATGTACAAGCCGTACGTCATCTTCGCGCCCTGGCGACCGTTCTTCGGCGTGCTCGGCGCTGGTCCCGTTCGTGCGCTTCGGCGGGCTGTGGCTGACCGAGGACGAGGGCGGCCACGTCCAGTCGCTCATCTTCGGAACTTCCATGTTCGTCGCGTCGCTGCTCTGTTTTGCGCTACTGATCATCGCGGACCTCCTGCGCACGAACCGGATTGTCCTGGAGGAAGGCCTGGAGCGGATCAAGCACCTGCAGTACGACGACCCGGAGCGGTACCCACGACTGGTGAAGACCACGTCGCCGGACGGAGATGTCGCTGCCGGCCCGAGCACGCCGCCCCTGCAGCTGGACCTGGCCCGCCGGTCCGGATGACGGCATGACAGATTCGGCAAGCGGCCGACCGGCGTCCGCCATCGAGGCGGAGACCTCCACGATCGGGTCCCCGTCCGAAGGGACGGACCAGGGCACGGACGCCCGGATCGCACCACCGGCCGTGCCCGAAGGGGCTCCGAGAGCAGGCACCCGCCGGTCCGCCAGGATGATCGTCGCCGCGGCGACGATGCTCTTCTTCGCCAGCTGCCTCGGGTTCCTGGTCAACACCCCCACCGGCTTCGCGCCCGACGAGACCTTCCAATTCGACCGGGTGATGGCCGCCTGGGGGGGCGATGTCGTCCTCGACCCCGAACAGATCAACACGAGTACAGGGTCGCGCGGCTCTGAACGCACCTACTACGATCCGTACACCCGTCAGGGCCCGGCATATGCCGACATGGATCCGATCCTTCGCGAGAACCGCCCGTCCTTCACCGACCTGGGTGGAAACACGCGATCCCCGCAGCGTGACGTGTCGAATTACATGACCCAGCACCCGCCGCTGTATTACGGGCTGATGGGCAGCCTGACCAGGCTGGTGCCCGGCGCGGTCGACATGCCCGCTGACGGCCTCTACCTGCTGATCCGGTTCTTCAATGTTCTGCTGCTCCTACCGGTGCCGTTCCTGTTCTGGTTCTCGGCCCGACAGTTGGTGGGCACCAACTCGATTGCAGCTGCAGCGGCGTTTCTTCCGCTGCTGGTTCCCGGCCTCGCCCGTGAATCGGCTTCCATCAACAATGACAACCTCGCCATTGTTCTCGGGGCGGCCATCGTCGGTCTGAGTATCAAGGTAATCTCGCCGGGGACAACGGCCTGCGTCCCGGCCGCGATGCTGGCCGGACTGGCCGTCGCCGCTTCCCTCACCAAGGGAACGATCCTGTTCATGCTGGTGATCATCCCGTTGGCATACGGAACCCAGGTGTTCCGTCGCCGCAGCTGGCCGCCCGGACGGGTGATCGGTGTCCTCGTCGTCGGCGCGGTGTTCTCCTCGGCCTGGTGGGTCCGCAACACTACCTGTTGTTCGGCCACATTCAACCCACTGCGCTGGGAACACAATTCGCCCGGGCGCAGGGCCCGGTGCGGACCGCGGACATGCCGATCGACATGGGCAAGTTCTGGCGCTACGTGGGCGACACGATGCCCAGCCGGGTGTTCGCCCCTCTCGGGCGGCTGGAGCCGCCGAATTGCCGGACGT
This sequence comes from uncultured Actinomycetota bacterium, assembly GCA_963766015.1. Taxonomy (GTDB): domain Bacteria; phylum Actinomycetota; class Actinomycetes; order Mycobacteriales; family Nakamurellaceae; genus Nakamurella. The sequence continues at coordinate 69,915 of CAVXYU010000014.1, read as the reverse complement.
CATGATCTGGATCCTGTGGGCGTTCGTGCTGGCCACCATCCCGGTGGCGTTCGTGGCTCTGCGTGGACGACGGTGGGGGACCTCACCGTGCTGGTGGCGGTGCCGGTCGCGACATTGGCCATGGTGCTGTTGCAGATGTACCTGCATTACGCGTCCTATGTGGCCTTCGTGGGTGCACAGGGTCGCTACGCATACCCGTCGATCTTCGGTTTCGTCTTTCCGGTCGCCGTCGTCGCTGCCCTCACCCTCGGGCGCCACCGCCGGTGGGCGCCCGTGCTGGTCACCGGTGGCGGCCTCGTCGTCTCCGGCTGGGCCCTCTACACATCGGTGGAGTACTTCTGGCTACCCCGCGGAGAACAGCTCCAGCCTTCGAATTGGCTGCAGGCACTGCAGACGCTGGGCGGCTACTTTCCCCTCCCGGGGGCCTTCACCGTTGCCCTGACGCTCCTCATCGGGGGGCTGGTGGTGGCGGGCACGACCCTGACGGTGCTCGGTGCCGGCGCCGGCCGGACCGTAATGGCTGGACGACTGGCCCGAGGCCGAGTACCTGCGCGCGGCCCCGAGCCGCGCTGTCTAGCTCCCGGACGCCCGGGTCCGGCTATCCGGTTTCGGGACGGGTGGCCAGCGCCACCAGACCGGGCCCGCCCCGGGGGTGCAGCCGCTGCAGCCGCGCCCACGGGAACACAGCGAGCTCGACCGCCCGTCCGATCACCACCTTGCGGGGCTGAAGCGAACGACCTGAGCTGGTGGAACGGTCCTCCGGGGTGTCGTCCTCGTCGATCTGCCGACGGGCGGCGATGGCGTTCCGGACCCATTCCATGAGGTAACCCAGCGGCCATGCGTAATGGGTGACGGTCTGGACCACCGCACCGGCCGCGGTCAGCCGGGCCGTCAGCTGCTCGGCGTCGACCTGCGGTAGTGGCCGACCATGGTGTCCCAGGGACCGAACTTCTCCGGCTCCGCCGGCACGGACAACAGCAGACGGCCGCCGGGCCGCACCAGATCGAGCCAGTCCTTGAGCGCGCCGTCGTCATCGCTGATGTGTTCCAGTACCTCGAAGGCGCAGACGAGGTCGTACTGCCGCCCCTCGGGAACCGTGGTGTGGTCGCCCTGCAGGACGGTTCCGCCGACCGGAGTGATCCGGGTGTGCGCGGTGGCGAAACTGCGGTTGTCCGGCTCCACGGCCGTGTACTCGGCGAGTCGGGCCAGGCGCATCCCCATGGCGCCCATGCCGCAGCCGATCTCCAGGATCGTCGACGGGGCGACATCGGAGGCGAATTGACGCACGACGTCCCAGCGCAACGCGGCCCGCGGGGCGAGCGGAGCATCCGGGAGCTGGGCCGCGGACTCCGGTGGTGAGCCGGCCGATGCTGCACCCGGCGAGCCGTTGGCGCGCACCGGGCACCGTGCCAGCTCTTCGTCACCGAGGCGCTGACGCAACGGGGCCACCACGGAGGCGGCCCGGAAGACGTCGTCCGCCCGGCGCGCCGCCCGGCGGCGGAGGCCGGCGAGCCGACCCCGGTCGGCGGACAACCCGGTCAGCGCCGCGGCCAACGCGACCGGATCGCCGGCCGGACGAAGCAGGCAGCGTCGCCGAGGATCCGTCGCTGCGGCGCCGTGTCGGAGGTCACGATGGCGCAGCCGACCGCCGCCCCCTGGTACACCTTGGTGGGCACGACGTTGCGCGCCTTGCTGGTCGTGCCGAAGACGCCCAGACAGACGTCATGGGCGGCCACCAGGTCCGGCAGGTCCGACCGGGGCACCCAGTCGATCCAGGTCACCCGGAGATTCGCCGCCGCGAGCCGGCGGCATTCCGGGTAATCCTGCCGTTGCCCACCATGGTGATGACGACAGAGTCGTCCGCGGACAACAGACCGAGGGCTTTCCCGACGGTGGCAGTCCCCTGCAGCGCGGTGAACAGCCCGAAGAAAACCACCCGCAGGGGTCCGGCGGCACGGTCGGCCACCAGGTCCTGTCGGGCGCCGAACCAGTCGTGCTCCGCGCCGACCGGGACCACGACGGCACGATCGCCGACCACCCCCTCGACCGCCGCGGCGTGTTCCGCGGTGTCGACCAGGATGATGTCGGCGGTCTTCAGCGCCGCGCGGTCGATCGCGTCGAGCGCTCTGTAGGTCCGGCCACCCGAGCCGGCCAGACCCCGGTCGTCGGCGGTGCCCGCCAACGACACCAGGTGGTCCAGGACGATGGGGGTGCGGCGAAACAGCAGCCGCGCCAACCGGACGTCGAGATGACCGAGGTAGCCGACCAGGAGAGCGTCCGCGTCCAGGCCCCGGGAACGCCGCGCGAGCCGTAGCCAGCGGCCGGCCAAACGGACCGCGGTCACCGGGATCCGCCAGGGCTGCTGGACCAACTGGACGCGTGCCGCGGTGTCCAGGTCCAGCGGCGCATTCATCTCGATGACCTCGTCCCCGGAGGAGCGGAGGCCCTCGATCAGTACCCCGACCCTGGGATGCCGCCTGACGTCATAGGTCCCGAAGGCGAGCCAGCGCATGGACAGACCTTAGCCAGGACCTGATTCAGAGCCGGTGAAGCCGGCCGCGGGGCGCGCGCGGCGCGCCGCCGCGGTCGCCGCATCGGTGCCTGCCGGGTCGACGGAATTGTCGCGACCGTCAGCGCCGCGAGACACCTCGCCACCGGGAGACACCCCGCTGCGGTCGTGCCGCTCGTCGATCTCATCGCTCGGTGTCAGGCCCCGCTGCCGGCGACGCTCGATCAGCACCGCGATCCCGGGCCAGATGAGATCGGCCGCAGTCATCAGCAGCCTGGAGACCACCGCGGCGACGAGCGCGATCGGCTCTCCGACGGACGGTCCGAGGAGGACGACGAGGGCGACTTCCCTGGGGCCGACCCGGCCGGGACGACCGCGAGCATGAAGCCGATCGCCCAGGACCCGGCGAACGCGCCGATCGACCGGACGATCAGGTCGCCGCCGGTCGCGCCCAGGTCCTGCAGCAACAGCCACAGGTGCACCCCGAACAGCAGCCAGGCGGCGATCGACCACACCGCCGAGAGTGCGATACCCCGGCCGGTCAGCGGCTGCGGCATCGGCTCGCGTTTGAGCACCTTGGTCGCCTTGTTGAGCAGGGCGTTCAGGATTCCCGGCCACAGGGCTGCTGCCGCCACCGGCAGGACGAGCAGCGTCCACCAGTACCGGGAGAACGCCGAATCACCGAGGATCGGCAGCACGCACGCGGTGACGAGCAGCGCGGTGCCCAGGCTCATCAGCATGGTGATGAGCACCGCGGCCGCCGACGACCGGCCGGGCACGTGGTAGGCCCGGCCCAGGCGCATCTGGGTGACGACCGGCCAGACCTTGCCGGGCAGGTACTTGGCGAGTTGACCGACGAAGAAGATGCGCATGCCGCCGCTGATCGGCACGTGATGACCGAAATCGGCCAGGATGGCGCGCCAGCTCAGGAACGTGCACCACACCGCGGCGACAGCCGCGAGCAGGGACAACACCAGTGCCCGGACGGTCAGGTCGCCGATGACGTCCTTGACCTCGGACCAGCGACCGGCGAGCGCCCAGACCAGGAAGCCGATGAACACGACCGTGACGACGATCTGCACCAGCCGCCGCCAGAGCGGCGTTCGTTTGGCGGGCTCGGTCACGTCACGACCTTACTTGCGGTCGGCGGTGGGCAACCTTCGCACTAGGAATCTTCCGGAACCGTGAGCAACTCGAGAACGTTGGGGATGGCCGGCTCGATCCCGATGCCATGTGCTTCTGCCCACGCCCGGTATCGGCCAGCTCGGCGGGCTTGACGTGGACGTGGACGAACCAGATCCGCCCGTTGCCCTCCGGGCCGGTGGCCCGCTCCAATGCCCGGGTCATCACCTCATCGACACCTGCGGGCCGGCCGTCGGTCGCGACCATGATGAACGGCTGGTCGGGGAACACGGCGATGAACTGCTGGAGGTTGGAGGTGACCGGGGCGATGGTGGGTTCGCCGTGCGGCCAGTAGTAGGCGAAGCCCCAACTGCTCATCATGGGCACGACGACCGTGTCCCCAGGTTGCAGATGGTCGGCTATGTACTGGGTCGGGGTACCAAGATCCTCTTTGGGGATCGTCTGCGCACGCAGATGCTCCCGGACCGGCGGCGCGATGGCGAAACCTGCGAACAGCAGAAGGGCAAGCCCGACCGCGACCGCGGCGTGCAGTCGTGCCGCCAGGGCGCAGAGGCCGGCCGCGCCGATCGCCGCGGTCACCGCCAGCGCGACGGTCAGGAAGTGTGCGGTCCGCACGTCGAACAGCGGATACTGCCGGGCCGCGGACAGCACGATCATCAGGGCGACGAGGACCGGCACGGCCAGGGCGCACGCGACGCGACGTAGCCGCACCAGGGTCGCGATGCCGGCCGCCAGCAAACCCAGGACCAACAGAGCGGGGCCCATCCCGATCCACCGGACGATGCGGGTCTGGACACCGACCAGGAAGTCCCAGCTCGGGCCCCACCCATCGGCCACCGGCACGTAGTAGTCCGCCCAGTACTCGGTCAGTCCGGGGGGTGCACCCGGGCGGTAGACGACAAGGTAGATCACCAGGAGGCACGCCATGCAGGCCGCGCCCGCCAGGGTGGTCCGCAGCAGCCTCCGCCAGTCACGCCGGATCAGGACCGCGATGAAGACCGATCCCCATGCGGCCGCCCCGACGATGATCGCTGCGGTGCTGAAGAGAAAACCGACCGGGATGAACACGGCCAGTTCGACCAGTCGTCGCGACCAGCTCGGCCCTGTCCACTGTGATTCCAGGCGGGAGATCAGGTACAGCACGACGATCGTGACGAAGGCGTCGGCGGTGTACTGCTTGAGGTCGTTGCGGATCAGGACCGACGGGACCAGCAGGGCCGCGACGCCGGCGAGGATTCCCCCGATGCGGGCCAACAGCAGGGTCGGCCAGGGAAGTGACCGCGCATACACGTAGGCAGCCACGACGGTCAGCGCCGCGAACATCAACGGAACGATGCGAATACGCTCCGGGTAGCCGTAGGGCACCATTCGCAGCAGCAGTGTCCACCCCGGCGGCGACGACGACGTCACCCGCAGCAGGTCGTGCAGCGGCAATCTCGTGGAGATGGCGACCCAGAGTTCGTCGGTCCACAGCGGCACCGTCAGCATGTATCTGACGTCGTGCACGAAGAAGGTGGCTGCCGCGAGCAGCCCGCCGATCAGGACGTCTATTCCCCGTTCGACCCGCACCGGGAAGCGGCCGGCGGGGGTCGGTGCCGCATCCGGACGCGGTGCATCCCGGACGACCTCCCCGGCGTCCTCAGCTATCGACATGCCTTCAGGCCAACGGCTTCCGGACGCGCTCCCGACCGAGAATCCACAGCGCCTCGACGCCGTCCTTCCAGGTCAGCTTCTTGCCTTCCTCACGGGTCCGGGCCTTGTAGCTGATCGGCACCTCGTAGGGCCGATAACCGTTCCGCAACAACTTGCCGGTGATCTCTGCCTCCATGCCGAACCCGGCCGAGGCGATGTCGAGTCTGCGGTAGAGATCGAGCGGCATCAGCTTGAAGCACGTCTCGAGATCACTGATGTAGCAGTTGAACAGGATGTTCGCGGCGGTGGTCACCCCGCGATTCCCGAGTACGTAGAGATAGGAGTACGCGTTGTGGCTGCCGAACGTGCGGGTGCCGTAGACGACGGTTGCCTCTTCCGCAATGATCGGTGCCAGGAGTGACGGGATCTCCTCGGGCGCGTATTCGAGGTCGGCGTCGCACATGATCAGGTAATCACCGCCGGCGAGTTCGGCGCCTTTCCTGATGGCGGACCCCTTTCCGCCATTGGTCGGCTTCTGGTGAATCACGACCCGCGGTTCGTCGGCCAATTGCGAATACAGATCCCTGGTGCCGTCGGTGCTGCCGTCATCGACGATTACCAACTCGGTCTCGACCGGATAGTCAACGCTCAGGACACGTTTGACAGCAGATTCAAGGGTTGCCAACTCGTTGTAAACAGGCATCACAATCGAAAGTTTCACGCGGGCAGTATACGGGTGGACCCGTCGCGGAACGGCACGGACGCGGGCGGGCGAAGACGCGGATTATCTGGTCCCGGAGTCAATCAGAAGAATGCAAGATCATGTGTCGCACCCGGTCAACGGTGCGCCCCGCCGTTCCGTCGGTACAGCTGCCGGCCCATTCAACCTCTGCGCAGAGCCGCGCCGACCGCGTTGGTCAGATCGCCGGTTTCCGGTGGGAGCGCAGACACCGGCCAGAACCGCAGGTCGTCGGATTCCGACGATATCGCCGGAACGGCGCCCGCAGGGGCGATCACCCGGAAGATCACGTCGAAATGACGGGTCGGCACGCCGAGCGAGCAGGTCACTGGGTGAACGTCCAGGTGCACCGGGCTGGGGTCGATCACCAGTCCCTCGATACCGGATTCCTCTGTCGCCTCACGCAACGCGGCGGCGGCGATGGAGTCGTCCTTCTTCTCGCAGTGCCCGCCGAGTTGAACCCAGCGCCTCACCCGCGGATGCAGGGTGAGCAGGGTGCTGGACAGGTCGGCCGAGAGCACCACGGCGCTCGCGGTGATGTGCCCTGGCACGCAGGACCGCTTGGTGGCATCCGGGCGCGCGTCGAGGAATCCGAGGAAGGCTTCCCGCAAGGCGCTCTGGCCGAGGTCCGGGGCGGGCCAGCCGCGGAGCATCGCGGTGGCATCCCGATGTGTCCTCACCGGAGCATCAGTCCACCCGCGGCGGGAGAGCGCGGCGTGAGCGGCTCAGCCGGGTGCCCGACTCCGACTGCACCGAGCGGTTCCCAGTCGTCGGGTAGCTGCAGGACGGACCGCACCACGGCCGGGCAGAAAATGGTCGAGGAGATCCAGGCGGAACCGAGTCCCTCGGTGGCCAGCGCCACAAGCAGTGCCTGCACGGCCGCACCGCCTGCGACGGTGAACATGGTGTGTTCGGCCGCCCGCCTGCGCGGGTCGGGGTAGTCGTGCCGGCCGTCGCCGGTGATCAGCGGGACGATGATCTCGGTGGCCTCGCGGAGCACCTGACCGCGGGCCGTCCTGCGGGCGATCCGGTCGGGGGACCATCCGTCGTCCGCGAGGTCGGCCTCCCAGGCCGCCTGCATTGCCTCCAGCAGCGCCTGACGGTGCTCGCGCACGAGCACGAATCGAACCGGCCGCGTGTGATGTGGAGCGGGTGCAGTCAGCGCGATGTCTGCGCAGCGGGCCAACACGCCGTCGTCCACCGGTTCTCCGGTGAAGGTCCGGACTGTTCTGCGCAGCAGCACCGCCTCCCGCCGGCCCTGCTCGACGGCGAGGTCGGTGCCGAGCCGGAAGAGGTCCTCGTCCCGATCCCGGATCAGCGTCCGTGCGCCGCCCGTGGCGGCCGGCTGCGGAACCTGGACGCCGCGCGCGACAGCCACCGGGACCGCGGCCAGCTTGCCCTTGACCAGGTCGCCGGCGGCGGCGAGTTCGTCGCCCACCGCGACCTGCGTGACGACAAGTTCGTTGCCGTGCGCGTCGACGTCACCGCGCAGGTCCGCGAGGACCTCGACCCCGGCCGCTCCGATCGCAACATCCGTGACACCCAGCCGCCAAGCCCGGCCCTGGGTATCGGTGACGATCACCCCGACGTCGAGCCCGCGGCGGGCGAAGTCGGCGCGCAGCTGGGCGGCCGATGCATCCGGGTCGACGGGCAGCAACGCGATCTCGTCGGCGTGCACGTTGGAGGCATCGACACCGGCGGCGGCGGCGACGATGCCGAGCCGGTTCACGACGATCTTCGTGCGGCCGACCTGGGCCACCAACCGAACGGATTCCTCATCGATCAGGGTGCGCCGCAGGGCATCCCGTGCCTCCGGATCGGCCGGCGAGGGCACCAGTCGGCCCTCGGTCTTGGACAACACCTTCGACGTCACCAGCAGCACGTCCCCATCGGCCAGCCAAGGGGCGGCCGCGGCGATGGCGGCGGCCAGGTCGTCACCGGGACGGAACTCCGGCAGGCCCGGGACCGGCAGGATCTGCAGACCTGCAGGTGCCGGTGCATCCGGCGCGACAGCGGATGATTCAGCGGACACCTGCCACCTCCACGCAGGCCGCCACCATCACGGCGGTGACCCCCGGGTCGGACATCAACAGCGGCCGCTGGACCACCGTCACCCCGGGGATGTCTGCGGTGTCGTCCTCCGCGATCAGGAACGCATCGAGGATGCCGCCGGCCGACCGGGCACCGTAGTGCCGGCCGATGCCCTCCGCGCTGCATTCGACACCGATCGCTTCCAGACACTTGTCGGCGTGGCCGCGGACCGGGCTGCTGCCGATCACCGGCGACACGCCGACCACGGGTGCGGACGTGGACTTCAGGGCGTCGGCGATCCCCGGGACGGCGAGGACGGTACCGATCGACACCACGGGGTTGGACGGCGCGATCAGCACGACGTCCGCGTCCGCAATGGCAGCCAGCACGCCGGGCCCCGGGACCGCGTCCTCGGCTCCGATCGGCTTGATGGACAGCGCGGGGAGCGCAGCCTGGTAGCGGATCCACCATTCCTGGAAGTGCAGTGCGACCAGCGATGGTGTTCCGGTTTCCTGCCCGGCTGCGAGCGATGCCTGCGACGGCTCGGGGTCGGCGACGACGACGTGGGTCTCGACCCGGCTGTCGGTCATCGGCAGCAGCGTCACCCCGGGCTGCCACCGGTCGCACAGCGCACGGGTCACGTCGGAGAGCGGGTATCCCGCGTCCAGCATTCGGGTCCGGACCAGGTGGGTGGCGATGTCCCGGTCGCCGAGCGAGAACCAGGGGGCCTCGGCGCCGTAGCCGGCCAGCTCGGCCGAGACTGTCCAGGTTTCGTCGGCCCGACCCCAACCCCGCTGCCTGTCCGAGACACCGGCCAGGGTGTACATACAGGAATCCAGGTCGGGACAGATCTGCAGGTTGTGCAGCCGGATGTCGTCGGCCGTGTTGACGATCGCGGTCACCTCACTCGTCGGACCCGACGACGGGTACTGCCAGGGCAGCCCCTCCGGCGGGGCACCGAACGTCGCGGGCACCGGCCCGTACGCCTGCCACCCCAGGTATTGCTTGACCCCCAGCAGGAACTTGGCCCCGCCGATTCCGCCCACCAGGACCACGATTCTCACAACTGGATCCTTCCAGATCCGCGCGCGGGGTCCCCGCGGCGGATCGGGGTGTTCACCGCTGCTAGCCGCCCAGGTCCTGGATCGCCCGCTCGATCTGCGGGCTCAGGGTGTTCGCGAAGGTGGCGGTCATGTGGTGACTGTCCCGGGTGGTGATGACGCCGCCGACGACGAAATGGCACGTGCTGTCGTCGCAGAACTCCGGTGCCAGGTCCAGCGAATGCACAGCGGGAGAGTGAGTGCCGGCCAGCGCCAGGTCGACCGGGTCGACCGGATCGGCGTCCGCGCGCGGGACACTGCACGGGTCGACCGTGGCAGCCGACTGCGCGATGCAGTCCAACACCGACTGATGCGGATTGAACGGGACGTCACGGACCACCAGCACCTTCCGGCCCCCCTGCGCCCATCGGTCCCAGGTGGCGGTGAAATCGCCTGCGAGCTGGGTCATCAGCTGCCGGTCGCCGGCCTTCGTGTAGGCGTTGGTCCACCCGGTTGTCATCACCACGTCGATGTCCGACCGTCTGGCGAGTCCGTCGGTGACATGCTCCTTCCATCGCGCGCACCCCTCGCCGTTCTCGTTCTTTCTCGGCGACGGGGTGAGGGAAAGTGCGGCGCGGCAGTCACCGGACCAGAGCAGCAGAACCCGCCAGCCGCGCGCCTTCGCGGCGATCAGGACGGGCGTCAGCAGCACCCGGGCATGGGAGTCGCCGACCAGGGCGACCGTGAATCCCGCCGGCTGGTCGCCGAAGGTGCACTCCGGGACATGATCACTGTTGAAGGGGCAGGCTTTCGTGTCGACGAACTCCGGCGCGACGTTGTCCGCCAACCACCGCTCCGGTTCATCCGTCGTGGCCGAGTCGGGGCCGAAGCCGGTCCGTACAACATGACTGTCGGGACACTGCCCGGGGTGTGCATCGGCCGCAGCACCGAAGCAACTCTCTGCGGCCGGTTGCGCGGCGGCGAGTGCGATGACCTGGCGTGCCTGTTGCTGCTCGAGTTCGATCCTTGCTTCGACGGTGACCGTCGGCCAGATACACGCTCCCACCAGCACGGCCGTCGCCAGCAGGGTCGCACCGTAGGTGCGGCGGTTGGACCGACTGAGCCAACCCGAGGTCCTGAAGCGGTCCTCGACACCGACCTTGGTGACCGCGGCCAGCACGAACGACCCGACCAGGAGGCCGACCTTCTCGAATCCGGTCAGGTCATGTCCGGTGGCGAACGGCAGCAGCACGATCAACGGCCAGTGCCACAGGTACAGCGAGTAGGAGATGTTGCCGGTGTACTGAACGGCCGCGCGGGCGACCAGCCGGGACGGACCCCAGCGGGCCGTACTGGTGCCGGCCGCGATCACCAGCACCGCCCCGCCCACGGGCAGCAGTGCGGCGTACCCGGGAAATGGTGTCTCCCCGGAGAAGGCGACGCCGGCCCACAGGATCATGGCGAATCCCAGCCAGCTCATGACGGCACGGGCCGAGCTGGTCAGTGTCGGCTGACGTCGCCGGAACACCAGGGCCAGCAGGGCGCCCAGGCCGAATTCCCACGCGTGGGCGAAGGTCGAGAAGTATCCGAAGCTCTGTGCGCTCCGGGAGATCGCCACGGAGTAGACCAGGGAACCGGCGGTCACCACGACCATCACGGTCCGGGCCAACCGGCCGAAGCGAACCGGGTCAGCCGTACAGACCAGCGCGACGCCGAGCAGCAGGACCGGCCATATCAGGTAGAACTGCTCCTCGACCGACAGTGACCAATAGTGCTGGGCGGGGGATTCGATGTTGTCGAACGCGAAGTAGTCGACGGAATCCCGGGCCAATTGCCAGTTCTCGATATAGAGCGCGCTCGCCCCGATGGAGGTGGTGATCTGCCGCCACGCGGTTGTCGGCACCAGCAACAATGTGCCGGCCAATGACGCCCACAGGACGAGGAATGCTGCCGGGAGCAGCCGGCGAATACGGCGCGCCCAGAAATTGCGCAGCCCGATCCGGCCGGTGGCATCCACTTCGCGCAGCAGATGCCCCGCAATGAGGAAACCGGAGATACCGAAAAAGACATCAACGCCGACATAGCCGCCGGTCAGCTGCTCGGGCCACAGGTGGAAGCCCACCACCAGCAGGACCGAGATGGCGCGGAGCGCCTGGACCTGCGGCAGGAAGGCCTTTTCCAGGCCCGTTCGGGGGTGGCGCGCCGACGTGGCGCTCGCCTGAGGACGACCACCTGTCAGGGCAACCGGCCGCGCCTGAGGTGGCGCAATGCTTCGCACATGTGCCCCCTCGACGAGTCCCCCGACGCACTTCAGACTGGAGCGGGCCATCTCGACGGTGATTGGGACTTAGGTGTCCCAACGGGATGGACCAGACTGAAAGCAAGGTAATCAAGCACAATTGACGCCTACGGCAGACGTTCTGACCCGGCATGTCGACCACTACGGGGTTTTCGCTCGGCGGGACTGTTGGCCGCTCTTACGCCCAGAATCGGAACAACCCGCCGCCCACGGCGGCCAGTCGTTCGTTGCCGCCGGCCTGTTCCAGGAGCCAGTAACCGGCGTCGAACAGCCACGCGCCCGCGCCCGGCACCGAGATCAGGATGGCGAACACCCCGAGCGGGAGCCACGGCCGGAGCGGCCTGAGGCGCTCCTTGAATCGCGGCGAGAGGTACGGCTCGAGGATCCCGAAGCCGTCGAAGCCGGGGATGGGCAGCAGGTTCAGCACGCCGGCCACGAACTGCAGCAGCGCGAGGTAGGCCAGTGCGGCGCCGAGGGGGGAGTTCAGCCCGGCCGAGACGATCGCCAGTACGACGCCGCAGACCAGATTGGTGGCCGGACCGGCGGCGGAGACCAGGCTCGCGTACCAGTACCGGCGCAGCCGCCCGGGCTCGACCAGCACCGCACCGCCGGGCAGCGGGATGCCACCGACGGCCAGCAGGATGAGCGGGATCATCACGCTGTAGGTGACATCGGTGTAGCGGGCGGGATTCAGGGTCAGGTAGCCGCGGGCCCGGACGGAATCATCGCCCCCGGCGAAGGCGACGGCGGCGTGCGCGAACTCGTGCAGGCACAGGGTGATCACCCAGCCGCCGAGGACCACCAGGAACACCCACACCCCGATGGGCAGTCCCAGCGGTGACGTCCGGGACTGCGCGGCGATCGCCGCGCCGGCAGTGGCCGCCACCACGGCAGGGAAGATCCAGGTACCACCGCTGGTTTTCGCCATACCCCAGTGTGACCACGCCGCAGCCCGGGTGACGCACAGTGACCAGCCACGCCGTGGTGTCGCCCGTCGCGGCCCGAAAGAAGCAAACTTCGGCGGCAGGGCCGTATAGCACCCTTCCGAGCTTGACGAGAAGCGGGACACACGGGTGTAATCACATCGGTGTTATTCGCCGGTCGAGCGTCGTCGAGATCCGCGGCAGTGCGATACCCGCAGATCCCGGAAGGCGTTCGGCACAGGGCTTTCGCCCCGGTGAACCGGTCGCCGGCGACTTCCACCCGGCACCACGAGAGGACAGCACGTGACCGATCTGGGGGAGCTCTCCCTGCGACAGATTCCAGTGACGCTGGTCGACAGCGCCGAGCCGGAATGGCACGAACGTGCACTGTGCGCCCAGACCGACCCGGAGGCATTCTTCCCCGAAAAGGGGGGGTCGACCCGGGAGGCGAAGAAGATCTGCACCGGCTGCGAGGTCCGATCCGAATGCCTGTCGTACGCCCTGGCGCACGACGAGCGCTTCGGAATCTGGGGTGGCCTGAGCGAGCGGGAACGCCGCCGGCTCAAGCGCGCTGCCGGCTGACCGCCACGGTCGTCCGCCATGATCGTTCGCAGCACCAGCGGCACCGGGGAGTTCGGTGGTGACGCGGCAGTTTCACGCGGCAGTTTCACGCGGCGATCACTGGACATTTCGCCCGTTCCGGCGCGCTAGGGTCGGTATATGCGGCTTTTCCTGAACATCATCTGGCTTGTCCTGTGCGGCTTTTGGATGGCGATCGCCTACGTCATCACCGGCATCATCGCCTGCATCCTCATCATCACCATCCCGTTCGGGATCGCGTCGTTCCGCATCGCCGGCTTCGCGCTCTGGCCGTTCGGTCGCACCGTGGTCAACAAGCCCGGCGCGGGGGCGCCGTCGTTCATCGGGAACGTCATCTGGTTCATCTTCGCCGGACTCTGGCTGGCCATCGGACACCTGGTGACCGGCATCGCGCTGATGATCACCATCATCGGGATCCCGCTGGCCCTGGCCGATTTCAAGCTCATCCCGATCTCGCTGGCGCCGCTCGGCAAGGACATCGTCCCGCTGGACGACCGGTACCGGCTGCAGACCGTCGCCTGACTCGCACCCGACCTGGTCAGGCGACCGGCCCGCTGTCACCGGACTCGCCGAGCACCGCGCTGACCTGCTCGCCCAGCACCTCGGCGATCAGATCCCCCAGATCGAGAGCGTCACTGGACCGCACCTCCAGCGGGCGGCGGTAGACCACGATGCGCGCCTTGGTCGGCCGGCCGCGGCCGTCGATCCCCGGCGGCTGGAACCGGGTGAGCGGCACCCCGCCGTCCAGCACCACCGCATCGGAGGGCAACTCCGGGCCGTCGGCGGGCAGTGCGGGAACCTCGTCCACCGCGAACTCGAAGGCGTCGAGCCGGCCGGGCCAGCGTTCCTCGAGGTCGGCCACCGCTTCCAGCACGGCCTGGTCGAACCGCTGCGCCCGGGTCCGGGAGGCCGGCACGTCGCCGGGCAACAACGGCGCCCGCAAACCCCGCCCGCGGCGGTCCCGCCGCGGGCGGCCCGGCTCTGCGGCGCCTGCGGGCGGCCGGCGGGCGAGGAACGGACGGGGCGCGCGGGTCGGCCGACCGGGAACGGACGCACGGGTGCGCCGGGACGGATCTGGTTCGGTACCGGCCATGACGGGGCCAGTGTAGGACCGGCGTACGGCGCGCCGCCGCGGCTGCCGTGGACCCACCGCGTTATCGTGCCGCAGTGGCCAGACTGCGACGGTGTTCGAGGAGCGGTTGCACCAACCCCGCCGTCGCCACCCTGACTTTTGCCTATGCCGACTCGACCGCCGTCGTCGGACCGCTGGCCACCGCCGCCGAGCCGCACTCCTACGATCTGTGTTCCACGCACGCCCAGGGGCTCACCGCCCCGAAGGGGTGGGAGGTCGTCCGGCCCGACGAGGAACTCGCGGACGCAGCAGCCCGAACCGACGATCTCGAGGCGCTGGCCAACGCCGTCCGGGAGGCGGGCCGCGCGGAGCGGACGCCGGAACCGGTACCGGCCGGCACCGGTCGCCGGGGACACCTGCGGGTGCTGCGAACCCCGGAGGAGTGAGCCCGGTCCATCCCTCCCGGCGGAGGATGGGACTGTCGCGCGGCGCAGGTAGGGTCTGGGCGTCATCGAGCCTCACCGGGCTCCGCGGCGCGTGCCGCGGGTTTTCAGCGCCACTTCGGCGCGGCCGACGGCCGTTCGCCCGGATGACGCGGCGCGCTCTCCGCAGGGGGTCCACCCGTGCGGCGGACATCCGCGGCATTCCGCGCGGCGGCACGGCGATGCGTCCTCGGAGCGGCGCAACGAACGAGAAGGAGCGATCAGTGGGCGAACCCGGCGCGACGACCGCAGGCTCGGCAGGGGCCCAGGCCCAGGCCCGGGCGGATGCGGAGGCCGCCAGGCTGACGTCGTTCGTCAAGGCCTACGACGTCCGCGGGCCTGGTCGGCAGCCAGTTGACGTCCGACGTCTGCCGGGCGCTCGGGCACGCGTTCGCCCGTTTCGTCGCCGGGACCAGTCCGGGCGTGGTGATCGCCTACGACATGCGCGAGTCCTCGCCGGAACTGGCCGGTGCCTTCGCCGAGGGCGTCACCGGCGCCGGCCTCGACGTGGTGATGGCCGGCCTCGGATCCACCGACCTGCTGTACTTCGCGTCCGGTCGCCTCGACCTGCCCGGCGCGATGTTCACCGCGTCGCACAACCCGGCGCGCTACAACGGCATCAAGATGTGCCTGGCCGGCGCGGTGCCGATCAGCCTGGACACCGGGCTGGCCACGGTCCGCGACGAGGCGCAGGCAGATGCTGGACGCCGGGATGGTCGCGCCCGGCCCGGAGCCGGTACGCCGGGGCACGGTCACGCGAGCGGAACCTGCTGGCCGAGTACGCCGACTACCTGCGGACTCGCTGGTCGACCTGCGCCGGAATCCGCCCGCTGCACGTCGTGGTCGACGCCGGCAACGGGATGGCCGGCTACACGGTCCCCGCGGTCTTCGAGGGGCTGCCGCTGCGGGTGGAGCCGCTGTACTTCGAGCTGGACGGCACCTTCCCCAACCACGAGGCGAACCCGCTGGAGCCGGCGAACCTGGTCGACCTGCAGCAGGAGGTCCGGCGGACCGGCGCGGACATCGGGCTTGGCCTTCGACGGCGACGCCGACCGCTGTTTCGTCATCGACGAACGCGGCGAACCGGTGTCGCCCAGCGCGATCACCGCGCTGGTCGCCAGCCGCGAACTGCGCCAGGCACCCCGGCGCGACGATCCTGTACAACCTGATCTCCTCCCACGCCGTGCCGGAGATCGTCACCGAGGCCGGCGGCGTACCGATCCGGACCCGGGTCGGGCACTCCTTCATCAAGGCCGAGATGGCGCGCGACCGGCGCGGTTTTCGGTGGTGAGCACTCCGCGCACTACTACTTCGCGGACTTCTTCCGGGCCGACACGGGCATGCTGGCCGCCATGCACGTGCTGGCCGCCCTCGGCGGGCAGGACCAGCCGCTGTCGGAATTCGCCGCCGAGTACGAGCGATACTCCGACTCCGGTGAGATCAACTCGACGGTCGCCGACGCGGGCGCGAAGCTCGATGCCGATCAGAGCCTGGGCCGCACGAGAACGACGCGGAGATCGACGAGCTCGACGGCGTGACGGTCACCCTGCCGGACGGGAGCGGTGGTTCAACGTGCGGTCCAGCAACACCGAGCCGTTGCTGCGGCTGAACGTCGAGGCGCCGGACCGCGACCGGATGGCGGCGCTGCGGGACGAGATCCTGGCCCTGATCCGCTCCTGATCCGATGCATGATCCGCTGACGATTTGCCGCTCGAACGAGGAAGATTGGCGACCGATGACGACTCCGCACGAGAGTCCACCGGTGGCGGCCTTGATCCGGTGCTGCTGGAAGTGCTGGCCTGCCCGGCCGAGCACCACGCGCCGCTGACGGCCGGAGCGCCGGGCGATCCGGCGGCGCCGGCGCTGACCTGCACCGAATGCGGTCGGGTCTTCCCGATCCGGGACGGCATCCCGGTGCTGCTGCTGGACGAGGCGACCGGTGGGCCAGGGGTGGGTGCGCTCCCGTGACCGGCCAGCGGTCGTCGACCTGCACGACCGGCAGTCCCTGGTCGCCGCGGATACCGCCGCGCTGCTGCCCTCGGCGGCGTTGGCCGGCGCCCAGGTCGCGGTCGACCGCCGAACAGGTCGCCGGGCAGCCGACCTTCGACCGCCCCAGGGCGCTGGTGGTCGTCGGCGCCACTGCGACTCTGGACGCCGCGCTGCTGACGGCCCTGATCGGAGATCGGTCCGCCGCGCCCGTCGTGGCCGTCGCCCACCCTGCCCGGCTGGGTCGGCCCGCTGGACATCGTGGTGGTGTTCGCCGCCGCGGTCGACGACATGGCCGCCGCAGAGGCCGCGGCCCAGGCGTCCCGCCGCGGTGCCCGGGCTGATCGTCCGCGGCCCGCAGGAGGGCCGGTCGCCGCCGCGGCCGGTGCCGCACTGCTCGACCCGCAGCTCTCGGTCACCGAAGCACTCGCCGGCCCCGGCCGGCTCGCCGTGCTGGCCGCCGTCGCGGCTGCTGCCGGCCTGTACCCGCGACCCGACTTCGCCGCCGCCGCAGAACAACTCGACGCGATGGCGATGGCCTGCCATCCGTCGTCGGAGTTCTTCGTCAATCCCGGTCTGACGCTTGCCGACCACCTGGCCACCGGGACTCCGCTGTTCATCGGCACCGACCCGGTCGCCGACGCCATCGCCGCGCACGCCGCCGGTCGCTGGCCGGGCTCGCCGGCTACGCGGCCGGCTGGCTCGGCTCCGGGCAGGCTGCGGGCTCGCCGCCGGTGCTCGCCCGGGCGAGCAGCCGTGCCGGTGCGGCGGCCGGCCGGTCGGGACCCGGCGGTGCCGACCTGTTCTGGGACCCCTACGACGACGACCCGGCAGGCGGCACGGCCGGACAGCAGATCGCCCCCGTGCTGGTGATCGGACCTTCCGCGGCGTCATCGGCGCCCGGGATCCGGGCGGAGGGCTGTTGGGCGTCGGATTCGCGAGCGCCGGTCTTGCCGGCTCTGCGCCGCCAACCGGCGATCTCCCGTTCGGCGCGGGCCCACCGGCCCCGCGCTCGCCGTTGGCCGCGGCGCTGGAGGCCGCGCTGCCGAGGGCGATGTGCATCGGGCCGGACGAACTGCCACTGACCGGGGACCCAGGTTCGGGATACGAGCAGCCCGCGCCCGGCGTGCCTGCAGCGCGACGCCTTCACCTGGACTGTGTCGATGCTGAACCGGATCGACTTCGCGGCGGTCTACCTGGGCCTGCTGACAATGGCCAGGGCGCCACTCGACTCGCCCGACGGGCTGGGCCGCCGCGGCCGGTCGGCGTCACATCTGCCCGGAGCCGGCCGGCCCGCCGCTGTTCCACATGACGACGAAGCCGATGAAAGCGAGTTCGGTTCGTGGAGTTGATGCGCAACCGGATCAGGCCGTACGCCTGGGGCTCCCGCACCGCCATCGCCGAGCTGACGGGCGAACCGAGCCCGTCACCGCACCCGCAGGCAGAGCTCTGGCTCGGCGCGCACCCCGGTGATTCCTCGGTGCTGCTCGGCGAGCACGGCGATCGTCCGCTGATCGACGCGATCGCCCAGGATCCGGTTGCCACGCTGGGCCGGCGGGCGCATGACGCGTTCGACTCGCGGCTGCCGTTCCTGCTCAAGGTGCTGGCCGCCGCGGAGCCGCTGTCCCTGCAGGCGCACCCGTCGGCAGAACAGGCCTCGCGCGGGTTCGCCGCGGAGGAGGCGGCGCAGATCCCGCTGACCTCGTCACGGCGGAACTACCGGGACAGCTCCCACAAGCCGGAGCTGATCTGCGCGTTGACCCCGTTCGACGCGCTCTGTGGTTTCCGCGTCCGGCCACCACCGTGCGGCTGCTGGCCGCGCTGCAGGTTCCGCAGCTGGACCATTATCTCGGCCTGCTCTCCGGCCAGCCCGACTGAACACGGGACCCGGGCGCTGTTCTCCTCGATCATCACCATCCCGCCGGTCACGCTCGGTCCGCTGCTGTCCGCGGTGCTCACGGCGTGCATCGACAAGGTCAGGCGCGGCGACGAGTTCACCCCCGAGTACCGCACCGCGCTGGAACTGGGCGAGCGGTACCCGGGCGATCCCGGGGTGCTGGCGTCGCTGCTGCTCAACCGGGTCACCCTGCAGTCCGGTGAGGCGCTCTACCTGCCGGCCGGGAACCTGCATGCGTATCTGTCCGGGATCGGCATCGAGATCATGGCGAACTCCGACAACGTGCTGCGCGGAGGTCTGACGCCCAAGCACGTCGACGTCCCCGAACTGATGAAGGTGCTGGACTTCACGCCCCGCCGACGTCCAGGTGCTGGGCGGCGACCCGGTGGCGACCGACGAATGGGTCTACCCGACGCCGGCGGCCGAGTTCCGGCTCTCCCGCCTGCAGATCGAAGGGGACCGCCTGCAGATCGGCCATGACGGGCCGCAGGTGCTGCTGACCGTGGACGGCAAGCTGGAGGTCACCGACGGCACGCGGCCGGCATCTGGCCGTGCCCAGGGGTCGACTCCGTGTGGATCGCGGCCGGTGACGGGCCGGTCTGGCTCAGCGGTGACGGGTGCGCCTTCCGGGCCACCGACGGCCTCCCGCTGGACGAACCAGGGCCTGACCTGCCCCTTCCGCCGGCATTCGGCGCGCCGATGTGCAGGCCTGCGCGACCCGCCGTCGACTGACACCAGCAGGGTGATCCCGCCTGCGGAGGCCCGGATTCTCTGCTGAAATGACAGTCGGCACAGTTCATCCCATTTCGATGATTATCCGGCCACCTCCGGGGTAATGGGGTGGTCGGACGGTAACATTCCCGGCCCTCCAGGCTCCGAAAGGCCAGCGCATGAGCGGATTGTGGCGAACAAAATCAGTCGAGCAGTCGATCCAGGACACCGACGAACCGGGGCACAAACTCAAGCGGTCGCTGTCCGCCTGGGATCTCACCGTCTTCGGCGTCGCGGTCGTCATCGGCGCCGGCATCTTCACCCTCACCGCGCGGGTGGCGGCGACCACGGCGGGACCCGCGGTCTCCATCTCCTTCGTCATCGCCGCGATCGCCTGCGGGCTGGCCGCGATGTGCTACGCCGAGTTCGCCTCGACCGTGCCGGTCGCCGGCTCGGCCTACACGTTCTCCTACGCCACGCTCGGCGAGCTGATCGCCTGGATCATCGGCTGGGACCTCGTTCTCGAGCTCGCGCTCGGCGCCTCGGTGGTGTCCAAGGGCTGGTCGCTGTACCTGGGCAACCTGTTCACCCAATTCGGCGGATCGCTGGAGACCACGATCGAACTCGGCCCGATCAACTTCGACTGGGGCGCCGTGCTGATCGTCGCGGTGATCACCTGGATCCTGGTGCTGGGCACGAAGCTGTCGGCCCGCGCCAACATGGTGATCACCAGCATCAAGGTCGCCGTCGTGCTGCTGGTCATCATCGTCGGCTTCTTCTACTTCAACGCCGCCAACCTCTCGCCGTTCATCCCGCCGAGCCGAACCGGCGCCCGGCGGGGGCGGCGACAGTCCGGACTCGAGCAGCCGCTGCTGCAGCTGGTGACCGGCGCCGAGCCGTCGTCGTTCGGGGTGTTCGGCATCCTCGCCGCCGCCTCGCTGGTGTTCTTCGCCTTCATCGGCTTCGACGTGGTCGCGACCGCAGCGGAAGAGACGCAACAACCCCAAGCGGGACCTGCCCCGCGGCATCTTCGGCTCGCTGGCGATCGTCACCGTGCTGTACGTGCTGGTCACGATCGTGCTGACCGCGATGGTGCCGTACAACCAGTTCGGCCCGCTGCAGCCGGACGGCACGTCACGACGGCGACTCGGCCACCCTGGCCGACCGCCTTCACCGCGGTCGGCGTGGACTGGGCGGCCAACGTCATCGCGATCGGCGCACTGGCCGGCCTGACGACGGTCGTGCTGGTGCTGATGCTCGGCCAGAGCCGGATCATCTTCGCGATGAGCCGGGACGGTCTGCTTCCCCGCGGGATGGCCAAGGTCAACGAGAAGCGCGGTACCCCGGCCCGGATCACCATCGGCGTCGGCGTCGGCCGTCGCGCTCATCGCCGGGTTCTCCGACATCAGCGTGCTCGAGGAGATGGTCAACGTCGGCACGCTGTTCGCGTTCGTCCTGGTGTCCATCGGGGTCGTCGTGCTGCGCAGGACCCGGCCCGATCTGGAGCGGTCCTACAAGGTGCCGTTGATGCCGGTGGTGCCGATCCTGTCGGTGCTCGCCTGCCTGTGGCTGATGATCAACCTCACCGCGATCACCTGGGTCCGGTTCCTGGTCTGGATGGCGATCGGCGTCGTCGTCTACTTCGCCTACGGCAAGCGGCACTCGCTGGTCCAGCGCCGGGCCGGTGACGGGCTGGAGCTCACCCAGGAGGAGATCAAGGCGACCTGGCGAGCCGAGCGAGGACTCCGGCTGGGTCGACGGGCACGGTGCCGACCGCAGCGCATCCGCCGGCGACGGCGGCGTCGCGCCAGGGCCCGACGGCAACGACCCGCGCACCCCCGATGGGCCTGTGCGCCGCCTGACGGGCGCGCGCACCCTCTGACCGGACGTCCCCACCGGCCCTCCCGCAGGGCCGGTGGGGACGCTGTGGTTCGCTGGCAACTCACCGGGCACGGACCCGCGACGAGTCGGCGGCACCGGCGCCGCTGCCATGAGAGGACCCGCGATGTTCGACTCCCTGCTGGTGGCCAACCGGGGAGAGATCGCCCGCCGGGTGATCAGGACCGCCAAGCGGATGGGTCTGCGGACCATCGCGGTGTACTCCGAGGCGGACGCGGCGCTGCCGTTCGTGGCCGAGGCCGACGAGGCGGTGCTGATCGGTCCGGCCGCGGTCGCCGAGTCCTACCACAACGCTTACGCGATCCTCAAGGCGGCGAGAGCGTCCGGCGCGCAGGCCATCCACCCCGGTTACGGGTTCCTGTCCGAGAACTCCGAGTTCGCCGAAGCCGTCGAGGGTGCCGGGCTGGTCTGGGTGGGTCCGTCCGCGGACGCGATCATCGCGATGGGCAACAAGGTGGCCGCCCGCAACCTGGTCGCGGCGGCGGGGTGCCGGTGGCGCCGGGCACCGAAGCACCCGGTGACGACCGCCGAGGCCGCCGCCGAGGCCGCCGAGCAGATCGGCTTCCCGGTGATGATCAAGGCCGCCGCCGGCGGCGGCGGCATGGGCATGGCCGTCGTCGACCGGCCGGAGGACCTGGCGGCGGAGTTCGAGAAGGTCACCAACTTCGCCGGCCGGCTGTTCGGCGATCCGTCCGTCTTCCTGGAGCGGTACTTCCCGCGGGTCCGGCACGTCGAGGTGCAGATCCTCGGGCTGCCCGACGGCACGCGTGCTGGCGCTGGGCGAGCGGGACTGCTCCGTCCAGCGCCGGAACCAGAAGGTCGCCGAGGAAACCCCGTCGCCGGCGCGCTCGACGACGCGCTGCGCGAACGGATGCTGGCCGCCGCCGCGCAGGGCCGGCGAGGTCGTGCACTACCAGGGCGCCGGCACGGTCGAGTTCCTGCTCGTCCCGCCAGCCGGCCGATGACGGCGGACCGGCAACCGGCCGAGTTCTTCTTCCTGGAGATGAACACCCGGCTGCAGGTCGAGCACCCGATCACCGAGGCCGTGCTCGGCATCGACCTGGTCGAGGCGCAGCTGCGGGTCGCGGCCGGCGAGGACCCGGGCTTCGACGCGTCGACGCTGACCCGCGACGGGCCATGCCATCGAGCTGCGGATCAACGCCGAGGACCCGAAGCGGTTCCTCCCGTGGCCGGGGCCATCACCCGCTGGCGGGACCCGTCCGGCGCCCGGTATCCGGGTCGACGCGGGCTACGGGCCGGACACCACGGTCACCCCGCACTACGACTCGCTGATGGCCAAGCTGATCGTGCACGGCGCCGACCGGCCGGAGGCGCTGCGGCTCGGCCGGCCGCCGCCGTCGCGCGACTTCACCATCGCCGGACCGAAGTCCAACCTGCCGTTCCACGCCGAGCTGCTGGAGTACCCGGAGTTCGTTTCCGGCGACTACGACACCGGCATTGTGGGACGGATGCGAGGCTCATGACGCAAGGCCGGTCAGGTCCGGTCCGGCCCGGGGCCGGTGTTTGCCGGGCGGGGCACCGCTGGGTAGGTTCGCACTCGGACCGCTCATCACAGAACGAGCTATCGATCGAACGACGGGCAGACCCAGCAGGTCGGCCCGAAATTCACATCCCGACGAAGTGAGGCCGATGTGGCTCTTCCCCAACTGACCGACGAGCAGCGCGCCGCCGCCTTGGAGAAGGCCGCGGCCGCTCGTCGTTCCCGCGCCGAGCTCAAGGAGCGGCTCAAGCGCGGCGGTACAACGCTGAAGCAGGTGCTGGTCGACGCCGAGAGCGACGAGGCGCTGGCCAAACTGAAGGTCTCGGCCCTGCTCGAGTCGCTGCCCGGGGTCGGCAAGGTCCGCGCCGCCGCGCTGATGGAGCAGTTCGAGATCGCCCCGAGTCGGCGTGTCCGGGGCCTTGGCGAGCGGCAGCGTCAGGCACTGCTGAACGAATTCGGTTACTAGACATCAGGTGACTGCCGGATCTGCGGGCGGCCCGACCGGCCGACGGAACAGGGCGCCCGCGAGGTCGGCTGTTCGTCCTGTCGGGTCCGTCCGGGGTCGGCAAGTCCACCGTCCTGACCCGGATCCGCGAGCTGCTGCCCGACCTGTGGTACTCGGTGTCGGCCACCACCCGCCGTCGGCGACCGGGAGAGCGGGATGGCGTCAACTACCACTTCGTCACCGACGACGAGTTCGCGGAGCTGATCGCGAACGGCCGGTTGCTGGAGCACGCGCATTTCGCCGGCCATCACTACGGCACCCCCCGCGGGCCCGTCGAGGAACGGTTGGCGGCCGGGGACGACGTCCTGCTGGAGATCGAGGTGCAGGGCGCCCGGCAGGTTCGCGCGGCGCCCGGGCTGGGCGCCGAGGCGGTGTTGATCTTCCTGGCGCCGCCGTCGTTCGACGAGCTCGCCCGCAGGCTCATCGGTCGGGGCACCGAGGACGCCGCGACCCAGGCTGCCCGGCTGGCCGCCGCAAGGGACGAACTGGCCGCCGAACCGGAGTTCGATCACACCGTGGTCAACACGGACGTTTCGTCAGCTGCGACGGGCTTGGTACAGTTGATGGCTGAGTCGCGCCCGGAATCGCTCCGTGCGCTGATATCGGTCCGTCGTGATACGGCCCGAGCCGGCCCGGCCGGCGAAGGTGCGGTCAGTGCCAGTCCCCGGGCACAACGTTCGCCAGGGCAAACTTGCCCGGTCGATGCATGTCACGCGGTCAATGTAGGTCACACGAACCAGGAGCAACCTTTCATGAGCAGTGCAGACACCGGCGCGCCCACCGCTGCGGCCATCGCGGCCGCCGGCATCACCTACCCGCCGATCGACGAGCTGCTGACCAGGACCAGCTCCAAGTACGGCCTGTCGATCTACGCCGCCAAGCGGGCGCGGCAGATCAACGACTACTACGCCCAGCTGGGCGAGGGCCTGCTCGAGTACGTCGGGCCGCTCGTCGAGCCGCTGCCCAAGGAGAAGCCGCTCTCGATCGCGCTCCGCGAGATCAATGCCGGCCTGCTCGACGCACACCGAAGGCGAGTGACCCGGCCCGGTACCGCTCCGGTGCAGCGCCGACCGCGCGAGCCGGCCGCGATCGCGCATCCCCGCGTCGTGCTCGGGGTCGGCGGCGGCATCGCCGCCTACAAGGCGTGCGAGCTGGTCCGCCGGCTCCGCGCAGGCGGCGCCGACGTGCACGGTGGTTCCGACCGCCAGCGCCCTGAAGTTCGTCGGCGCAGCGACCTGGGAGGCGCTGTCCGGGCACCCGGTCGCCACCGATGTGTTCACCGACATCCCGAGCGTCGCGCATGTGGCGACGGGTCAGCACGGCCGATCTGGTGGTCATCGCCCCCGCCACCGCGGACCTGTTGGCCAGGGCCGCCGCCGGCCGGGCCGACGACCTGCTGACCGCGACGCTGCTCGTCACCCGGGCGCCGTCCTGATGGCGCCCGCGATGCACACCGAGATGTGGACCCACCCCGCCACCGTCGCCAACGTCGCGACGCTGCGGTCGCGCGGTGTCGTCGTCATCGACCCCGCCGTCGGCCGGCTCACCGGCGCCGACACCGGCGCCGGCCGGCTGCCGGATGCCGAGCACATCGAGGCCGCTCGCCGACCTGCTGCTGCGCAACGCCGACGCGCTGCCCCGCGACCTGGCCGGCCGCCGGATCGTGATCTCCGCCGGCGGCACCCGCGAGCCGCTCGACCCGGTTCGCTACCTGGGCAACCGCTCGTCCGGCCGGCAGGGCTACGCGCTGGCGCTGGTCGCCGCCGCCCGCGGCGCCGAGGTGACGCTGGTGTCGGCCAACGTCGGCCTGGCCGATCCGCCGGCCGTCACCGTCATCCCGGTGCAGGACGCCCGCGACCTGCGAAGCCGCCATGACCGAGCTCACCCCCGAGGCCGACGCGGTGGTGATGGCCGCCGCGGTGGCCGATTTCCGGCCGGCGAGCACCGGCCGCGCACCAAGATCAAGAAGCGCGCCGGGCTCGACCCGGAACCGCTGACTCCTGGTGCAAGAACCCCGACATCCTGGCCGGCATCGCCGCGCCCGGCCCCGACCGGCCGCGGCGTCGTCGTCGGGTTCGCGGCGGAGACCGGCGACGAGCACGGCTCGGCGCTGGACTACGCGCGGGACAAGCTGGCCCGCAAGGGTTGTGACCTGCTGGTGCTGAACCGGGTGGACGGCGGCCGGGCCTTCGAGGTGGCCGACAACGCCGGCGTCCTGCTCGCCGCCGACGGCAGCGAACCGGTGCAGATCCCACTCGGCCCGAAGACGGTGCTGGCCGGTGTGCTGCTGCGATGCGATCGCTGCCGCTGTCTCCGCACCCGCCGCAGGCGGATCGCGCCGTGCCGATCGGCGGAGGTCCGCAATGACCGGACGCCGATGTCCCATCGCGTAAAGTCGGCTCACCTTCCGTGCCTGTAGCGGGACACCGTCCGTCCGCATCGCCCAGAATTGATCCACACCAGCCCGTCGCGCCCGACCCGATGTAGGAGACCCCCAGCCGTGACGCTCCCGCCTTTTCACCTCCGAGTCCGTCACCGAGGGTCACCCGGACAAGATCTGCGACGCGATCAGCGACTCGATCCTGGACGAGCTGCTCCGGCAGGACCCGTCCAGCCGGGTGGCCGTCGAGACGATGGTCACCACCGGCCAGGTGCACGTCGCCGGCGAGGTGACCACCTCCGCCTACGCCGACATCCCGGCGATCGTCCGGGACACGGTGCTCGGCATCGGCTACGACTCGTCCGCCAAGGGCTTCGACGGCGCCTCCTGCGGGGTGAATGTCGCGATCGGTGCGCAGTCCCCGGACATCGCGCAGGGCGTCGACACCGCCTACGAGGCGCGCACGCACTCCGCCGAGGAGATCGATGACGCCCTGGATCAGCAGGGCGCCGGCGACCAGGGGCTGATGTTCGGTTACGCCTGCACCGACACCCCGGAATTGATGCCGCTGCCGATCGCGCTGGCCCACCGGCTGGCCCGCGGGCTGACCGCGGTGCGCAAGTCCGGCGCGGTGCCGTACCTGCGGCCGGACGGCAAGACCCAGGTGACGATCGAGTACGTCGGCGACCGGGCGGTCCGGCTGGACACCGTCGTGGTGTCCAGCCAGCACGCCGAGAACATCGACCTCGACCAGCTGCTCGCGGTCGACGTCCGGGAGCAGGTCGTCGAGCCCGAGCTCGCCGCGCTGGACATCGACGTCTCCGACTACCGGCTGCTGGTCAACCCGACCGGCCGGTTCGTGATCGGCGGCCCGATGGGCGACGCCGGGCTGACCGGCCGGAAGATCATCGTCGACACCTACGGCGGGATGGCCCGGCACGGCGGCGGCGCGTTCTCCGGCAAGGACCCGTCCAAGGTCGACCGGTCCGCCGCCTACGCCATGCGCTGGGTCGCCAAGAACGCGGTGGCCGCGGGCTGGCCGACCGCATCGAGGTGCAGGTCGCCTACGCGATCGGCAAGGCCTCGCCGGTCGGGCTGTTCGTCGAGACCTTCGGCACCGAGCAGGTCGACCCGGACAAGATCGCCGACGCCATCCGCCAGGTGTTCGACCTGCGGCCGGCGGCGATCATCCGGGACCTCGACCTCAAGCGCCCGATCTACGCGCAGACCGCCGCCTACGGTCACTTCGGCCGCACCGACGTCGACCTGCCCTGGGAGAGCACCGACCGGGCCGCCGAGCTCAAGTCGGTCCTGGGAATCTGATCCGCTGCTCGAACCGGCGGTACCCGCGCGCTGACCAGCCGCGCCCGGCCCGGTGGCACCGGCCGGTGGACAGAGGCCCGCCGGTGACGGTGCCGTCTGATATCCATCAGGGCATGACGACGGCCCCCGCTCGCGATCTCCCCGTCGGCGAGTCGGACGCAGGCGGGGGCCGTCGCACGTGCTGCCCGGGCGAAGGTTGCCGGAGCGCGGGTCGCCGCCGGGTTGCTGCCCTGTCGCGCGGGTGCTGGTCGATGTCCCGCTGGCCCATCTGGACAGGCCGTACGACTACCTGGTTGCCGAGCAGGACGCCGCGACTGCTCAGCCGGGAGCCCGGGTCAGGGTGCGCTTCGCCGGCCGGCTGGTCGGCGGCTACGTGCTGGAACGGCTCGCGGAGTCCGACCACGAGGGCCGGCTGGGCTTCGTCGAGCGGGTGGTGTCGGCCGAGCCGGTGCTGTCCGCCGGAGGTCGCCCAGCTGGCCAGGGCGGTCGCCGACCGGTACGCCGGATCGGCCGCCGACGTGCTGCGGCTCGCGGTGCCGCCGCGGCACGCGAAGGTCGAAGGCCGAGCCGGTCAGCCCGCCGCGGCGGACGCGCACGTCGGACGCCCTGGTCCGGACGGCGTGATGCACCGCGCCTGGCGTGCAGGCTGCGCCTGGGATGCAGGCTGCGCCTGGTGTGCAGGCTGAACCCGGGTGGTCCCGCTACCCGGCCGGCGCCGCCTTCCGGTCCGCCATCGCGGACCGGCGACCGGCCCGGGCCGTCTGGCAGGCGGTGCCGGGGGAGGACTGGCCGACCCGACTGGCCGAGCTGGCCGCGGTCGGCTCCGGCGCGCCGGTGTCGGCGCGTTGCTGATCGTTCCCGACGCCAGGGACCTGGCCCGGCTCGACGCCGCACTGCTCGCAGCCCTCGGGCCGGGGTCGCACGTGACGCTGGCCGCCGATCTCGGCCCGGCCGAGCGCTACCGGCGGTTCCTGGCCGTCAGCCGAGGGGATGCTCGGGTGGTCGCCGGCACCCGTGCCGCGGTCTTCGCGCCGGTGCACGATCTCGGGCTGGTGGCTGTCTTCGACGACGGGAACGACCTGCTGGCCGAACCCAGGGCGCCGTATCCGCATGCCCGCGAAGTGCTGATGCTGCGGTCCGCGGCGCGCCCGTGTGCCCTGCTCGTCGGCGGCTTCGGGCGGACTGCGGAGGCCCAGCTGCTCGTCGAGAGTGGTTGGGCACGGCCGATTGTCGCTCGCCGGTCCGACGTCCGGGCGTGCTCGCCCCGGATCGAGGCCGCGGGTGACGACTACGCCATCGGGGCCGACTCGGCCGCTGCCCGCGCTCGGCTCTCACCGGCTGCCTTCAGTGCCGCGCGGGAGGCACTGAAGGCCGGCGCCCCGGTGCTGGTCCAGGTGCCCCGCCGCGGTTATCTGCCGTCACTGGCCTGCGCACGGTGCGGCCACCAGGCGCAGTGCCGGCACTGCCGGGGTCCCCTGGCGCAATCCGGTCCCGGCGGTGGCCTGCTGGCCTGCCGGTGGTGCGGCAAACCGGAGGCGCCACTTCCATTGCCCCGCATGTGGTTTCGACCGGTTGCGGGCGACAGGTGTCGGTGCCGGCCGGACCGCGGAGGAGATCGGCCGAGCCTTCCCCGGCATTCCGGTGATCACCTCCTCGGCACAGCAGGTCAAGTCCGCTGTGGCCGACGGGCCGGCCCTGGTGGTCGCGACCCCGGGCGCCGAGCCGGTCGCCGCCGGCCGGATACGGCGCGGCGCTGTTGCTGGACGGAGCGGTGATGCTCGGCCGTCCCGACCTGCGCGCGGCGGAGGAGACGCTGCGCCGCTGGATGGCTGCGGCCGCCATGGTGCGCCCGGCGTCGGCCGGCGGAAGGGTCGTCGTCGGGGCCGATGCCTCCCTGCCGGCTGTGCAGGCGCTGATCAGGTGGGACCCGGTGGGACATGCCGAAGTCGAACTGGCCGCCCGCCGGGAACTCGGCTTTCCGCCGGCGGTCGCGATGGCCTCGCTGGAGGGCGGTGAGGCGGCAGTGCTGGCCGCCCTGGAACGGCTGGAGGTTCCGCCGCACGGTGAGGTGCTCGGTCCTGTTGCGCTGGAGGAGCCGGCTTCGGCCGGTCCACCGGCGGAGGCCGGAGTCGACGGGCCGACGCTGCGTGCCCTGGTGCGCACGAGCCAGGCCGAACGAAAGGCGCTCGTAACCGCGCTGCATGCGCTGGCCGCCGGCCGGTCGGCCCGTAAGGAGGGCGGCGGGCTCCGGATCCGGGTCGACCCGCTGGACCTCTTCTGATCGTGCGCAAGCCCGGCCAGAGTAAGCCCGGCTCGGAGCGTTGAGTGAATCGCTGCCTCGCGCCGGCCCGGCGAAACGCCGTGCCCCGCAAGGCAACGGTTCAATCGAGGTCAGTCGGGTTGGACGGTGGCGGTGTCACCCGCGTTGAGTTCCCGGTACCCCGAGCCGGGCCTGCAACCCGTCCCGGACACCCGGCCACTCGTCCTTCAGGATCGAGTACACGCACGGTGTCCCGGAAGGTGCCGTCGGCCCGGACCTGATGCCGGCGCAGCACCCCCTCACGGACCGCGCCCAGCCGGGCGATGGCCGACTGGGAGCGGGTGTTGATCACGTCGGTCTGGATCTTCACCCGGCCGAAACCGCAGTCGTCGAAGGCGTGGCCGAGCAGCAGCAGCTTGCACTCCGGGTTGACGGCGGTTGCCCAGACCGCCGGTGAGTAGGCGGTCCAGCCCAGGTGGATCCGCTCGTCGGCAAGCGACTGATCACCCAATGACGACGTCCCGACGACGGTGCCTGCGGCGCCGAGTGACCCGTCCGCGACGAGTCGCACGGCGTACGTCGCCGCCTTGCGCGGGTCGGATACGGCGTGATCCGCCCATCGCTCCGCATCCGTCGACCGATGTCGGCCGGCCGGCAGGTCCGCCACCGAAGCCGGCCGCGTAGACCCGGGCGTCGTCCAGCGCAATGAACAGCGCCGGCCCGTCGGCCGGGGTCAGCACGTCGAGCCGGACGGTGGTCCCGATCAGCGGGCGGCCGTCGGGGGAGATCGCCGTCATGGGTGGGGCCCTTTCCTTCGTAGACTCACCGGTGGCCCGGGTGTGGCCGTCGGTCGGCGATCGCCGGACCGCCGACCCATCCCGTCCCTCGAGTCGATCACAACAGGTGGTCCCGACCGGAAGGCAGGACCCCCTGCGCATCGTCTTCGCCGGCACCCCGGCACCGGCCGTTCCGTCCTTGGCGGCTTTGCTCGAGTCGACCCACGAGGTCGTCGGTGCCGTCACCCGGCCGCCGGCCCGCCGCGGTCGCGGCCGCACGCTGAGCCCGTCACCGGTCGCCGAGCTGGCCGCCGAGGCAGGCCTCCCGGTGCTGACACCCGCTTCGGCCAGGGCGCCGCAGTTCGCGGACGAACTCGCTGCGCTGCGACCGGACGCCGCCGCCGTCGTCGCCTACGGGGCGCTGCTGCCGCGGCCGGTCCTGGATGTGCCGCCCCATGGCTGGATCAACCTGCACTTCTCGCTGCTGCCCGCCTGGCGCGGAGCCAGTCCCGTCCAGGCCGCGATCCGGGCAGGCGACGACATCACCGGCGCCACCACCTTCCGGCTGGAGGAAGGCATGGACACCGGTCCGGTCTACGGCATCGTCACCGAGGAGATCAAGGCCGGCCGACACCGCGGGCGACCTGCTCGGCCGGCTGGCCGTCGTCCGGCGCGGCGCTGTTGCTCGCGACCCTGGACGGCATCGCCGAACGGCACCCTTGCGCCCCGGCCGCAGTCCGCGGACGGCGTGTCGTACGCCGGCAAGGTGACGGCTGCCGACGCCCGGGTGCTGTGGTCGAACCCGGCGATCGCCATCGACCGGCTGATTCGCTCGGTGACCCCCGATCCCGGCGCGTGGACCGAAACCCCCTGGGGTCGAATGCTTCTCGGTCCGGTCCAGGTCACACAGCGAAGCGACCTGGTGCCCGGAGAGCTGGCGGTCGGCAAGACTGAAGTGCTGGTCGGGACGGCGACGTCCGCGGTCCGGCTGGGCACCCTGACACCCCCGGGGCGACGGGCGATGGCCGCCGCGGATTGGGCTCGCGGCGTCCGGCCGAAACCTGGGACGGTGCTCTCATGACGACTCCCGGGTCCGGACAGGACGGCGCGGGACACGGCGCCGGACGCGGCAGTCAGCGGCGCAGACCCACCGCCGGCCAACCCGATCGCAGCCGTCGGCGTGGCCCCAGCGGGCCGCCCCGCCGCCCGCAGACCCAGCGCCCCCCGCAGCCCGACGCCGCCCGTCAGGCGGCCCTCGACCTCCTCGGAGCAGTGCGGTCCCGAGGCGCGTACGCCAACCTGACCCTGCCCGGCATCCTCAACGACCGCGGGCTGTCGGGCCGCGACGCGGCGCTGGCGACCGAACTGTCCTACGGCAGTTGCCGGGCGCTCGGGCAACTCGACGCCGTCATCTCGGCCTGTGGTGACCGGCCGATTTCCGATCTCGACGGGATCGTCCTGGACGCTCTGCGGCTCGGCGCCTACCAGATCCTGCGCACCCGGATTCCGCCGCACGCCGCCGTCTCGGCCACCGTCGACCTGGTCAGGGCGAGCGACAAGCCGGGCGGCGCAGGCTATGTCAATGCCGTCCTGCGGCGGATCAGCGAGGCCGACCTGGACACCTGGATCGAGCGACTGGCCCCGGACGAGCGGCAGGACCCGCTCGGCCATCTCGCGATGGCTGTCTCGCACCCGCGTTGGATCGTCGCGGCGCTGCAGGATTCACTCGGCGGCTCAGCCGACGGCGCACCGCACCCGGAACTGATCGACGCCCTGCATGCCGACGATCAGCCGCCGGCCGTGCATCTGGTGGCACGGCCCGGCCGGATCACCCGGGACGAGCTCGTTGCGGCCTCCGGCGGCCTGCCGGCGCTCTACTCGCCGTACGGCGTCTATCTCGACGGAGGCGATCCGGGTGACATCAGGGCGGTCGCCGACGGCCGGGCCGCCGTGCAGGACGAGGGCTCGCAACTCGTCGCGACGGCGCTGGCGACGGCGCCGCTGACGGGTTCGGACGAGCGGTGGCTGGACCTGGCCGCCGGGCCGGGCGGCAAGGCCGGTCTGCTGGGTGCCATCGCCGCCGGCCGCGGCGCGGTCCTGGATGCCGTCGAGATCACGCCACACCGTGCCGACCTGGTCCGGCAGACCGTCCGCGGCCTGCCGGTCACCGTGCACACCGCGGACGGCCGGGATCCGGGACTAACGCCGGCGTCCTATGACAGGGTCCTGCTGGATGCGCCCTGCACCGGGCTCGGTGCGCTGCGCCGGCGGCCGGAGGCACGGTGGCGCCGGCAGCCGTCCGACGTCGCGCCGTTGGTCAAGCTGCAGCGCGAGCTTCTCGAGTCGGCTGCACGGATGGTGCGGCCGGGCGGCCTGATCGCGTACGTCACCTGCTCGCCGCACCTGGCCGAGACCGTCGGCGTCATCGGCCGCCGGCCTGATCACCTCGAACTCGTCGACGCCCGCCCGCTCTTGCCGGGGGTGCCCGCCCTGGGTGACGGCCCGACCGTGCAGTTGTGGCCACACCGGCACGGCACCGACGGGATGTTCCTGGCCGTGCTGCGCAAGCGGGGCTGATCCGGACCTCAGCCCTGCTGCGCGGGCCGCGCTGACACGGGTCAACCGGTCGTCGCCCGCGCGGCCTGGTCGATCAGCTCGGCGACGGCGCGGGGCTGCGAGACGGTCACGGCGTGGGAGGCATCGATCTCGACGGTGTGCGACCCGGCCCTTTCCGCCATGAACCGCATCGAGTCGGGGGGGATGGCGAGGTCCTGCAAGGTGACCAAGGTCCACGACGGGATCCTCTTCCAAGCCGTTCGGGTGCCCTTCCCCTCCAGTGCGTCGGCGACGATGGGCCGCTGGGTGACGGCCATCAGCGACGCCACCTCGGGGGCGACATCGGCGGCGAAGACCCGCCGGAACTCGTCCTGCCGGATGTACAGGTCGATCGCCGCCGCGCCGTCCGCGCTGGTGATCGGCACCTGGCGCAGGGCTCCCCCCAGCTCTCCGCCCGGGTACTTGGCGGCCAGTTCGGCGGTGCTCTCACCCGCATCGAGCAGGAAGCTGGCGATGTAAACGAGAGCCTGGACGTTCGGGTGTCCGTCCGCGGCCTCGCTCATCACACTCCCGCCGTAGGAGTGGCCGGTGAGCACAATCGGCCCCTCGACGGAGTCGAGAACGGTGCGCAGGAAGTCGGCGTCCTGGTCGAGGGCACGCAGCGGGTTGGCCACCCCGATCACCGGATACCCCGCTTCGCGGAGCGGGACGATGACGCCGTTCCAGCTGGACGACTCGGCGAAGGCCCCGTGCACGAGCACCACGGTGGGCTTGGTGGTGCCCTCAGGGGTCGAGTCAGTGGGTCCCGCATCCGGGGAGGATGCGTCGGCGGCGCGTGGAGCGATCACCAACTCGGCGGTGAGGTCGTCGTTCATCGTGAAGCGGTAATCCAGGTCGGCGACGCCGCCGGGAAAGTCGCCCGTCAGGCGGTTGGTGGCCACCCAGCGTGTCGTCGATGCGTTGGGCGCTGACGAGCTCGGTCGTGTAGCTGAACTGCGCTCCGGCCGTATTGAGGAAACCGAGGATCTCCTCCGTCCCGCGGAAGGAGCGGTCCTCGTCGACCACTACGGCGGTGGGCGTGAAGGTGCGCAGGGCGGCGTTGGTTTCCCGGGCCGCGTGCGCGGCGAGGTAGCCGCGGATGGTCGCAGGGAGCTGGGCGGGGTCGACGCCGGTGTGTGTTGTCATCCTCCCACCGTGCGTCCTCGCCGCGGGAGAGGGTCAAGCGCTGGACTCTCCCGCCGGGGGAGAGTGCACACTGCAGGCGTGCTGGCAATCGGCGAGTTTTCGCGACTGACCCACCTCAGCGTGCGCACGTTGCGCCGCTACCACGAAGCCGGGCTGCTCGAGCCCGCGACGGTGGACCGGCAGACCGGTTACCGCAGCTACAGCGCGGACCAGATCCCGACAGCCCAGGTGATCCACCGGCTGCGGGAGCTCGACGTACCGTTGCCCGCGGTACGGCGCATCGTCAGCTCTCCCGACCCGGGTGTGCGCGCGGCCCTCATCTCCGATCACCTGCGCCGGCTCGAGTCGGAACTGGACCGCACCCGCGCAGCGGTGGCCTCGCTGCGCCGGTTGCTGCAACCGGAGCCGCCGCCGTTGGACGTCGAATTGCGCGCCGTGCCGCCTGCGACAGTGGCTGCCGTCGACGGTGTCGTGGAGCACGACGAGGTCATCGCCTGGTACGCCGGCGCCATGGCCGAGCTCGACGCCGTTGTCACCTCGCCGACCGGCGTCCCGGGCGGGTTGTACGACAACGCGCTGTTCGTGAACGGACGCGGGAGCGTCCTCGTTTACGTTCCGACGGACGAACCGCCGCGCAAAGGCCGCGTCCACCCGGTGACCCTGCCGGCCGGCGAGTTGGCCGTCACCACGCACCTCGGTGAACACGACGACATCGACGTCACCTACTGCGAACTCGGCGCCTGGGTGGTGGCCAACGCGCTGTCGGTGGCCGGGCCGGTACGCGAGCGGTACCTCGTCGGCCCACGGGACACCAGCGCTCCGGCCGCGTGGCGCACCGAGATCGGCTGGCCGGTCTTCCGGATGGCTCGACGAGCGGGCCTCGCTACCCTCGATGGGTGAATCCGTTGATCGCACCCAGCATCCTGTCCGCCGACTTCGCCCGCCTCGCCGACGAGGCGGCCGCGGTGAAAGGAGCGGACTGGCTGCACGTCGACGTCATGGACAACCATTTCGTCCCCAATCTGACGTTGGGCCTGCCCGTCGTGCAGTCGCTGCTGAAGGCGACCGACATCCCGATCGACTGTCACCTGATGATCGACGATCCCGACCGCTGGGCGATCGGGTACGCCGAGGCGGGTGCCTACAACGTCACGGTGCACGCCGAGGCGGTGGCCGACCCCATTGCGATGGCAGCGAACCTGCGCGCTGCGGGCGCGAAGGCCGGGCTGTCATTGAAGCCCGGCACACCCCTGGAGAACTGGGTCGAGGTGCTCGAGCACTACGACACCCTGCTGGTCATGACGGTCGAGCCCGGCTTCGGTGGGCAGTCCTTCATGCCCGAGATGATGGACAAGGTCCGGCGCGCCCGTTCGCTGGTCGGTACCGGGCACCTGCGCCTCGTCGTTCAGGTCGACGGCGGCATCAACGCGGAGACCATCGAACAGGCGGCCGAGGCGGGCGCCGACTGCTTCGTCGCGGGATCGGCGGTCTATTCCGCGGCCGACCCGGCCGCAGCGGTCGAGCAACTGCGGCGCACCGCTGCCGCGCACCAACCCGCGGGCTGACCTCCGACTCACCGCCCGGCCGTCGTCATCGTGTCCCTGGGTACGTCACCGGGCATCGCCGACGGCTGTGAGATAGGTCGGGTCGCCGGTCCGCCGGAATGAGGGAGGATGGAGAGTGCTGTCGCGCCTCGGAGTTCAAGGCAGTCAGGCGACAGGGAAGGAATCGCATGTTCACCGGCATCGTCGAGGAACGCGGGACCGTGGTCGACCTGCAGGTCAATGACGCGGACGCCCGGTCCGCACGGCTCACCGTCCGCGGGCCGCGGGTGACGGAGGACGCCGGCCACGGAGACTCGATCGCTGTCTCGGGTGTCTGTCTCACGGTCGTCGACCGCACCGCCGACACCTTCACGGTGGACGTGATGGCGGAAACCCTGCGGAAGTCGACGATCGGCGCGCTGTCGGCCGGCGACGAGGTCAATCTCGAACGGTCCGTCACGCCCACGACAAGGCTCGGCGGGCACATCGTCCAGGGCCACGTGGACGGTACGGGTGTGCTCACCGTGCGTACCGCGCATCAGGCGTATGACGAGATCCGGATCGCCGTCGGCCGCGACCTTGCGCGTTACCTTGCCCCCAAAGGTGCGATCGCGGTGGACGGCGTCTCGCTGACCGTGATCGACGTCGTGGACAACGACGAGGGCTCGGAGTTCGGGATCGGGATCATTCCCGAGACGCGGTCCGCGACGACCATCGGGGCCGCCCCGGTCGGGACGACGGTCAACCTGGAGGTCGACGTGATGGCCAAGTATGTCGAGCGGTTGCTGGCCTCCGGCGCCGCGGGAACGCCGGTCGTACGGGCACGGCTGGAGAGGGAGTCGGCATGACGAGCACTGTTGGCGGCGCCACCGACGGCAGCGGCGGTGCCGTCGGCGCCCCCGGGTCAGTGCCCGTGGTCGCCGGACCGGCAGCTGTGACCGATGATCGCGACTTCGGCCGGGCCGGCATCCCGTTCGACGGGGACGAGTCCGCTCACCCGGCCCGCCCCGCCTGGGATCGGGCTCGCGAAAAGGCGCCGAGCGGCTTCGACACGATCGAGTTCGCGATCTCCGAGATCGCCGCCGGGCGCGCCGTCGTGGTGGTCGACGACGAGGACCGGGAGAACGAAGGCGATCTGATCTTCGCCGCCGAGTTGACCACCCCGGAGCTGGTGGCCTTCACAGTCCGGTATTCGTCCGGCGTCATCTGCGTGGCCTTGACCGGCGACATGTGCGACCGGCTGGAACTGCCACCGATGTACCGGGTCAACGAGGACCGCAAGGGAACGGCGTTCACTGTCACGGTTGACGCCAAAGCCGGTATCACAACAGGGATCTCGGCGGTCGAGCGGAATCGGACGATCAAGGTGTTGGCCGACCCCGCCAGCACGTCGGCTGACCTGACCCGGCCCGGGCATGTGTTTCCACTGCGCGCCCGGGAGGGCGGGGTGCTGGTCCGGCCGGGGCACACCGAAGCCGCCGTCGACCTGACGACGCTGGCCGGCCTCTCGCCGGCCGGCGCGCTCTGCGAGATCGTCAACGACGACGGCAGTATGGCGCGCCTGCCCGAACTGCGGGTCTTCGCCCGCCGGCACCGACTGGCGTTGATCTCGATCGCCGACCTGATCGCATACCGACGGCGACAGGAGGTGCAGATCCGCAGGGTGGCACAGGCACGGCTGCCGTTGCCGCAGGGCGAGTTCCAGGCGGTGGGCTACATCAGCAAGGTCACCAACCGCGAGCTCATCGCACTGGTCCACGGTGAGATCGGTGACGGACAGGATGTCCTGGTCAGGGTGCATTCGGAGTGCCTCACGGGCGACGTTCTCGGTTCGCTGCGCTGCGATTGCGGCCCCCAGTTGCATGCCGCGCTGGACGCCGTCACGGCGGAAGGTCGCGGTGTCGTCCTCTATATCCGCGGGCACGAGGGCCGCGGCATCGGGCTGCTGGACAAGCTCCGTGCGTACGAACTGCAGGACAGGGGCGCCGACACCGTCGACGCCAACCTCAATCTCGGGCTGCCGAGCGA
The DNA here is from genome assembly GCA_963766015.1 of uncultured Actinomycetota bacterium. Taxonomy (GTDB): domain Bacteria; phylum Actinomycetota; class Actinomycetes; order Mycobacteriales; family Nakamurellaceae; genus Nakamurella. The sequence goes on along the minus strand of CAVXYU010000014.1, from coordinate 32,894 downwards.
CGCGCGCGAGTACGGAACCGGCGCGCAGGTGCTCGCCGATCTCGGCATCAGGTCCATGAGATTGCTGACCAACAACCCCGCCAAACGGGCCGGCCTCGAGGGATACGGGCTGACGATCACCGGTCGGGTCTCGCTGCCGTTGTCGGTCAATCCGGAGAACGTCCGCTACCTCACCACGAAGCGCGACCGGATGGGACACGAGCTCGAAGGGCTCGATGTGCTGTACAGCGAGGGGCAGGCATGACGGCGGCTTTCTCCGGGTCGGTCCCGAGCCGTGGGGGTTCGTCCGGGGCAGTGCCCACTGCGGCCGGCCTGACCGTAGGAATCTTGACCGGAGGCATCTTGACCGGATCGATCCTGATCGGAGAAAGCTCGACCGGAGAGATCTTGACCGAACGGGGGATGACCGCGAGGGCGCGGCGGAAGGGGTGGCACCGATGAGCGGCGAAGGCCGACCGTTACTGACAATCCCTGCGGCGCAGGGACTCCGGGTCGGAGTGGTGGCCACGTCGTGGCACGCCGACATCACCGACTCCCTGCTGGAGCGCGCGGTTGCCTCGGCAACCGAGGCCGGGGCGACCACGCCGACCGTGGTGCGGGTGCCGGGGGCGATCGAGTTGCCGGTGGTGGCGCAGGCCCTGGCGACCTCGCACGATGCGGTGGTCGCACTCGGCGTCGTCATCCGCGGTGGCACACCGCATTTCGAGTACGTCTGCGATTCGGTCACCGCCGGGCTGACGCGGGTGGCGCTCGATTCCGGCGTCCCCGTCGGCAACGGCGTGCTGACCTGCGACACGCTCGAACAGGCCGTCGAGCGCAGCGGGGGACCTGGGTCGAAGGAGGACAAGGGGGCCGACGCGATGATCGCGGCACTGACAACCGCACTCGTTCTCCGCGGGCTCCGCGGACCGAGCGGGCGGATGGGATTCGGTCGATGAGCACCCCCGATCCGGTCGACCCGACCCCCGCGACGAGCCGGTGCCTGCGGAATCGGCGTCCGACGAGTCTCTGACCGGTCGTTCAGAGGACGGTCAACGGGCACCGGTGCTGCTCCAGGTTCGCCCGCGGAAGATCACCATCATGGCGACCATCGCCGCGTCGCTGGTGGTCGGTGTGATGATCCTGGTCAGTGCCCTGCTGCTGGGCTCCGAGGAGGGCGTCAGCTTCCGCGTCTCCGACCAGATCGGGTTGATCGGCGTCGGTCTGCTGCTCGGTGCCGGAATCATGACGGCGGCCCGGCCGCGGCTGCGGGTCGACCGCAACGGGTTGTGGATTCGCAATGTGCTCGCCGAGCAGTTCACTCCCTGGTCGTTGATCTTGCGCATCGGGTACCCGCAGGGATCGCCGTGGGCTCAGGTGGTGATGCCCGATGACGAGGTCAAACCGGTCATGGCGATACAGGCCATGGACAGAGGACGCGCGGTGAACGCACTAGAGCAGGTCCGCGCTCTGCAGGCCCGGTACGGCCCGCCCCCGCCGCTCCCCGCGCAGCCGGCTCACCGCCCGGAAGACGACGTCGCCCGCCCGCTGGGCCGGTTGGAGATCATCGACCGCGAAAAAGCCGCCGCCCGCGACCGGGACATCCAGGCGCGCGCCGCCCGTCGAGCCGCCAAGAACCGGAACGCCGGCCAGGTGACCGGCGGCCCTCAGGGCCCGTAGCGTCGGCGGCCGCACCCACCGGACCTCTGCGTCGACCGCACCCTCCGCCCCACCGCACCCACCCCCTCAGCGCAGCCGCCGCCCCACCGCACCCACCGCCCCACCGCCCCCGCCGCGCACCCACCGCCTCGCATCGGCGCCGAGTGTCGTTGGTGCCGGGTTTTCGGCGGCCGGGAGCCGGGCTTTCACTGCTGGTGTGGCACTGGGCGCCCGGAACGATCCGGAATAAGCAGCGGCTGTCCCCATCCCTCAACCTGTCCACAATCGCAATCGCTGGGACCGGTGCGCAGTGGTCGGATGGCTGTACTGCGTGCATGCAACCCGTCGCTTTCGCCCGCGTGATCGGCCTGGAGGCCATCCTTCGAGGTCAGCAGGGGGTCATCCGCCGCGATCAGGCGCTGGCCGCTGGTGTGTCGCGTGCACGCATCGACGATCTCGTGCGGCGACGGAAATGGACCGGGTTGCTTCCGCGCGTCTACGGCGTCGGCACGAATCCGGCCGACCCGGGTGTCCGGCTGCGGGCCGCCTGGTTGTGGGCGGGCGACACCTCCGCCGTCGCCGGCTCCGCGGCGGCCTGGTGGTGGCGGTTGACTACCACTCCGCCCACCGTCATCACCGTGATCGTGCCGCCGCCGATCCGACGGTCCGATCGCCGGGGCATCAGCGTCGTCCGAGGATCACTGGACCCCCGCGATGCCGACTTCCGGAACTGGCTCCGCGTCACGACCGTCCCGCGAACCTGCCTGGACCTGGCCCGGCAGGGCGAGGCCGACCGTCTGGAGACAGCGCTTCGTCAGCGAAAAACGGACCCGCCGCGGCTGGCGCAATCACTCGAGCGCAGCCGCGGACGTAGGGGTCAAGTGCTCGCGCGTCTTGCGGTGTCGGAGGTATCGGCGAATCCGTGGGCATTCAGTGAGCGTGTCCTGCACCGGCACCTGGTGGACGCCGGAGTGCAGGGTTGGACGGCCAATCCGCGGGTTCACCTCCGGAGCGGCGTTCGTCACCCCGATGTCGCCGTGGTGGACCTCAAACTCGCCATCGAGATGGACGGCCGCGAGTTCCACGTCGGCGCCGCCGCATTCGAGAACGACCGCGCACGGCACAACGAGTTCGTCGAGGCCGGCTGGACGGTTCTGCATTTCACCTGGAAACAGCTCACGACCTCTCCGGAGAACGTGATCGGGACCATCCGCGCGACGATCACCACGCTTCACCGGCAGCGCTCTGGTCCGCTGCCACGGGTGCGGGGTGTGGAGGGTCGACAGAGCCGAATATCCCTGCTGTGATCTCGCTCGACGGCGCTCAACGGGCCGAGTGCTTCCCAGACCGCGCGGAGGGCACCGCGCCCGCCGCCGAGGGAGCGCGATCCCGGTTACTCCCCGGGCCCGCGTCCGCGGCTCATCCGGGTGAATCGAGTACTCGCGGAACGCGCCCTGCAGCCCGGCCAGACCGTCGCGAAAAGCAGCGGCGTGCGGCCCCAGGTCGGGGGCGGATGCCTTGATCAGCCCGGCCAGGGCGGTGATCAGGGTGCGAGCCTGGTCCAGGTCCCGGTGCGCCGGCCGGTCGGGGTCCTCGGACGCCAGCCCGAGCTGTTCGGCGGCGGCGCTCATCAGCAGCACGGCCGCGCGGCTGATCACCTCGACGGCAGGGATGTCGACCAGGTCGCGGGCCCCGAGGTCCGAGTCCACCCGATCGTCAGCACGGGAACCAGACGACCGATCAGAACCGGAACCCGGGAAGGACGTGGCGTCATCGCTGGTCGGGGAGTCGTCGAACACGTGACTGTGCGGGCTGTCCGTCGTCGGTCGTTCGCGAGTACTCACACCGTGTACGCTGTCATGTGCGACCAGCTCCCGCGCAAGCGGGGGAACAAGTGGAGCCCGACTCCCACCCGAGCAGCCTCACGGCAGCCGGGTACCGGTCCATCGATGGAGACGTCGATGGCGCGCGCCCGCTACCCAGGGCGCGCGACGGATGCGACCAAGGGCCCCGCGAGTTCACTCGCAGGGCCCTTTTTCGTTGATCGGCAGATCACACGGCGATCGGGCACCTGGCGAGCGCCGGGAGCGGCACATGTCATCAACCGTCTTCCAGGAGGACTCAATCAGCGTCGAACCACGCATTAACGACAGGATCCGCGTTCCCGAGGTTCGCCTCGTCGGAGCCGAGGGTGAGCAGATCGGCATCGTCGCGATCGGTGAAGCCCTGCGACTGGCGCAGGAAGCCGATCTCGATCTCGTCGAGGTCGCCCCGGACGCCCGCCCACCCGTCTGCAAGCTCATGGACTACGGAAAGTTCAAGTACGAGAGCGCGCAGAAGGCCCGGGAGGCCCGGCGGAACCAGGTCCTGACGGTCATCAAGGAAATGAAGCTCCGGCCGAAGATCGATGCGCACGACTACGAGACCAAGAAGGGTCACGTCGTTCGCTTCCTCAACGCCGGGGACAAGGTCAAGGTCACCATCATGTTCCGCGGTCGGGAGCAGTCCCGCCCGGAGCTGGGCTTCCGGCTGCTGCAGCGGTTGTCCGCCGATGTCGCCGAGCTGGGGTTCGTGGAGAGCGCGCCCAAGCAGGACGGCCGGAACATGATCATGGTCCTGGCCCCGCACAAGAAGCCCGGCCAGCGCCACGCCGCAGCCGGCCGCGGCGTCCTCCTGACCGGAGGCACGCTTCCGCGCCGGTGAGCGCGGTGACGACCGTGCGGCGTGGTCATCGAGCGCGCCGGGCGTCGTGACTGCACGGCCGCGCGACGCCGGCGCTGGCGAGTCGGCTGTCCCCGGACCGGGGGTTGGCCGTTGGACGGCATGCCCGACCGACGCACGAGTACGCAGCATGACCGGCACGAAGCACGACCTGCACCAGACGAAACACGCACCGATCGAGCACGACGACAGCGAATGTGAGCGAAACAGCCATGCCGAAGAACAAGACGCACTCCGGGACGAAGAAGCGGGTCAAGGTCACCGGTACCGGAAAGCTGATGCACGCGGGATCGGGCAAGCGCCACAACCTGGAGGGCAAGCCGACCAGCCGCACCCGTCGCCTGGACGGATCCAAGGAGATCGCCAAGGTCGACGTTCCGCGCATGCGCAAGCTGCTCGGCATCTAGCTCCCACCGGCGTCCCACCGGCCCTTTCCCCGATAGTCAGCAACCCGGCACACAATCGCCGGGTCGAAGTAGAAAGTCAGGTGTCCCGTGGCAAGAGTGAAAAGGGCAGTCAACGCCCAGAAGAAGCGCCGCGTCATTCTCGAGCGCGCCAGCGGTTACCGCGGCCAGCGTTCCCGGCTGTACCGCAAGGCGAAGGAGCAGGGTCTGCACTCGCTCACCTACGCCTACAACGATCGTCGCAAGCGGAAGAACGACTTCCGCAAGCTCTGGATCACCCGGATCAACGCGGCCGCCCGCGCGAACGGGATGACCTACAACCGCTTCATGCAGGGCCTGAAGATCGCCGGTGTCGAGGTCGACCGCAAGGTGCTGGCCGAGCTCGCGGTGTCCGACGAAGCCGCGTTCGCCGCGCTCGTCGTCGTCGCCCGTGACGCGGTTCCGGCCGTGGCCGACGCGGGGTCCGATTCGACCCAGGACGCGGCCTGAGCCCCCAGCAGGACCCTCGTCGACGCCCGGCCGGCTCCTCGTCGGCCGGGCGTTCTGCTGTCGTCAGCACCGACCGCCGACGGCCCGGACGGCGTGCACGACGAGGCCGTCCTGACCGAGCGTTCGCCACGCATCGCCGCCGCGCACCGCCTGCTCCGTCGCTCCCGCCGCGCCGAGGTCGGCGAGTTCCTCGCCGAGGGCGCGCCCGCGGTCACCGAGGCGATCGAGTACGCCAGGGAGCACCCTGGTGAGGTCCTCGAACTCTTCCTCACCGAGGCGGCCGCGGCGAAGCACCCGACCCTCGCCCGGGCCGCGTTCGGCGCGGGGTCGAGGTCACCCAGGTCACCGAGACGCGCCGCTGCGGCGCTGTCCGACGCGGTCACCCGCAGGGCATCGTCGTCCGCTGCACCCATCCGCAGGTCGACCGTGAGCGACGTACTGGCCGGCCCGCCGCAGCTGATCGCCGTGCTGGTCGAGGCCAACGATCCCGGCAACGCCGGGACCGTCATCCGGCTCGCCGACGCGGCGGCTGCCGACGGCGTCATCGTCGCCGGCAACGCCGTCGACCCGTTCAACCCGAAGACGATCAGGGCGTCCGCGGGCAGCCTCTTCCACCTGCCGATAGCCCGGGCCGCGGACCCGGCCGCATTGCTGGACGAGCTGTCGAGCGCAGGGCTGTCGATCCTTGCCACCAGCGGCGGCGCCGAGCTCGATCTCGATGCGGCAGCCGCCGACGGCATCCTCGACCTCCCTACCGCCTGGCTGTTCGGGTCGGAGGCGCACGGCCTGCCCGAGGATCTGCTGGTGCTGGCAGACGAGGCGGTGCGGGTGCCGATCTACGGTCGCGCGGAATCGCTCAACCTCGCCACGGCCGCGGCCATCTGCCTGTACGCCAGCGCGAGTGCACAGCGCCGGGCACGGGCGGCGACACCGAGTAGACGAGTAAGCCGAGGACGGGTCAGCGCCAGCCGTACCGCTCGCGCAGCCTGGCGGACACCACCTCGAAGGGCCGCACGGGCAGCCCCGCGGTCTCCCGCCGCATCCCGCCGGGTGCAGCCGGAACACCCGGTCGATGTTCACCCAGGACGGCCGACCCGCCGAGTCCCACTCGCCGGACCCGATCGGCACGAACTCGGCGTTCCCCTGGTGGGCTTTGCTGGTCAGTTGGACCCCCAGGTAGGTGCCGCCCTTCTCGGCGGCGACCACCAGCACCGGGCGGTCCTTGCCGCGACCGTCCCGTTCCTCGAACGGCACCCAGGTCCAGACGATCTCCCCGGGGTCCGGGGCGCCGTCCCGGCTGGGGGAGTACGTCATCCGCACCGAGCCGATCCGCTGCGGGTCGATCTCGATGGTCGCGGAGGGCCCGGCCTGACCCGGGGAGGACTCTGCCGAGGTCGTTCCCGAGCGCCGGCCGGTCGTGGGCCCGCTCCGGGCGGCGGTGGACGGCGTCAATGCTGATCGGAGCGCCGCGCCGATCCGGGAGAAAAGAGACATGTCCGCAGACCCTACCCAGGCACGGCGGGGTGGCCGCCCACTGCCGCCCGAGGGCGTCCTCCGTTCCTGGTGGATGGGAGGCGGCCGGCCAGGAGGTCTCTGTGCACCTGCATGGATTTTCGCGGATTGCCCGGGACGGCATCAACCCAAAGGGGAACCAGAAACGGCCGATCGAACAGGATCGAACACATTTCCGGCAAATAGGCGTGATGTCATCGAGAAAAGCGGCCCGTCATTGGTTTCGTTATGTACTCATTGGTGACGTGGGTCTCAGCACGCGAGAAGCTTTCGGAGCGATCACAGCCGATCCCTCGAACACCAGGAGAGCCCATGTCAAGCATGTCGACCACACCACCGGATCTCGGAGCCGACGTACCCAAGAAGCGGAAAAAGGTCAGCACCCACTGGCTGTACATCGCCGTCATCATCGCCGTCATCGCAGGCACCGCCGTCGGCCTGATTTTCGGTAAGCAGGCCGCGGGGCTCGCCGTCATCGGCACCGCATTCGTGAATCTGATCAAGATGATGATCGGCCCGATCATCTTTTGCACCATCGTTCTGGGCATCGGCTCTGTCCGGAAAGCGTCCCAGGTGGGCAAGGTCGGCGGCATCGCGTTGCTCTACTTCATCGTGATGTCCACGTTCGCACTGGGTCTCGGTCTGCTGGTCGGCAATCTCGTGCACCCGGGTGACAGCCTGCAGGCGGCCGCTTCGACGGCGACCTATACGGTCCCGGAGGTGGAATCGTCGGGCAACTTCATCATCGACATCATCCCGACCACGCTCTTCTCCGCGTTGACCATGGGCAGCGTGCTGCAGGCGCTGTTCGTGGCACTGCTGGTCGGTTTCGCGGTGCAGGCACTCGGCAGCAAGGGTGAGCCGATCCTGAATGCGGTCACCATTCTGCAGCGACTGGTCTTCAAGATCCTGGCCGGCATCATGTGGCTCGCCCCGATCGGCGCGTTCGGTGCCATTGCCGGTGTCGTCGGTAATGCCGGGTGGGCCGCCATCGGTTCGCTGAGCCTGTTCGTCCTGGTCTTCTACGCCACCTGCGTCGTCTTCGTCGTCGTCATTCTCGGCGCGCTGCTGAAGCTGACCACCGGCTTCTCGATTTTCAAGGTCCTGTACTACCTGCGCCAGGAGTACCTGCTGATCGTGGCGACCTCGTCCTCCGAGACCGCCCTGCCCCGGCTGATCGCCAAGATGGAGCACCTCGGGGTTTCCCGGCCGGTCGTCGGCATCGTCGTCCCGACCGGCTACTCGTTCAACCTCGACGGCACGGCGATGTACCTGACGATGGCCTCGCTGTTCATCGGCAATGCCCTGGGGATGCCCCTGAACTGGTCCGAGCAGCTGTCCCTGTTGATCTTCATGATCGTCGCCTCCAAGGGTGCGGCCGGTGTGACCGGTGCGGGCCTGGCAACTCTCGGCGGTGGCCTTGCCTCGCACCGCCCGGATCTCGTGCCGGGTGTCGGCCTGATCGTGGCAGTAGACCGGTTCATGTCCGAAGCCCGTGCGCTGACGAACTTCTCGGGTAACGCCGTCGCCACCCTGGTCATCGGTCATTGGGTCCACGAGATCAACCGCGACCAGACCGACCGGGTGTTCTCGGGCGAGGATCCGTTCGACGACACCGACATGCTCGACGAGCACGACGCCGCCGAGCACAAGGCCGATGTCGAGTCCTACAAGCACAAGGTCGCCGTTCACTGATCCGGAGATCCGGCCCGGCGCACTGATCGCACCGCAGGGCCGCTGTTTCGCGCATGAGCCTCGGAGATCTCCGATCGGCGCACCACAGGCGCCTGGGCGTGGTGGATTTCCCGCCACGCCCGGGCGCTGTTCCCTTGCACCAGAACCTGAAATCACACACACCGCCCGGAAGGCTTTGACATGACCGACGGACCTTATGAGCTCGTACCGACCTCGACCGGGGTCGTCGCCAAGATCAATGCCAGGGGCAGCGCCGTCCTGGCGACGCCGACCATCAACCGCGGGACGGCATTCACCTACGAGGAGCGGGAACTGTTGGGGCTCAAGGGTTTGCTCCCGACCGGTGTGACGACGTTGGAGGGCCAGCTGCGGCGGGTGTACGCCCAGTACCGCGAGCAGTCCAACGATCTGCGCAAGTGGGTGTACCTGGCGAACCTGCGTGATCGCAACGAGGTGCTGTTCTACCGGCTGCTCACCGAGCACATCTCCGAGATGCTGCCGGTGGTGTACACCCCGACGGTCGGAGAGGCCATCGAACGGTTCAGCCAGGAATTCCGGCGCACCCGCGGCGTGTACCTGTCGGTGGACCACCCGGAGGATGTCGAAACCGCTTTGCGCAACACCGGTCTCGGGCCGGACGACCTGGACCTGCTGGTGGCCACCGACTCCGAGGGCATCCTGGGGATCGGCGACCAGGGTGTCGGCGGGATCGAGATCTCCATCGGCAAGCTGGCCGTTTACACCGCCGCGGCGGGTATCCATCCGCGGCGGGTGCTGCCCGTGGTGCTGGACATGGGCACCGACAACCTCAAACTGCTCAACGACGAGCTCTACCTCGGCGAACGGCATGCCCGGGTCCGCGACGCCCGCTACGACACCCTGATCGACGCCTACGTCACCGCCGTCCAGAAGCTGTTCCCGTCGGCCATGCTGCACTGGGAGGACTTCGGTGCCACCAACGCGCGCCGCATTTTGAACAAATATTCGAGCACCTGCTGCACTTTTAATGACGACATGCAGGGAACGGCAGCCGTTGTGCTCGCCGCCGCCTTCTCGGCGGTCCGTGCGGCCGGCACACGCATGCGCGACCAGCGGATCGTCATCCACGGGGCAGGAACCGCCGGACTGGGGATCGCCGACATGATGCGCGACCAGATGATCCGCGAGGGCCTGTCCCCGCAGGAGGCCACCCGGCGCTTCTACCCGCTCGGCCGCGGCGGTCTGCTGCTCGACGACGCGCCGAACCTGCTCGACTTCCAGCAGCCCTACGCCCGGCCGCGCGGCGAGGTGGCCGACTGGGCGCCGCCCGGCGCCACGGTCGGCCTCACCGAGGTGGTCGCCCGCGCGCACCCGACGATGCTGATCGGGACCTCCACCCAGGCCGGTGCCTTCACCGAGGCGATCGTCCGGGACATGGCCGCGCATGTCGAGCGGCCGATCATCATGCCGCTGTCCAATCCCACCTCGAAGGCCGAGGCACTGCCCGCCGACCTGCTCGCCTGGACCGGCGGCCGGGTGCTCACGGCCACCGGCAGCCCGTTCGAACCGGTGACCCACGACGGGACCCGCTACACCATCGCGCAGGCCAACAACGCGCTGGTGTTCCCTGGTCTGGGTCTTGGAGTTGCCGTGGTCAAGGCGACCCGGATCAGCGACCGGATGATCGCCGCGGCGGCCGACGCCGTCGCCGGCCTTTCCGACGCCAGGACGGTCGGCGCGTCGTTGCTGCCGCCGATGACGGACCTGCGCACGGTGTCCGCGGCGGTCGCGATCGCGGTTGCCCGGACCGCCGCGGAGGAGGGCCTGACGCGCGTCGAGCTGCACGACCCGATCCAGCAGGTGCACGCCGCGATGTGGCGTCCGGAATACCCGCGGATCGCAGTGGAGGTGGGCGCGGCCTGCTGACCGGTCGCGAACCGGCCGGGCGGTCTGGACGCCTAGACTGCCTGCTGGCCCTGGCCACCCCCGCCCGGAAGGTTCGTATGTCCACCCCTGTTCCTGCCAGCGATCACCCGAGCCCGACCGACGTCGCCGGGGTCGAGGCGGCGACGGCCGACGCGCTGGCCGCGGTCGCCGCCGCCGGCGATCTCGACGAGCTCAAGGCGGCCCGACTCGCCCACGCCGGCGACCGCAGCCCTCTCGCCCTGGCCAACCGGGCGATCGCCGACCTGCCCAAGGCCGACAAGGCCGCCGCCGGGCGGGGAATCGGCCAGGCCAGGGGCAGGGTCAACGCCGCGATCGCCGCCCGGGAGGCCACGCTCGTCGCCGAGCGGGACGCCAGGGTGCTGGTCGAGGAGACGGTCGACGTCACCCTCCCGTACGACCGGCAACCGGCCGGTTCGCCGCATCCCATCTCGACGATGATGGCGCAGGATCGGGGACGTCTTCGTCGCGATGGGCTGGGAGATCGCCGAGGGCCCGGAGCTCGAGACCGAGTGGTTCAACTTCGACGCCCTGAACTTCGCGAAGGACCACCCGGCCCGCGCCATGCAGGACTCGTTCTACGTCGCCGGGCCGGTCGGCCCCCACGACAAAGCCGCCCCGCAGGGGCCCGGATCGGCCGCGGACACCGGCCTGGTGCTGCGCACGCACACCTCGCCGGTCCAGGTCCGCAGCATGCTCGACCGGGAACCCGCCGATCTACGTCGTCTGCCCCGGCCGGGTCTACCGCACCGACGAGTTGGACGCCACCCACACCCCGGTCTTCCACCAGGTCGAGGGCCTGGCCATCGACCGGCACCTGTCGATGGCGCACCTCAAGGGCACCCTTGACCACTTCGCGAGGGCCATGTTCGGGTCCGGAGTCGCGGACCCGGCTGCGGCCGTCGTTCTTCCCGTTCACCGAGCCCAGCGCCGAGATGGACGTGTACTTCCCGGACAAGAAGGGCGGCGCCGGCTGGGTGGAATGGGGCGGCTGCGGCATGGTCGACCCGAACGTGCTGCGGGCCTGCGGGCTCGACCCGGCGGAATGGAGCGGCTTCGCGTTCGGCATGGGCATCGAGCGCACGCTGCAGTTCCGCAACCAGATCCCGGACATGCGCGACCTCGTCGAGGGCGACGTCCGGTTCACCGCCGCCTTCGGATCGGAGGTCTGAGCCATGCATCTGTCCACTGGAATGGCTGGCCGACGCGCGTCAGCCTGCCGGCCGGAACAACCACCGACGAGGTCGACCGACGCCTTGCTGCGCATCGGGTTCGAGGTGGAGGACGTGCACACCGTGCCGCCGACCGAGGGGCCACTCGTTGTGGGCACGGTGCTCTCGATCGAGGAGCTGACCGGGCTGAAGAAGCCGATCCGGTTCTGCACCGTCGACGTCGGCCCGGGCAACGGCCCGGACGGCAGCGATCGAGCCCCGCGGAATCATCTGCGGCGCCACCAACTTCGTCGAGGGCGACACGGTGGTGGTGGCGCTGCCCGGTGCGGTGCTGCCCGGCGGTTTCGCGATCGCGTCGCCGCCAGACCTACGGCCGGATCTCCGACGGGATGATCTGCTCCACCCGGGAACTGGGCATCGGCACCGAGCACGACGGCATCCTGGTGATCGGCCCGATCGCCGACGCCCGGCACCGACGCCCGGGCGCTGATCGGCGCCGACGACGCCGTCATCGAACTGGCCATCACCCCGGACCGCGGCTACGCGCTGTCCATCCGCGGGCTGGCCCGGGAACTGGCCGCCGCCTTCGACCTGCCGTTCACCGACCCCGCCGACCGGGAGCTGCCGGACCGGGCGGCGGGCGGCTGGCCGGTGACCATCGCCGACCCGGACGGCTGCGGCCGGTTCGTCACGGTCCGGGTCGAGGGCATCAACCCGTCCGCGCCGAGCCCGTACTGGTTGCGGCGCAGGCTGTCCGCGGCCGGCATCCGGTCGATCTCGCTGGCCGTCGACGTCACCAACTACGTGATGCTCGACCTCGGCCAGCCGCTGCACGCGTTCGACGCCGGACAAGCTCACCGGGTGCGATCACCGTGCGCCGGGCCGCCGACGGCGAGACCCTGGTCACCCTGGACGGTGTCAAGCGAACCCTGGTCGCCGACGACCTGGTCGTCAGCCGACGAGTCCGGCGCGATCTCGCTGGCCGGCGTGATGGGCGGCGAGTCGACCGAGATCAGCTCCGGCACCACCACTGTGGTGATCGAGGCGGCCTACTGGGAACCGACGGTGATTGCCAGGACGGCGCGCCGGCACCGGCTGCCGAGCGAGGCGTCCCGGCGGTTCGAGCGTGCCGTCGACCCGGCGATCGCAGCGGTGGCCGCCGAGGCCGCGGCCGAGCTGCTGGTCCGCTACGGCGGCGGCACCATCGTCGGGCGCTCGGATGTTGTCGGGAACCCGTTGCCGCGCAACGGACATCGAGCTTCCGCTCGGACGAGCCGGAGCGGCTGACCGGCCGGCCGTACGAGCCGGCGATCATCGCGACGCGGTTGCGCGCAGGTCGGCTGCGTCGTCGCGGAGAATTCCGGCGTCGAAGGCTCTTCACAGTCACGCCGCCCACCTGGCGGCCCGACCTGACCCGCCCGGCCGACCTGGTCGAGGAGGTCGCCCGACTGGAGGGCTATGACTCCATCCCGTCGGTGCTGCCGCAGGCACCGGCCGGCCCGGGCTGACCGCACGCGCAGCGCCGGAACCGGCTCATCGCAGCCGATCTGGCCTCGGCCGGACTGACCGAGGTGCTGTCCTTCCCGTTCATCGGGACCGGCGAGCTGGACGCGCTAGGGCTGGCCGCCGACGACGTCCGGCGGCGGGCGGTGGCACTGCGCAATCCGCTGGACGCCGACCGCCCCCTGATGCGCACCACGCTGCTCCCCGGACTGCTGGACACCGTGCAGCGCAACATTTCCCGCGGCAACCGGGACCTGCTGGTGTTCGAGATCGGATCGGTGTTCCTGCCGCGGACGCAACGCGCCCGAGCCGCCGGATCCGCCGGTCGACCACAGACCGGATTCCGGCACCCTTGCCACGCTGAACGCTGCGCTGCCGAACCAGCCGTTGCACCTCGCCGTGGTGCTGGCGGGGTCGGCCGAGCGTCCGGGCTGGTGGGGTCCTGGCCGTCCCGCGGGTTGGGCCGACGCCATCGAACTCGCCCGCCGGATCGGCGAGACGGCCGGCGTCGAGCTGCGTCTGGTGGCCGCGGACCAGGCACCATGGCACCCGGGCCGGTGCGCCGGGATCAGGGTGGGGGACTGGCCGATCGGCTACGCGGGCGAACTCGCCCCCGCCGTGGTCGAGCGACTCGGACTGCCGCCCCGGACGGCGGCGATCGAGATCGACCTGGACGTGCTGCCCGATCGGCGGCCACCCGTCGCTCCGGTGATCAGCCCGTATCCGCCGGTGCATCTGGATGTCGCGCTGGTCGTCGACGCCTCGACCACGGCGGCCGACGTCACCCGCGCGCTGCGCGACGGTGGCGGCGAGCTGCTGGAATCCGTCCGGCTGTTCGACGTCTACGTCGGGCGACCAGGTCGGCGCCGGCCGCAAGTCGCTGGCCTTCGCGATGGTCGTCCGGGCGCCGGACCGGACGTTGACCGCCGCGGACGCCACCGCGGTACGCGATGCCGCGGTGAGCGCGGCAGCGGAGCGGGTGGGGGCCGTGCTCCGCGGCTGACCTCGTGGCCGGCGACCGTCAGAGCAGCTCCCTCAGCTCTCCGCCGTCCGGCCCCGAGAACGGTGAGTCGCTGCAGGTCAAGCGCCGCCGGGTAGACCAGTACCGCCACCCGGGCGCCGAGGACGCTTGCGTCGCCGTGCAACCGCAGGTCCTCCCTGCTGCCGTCGGTCAGCGAGGCCACCACGGCCCGGACGTCATCGGCGACCCTGACGATCACCAGGTGGGCGCTCTCGCCGGACCGGCCACGGAAGATGGCGTAGCGGTGTCCCGGCGGCAACGCCGGCCCGCCGGAACCGGCGACCCAGCGCCTGCCCGTCGGCTCCATCACCTCGACCATCGCCCGCAGCCGACCATGGCCAGGGGTCGCGGCCAGTACCCAGCTTTCGCCGCCCGACCCGAAACCGGTGGCGAGCGCGCCGCCCTTGCCGTCTGTCACGCCGACCATGATCCCGACCGGGTGGATCAGCGTGCGGGGCGCCCCCGCGTCACCGGACAGCGGACCTGATGTCCACACCGGGCGCTCCGGTTCGTGGTCGACGGCGCTGAGGTGTCACGATGGGCCCATGCCGTTGAAGCAACCGACCGACCTCGTCCGCAAGATCGAGAAGGCGGGGTACTACCCGGCGCTCGTCGCGGACGTCCTGGACATCGCCCTGGCAGACGAGGACGTACTGGCCCACCTCGTGCACGGTGAGACGACATTCGATCTCGACACCATCCGCCGGCACCTGTCGGTGGTCGTGCTGACCCCCGGTCGGCTCATCTTCGTGCACGCCGACGACCACGGCGGCGACGAGGAACACGGCGACGAGGCGCACGGCATCGCGACCAGCGAGTCGGTGCCGCTGTCCGCCGTGCGGTCGGTCATGGTCGCGCACGTGGTCGCCAATCCGGAGAAGTACCGGCCCGGCGCGCTCGGCCGGGAACTGACCCTGACCATCGGCTGGGGGGCGGTGTCCCGGATCGATCTCGAGCCCGCGACCTGCGGAGATCCGCAGTGCGAGGCCGACCACGGGATGACGGGCAGCGTCACGGCCGACGACCTGTCCCTGCGGATCAGTGCCGACGCGGAGGGGGAGACCGCGCTGCGCGACGCGGTGGCGTTCGCCAAGTCGCTGTCAGCGATGACAGCGGCTGCCCATCGGCGGTGACGTCCGCGCAACCGGCCGAGCTCGGCGCCGGACCCGTTGTCCCGGCTTACGGCGAAGACTCCCTGCTGGGCGTGCTGCCCGGCGTGGCGGCGTCGCTCGGGGTGGATGTCGGCGCAACCGCTGTTGCGATGCCGCCCGCCCGCCGCGCCTGCGTCGTGCTCGTCGACGGCTCGGGCCGGGAACTGCTGGAGCAGGAAGCCGGAACAGCTCCGTTCCTCGCCTCGCTGTCGGCCGGCGGACGGACCCTGACCGCGGGCTGTCCGAGCACCACGGCGACATCGCTGGGCTCCTTCGGAACCGGTCTGCCGCCCGGACGGCACGGCCTGGTCGGGTACGAGGTGATGGACCCCGATCGTGGCGTGCTGCTCAACGAGCTGCGGTGGGATCCGGCGACGGACCCGCTGGCCTGGCAGCCGCACCGCACGGTGTTCCAGGCGCTGGTCGAGCGCGGTGTCCGGGTCGCCCAGATCGGCAACCCCGAGTTCGCCGGGTCCGGCCTGACCAGCGCGGCACTGCGGGGTGGCGAGTTCGTCGGCACCAAACGGCTTCCCGCGAGGGTGGATGCCGCACTCCGGCTGCTCACCGAGCCGCGGCCGGCGCTGGTGTACCTGTACTGGGGCGAGGTCGACGCGGCCGGACATCTGCACGGGCACCGGTCGTCACAGTGGCTGGCGGCGCTGCGCCGGGTGGACCGGGAAATCGCCCGGCTCGCCCGGCGACTGGGCCCCGACACGCTGCTGTGGTCACCGCCGACCACGGCATGGTCGACGTCCCGCACACCGGCCGGCTGGACCTGGCCGACCGCCCCGACCTCGCGGCCGGCGTGGCCGTGCTCGGCGGGGAGGCGAGGTTCGCCCAGCTGTACTGCGAACCCGGCGCCGCGTCCGATGTCGCCGGCCGGATCGCCGGCTGCGCTGGGTGACCGGGCCTGGGTCAGCACGAGGACTGAGGCGATCGCCGAAGGGCTGGTTCGGCCCCGTTGAGGACCGGGTGATCCGGCGGATCGGCGACGTGCTCGTCGCCGCGCGCGGGTCCTTCGCGCTGGTCGACTCGCGAACCGCGACACCGCATGTGCTGGCGCTGATCGGTCAGCACGGGTCACTGACGCCGGCCGAGCAACTGGTCCCCCTGCTGGTCCACGTGACCTAGGTCAGGCCCCAGGTTTGCGATCAGCAGTTCTTGTAGCCGATCGATGCCCTGGTGGTCCAGCCGCAGGCCGACACCTGTTTGCCTGCAGCGGTTTTCAGGGTGGCGGTATCGCCCGTGTTGTTCCAGATGTAGTTGGCGGAGTTGTAGTACCGGGTCGTCGCGTTGGCCGTTCCCTTGCCGGTCCTGACGGTGACCGACTTGTGCGCGCCGAGGGTGAAGGCAGAGAAGCGGTAGACGTGATTCTCCTTGTCCCTCAACGTCCAACCGGTCAGCGATTGGCTCTTGGCCGAGGTATTGGTGATCACGACGTACTCCAGGTTGTAATGCGTGTTGTCGCGAGCGTCCTGGCCCGGCGGATCGTAGAAGACCTTGGTGATGCGCACCGGAGCCGCCGCAGCCGCCGCATCGGTCACCGGCAGCAGGGGCTGGACCAGGGCGAGAAGAACGGCGACGACGACAGATCTCCGGGGGATGCTCACGGTGACGACCGTACGGCGTCATCATCCATTCAGCCCAGCATTCACGTCGCTAAGTCTTCGATTCACCACATCGTGTTGCCTTCGCATCGCCCGGCCTCCCCGGGAAACCTCATCAGGCGGAGTTCGCGACCTCCCGGATGGCGGTATCGACGTCCTTCGCGCTGACGTCCAACTCCCTGGCGATCTCCTTCTCGGCCTTGAGCTCGGACTTCTCCAGTGCCTTTTGCGGGGTGCTCTCGCCGACCACCAGAAGTGCTGCCTGGCCGCTGTCGATCAGGTCCCCGAACTCCTTGACGTCTGATCGTGACAGGCCCCGCCAGAGGTGCCCGGTGACTCCACCCGCCGCTGCGCCGACGACGGCGGTCGCGATGATCGAGGGCGGGAACAGGATCCCGACGACGGCCCGACCGCCGCGCCGCCCCAGGCGCCGTGCCGGGTCGCCATCTCGTCCTTGTTGATGTGCACCTTTCCGTCCTCGTCCTTGGTGATGACGGCGGCGTCGTACGTGCCGATCCCACCGACATCATGCAGCGCCTTGACGACGTTGTAATCCACCCGGGCGGAGCTCTCGTCCGGGTAGGTCCCGATGAAGACGAAGACGGGGTTCTGATCTGACATGGGCTCCACTCTGTATCGGTCACGGATTGTCACGGTCCAGGTCGACGCGGGCGTGCCGCGCCCGCAGGTTACTGATCCGTGGGGGCGAGAAGAGAGGCTTTAGCCGCTTTTCGCTCCGCATCAACATGTCGCCGGGCCGCGACGGACCGGCGCCGAGGCAGCGGATCGCTGTGTGCGCGCCCGCGCCTCTAGCGTCGACTGCTCGACTGCTGGCAAGGACTTTGTGCTCTGGTCCCCGGTCTGCCCACAGGAGGTGAATGGAAGGAGCCGCACCAGCACCGTGAGGAGCGCGTCCATGACAACGACAATGGCGCCGAACGAAGCAGGTGTTCATGGCAACGGCCCCGGTCACCCGATCCGCGCCGCGGCGTCGACCGGCGGTGGCGCCCGAGGGTCTGGCAGGCCGGTCCAGCGCATCGTCGTTGCCGTCGACGGATCGCCGGCGTCCCTCGACGCCCTGAGATGGGCGGCCGCGCAGGCGGAAGTCACCGGCGCGACCATCGAAGCCGTCACCTGTTGGCAGATCCCCGTCGGGCTGGGGATCGAATTCCCGCTGCCGGACACGGACTGGGCTGCCGAGGCCGGAACGGTGCTGCACTCCTCGATCAGGCTGGCCATTCCGGATACCCGCGTCCCGGTGATCGGACTCGTCCTCCGGGGGCCGGCCCAGCAGGCGCTGACCAGCGCAGCGGAAGGCAGACACTTGCTGGTCGTGGGATCGCGTGGCCACGGATCGGTGTCCACATCGGTGCTCGGCTCCGTCAGCGAATTCGTTGCAACCCATGCCCCGTGCCCGGTTGTCATCGTCCGGCACACCGGCGACCACCAGGGGGCAGCATTCAAGGGCTCGGTCGTCGGCGGTCAACCAACTCACCCGTGACGGCTCGGACCCCATGGCACGGATCAGGCGGGTACGGATGAGCCGGGCCCAGGGACTGCGGGTGGTTCGGGCTGTCGGTGTGGATGGACTGATTGTGAGGAGTGGATGGACATGAAGATCGACCCGATCCTGCAGGCTCACCGACCGCTGGTCGTACTGGGCGCTGCGGTCGTCCCGGTTGCGGCGTGCGCGATCCTGGCACTGTTCCGAGACAGCATCGTCAACACCAACGCGGCCCTCGGTCTCGTCCTGCTGGTTGTTGCCGCCGCATCCACCGGAATCCGGTGGGCTGGAATCGTGGCGGCCCTGAGCAGCGCCGTCGGGTTCGACTACTTCCTCACCGAGCCCTACAACACGCTCAGCATCTCCGACCGCGGCGATATCGAGACCGCGTTGCTGCTGCTGCTGATCGGCGTGGCTGTCACCGAAGTCGCTCTCTGGGGCCGGCGGGAGCAGGCACTGGCCAGCACGGAGCAGGGCTATTTGAACGGTGTGCTCGGGACCGCGTCGCTGGTCGCGTCCGGCCGCTCCTCCACGGCCGAGCTGATCGACCGGGTGAGCCGGCAGATCGTGGACGTCCTGCACATCGACAGCTGCCGTTTCGACCCGGCCCAGCGTTCCGGGCTGCCCGCTCTGCATTCATCGGGCACGCTGACCCGCGGCGGGCATGAGATCAATGTGGCGCGCAAGGGTCTGCCGATCGACTCCAAGATGGCGTTGATGGTGCAGAGCGGCGGGGTGATCTACGGCCAGTTCGTGCTGACCGCTTCCACCCGGGTCGTCCGGCCCACCGCTGAACAGATCCGGGTCGCGGTCACCCTCGCCGACCAGGTGGGCGCAGCGCTCGCGGCCGGCACCGCCGGGCACGCCCACACCCCCCAGCCGACCTGATCGCGCGGGCGTCCCCATCCCGAGACCGGTTCGCGCCCAGTGCCGCGTGTGCAGGGAAAATGCTGCCCTGCAGGCCCGAAAAACCCTGCCCAGCCGTCACTGGACGCGCCGGCACCCGTGGTCGCCTGCCCCCGCACCTCACCCCGATTGGATATTCATGCGGTCAGTTGTATAGTTCGAGACCGCCATCGGGAAGGGGAGCACATGACGTACCGCGTTGCGGTGTCCGGCGCCAGCGGGTACGCGGGCGGCGAGTTGCTCCGCCTGCTGCTTGCCCACCCGGACGTCACCATCGGTGCGGTCACCGCGTTCAGCAACGCGGGGGACCGGCTCGGTGCACATCAGCCGCACCTGCTGCCGCTGGCCGACCGGATCCTCGAACCCACAACGGCCGAGGTCCTCTCCGGACACGACGTGGTCTTCCTTGCGCTGCCGCACGGGCAGTCGCACCAACTCGCCGCTCAGCTCGGCGAGGACACCATCGTCATCGACTGCGGCGCCGACCACCGGCTCACCGATGCCGCTGCGTGGCAACAGTTCTACGGCGGTGACCACCCCGGCTCCTGGCCGTACGGACTCCCCGAACTGCCGGGTGGCCGTGACGCTCTGCGCGGTACCAAGCGGGTGGCCGTGCCCGGCTGCTACCCGACCTCGGCCTCCCTGGCGATGGCCCCCGCGCTCGCGGCCGGTCTCGTGCACCCGGACGTCGTGGTTGTCGCGGCGTCAGGCACGTCAGGGGCCGGAAAGTCCCCCAAGGTCAACCTGCTCGGCTCGGAGGTGATGGGTGCGGCGTCCGCGTACGGGGTCGGCGGGGTACACCGGCACACCCCTGAGATGGTGCAGAACCTGACGGCCGCGGCCGGGCAGCCGGTGACGGTGTCGTTCACGCCCGTCCTGGTGCCGATGTCCAGGGGCATCCTGGCCACCGTCTCCGCGCCGGTCCGCGATGGCGTCGGCATCGCAGACGTCCGTGCGGTCTACGAGAAAGCCTATGCGGATGAACCTTTCGTGCACCTGCTGCCGGAGGGGCAATGGCCGACGACGGCAGCAACCCTCGGCGCGAACACCGCACTCCTGCAAGTCGCCGTCGATGACGCCGCCGGTCGGGTCGTGGTTGTCGCGGCCCTGGACAACCTGACCAAGGGCACGGCCGGCGCCGCCGTGCAGTGCCTCAACCTCGCACTCGGTCTGCCGGAAACGAGTGGACTGCCGACCGTCGGAGTCGCACCATGAGCACCACCGTCCCGAACCCCACGAGCCAGGCGGTCGGCGAAGGAGTCACCGCACCGCAGGGCTTCCGGGCCGCCGGCGTCGCAGCCGGGCTCAAATCCTCGGGCGCGCCCGACGTGGCCCTGGTCGTCAACGACGGCCCGCGGCGCACCGCCGCCGGCGTCTTCACCAGCAACCGGGTGAAGGCCGCACCGGTGCGCTGGTGCGAGAGCATCCTGGCGGGCCCGGGCGCCGAACTGACCGCCGTCGTGCTCAATTCCGGCGGCGCCAATGCGTGCACCGGACCCGCGGGGTATGACGACACCGTCGCCACCGCGGAGCATCTCGCAGCGCTGCTGAACACCGAAACGCAGCAGATCGCGGTCGCATCGACCGGGCTGATCGGCCTGCCGCTGCCGATGGACAAGCTGCTGCCGGGCGTCGACAACGCCTTTTCACTGCTGGACGCGGAGGCCGGACTGGCCGCAGCGACCGCCATCATGACCACCGATTCTGTCCCCAAGACGGTGCAGATCGAGGTGGGCGGATTCACCGTCGGGGGAATGGCCAAGGGCGCCGGGATGCTCGCCCCCGGGCTGGCAACCATGCTCGTCGTCCTGACCACCGACGCGGTCGCGGATTCCGCTGATCTGGACACGGCGCTGCGGGCTGCCACCAGGGTGACCTTCGACCGGCTGGACTCGGACGGTGCGATGTCGACCAACGACACGGTCCTGCTGCTGGCCTCCGGGGCCTCCGGGATCGAGCCGGGAGCGGAGCTGCTCGGCGCTGCCGTCACCCGAGCCTGCGCCGACCTCGCCGCCCAACTGCTCGCCGACGCGGAGGGCGCCACCAAGGAGATAGCTATCGAGGTGGTGCACGCCGTGACCGAGGACGACGCCGTCACCGTCGGCCGGACCGTGGCCCGGAACAACCTGGTGAAGACCGCCTTCTTCGGCCAGGACGCGAACTGGGGTCGCATCCTCGCGGCGGTCGGCACCGTCGGGCCGGATGTCGAGTTCGACGCCGACGCCATCGATGTCGCCATCAACGGGGTCTGGATCTGCCGCGCGGGCGCTACCGGCGACGACCGGGACGGCGTCGACCTGAGCGGCCGCTCGGTGCGCGTCGTCATCGACCTGCACGCGGGCAGCGAGACGGCGACCGTGCTGACCAACGACCTGTCGCATGCCTACGTCCACGAGAACTCGGCGTACTCCACATGAGCGCCGCTCTCGACCAGCCGGGCAACCAGACCGTACGAGCTGCCGTCCAACCCCGCCGGTTGGCGGAGCTGGAAGGCGCCAAGGACCGCGCCGAGGTTCTCGCCGGCGCGCTCCCGTGGCTGCGCAGATTCGCCGGCGCGATCGTGGTCGTCAAGTACGGCGGCAACGCGATGACGGACGACGCGCTGAAACGCGCCTTCGCGGCCGACATGGTGTTTCTGCAGACGGTCGGTTTACGGCCGGTCGTCGTGCACGGCGGCGGCCCCCAGATCAGCTCGATGCTAGCACCGGCTCGGCATGCAGGGCGAGTTCCGGGGCGGCTTCCGGGTCACCACCCCCGAGACGATGGAGATCGTCCGGATGGTGCTGGTCGGCCAGGTCGGACGCGAACTGGTCGGGCTGATCAACTCCCACGGCCCGCTCGCGGTCGGCATGTCCGGTGAGGACGCGGGCCTGTTCACCGCCGAGCGCCGGACCGTGCTGGTCGACGGCGTCGAGACCGACATCGGGCTGGTCGGCGATGTTGTCGGCGTCAACCCGGCGGCGGTGCTCGACCTGATCGACGCCGGCCGCATCCCGGTGATCTCGACAGTCGCGCCGGATGCCGACGGCGTCGTGCACAACATCAATGCCGACACGGCCGCTGCCGCGCTGGCCATCGCGCTGGGTGCCGTCAAGCTGGTCATGCTGACCGACGTCGAGGGGCTGTACGCGAACTGGCCGGACCGCGATTCGCTGCTCTCCACGGTGTCGGCCGACGCCCTCGAGGACATGCTGCCGCGGCTGCAGGCCGGGATGGTGCCGAAGATGGAGGGCTGCCTGCGCGCCGTCCGCGGAGGTGTCGGCGCCGCGCATGTGATCGACGGCCGCATACCGCATTCGGTCCTGCTCGAGATCGTCACCAATGAGGGCGTGGGCACCATGATCGTTCCGACAATGGAGGCATCGTGACAACCGCAACAGCACAGCAGCTCTCGGGCAATCAACGGGCAGCCCAGCGCTGGTCGCACGCATTGATGAACAACTTCGGCGTGCCGCCGGTGGAGCTGGTCAGCGGCCGGGGCGCCGTCGTCACCGACGCCGACGGCAAGGAATACCTCGACCTGCTCGGCGGGATCGCGGTCAACGCGCTCGGCCACGCGCACCCGGCCATCGTCCGGGCGGTGTCCGATCAGGTCGCCACCCTGGGGCACGTGTCCAACTTCTTCACCCACCCGACCGTGCTCACCCTGGCCGAGCGGCTGCTCGACATCAGCGGTGCCGCGGCAATTCCGGCCGGGTGATCTTCGCCAACTCCGGCGCGGAAGCGAACGAGGCCGCGTTCAAGATCGCCCGGCTCACCGGCCGCCCTCGGATCATCGCCGCGGAGGGTGCATTCCATGGCCGGACCATGGGCGCGCTCGCGCTCACCGGCCAACCGGCCAAACGCGCACCGTTCGAACCGATGCCCGGCGGCGTCGAATTCGTCCCTTACGGTGACGTCGATGCCCTGGCAAACGCCGTCGACACCGACGTCGCGGCAGTCTTTCTCGAACCCATCCTCGGCGAGGCCGGCGTCATCCCGGCACCTGACGGCTATCTCGCCGCCGCCCGGCAGATCACCGCCGACAGCGGTGCGCTGCTCGTCATCGACGAGGTCCAGACCGGGATCGGACGGACCGGAAACTGGTTCGCGCACACCGCCGCGGGCATCGTCCCGGACGTCATCACCCTCGCCAAGGGTCTGGGTGGTGGCCTGCCGATCGGCGCGGCCATCGGCATCGGCGACGCCGCGCAGCTGTTGCAGCCCGGTCAGCACGGATCCACCTTCGCCGGGAACCCCGTGTCTCGCCGCCGCCGCGCTTGCCGTCCTCGACACCATCGGCAGCACAGGCCTCTCGACCATGTCGACGCACTGGGCAAGCACATCGCCACCGCCGTCGACGATCTCGGCCATCCGGGCATCGACCACGTCCGCGGCGCGGGCCTGCTGCTCGGCATCGTGCTGACCGAGAACGTCGGCGCCGCGCGGTTCTGGCCGCCCGCGAGGCCGGGTTCCTGATCAACGCACCCGCGTCCGGACGTGCTGAGGTTGGCGCCGCCCCTGATCCTGTCCACCGACCAGGCCGACGCTTTCGTCGCGGCGCTGCCCGGCATCCTGCAGGCCGCCGGCGCTGCAGCTGGCAGCACCGGATGACCAGCAACCGCCGGCCTGCGGCATTTCCTGCGGGACGACGACCTGTCGCCCCGACGAGCTCGCTCGCCGTTCTCGACCGGGCCGACGTCTACAAGGCCGACCGTAACGGCTTCCGTCCGCTGGCCGGCAAGTCGGTCGCGGTGGTGTTCGAGAAGAACTCGACCCGGACCCGGCTGTCGTTCGAGGTCGGCATCGCCCAGCTCGGCGGCCAGCCCGTCATCGTCGACGGCCGCACCTCGCAACTCGGCCGCGAGGAGACCATCGAGGACACCTCGCGGGTGCTGTCCCGGTTCGTCGACGCGGTGGCGATCCGCACCTTCGCCCAGCGCCGGATCAACGCGCTGGCCGAGCGTGTCGACGGTGCCGGTGATCAACGCGCTGACCGACGAGTTCCACCCCTGCCAGGTGCTCGCCGACCTGCAGACCATCCGGGAGCGCAAGGGCAGGCTCGCCGGTCTGACCCTGACCTACCTCGGCGACGGCGCCAACAACATGGCGCACTCGCTGATGGTCGGCGGCGCGAACGCCGGTATGGCGGTGCGGGTCTCGTCCCCGCACGGCTTCGACCCGCACGGCGACATCCTGCTCGACGCCAAGAAGCGGGCCGCCGAGACGGGCGGGTCGATCGAGCTGGTCGGCGATCCGCGATGCCGCGGTCGACGGTGCCGACGTTCTGGTCACCGACACCTGGACCTCCATGGGTCAGGAGAACGACGGGCTCGACAGGGTCGGCCCCTTCCGGCCGTACCAGGTCAATGCGGGCCTGCTCGGCCGTGCCGCGGACGGACGCGATCGTGCTGCACTGCCTGCCGGCGCACCGCGGCTGGGAGATCACCGACGACGTGCATCGACGGGCCGGCCTCGGCGGTCTGGGACGAGGCGGAGAACCGGTTGCACGCGCAGAAGGCGCTGCTGGCCTTCCTTCTTCGAACAGTCCGGAATCGTGCCGGCGACAGCGGAGCCCCGGGGCGGCGCGACGGTGACCGCGGAACCGCGCTGGCGACGAAGGCCGCCAGGCACGGCCGGATCACCGAGCTGATCCGGGACCTCCCCGTGCGCTCGCAGGGCGAGCTGTCGACACTGCTGTCCGACGAGCGGCTTCTCGGTCACCCAGGCGACCCTGTCCCGCGACCTCGAAGAACTGGGGCGGTCAAACTGCGCGGCGTCGACGGGGCGCCACCGTCTACCGGATCCCGGAGGACGGCGGGCCGCGGCCGATGGTCGGCGGCACGTCCAGGCTGGCCAGGCTGCTCGGCGACCTGCTGCTGTCGCTACCAGGCGTCCGGGAACCTCGCCGTGCTGCGCACCCCGCCCGGCGCGGCGCAGTTCCTCGCCTCGGCGATCGACCGGGCGAGTCTGCTCGGACGTCATCGGCACCATCGCCGGTGACGACACGATCCTGGTGGTCGCGCGGGAGGGCTCACCGGCGCCGAGCGTCGGGCAGACGCTTGGCCGGTTACGCGGCCGGCGGACGGCGGCTGACACGATGACCGCGGACCTCCGCCCCATCCGCTCGACAGCGCCACGGGACAACGACACACCTCAACGGCACCATTTCAGAAAGCGAGCAGTGACCGATGACAGAGCGGATCGTCCTGGCCTATTCGGGCGGGCTGGACACATCGGTGGCGATCGGCTGGATCTCGCACGCCACCGGGGCCGAGGTGATCGCCGTCGCCGGCGACGTCGGCCAGGGCGGCGAGGACATGGAGACCATCCGGCAGCGCGCACTCGCCTGCGGTGCGGTCGAGGCCGTCGTCGCCGACATGCGCGACGAGTTCGCCGACGAGTACTGCCTTCCGGCGTTGCAGGCCAACGCGCTGTACATGGAGCGCTACCCGCTGGTGTCCTCGCTGTCCCGGCCGGTGATCGTCAAGCACCTGGTGCAGGCCGCGCACGATTTCGGCGCCACCACCGTGGCGCACGGCTGCACCGGCAAGGGCAACGACCAGGTCCGGTTCGAGGTGTCGATCAGCGCGCTCGGCCCCGACCTGAAGATCATCGCGCCGGTCCGGGATTCCGGGATGAGCCGGGACAAGGCGATCATCTTCGCCGAGGAGCGGGACCTGCCGATCCAGACCAGCCGGAAGAACCCGTACTCCATCGACCAGAACGTCTGGGGACGCGCGGTGGAAACCGGCTTCCTGGAGGACATCTGGAACGCGCCCATCGAGGACCTCTACGAGTACACCGAGGATCCCGCGGTCGCCAGGGAGCCCGACGAGGTGCTGATCACCTTCGACCAGGGCCGGCCCGTCGCCATCGACGGCCGCCCGGTGACGATGCTGCAGGCCATCGAGGAGCTCAACCGGCGCGCCGGTGCGCAGGGCATCGGCCGGATCGACATGGTCGAGGACCGGGTCGTCGGCATCAAGTCCCGGGAGATCTACGAG
This sequence comes from uncultured Actinomycetota bacterium, assembly GCA_963766015.1. Lineage (GTDB taxonomy): Bacteria > Actinomycetota > Actinomycetes > Mycobacteriales > Nakamurellaceae > Nakamurella. The sequence continues at coordinate 6,662 of CAVXYU010000014.1, read as the reverse complement.
GCGCCCGGGGCGCTGGCGCTGCTGGCGGCGCACCGCGAGCTGGAGAACGTCACCGTCGAGCGCGAGCAGGCCCGGTTCAAGCAGACCGTCGGCCAGCGGTGGACCGAGCTGGTCTACGACGGCCTGTGGTTCTCGCCGCTCAAGCGGTCGCTGGACGCCTTCATCGCCGACACCCAGCAGCACGTCTCCGGGGAGATCCGGATGACGCTGGCGCACGGCACCGCGCGTCGTCACCGGCCGGCGGAGCGAGGAGTCGCTGTACGACTTCAACCTCGCGACCTACGACGCGCAGGACACCTTCGACCAGTCGCTGGCCAAGGGTTTCGTCCGAGCTCTGGGGGCTGAACACCAAGATGGCCACCGCCGCGGGATCTGCGGGTCGCGGGTCGGTGAGCCACCCGACCGCCGACGACGCGCTGGAGGCACGCGGCCGGTCAGCCTGTGGGGTGGCCGGTTCGCCGGCGGCCCGTCGGACGCGCTTGCGGCACTGCAGCGTCTCGACGCACTTCGACTGGGTGCTCGCGCCGTACGACATCGCCGGTTCCAAGGCGCACGCCCGGGTGCTGCACGCGGCGGGCTGCTCACCCGGCTCGAGCTGAGCGCGATGCTGTCGGCGCTGGACGACCTGGCCCGCGACGTCGCCTCCGGCGACTTCCTGCCGGTGCCCGGCGACGAGGACGTGCACACCGCGCTGGAACGCGGGCTGCTGGACCGGGCCGGCCAGGACCTCGGCGGCAAGCTGCGGGCGGGCCGCTCGCGGAACGACCAGGTGGCGACCCTGTACCGGCTGTTCCTGCGGGACCGGGCGCGCGACGGTCGCCGGGCTGGTGACGGATCTGCAGTCGGCGCTGCTCGATCAGGCGGAGCGCACCCGGCGCGGCGATGCCCGGCCGGACGCACTTCCAGCACGCCCAGCCGGTGCTGCTCGCGCACCACCTGGCGGCCCATGCGCAGGCGCTGGCCCGGGACGTCGACCGGATCCGGGACTGGGACCGGCGGGCCGCGGTCTCGCCGTACGGCTCCGGCGCGCTGGCCGGGTCCTCCCTCGGTCTCGACCCGGAGGCGGTCGCCGCCGAACTGGGCTTCGACGCGCGCGTCGGAGAACTCGATCGACGGCACCGCGTCCCGGGATTTCGCCGCCGAGTTGGCGTTCGTGCTGGCGATGCTCGGCGGTGAACCTCTCCCGGTGGGCCGAAGAGGTCATCGTCTTCACCACCGCGGAGTTCGGCTACGCCCGGCTGCGACGACGCGTTCGCGACCGGATCGTCGATCATGCCGCAGAAGAAGAACCCGGACATCGCCGAACTGGCCAGGGGCAAGACCGGCCGGCTGATCGGCAACCTGACCGGCCTGCTGGCCACGCTCAAGGGTCTGCCGCTGGCCTACAACCGGGACCTGCAGGAGGACAAGGAACCGCTGATCGACTCGCTGGCCCAGCTGGAGCTGCTGCTGCCGGCGGTCACCGGGATGACGGCCACGCTGACCTTCGACACCGCGACGGCTGGCCGAGATGGCCCCGGCCGGTTTCTCTCTGGCCACCGACATCGCCGAATGGCTGGTCCGGCAGGGTGTTCCGTTCCGGGTCGCGCACGAGGCAGCGGGACAGTGCGTGTCGCTGGCAGAGTCGTCCGGGCGGCGAGCTGGACGAGCTGACCGACGAGGAATTGTCCGCGGTCAACCCAGCGCTGACGCCGGCAGTGCGGGACGTGCTCACCGTCGACGGCTCGCTGGCCTCCCGGGACGGCGTCGGCGGCACCGCGCCGGTCCGGGTGGCCGAACAGTTGGTGGCCCTGCGGGCCAGGATCGACGCGGACCGTCGATGGATCCAGGGCTCGTGACCGCACACCGCCGGGACGTCAGCGAACCGTGAAGACGGTCTCCAGGTAGGTCGCCGGCAGGGCGATGGAACCGCCGTCCCGATGGCTGTCCCACTGCCGGGCCAACTCGGCCAGATCCGCCGCGAGCGCCGTGCGGCCGGCCTCGTCCAGCGCTTCGAACGCCTTGAGCGTCGGGCCGTACCACTTCCGGAAGAACGCGACGAACTCCTCGGCCGAGGTGAACCGGAAGGTGCAGGTACGGGTCACCGAGCGGGGATCGGCGATGGCGCCACCGAAGATCCCCGACAGGTGATCCTCCGATCCCCACAACAGCGGCGAGGCGACCCCCGGGGGAGCCGGGACGTGGCTGGTGATCACCCGGAACATCTGGCCGATGAAGCCGTCCCTGGTCCAGGAGGCGAGCCCGATGGTTCCGCCGGGTTTCACGACCCGGACCATCTCCTGCGCGGTGCGCTGGTGATCCGGCGCGAACATGGTGCCGAACACGGACAGCGCTGCGTCGAACGAGTTGTCCTCCGCAGGCAGGTCCTCGGCGTCGCCGAGCCGGAACTCGACGTCCAACCCTTCGGACACGGTCCGCGCTCGGCCATTTTCGAGCAGGGCGGGAACGTAGTCGACGCCCACGGCGTGGGTGCCCGAGCGGGCGGCCGCCAGCGTGGCGTTGCCGTTCCCGCAGGCGACGTCGAGCACGCGCCAGCCGGCGCGCAGGTCCGCGGAATCCGCCAGTTGTTCGCTCACCAGCACGATGCGCCCCGCGACGACGGCGAAATCGCCACTCGCCCAGGTCTTCTGCTGGCGCGCCTTCACAACGGACAGGTCCGGTCGGACCGAAGTCGTTGTCATTGCTGTTCTCCTCCGTGTCTCGGGACCCCCGGAGCGGGATCCCCGGGAACGACAATGCGGCAGCTGAACACCGGCGAACCAGTGCTGTTCTCGTACCGCTGAGGAGTCCGGAACGATGGGCTCGACGGCTTCGGAAACCGGGCAAATCGGACGGCGGCGCTTGGCTGCGCCCGTTCGGCGGTCCAGAATTCGTACTACCCCACCCGCTGCGTGGCCGCCATGATGGAGTCATGTCGAGCTACGGCGATTACTGCCCGATCGCGGTCGGGGTTGACGTACTGGGCGACAGATGGACCCCGCTGATCATCCGCGAGCTGATGGTGGGGTCGAGCGGCTTCAACGAGATCCACCGCGGCATACCCAGGATGAGCAGGTCGCTGCTCGCCCAGCGCCTGCGCACCATGGAACGTCGGGGGTTGGTGCATCGCACCGGCAGCGATCGTGGCCATCAGGGCGGGTACGCGTTGACCCCGGCCGGCGAGGCACTCACCCCGATCGTGTGGGCGATCGGTCACTGGGCTGCCGAATGGAACTTCGGCGACCCCACCGACGAGGAGTGTGACGGGCTCGCCCTGCTATGGCGCCTGCATCAGCACGCCGTTGCGGCCAAACTTCCCGAACAGCGGACCGTCGTGCACCTTGTGCTGACCGGCACCGGTGCCGCCGAGGGTTGGCTGTGCATGGAACGCCGCGGTGTGACCGTGTGCAAGGAGGACCCCGGCTACGACGTCGACCTGGCTGTCGAGGCCGATACCCGGCAGATGCAGCGTTGGCTGATCGGACTGGCGCCGTTCCGCGATCTGGTGGCGAAGGGATACGTCCGGCTGCTCGGCCCGAGCCGGTTGTCGCGGGCCTTCCCGAACTGGTTCGACACCACGTTCTTCGCGGAGGGCCTGCGGCGCGCCGATCGGCGTCGCGCCGAGCAGTTGGCGACCCCCCGCGAGGCCCTGAGGAGCGATGCCGGTCGTAGCGATGCCGGTCGTAGCGATGCCGTGGAAAGCGGCGCCCTCCGGAACGCCGCTGTCCGCAGCCTTGCGGTGCCGTTGCCGGCGTAGCGGCTGCGGTTACCGGCGTCGGGAGGCCGGGCTGATCAGGCCGTCCATGGCGTAGCGCCCGGCACCCACACCAGCCAGAACCAGGGCAAATGCGCCGATGACCGCGACGAGTTCCCAGCCGCCGTCGCCGACGAAAATGCCGTTCGGGGCATGCACGAACAGCAGTGCGCCGACCATCTTTCTCGATGATGACCGGGAAGCGGTTGGAGCCCCGGGATGCCGGAGGCGTTGCGGACACGCGACGGTGGGTCACAACGGAGCGGCAGTAGTTGAACGTTCATGTAAATGCTCACCGTTCGGCCGCCGCTCGATCAACCCGTTGCGGCATGATCGATTTCACAGGCCGTTGCCAACGCTGACTATCCGTCACCCCTTGTCGTGTGTCGATCAGCGGGGCCCAGCCGCCCGGCCGGCGTGACGTGCAACCATCTGCGCATGCAGTGGTCCGCCGGCCGCGTTCCGCGCGAACGCCTCGAGGGTGACGTCGATGCGGTAGCCCGGGACCTGCTGGGCCGGGTGATCGTTTCCGGCAGCGGTGCAACAGCCGTCGCCGTCCGGCTGACCGAGGTGGAGGCGTACGCGGGATTGGTCGATCCGGCCTCGCATTCCTACCGTGGCCGCACGCCTCGCACGGCCGTCATGTTCGGGCCGGCGGGACACCTCTACACGTATTTCGTCTACGGAATGCATTGGTGCGCGAACATTGTCACCGGGCCGGACGGTGAGGCCTCCGCGGTCCTGCTGCGGGCCGGGCAGGTCGTCGACGGAATGGAGGAGGCGCGGCGCCGCCGCCGGCGCACCGGGCGTGCGGAGCCGGCCGAGCACCAGCTGGCCCGCGGTCCCGCCGGATTGGCCACCGTTCTGGGGTTCGACGCCACCTCGAACGGTGCTGATCTGGTGGCGGGGAGCCGGGCACGTCCGGCTGCTCGTGGGGCTTCCGCCGGCCGCGGGCGAGGTTCGGGTCGGCCCCAGGGTGGGCGTGGCGGCCGCCGCCGACGCACAGCGGCGGTTCTGGATCGGCGGCGACCCGACCGTCTCCGCCTTCCGCGCCTGGGTGCCGCGCAACCGTGCCCGCGCCGCTCACTGAGATGCCAGGCGGCCGGACAAGGCCAGCAGGAGCAGCGCCCGATGCAGCACTTCCTGATGCAGCACTTCCAGATGCAGCCCAGTCAGCCGCACGACAGTCGGCTGCACGACACTCCGATGACAGGATGGTCATGTGCCGAACGACGACGTCGATCCATTTTCAACCGCTGACCGAACCCCCTTCGCGGAGGTTCCGGTGCGTGTCGGCGAGCTGCCCCCGCTGCTGGCGGACCTGGACGCCCGCGGGCTGATCGCGCAGAGCACCGGTCTTCCCGGCCTGGCCGCCGATCTCTCCGCGGGCCCGCTGACGGCCTATGTCGGGTTCGACCCGACCGCGCCCAGCCTGCACATCGGCAACCTGGTGCAGCTGCTGACGATGCGCCGCATCCAGCAGGCCGGGAACCACCCGCTGATGCTGGTCGGCGGCGCCACCGGGCTGATCGGCGATCCGCGGATGTCCGGCGAGCGGGTACTCAACTCGGCGGAGGTCGTCGCCGGCTGGGTGGAGCGGATCCGCAGCCAGGTCGAGCACTACGTCGACTTCGACGGTGCCTTCGCGGCGACGAGTGGTGAACAACCTGGACTGGACGGCCGAACTCGACGCGATCGGCTTCCTGCGCGACATCGGCAAGCACTTCCGGATGGGCCGCATGCTGGCCAAGGAGACCGTGTCCGCACGGCTGAACAGCGACGAAGGGTTGTCGTTCACCGAGTTCAGCTACCAGATCCTGCAGGGGATGGACTACCTGGAGTTGTACCGCCGGTACGGCTGCACCCTGCAGACCGGCGGCAGCGACCAGTGGGGCAATCTCACCAGCGGCACCGAGCTGGTCCGCAAGGTCGAGGGGCGTGCGGTGCACGCGCTGGCCACCCCCTTGATCACCAAGGCGGACGGCACCAAGTTCGGCAAGACCGAGGGCGGCGCCGTCTGGCTGGACCCGGCGATGACGAGCCCGTACGCCTTCTACCAGTTCTGGTTCAACACCGACGACCGTGACATCGACGGCTACCTCAAGGTGTTCTCGCTGCGGCCGTTGCCGGAGCTGGACGAGTTGACGGCGCTGACGGCCTCGCGGCCGCAGGCGCGGGAGGCGCAGCGTGCGCTGGCCGGCGAGTTGACCGCACTGGTGCACGGGGACCACGCGAGGCAGGCCGTCGAGCAGGCCAGCGCTGCGCTGTTCGGTCGGGGCGATCTGGCGGCCATCGACGAGCGCACCCTGCAGGGCGCGCTGGACGAGGTCGGACTCACCGGGTTCGACGGCGCGGCGCCGTCGATCGTGGAACTGCTGAGGAACACGGGTTTGGTCTCGTCGCTCTCCGAGGCCCGGCGGGCGGTGGCGGAGGGCGGCGCGAACATCAACAACGTCCGCATCACCGATGCCGACCATGTGCCGGACCCCGGCGACCTGCTGCACGGGCGGTACCTGGTCCTGCGCCGTGGGAAGCGCTCGGTCGCGGGCGCCGTGATCCGTCGCTGACGGTGACCCGCCTGGCACGGTCGGCGACCGGCGTGTGAACGCGATCACCCGCCCGGCGTCTTTCGGAAAGCCTGCGCCGGATCGACAATCGATGACCTGCAAGGACTGTCGCCATGATCAACTCGCAAGCTGCTGACCTGCGGATTTGACGCGGCGGCAATCGGACCGTAACTTTGCTCTTGCCCCACGGGGAACCGGACAGCCGCCGGATTCGATCAGGATCCTCGAGTGTCGGACGGCCCGGGGATACCCCGACGATCACCTCCGCGAACCGGAGGCGGCGAAGCTAGCGCTTCGTCACGGGAGTCGGGGGAGGCAGGCAAAGACCAGGACCGCGATTTGGTGCTGAGAAGGTCAGCCGG
>CAVXYU010000013.1:0-33448 GCA_963766015.1 uncultured Actinomycetota bacterium | reverse complement strand
TTGAAACCACGCTATGAGGTGGGCACGTCGGCCTGACATGGCTCGTACGGACCAACCGACTCGACCCACGGGTTCACACCCGGTGTCACAACCAGGTCAGGGGTGATGCGGCCCGGCCCCGTCGCCGGACTGAGCACGTTGAACTTGATGACCGTCGTCGCGCCCGGCCGGACAACGCTGGTCACTGTGCCGACCTCGAGGGCACCTTCCTTACCGAGCGGTATTCCCGTGACTACACCGTCGATCACCGCGTGGTCCACGCGGCCGCCGACCGGCGCGAAGACCGACACATTGTTCTGGATGGAGTACGGCTCGACCAGCTTCTTCGGCCCTGTCACATATATCGGGAGTCCGGACTTCGGAGCGGTGGAGTGCAGGGTGACCGTGACTTCGAGCCTGCGGCGGCCGTCGGTTGTGCAGTCGCCGGCGGCCACGGAGACTTTGTTCTCCAGGTAGTAGCCCATCTTTCCGCCGGTGCCGTCGTTGAGGAACACGCCGATGGTCGGCGTTCCCGCGGTCTGCGGAAGCCGGCCACCGAGCTGCGTCGCCGCCAGGTCGGCCTGCTCGGCGGGATCCGTGCTCCACAGCAGCAGCCGGCGCTCGCTCGCCGCCCTGGACAACCCGTCCATCGTCTTCTGGGCATTGCCGCTGCCGTTCGACACGGCGGTGAATGCGGCGGCCGCCGCCCGGGCAAGGAACGCGTCCCGCGGCGCCTGGTCCACGCCGTCGTCGAATTCCCTGTATGCCTTGGAGAGCAGCACAGACACAACGTTCTCCGACGTGAGCACCACGCCGTCGCCCGCGTCCACCGGGCCAGTGCCCTGCATCAGGTACGACAGCGCAACCGGGTCGATGGCCATCAGCCCGTCGACCGCGTTGCCGGTGCGCTCGGTGTACATCTTCGCGAAGAGCTCTGCTGCCACGGCGAAATCGGGCGTGAAGTTCACGTCGGCCGGAAAGACGACCGGACGATTCGTATACAGCGCCCGTTGGTCGGCGGACAGCTTCGCGATAGGCGGGTCGAAGACTCCCAGCGTCCGGGTCGGTGTGCCCTCGTCGACCACCGTGATCTTGCCCTTGTCGACATGGATGACAGCGAACGATCCGAACATGCCGCCGGTGGCCCGTGGCTCCGCCAGATTCTGGAACACCACCAGATAGTCGCGGGGCGCCTTTGCGCCGAGCATGGGCGGGATCAACCGGGTAGCGCGGGCACCGGTCGCAGTCACCGAGGCCGCACCGGCCAGCTTGTTCGACATCGCCGACACTGCCTCGCCGACCGGCGCGACGAGTTGCGAACGATCGATCTGATCGATGGCCGCGCGCGACGCGACCACGGCATCGTCGGCCCGCTGCAGGGCTCCGGCCGCCTGCTCGATCGGCGCGAGGTCGATCGCGCCGCCCTTTCGGCGCCAGGTCCGCGGGCTGCAGCGATCGCGCCACGTCGACCAGCGACGGCATCACATCGGTGGCGAGCCTGTCGACCGTCAGTGTCACTTCGCGGACCGCAGCCAAATTGGGGCCCAACCACGGCAGCATCGCGGCAGCGCCGTACACCGGGTCCTCGACCGCCGACCTGGCCGCCGCGGACTCATCCTGAAGGTGATCAACAGTCGCGGCGGTGGCCGCGGGCTGCACCGCGCCGACGCTCTTCAGCTGCGTTTCCAATCGGCTGACGTCGGCCGACGCGTTCGTCAGATGTGTGTAGGCCTGATAGCTACGCCAGCCCACCCAGGCGGATCCGGCGAGGAGCAGCACGCCGCCGATGAGCATTGCCCAGGACGCCACGGGAACTGCCCGCCGCCGACCGGTGTCCGAACCTGCCGTCGGCGGTGCTTCGTCTGAATGGTCCTGAGCCGGCTGGTCGGACGTCGCATGCTCCGCTGTCATCTACCCATATCTTCCAGTTGGAACCCGAGTGACCCGCGCTGGACGCCGGGATGCCTGCCGAGCGGTCGCCGACAGTCGTCCCCGTTCTCGTTAGGGCGCACGGCGGGTCGACCAGGACCCGATTGACCCACAATCACGACAATTGGCCAGGCAGCAGTAACGGGGAGTATTGTGTCCGTAACCTACGGTATCAGCCTCCGGGGAGCCGCTCACCGAGCGGTAGAGGGGCACCGGCGGCAGTCGCGTTCTGCTGCTTCGACTTTGGAGGAAACAATTGGACCTGCGCGACTATCTGCGGGTTCTCCGGCGGCAGTGGCTGGTCATCGTCCTCTGCGTGCTGATCGGCACGGCGGCGGCAGCGCTGGTGGTGGTGCGCACGACGCCGCAGTACGCGTCGAAAGTTCGATTGTTCGTCTCGACGCCGACCTCAGATGCGGCGAATGCGCAGGCCTACCAGGGCGGCCTGTTCTCCCAGCAGCGGGTGACCTCGTACGCGGATCTCATCAAGGGCTCGACCATCGCCGAGAAGGTGATCGACAAACTCGATCTCGATGTCTCACCGACCACCCTGGTGAATCAGATCAACGCGGTTGCCGCGCCGGAGTCAGTCATTCTCGAGGTGACCGTCACGGACCCGAGCCCGGCGGAAGCACAACGTCTCGCCCAGACCACCGCAGAAGTCTTCGCGGGATATGTTGCCGTCCTGGAGGGCGCGTCCAGCACCTCGACCGCGCCGATCCGGGCCAACATCGTCGATGCCGCCAGCTTCCCCACCACTCCGGTCGCACCCCGACCGCTGTTGACCATCGGTCTCGGCGCCATCCTTGGCCTGCTGGTCGGTCTCGCAGTGGCCTGGCTCCGGGAGACGCTCGATACGACCATCAAATCGGCCGAGAGACTGGAGGAAATCACCGGCGCGGCTTCGATGGGCGCGATTTACTACGACCCCGCTGCGGCGAAGAACCCTCTCGTCACCGAATTGGATACGCATGCTCCACGACTGGAATCGTTCCGGGTGCTGCGGACGAATCTGCAATACATCGATGTCGACATGCCATCCAAGGTGTTCGCCATCACCAGCCCGATGCCCGGAGACGGGAAATCAACGACTGCCATCAATATCGCCATCACCTTGGCGCAGGCCGGCCAGCGGACGCTGTTGCTCGAGGCCGACCTGCGCCGCCCGCGGGTGGCCGAATACCTGAACCTCGAATCCGTCGTCGGACTGTCCACCGTGCTCTCGGGACGGGTCGAGCTCGCCGATGTGCGTTCAGTCGTGGGGTAAGTCGGGGCTCGACGTCGTCACCAGTGGTGCCCTGCCGCCGAATCCGGCGGAATTGCTGCAGTCGAACGCCATGAAGACATTGCTGACGACGCTGCGGAACACCTACGACATCGTCATCATCGACGCACCGCCGCTGCTGCCGGTCACCGATGCCGCGCTGGTCTCCGCCGAGGCGAACGGCGCCATCATGGTGATCCGCCACGGCAAGACGACCAAAGACCAAGCGGCCCAGGCCAGGCAGAGGTTGGATTCGGTCGGCGCGGCGCTGGTCGGAACCGTCCTCAACTTCGCGCCCGACCGGGGCGGCAAGGGGTACGGATACGGCTACGGCTATGGGTACGGCTACGCACCCAAGGCCGGTCAGAAGATCTCAACCGAAGAACAAGCCCCGGCCGATGTCTCCCCGCCCGCGGCGGTGCCGACACCTGCCGACACACCATCACCGGTCGATGCTCCATCACCAGTTGACTCCCAGGCCTCTACCGACGTCCCTCCGCCGGCCGACGCCCAGGCGCCCTTGGTGCACGCACAGTCCTCCACGGTTGGCGCAGCGACGTCAGGAGAGGTCGGGCCGACGAACGGTCGCCATAAAGTCCGGTTACCCGAAGCCGCGATCATCCCGAGCGGCAACGGCGCTCTGACCCGGTCCACCCCGCGTTCGGACTGAGCACCAGCCCAGTCCGCATTTCCGGAGTCCGCGTGTCGAACGGATCGCGACGCGCGGATCGGACAAGATTCCGCGTCGCCTCGGCACGTCGCCGCAGGTTCTCGCATGGCGCGCGGTACACCATCAGCAGGTCGTCGGGTGCCGACGGCCGGTTGAGGCATTGCCACCGCATCGAGAAGGCCGGATATGGGTTATCAGATTCTTGCCGACCGCTATCAGGTCGGCGATGTCGTCGGCCGCGGCGGCATGTCAGAGGTCCACCAGGGCATCGACCGCCGGCTGGGCCGGGACGTCGCGGTCAAGGTGCTCCGAAAGGACCTGGCGAGGAACCCGGCCTACCAGGAACGGTTCCGCCGGGAAGCGCAGAACGCGGCCTCGCTCAACCACCCGAACATCGTCGCGGTCTATGACAGCGGCGACACCAAGGAGCGCGACCTCGCGATTCCCTACATCGTGATGGAATGGGTCGACGGTGACGTGCTGCGGGACCTCCTGCACCGCGACGGCCCGCCGACCCTGCCCCGGGCGGCGGAGATCGTGGCCGACATCTGCCTGGCGCTGGACTTCTCGCACCGGCACGGAGTCGTGCACCGGGACGTCAAGCCCGCCAACGTGATGCTCACTCGCAGCGGCGCGGTGAAGGTGATGGATTTCGGAGTGGCCCGCGCCGCCGCCGACGGAACGGCACCCACCACGGCCACCGCTGTGATCGGGAATGCGCGCTACCTCTCACCGGAACAGGCCAGCGGCCAACCTGTCGACGTCCGCTCGGACATCTACGCGACCGGCTGCGTCCTCTACGAGCTGCTCTGCGGCGCACCACCGTTCACCGGCCGGACACCGATCGTCGTGGCCAACCAGCACGTGCAGGAGGCACCGCGACCGCCGAGCGAACGCCGGCCCGGCATCCCGAGAGTCTTCGACGCCATCACGTTGAAGGCCCTGAGCAAGAATCCGGCGAACCGCTACCAGACCGCCGCCGAGATGCGGACGGATCTGCGCCGGGCGGCGGCCGGACTGACGGTGCACGCCACCCCGGTGATGAACGAACGTGAGCGTCAGGAAATGCACGGAGTTCCGGTCGCTGTCGGCGCGGTCAGCCGTGCTGTGGGTTCGACCACCGTGCCCGCCCCGCCGCGATCAGGCCCGGCCCTGCTCGCCCCCGTACAGACCGCTCCGCCGCGCGAGTCCCGAGATTCCCGAGACGAGGAATGATCACAGCAAGCGGGTCTGGCGGTTCGTCGCGCTCGCCGCGGTCGGCCTGTCGGTCATCGTGGCGCTGGTGCTCACCGTGCTGGTGATCACCACACCGCCGCCGCCGGCGAAGGTGGCGGTTCCGGACGTCACCGGGATGTCCGTGCAGGATGCGGTGGCGGTGCTGCAGGAGAAGAGCCTGACGCTGGGCACCGTCGTCGAGGTTGACTCCCCGCAGGACCTCACCGGCAAGGTCGTGATTCAGCGCCCGTCCGAGCAGACCCAGGTCGACGCGGGAACCGCGGTCAACATCGAGATCGACGCCAGCTGAGTCGCTTGGGCACACCGAGAACAGAATCTGCTGAGCCTTGTCTCGGTGCCCACACTGCTGATGCCGGCACCGCCTGACTTCAAGCAGTAGCGCTCTGCTACTCTTTGTAACGTTCGCGTCTTGACCGAGCCCGGCTTGACGGCCGGTGCGTCGGCAGTGACTACCCGACGTCGTTTGGAGGGTCATGATCATGAACGACGCGTATTCCTCAGTTGCCGAACCCAGGGACGCGACGCATGAACCCCCGAAAATCACCAGGTTGGGCACGCTTGCGGAGCTGACTTTGGGTAGCACCATTGGGCCCGCCGACGGCATTGATGGAGAGAACATCAAATTCTCCATTTAGTCGGCCACGATGGAGACTCGACATCGGCGCGGGTTATGCCACTACTGGGCGGTCGGAGCTGAAAGCCAGCTGACCGGCGTTCGGTGGCGGACGATTTCGTGGAACGCGGTATCCGTCTGCCGCTCACCCTCCAGCCAGGCATGAGCGCGAAATCCACGGCCCGGCGCCGTCACGCCGATGATGACAGCACGTGCCTTGCCGGTTGCCGCATCGAATCGCTGGAGGAGTACAGCCTTCTCGAGGCAGGACGCTCTCACGCTCCGCAGCATGAACACCACGACCCGCCGGTCCTTCGGACGCAGGGAGGGCGGCGCGGACAGCCGCACATCACGCACACCGCCGTGGTGAAGTTGCTTTCGCGCTTGCTGCCGTGATCGCACGGTCCACCAGGCGCACCGCAACCCGTTCCAATCGATTTGCCGCACCAACCTGTCCATTCGGGTGCCGGATCGACCGCCAGCCGAGACCTTCCCGGCCGAGCGAACCGATCCACGCGCAGACAGGACCTCAGAAACCGCCCGAGGGAGCAACCACATGATGCCGGCAACCCTCTCACATAGCCCGCCACCAACCAGGGAATTCCTCGGCCGGCAAACCCGTACCTCAGGCGAATCCACGCGGGCGACGGCAGCAACCTGCTCACGGGGCGCAGGACTCGTTCCCGCAGGCCCGATGCGGCATGGAGCTGGGCCAGCCGCACGCTCAGCGGGTTTCCGTGTCGACCGCCAAGCCATTCGCTCAGTACCACCGGGCCATCGAGCTGCAGCTCGTCGAGCTTGCGCTGCCCGTCGGCCAAGAGGCCGAGCCCGGCGCGAAACGTCGATTCGGCGTTGCATTCTCGAGCCAGATCCGCAGCCATTCGCCACACCGTCGTATCGAAGACGTCGAGCGCCCGGGCCAGGTCGACCAGGGGCTTGCGGCGGCCGAATCCCGGATACACCGCGTGCATGGCCACGATGAGCGCAGCCCCAGCCCGATCGGGAATGGCGATCGTTCTGCCGGCGACACTCAGAGACTCCGACGATGCCCACAGCAGGTCGAAATACACCGTTGCGCTGCCGACTCCGGGAAAGCTTCGGTGCAGGTCCACCGGGAGGTGCTCAGCGTTGGGTGAGTACCAGGTTGCCTCGTGCCACGAACGCTCACTCGGCCGGAGCCCGCTCTGCTTGCACTGATAGCCGTTGCTGTGCAACAGCTGCTGCGCCTCCTCGAAACGATCAGCACGGACCAGCAGGTCCACGTCGCTGTACGACCTCACACCGGGATTATCAGGATAGAGCCAATGCCCCGTCGACTGTCCCTTGATCAGCAGATGCGGAATTCCCGCGTCTGCGAACAGAGCGGAAGTCCTGGACGCGAGGACGTCCAGCGCCAGGCACCTCGCAGCACTGACCAGGTCAGCCTGCGCCGACCTGTTCATATCACTGCCGCGATATCCGCCGACGGCACCGCAAATGCTGTTGTCATCAGCAGCGTTTCGACTGTCTCCGCAAGCTGCGACCATTCACGGGGCCGGTGGAGCACCCAACCCGGAAAGCCGGCGAGGGTCAGCAATTGACCTGGATCGGACGGCAGCGCGGGGGCGCAGCGGTTGATCGAGAGTTGGCGCAGCACGGTCGAGATCGGCAACGGTTCGACCCACAGTCGGTCACTCCACTTCAACAGGAACCAGCCACCGACCGGCCAGCTGGAAACGGTTGGCGGCAGGACGACCCGGGTGCGGGTTCCGAGCCGTGCCGGACCGGATACCGGCTCGGCACCGATTGTCGCATGCGGCGGAATTGGCTCTCGAAGGTCGATGCAGCGGGGACCGGCGAAAACGGTGACGCCGTCGGTCACCACGATGTCATCGGCGAGGATCGTCACGCCCCGGGCGGAAAGCGCCGCCGTCAGCGTGCTCTTTCCGGCCGTCCGGGTGCCGATCACGACCCACGCCCGGCCCTCGTTGACGAAGGCACCCGCGTGGAAGACTTCGCGGCCGGCCCACCGGTTGAATGTGACCGCAACCGGTCCGAGGTACGGGTGGGCACGTTGATCGGGTGAGATGGTCGGCCCGAAAAACGTCGCACGGCGCGCCTCCCGATCCAGGTCCAGGACATGACCTGTGGTCAGAACGCGGACACTGCGGTTCCGGTCCAGAGGGTGCAGGTGTGGCGATGGATCAGCCGATTGGGACACGTCCACGGGAAGGCCACCGGCCGGCTGATCGGTGGGACCCCGCAACTCGACAACGTCATCCAGGCCGGTGACACGGAGACCGTAGACGAAGCGACCCTGGGGTTCCTCCGTCATCCGGGCACCCTTTCGACCCTGTCGGTGATGAGCAGGTTCTCGATCCGAAGCGCGTCGAGGAACTGCGAGACCTCCGCCTCACCTTGTGCCTTCGTGGACGGCGCCGGTACCGAATCGAGCAACGTCAGAACCAGCTGATCGAAGCTGGCACCCTCGATGAGCCGTGGCCAGAGCGCGCCGGCGGAACGATTCAGCCCGAAGTACACCGACGTCTCGAGATCGAGCACGACCGCTTCGCCGTCGACCTCCCGCCAGGCCGTTCGCTGAGGATCGACCCGGTAGATCGAAGAACGGTTCCAGAACTGCTCCGTGGTCATCGTCGATGTGTCCTCGTCATCAGTTCAGTCATGAGCGCACCAGAGTCCCGGTGCGACGCGCATGGTGCAGCGCCCTGGAGAAAACCCAGGCGGCCATCGGAAGTCCAACTGCCGTCGACCCGGCCAACACGAGTGCAGTCGGTATCCACGATCCACCGGCGAGCGCCGCCCGCAGCCCATCGATGGCCATTGTTGTCGGGAGTGCGGCGCTGATCGCCGCCAGTGGGCCGGGTAGCGCAGAGATGGGAAAGTAGACGCCGGAAAGAAATCCGAGTCCCACGACCACCACCTTGCCGAGGGCCGAACCGTGCCGGAAGGCGACCGCACATGCTGCCAACAGGCTGCCTATGGCGAGCGCGGCGGCGGATCCGATCATCAGCACGACGACGGTGCCGATCCAGTCGGCATTGCTGAGATCCATTCCCAGTAATAGACCCGCGACGGCGAGATAGACGGCGGAGCGAAGCATCCCGAGCAGGGTGGGATACATCCCCATGCCGATCACCAGGAGTCCTGATGCAACCGGTGATGCGACCAACACTTCCAGCGTGCCGGAGCGCTGATGCTCCTGCACTCGCGCCAACAATTGCGTGCAGGTCGACTGCACCACCAGCAGATAGGCCAAGCCGACGGCGACGAAATCGAAATAAGTCGCTGCGCCGCCGAGTGCCGCCCCAGGGTGGTGCAGGACGCGAGAGATGAACAGGAAACTGACCAGATTGAGCAGACCGAATCCGAGATCAAGGATCAGGGAGATTCGGAACAGCCGGCGGTCGGCCAGATCTCGACGCAGAAAGATCATGATGATGCGAGCAGGGGCGTACGCCTGCTCGACCCGTTCCCGGAATACCGTCTGCTCTCGGGGTCCGATCGCCCGGTCAAGGCTCGTCATCGGGGCGGGCCGGTCAGAGCAACTGTCCGGTCACATCTCGGCCGGTCATCCGGCAGATGGGTGGCAATCAGACACGCCGCGTCCGGGCGGCGGTCCAGCGCGGCCCAGAACATCTCGCGGCCTTCGTCGTCCAGGCTTCTGGTCGGTTCGTCCATGAGCAGCAGCGCCGGGCGTCCCAACAGCGCCCGGGCGATCGTGACTCTGGCCCGCATTCCTGCCGAATAGGTGTGAGCAGACTTCGCGGCGAACGGTGAGATCCCGAGCTCCCGCTCCACCGCGGCGACTTCGTCGGCCACCCGGGACGCCGGCACACGGAGCCGGCCGGCGAACATCAAATTGTCGTGTCCGGACATGTGCAGGTGCAGGGCCTGCTCAGGATTGACACACAGGCCGGTCAACATTTTCGCCCGCCGGCTACCGGCCGCAGAGCCACCAACGCAGATATGACCGCGGTCCAGCGCCATGGTGCCGCCGATGCACCGCAGAACTGTCGTCTTTCCGGAGCCATTGGCCCCGCCGAGATGAACCCGCTCGCCTTCCTTGATGGAGAAGCTGACACCGGAGAACACCCGAAGTTTGGCGACGGTGCACTGAGCGTCGTCGACCGACAGGACAGGGTGCGGGTCGTGGTCCGGATGGCGATTCACGGTCGTCATGTCAGACTCCCGTGAGAGCCGGCCACGGCGACGGCCATTGAAGGGCCCGAGTACAGACAGTTGCACACAACTACTGACTGTAGTAGACGGGAGGCGATTCCTGTGGATGACATTTCCTCACACTGAGTCATCGCGACAACGACGTCAGCATCGAGCGGCACGGATGCGCCGCTGTCAGCCGCTTGACGTTGCAATCAGCTGATCGGTCAGCTGCCCGGCGTGCACGTCCGGTAGTCCCCGACCGAAGCATCGACCGGGTTGACGCCCGGCGTCACCTCGAGGGCCGGCGGTACATCGGCCGGACCGCCGCTGGGTACCGCCGCACCCAGCACGGTGAATGTCAACTCGGTCGTCGAACCCGGCTCCAGAACCACCGTGGTCGTGCCCACCTCCCGCAAACTGTCCTGTCCGCGACCGATGTCGATCGCTTCGCCATCCCGGGTGGCCCCGACGACGCCTCCCCCGGACGGTGCAAAGAGCAGCACATTCGTCTGCAGTTGATAGGTTTCGCCCGGCTTCGTCGCGCCGGTGACGTATTGCGGCAGACCGGTGGAGGGAGCGTCGTACGTCATCGAGATCCGGACCTGGAGCTCGCGCCGGCCGTCGTTCCGGCAGTCCCCTTCGACAACGTGCACCGCGTTGGTGAGGTAGTAGCCCAACTTGGCGGCCGTTCCGTCGTTCATGAAGACGCCGATCGTCGGCTCCAGCGGGTCGGCCGTCACGCGACCGGATATCTTCGTCGTGGCGATATCGGCCTGCTCTGCGACATCGGCACTGTAGAGCAGGACCCGGCCCTCGCCGACGGCTTTCCGAACACCATTGATGATCGATGCGGGCTTGCCGCTCCCGGACATGAGGTCGGTGAACACCGTCGCAGTCGCGTTCGCGAGGAATTCGTCGCGTTGGCTCTGATCGCGGATGCTGTCGAATTTCTCATACGCGGTCGACAACAGGATCGAGACCAGGTTGTCGGAGGTGATGTTCACTCCGTCGCCGACAGCGATCGGCGGCGCACCTTTCAAGGTGTAGGACAGGGCGACCGGATCCAATGCGAGAACCCCGTCGACCGCCGTCCCCTTCCGTAGCCGGTACATCTCTGCGAACAGCCGGGCCGCGGTCGGGTAATCAGGGGTGAAATTGACATCCATCGGGTACTGAGCCATCAACTCCGAATACAGCTCGATCTGATTCGGCGTCAGGGTTGCTACGGGTGGGTCGAAGAATCCGAGGGTGCGGGACGACGCGCCCTGCTCCTTGATGATGATCTTTCCGTGGTCGGCGTTCACCAGTGCGTAGGAGCCGAAGATGCCGCCCGTGGCGCGCAACTCGGCAGGATTCTGGAAGACCACGAGATAGGTGCGAGGGCCTTCCGACCCGAGCATCTGCGGTAGGAGCCGGGCAATCCGGGCGGCCGGCCCGGTCACGTCGGCCGCGCTGTCGAGCTTTGCCTCGAAGCTGGTCACCGCTTCGCCGACGGGTTGGACCAGCGACCCCCGGTCGATGGCAGCCATTCGATCGGCGGCCCGGGTGACGGCGGCGTCGGCGTCCTGCAGCAGCGGGGAGATCCGTTCGATCGGCGTGAGATCGATGGCTCCGTCCCTCGGCGCCAACTGCGCCGGCTGCAGCGTCTGCGCGACGTCGACCAGCGAGGGCATCACGTCGGTGGCGAGCGAGTCGACGGTCAGTGCCACCTCGCGAAGTGCGTGCAGGTTTGCGCCGAAAAACGGAAGAACAGTCGACGCGCGGTAGACCGGATCGTCCACCGCCGATCGGGCTGCACCGGTCTCGTCCTGCAACCGCGTGACCGTCTCGGCTGCCTGGGCAGGGTCGAACGCAGTGACATTCTTCAACTGCTCCTGCAACGCCGACACCTCGCTCGATGCCGTCTGCAGGTGGCCGTAGGCCTGATAGCTCCGCCAGCCGACCCAGGCCGCCGTGACCAGGATGGCCACCCCGGCGGCGAGCATCAGCCACCCGGCGACCACCCGGCGGCGGCGCCTTCCGCCCGCCCGCTCCGGGACGGCGGTTGCGGCTGAGTCGTCGGCCGCCTCCCGCACAGGGTCAGCATCCGCAGGCTCGAGCGCGCCCGGCGCCACACCGTCACTAACTGCCACTGATAGTCCCTCCCGTGCACTGAGCGTGACGGTATCTCAAGAGGGGCTTCAGTCACCGTGAACGCGAACAGCAGTCGCTGCATCAGGCCCGGTCTGCGGTCAGCTGGTCTCGGCGGAACAAGCCTCGAAAGGGTCCACAGTCGTCCGCCACGGATTGACCCCTGGAGTGAGGACCAGGGTGGGCGCCACATCCGCAGGGGTACCGATCGTGCTGGGACCTCGGACGGTGAACACCAGCTCGGTCGTCGCGCCCGGCGCCAGCTCGACGGTCAGCGTTCCGACCTGGCGGCCGTGGTCCTCACCGGTGGCCAGCGCTGCCGCGGCGCCGTCACGCTGGGCCGCGACGACGGTGCCCCCGACCGGTGCGAAGGCCAGCACGTTGGTCCGGACCACGTACGGCTCCCCAGGGCTCGTTTGGCCGGTGACGTAATTCGGGGCGTCCGGCGGCGGTGCGTCGAAGGTCATCGTCACCCGCACCTGCAGCTCGCGCCGCCCGTCGGACCGGCACTGGCCCTGGGTGACGTGCACCGCGTTCCGCAGGTAATAGCCCAGCTTCGCCGCGGTTCCGTCGTTCATGAAGACGCCGATGCTGGGCCGGGCGGGATCGGAGTCGAGTGCTCCGGCGAGCCCGGTCTGCGCGATGTCGGCCTCCTCCGCCGCATCGGCGCTGTAGACGAGCACCCGGCGTTCGTTGGCAGCCTTGCGCAGCCCCTCGATGATCGAGGTCGGTTCGGCCTGGCCGGCCATCACCCGAGAGAAGACAGCACTGGTCGCGTTGTCCAGGAAGGCGTCCCGCTGGTCCTGCCCACCACCCTGGTCGAACTTTGCGTAGGCCGTGGACAGCAGCGTGTAGACCAGGTTGTCGGACCGGAGGGTGAAGCCCTCACCGACGTCGATACCCGGTGCGCCCTCCAGCAGGTAGGACAGTGCTACAGGGTCGATGGCCAGCACCCCGTCCACCGACTTGCCCGATCGTGCCTTGTACATCTCGGTGAAAAGCTCTGCGGCCCTGGGGAAGTCGGGGGTGAAGTTCACGTCCTGCGGGTACCGCGCCATCGAGTCGGTGTACAAGCTCCCGCTCGGTCGCCGTCAGCTCGGCGACCGGCGGATCGAACTGCCCGAAGCTCCGCGAGGACGCGCCCTGGTCCGAAATGCTCAGCTTGCCGTTGTCGGCCTTCAACACGGCGTAGGACCCGAAGATGCCGCCGGTGGCGCGGAGCTCCGACGGGTTCTGGAAGACCACCAGGTAGGTCCTTGGGGTTCCCGCGCCGAGCATCGGCGGGAGCAGCCGAGCCGACCGCGCCGCCGGCTCGGTGACGTCGGCCGCGTCCTGCAGCTTCGTCGACAGCGTCTCGACGGCGTCGCCGACCGGCCGCATCAGCTCGGCCCGGTCGATGGTGGCCAGCTGCGCGCGGGCGTCGTTGACCGAGTCATCGGCCGTCTGCAGCAGCGGTGCGATCTTCTCGATCGGGGCGAGATCGATCGCGCCGTTCTTGGGTGCCAGGGCCGATGGCTCCAGCGTGCTGGCCACGTCCACCAGGGACGGCATGACGTTCTGGGCGAGCGCGTCGACCGTCACCGCGACCTGCCCGATCGCCGCCAGGTTCGGCCCGACGAACGGCAGGTTGCCGGCCGCCCGGTAGACCGGATCGTCGACGGCGGCGCGGGCGTCGGCAGCCTCCTGCTGCAGCCCGCTGACTGTCGACGCGGTGACCTCCGGATCGACAGCGGAGATGTCGGTCAGCTGATTCTGCAGCTCGCTGACCCCGTTCGAGGCGGCCTGCAGGTGGATGTAGGCCTCGTAGGTGCGCCAGCCGACCCAGGCGGAGCCGCCGATCACCAGCACCGCGACGCCGAGCAGCGTCCACCCGAAGATCCTGCCGACACGGTGCCGACGGCGTGGCTTCCGATCGCGGGTCCGGCCCTCTTCCGGGGAACTGCGACGCTTGCGTGGCTCGCTTCCGTCGTTGCGTGCCGGACCGCGGTCACTGTGCCGCGAGCTGCGATGGCGGGGCGCGTTGGGCGACTCCGGCTCGTGCGGCGCGGCCGCCGGCCTGGGGACGGACGGCCGGCCGTTCGTCCCGTTGTGCCGGTGACCTGAG
Organism: uncultured Actinomycetota bacterium; assembly: GCA_963766015.1. Lineage (GTDB taxonomy): Bacteria > Actinomycetota > Actinomycetes > Mycobacteriales > Nakamurellaceae > Nakamurella. The sequence continues at coordinate 19,362 of CAVXYU010000013.1, read as the reverse complement.
CGGCGGTCCTGCTCGACCACCCGGCGAAGGGGTTGAGCCGCGGAGTGCAACGGCGGCACATCCCCCGCCGGAGGAAGCGGTTCGGCGCGTGGCGGAACCGGGCGTTCCCGGGCGCCTGCCCGGTCCGCGCTGTGCCGGTCCGCGCTCGGCCGGTCCGCGCTCTGCCGCCGCGCTGCCGCCGCTGGGCCGCGTCCGCGCTGTGCCGGTCCGCGCTGTGCCGGTCCGCGCTGTGCCGACCCGAGCTCAGCTCGCCCGGATCCTGCTGGCCGGTGTCTCGACGCCCCGCGTTGTCATCGGGCCGGCTGTCGGATCGGGACCACCAACCGGCCAGGCCTCGCCCGGCTTCGTCCGACACCTTCCTTGCCCGGGCGGCTTTCGCCTCCGCGGTGGTGTCGCCTCTTGCCGCGACCGCCGAGCTGCGGCGATCGGCGTAGAGCGCGTCGCTGTCGAATCTCCGGTCCGCGCCGAACCCGCTGTTTCCGGGCCTGTGCCGCCGTAAGACGGCACGTTCCTGCTGCGCGAACTCCCCGATCCCGGCGACACGGCGCTTGCTGACCCATCCCGTCGTCGCGGCCACCGCGGCCGGTGTCGCTCCGGCCCTCGGGCGGAACGCGTTTCCTGCGAACGCACCCAAGCCGATCCGGTTCATGCTCGAGCCGTTGAAAGGGCGGGTACCCGACTGACGCGGGCGCAACGGGCGCTCACCGACGGGGGTCGCCCGATGCGAGGCCCGCTGTTGCGACGCTGCAGCCCGCTGGGCGCGAGACGGCCGCTGCCTGCGCTGAGCGGCCGCGAGCGATGTCGACGGTGCCACCGCGGTCGGGTTCTTCCGCGACCGCCCGACAAGGAACACGCGTTGCGACATCCCGCTCCCCATCGTCGTTGCTCCAGGCCACCCCAACTGACCGCGTTCGCAACGCTGAGCTGCGATCCCGGTGGCACGGACGGTCACCAACCACCCCGCCGCTCCGTGCCACCGTCAAGGATCACACGGGATCGGGAGCAGACAGTTACCAATGCGTCCATTCGTTAACACTTGTCACCCGGATGACGCAGCGGTTGGCGGCTTGTCCTTCAGCTTCGCCTCCCGACAGTGCCTCTCGGCCGCCCTATCCTTCTTCGGTGACCAACCTGCTCACCGGGATCGCGGTCTTCGCGGCATTCGGCGCCGTGATGGCCGGCCTGGCGTTGCTCACCCGTCGGCAGCGGGGGCGGAAGGTGGGCGGGTCGGTCGCCGGACCCTTCGAGGAGATTTGGCACCCCGCCGCACACCGGGCGCGGATCGAGATCCAGGTACAGGAGGAACGACGGACTCCGGCGCCGTCACCGGGCGATCCACCGGCGGGCGATGTTGGGCTGGACGCGCCCGGGTCGGGGCCGGCATTTGGTCGGCAACCTCCAGGACCGGATGACCGGCGGGACGCTCGCTGACCATTGCCGACGGTGAGGATGCGCTCGCATCTTGTTCGGCCGTGTGTTGTCCGAAGTACCGCATTCGGGTTTTTCTCGGGCAGCGCGCGGTGAGCGGAATCCATTCCTTCTGGGCCGTATGGCCCGGTGGCCTCTGCCGCCCCACTCGGATGGACCATTCAAGTCCACCTTCGTCATTGTCCAGCACCCGGACGCTCCGTACCGGGCACTGACAGGCACGACGACCGGTGGCCGAAAAGGAGCGGCGGCCTTACCATTGACCCATGGAAAACGCGTGAGCGTGGATTCGGATTTCACGTTCGGAACTTCTCACTCACTGCCTTTTCTCGTTTCGGGTCGAAAAGAGACCTGTTGTTGCGGTCCAGGACTGCACCGCCTCTCGTCGTATGGTTCACATTGTGGTGACAACCGTGACAAGTGCGCTGAAACCTACACAAGAACAGTCTTTGACCAAAACTGTTCTGGTATGCGATCACCATCCGGTCGTGCGACGTTCATTGTCCGAGCAATTCGCCGGAAACCATTCACACCTGCGGGTGGTTCAGGCTGTGCCGGACGGGCGGGCGGCGGTCGACGCATTCAACTCCCGCCCGACGGACGTCGTGCTGGTCGGCATTCACCGCGGCACGTCCAGCGGCACGGCTGCTCTGGACATGCTCTCGCGCGCTTACCCGGTGGTCCCGATCATCGTCTTCGGCTCCGCCCATGACAGTGAGCTGCTGATCGACGCCATCGGCCAGGGCGCTCACGGGCTGATGCTCTGGGATATCGCGCGCCCGCTGCTCCGTCAGCCGCCCGGGTCGTCGGCCAACGGCTCCAACGGGCGGGAGCGCTCAGGCCCGCTTGCACTCACCGACCTCGAACGCACGCTGTTGCAGCGCATCGGCGAGGGTCAGACGAACTCTGAGATCGCGCGGAAAATGTATCTGTCGGTGGATACGGTCAAAACCCGGTGCCGGATTCTCTTCCGCAAACTCGGCGCCCGCGATCGGGCCCATGCCGTCGCGCTCGGACTCCGCGACGGTCTGTTGACATGACCTGTGGCACAGAGATTACGAGGTCCAACGGTGAGATCGTTAGGCCCCGCCGGCGACGTAAGGTAGATCGACATTGCTGTAGGTCACAGCCGCACTGATCGCGGAACAGGTTTCGCTGTCGGCGCTGACCGTCAGGAATCATCTGGCGCGGATCGGGGGGAAGTTGAACGCCCGCGACCGCGCCCACATCGTCGCGATCGCCTACCGGGGCGGTGCCCTGAGCCGTACGGCGCCATCGACACCCGTGGTGGGCCGCGGGCCCCATGCAGGGCGGCCGGCTCCGGGACCGTCGGGAGGTGCCCGTCGAGTACCGGCCGACCATCAAGGTTGAAGATCCACCGAACGTCGTCGGCCAGGGCCAGGAATGCGCCAGGGGTCCCGCAGTAGAACGCGATGCTCCCGGTCGTTGTAGCTGCGCCCATTGGCAGTAGGGACAGCTTCAACGATCCACCCGCGTCAGCGGAGTGGTCGACCTGCCCGTGGCTGATGACGATCGGGCTGTCCGAGACGTGCAGCATGACGGTCAGCCCGAGGAACGACGGTACCGTCGCGGTGAGGTCGTCAGCCAGCACTCTGACCGCCGCGGGAAGGTCGCCCCAGCGTTCGTCGAGCGCGTCACTGAGGGTGGTGAGGTCGTTGACGACCGTCTCCCGGCAGCCCATTGCCGCCTCCTCTGATGCATCGACACACATGGCCGTGGAGCGGTAGAAGATCGCGAACCGGGATTTCAATGACGAGCGACGCAATGGAATCGGTATTGGCAACCGCGACGGGTGCTGAGCGTTCAAGCACCTTGAACATACCCCGAAACAGCCATGATGAGAACGCCTGAGGGCAAACGAATGTGAGCCGACGAGGACAGGTCGCCGGCGCATCGCATGTCGACAGGAGGATCTCACCGTTCGGTGACTGCGTGTTCCGCTCGTGACCGAATGTTGAGCAACATTCTGCGCATCATCCAGATGTCGCCGAACTCGAGCAGCACCGAGAACGCGAGCGAGGGCGATAACCATCGGTAGCGCGATCTGACCCTGGTGATCAGCCGGGTCGAACCGTCGGGAGTCGCATCCAACTGCCAGGTCCAGGTGGTGTCGCCCGGGGTTCCCCAGACCATCGAACCCTGCGTACCTGTCGTGGGCGGGTCCATGGCCAGCACCCGCATGCCCTGCTTCCCGTCGGGGCTCATCGGAACGACGTCACCGACCTCGAGGTGCTGCAATTCCGGGATGATCCGCGTTGCGCTGTGGCGACCGAGGTTGTCGAGCAGGTCGTAGCTGTACCAGCCGGCCCTGGTCAGTCCGACCTGCACCAGCCAGGGCCAAATCTCGGCTGGCGTCGCACGGATCGTGATCGCCCGAGTGGCGTCAAAGGTCGGCCGCGGCACCAGTTCATCACCGGGCAGCGATCGCCCCACCTCGGACGGTGTCGCGCCCCAGGTCAATTGCCACGGCCTGATCCTGCGGACGTAGAGCAAGATGATCGCTATCGGTAGAACGACGAACAGCAGACCACGGCGAATCCTCATGCCCTGAGTCAACTCGCGTGTTGTGCATCTCATGGACCCGGGCCGGCCCAGTTCTGGGGCGTTCACTGCACCGCTCCCTCGCAGATCAGCCGCGACACCCCGCCCGGCGCAAGGCAGACGTCCATTCGATCAGAACGTCGACGCCCGCAGGCACTCTCACGCCGGTGTGGGATCGCCTTCTCCCCCAGGCGGAATCGCGAGCTCCACGGAGAGCCGGCGATGGTCGCTGCCGGGGTTGTGCTGCACCTGCGCGGAGCGCACCGCGATGCCGCCGTCGACCAGCACATGGTCCAGCCGCATCACCGGGATCATCGGTCCCGGCCACTGCGGCCAGGTCGCACCCACCCCACGGCCGGCGACAACGAACGCATCCCTGGCCCCGCTGCCCAGCAGGGCGGCCATCGGGGCGTGGTCGGCGGTCGCGTTGAAGTCCCCGGCCATCACCAACGGCCCGCCGAACTCACCGGGCATGGCACTGAGCGCGGCCAACTGAGCGCGCCAGGTCGCCGACTCCGACTCGCCCAGCGGGGCGACGGTGTGAACATTGACCAGCCGGAAAGCGCCTGCCGCCGTGACGATGTCGGCGCGCGTCATGGGCGAACCGGCAACGTCGATGGCACCGCCGTCAGCAATCGGCAGCCTGGACAGGATGACGGACCCGTGAAACTCCGGACGCGGATCGAGCACCTGATGCGGGTAGGCGGCGAGCAGACCGGCCGCCCGCAGTCCCGCGAGGTTGTCCGGCGTCACCTCCTGCAGGGCAATCACATCAGCGCCGGTGGCCAGCAGATCGGCTGAGAGCCCGGCGACATCGGTGTTGTCGAGGAGCATGTTGGCGGTGACCAGGTGAACGTCCGCCGAGCCCGCAACGGCGCTTTCCCCGCCTCCGGCCTGGAACATCTCACCCACCCAGACAACGTTGCCGAGCGCCAGCGCGACGGCGACAACGGCCAGGGCGCGTTTGCGGGTCAGCGCCGCGGCCAGCGCCAGCGGGAACGCGGGCAGCAACAGCCACATACCGACACCCTGCACACCGATCAGCTGCGGCTGGCTGTCCGAGCGGAAGAGCCTGATGACGCCGACCGCCGTCAGCGCCGCGGCCAGCGCCCAGCCGAGGCCGAGAGTCGTTGCGCCGAAACGCCTGCGGATACTCACCATCGTCGCGTCCGGTGCGGACCACCCTGGGAGTTCATGCCGTGGGAGTTCATGCCGTGGGAGTTCATGCCGTGGGAGTTCATCCGGTCGGCGTCCACTGCGGCAGCACGTCGTGCAGGCATGCCCGCAGCGCCCGGGTGCTGATCGGTTTCGTCAGGTACGCATCGACCGCGTCGAACCGGCCGCCCGACGCGGGATCGTCGACGATGCCGGTGACGAGGACGAACGGCGGTCGCTGCTCCTGGAAGGACCCGTCTCGCAGACGATCGAGCAACTGGAGACCGGTACCGCCGGGCATCGAGTAATCCGAGATGATCAGGGAGAACAGCGATGTGCCGACTTCGGTGACCGCGGGCTGCAGATCGTCCGCCTCCACCACGTCGAAACCGAGCCGGCGGAGCATGTGTGCGAGCACCAGGCGGGAAACGACGTCGTCGTCGACGACGACGATCGGTGCCCGGGCGGGAGTCGGCACGCTCACCGGGCACCACGCGCGTCGACCATCCGGAACACCTCGTCGAACTGGGTCAACCGGAAGACCCGCAGCACGGCCGGGTCCGCCGGGTTCACCAGAACCACCTGGCCGCCGGCACTGTGGGCTTCCTTGCGGGCACGGACCAGGGCAGCCAGTCCGGCACTGTCGATGAAGTGGACGGCGTGCAGGTCGACGATCAACGAGGCCGCACCGGCCTGCTGCGCGGCCGTCAGTTCCGCCCGCAGCCCCGCCGCCTGCACTGCGTCAAGCCGGCCGGCGAGAACGCAGACCGCCGACCCACGTGCGCCGGGCGTTCCCGAGTGATCGGGCAACGGCGTGATGGTGATGGTCAGCGCGGCGTTCTGCACGGTCGGAGTCTCGGCACTGACAGGGACGGTCGGAATCATGATCGGTTCTCCTGGACATCGGTGGGTCGGTCGAAGCCGGGCTGGTCGAAGCCGGGCCGATCGAAGCGGAGGCACCACACGTTGGCGCCGTCCGCACGGTGGTAGGTCAGTTCGTCAGTGAGCTTCTCGGCGATCACCAAGCCGTAGCCGCGGATCTGCGGCACACCCGGCACCGGCGGCCGGACCGTCCCGGGGTCGAACGGCGTGCCGGTATCGATGATCCGCGCCCGCACCGCGTCCCGATCGATCGACCCTTCGACGGTGATGTCGGCCGGCGCGGGCGAATGACCGGAACCATAGGCGTGGTCGATGACGTTCATGCACACCTCGTGCACCGCCAGCTCGACCTTCGGCTCTAGGACCACCGCATCGGAGCCGCCAGGTTCGAGAAGCGTTGCCACCCAGGCGGTCAGCCGGCGCAGCTCGACCGGCTCGGCCGGCAGGGACAGCGTCCGGACGACGGCAGGAAGATCGGGGGTGGTCACGGCGTTCCCTTCAGCAGCACCAGGGTGCGGTCGTCGGACGGCGGAGCGCCCTTGGCAAAAGCGACGACGTCCGCGATCAGGCGCTCACCCATCTCGTCGACCGGGAGTCCCGCCAGGGCGGAAACCTGCTGCCCGAACCGCGGGTAGCCGTACAGCGCCCCCGACGGGTCCTGCTGCTCCGACAGACCGTCCGAACCGAGGACCAGGACGGATCCGGTTCCCAGGGGGACGGCGACGGTCCGGCCGATCCGCCCGCGGACGACACCGATCGGCGGCATGGAGGCGGGAATGGAGAGGCCACCCCGTCCGCCACCGAGACCACCGGCGAATGCCCGGCGTTGCAGACATGCACGATGCCGCTGCCGGGACGGTGCGCGCCGACCACGAGGGTGACGAAAAGGCCGACGTCATAGAGGTAGTCGTGCAGTTCCTCGCTGATTGCGGCGAGCGCGCCGGCCGGGTCGTCCTCGGCGCGGGAATGGAAGGCGACCCGCGCCGCGCTGACGGCGCGGGTCATCACGATGGCCGCGGGGAGTCCCTTGCCGGCGACGTCACCGACCGCGAACCACAGCACCCCGTCCAGCACCTCGAAGGCGATGAAATCGCCGCCGGCGACGTCTGCGGGAATGACCCGGGCGAAGAGCTCGGTGCCGGCCAGCCTCGGCGGGCCGGCCGGCAGAACCGACTGCGCCAGGGTGGAGGCGAGCTGGTGCTCGCGTTCGATGGTGGCCCGGGCGATGCCCTCGCGGTACATCCTGGAGAGGGTGAGCAATTTGTCGGTGGCCGCGACGACAGCGTCGACGAGTTGCAGGTCGCCGGTGGAGTACTGCTGGTCGGCGCCGCGCGCGAAGGCCAACGCCGCCGGTGCGTCGCCATCGTGCAGCGCGACGACAACGGCTGCGCCCGAACCGAAGTCGATCAGCTGCGGCCCGCCGGCACCGATACCGGCCGGCTCCACCAGCTGCCGCAGCCCGGTGGCCAGCTCGACCGATCCGACGACCAGTGTCTCCTCCGCGGTGCGCAGGACGGCGCAGTCGGAGTTCGTCAGCTCCAGTGCCTCGGCCAGCATCATGGCCAGCGCCTTGGTGTCGTCCAGGGAGTCGACCGGGACGCCGATCAGCGCCTGCAGTGCATCCATCCGGTCCTGAGTGCGGATCAACGCCTCGGTCAGGCGCTCCTGGGACCCGGCCTGCGCCAGTCGACCTCCCGCGGCGTGAACGCCATTCGCCGGCATCCCGGACCCCCTTCCCTCACGACCCCCGATCATCATCCCGGCAGGACGGCACTTTCCGTGGTGAACACCTGGTCCAGCGCCGTCAGCTCCAGGATGATCCGCACCGGGTCCGAGGGATTCACCAGCACCAGATCGCCGCCGGTGACGGCGGCCGCCCGCTGCCCGCGCAGCAATTCCGCCAGCGCGCTCGAGTCGACGAACACCACGCTCGACAGGTCGGATGCCACCGGGTCAACTGCGCTTGTGACGGGCTCGAGAGTCGCAACACTGGACATGACGGTCACCTTTTCTGCTCAATGTTTCGATCGACGGTGCGATATCAGTGACGAGTGACCGCCCGAAAGAGTGAGAAGAGACAGCTTTCTCGCTCGCATCACACCCGGGAGTGTGAGGGAGCCCCGTCGCCGGGACGATTCCTCACCGTCTACTGGGAAACTGTGGTCGTTCTGTCCCACGGCACGGTCTGCGGCGGGTCAAGATTCGATCAACCCGTGAGGACGGCACCGGAGGGGGTGATGGCATGGCCGACGGCAGCACGCCGACCGCCGCCGCGGCGCGACCGGTCCCCGGCACCCGAAGTCCGGCTCCGCACATGCCGTCCTGGGTTGCGGTCCTGTTCGTTGTCGGCGCTGCATCGAGCACCGCCTATTTCGCGTCGACACTCATGAGCGGAAGAACCGAACGACCGGGTTGGTGGGACACCTGGTTCTACATAGCGGTGGAACTGCTGCCGGCGTTCCTCATCGCCATGCGCCTGCTGTACGACGATCGGGAACGTCTGAGCTGGGGGCTGCTCGGCCTGGCCACCCTGTGCATTCCGCTCGGCGATGCGGTCGCCTCGATCGTCGCCGAACCCACCGGCGAGGACACGCCCTTGCTCACCTACCTGCTGTACAGCGGGTTCGTCGTGCTCGCCTTTCTGAGCCTGGTGCTGTCGCTTCGCCGGCGACTCCCCGTGGCGCCCACGGCGGTCTGGCTGGACGGGCTGATCGCGGCGGTGGGATTGACCGCGGCCGGTGCCGCACTGCTGCTGGAACCTGTCTCTCAGGTGGCCATCGAGCCCGACGAAGTGGCCGCCGCGCTGACCTATCCGCTCGGAATGGTGCTGCTGCTCGCCATGCTCCTCGGGGCGCTGACCGTTCTCGGCCGCCGACCCAGCCGGGTCTGGTGGATGATGACCATCGCCTATTCCGCGATGGCCGTCGCCAATGCGTTCCTGGTCCGCGATGTCGCGGCCGGGACCTATATGCGCGGCGTCCCGGCCGATGCCGTCTGGCTCGGAGCGCTGCTGCTGCTCGCGCTGGCCGTCTGGAATTCCGGTATTCCGGAACCCGGTCCGCCCGTGCCATCAGCGATCTCGCTGACGATCCCGGCCATCGCCTCGGTCGGCGCCTTGCTGGTCCTGGTGGCCGATCAATTCTCCCGGCGCCCACTGCTCGCCGTCGTGCTGGCCTTCGTCACTTTGATTCTGGGTACCGGCAGGATCGTGCTGGCCGTCCGGGACACGGTTGCGGCGAACCGCAAGGAAGTCGACCTGCGCCGCAGGCTGCAGACCGCCCGGGACGAGGCACTCGCGGCCACCGAAGCGAAATCGGAATTCCTCGCGATGATGAGCCACGAGTTGCGGACGCCGATGACGGCCGTCATCGGCATGACGGAGTTGCTGCTCGCCACCGATCTCGATGACGAACAACGCTCGTACGCCGAGACCGTCGACCGGGGCGGCAATCTGCTGCTGTCCGTGATCAACAACGTGCTGGATTTCTCGAAGATCGACTCGGGTCAGCTCGTGCTGGAGCAGAGCCCGTTCGATCTCTCCGAGGCGGTCGACGGCGTGGTCGAACTCCTCGCCTCGTCCGCAAGCGCCAAAGCGGTGACGCTGACCGCCGAGGTGGATCCCGAGTGCCCGCGCCGGCTGATCGGTGACGTCACCCGCTTCAGTCAGGTCCTGCTGAACCTCGCCGCGAACGGCGTGAAGTTCACCCGTCGCGGGGAGGTCGCGATCACGGTGCGGCGGTTGACCGGTGGATCGGGGTCGCACCGGGCGGCAGGTGCGGCGCGGCTCCGGGTGAGCGTGACGGACACCGGGATCGGCATCGACGCAGAGCAACAGGGCAAGCTGTTCAGCCCGTTCGTCCAAGCCGACTCGTCCGTCACCCGCAAGTACGGCGGCACCGGTCTCGGCCTGGTGATCAGCAGGGACATCGTCCGGGCGATGGGCGGCGATATCTCGCTCCGCAGCACCCCCGGCGTCGGCTCCGACTTCACCTTCGCCGTCGAAATGCCTGTCGTCGCAGAATCTGTCGCGACCCCGGTCACCGAGGCGACACCCGCGGCGCGGGAATCAGACAGCATCAACCAACACAGCATCGATCAACACAGCATCGATCAGCACCGCGTGGATCAGCCCCGTCCCGGCGGTCTGCGCATCCTGCTGGCCGACGACAACGCGGTCAACCTGCGGCTCGGCGCAGCCATGATCCGGAAGTCGGGTCATCAGGTCGACACCGCTGTCGACGGCGTGGCCGCGGTGCGAGCGGCTTACGACGGTGACTATGACGTCATCCTGATGGATGTGCACATGCCGGAACTGGACGGGCTCGAGGCCACCCGGCGGATTCGCGCCCACCCGCTGCGTCAGCCCAGGATCATCGCGCTGACCGCCACCGCGGCGGCGGCTGATCTGGCGAAGTGGCGGGCGGCGGGCATGGACGATTGCCTGACCAAACCGCTCCGCGGCCGCGAACTGGCGGCGATGCTCGCGCAGGAGCAGCAGCGGGCGACCGCCGGGCGACCGCGTACGGCCGACCTCGAGACGGTTCCGTCGACGGCGGCCACTCCACCGGAGGGAACCCGATGACGGACCGCACCGGGCAGCGCCGGGCCCTGCTGGTCGAGGACACCGAGGAATACGTGCGGGTCGGCACGCGACTTCTCGAGAACGAGGGCTACCACGTGTCTGTCGCCCGCGACGGTGGCACAGCGGTGCAGATGGCCAGGTCCGACACCCCCGAACTCATGCTGCTGGACATCAGCCTGCCCGTCCTGGACGGGATCGAGGTCTGCCGGCGGGTTCGTGAGTTCAGCGATGCGTATGTGATCATGCTGACCGCCAGGGACGAGGAATTCGACCGGGTGCTCGGTCTGGCCGTCGGCGCGGACGACTATGTGACAAAGCCGTTCTCCGCCCGTGAACTGTCGATGCGGATCAAGGCCATGCAGCGACGTCCGCGGGCACCGTGGCCAGGGCGGAGCTCCGCGACTTCGGCGACCTGACCATCGACCCCTCCGCCCGGGAGGTCAGGGTGGACGGTGATCTCGTCGAGCTGACCAGGATCGAATTCGACCTGCTCGACACCCTGGCGGCCGCACCGCGGCGGGCTTTCGGACGCAGGGTGCTGATGGCCGAGGTGTGGGGCCAGGACTGGTTCGGTGACGATCACGTGGTGGACGTGCACCTGGCGAACCTGCGGCGGAAGATCCGCGAACCGGCTGCCAGGTCGCGGCATATCACCACCGTTCGCGGGATCGGCTACAGATTCGACCCCTGAGCCGAGAGCCATTGTCGCAGGGCCGCTTCGGCGCGCTCGACGGCTGAGGTCCAGAGGTCGACCAGCACCATGAGGCTGTCCATGTCCGCCGTGCCCGCCAGTTGCTCGACGGAGCGGCACGCGTCCGCCAGTTCCAGCGCTCCGAGCATCGCGCTGGCCGAGCCGAGGCTGTGCGCCGAATCCTCCAGCAGTCGGCGATCATCGGTCCGGACAGCGTGGTGCATCATCGCTGTCCGGCCGGGCAGTTCATCCAGGTAGACCCGGACCGTCTGCCGGAGAAATTCCGGGTCGCCGAGATCCTCGCCGAGTTCGGTGAGCCGACCGGCGTCGAAAGAGCCGGCGTCGAAAGAGATGGACATACGGCTCATCCTGCACCGTGCCGGACGGCCGAACGGGCTTCTTGAACAGATCTTGAGGATCGCCATAACGCACCTTGGTGAGCTACACCTTGACTGGGCCTCATGAACTCGGACCCGGACCGCACTGCTGGCGGCGTCGACCCTGCTGGCCCTGTCGGCGGCCGCGGGTTGCGCGGCGACGGCACCGGAATCGGCCGGCCTGCCATCGGCGGCCGGTACCACCGAACTGGCGTCGGTGGCCCAATGGCTCGATCGGGGCGGCTGCCGCACTCTCGGCGACCCGACGGCGCTGTCGGCACCGGGCACCGCGGCGATGCCCGCGTCGAAGTCCGCCGACAACCGGGCAGCCGCCGGCACGGTCGTGCTCACCGTCAACGGACTGCGGAACGGTGCCGCGACGACCGCACCGTTGGACCTCGGGTATCTCGACGCCCTGCCGCAGGTCGAGTGCTCCGTGGACGACAGGCTGGCCGAAGGCCGGCAGGTCACCTTCCGCGGCGTGCTGCTGTCCACGGTTCTGTCGGCGCTCGGTGTTCAAAATGCGACCAGGCTGCGGGCCGACGCGCTGAACGACTACTCCGTCGACCTGCCGATGTCCGACGTGACCGAGTTGCCGGTCCTGCTGGCCACCCGCCTCGACGGCGAACCCATGACGGTGGCGCATTACGGGCCGCTGCGGGTGATCTACCCGACCACCGGGTATGACCTGGATCCGACCGTCTACGACCCACGCCGCATCTGGCAACTGTCCGCGATCACCGTCAGATGACGCCACCTCCGGCACTGTTCGGCCCACCGGCGCTCCGGGAGGGGCTGCGACCCGATACGTCCCGCCCGCGGGCGGTCGGCGCCGTGCTGCTCGGGCTCGCGGTCGTGATGCTGCTCGCCACCACCGGGCTCGGAATCGTGGTGGTGCAGCAGACCGGGACCCTGCGCAGCAGTGTGGCGTTCACCCAGGAAGCGGTCGACGCCAACGTCCGGACACTGGGTCAGGCGCAGCGGGAATTGCTGCGGCTTCGCGCGCTGCTCCTCGGTGCGCCACTGGACACCTCGGCCATCGGGCTGACCCAGTCGTTCGTGGATCAGCGTGTCCAGGAAGGCGCACTGCCCTATCAGGGAAAGACGCTCGGGTCTGACGAGCTGCTCGCCCGGTCGGCGACCTTGGCCGAGCGATGGACCACCGAGGTTCGGCCGGCCGTCGCGGCGGCCGTGTCGACCGGCGACGCCGCCCGGATCGCGGTCGCGGCCGACGGGGTGGCCGCACTGGAGAAGAACTACAACCAACTGGTCAGCGACGGCGAGATCAGTCGGAAGGTGCGGGCGGGTAAGGCCAACGAGGAAACCCGCCAGCTGCTCGGACAGACCGACAGGCTGATGTTGTTCCTGGCAGTCACCGCCGGTGGATTCCTGGTCTTCCTCACCGTGGCCGGATACGCCTCGCGGCGTTCACGCCGCCAGCGGGAGAAGGCTGCCGCCGAATTGGTCGCACTCAATGCCGAATTGCGGACCCACGCTCTGGTCGTGCACGCGACCGACAACCTTGTCGTCATCACCGATGTCGACGGGCGCATCGAATGGGTCAACGACGCCTTCGTCCGCACCACCGGCTATTCGCTCGATGCGGTGCACGGCCACTGCCCGGGTCGCGTCCTGCAGGGACCCGAGACCGACCAGACGACGGTCGCCGTCATGCACGAGGCAGTCCGGGCGGGGGAGGATTTCACGGTCGAGGTCCTGAACTACACCGCGACCGGCCGCCCGTACTGGGTACACATCGAGGCGCATGCCGTCCGGGACGACGCCGGGCTGATGAACCGCTATGTCGCGATCCAGACCGATGTCACCGACCGCCGCCTGATGGAACAGCAACTCCGCGACGCCACCGAGACGGCGCTGAGTCTGGCCCAGGAGAAGTCGGCGTTCCTGGCAACGATGAGCCACGAGATCCGGACCCCGCTGAACGCGGTGCTGGGTGTGACCGCGCTGCTGAAGGACACCGAACTGGACGAAGAGCAGCAGGAGTACGTCAGCACGGCCCAGCGCAGCGGGACCCTGCTGCTGGCACTGGTCAACGACATCCTGGACTTCTCAGCACTGGACTCCGGGCGGATCGAGATCGAGAACAGGCCGTTCCTGGTCCGCGCCCTGATGGATGACGTCACCTCGCTGTTCGCCGCCACCGCGACGACCGCAGGTCTGGAACTCACCGTGGAGGTGGCGCCCGATGTGCCGTCAGCGGTGGAATCCGACGAGAACCGCATCCGTCAGGTCCTGCTGAACCTGATCGCCAACGGCCTCAAGTTCACCCGGGACGGCGGTGTCCGGGTGGGTGTCGGGTTCGAAGCCGGCACTGACGGCGGCGCACTGCGGTTCGCCGTCGAGGACACCGGCATCGGGATCGCCGTCGACCGGCAGGACCGAATCTTCCTGCCGTTCACCCAGGTGGACGCATCGACGACGCGCACGTTCGGGGGGACCGGCCTCGGCCTGTCGATCTGCCGGCTGACCGCCCAGCACCTCGACGGCACGCTGGAACTGACCAGTACCCCGGGGCGGGGATCGACCTTCACCTTCACGGTGCCCGTCGGACCGGCCTCGATGACCGGTCCGCGTGACCAGGCCGGGCAGCCCGCACGGCCGGGGACGGTTGCCACGGTCACGGACGGGCCCCGGCCTGCTGAGGCGCCCTCGCTGGGCGGGTTGGCGGTGCTGCTGGCCGAGGACGACGCGACCAACCGGATGGTCGCGTTGCGCATGCTGAGCCGCCTCGGCGTGCGGGCGGACGTCGCCGTCGACGGTCAGGAGGCGGTCGATGCGGTGCGTAGCAAGGCGTTCGACCTGATCCTGATGGACGTCCACATGCCCCGCGTCGACGGCGTGGCGGCCACCGCCCGGATCCGCGAACTGATCGGGACGTTCGACAGGAAGACGCACATCGTGGCTGTCACAGCCAACGCGCTGGAGGGTGACCGTGAGCGGCTGATCGCCGCCGGGATGGACGGCTACCTGAGCAAGCCCGTCACCGCCGCGGCCCTCGAGAGCCTGCTCGCTGCGGTCGCCGACCGGGAAGAGTTGCCCGGCGCGCGTTCGGCGCAGGCGATCCGGGCGTCGTAGCGCGTATCACCGAGGAATCCGGTGCGGCGGATCAGCTCAAGTGATGATTCGGGCGCGAACGCCCGATTCGACAGGATTCGTTACGTCTATTTGCCAATGCCGCGCTATAGACTGAAGGAACGAATATCACCCGTCCGGCGGAGCATGGTCTCTTCGGTCGCGCTTTCGTGCGCGGCCGCGCCCCCGGCGGCTTCGAGCAGGAGAGCTGATGAGCGTCGCGCTACCCACTCGCCCACCCGCTGACCCCGTTCAGCCGCCGCGTCGCCAATGGGGGGCCGACAAGCGGACGCAACCGCTGCCGCCGGTCGCACCGCAGGCAAGCGATGCCCGGATGGCAATGGGCCGGATCGCCATCGTCTTCACCGTGCTGGCCTGGTTGGCGTACGTCTTCTCCTACTTCTTCACCGGCATCATCAACAACTCGTACCAGGGCAACCCGCGCTTCCTGTGGGAAACGATCACCTACGTTGCCATCACCTCGTTCCTCGCGCTGTCCTCACTGCTCTACCTGGTCGCCAGGCAGGGGGCGCTGTACCGGACGCGGGCACACCGCCGCGTTCCGCGGGCCGTCATCGACGCCTCCTTCGACAAGCACCATCCGTCGATGACCGTGCTGGTCCCGTCGTACCGGGAAGAGATCGCGGTCGTCCGGATGACGCTGCTGTCCGCCGCTCTCCAGGAGTACCCGCAGATGCGGGTCGTGCTGCTGTTGGACGACCCGCCCAATCCGACTGCGGCGTCGCACAAGGCCACCCTGGAAGGCGCCCGGCAGATGCCGGCGGACCTGATGGAATGGCTGCGGGTGCCGCGTGAGCGGTTCGACGCCGGACTCGAGACATTCGAGACGTGGTGCGAGATCGAAGCCGATCTCGACGAGGACCGGGAGGCGGACAGCTTTCTCGATGACGGGCTGCGCGGCGGTGACGCCGGCGAAGACTCTGACGGTAAAGGGGGTCCGAAGCCGGAGACCTCCGTCGACCAGGTCCTGGAATTGGCCCGGCAGTACCGCTGGGCCGCGGACTGGCTGCGCATGCGCGTCGCCGAGGAGAGAATCACCGACCACGTCGACAAGTTCTTCGCCGACCAGATTCTCGGTGTGCTCGCCACCGATTTCGCCGATGTCAGCCAGGCACTGATGACGGCCGCGTCGGAGGAGGCACTGATCCCGCGCAAGCGGATGTTGCAGCTCTACCGCCGGCTGGCCTGGACGTTCCGTGCCGAGATCACCTCGTTCGAACGGAAGATGTACTCCTCGCTGTCCCAAGAGGCCAACAAGGCGATGAACCTCAACAGCTATATCGGGCTGATGGGCCACAGCTTCCACATCCGGTCGACGCCGGACGGCCAGGTTCTCGCGCAGGCGGCCGGCTCCGAGGGCGAACTCGTCATTCCGGACTCCGAATACCTGCTGACGCTGGATGCGGACAGCATCATCCTGCCGGAATACTGCCTGCGACTGGTCTACGTGATGACGCAGCCGGAGAATGCCCGGCTCGCCGTCATCCAGACGCCGTATTCGGCCTTCCCCGGATCCGCGACGCGAATGGAACGGCTGTCCGGCGCGACCACCGACCTGCAGCACATCGTGCACCAGGGAATGAGCTATCACGGGGCCACGTTCTGGGTCGGCGCCAACGCCGTCATCCGGAAACGCGCGCTGGACGACATCGTCGAGATCGAGCATCAGGGCGGTTTCGAGATCCGCCGCTACGTCATGGACCGCACCGTCATCGAGGACACAGAGTCCAGCATCGATCTCGCCATTCACGGCTGGAAACTGCTGAATTACCCGGAACGGCTGAGCTATTCGGCCACCCCGCCTGATTTCGGATCGCTGTGCATTCAGCGCCGCCGGTGGGCGAATGGCGGGCTGATCATCATGCCGAAGTTGTTCGTGCTCCGAAAGGCCAGGCTCAAGCGGGCCGAGAGCAACAAGACGATCGAAACCCTTCTGCGGGTCAATTATCTCGCCTCCACCTGCTGGAGCAGCATCGCCCTGGTGCTGTTGCTGGCCTACCCGTTCAACAGTCAATTGCTCAGTCCGCTGGTGCTGATGGCCGCGGCGCCGTACTTCATGGCGATGTCGTCGGACCTCAAGCGATGCGGCTACAAGCGGATGGACATCTTCCGGGTCTACGGGTTCAACCTGATCCTCCTGCCGGTCAATCTCGCAGGCGTGGTGAAATCGATCCAGCAGGCCGTCACCGGTAAACGGATCCCGTTCGCCCGGACACCGAAGGTCGCGAACCGCACCGCAACCCCGCTGCTGTTCGCCATTTCCCCGTTCATCATCATCGTGTTCTCGGCATTGACCGTCTGGCGCGATGTCGGCAATCAATTCTGGGGCAACGCGACGTTCGCCGCGTTCAATGCACTGACTGCCAGCTACGCGCTGTTCGCGCTGATGGGCGCCTCGAATGCGCTGGTCGACATCTGGCTCGGGTTCGTGGAGCGCCTGTATGTGACCGACAAGGCCAGCAAGCCGAAGGTCGCCGTCCGGCGTCGCCGCAAGGAGAACCTGGAACCGTCGAAACCGACCTGGGAGGACGTGCTCTACCGGGGCGCACCGGCAACGGCGACCGGCGAGCACATCTCGGACGGCACGGGAATGTTCCGCATCCTGGCCGAGGTACCCGAGGCCCCCGTGAAGCACAACCGGCGCGCTTCCGACCGGGCGGGCGGCGGCGATGGTCAGGGTTATCGGCGGCGGGCAACCGACCGGGTGGACGGCGGCGAACGGGCCGGCGACGCCGGGGACCGGCGCGGCGACCGGGTCAACGCCGGCACCCGCGGCCACGACCGGGGTGGCGACCGGGGCGACGACCGGGTCGGCGACAACGCCGGCAACAGGGCGAGCGACCGCGGCACCGGTGCACACCGCAACGGCGGCAGCGCCGGACGGCGCGTCAGCGACCGGCCGAACGCGGGCACCGGCGACGGCGGCCGGGCCAGCGACCGGTTGACCGGGGCGGACGATCCGATCCGGGTCGGAGACCGGGTGGCCGGCAAGGGCAGCACCTGGAATGACGACACCGATCCCAAGGCAGCCGACCGGGTCGAGATCCCCGTCACGACCGCGAGGGACTCCTGATGAGTGACGACCGCATCGTGGTCGGTGAGCCCACCGACGTGCCATCCACCGAACTGCCACCCACCGACGCGCCACCGCCGGTGGCCGCGACCCCACTGCCTGCCACGTCGGGACCGTCGGGCAGCGGGCGGCACCTCTCCTGGTTCCGGGTGTTCCTGGTCTTCGCCGTCGTCGCCGGCGGCATCTCGGGGTGGTGGTGGTTCAACCGTCACCAGGAATCGGTTGCCGGCGCACCGGTCCCCGACGCGTGGTTCGCGCCGTACGTCGACGTGACGTCAACCCCGACGTACCCGTTCGAGAGCCCGGCCACCGGGGAAACCACATCGGCGGTGCTGGCCTTCGTGGTCAGCGACCGGGAAAAGCCCTGTGAGCCCAGCTGGGGTGGCGCATACACGATGGCCGCCGCGGGCGGCGAGCAACTCGACCTGGACCGGCGGGTCGCCCGGCTCCGGCAGCTCGGCGGCGAGGTCACGGTGTCGTTCGGCGGAGCGGCCAACTCCGAACTGAGCATCGGTTGCACCGACGTGAAGGAACTGACCGCCGCGTACCAGTCCGTCATCGACCGCTACTCGGCAACCGAGATCGACCTGGACATCGAGGGATCGGCCGCATCCGACTCCGCCGTCAACAAACGCCGTGCCGAAGCGATGGCGGCGATCAGCACCAAGGCTGCTGCCGCCGGCAAACCGGTCGCGATCTGGCTGACGCTGCCGGTCGGCGAGCAGGGACTGGTCGCCGAGGGGCTGGCCGTGCTCAACTCGATGGTCGCGGCGAAGGTGCCGCTGGCCGGCGTCAACGCGATGACGATGGACTACGGCGTACCGCTGCCCGCCGGCCGCAGCATGGCCGACCAGGGCGAACTGGCCCTGACCGCGCTGATGGGACAGCTGCAGGATGTTTACAAGGCAGCCGGCACCGACCTGTCCGACGCGCAGGCATGGCAGATGATCGGCGCCACCCCGATGATCGGGCAGAACGACATCCCTGACGAGGTCTTCGGTCTCGCCGACGCGAAGCAGCTCGTCTCGTTCGCGCAGCAGGTCAAGCTGGCCCGGCTGTCGATGTGGTCGGCGAACCGCGACCAGTCCTGCGGCCCGAACTATCCCGACGTCAAGGTGGTGTCGGATGCCTGCAGCGGCATCGACCAGTCCGTCGGTGAATTCACCAGCATCCTGCGCACGTTCGGCGGCGGCGCATCGGCCGCCACGACCTCTACCCCGGCGACGGCGACCGGATCGGCGTCCGCCTCGGCCACCGCCACCGCCACCGCGTCGACAGGTGCCACAACGACCGCCGTCATCGACGATCCGGCGAAGTCCCCGTACCAGATCTGGAATCCCAACGTCGGCTACCCCAAGGGCAGCAAGATCGTCTGGCACCGCAACGTCTACCAGTCCAAGTACTACTCGATCGGCGATCAGCCCGACACACCGGTCGCATCAGCCGATCTCACGCCGTGGACGCTGGTCGGGCCGGTACTCCCAGGTGACACCCCGGC
>CAVXYU010000012.1:0-43128 GCA_963766015.1 uncultured Actinomycetota bacterium | reverse complement strand
GCCGACGCCGACACTGCCGGCGGGCACCTACCCGGACTGGAGCTCGAAGGAGATCTACGTCGCCGGCAGCCGCGTGCTGCTCGACGGCATCGGGTGGCAGGCGAAGTACTGGACGCAGGGCGACAAGCCGGGTGCGATCCCGCTGACGCCCGAAGACGATTCGCCGTGGCAGTTGATCCAGTCGCCGAAGTGACGGCTGGGACGGCCTCGAGGGAGGGTCACGCCTGAGGCGCGTTCGCATCCAGGATCCGGAAGATCTCGCTGACGTCGAACGGCTGCGTGACGAACCCTTGTGCACCCAGCACGCGGAGCCGGGCGAGGTCGTCACGACCGGCGTCGGCGGTCATCACGAAGACGGGGATGTGCGCTGTCCTGGTTCGACTACGCAGCGCGCGCAGGAGGTCAACGGCGCTCATGTCCCGGATCCGGATGTCCATCATGATCACCTGTGGATCGAGCGTCGCTGCCAGTTCGAGCCCCCGTGCACCGTCGATACCGTGGTGGAAGGACCAGGCAGGGCGTTTGCGCAGGATTCGACGGACCAGGTCGGCGCTGGACTGGTTGTCCTGGATGTAGAGGAGCTTCGGATGCGTAACCCCGATGTCCCCGACGCCGCCGGCAGAACCCGAGGGCGCCATCGGCATGCGGACGGTGAAGACACTGCCCTGCCCTGCTGTGCAGGTGACGTCCAGCCGGCCGCCCATCACGGACACCAACCGCTGCGCCAAGGCCAGCCCCATCCCGGTTCCACCCGTGCCGGATTCCGAACCGGGCTGACGGTCTGACTCGCCGAACAACCGTGGGATGTCCTCCGCACGGATACCGATTCCGCTGTCGGTGATCGACACCGTCACCGCCGGTGCCTGAACAGCGCAGGCAACCTCGACCTGCCCGTCCCGCTGGTTGTACTGCACTGCATTGGACAGCAGGTCGTGAAGGACCTGACGCAACCCGCGCCGGTCGGCCGTCACCAGCAACTCGGTCCCGGATTCCGGGAAGTCGGCGGTGATCTCGACACCACCGGCGAGTGCGGCCGGTGTCACCGATTCGATGGTCTCGCGCAGCAATTCGCCCATGTCGACGACGTCGACAGACAGCTCGAGGCTGTCGCCGATGCGTGAGTCATCGAGCAGATCGTTGATCATGTTCAGCAAGTTCCGGCCACCGCGCAGGATGTGCCCGACAGCATCCGACGCCGGGCCGGGCGCCACGCCACCGTCCAGTAGGTGTTCGAATCCGAGGACCGCATTCAGCGGTGTGCGGAGCTCATGGCTGATGCGCGAGAGATATTCGGTCCTCGCCAGAACTGCCAACTCGGCTTCCTGTCGCGCAGAGTGAACCGCCTGCTCGGCGGCCTTTCGATCCGTGATGTCCTCAATGGTCCCGGCAGCCATTGCGGGCGATCCCGGCTCGGCCGGAATGGGATGGCTGGTCGCCCGGATCCACCGTGTGCCACCGGATTCCAGCATGACCCGCATCTCTGCCTGAGCCGACATCCCGGACATGGTTCGTTTCCAGTAGTCGACCAGCACTCCGTCCCGGTCGTCCGGGTGCAGCCGGGCCACCGCATCGATCGCAGTTGCGTCGTCGGCGACAGTGGGGTCGTAGCCGATGATGTCGATATACCGGGAATTGACGTAGAGAAACCGGTGGGGTTCCAGCTGGCGAAGGCTGATCCCGACATCGATGGCATTGGCGGCCCGCCGGAAACGATCCTCGCTCAACCGGACGACCATCTCCGCCTCGCGTACGGCGGTGAATTCCTCGGCCGCCACAGCGAGCCTGCTCACCACGCCATCGGCGTCGACAATCGGATTGGCGGTGAACCGGACCCATCGCTGCCCGCCGTCGGGGTGGGTGATCCGGAGATCACGCTGCGCCCGCCCCCCGGTTTCGACGAGCCGGATGGCATCAGCCAGTGTTTCCCGATCGTCGGGATGAATCATCTGCCGCAATCCCAGGAAATCCGGGGTAGGTCCGGTCGGGTCGAATCCGAAGATCCGCAGGAATCCAGGGCTGATATAGACGATGCGCTGGTCGGACACCTGCCGCAGCAGGAAGCCGATCTCGATGGTGTCCGCCATTTCCAGCATGACCCGCTGGCTGTCCTGCAACGTCGTCTCGACGTCCTTGAACGCGGTGATGTCCTCGAGAGTCACCGCGACCTCGGTCGTGACACCGTTGGTGACGCCCACCTGTCCGGTGGTCATCCGCACCCAGCGGGCGTCGCCGCCCAGTCCTGCCATGCGGACCTCGGTGGTACTGAAAGGCTGCCCGCTGCCGATCGTGTCGAGCGCGCGCCGCATCGCCTCGTGGCCGTCGATGACCGCCGGTGTTCCCGCCGGGTGGGTGCCGACCATCCCGTTGGTACCCACCATCCCGGGGCTGCCGATCATCTCGCGGAATGTGGGGTTGGTGTAGACGTATTCGGGCGGATCGGTCCGTATCAGGCCGACACCCACCCGGATCGCTTCGGCAATCCGCAACAGCCGCTCGGACCCGGCTCGCGAGGATTCCTTCCGTTCCCGCTCCGCCGTCATGTCGTGGATGGACACCACGGTGCCGGGACCGGCGGCGGTCGTGACCGGAGCACCCCGCACCTCGACATGGATCTCACGTCCGGACTCGTGCCGGAAGACCGCAGGTGTACCGGGATCGCCCTCGGCTGCAGCCGCAAAGTCGAGGGTGGGCGGCGCACCGGCCGGATCCCCACCGCCGGGTCGAAGAAAGGCCGACAGTGGTTGTCCGACAAGGCAATGTGCCGGCCGGCCGAACATCCGCTCCGCACTCGCGTTGACCACGGTCATCACGCCGTCCGAGGTCAGGACCACGAGCGGTTCGGGAACGGCATCGAAGATATACGGTGCGGCCGCCTCGCGGAAACCCATCCCCGTCGAGTCGGTTGTCGAGGTCATCGACGCATCCGCTGCGGGGCCGGAATGTCCGGGGTCGGCATCGGGGAGGCCGGTGGCCGTGCGGCCGGCGCCCGCTCACTCGGGCGCGGCGCGGCGATCACCGGCCGGCAGGACGATGGGTCGGTCACAGAGTCTCGCTCCCGTAGTCAAACACTATAGGTGACCGAGGTCTCGCTCCCCGTAACAACCTTATTGTGCGCCTCGGTAACCGTCTGCGATAGCTCAGGGCGATGATGCAATCGTGTACAGATTGACCCGGCAGGGCGAGACGTCGATTCGCCTGGTCACAACTGTGCGGGCCTGGTTCCTCCGTCCCGATCGACCGCCCGATTCACCGCCCGATCAACGGGTCGTTTTCGCAGCCGATCGCGCAGTAGGCACCAGCCGACCATCAGAGCCAGCACGTCGAACGTCACCCCGACGGCCAGCCACCCCGACGCCCGATAGACCAGCACGCTCGGCAGCACGATGACGACCACGCTGAGCAGCACGTAGCAATCCAGCGCCCGGCGACCGATGAGGGCGAACGGGGTCAGCAGCGGCGGCCAGGTCCGGAGCACCCACCGACAGACGTGGTAGCCGACGATCACTGCGGCGAACGCCATCAGGATGCGGCCGGGACCGAGCAGTCCGTCGGTGAAGGGCGCGGCCATCGCCTGCTTCCACGGAGCCGGCTCGCCCGTCGTCGCGACCCAACCGGCTGCCGCCCCGACCAGGACGACGGTGCCCGCGGCCCGGCCCAATCCAGAACTGGCCCGCGCTCTACGGACGGGCGCCGCGTTCCAGTACCAGCCAATGAGCAGTGCTGCGAGGAACAGCACCTGCCAGGTCGCCCAGTTCACCGCGCCCGGCGACCCCGGCCGCTCGGTGAAGGTGAAGACGTCGGGCCAGCGGAGCCCGGCTGCGTACAGCGCGAGCGACCCCGCGACGACGGGCGCGGGTTGTCGCCGCGACAGTGCCGCCACCGCAACCATTGCCAGCAGCAGTAGTACGACATAGAGCGACAGGATCGAGGTGTACTGCGGGTTGACCTGCAGGCTCAACGTCGCGAACGCCGCCGGCACCGGTCCGCCGAGTTCGGCGACGCCCGCGTAGAGGGCGTTGCGAGCCGGGTCGACCGCGACCACCAGGAAGCCGACGATGCAGAGCGCCAGGTTCGCCGCATAGATGACGCCGACGCGCCGCAACAGCTTTCGCTGCCCGGCGAGCAGGCCGCCGCCGACGATCGTGCGTCGCTGGGTCCGGCCGACCATCACGCCCGACAGCAGCACGAACCCGACCGCGCCGTCGATGAAGACCGCCGAGTGGGTGACCAGGTACGGCCAGCTGCCGGCCGCGAGATGCGCGGTCGTCATGCTCACGATGCAGGCACCGCGGAGGGCGTCGATGGCCGTGTCCCTGCCGGTGGCGGGGCCGGGCTGCGTTGCGGTGGCCAGGGCCCCACCGATGTCGGGTTCAGCCGAGCGGCCTGTCATCTCCGTCAACAGCCGGCCTTTCGCCCGTCGCAGACGACCGTCCCCCGATCGCATTTCTCGCTCATTGTGCATGATCAGGCGCATTCCGTGAGCGGTCCGGCGTCGTCGGATGGCTTCGTGGATGTCGAGTATCACGAGGCCACGGTCCGGGGTGCGGTACGCGCGCAGGTGGCCGTGGATGTGGCGGCGGCCGGTCGATATGCGCTCGTACCCTGTTCTGATGAGGCTGTTCTCCCGCAAGACCGACCTGCCCACCGCGGAGACCGCGGTCCCGGGCCGTGACCAGCCGGTGAGCATCGACGGTACGCACACCGTGCTGGGCACGAGCATGCTGCCGCCCTGGCCGGCCGGCACCGACGTCGCCGTGTTCGGGATGGGCTGCTTCTGGGGCATCGAGCGGTTGTTCTGGCGGCTGCCGGGCGTGTACACGACGGCGGCGGGCTACGCCGGCGGCTACACCACACACCCGAGCTACGAGCAGGTGTGCAGCGGCCGGACCGGCCACACCGAGGCGGTACTCGTCGTGTACGACCCGAGGAAGATCGGCTACGACCAACTGCTGCAGGCGTTCTGGGAGAATCACGACCCGACCCAGGGAATGCGGCAGTACAACGATGTGGGCAGCCAGTACCGGTCGGCGATCTACCCGACCACCGAGGACCAGGCACGCCGTGCCGCGACCAGCCGGGATTCCTACGCCGCATCGCTGACGGCGGCCGGCCACGGCGACACCACCACCGAGATCAAGCCGCTCGACACGTTCTACTACGCCGAGGACTACCACCAGCAGTACCTCGACAAGAACCCCGGGGGGTACTGCAACATGCACGGAACCGGGATCAGCTGCTCGATCACCGGCACCTCCGGGCTCGACATTTCCGCGCACTGAGCGCGGACCGCATCACGTCGGTCGCCGGGGACTCAGATGCCCAGCGAGTCGGCCACCGCGCGGACTGCGGCAGCGGACGCCTTCAGCAGCTCCAGTTCCCGCTGCGACATCGGTGCGTCCAGCATGGTGGCCACACCGGTCCGGTTGACGACCGAGGGCAGCGACAGGCACACGTCATTCAGCCCGTACCGGCCGTCCAGCAGTGAACTCACCGCCAGCACGGCACTCTCGTCCCGCAGGATTGCCTCGATCACCCTGGCCCCTGCCAACCCGACAGCGTAGTTCGTCGCGCCCTTGCCACGGATGATCCGCTCCGCCGCCGTGACCACGTCCGTCGCGATCCGCTCCTCGGCCCCGCTGTCCAGCCGATTGCCGCCAGGCATCGAGAAGCTCTGCACCGGAACGGACCCCACCGTGGCCGTGCTCCACAGCGGGAACTCCGAGTCGCCGTGCTCGCCGGCAATCCACGCGTGGACGCTCTGTGACGCGACCCCGAGATGGCGCGCGATCAGGTGGCGGAGCCGCGCGGAGTCGAGCACCGTGCCGGTGCCGAGGACCCGCTGCGGGGGCAGGTGGGAGAACTTCTGGGCAGCGAGGGTCAGCACGTCGACCGGGTTGGTCACCATCATGATCACCGCGTTCGGCGCCACGTCGAGCAGCCGGGGAATCAGCGTCCGGCAGATCTCCACGTTGGTGGCGGCCAGGTCCAGGCGCGTCTGGCCGGGCCGCTGCTTGGCGCCGGCAGTGATGGCGATGACGTCGGCACCCTCGCACACCGCCACGTTGTCCGAACCGTGCACCTCGGCGGGCGGGCAGAACAGCAGCCCATGACGGAGGTCGAGAACTTCGGCCTCGACCTTGTCGGCGTTCATGTCGAACAGCACCACGTCGTGCGCGAGGCCGCGGATCAGGCAGGCGTAGGCGAGGGTGGCCCCGACGGAACCCGCCCCGACGATTGCGACCTTGTTGCGCCGGACGGAGTAGTCAGCCATGCCCACAACCGTAGCCACCCAGCGGTGGCCGCGCCGTTCGCACGGTCCGGGCGGCCGGTGGATCGGGGCCGTCCTGGCTCAGCGGCGACTGGCGCCGGCCCTGGGGATGACGCCACCGCGGCACGCGATCGCCACGATGTGCGCACGGTCCCCGGCGTCGAGCTTGCGGCCGATCCGGGCGAGGTGGTTCTTGATCGTCAACGCCGACAGCGAGAGCCGCGCACCGATCGCCTTGTTGGTCAGGCCCTCGGCCACCAGACGGACGACCTCGACCTCACGCGGCGAGAGTTTGTGCGCCGGATGCAGCGGGTCGGGTTCACGATCCAGGACACCGGCCACCGTCAGCACACCACTGGCACCGGCGTTGACCGCGTCGATCACCGGAGCAACAGGGGCATCGGCGAGTGTCAAGGCGAGAACCCGCGACCAACCGGCCTTCTTCAGCGACTGGATCACCGCCGGGGTCGAGCCGTTGAACCGCAGGCTCACCATGGCAAGGGGCCCGGGTGGTCCGGTGGTGATGATCTGCTGCACCTCCGCGACCGACCTGGCACTCAGGATCCGGAAACCGGTGAGTTGCGGCTTGAAGACCTCGCCGTAGGCATCACCGGGATCGGCCATGAGGACGACCGGCGCCCGGCCGGGCTCTTTCGGTGTCGCTGGACGTGACCATTGTTCCGGCAGGGCGGCAAGGCGATTTGTCCGAATATCCATGTCGCTGTCGGTCATCATGAACCCTTCGTGTCACAAATAGATGGCTACGCGGCCAGGCGTCTGGCAGACGCACAGCGCTGTGACGGTTCGAACAATTGATTGATCAAGTCCTGTCACCAACAGGTGGGGTGACGATCAGCACTCGAAAGCTGTTGACCCTGCGGCGATGTCAGGCATGAGCCGGTCAAGGGACCGATCGAACGCCAACGCACGGATAGCATGAGCGACCCCGTTCGCTCGTTTGACCCGAAATGGTGAGCGTCACGACGAGGCGGCCCTTCCGAGCGGCGACGTCATCCCCCAGATGGCTGTCACTTTCAGCAATCAGCACACTACCGTAAGGCGCTGTTGAACAAAAGGTTAGGTTGCCTTGCAAGGCAATAGTGCTCTTGATCACTCTGCTCGCCGGCCCGGCCTGCGTCTCGCGATCGGCCATACTTCGCAGCCCGACCACGTGTGCCCCACCCCGCGGCCCAATGAACAGCAACTCTCCGTAGGGATCTCCGCCGCACAACCCCCGGACGGACGGCCCCGACGGGACGTCGGGTGAAAGTGCCGCACCGACCACTCGGGGCACAGTCGGTCAGTGCTTCCGCGCGCGGCATCCGATGAATGCCGGCCGACCACCGGTCCGGAGTGGCCGACGACGTCCCGGCGTCAGTCCTGGAATTGGTGCGGGTAGCGAATGGACGTGGGCGCGACGAAGGTTTCCTTGATCGACCGCGGTGATGTCCAACGCGCGAGGTTGGCTGCCGAGCCCGCCTTGTCGTTGGTTCCCGATGCCCGCGCACCACCGAACGGCTGCTGGCCGACGACCGCCCCTGTCGGCTTGTCGTTGATATAGAAATTGCCGGCGGTGAAACGCAAACCCTCGCCCGCCTGTGCGACGGCCAACCGATCCCTGGCGATGATCGAACCGGTCAAGGCATAAGGCGAGGCGGTGTCGACCTCGGTCAGGATCGAGGAGAACTCGTCGTCGGGATACACATGCACCGAAAGAATCGGTCCGAAGTACTCGTTGCAGAAGATCTCGTCCCGCGGGTCGGTGCCCTGGAGAATGGTGGGGCGGATGAAATACCCCACCGAGTCGTCATACGTGCCGCCGGCGAGCACCTCGATCGAATCCGTCGCATGTGCGCGGTCGATGGCCGCCTTCAACCGGCCGAACGACCGGTCGTCGATCACCGCGCTGGTGAAATTGCCGAAGTCCTCGACCGACCCGATCGTGAGGTCCTCCGTCTCGGCGATCAGCCGGTCCTTCAACGCCGGCCACAGAGAAGCCGGCACGTAGGTGCGGGAGGCGGCCGAGCACTTCTGGCCGGAGTACTCGAAGGCGCCGCGGATCATCGCCGTGCGCAGCACATCGATGTCGGCCGATGCGTGCGCGACGATGAAGTCCTTGCCGCCCGTCTCGCCCACGAGCCGCGGGTACGACCGGTAGCCGGCGATGTTCGCCCCGACGCCCGCCCACAACGACTGGAACACCCGCGTCGAACCGGTGAAGTGGATACCGGCGAGGTCGCGGTGGGCGAGCACCACCTCCGAGATCTCCGGTCCGGTGCCGGGCAGCATGTTGATCACGCCCGGCGGCAGGCCCGCCTCGATCAGCAGTTCCATGATCAGCGACGCCGCGAGCTGCTGCGTCATCGACGGTTTCCACAGCACGACGTTGCCCATCAGCGCCGGCGCTGTCGGCAGGTTTCCTGCGATCGCGGTGAAGTTGAACGGGGTGACGGCGTACACGAAGCCCTCGAGCGGGCGGTGATCCGTGCGGTTCCAGATGCCCTTGGCGTTGGCGATCGGCTGGTCGGCGAGGATCTGCCGCGCGAAGTGGACGTTGAACCGCCAGAAGTCCGCCAGTTCGCAGGCGGAGTCGATCTCCGCCTGGTAGGCGGTCTTGGCCTGACCGAGCATGGTGGCGGCGTTCACCCTGGCCCGCCACGGCCCGGCCAGCAGGTCGGCGGCGCGCAGCAGGATCGCCGCGCGCGAGTCGAAGTCCAGCGCGCGCCAGACGGGTGCCGCGTCCAGCGCCGCGCTGATCGCGGCGGCGGCGTCCTCGCCCGAGGATTCCGCCGAGGTCGCCAGCACCCGCTGGTGGTCGAACGGGGCGACGACGTCGAACGGCTTGCCCGACGGCCGCCGCTGCACCCCGCCGATGACGGCGCCCAACTCGACCGGCTCGGTGACCGACTGCAACGCGGCGACCAGGGTGGCCCGTTCGGGCGATCCGGGTGCGTAGTCCAGGACCGGCTCGTTGACCGGGGCCGGCGGGTGGGTGACGGCGTCCATGGCACTGCCTTTCATGACTGGGCTTTCATGACCGGGCTTGCATGACTGGGCTTGCATGAGGGCTTGCGAGGGGCTCACAACTGGGCGCGTTGACGGCAGCTCAGCCGCGGGTGGCCACGGATCGGAGGAAGAACAGCAGGTTGGCCGGTCGCTCGGCCAACCGACGGGTGAAGTACCCGTACCAGTCGGCACCGTAGGGCACGTACACCCGGACGGTGCGACCGGCCCTGACCAGCCGTTCCTGCTCGTCGGGGCGGATCCCGAACAGCATCTGGTGCTCCCACTGATCGGGTGTGCGGCCCGCGTCGGCGGCGAGCTGCGCGGCGATGGCCACCATCCGTGGGTCGTGCGAGCCGATCATCGGATGACCCCTGCCGAAGAACAGGGTCTTCATGGCCCGGACGTAGGCGAGGTCGATCTGCCGCGGGTCGGTGTGCGCGACGCTCTCCGGCTCGTCATAGGCACCCTTGACCAGCCGCACCCGGGACCCGGGCCCGGTCAACAACTCGAGGTCCTTCGGGGTCCGCAGCAGCATCGCCTGGATGGCGACGCCGACGTCCGGGTGGGTGCGCCGCAGCTCGAACAGCACCTCGAGGGTCTGGTCGATGGTGGTGTGGTCCTCGATGTCCAGCGTCATCCGGGCACCCGCGGCGTACGCCGCGTCGGCAATCTTCCGCGCGCCGGACAGTGCGTAGGCGTTCCCGCCCGCGGGCAGCTCCGGCGACGCCACCAGAGCCTGCCCGACCGCCGACAGCTTCACCGACACCTCCGCGCCCGCAACCTGGCCGGCCGCGGCAAGCCCCGCGATGACGTCGAGGTAGGCGGCAACGGTGGCATCCGCGGTCGCCCGGTCGGTGGTGTCCTCGCCGAGGTGATCCAGGGTGACCTGCAGACCCTTCGCGCGCAGCGCCGTCACCGCCGCCACCGCGTCCGCCGTCGTCTCACCGGGGATGAACCGGTCTACGACGGACTTGGTCAGCGGCGCCTTGGACACCGTGTCGCGGACCGTGGAGCTGCCGGAGAGGGCCAGGATCGGCTTGCGCAACAGGAACATCGTCACCTCGTGATCAGCGGCAGTTGAAGCCTTGACGGAAGCCTTCCGCAGGGGCGACGCCGACGTCAAACCGCGGTCGTCGTCCCGCCGGTTCGGCCCAGCGCCAGTGCGTTCGCAGCATCCGCGCATCCCCTGCGGGACGGGCTTATTCTTCCCCCACCGTTTCGGGAGCCGCCCGTGGTCCCCGGTTCACCGTCGAGATCGGGAGTCCCGCATGCAGATCGAGGGTTCGTCGGCCATCGTCAGCGGCGCCGCCTCGGGCCTCGGCGCGGCCACCGCCGCCGCATTGACGGCCGCCGGGGTGCACGTCGTCGGGCTGGACCTGGCGTCCGGGTGGGAACGGACCGGCGGCTTGGACCGCGATTTCACCGCGGTGCCCGGTGACGTCACCAGCGGCGCCGATGTCGCCGCCGCCGTCGCGCGGGCCTCGGAGAAGGGTCCGTTGCGGATCGCGGTCAGCTGCGCGGGGGTGGCCACGGCGGGGCGGGTGCTGTCCCGCAAGGGCGTTCACGACCTGGACCTTTTCGGCAGCATCGTCGCGGTCAATCTGCTGGGCACGTTCAATGTGCTGCGGCTGGCGGCCGAGGCGATGTCCGGCACCGAACCCGTCGACGATCAGGGGCAGCGCGGGCTGATCGTCAACACCGCATCCGTCGCCGCGTTCGACGGGCAGGTCGGCCAGATCGCGTATTCGGCGTCGAAGGGTGGCGTCGCGGGGATGACGTTGCCGGCCGCCCGCGACCTCGCCCAGTTCGGGATCAGGGTCATGACGATCGCCCCCGGCATCCTGGACACCCCGATGATGGCCTCGGTCACCGAGGAGTTCCGGGTCGCATTGGCCGCGAACGTGCCGTTCCCGAAACGCTTCGGGCGGCCGGAAGAGTATGCGGCCCTGGTGCTGTCGATCGCCGCCCAGGACTATCTGAACGGAGAGATCATCCGGCTGGACGGCTCGCTGCGGATGCCGCCCCGCTGACGTCTCACGCGTCGGCATCCAGCTCGGCCACGGTCGGCAGCTCGTCGAGATGCCCGCTGATCCACCGGCGGACGGCGAGTGTCGCAAGCACGTCGTCCTCGTTGTAGCGGACCACCCGTGCCGCCATCCCGCGTGCCCGTTGCGGGTCGGCCGACGGGTCGTCTGCCACCGCCTCCCGGTACCAGGCCATCGAGTTCTCGCCACCCGGCTCGGGATCGCGCCAGCGGAAACCCATCGATCCGGCCAGTTCCTTGAGTCGCAGCGACCCTGGGACGACGAAGTTCCGCTTGATCTCCAGGAGCAGGTCGACCCACTCCGGTGAGGCGCAGAACGCGGCGACGGCAGCCGCATCCGGTACCCCGGGGTGGCCGGCGTACCGCCGGGCGAGGCCGAGCATCCACCGTTCCTCCGCCGACCTGGCGTAACAAAAGGTGGCGAAGGACAGGCCGCGCGCCGCGGCCGCCGCCCGCACCTGCATCAGATACTGGAAGAACTCGCCGAACACCGTGCCCTGGGACGCCGACGGCAGCCGTTCCCAGGTGACGAACGAGCGGTGGCCGCGGGGCAGACCGACGTCCGCCCCGGACAGCGTCGCCCCCCAGAGGTAGGCGCCGTCCTCCCCGTAGGACTCCGCGTCGACATCCAGCTCGACGTCGGCCCTTCTGATCGCGCCGCGCCGGCCGATCCGCACCAGCGGCGCCCCGAGCTGCCAGGCCCGCGCCCGCACCCGTGCCTGCGCGGGCGGTGTGACGACGAACGGCAGGGCGCTGAGCCGGGTCGCCGGAACAGCCGCCAACTGGGCGATCGTGGAAATGCCCGCTGCGCGGGCGGATTCGACATCCTCGCCGGTCAGCAACAACGAGACGTCCCCGGCGGAGGAGAGTTCGGCAGAGCAGCGCGGCCACCACGGGCAGCGGCGGCACTCCGCGATCCGGGACGGCAGGGCCAGCGCGGGCGCGCCTTCGGCCGCTGCGGCGGCCACTGCGAGGCGGTCACCGAACCGCTCGTCATAGTCGGCCAGCGTCGAGTTACCCGGGGTGTCGAGCCGGTGCCAGACGATCACCGCGGCGTCGTCATCGGGCCCGGACCCGTTGACCCTGCCCGCGCCGTCGGTCGGGCTGCCCAGGCCGATCACCCCGCCGCGCGCGGTGGCGGAGGCACACCCGAGTTCGACCAGCTGACGATGGTGATGCGCGAGCGCGAGCCGGTCCGCGCGGTGCCGGCGGGCGCGGTGTTCGCGGTCGGGCCGGATGTCGAGCGGCGCCACCACCGGCGAACTGCTGGCGCCGCTTCCCTGATCGCGGGTGCGATGCGCGCGGATCACCACCGGCAGATAACCGTCGCCGGCCCAGATCAGCAGGTCGGCGCCGCCCGACCGTGACCCGACGGACATCTCGGGGGCGATCACGAACGGCTGCGGCACGGTGCGCCAGGCCGTCGTCGACGGTGGGGCCGTCATCTCCGACACCGGCTGCTCTTCGTCACGCCCCCGCACGGGTTCGGTTGCGCCGAGAAAACGGCTCAACACCCGGCCGCGGTGCTCGGCGAGTTCGTCCAGCGCCCGTCTCGTCGCTGCCGACATCGCCGCGCGCCGATCGGGCGCAGCGATGTCGAGGTGGATCCGGCGGGGGCACCGCCCGGCCGCCGACGGTCCGAGCCGGACGGCTGCGGGCCCGTCCGCGGACTCCGACCGGCCGATCAGAGACTTCATCACCGAACAGGGTAGGCGTGCGATGGCGCCATGAGCTGCAACCCGAATGCGGCGTGACGGCGCGTGACTCTAGGCTTGGCCCGAGCCCGGCGCCGCCGGCCCGAGGAAGGAGCAGCGTGGCACTCCGTCGTAAGGCACGCAAGAAGTCCTCGAGCGCGTCCGCAGCACCGTCGTCCAGCGCATCGTCGTCCGGCAAGTCCAGTGGCAAGGCAGGCTCCACGTCGCCGGCCAAGCCGACCACCGGTTCCGCCGGCCTCGTCGCACAACTGAGCGATCCCAAGACCCTGCGACGCCTGCTGCTGGCGGCCAAGGTGATCGGCCCGGCCGTCGCGGCAGGTGCGATGAAAGCTTCCACCGAGGTCCGCGGTGTGCTCGACGACCGGCGCTCGCGCCGGCTGGGTGTGCCGATCGACGAGGTCGCCGCCTACAAGGGTCCGACCGGAACCGTGCAGGCGCGCATCACCGGCCTCCGTAAGGCCATCGGTGATCTCGGCACCCGGCGCGGCTCCGACCCCAGGGTCACCCGGTTCACCGGGTCGAGCGCGTCCCGGCTGGACGAACTCTCGGCCGCGACCACCGCGACCCTGTCGATGCCGCCGGACACCCGGCGGTCGGCGCTGCGCGCGGTGTCCGCCGATCTCGACCAGTTGGATGCGGAGCTCATGACGTTCCTCGTCGGGCCGCCGACCACCTGAGCGACGCGGGGATCGGGGGATGCGCGAGGGGTGGAACAGGGACGGCTGGTCGTCCCGCTTCGATGTTCCGGGTCCGCTGTGTCGGACTCGTTCGGTAGCGTCCCGACCGTGGTGACACCGACGAGTACGGGCTGGCGGTTCGTGCGTGCCTGCGTGTTCGCGGCCGTCGCCACCCAACTCGCCGTGCTCGGCCACGTCCTGGGTGGCGGGGCGATTCCCGACCTCGACATCCTGCTACCGGTCACCATCCTGCTGGGCGGTTCGCTGACCGGATTCGCGGGGCGGCGTCGCTCCCTGGCGCAGATCTTCGGTGCACTGGCCGCGAGCCAGTTGCTGTTCCACGTCGCCTTCGCGCTGACCACCCATCACGGCGGATCGGTCACCTCCATGGAACCGCTGGTTGCCGGCGCCGCCCGGATGGTGGCGTTCCACCTGATGGCGGCGCTCGCCGCCTCCTGGGTGATGGCCCACGGTGAGAGCACCCTCTTCCGCCTGTTCGCCGCTCTGCGACGGGTGCTGGTGCCGTCGCGTCGCCCGCTGACGGTCAGGTTGAGCCCGCGGTGGACCGCCGTGATCACCGGCGGGGCGGGTGGACGCCTGCTGCTGACCGGGCTGGGTTCGCTCCGCTCTCGGCGTGGGCCGCCGCTGCGGGGCTGATCAGCGAACCGGGCGGCGACGCTACCCGGTGTCTCCCACCGCGGGTCGCCGGCACTGTTCGCCGCGCTGACCGATGCGGTCGTCGCCGCCGGCGATCCGGTCGGCCGAGCCGTTCACCCCTCAGCTCCGAAGGAACTCCATGTCGTCATCTCTGCGCGCCCGCCGTTGGCGCCGCGCCACCACCACGCTCGCGCTGGTCACCGCCGGTCTGCTGGCCGGCGCCGGCATCGCCTCGGCCCACGTCAGTGTCAACCCGTCCTCGGCCGCCGCCGGCGACTACACCAAGCTCACCTTCCGGGTGCCGAACGAATCCCCGACCGCGGGCACCGTCGCGATCACCGTCGCGCTGCCGTCGGACCACCCGTTCGCGTCGGTGTCCGTCAAGCAGATACCCGGCTGGAAGGTCGTTCCCGACAAGACGACGCTGCCCGCGCCGGTCACCGAGGGCGACCTGACCATCAAGGAGGCCGTCACCTCGATCACCTGGACCGCCGACACCGGGACAGAGATCGGCCCGGGCGAATTTGCCGAGTTCGACATCTCGGTGGGCCCGGTCCCCGACGTGGAATCGCTGAGCTTCCCGACAACCCAGACCTACAGCGACGGGAACGTCGTGAAGTGGGACCAGCCGACCCCGGCGTCGGGTGCGGAACCCGAGCATCCGGCACCGACCCTGACGGTCGGCGCGGCGGCCGAAGGGGGCCACGCGCATTCCGACGAGGCCGCCGAGACCACGGCATCCGTTGCCGCTGCCGCGAGCAGCAGCCCGACCACCGGGTCGAACACCGCCGTGACCGTGCTGGCCGGTCTCAGCCTGCTGGTCGCAGCCGCTGCTCTGGTGCTGGCCGCAGTAGCCTTGCGGCGTCGGCCGGGCGGGCCGAGCACATCGCCGCGGGAGGGGTGAGCCGTGACGACGCAGCTGGACAACCGCAGGTCCCGGTCGCGACTGCTGCCGCGATTGCTGGTCATGCTGGTGACGGCCCTGGCCGCTGGAATCGGGCTGGCCGGACCCGCCGCCGCTCACAACGTGCTGATCAGCAGTGACCCATCGGAAGGTGCCGTGGTTCAGACGGCCCCAACCGTGGTGACGCTGACCTTCGACGAGGCGGTGCAGGACTTCCAGCCCGTCGTCACCGTGCTCGGTCCCGACGGGCAGAAGTACGAGTCCGGCGCGCCGCAGGTCGACAGCACGGTGGTGACCACGCCGATCGGACCGCTGCCAGCAGCCGGTGACTACGTGATCGCCTACCGGGTGGTCTCCGCCGACGGCCACCCGGTTCAGGGCGAGGTGCACTTCAGGTTGGCCGCCCCAGCGCCCCCCACAAGTTCTGCGCCGGCCAACCCGGCAGCATCGAGTTCGGCCTCAGGTTCAACGGCTTTCACCGCCCGTTCCACAACGGCAGCTCCCACAACCGCGGCTCCGTCCCCGTCAGCTCCGGCAACCGAGACATCGACGGCAGCGGTGGCTCCCGCCTCTTCGTCGTCGGGTCTGTCGGGGTGGGCGTGGGCGGCGATCGCCGTCGTCGCGGCACTGATCGTCGCGGCTGCCGTGGTGATCGTCAGGCGCCGCGGCAGCGGTGCGGACTCCGCCGGGGGCAGTTAACCGAACACCAAACAGGTTGACGAGGCGGTGGCCAGCAGTGTGCCGGCCGGGTCGCGGAGGTCGCCCTCGGCGAAGGCGGCCCTGCGGCCCGGTTTGGTCACCCAGCCGTGGGCGGTCAGCGGCATGCCGCCGTGAATCGGCCGCAGATAGTTCACCTTGATCTCGAGCGAGGTGTAGCCGAGCCCGGCCGAGAGCGTGCTGTGCACGGCGCAGCCGGTGACGGTGTCCAGCAGGACGCAGGCCAATCCGCCGTGCACGACGCCGATGGGGTTGTACGTCGACTCGTCCGGCGCGCAGCCGAACACCACATCACCGGGCTCGACCGACTGCGACCGTCATGCCGAACAGCTCGGCGATCGGTGGAGCCGGCAGGGACCCGTCGGCCATCCGGCGGAGGAACTCAAGGCCGCTCAGCTCCCGCCCGGCGGCCGCCAGGGTGTGCGGGTCGTGCCAGCTGATCGTCTTCGTTCGGAGCTCGCTCCTGCCGGCCGGCTGGTCGCTGGGTGGCTCGGCAGCCGGGATCTGCACCATGATCGACATGTTAGGCGTGGGCGTCGCGCCCGCCGGTCGGGCCGCTCGCGGATTCAGCGCCGCGAATGCCGCAGGGCGTCCTCGTCGTCATGCACGGGTTGAACCCCGATCGGATCGAGGCCTCCGGCGCCCGGATCGACGGGCCGCACGCCGACCGGTTCGGTGCCGGTCAACCGGACGGACTCGGCCCACAGCCAGTCCGCCTCGGCGGTGTCGGTGATCGCTGCGGCGAGCGAAATCGGTCGCGGCGCACCGCGGACCAGGAAGCGCGGACCGATCAGTTCGCCCCCGCGGACCGCCGTGGCCGTCGCGGCATACACCTGCGGCCGGGCACCGACCCCGGGGCTCGATCCCAGTAGCGCCGTCGCGCGGCGGGCGAGCCGGACCGACAGTCCGACCTTTTCAGCCGCCCCGGCAGGTGCCGGGCGGGACCGATTCGGCCGTCTCCCACCGGTCGCCGACCAGCCGGGGTGGGCCAGCACGGAGGACACCGGCGACCTTGATGCACTCAGTCGCCGTTCAAGGTCGATCCCGAACAGGGCCACCGCCAGCTTGGACTGGGCGTAGGCGGTGGACGGGTTGTACGGCCCCTCGACTCCGAGGCGGTGATCGAGCGCTCCGGCGCGGCGGAACATCAGCGACGTCACCGAGACCACCCTCCCGGCGGGAGCCTGCTCGAGAGCCGGCAGCAGCTGGGCGGTCAGCGCGAAGTGGCCGAGGTGGTTGACGCCCATCTGAGCCTCGAAGCCGT
This sequence comes from uncultured Actinomycetota bacterium, assembly GCA_963766015.1. GTDB lineage: Bacteria > Actinomycetota > Actinomycetes > Mycobacteriales > Nakamurellaceae > Nakamurella. The sequence continues at coordinate 25,876 of CAVXYU010000012.1, read as the reverse complement.
GCCGGGTCAGCCGGCGCTGCGGCACCAGCATCAGCCCCGCGTTGTTGACCAGCAGGTCGAGTGGCCCGTCTTCACGGACTGCGGCGGCGAAGTCGCGCACCGAGGCCAGATCCGCCAGGTTCAGCAGGATCACCCGGAGCCTCGCCTGCTCGACCTGGTCCCTGATCCGCTGAGCGGCCTCCTGACCCCGGTCGAGGTCACGGACCGCGATGACGACCTCCGCGCCGGCGGCGGCCAGTGCCAGCGCCGTCTGATACCCGAGGCCGGTGTTGGCACCGGTGACGACGGCCCGGCGCCCGACCTGGTCGGCGACCCCGGTGTCCTGCCACCGATTCACGATCGCTCCTGCATCGGCATGATCACTTCGCGGACGACGAGCATGATCGCCGCGGCCACCGGTACCGCCAGGATTGCGCCCGTCACGCCCAGCAAGGATGCGCCGATCAGGATGGCGACCACGACAGCGCCGGTGGAAATGTGCACGGTCCGGCGCATCACCCTGGGATAGAGCCAGTAGGCCTCGAACAGGTGCTGGGCCAGGTAGAAGACACCGGCGATGATGCCGATGGCCAGGCCCTGGGTGAAGCCGATCAGCGTCATCCCCACGCCAACCGTGATCGGCCCGACGACCGGGATGAAATCGAGGACGGCGGCCGCCAGGCCGATCGCCCAGGGGTAAGGCAGACCGACGATGGACGCGAAGACGCCGGCGACCAGACCCGCCTGGATGGCGATGATGGTGGCCCCGGAGAGGTAGCCGCCCATCTGCTTGAGGATCCGGTCGCCGAGGTCGGTGACCCGCGCCCGGCGGGAGGCGGGGACGAGCCGGTAGGCCGCCGACTTGATCTTGGGGAAGCCGGCCAACAAGTACAGCGTCAGCACCAGGATGATCAGCAGGTCGACCAGCACCGACGCGACCGTCACGCTCGCGGTCAGCAGCCCGCCCGCCGCCCCGCTACCCAGGTTCTGCACGATGTTCGAGTTGCGCAGGGCGTCCAGGACGCCGAACTTCTGGTCGAGGTTCTTGATCTGCGGGTCGTTCTGCAGATTCGTGATCAGCTCGGGCACGGTAGACACGAACGACCCGACCTCGTTGATGATGGGCGGGATGATGGCGTAGATCGCCGCACCGATCAGCACGAGAAGGCTGAGAAAGACGATCGCCACCCCGGATCCGCGCCGCATACCCCTGCGGGTCAAGAAGTTGACCAGGGGATCCAGCCCGATGGCGAGCAGGGTCGCGATGGCGATCAGCACCAGGGTGTCCCTGATGGTGTCCAGCACCAGGTAGCTGACGTAGGCGATCAGTACGCCGATGCCGCCGAAGAAGCCCCAGTGGAACGCCGACCGGTGCCCGCGCTCCCTGATCTCCGACTGCCCGCTGGCGACGAGTTGGACGGCCTCCGCACTGGCCGACGCGGCGGCTGCTGCCGCCTCGGTGGCGAGCACGGCGCGTTCGGACATCATCCGGTTGGTGAGCGAGCCGAGCGTCCGGGGCAACCGGATCCGGCCGCGCCGGTGTTGGTCTGCGTCGCCGCCGGTATCCGCACCGCCGGTGGCGTCCGCACTGCCGTTGGTATCCGCACCGCCGGTGGTATCCGCAGCTCCGTTGGAGACCGGCGGAGTGGCCAGCGGGATGCCGTTCACCCCCGGAGGGACGGGTGCCGACCCGGTCGGTGTCGGCGCAACCGACACGCCGGGCAGCGACTGGCGACCGTCAGCGGGCGGGCCGGCAAGCGTCTCGTCCTCGAAATCCCGGCCGACGTCACCCCCGGGAGTGGGCACTGCGGCGGTCACAGCCGACGGATCGGTCCGACGCGGCGACCCTGCAGGCTCGCCGGAACCGTCCGTGGCCGGACCGGTCATGCCTTCGCGACGAGATCTTCGTAGCCGTCGTGCTGATCGATCCACCAGGAGACGTACGGACACGTCGGGATGATCTTCACGCCCTGCTCACGGGCGGTGTCGAGCGCCACGCGGACGAGGTCGGACGCGACGCCGTACCCGCGGGAAGCCGGGTCGGTGTAGGTGTGAACGATGTTCCAGGTGCCGGCCAGCCGGCGGTAGTCCAGGACGGCGACCTCCCTGTCGTCGATCAACAGCCGGAAACGGCCGTGCTCGGGCAGGTGCTCGATGCTGTTGGTCCGGGTCGGTCCGGCACCCAACCGCTCCATCGACGAGAGATCCTGAGTGCTGGCCGGCGTGCTCTGATCGGTCATTCCCGACCCTTTCTGCGGTGGTGGGGTGGCGGCGCTCGCGGCCCGGAGAATCGTGGCACATCCGCACGAGCGATGTTGCCAGGCAGTGCACCCGGTGAGCCGTTCGCTACCCGTGACGACACCATCATGCGACCGCACGCCGGTCGGCGGGGACCGAACTACGGCGAGGACGTCCTGCTCAACCCGAATGCGTGCCCGTTGACGGACGGGGACGTCCGCGATGTCCGGGTGACGCTCCACGTCGGAAGCCAGTCCCCCACGGTCCAGTCGGGATCGATCGACACCGACGGCCCCGTCCCCGTCGACACCACGACCGACGGCTGCGGCCCCACCGGCTGCGACCCCACCGGCGGACGCACCGACTTCGCCTCGTACAGCGCGCCGTCGGCCACCCGGATCAGCTCCAGCGGGTCGACCCCGCGTTCGGTGGCCGTCGCCGGACCGACGGACACCCCGACCGTCACCGAGCCGGTCGGCAGCGGGATCGGCCTCGCGACCGCGCGGCTGATTCGGCCGATCACGTCGTCGATACTGCGCAGCGGCACCCCACCCGACAGCAGGATGACGAACTCGTCGCCGCCGAATCTGGCCACCAGGTCGTCGGACCGGGTGGCGTCCTGCAACCGGCGGGCGACCTCGACCAGCACCATGTCGCCGGCCAGGTGCCCGAACTCGTCGTTGATCGACTTGAAGCGGTCGAGATCGACCAGCAGCAAGGTGACCGTTTCCCTCGGCGGCCGCATTCTGCTGAGGCGGTACTGCAGCCTCGCGACGAGGCGGTCCCGGTTCGCCATCGAGGTGAGCGGGTCGGTCCCCGCGAGCAGCGTCCGGGACGAGACAGCCCGGATGCCGACCTGGGCCGCCACCATCGCCAGCGCCAGGAACGGCAGCAGGGCCGGCTGGGTCACCGCGAGCACCGCGGGTATCGGGGCCGTCAGGGCCAGTGTTCCGATCGCGAGCTGGCTGCGCCAGTCCGCCAGGTACTCGCGCCGGGTGGTCGCGCCGGCCAGCACCTGCGAGGTCATCACGAAGACCACGTTCAGTGACTCGACGACGACCGCGAGAACCACGGCGACCGGTACCAGAGCGGCGGAGCGGACCTCGCCGACCATCCCGAATTCCTGCTCGAGCAGGGCGAGCACAGCGGCGGCGGCGGCCCCCTGCAAACCCCACAGCGAGACGTTCAGCACCACCCGCCACCAGACCATGCCGTACGGCAACGTCATCGCTGCGCCGGCGACCAGGAAGAACCAGGCCGCATGCGGGCCGAACGCAAGCAACCCCGCGATGACGAGCGGGGTGGAGAGGACGTACTGCTCGAAGGGGCTGGACTTCCTCATCCAGGGCAGCGCGGGGTACATCTCGGCGAGCATCACCAGGATCAGCAGCAGGATGGCCCCCGGCTGTCGGGCGATCTCGAGGGCACCCGGTCCAGGTACGAATATCAGCACAGCGGCGAGCGAGATCACCATGCCGACCAGGCACGCTGTCCACCACCAGCGGAACCGGGTGGGCGTCTCCCGCAGCGGCACCGCCATCGGGTCGATCTCGTGCATCGCGCCGGCGGCGTCGTCCTCGACCGCGGACCGGTTCACCGCAGGCCCCCGTCCAGCGGAAGGCCGCGCCGCACGGCCAGATCGGTGCGCGAATCCGTCGACGGTGGCGCGGCGGACCACTGCACCCCGGGCCACCCGGCGGACGGCGCCGCCGACGCGCCCTGCACCGTCACGCTCCAGGCCGGGACCGGCCGGGGTCTCGGCGCTCGACCTGAGTCACTGTCCGGCGCGGAGCTGACCGGCGGGACGTCGGGAGTCGGCCGGCTGGAGTCGGTATCGAGCAATCGCTTCGCGCGGTACATGTCCTGGTCGGCCTGGTCCACCAGCACCTGCATCTCGGTGTCCCTGTCGGTCGCTCTGGCGAGCCCGACTGAGCCCCCGACGACGACCCGGATGTCGCGCACATCAACCGGCTCGGCGAGCGCATCCCGGATCGCGGCGGCAGCAGCCGCCGCCCGAGCCGGGCCGGCGTTGGTGCCCAGCACCACGGCGAACTCGTCGCCGCCGTATCTCGCGACCAGGTCGTCGGCCCTGGCGGTCGCGACCAATCGGCGGCCGACCTGCACCAGCACCTCATCCCCGACGAGGTGGCCGTAGGTGTCGTTGACGTCCTTGAAGCGGTTCAGATCGATCATCAGCAGCGTCACGCTTCCGCCGGGGGCCAGCCGGGCGAGGCGATCGGACAACGTCCGGGACAGGGTCAGCCGGTTGGCGAGCCCGGTCAGCCCGTCGATCCGCGATGCCGCAGTACTGCGGAACATGGTGCGACTCAACTGGTTCAGCGCCACGATGACGACGGCCATCGCCACCAGGGCCCACGGGTTCGCCATCGCCACCGCGGCGAGGACGGGTGCCGCGATCAGGCTGCTGCCCCAGATCCGGGCGGTCTTGCCGAAGCGCACCCGTTGTTCCGCCCAGGTCGACGACCGTTGCTCGGTGAGTGCCACGGCCGTCAGCAGCATGCCGAGCAGCAGGACCAGCAGGGCGATCACCAGACCACGGCCGGCCAGCCGGCCGCCGCCGGGGCTCAACACCTTGACTGCCTCGGCCAGCCGGTAGGCGGCGACCACCGCGAGCCCGATCAGCCCGAAGATTGCGACGTTGGTCGCCACCGGCCACCACGGTCTGCGGCGCCGGAACAGTGCGGTGGTCAGCCCGGTGACCAGGAACAACAGCGCGGCGGTCGACCCGAATGCCAGGACGGCGGCAAGCGCCAGCGAGGTCGACCACGCGAACGTCACGGTGGTTCTGGTCTCACCCATCCACGGCAGCAGCGGGTACAGGTCGGCCAGCAACAGCAGAGCGGCGAGCAGCACGAAGCCCGGTTCCCGCAGGAGCGCTCCGAGCGGTTCGTCCATCGGACTGCGCAGCAGGAGTGCATACCCGCCGACGACGACCAGCAGACTGAAGCAGAGGATCATGCGGAACCGCCGCGGGGTGCCGCGGAAAGGCGCGACGGAGCGCCCGAAAATGTGCTGCACGGTCCCGCCCCCTCCCCCGAGGTCTGCCCAAAACTGTACGGGCGGGTTACCCACCACCGAGGCGCTCCAACGAGTGATTCTCGTGTCTGTCCGCTCACTGTGCGCCATCGACGCTGGTCAGAGTGCTGATTCGGGCCATGACAGGCGAATAAACCATCACCGTGCGTGATCACCCGGCAGGGCTCACCCGGTGATCGATATCCCCCGATGGGTGCGGTCGCGGGGCCGCGGCGTCGCAGCGCGCAGATCTCGATCCGGCACGCATCTGTGGCAGGGTCATCACATGGCGGACGCAGACATCGTCGTTGTCGGAGCAGGGCTTGCCGGGCTGGTTGCGGCTGCGGAAGCGGCGGACGCGGGGCGGTCCGTCATCGTCATCGATCAGGAGGGCGCGTCCAGTCTGGGCGGCCAGGCATGGTGGTCCCTCGGCGGGCTCTTCCTGGTGAACACGCCGGAACAGCGACGGCTGGGCGTCAAGGACTCGGCCGATCTCGCGCTGGCCGACTGGCTCGGCTCCGCGGGTTTCGACCGGCCCGAGGATCACTGGCCGCGGCGGTGGGCGGAGGCCTATGTCGACTTCGCGGCCGGCGAGAAGCGATCGTGGCTGAGACAGCAGGGACTGCACCTGTTCCCGATCGTCCAATGGGCCGAACGCGGCGGTTATCAGGTCGGTGGCCACGGCAACTCCGTTCCCCGGTTCCATGTCACCTGGGGATCGGGACCCGGCGTGCTGACGCCATTCGTCCGCCGGGTCACCGAGCACGTCCGGTCCGGCCGGATCCAGATGCGCTTTCGGCACCGGGCCACCGAACTGCTCCGTAACGGTGACGACGTCGTCGGGGTCGCCGGCGAGGTGCTGGAGCCGACGTCGGCGGCACGCGGAGAGCCGACCTCCCGCGTTCAGGTGGGCGATTTCTCGTTCGGCGCGGGCGCGGTGATCGTGACCTCGGGTGGCATCGGCGGCAACCACGAGCTGGTCCGGCGGAACTGGCCCGGCGGACCGCAGCTCGCACCGACGGAGATGCTGTCCGGCGTTCCGGACTCCGTCGACGGGCTGATGCTGGGCGTCACCGAGCGTGCCGGCGGGCGCGTCATCAATGCCGATCGGATGTGGCACTACCCCGAAGGCGTGGTGAACCATGCGCCGGTCTGGAGTTCGCACGGGATCCGGATCCTGTCCGGGCCCAGCCCGCTCTGGCTCGACGCCTACGGGCACCGGTTGCCGACGCCGCTGTTCCCGGGTTTCGACGCGTTGGGCGCGCTGCAGCACATCCTCGGTACGGGCCGCTCGCACTCCTGGTTCCTGCTCGACCAGCGCACCATCGGCCCCGAATTCGGGCTCTCGGGGTCGGAACAGAACCCCGATTTCGCCGAGAAGTCCGTCAAGCTGCTGCTCACCACCAGGGCCGGCGGCAAGATCACCCCACCGGTGCAAGCGTTCCTCGACAAGGGCGTCGACTTCCTCACCGCCCCGTCGGTGGGCGAACTGGTCCAGCAGATGAACGAGCTGGTCGGCGAACCGCTGATCGACGCCGACCAGCTGGCGGCGACCGTGGTATTGCGTGACGGTCAGGTCCGCTCCGGGCTCGGTAAGGACCCGCAGGTACTCGCCGTCAACGCGGCCCGGCAGTACTTCGGGGACCGCAGGATGCGCACCGCCGAACCGCACGAGATGCTCGACCCCGCCGCGGGTCCGCTGATCGCCGTGCGGCTGCACGTCATCACCCGCAAGACCCTCGGCGGGCTCGAGACCGACCTGTCCGGTCGGGTCCTGTCACTGTCCGGAAGCCCGGTCGCCAGGCCTGTACTCGGCCGGCGAGGCGTCCGGTTTCGGCGGCGGCGGCATGCACGGCTACCGGAGCCTGGAGGGCTCGTTCCTGGGCGGCTGCCTGTTCTCCGGGCGGGCGGCCGGCCGGGCGGCCGCCGACTGAACCGGCGTCAGGCAAGCAGTTGGTGCTCGGCGAGCTCCCGGTACAGCGGGCTCGTCTCGAGCAACTCGCGGTGCGTTCCGACCGCCTGCAGCCGGCCGTCCTCGAGCACCAGGATCTGGTCCGCATCGACGACGGTGGCCAGCCGGTGCGCCACCAGGATCAGCGTCCGGTCGTGGGAGATGGCGTCGATCGCATCCCGCAGCGCCTGTTCGTTGCGGCCGTCCAGGCTCGCGGTCGGTTCGTCCAGCAGCAGCACCTCCGGTGAGGCGAGCAGCGCCCTGGCGATGGCCAACCGCTGCCGCTCGCCGCCGGACAGCAGGATGCCGTCCTCGCCGACCTGCGCGTCCAGCCCCGCCGGGTCGCGGTCGCAGCACGCCGCTGAGGTTGACCGAGGCCAGCACCGCCCCGCAGTCGTCGTCGGTCGGCCGCCGGCGCGCCGAGCAGCAGGTTCTCCCGGATCGTGCCGGCCAGCACCGGCGAGTCCTGCTCGACGTAGCCCGAGAGCGGACCGGGTCTGCGTCCCGGCTCATCTCGGACACGTCCACGCCGCCGAGCCGGATGACGCCCGCGGCCGGGTCGTAGAAGCGTTCGATCAGCGCCAGGATCGTCGACTTGCCCGCGCCCGACGGACCGACGACCGCCGTCTTGGTGCCCGTCGGCACCGGAAGCTGACCTCCCGGAGCACGTGCTGGTCGCCGTAGCCGAAGCTCACCCGTTCGAAGCTCGACGCGCCGGTTCGGCCCGGGGATCAGCGCCGGTCCGCGCTCCGGCCGCCCGGCTGACGCCTGCCCGCTCGCGCCCTCCTCGGGCAGCGAGGTGATCTCCTGGATCCGGACCACCGCGCCGAGCGCGTTCTGGGTCGCCGTGTAGGCGTTGAACACCCGGCCCAGCGGCATGATCATCATGAACAGATAGAGGATGAACGCGACCAGTTCGGCGACCTGCATCGAACCGTCGGCGACCAGGTAGCCGCCGACCGACAGCACGGCGATGAAGGCGCCCTGCATCGCGATCCCGATGATCGGCGCGATCAGCGCCATCACCTTCGCCAGCCGCACGCCGGTCAGGTACGCCTCGTTGGCCAGCCCGTCCAGTACCGCCGTCTCACGATCGGTCGCGCCCGCCGCCCGGATGGTGCGGACGCCCGGGATCGCCCTGGCCACCCCGGAGGCCAGCGCTCCGACCTGGGTCTGCGCGGTCAGGGTCAGCTTCTGGATCCGGCCGCCGAGCCCGACGACCACGCCGATCGCGACCGCCACCACGACCAGGGTCAGCCCCAGCAGCGGCAGGCTGATCAACGCCATCGCGACACGGATCCGACGAAGACCAGCGCGCCGGACACCGCGTCGACCAGCCCGGAGGTGACCACCGGTCCGCAGCAGGGTGGTGTCCGATCCGACCCGGGACACCAGATCACCGGTGCGCCGGGTGTCGAATTCGGCGATCGGCAGCCGCAGCATCCGGTGCACCAGCAGCTGCCGGGTGTCCAGCACCACGCCCTCCGCGGTGCGCTGCAGCAGGTACTGCTGGATGCCGCTGATCACCGCGGTCGCCAGCACCAACGCCGACCAGCAGCGCGACGACGCCGCCGAGCGGCTGCGACTCCTGGACCGAGCTGATCACCACGGCCACCATCGCCGGCTGGGCGATCGACAGCACCGGCCCCGACCACCGAGATGGCGGTGACGACCAGCAAGCACGGCTCGGTGCGGACAGCAGGTACGGCCACAGGCTGCGCAGCGGGATCCGCTGCTGCCGCGTCCGTCGCCGCAGCGTGCGACGGCCTGCCGGAGCAGCCGCCTGCCCTTCCGGTCGGGTCGCCGTTCGCCCCGTCGACCCGGCCAGCCCCGCTTCGGTGACCTCGGTGCGTGCGCTCGCAGCTGCCGGTCGCCGGCCCTGCGCAGGCGCGCCCGTCGCACCGGCGTCCGGGACCGTGCTGGTCGTGTTGGTCACCCTCGCTCACGGTAGTGACGAGCGCCGACGGTGCGGTCTGCCCTCCGCGAACAGTCCTGCGGGCCGACGCATCGACCGGCGCGCCGCGGGCACGATGGTCGGATGACGACTCCTCACCGGCCGATCCGCCTCGGCATCCAGACTCCAGCCCCAGCACGCCGACTACCGCCAGATCCGCGACGCCGTGCTGCGGGCCGAGGACCTCGGCGTCGACATCGTCTTCAACTGGGACCACTTCTACCCGCTGAACGGCGACCCGGACGGCAAGCACTTCGAGTGCTGGACGATGCTCGGCGCCTGGGCGGAGCAGACCGAGCGGGTCGAGATCGGCGCCCTGGTCACCGGCGGCGGCTACCGCAACCCCGACCTGCTGGCCGACATGGCCCGCACCGTCGACCACATCTCCGGCGGCCGGCTGATCCTGGGCATCGGCGGCGGCTGGTTCGAGAAGGACTACGACCAGTACGGCTACGAGTTCGGCACCGCCGGGCAGCCGGCTGAACCTGCTCGGCGAGTACCTGCCGCGGATCGCACGCCCGGCTCGAGCGGCTGAACCCGCCGCCGACCCGCGCCGATCCCGGTGCTGATCGGCGGCGGCGGCGAGCGGAAGACGCTGCAAGTTCGTCGCCCGGCACGCGCGCGATCTGGCACGTGTTCGGCGGCCTCGACACCTTGCGGCACAAGTCGGCTGTGCTCGCCGAGCACTGCGCCACCGATGGCCGCGACCCGGCCGAGATCGAGCAGTCGACCTCGGCACCCGGGCGCGGGCACCGACGGCCGCGGATGCGCTGGTCGACGGCGGGCTTCACGCTGTTCACCATCGGCATCGTCCGGGCCCGGATTACGACCTGTCGCACGTCGCCAAGTGGGTCGAGCTGGCGCGACCAGCGCAACGCCGACCGCGGCTGACGTCACTCGACCGTTCACCCGGTGACCCATCGGTCACCGGGTGAACGACGGCGTCACGCAGCGTGACGACGCGGATGATCCGCCGTCACCAAATCGTCACATCACGGATCGGTATCAAAACGGCACGCACGAGACCTCCTGACGGCATATAACATGTGCTGTGAGTCGTGCGCGCTCCCGCGCCACTCTCCGGGGGGATCTGCGGAATGTCAGTGAAGGAAAGCGGTCTGTTCACCGTGCGTCGGCACGGCGGGCCACGACCGGGCAGGCGAGGAAGATACGATGACGGCGCTGCACGAGGATCGCGATCCAGCCGGACCTTTTCGATGACGACGACATCCTGCTGCCGCTCGCCGAGCGGTCCCCGCACGGGGCGTTGCGGCTGCCGGACGGCCGGGCGATGGCCTGGGCCGAGTACGGCAGCGCCCGCGGCCTGCCCTGCCTGCTGATCCCCGACACCGCGTCGTCCCGTCTCGCGCCCGACTGGCTGCTGCACGACAGCGCGCTGCCGGCGGCCATCAGGCTGCTCGTCCATCGACCGGCCCGGCATCGGGATGTCGGACCCCATCGGCTTCGGCGGCGGCGAGCAGCCGGCAGAGGACCTCCGGCGGATGGTCGAGACGCTGGCCGTCGGCCGGGTCGCCGTGATCGGCATCGGTCAGGGCGCCGACGACGCACTGGCCTTCGCCGCTCGGTACCCCGCTCTGGTCACCTCGGTGTCCGCGGTCTCGGTCCGGCTGCCCGGCACCACCGCCGAACGCCGCGGGCTGCGGCATCCGTTCGGACGGCGGCACGCCCGGAGCTGGGCCGGCCCGCTGTCGGCCTGGGTGAGCACCGCCGGAAAGGGCGCCGACCTCACCGACGAGGCGACCTGGGCCCGGATGCTCGACCGGCTCGACGTCGTCGCCGCGCAGCTGCTCGGAGATCGCTGGCGGGAGGCAGACTTCCGTGACGCAGTCGCCGCGGACGCGGCGCAGATCAACCAGGCGTGGACCGCACCGGCACGGCCCGCCGGACCGCCGCAGTGGGTGGTGGACCCGACCCCGATCCGGGTGCCGGTCAACCTCTGGCACGGCAAGCACGAAACCGGCACCACGCTGCGCACCGTCGAGGCGTTCGCCGACGGACTGCCGCGGTGGTCGGTGCTGGCCGCGCCGGGGAGCTCCGCGATCCTGGGCTCGTGGCCGGACATCCTGGGCACCGCCGCGCAGTCGTTCCCCGGTGTCGCCGCCGCGTAGCGCGCTCGCTCAGCCCACCGTCGCCGCCCTGATCGACAGCACGTCGGGCAGGTTTTCGGCGATGAGCTGAAGCGCGCGGTCTCGCCGTCGTCGATGCCGGCGTACACGGCGCCCGGACCTGGTGCCGAAATAGATCCCGGTGCTGTCGATGTCGTCGACGCAGGCGGCGTCACGCAGCACCGCCGTGTAGACCCCGGATTGCGGTAGTCCGTCCGTCAGGGCGTGCCAGTTCCGGCCGGCGTCGGTCGATCGCCAGATCGCCATCGCACCGCCGGGCGGGAAGCGCTCGACGTCCGCCACCAGCGGGAAGACGTAAACGGTGCCCGGCCGGTGCGGGTTGGCCAGCACCGGGAAGCCGAACGACGCCGGCAGGCCCTCGCTGATCTCCGACCACATCAGCCCGGCGTCATCGCTGCGGAACACCCCGCCGTGGTTCTGCGCGAACAGCTGATCGGGGTCCGCCGGGTTCCGCGCCACCTTGTGCACGCACTGGCCGTGATCGGGCAGCGGGTCGGGGAAGAAGTCGGCCCTGATCCCCTTGCTCCGCGGCTCCCAGCTCGCCCGCCGTCCCCGCTGCGGTACACGCCGCCGGTGGACATCGCGACCAGCAGGTCGTCGGCCTTGGTCGGGTGCGGCAGCGACGGTGTGGATGGCCTGACCGCCGCCGCCCGGCGCCCAGCTCTCGCCGGTGCGGGTGGTCCCACAGCCCGTCGTTCATGGTGAAGGTCTCGCCGCCGTCGACGGACCGGAACAGGGCCGACGGCTCGGTGCCCGCCCACATCTCGCCCTCCTGGTACCCGGGGGCGATCTGCCAGATCCGGGCCAGCGTGCTGCCGGTTCGCTCCGGGAAGCGCACGGCGTCGGCGGGGTGACCCACCCAGCTGCGGCCGCCGTCGTCCGAGTGCAACAGGCGGGTTCCGTAGACATAGCTGGTGCTGCCGGCGAACAGCCGAGGCGGGGAACCGGGTTTCGCCGTCCGCGGGTCGACGCCGACCGCGGCGACCTCTTCCATCTTCAGCGTCGGCGGATCCAGCTCCCACGCCGTCCTGTCGTTCGACGAACGCGCCACCCACAGTCCCTTGCGGGTACCGATCAGCAGCACTACTTCGGCCATCTGGCGTCGACCTCCTCGGGAGCGCACGGTTGATCCCGGCATCACCGTGCCACTGAGGTCCGACAGCCGCGAGCCGGCGGAATCATCGGTCAGGCGTCGACCGAATCCGTCTCCACTGCTTGGACGGCATCGACCGGCGGCAACTGCCCGGTCCGGATCAGCTCCGCATACCAGCGGGCAGAATCCTTGACGGTGCGCAGCTGGGTGTCGTAGTCGACGCGGATGATGCCGAACCGGCGGTCGTAGCCCCAGGCCCACTCGAAGTTGTCCAGCAGCGACCAGAGGAAGTAACCGCGGACGTCGACGCCGGCGTCGATGGCCTTGCCGACCGCGTCGATGTGCCCGTGCAGGTAGCGATCCGGTCGGCGTCGTGCACCCGGCCGTCGGCGTCGACGACCTCGTCGTAGAACGCGGCGCCGTTCTCGGTGATCATCAGCGGCAGGTCGGGGTAGCGGGTGCCGAGATCGAGCAGCAGCTCCGTCATGCCGGTCGGGTCGATGTTCCAGCCCATCGCGGTGTACGGGCCGGGCTGCGGGAGGAACTCGACGTCGTCGGCGCCGACCCACGGGCTGGCGTCGGAATCCCCGTGCCCGTCGGCCTGCGACTTCGGCGCCTCGCCGCTGTACTGCTGGCGCACCGTGACGGTCGAGTAGTAGTTGATCCCCAGCACGCTCAGCGGCACCGCGCGCCGTGGCCTCGTCGCCGTCCTGCACGAACGACCAGTCGGTGACCGACGCGGTGTCGGCGATCAGATCCGCCGGGTAGGCGCCGTCCAGCATCGGGCCGAGGAAGACCCGGTTGCCGACCGCGTCCAGCTGCCGGACCGCGTCCCGGTCGGCCGCCGAGTCGGGGTCGCCGGCCGGGTGACGTGCAGGTTCAGGGTGACCGACAGCGGGGTCGCCTCGCCGAGCACGGACCGGATCGCCCGGCCGGCCAGGCCGTGGCCGAGGTTCAGGTGGTGCGCCGCCGGCAGCGCGGCCAGCGGGTCCGTCCGGCCCGGGGCGTGCACCCCGGAGCCGTAGCCGAGGAACGCCGAGCACCACGGCTCGTTCAGCGTGGTCCACAGCGAGATCGCGGTCGCCGAGCTCGCTCGGCGACGTGCTCGGCGTAGTCGGCGAACCGCAGCGCGGTCTCCCGGTTCGGTCCAGCCGCCCGCGTCCTCCAGCTCCTGCGGCAGGTCCCAGTGGTAGAGCGTGGCGACCGGCTGCACGCCCGCCTCGAGCAGCGCGTCGACCAGTCGCGAGTAGAACTCCAGGCCCTTCGGGTTGAACGCGCCGGAGCCGCCCGGCTGGATGCGCGGCCAGGCGAGGGAGAACCGGTAGGCGCTGCAGGCCCAGGCCCTTGATCAGCGCGACGTCCTCGGCCAGCGGTGGTAGTGGTCGTCCGCGACGTCGCCGGTGTCGCCGTTCAGCACCATGCCGGGGGTGCGGGAGAAGGTGTCCCAGATGGAGGGGTCCGCGGCCGTCCTCGTCGAAGGCGCCTTCGATCTGGTACGACGCGGTGGCCGACCCCAGAGGAAGTCCTTCGGGAAAGGCGCGCTGCGGGTTGGTCATCGGGAGGACTCCTCCTCGGTGACGGATGCTGGCGCCGATCCGGGCGCCATGGTGATGGCGACCGGGTCCGACCCGGCTCGCACGCTGGAACCGGTTCCGCCCAGCGTCTACCGGTCCGGGTCGACGACGTCTGACGGCTCACCGCCGGTGACGGCGACGACGGACGTCCCGCCGGCAGCACCACCGACCACGGCCGGCACCCGCGGTCCGGGCGACGGTCACCGTGTCGCCCGCCCGGCCACCTCGAACGTCGCGCCCGGCCCCCCGCCGTGCCGGGCACGTCCACGGTGGCCGCGCCGCAGCGAGTCGACGTCGAGACGCGTCAGCGTGACGCCGTCGGCGTAGTCGTAGTCGGGCCGGTCGTCGCCGGCGCCCGATCGGCAGCACCGCGCCGGGACGCACCAGCAGCGGCAGGGAGTCGAAGCCGTGCCGCTCGGTGACCCAGCCGGGCCCGGTGACCGTGCTGCCCGTCCAGCAGGCGGGTCCAGGTGCCCTCGGGCACGTAGTACCGCACCGTCGCCGTCCGCGGTGAACACCGGGGCCACCAGCAGCGAGTCGCCGAGCATGTACTGGGTGTCCAGGTGCTCGGTGGCCGGGTCGTCGGGGAACTCCAGCACCATCGGCCGCATCATCGGCATGCCGCTCGTGCGTGCACCTGCCGCGGCCGCGCCGCCAGGTACGGCATCAGCGACATCTTCAGCCGGGTGAACCGCCGCGGCGACGTCGACCGCCTCCTCGTCGAACGCCCACGGCACCCGGTAGGAGCCGGACCCGTGCAGCCGGCTGTGGCTGGACAGCAGCCCGAACGCCAGCCAGCGCTTGAACACCGCCGGCGTCCGGGGTGCCCTCGAAGCCGCCGATGTCGTGCGACCAGTAGCCGAAACCGCTGGCCGCCAGCGACAGCCCGCCGCGCAGCGTCTCGGCCATCGACGCGAAGGTCGAGTCGCAGTCGCCGCCCCAGTGCACCGGGAACTGCTGCCCGCCGGCGGTGGCCGACCGGGCGAACAGCACCGCCTCGCCGCTCGCCGCGCCGCCGCTCGCAGCAGGTCGAAGACGGTCCGGTTGTACAGCTGGGTGTAGTAGTTGTGCATCCGCTCGCGGGTCGGAGCCGTCGTGCCAGACGACGTCGGTGGGGATGCGCTCGCCGAAGTCGGTCTTGAAGGCGTCGACGCCCTGGTCGAGCAGCCGCTCGCAGCTGGCGCCGAGTACCACTGCGCCGCGGCGGGGTTGGTGAAGTCGACCAGCGCCATGCCGGCCTGCCACTGGTCCCACTGCCAGACGCTGCCGTCCGGCCGGGTGCACCAGGTAGCCCTTCGCCCTGCCCTCCTCGAACAGCGCCGAGCGCTGCGCGATGTACGGGTTGATCCACACGCAGATCCGCAGCCCCTTGGCCTTCAGCCGGGCCAGCATCGCCTCGGGCTCGGGGAACGTCTCGCGGGTCCCACTCGAAGTCGCACCAGCGGAACTCGCGCATCCAGAAGCAGTCGAAATGGAAGACGCTGAGCGGGATCTCCCGCTCGGCCATGCCGTCGATGAAGCTGCTGACGGTCGCCTCGTCGTAGTCGGTGGTGAACGACGTGGACAGCCACAGCCCGAACGACCACTCCGGCACCCGCGGCGGCCGGCCGGTCAGCGCGGTGTACCGCGCGCAGGATCTCCTTGGGCGTCGGCCCGTGGATGACGAAGTACTCCAGGTGCTCGCCGGGCACCGAGAACTGGCTGCGGGACACCGCCTCGGAGCCGATCTCGAACGACACCTGCTCCGGGTGATTGACGAAGACGCCGTAGCCGCGGTTCGTCCAGAAGAACGGCACGTTCTTGTAGGCCTGCTCGCTGCTGGTGCCGCCGTCGGCGTTCCAGATGTCGACCGTCTGGCCGTTCTTGACGACCGGCCCGAACCGCTCGCCGAGCCCGTACACGGTCTCCCCGACGCCGAGCGTCAGCTGCTGGTAGACGTAGCTGCTTCCGTCCGGGCCGGTGGCCAGGCCGATGGTCTTGGCGCGGGCTGGAGGTCAGCACCCGGCCGTCCGGCGGTGAAGTCGAGCTGCCAGCTCTGGCCCCTGCGCGACCCGCGCGGTGAGCCCGCCGGAGGTGAGACTGCGCTGCGTCGTCGGTGATCTCGATCGTCGGCGCCGGGTCGTCGGCGCCGGGCAGGGCGAAATTCGGGCCCGGGTCCCGGCCGCCGGCGTGGTGCTCGATCCGCACCCTGATCACGTCCGCGCAGCGGCGAGGACAGGGTCATGGTCGCGGTCGGCCGGTTGAGGGTGTCGCCGCGGCGCGGCGATCACGCCTGGTCGGCGCGAGCACGGTGAGCGCCCCGCTCGTCGGCGCTGACGTCGTAGGCCTGGGCGGGGTGCTGGACGTCGAAGCCCTCCCGCACCTGCCAGTAGCCGTCGCTGAACTTCATCTGGTCGCATCCTTCCGGGAATCTCGCTTTCGCCAGCTTCGGCCCTTCAGTGGTCGGTCGAAGGGCCGAAGGTGGCGAGCCGATGGCGTGGTCTGGGGCGGCTACTTGATCGGCGCCGGCGGTGACGCCGCGGGTCAGGGTGCGCTGGAAGATGAGGAAGAAGATGACCGCGCGGGATCAGGCTGATCAGCGCGCCCGCGTTGGTCGTCGGCGCGTCCATCAGCCGGTCGCCCTGCAGGGAGGCCAGCGCCACCGGCATGGTCTGGGTGGCGTTGTCGATCAGCATCACCAGCGGGATGAAGAACTCGTTCCACGTCCAGATGAAGAAGAAGATCAGCAGCACCGACAGCGTCGGCCGGACGATCGGGAAGACCACCTTCCACAGGATCTGCCAGCGGGTCGCGCCGTCCAGCGCGGCCGCCTCCAGCAACGCCTTGCGGGAAGGTGCCGAGCACCGACGCGAGCAGGTAGGTGCCGAAGGCGCTCTGGATGACGGTGAAGATGATGATCACCGCGAGCCGGGTGTTGTAGAGCCCGACCTCCTTGGCGAAGAAGTACAGCGGGTAGACCAGCGCCTCCTGCGGCAGCATGTTGCCCAGCAGGAACAGCGCGACGATCCACAGCCGGCCCTTCACCCGGCCGATGCCGATCGCGTAGGCGTTCAGCAGCGAGATCAGCACCGCGGCAACGGCGACCGTGCCGGCGATCAAGGTCGAGTTCCACAGCTTCTGCGGGTAGTTCGACCTGGTTCCAGTAGGTGACCAGGCCCTTGGTGTAGAACTCGGTCGGCCAGCTCAGCGGGCCGTTCGTGCGAGTAGTCGGCCGGCGACTTGAACGCGTTGAGCAGCATCAGGGCGAACGGCACCAGCATCAGCAGCGCGGCCGACACGAGCGACCAGCACGACCCAGCGGGCGGTGCCGCGGTGGAACCGGTCCCGGCGCGCGCGGCGCGCGCTCGTCGGCGCGGCGCTGCAGCGCGGAGATCGGTGCCGCGGTCGTCGCGACGGTCCGGTGCGATCGGCGGGGACGCTCATGCAGCTCGCTTCCTTTCGCTCGCTGCGGGCCTGCCAGCGCATGATGGCGACGGCGACGAGCGACGATGATCAGGGTCAGCACGGTGGCGATCGCCGCCCCGTAGCCGACGTTCGAGCTTCTTGAAGAAGGTGAAGTAGGCGAAGTACGACGGCACGTTGGTCGCGTTCTCCGGGCCGCCCCTGGTCAGGGCGTAGATCGGGCCGAAGACCTTCAGCGCGGCGATGGTGCAGGTCAGCGCGACGACGAAGGTCTCCGGCCGGATCTGCGGGATGCGTGATCGCCCGGAAGCGCGCCCACCAGCCGGCGCCGTCGATCTCCGCGGCCTCGTAGATCTCGGGGTCGACCCGCTGCAGAGCGGACATGAAGATCACCACCGGATAACCGATCTGCACCCAGACCATGACCAGCATCACCATCGGCAGCGCGGTGTTCGGGTCGCCCAGCCAGTCCCGGGTGAAGCCCTGCAGCCCGATCGCGTCGAGGAAGGCGTTGAAGGCGCCGTCCGGCCGCAGGATCCAGCCCCAGACGATGCCGGCCACCACGACCGGCAGCACCTGCGGCAGGTAGAAGACCGCCCGCAGCACGCTGACGCTGGACGCGCCGAAACGCTTGCCGAGGTAGTCGAAGAGCACCGAGGCCAGCACGCAGTCCGATCAGCGTCGGGATGACCACCATGGCGACGATCATCGCGACGCGAGTTCCTGAACGAGATCCAGAAGACGCTGTCGCGCGAACAGCCTGACGTAGTTGTCGAACCCGATGAACTTCGGCTGCGCCGACGCCCGGACCATTTGGTCAGCGACAGGTAGATGTTGTAGATCAGCGGGCCGACGATGACGGCCGCGAAGAGCAACCCGCCGGGAATCAGGTACAGCCAGTACGGCCGCGAGCTGAAGCCGCGGGCGGTTGGTGCGCGGCGCCGTTCGCGCTGCCCGGCGCGCGATCCGCAGCGGCGGCGGTCGTCGAGCTGGTGACCGGTGCCGGACGGCCGTGCGATGTCTGACATGGTCCTCCCTCGGCGAGTTCTGTGCGACGTCCTGCCGTGGCGCGTCGCTCGGTGCGGGCGGGTAACCGCGCCGCGCACGAGCCGGCGCCGGCACCGCTGTCGCGGTCCAGCGTGGAGCGGGTCAGCCGGCCTGGATGGTGGCGACGCCCTCTTGGTACGGGCCGGCGATCTGGTCCAGCACCTCGTCCGGGCGTCTTGGACTGGTTGATCAGCGACTGGAAGCCGGACACCAGCACGTCGTAGTAGCCGGGCACGGGCCAGTCCGGGTAGAACGCCAGACCGTCGGCCTGCGGTGATCTTGTTGAAGTTCGCGATCAGTTCCTGGTTCTTCGGGTCGGTGATCTTCGACGGGTCGGCCGCCACCGGGATGCCGCCGCTGTTGCCCAGCAGTTCCTGGATCTCCGGGCGCATCGTGATGTCGATGAAGTCGTAGGCCAGTTCCTTGTTCTTGGACGCCTCCGGGACCACCCACAGGTTGCCGGACGAACCGAGGCTCAGCTTGTTGCCGGGGAACAGGAAGGTGCCCCAGTCGAACCCTTGATCTCGTCGGTGAACCGGCCGTACCACCAGCTACCGGAGACGATCATCGGGCACTTGCCGGCGATGAACCCGGTGCCCATGTCCTCGGCCTTCAGGGACGCCGACTCCTGGGAGATGTAGCCCTTCTTCACCCACTGCGTCGAACGTCTCGGCGCCGTACTTCAGCGGATCGGCCTGGAAGTCGACCGGGTTCTTGTAGAGCTGGTAGTCGTCGACGAACGACCGGTCGGCCTTGGTCAGCGCCAGCTGGTAGGACAGCTGGCCGGCCGGGTACTCGGCGCCGGCCATGCACAGCGGCGTGGTGCCGGCGGCGACGAACGTGTCCATGGCGGCGGTGAACTCGTCCAGCGTGGTCGGCACCTGCGATGCCGTTCGCGGCGAACAGGTCCTTGTTGTAGTAGACCATCACGTACTCGCCGTAGTTCGGGACGCCGTACCAGTTGCCGGAGCCCATGACGCCCTTGCTCGTCGTACTTGGCGGTGGTCTGCAGGCTGGGCGACAGCTTCTTGTCCCAGCCGCGGCTCGGTGGCCTGCTCGGTCAGGTCGGTCAGCAGTCCCTGGGAGGCCAGCAGCCCGGCGGTGGCGTTGCCCTTGTTGTACTCCATGATGTCCGGGCCCTCGTCGGAGCTGATGATCATGCCGGCGTTCTGCTGGATCTGCTCGAACGCCTTGCGCTCGAAGTCGACCGTGACGCCGGGGTGCTCGGTCTTGAAGATCTCGATCGCCTTGTCCCAGGCGATACCCATGGCGCCGTTGGCACTCTCGTAGTGCCACAGCTTGAGGGTGCCGCTCTCGCGGCACGGATGCCGGACGGCTGTCGGCCGGCGTCGCTGGAGCCGGCAGCAGGCCGCCAGGGTCAGGGACAGCGCGGCGAGCGCGGCGACCCAGCCGGCTCGTAGACGGGGGGTTCTCATGCGGTTCCTCCTGGGTTGGGACGGCGGACTCGGAGCCGGTGGCGCGGGCGGCGATGGCTGGTCGTGCGGGCGTGCGGGGATGCCGGACCGGGTGCTGCATCGGTCCGGTGCGGTGATGCCGGGTGGCGGTGCGATCGGCGGTGCTGGTGACGCTGGTTGTCGGGCGTCGTTGCGTCGGCTGCGGGCGTGCTGGTGCGGCGTGAGGTCATGTCGGACGCCGTTCGTAGCGGGTTCAGCGGCGCCGGAGGCGCTCCGGCGAGACCGGGCCCGTGCTCTGGCCGGCCTCCCATCGGCAGGGCAGCAGGACCGGCCCACCGACCGGTTGGCGACCGTCGAGCTGGTCGAGCAGGGATTGCACGCCGAGCCGGCCGAGCTCGGCGCCGGGCGAGTGCAGGGTGGTCAGAGGGGGCTGCACCATCTCCGCCACCAGCGGTGACGAGACGATCGACAGCACCGAGAAGTCCTGCGGGCACAGACCATTCCGCGCTCGGTTGATCTCGGTGACCGCACCGATCACGGCGTTCTCGTTCATCGCGACGATCGCGGTGAGGTCGGGGTGGCGTCCAGCAGGTCGGCCGATGGCGGCGCCGCCCGGCGGCCGGCGATCTCGTCGCACCAGACCGTCGACCGGCGCAGGCCCGCGCCGCGCCATGGCCGCCCGAAACCGCTGTGCGCGCGCAGCGTCGGGCCGTAGCCGTGGTCGCGGCTGGCCGCGGAATGGTTGAGCAGCGCGATGCCGCGGTGCCCGAGCGCGGCCAGGTGCGCGACGGCATCCTCGGTGGTGGCGTCGAAATCGATGTCCACGCAACGGCTGTCGTTGCTGTCGTCGGCGCGGCCGATCATCGTCAGCGGGATCCCGGCGGCATCGAGCACGCGCACCCGCGGGTCGTCGCGGCGGACCTCCATGATGATCACGCCGTCGGTCAGACCCGTCCCGGCTCATCTCGCGCATCTCGTCGGCCTGGGACGGCGCGTACGGCCAGACCACCAGGTGGTAGCCGCGGGCCCGGGCCGCCTCGGCGGCGCTGGTGACGAACTCCATGACCGTGCTGCCCAGGCCGTTCTCGATGCCGGGAAAGGTCAGCGCGATGATCCGGCTGCGCCGGCTGGCCAGGCTGCGGGCGATCGCGTTGGGCCGGAAGTTCGAGCTCCGCCATCGCCCGCTCGATCCGCTCCCGGGTGGCGGCGGAGATCGGCCGGGTGTTGTTGATGGCGTAGGAGACGGTGCTCAGCGAGACGTGGGCGAGGGTGGCGACGTCCTGCATGGTGGCCATGTCGCCTCCTTCGTCGTCGCTGACTGTGCTGTGGTGGAATCGAAGCGCTTCGATACTGCCGTACAACGACCGCGCGCCGCGTGTTCTGCTGCCGCGACCTCGGAGGCTTCCTTCGAACCGCTCGTCGAAGCGCTTCGATGAGTTCGAGTATCGGGTGAACAAAACCGTTCGTCAAGACCCTGGGGTCACAAAGTTGTCTCGGCCCGGGAATCGACCCGTGCGGACCGACCGCCTCAGCGGGACACGACGGTCGCGCCTGCCCCACCCAACGCCGCCATGAACGCCGCATGAACCGTCCTGCCGGGCACGGTCTCCTGCCGGAACACCAGGTCCGGTGCCGCGCACCCGTTCTCGACGATGGTCACGGACAGCCCGAGGTCAAGAGCCGCACGGCTGGTCGCGTCGACGCACATGCTGCTCATCATCCCGACGACGGTCAGCTCGTCGATGCCGTGCCCGGCGAGAGTGTCGGCCAGCCCTGTTCCGACGAAGCTGTTCGGCGCGTGCTTGACGAGAACCTGCTCGCCGTCGACCGGCGCCAGCAGGGGGTGGATCTCGGCACCGGGCGTTCCGGGGACGAAGAACGTCGCATCGGGCTCGGTCGCCAAGTGCTGCATGTGCACGACCCGGTCGCCGCGCGCGCGGGCGTCATCGACGACCGATCGGGCGACGACGGCCGCCGCGTCCGGATCGACGAGCGGGTGCGCGCCGCCGGCGAAGTAGTCCTGCTGGATGTCGATCACGAGTACGCCGTGGGCCATGGCGTCACTCTTGCAGAGCAGCGCGCCGGTGGGTAGTGGCCCCCCGGGCTACGGCGCGGGGCTGTACTCCTCGTCGGTGACGTGGTTGAGCCAGGTGACGACTTCACCGTTCTCGTCGGCTTCTTGCATGGCGACATGGGCCATGAAGCGGGTGGGGGTGGCTCCGTGCCAGTGTTCCTCGCCGGGTTCGATGTACACCACGTCGCCGGGGCGGATCTCGACCGGCTCGCCCCCGCGGCGGTTGACGAGCCCGATGCCGTCGGTGACGTACAGCGTCTGTCCCTTGGGGTGGGAGTGCCATGCGGTACGAGCGCCCGGGGTGAACCGCACGTGGGCGCAGCCGATGGCCGATCTGCTGGTCGGGATTTCGGACAGTGTCGATCTGCACGGAGCCGGTGAACCAGTCCGCCGGGCCCCGCGCCCACCGTCTGACCGCCGCTCTGGGTGTACTTCATGTGTTGCTCCGACTTGTCGCTGTGTGAGGCCGCGGATGTCGATGTCGCCTTCCAGGTCGGCCAGTGCGGCGAGGTCACCTTCGAGGCGGCCCAGATGACGATGCCGTCGAAGTCCACGCTGGTCTCCGTAGTACAGGACGAGGTCGTGGCCGGGTGGTAGAACAGCCGAGGTCGGCCACGCCTGGGGGTCCGCCCCTTCGGGTCGCGCCCGGTTCCCGGTGAGCGCGCGCTCCAGGAGGCCGGTCTTCTCGACCCCCCGTGGTCGCGCATCGTCAGCCGCGTCGGCAGCTGCCACGGAGGTCGCGCGCCGCCGCAATGTCGCGCGAGCTCAGTGCCACGAGCCGGACGCTGCCGGGCGCGGATCTCCAGACGCTCAGCGGCGGGGTCCGTGGGTGCCTCGGGAGCGGTGATTGTGGGACTCCGCGAGGGCGGCTTCATCCCCGGGCGCGGCCGGTCGTGGGCGCCGCCGGTGCACGCGGTGAGCTCGACCGCCAGGACGGAGCAGCGAGCCCGAGCGGAACAGGATGCCCGAGCCCGTGGTCGTGACGATGATCCGCTCGCCTGGACTCGGCGCACCGGGCGCTGACTGGATCAGGACCTTGGTGGCGCGGCGCTCGTCCATGGCCCGGTAACCCTCGGCGGCCTCCTCCAGGGGAACGGTGAGGTCGAAGACGCGGCCGGGGTTGATCTTTCGATCCCAGATCAGCTTGATCAACTCGGGCAGGAATCGGCGAACAGGTGCGGGTCCGCCGTGCAGGTGCACACCACTGAAGAACAGTTCATCGCCCGGCAGTTGCACGTCGTGGGCGACGCCGACGTAACCGACGTGGCCGCCGGGTCGGGTGGAGCGGATGGCCTGCATCATCGATTCCTGGGTGCCGACCGCTTCGATGACGCTGTGCGCGCCGAGCCCGCCGGTGAGTTCCTTGACCGCGGCGACGCCCTCGTCGCCGCGTTCCTCGACGATGTCGGTGGCGCCGAACTCCCGGGCGAGGGCCTGCCGGTCGGCGTGGCGGCTGATGGCGATGATCCGCTCGGCGCCCAGTTGGTTGGCAGCCAGGACGGCGAGCAGGCCGACGGCGCCGTCACCGACGACGGCGACGGTCTTGCCGGGGCCGGCCTCGGCGGCGACGGCGGCGAACCAGCCGGTGCCGAGCACGTCGGAGGCGGCCAGCAGGCGACGGGATCAGGTCGTCGTCGGGCATGCCCGGGGTGGCGACCAGGGTGCCGTCGGCGCAGCGGGATCCGGGCCAGTTCGGCCTGGGTGCCGATGGTGCCTGATCGAGCTCGGCGTGGACGCAACGGGACTGGTAGCCGGCCTGGCAGATCTCGCAGGTGTTGTCGGAGGCGAAGAATGAGCCGACGACGAAGTCCCCGACCTTCATGGTCTTGACCTGTCGCCGATCTGCTCGACGACGCCGACGTATTCGTGGCCCATCGGGGTCGGTGCTCGACGGGCTCGGTGCCGCGGTAGGGCCACAGGTCGGATCCGCAGACGCAGGTCGGCGGTCACCGGATCATTGCGTCGGTCGGCTCGATGAGCAGCGGGCTCTGCACGGTCCACGACGCGGACGTCGCCGGGTCCGTACATGGTGACTGCTCGCATGGTGAGGTTCCTTTCGATGGTGCGGAGGGTGCGGGACGTCAGCGGTGGTTGAGGACGTGGTCGGTCACCGCGGGCTTCCCGGGTGAGGCCGAACAGCGCGGCCACGGAGACGGCCACCAGGACCAGGACGATGAGCGCCATCGGTACGGCGGTGTGCTCGCCGCCGAGGCCGGCGATGGGGGCGACGACGCCGGCCATGCACCACTGCAGGAACCCGAGCACCGCCGACCCGGTGCCGGGGTGCTCGGGCACCTCCGCCGGAGGCCAGCGCGCCGGCGTTGGGGCCGATCAGGCCCTGGGCGGTCATCAGCACGAAGAAGCCGACCACCGCGACCCCCAGCGGCATGTCGAACCACAGCGCGCCGACCAGCAGCAGGATGCCCGCCGATGCCGGTCGCGGCCAGACCGACGGCGATGACCATGCGGGTCGGGATCCGTCCGGCCAGGCGGGCCGCGACCAGCGTGGCGATGGTCAGCCCGACGGCGTTGGCGGCGAAGTCGACCGAGTACACCACCGGCGAGAGTCCGTTCATGGACTGAAGCACGAACGCCGAGGTAGCGACGTAGGCGAACGTCACACCCATCGAGAACGCCATCACGACCAGGTACCCGACGAAGCCCGCGATCGCAGCACCTGGCCGCGGCGGCGCGCAGCTGTCGCAGGCCGCCACCGTGTCGACGTTCGACGGGAAGGGTCTCGGGAACCGCGAGCGCGACCGTGACGAGCATGACCGCGCCCAGACCGCGAGCAGCCAGAAGGAGACCCGCCAGTGCGACAGCTGCAGGATGGCCGCACCGAGCAGCGGGCCGACGATCGGTGCCACGCCGGCGACGCCCTGGACCAGGTTCAGGGACTTCACCAACCGCGCGCCCGAGGCGAGATCGACCACGACTGAGCGGGCGATCACCATCGCCCATCCGCCGCTGAAGCCCTGGACGAGGCGGGCGACCATCATCACGCCGATCGACGGGCTGAGCGCGCACACCACCGAGGCCGGCGATCATCACGAGCGCGCCGAGCAGCGGACGGCGGCGACCCCGCTGGTCGGAGACCGGACCACCGACGAGCTGACCGAGCGCCATCCCGACGAAGAAGGTGGTCAACGTGAGCTGCACCTCGGTCGCGCTGCCTGCAGGTCGTCGCCGACGATGGGGAACGCCGGCACGTACATGTCCGTGGCCAGCGGCGCGATCATCGTCAGCAGCACCACGTTCGCCAGCACGGCCTTGCTCAACCGGGCACCGCGCGCCGCGACGGCCTCACTTCGCTCTCCGGTCGACCGTCATCGAGTCCTCTACGTCCCTCAGCCATGGTTGGTTGCTTGCTTCCTTGCTTCCTTGGCACCGGCTCGGCGGCGGCCGTGGGGGAGTCTCGCTCGTGAGGTGTACCGGCAGGGCACCCCAGGGTGGCTGCGACCCCGCGCCGTACCGTGGTCGGCATGGACAACCGGTCCGAGGTGCGCGAGTTCCTCTCCACGCGACGCGCCAAGCTGACGCCGGCCGACGTGGGCCTGCCCGACGTCGGCCAACGCCGGGTGCCGGGCCTGCGGCGCGGCGAGGTCGCAGCCTTGGCCGGCGTGAGCATCGAGTACTACTCCAAGCTCGAGCGGGGGTCACTTGCCGGGGTCAGCGCGTCGGTGCTGGACGCGATCGCCCGCGCCCTGCGCCTCGACGACGCAGAACGCAGTCACCTGTTCAACCTCGCGCGGGCTGCCGACGGCACCGGCCGATGCTCCGGCCCGCGCCGCCGCAGCCGCGGCAGTGGACCCCGCGCCCGAGCCTGACCTGGGTCCTCGACTCCATCACCGGCGGTCCCGCGCATCGTCCGCAACGGACGCATGGACCTGCTGGCGACCAACCAGCTCGGTCGCGCCATGCACGCCTCGCTCTACGAGCGCTCCCCCGGGCCAGTGCCGAACTTCG
>CAVXYU010000011.1:0-15023 GCA_963766015.1 uncultured Actinomycetota bacterium | reverse complement strand
GAATGGACATGGAACTGGCGCAGCGGATGCTCGATGTCGTTGCACAGATCCCGACGGGCCGGGTGGCCACCTACGGCGACATCGCAGCCCGAGCCGGATCCCGTTCCCCGAGGCTCGCCGGGTACGTCCTGGCCCAGCTGTCCG
The DNA here is from genome assembly GCA_963766015.1 of uncultured Actinomycetota bacterium. Taxonomy (GTDB): domain Bacteria; phylum Actinomycetota; class Actinomycetes; order Mycobacteriales; family Nakamurellaceae; genus Nakamurella. The sequence continues at coordinate 14,879 of CAVXYU010000011.1, read as the reverse complement.
ACGATGACACGCCCTGGCACCGGGTCCTGCGCGCCGACGGCACGCCCGCGCCTCATCTGGCTGCCGAGCAACTCCGCCGACTTCGGCTGGAGCAGGTGGAATCCGTCGACGGTCGGGTCAGTCTCGCTCGGTACCGATGGCAATGACCAGCGGGCCAACGGTGACCGGCGAGCACGTACCAGATCGCCACGACACCGCCGGGTTGTCGGCGCACTGACCCCGCCTGATTGCCCCCATGGGCTCCGGCGGTCCACACGCCGCGACTGGGCGCGGCCGGATTGGCGGCGCCGCGTGACGGTGATCGCCATGACGACAACCGACGACGCCGCGCCCATCCGTGTGAGTGGACCGGCCGGCCTGCTGGCCGCAGTCCCGCCGATGTTGGGATTCCACCCGACGAACAGCCTTGTGCTGATCTGCGTGTCAGGCGGGCGACGGCGCGTCGGACCGATTGCGAGAGTGGACCTACCGCTGGGTCATGACAAGACGATGGCGGCGCACCTCGCCGTCCACGCGTTGAACCACGCCGATGAGGTCGTGGTCGTCTGCTACCAGGACTCCAGGCGTCGACGCCCGCTGCTCGACGACCTCCTGGGTGAGCTGGCCAGGGTCGGCATCGATGTCATGGACGCGTTCGTGGTTCGCGGTGGACGGGCCCGGCCCGCTCTCAACGCGGCGATGGAGCGAGCACACCCGGGCATCGCGCTACCAGGCGCAGACCACCCTGCCGTGCTCGCACTCAACGCGGCGGGAGCTCTCGCAGGCAGATCCGTGCTGTCCGACCGCGAGCAGCTGCGGCAGTCGATCGCCGGCCCGACGGGCGCACGCCTCATGGAGGCCGAGCACTGGATCACCGAGGCTGCGGCCGGACGGATGCCGAGCACATCACCACTGCCCGCCGCGCAGCCGCCGACCGGGCCTACGCGCAATCTGACAAGCCGGCCGATAGCGCCGGCGCCCGAACGAACGGTCCACGACAGGGCGTATTCGTTCGGGTGCGACGGCCCCGGTCCCGGTGACTTTGTCCCGCCATCCGTACGCGGCCTGATGGAGAAGGGCTGTCACCAGATCACGACCAGCGGAACTGTCACCGTGGACGTCGCCGCAGCGATTGCGGTCTCGCTCACCCAGCACACGGTGCGAAACTCCGTACTCAGGCAGGCAGTCGTCGAGGTCGACCGGCCCTGGCTACCGATGCTGATCTCGTGTGCAACGCGGACGCCGAGCGCGGTCGCGCCGCCGCTGTGTTCCGTCCTGGCGATGGTGGCCTACCGGCACGGGGACGGCGCACTGGCCCAGGTGGCCGTGGACCGCTGCCTGGAGGCAGAGCCGAAGAATCCGCTCGCCCACATGCTGATAGCAATCATGTCGGCCGGCCTGCGCCCGGAGCTTCTGGAGGGCATCGCGGCCAGTCCAACCGCCGATCCCGATGGCTTCGAAGGTGACGATTTTTTCCGTACGAACGAGGGCTTCTGGAAGAACAACGATCTCAATGACGGCGACCAGCTGTGACACCAGCAACGTGCGCGGGCTGGGGCCGGCACCCACGGCGGGCGGTCCCTCAGCTGAGGAACGGCTCGATACGTTCAGCGGTCGACAGCATGGTGACCAGGTGGCTCGGCGGCGTCGCGGGGTTCGCCAGACATACGGCGAGCCGGAAGAGCAGAGCGCGGCGCACCAGTTGGGGCCACTGGGTGTGGGGCAACCCGGGCCATTGCCGCCACTCCGCCATCAGCTCGACCGGCGCACCACCCCAGGCGATCGCATCCACGGCAACCACTCCGGCGGCCCATCCTGCGGGGCGCCAGTACGGGGTGATGTCGACGACCGCCGGCGGTGCGGATCCGGCGAACAGCACGTTTCCGTACAGGTCGCCGTGCACGACCTGGCTCGGAAGGTCGACCGGGCCGCGCCCGCCCGCCAGTCCGGCGAAGAGCCGCGACCCGTGCCCACTGCCGATCCGGCCGTCAGCGTCTTCGATCTCGCCCCAGGCCAGCCGATCCGCCCACGAGTACAGGCCCGGCCGCTGCCGGAGGAACTTCGGCTCGGGAACCGTGGACAGCGCCTCATGCAGACCGATCGACACTCGGAGTATGTCGTCGTGCCGAGCAGCAGGACTCCCCGACACAAATCGATGCGCGCTCCATCCGGATACCACCCAGCGACCGTCCGAGGACCTGACCGGACGGGCCAATCGGAGACCCGACACCTGCAGCCGCTCGAAGACATTGGCCAGCCAGGATGCCTCCACCGGGTCGTCGACGGGTTTGAACACGATGTTGCCGCAACGCCAGGTGCGGCCCTGCCCACCCTCGAGCAGCTCCCCGGGGGCACTCGGAGCGGAAAATGCCCGCAGCACGTGGTCAGGCGGGGCCGAGGAGCCACCCGGGATCTCCGCCGCTGGGCCCTCCGGCCCGAGGGACGTCCGCGCGGAGGGTCCATCGATCACCCTTCGACGTTACCGTGGGACCCGGCGTGATCGGCAGCTCGACGCGTTTCCATGCAGTCCCGGTGACGCGCAGCAGCCCCGGCGGCTCCCGACCGTGTCAGTAGGACGGCAGGCTCGGATCGACCTGCTTGACCCAGGCCAGTACACCGCCGCCGACGTGAACCGCATCGGAAAAACCGGCCTTGTGCAGCACCGCCAGGGCCTCCGCCGAACGCGCACCGGACTTGCAGTGCAGCACCAGCGGCTTGTCCATCGGCAACGACGACAGCGCTTCGCCCGAGATGATGTCCCCCTTGGGAATCAGAACGGAACCCGGGATGGAGACGATCTCGTACTCGTTCTGCTCCCGGACGTCCACCAGCAGGAAATCGTCTCCGGCGTCGATCTTGGTCTTGAGATCCCTGGCGGAAATGGTGTGGCCGGTGGCAGCCGCGGCCGCGTCGTCGGACAGCGTGCCGCAGAACGCGTCGTAGTCGATGAGACCGGTGATCGGCTCGCCTGCCGGATCGCGGCGAATCTTGACGGTCCTGTACGTCATCTCGAGCGCGTCGTACACCATCAGCCGACCCAGCAATGTCTCGCCGATACCGGTGATGAGCTTGATCGCCTCGGTGACCATGATCGAGCCGATCGAGGCGCAGAGCACGCCCAGGACGCCACCCTCGGCGCAGGACGGCACCATTCCCGGTGGCGGTGGCTCTGGGTACAGGTCGCGGTACTGGGGACCGTACTCGGCCCAGAACAGGCTGGCCTGGCCCTCGAAGCGGTAGATGGAGCCCCAGACGTACGGCTTTCCCAACAGCACGCAAGCGTCGTTGACCAGGTACCGGGTGGCGAAATTGTCGGTGCCGTCGAGGATCAGGTCGTACAGCTCGAAGATCTCCAGCGCGTTTCCCGAGTCCAGCCGCTCGGTGTGCAGGTTGACCTTCACGTACGGGTTGATCTCGGCGATGGACTCCGCCGCGGACACCGCCTTCGACTTGCCGATATCGGACTGGCCGTGGATCACCTGGCGCTGCAGATTCGACTCGTCCACGGTGTCGAAATCCAGAATCCCCAGCGTGCCGACACCGGCAGCAGCCAGGTACAGCAGCGCCGGCGATCCCAGACCGCCTGCCCCGACAACCAGTACCTTGGCGTTCTTCAGTCGCTTCTGGCCGGTCATCCCGACATCGGGAATGATCAGGTGGCGCGAATACCGCTCAACCTCGGCCTTGCTCAGCGATTCGGCCGGTTCTACCAGCGGTGGCAATGTCACGGGGATCTCCTTGGGCACGGGCATAGTCTGCCTCAGCCTCAACCGCGATCACACCGCGCTTCTTCCCCGGCCGGACTCCGCACCGGCGTGACGTGCGCAAGCACAGCCGGCTGCGGCTCACCCGCTGCTGGCCCGTGCGCTTCAGCCGGCGGCTGTCGATCCGTCTGTTCTCGGCGCCGATGCGGTGACCGGGCCCGGGTACGGGAACGGGTTGGGAGCGCAGACCTTGCCGTCCCGCGGGATGTTCTGCGGATCCAACACATTGAGATCGTCGTTCGACACGCTCCATGACTGCTGCATCATGACGGGAGCGGGCGCACCCTTCGCCGGACAGCTCTCGTGCCGCATACCGAGGGCGTGGCCCACCTCGTGGTTGACGGCATACGACCGGTACGCCGTCAGATCGCCGTCGTAGGACATCGCCCCGCGCACCCACCTGGCGTCATTGATGAAGACCCGGCCCGCGCCGCCACTGAAACACGATGCCTCGAGCGGGATGTCGAACCCGCATCCGGATCGGACAGTCAACTGGCTGGTCAGCGAGATGCGGAAGTCCGGGTCACCCTTGTCGATCCTCTGCAGACTGAACTGACCGCCACCGATCCAGGAGCGCGGATCGGCCAACGTGGCATCGACCTCGGCCGCGAACGCCCTGTCGGCCTCGGCCGACTGCAGGCCGTCCTCGACCTCCACGGTGTACGTGGAATGCTGCGCGCCTTTGCCCATCACAGGTGTGGTGCCCCGGACGACGTGCCAGCTGCCCTTACCGGCAGCGACGAATTTGTCACCGGCCGGCAGCGCACCGGCCTTGATGGACGCAGCGGGATGTCCGGCAGCGTCCTTGATGGTCAGATCAGGCACAGCGCCGGCTGCCGCTGGGGGCCCCGGATCTGTCGAGGGTGTCGCGGGAAGTGCCTGTGCCTCGGTCTCGACGGCCGAGGAGCTGACCGGAGCAGTGGAAGTCGACCTGGTGGAAGCAGGAGCCTCGGTCGAGAACGACGTGAACGAACTGCCGGCGAACCCGGGGGCCGACGAGGTTGCCGACGAGGCGGTGGTGTCCGCCGTCGGAGTGCTCCTGCTCTGGAAGATGACGACGAGCGTCAGCACCACCAGGACCGGAATGACGACGGCACGCCAGCGCAGGTTGCTGCTACCCCGGCCACTGGGCGGCAGTTGGCGATTCGACCCCCGGCCGCGTGTCTCGCGTCCGCTCGGATCCAACCGCGGTGGACGTGACCGCGACGAACCCGACCCTGGCGAGGCAGAGGGGGACGAACCCGAGCGGGGTGATCCCGAGCGGGACGGACCAGGACGCGCACCCGCCGTGGACGCAGCAGCCGGTCCAGCGCCCGACCCGGCCCGGGTGTGCGACGCGCGACCGTACCCGTCGGCCGCGTACGGGTCCCTGCTGTACGAATCGCTGCGGTACGAATCGCTGCGGTACGAATCGCCGCTGCGCCGCTCGCCGCTGCGCCCCTCAGCGCCGTACGGATTCCCGGCCCGCCGGTCACCGTTGGACCGGTCACTGCTGCGCCGATCGCCCCGGTAGCCGTCGGTGGCGGACCGATCCCGGTTGCTCCGATCGATGCTGGAGCGATCCGAAGCGTCAGCCGGGTAGGTACGACGTCTGTCCCGCTCCGGCAGCTCGCGACCGCGACTACCCGCGACTCCGGCAGCCCCGTCCGGAGCGTTCCGAGCGCGGTCGCCGGAGCCTTCGCGGGCGGAACCGGCTGCACCGGCGCCATCGACCCCTCGGTGGCCGCCCTGAGGTGTTCGACGGGTGGCGCGTCCGGCATCGATGGAGGCCGAGCCGCTGTCATCCCACAGCGACGACGTATCGAGCCATGGCGATGATCCGGGCGCCGACCGGCGCGGTTGCCAGACCGGTTCCGGCGGCTCGTCCGCGCCTGAACCGTTCGGCAATTCATGCCGGCGCGGATCGCCGGGGAACGATGTCACGGTGTGAGGTTGCCATAAGCCGGACGGGACGCCTGCACGGCGCGCCCTGGATGATCTTGGGCGTTCACCTCGTCGGCCGCGCCGTCCGGGCTGGGGACGTCGCACCGGCCGTCCCACAACTCGGCGATACCCAGTGCCGTTGCGAACGGCTCCTCGATCTGGGCGACGTGCCCGCATCCCGCCAGCACCAGCAGTTCCGCTCTGCGGTAGGCAGCGGCCGCCCGGCGGGACAGCCGCACGTCGACCAACTTGTCACGGGTCCCCCAGACCACCAGTGTCGGCGCGACAACCTGCGCTGCTGTGGCAGCGAACGACAACGGACCACGGCGCAGGTAGCCGGCCATCAACCCCCGCAAGGTCGCTACCGTCGCAGCGTGCGTCCACGGCAGAGCGGCGCGCCAGCGGTGCTCGAGAGCCAATGACTGGTAATCGCTTTCGCTGATGGACTCGGGACGGCCGAAGCACACGTCGCCCAAGCCCCTGGCGCGCTCGAGTGGCCCGATCGCCCCCAACTGATCAACGGCCAACCTTGCCGCGCCGGGCAGCAACAGCAGGCCCAGCCTGGCATCCTGCACCCCGGTCGTGGGTGAGCCGCAGATCCGGCACGGCGGGGGAGATGACGGTGAGCGTGCGAACGAGGTCCGGGCGTCGGGCAGCCAGCAGAGTGGCGACCACGCCACCGTAGGAGTTGCCCACCAGATCAACCGGCCCGCCGGTCACCTGGTCGATTGCGGCCGCGGTGATGTCCGCGTCCGCCTGCGGCGAGTACCGGCCCTGCGGAGGAGGGTCCGACCGTCCACTGCCGGGCAGATCGAGGCTGTATCCGGTGGCCAGAACCGACAGTGCCCCGCTCAACCGGGTCCAATCCGTCGACGCGCCGGCGAGTCCGTGAACAAACCACACGGGTGTCGCACCCTCGGGTCCCTGCCGGCGGCGGATGAAGACGCCGCGGCCGTCGATCAGCTCCGTCCAGCCCTCCGGTGGCGGCGCAGAGAGTGGCAGGATCGTGCCGAGAGGACGGTCCGGCGGTGCAACCGTCGACCAGGCAACAAGCTCGTCGCGGACGGCCGGCCCATGAGCGGGCCACGCCCGAGTTGCTGCCACCTGTCCATGGTGCCCGTTCGGACAGCACTCAACCCGCCGTTTTGCCCCCATGTCCGAAAACGCTCAACACCGCTTCGGCCGCGACGGGCCCGAGGCTCGGGCCGCGCACGCTCTCTTCAGGAATCGAAGTCGGGGATTCGATGTGGCCATCTCCCAGCCCCCGCCGGTTCGGCAGCTGAGTCAACTTGAGGGCGCGTGATGACAGAACTGACAGTGGACACCGCATTGCTCGGGGCGGCAGCGAGCGCGGTCGAGAATGCGGCTGCGGCGTTCACGGCCGCCGGCGGCAAGGCGCTCGGCTCGCGATTGACCGATGACAGCCTCGGCCGTTCCGCGGTTGCCCGGGAAGTCGTCGAGGCCTCCGCCCGCCGGGTTCAGCAGGCCGTCCAGGCCACCCGGTTGGCAGCCGATGAGGCAACCGTCACGGCTGCCCGGATCCGCACGGTGGCGGCAGTGTTCGACCGGCTGGAATCGGCGTTGCCGGTGCCGCCCCGGTGAGTGCCGACAAGATGAGCGCCGACCGCTGGTCAGCAGGCCGATCCGGCGCGGCGCACGCGGCTCAGCAGCTCGGGGTGCCGCAACTCGCGGACCTCGCGGACGAGTTGACGGCGGTCCAGGTCGATCGGCTGATCGAGTGGTTCGAGCGTGCGGTAGCCGCCGCACGCGCGTTGTCTCTCGGGGCGGCGAGTCTGTCTGACGCCGCCGGGCCGCTCGCGGCCGGTTGGTCGAGTCCTGCCCCGCGAGGCTCACTGGCCCGGCAACACGACGCTGCCCTGACAGCGGTCCGCATCATCCGCCGGCAGGTCGACGTCGCCGGTGAGACGGCCGAGACCCTTCGGCACAGCAGGAGCCTCGCCGACCGGGCACTGTCGGATGCGGATCTTGCGGTCGAGCAGACTGGGCTGGACACCCGCCAGTGAGCTGGTGCTCTGGGCCTCCACCCGAGGCGGGGCGGCGGAGTTGTCATCCATCATCGCCACCACCGTCGCGCAGCTCGTCCGCCTCAGGTCCGCCAACGACGAGGCCCTGCACCGCCTCGCACTGGCACTGCGGGCCGACCCCCGGGAGCCGTTCCCCGCCCATGCACCGGGGTCGGGCTCCACATCGGGCACCGGGGCGACCGGCACCGCAGCCGTGGCGGGGGGTAGTGGAGGCGCGGGCACGGTTGATCGAGCCAACAGGGAACGCCTGCGCGCCGACCTGCACTCTGAGCAGCTGTCCACGGTCATGATGGCGCTCGGTGTCAACGCAGCACTGGTCGAGGCCGGCCGAGACGGCACAGACGCTCACCTGCTGGTGTACGAATCGGCGAACTCGGGCTCGCAAGGGCGCGCCGCCATCGGTCTCGGCGACATCGGCACGGCGGACAATGTCGCGGCCATCGCACCGGGCATCGGCAATGCGCCGGTGTCGATGGTCGACGGAGTCGCCGGTGCTCGTGCCGTCCGGGTCGAAGCGCAGCGCCAAGCGCCGGACGACGCCACTGCGGTAATCGCCTGGTACGGCTACGACATGCCGATGTCGGCCTTCGGCGGTGTGCCGGTCGATCCGGGCGCCGTGTTGGGCAGCAGTCTGGCGGCGTTGAACGATGCCAACGCACAGCAGGGCGGCACCGCTCTGGTGGACGACCTGCGGCACTTTCAACAGCTCGCACCGGCCAACGCACGATGGGTGGGCATCGGTTTCTCGATGGGCTCCACCACGATGTCGTCGGGCGCAGCCCGCGGAGCACGGCTGGACGATCTGGTGCTGCTCGGCTCCCCCGGCGCGGGCAACGACGTCGCGACCGCAGCGGACTACAGCCACGTGGACCCGGAGCACACCTTCGTCACGTCGTTCGACGGCGATCCCGTGACGAACAGCGAAACGGACCTGCTGGCCGTGCTTGTCGGTGCCTCGCTGGGCCGCGCACCGGCCCCCACGCCGTTCGGGCCTGACCCGGCCGGCCGAGCCTTCGGCGCCCAGGTCGTCGATGTACGGAGCAACAACCCCGACGTGTCCGTCGACATCCGGGCCGGCATGCCCGGCGATCCGCTGACCGGGCTGCTGACCTCCGCGGCGGCGAACGAGCTTACCGACCTCGCGTCGCATCACCAGGAACGCAACTATCTCGCTGGAGACTCGCTCCGTGCCGTCGCAGCGGTGGTCGTCGGTCACTACGGCGACGTGCCCGTCAAACCCGGACGGTGAACAGGACATCGCACCGGAGCCCTCCCCGCCGCCCGGGACCGAGCCGGGCATGGACAACAGCTCGGGTGCCGCGGAGGAAGCCCCGCCTGGAACGGACACAGTTGGAGGCACGGTTCCCGCGTAGGGTGAATACGCCTGGAGCGCTCTAGAAAGGAACGTGGATGACCGATGCCACCACCCGGACGACCCCGCGGCTGTCCAGGTCGGCGCGCCGGACGCAGTTGATGGCGGCTGCCAAGACCGTGTTCGTCACCCAGGGCTATCACGCGGCCGCCATGGACGACATCGCCGTGTCCGCGCGGGCGTCAGCAAACCCGTTCTCTACCAACACTTCCCGTCAAAGCTCGAGCTGTATCTGCGATCTGCTCGGGGAGTCGGCCGACGAGATGGTCCGCCTGGTCAGGGCCGCGCTCGCAGCGCCGACCAGGACAACCACGAGCGGGTCGACAACGCAGTGGCGGCCTACTTCACCTTCGTCGCGGACAACGACCAGGCGTACCGGCTGATCTTCGAGTCCGACCTGCGCGGCCAGGCCGAGGTCGAACGCATCGTCGAGCGGGCCACCGACGACTGCATCTCCGCCATCACCGACACCATCACCACCGACACCGGGCGTCGACGTCGAACGCGCACGACTGCTGGCGTCCGGGATGGTGGGCTTGTCGCAGGTCAGTGCCACGCTACTGGTTGCAGCAGTCGCCGCATGTGTCGCGGTCGGAGGCCATCGAGTTGCTGTCGACGCTGATGTGGCGGGGCATCTCACGCTTCCCGCGCCAGGAGCCCGGCGGGTCGGCCGCAAAGGGTGTGCCGTCCATCCCGTCCGGGTCCTGAGCGCGTTCTGTCCCAGCAAGATTGTCCGCTCAGGACGTGTAGCTGAAGCCGACCCGGCGGCCGTCCGCCGGTGCGATCTCGACGTAGCCGATACGTGACGGACGGCACGATCACCCGGCGGCCCTTTTCGTCCACCAGAACCAGGGTGCCGAGCGGATTCTTCAGCGATTCGGCAATCTGAGCCTCGATCTCATCGGGGTTCGATGTCGAGCTGACCACCAGTTCGCGCCCGGTGTCCGTCACACCGATCTTGACGTCCACGCCAGACCTCCATTGCTGTTTCACTGATTTTCACAAGACGCAGGACCCGAGGTCCACGCCGGTCACCCCAGGCTAGTGCAGCAGCGGCGGCCGCCCGGCCGCCCGGGGTGCGCCGAGGGTGAACACTGCCGGCGCCCCGGGCAACCGAAGCCGAGATCCCGTGCCGGGTCTGCCAGCACTTCGGCCCTGCATGCACGCTGCGGGCGCTTCCGGCCGGCGCCTGCCGGCAGCCGGTCCGGGCAATCGGTCCGCCGGCGCGGTCAGCGGGCGCCCGGTCGGCCGGGCCGGCCGGGCCAGTCAGAACAGGGTGAACTCGTCCGACACCAGGCCCTTCAACTCGTCGTAGTCCAGGACCACGCACCGGATCCCCCGGTCGCCGGCCAGCGTCCTGGCCTGCGGTTTGATCTGCTGCGCCGCGAAGACCCCGGAGACCGGCGCCAGCATCGGGTCTCGGTTGAGCAGTTCCAGGTACCGGGTGAGTTGCTCGACACCGTCGATGTCGCCGCGGCGCTTGATCTCCACGGCAACACTGCGCCCCGTCGCGTCGCGGCACATCAGGTCGACCGGTCCGATCGGGGTCGGGAACTCGCGCCGGACGAGCGACCAGCCGTCGCCCAGCGTGGCGACGTGCTCGGCCAGCAGGATCTGCAGATGCGCCTCGACCCCGTCCTTGACGAGGCCCGGATCGACGCCCAGTTCGTGCCGGGAGTCGTGCATCACCTCTTCGAAGGTGATCACCAGCTTCTCGCCGGCCTTGTTCTGCACGGTCCAGCGGGCCGGTTCGTCAGCACTCGCGGGCTCTTCGACCAGTCCAGCACGGCGGCGACATCCAGTTCAGCGGCTTGTAGGACCCGCCGTCCGAGTGCACGAGGACGGAGTTGTCAGCCTTGACCATCAGCACCCTGATCGCGGACGGCAGATGCGCGGTCAACCGACCCACATAATCCACCGAGCACCGGGCCACCACGAGACGCACCCGGTCACCCTAAACGCTGCCGGCCGGGTCTCAGGCCAACAAAAGGGTCCCGCCGCCGCCGACACCGACCCGCTCGATCTTGCCGCCGAGTTGCTGCAGGTCCTCGACGAAGTGCGGGTACCCACGGTCGATGTGCATCACCTCGTGGACCTCCGTCACCCCCTCCGCTGCCAGTCCGGCGAGCACCAGCCCCGCGCCGGCCCTGATGTCGGTGGACCACACCGGCGCGCTGGAGAGCTGTTCCCGGCCGCGCAGAGCGGCGTGATGGCCGTCGGTTCTGGCGTCGGCACCCATCCTGATGAGCTCGTCGACAAACCGGAACCGCGCCTCGAAGACGTTCTCGGTGACCAGCGAGTGTCCGTCCGCGACAGCCGCCAGCGCGAGCGCCATCGGCTGCAGGTCGGTCGGGAATCCCGGATACGGCATGGTGACGAAATCGACGGCACGGGGGCGATGCGGCATCGTGACGACGAAATCGTTCGCGCCGGTGTCGATCTCGGCGCCCGCACGGCTCAACCGCTCCAGCGGGGCACGCAAGAACGCCGGATCGACGCCTTCCACCCGGACAGAGCCGCGGGTGATTGCGGCGGCGTACGCCCAGGTTCCGCCGACCACCCGATCCCCCACCGTGTGGTGCTCCGTGGGGTGCAATCGCTCGACCCCTTCGATCGTCACCGTCGCGGTCCCCGCACCGTCGATCTTCGCGCCCATCTGGCCCAGCATCTCGGCGAGATCGATGATCTCCGGCTCTCGGGCGGCGTTGTCGATGACCGTGGTGCCGTCGGCGAGAACCGCGGCCATCAGGATGTTCTCGGTTGCACCGACGCTCGGGAAGTCCAGCCCGATGCTGGCCCCGTGCAGCCGCTCGGCAGAACCGACGACCTTGCCGTGCTCGATGTTCATCGTCGCGCCCATTGCCCGCAGCCCGGACTGGTGCATGTCCAGCGGTCGGGAGCCGATCGCGTCCCCCCCGGGCAACGCCACCTGTGCGCGGCGGCAGCGACCCATCAGGGGCCCCAGCACGCAGACAGAGGCCCGCAGCCGGCCGACGGCCGGGAAATCTGCGTGGAACGACAGCTCCGCCGGCGTGGTGATGGTCACCGTCTCACCGGCCAGCGACACCTCCGCGCCCAGCCCGACCAGCACATCCGCCATCAGCGGGACGTCCAGGATCTCCGGGCAGTTGGAGATCACGGTGGTGCCCTCGGCGAGCAACGCGGCCGCCATCAGTTTCAGCACGCTGTTCTTCGCCCCGGCGACCCGGACGCTGCCGGACAGCCGAGCGCCGCCGGTCACCAGAAAGCGTTCCACGGTTGGCACTCTAACGGGCCAATCGGCCGGTCCGGTGCGCCAGCCCGAACACCCCAGGCATCTCGACGCCGGCGGGCGGGCCGCCCGCGTCGGCGGCTCCGCCGCTCCGGTCGGCGGCTCCGCCGCTCACGTCGGCGGGTCGGCGGGTCGGCGGGTCGGCGGGTCGGCCGAGCGTCGGCGGGCGGGCGCGCCGGTGGGCGGGCGCGCCGGTGGCGCGGATGACCTGCGGCCATGGGGGATCTGCCGAACACACCGTTCAGGGCGTGATGTGCCGCGCCGTAGGGTGAGCGCATGGCCGTGCACCTGACCCGCATCTACACCCGAACCGGCGACGACGGCACCACCGGGCTGGCCGACTTCAGCCGGGTGTCCAAGACCGATCCGCGGCTGGTCGCGTACGCCGATTGCGACGAGACGAATGCCACGCTCGGCCTGGTGATGGCGCTGGGGCATCCGGCGGCGGACGTGGCGGCCGTCATCCGGCGCGTGCAGAACGAGTTGTTCGACCTCGGGGCCGATCTGGCTACTCCGGTGGTCCCGGATCCGCCCTATCCCCCGCTGCGGGTGACCCAGGACTACATCGATCGGCTCGAGGTGGACTGCGACCGGTTCAACGCCGAGCTGACCGAGCTGACGTCGTTCATCCTCCCCGGCGGGACTCCGGCGGGAGCCCTGCTGCACCAGGCCAGGACGGTGACCCGGCGTGCCGAGCGCAGCGCCTGGGCGCTGCGTCACGCAGATCCGGACCGGACGAACCCGCTGGCGCCGACCTACCTGAACCGGTTGTCGGACCTGCTGTTCATCCTGGCGCGGGTGGCCAATCCGGAAGGTGATGTGCAGTGGGTACCGGGCGGCGACCGGGGCTGAGCGGCGCCTGAGCCGGCCGGGGAAGGGCTGGAGTTTGCGGTCTGATCGAGCAGGCGGCAGCGGTGCGAGCAGCAACAGCTCAGTTCTTGCGGATACCGCGGTGGAAAAGCCGAACGGAACGGGTGGCCGGCGGGAGCGACTCGAGCCAGGAACGAAGGCCGGTGAGCGCCTCTTCGCTCAGTGCCAGCTCCAGCTGCTCGCCACCGTCGGTACATCGCACGATCACCGAGTCGACGGGCAGCAGGTCCGGTTCGGTGCCCACCGGCGGGCGTCGATCGCCCAGCTTGAGCGATTCACGCTGCAGCCTTCCGGCGACGCCGGGCCAAGGTGAGAAGGAGCGGTACATCAGGAATTCGTTGTCCCGGAACCGTCCCTGACCGAGGATCCACCCGCGACCGTCGGGGGTCAGCTCGCGCCGCCAACAGACGTCGATGGCACCGGACCGGGTGAGTGCAGATCGTCGCAACGCGATGACAACGATGGCCAGGACGACGACGAGGACAGCCGCGATTCCCAGAGCTTCGCCGAGAATCACGATATCCATGACGCTGCGACCGGGATCCGCTGCTGACTCAGATGTCGTTGCCGGTTGCGAGCAGCTGCGCCTGGGCCCTGCGCAGCTCGTACTCGGCCTCCGCGGAATCGCCACCACGGGACTTCGCCGCCTCATAGGCCGCGCGGGCCTTGGTGACATCGATCTCGTCCGAGAGTTGTGCGTCCTCGGCGAGGATCGAGACACCGTCCTTGGTCACCGATAGGAAGCCGCCGTGCACGGCGACACCCAGTACGTTGCCGTCGGTCTCGATGATCCGGGCCGCGAAACCCTCGCGGAGCTGCGCCAGCAGTGGTGAATGACCGGCCATCACGCCGATATCGCCGTCCACGGTTCGCGCGACAACCATCTGCGCCTTGCCGCTCCAGAGCTCACGCTCGACGGCGACCAGATTCACCTCGATCTCGGCCACGAAACGGCTCCGCCCTCTGCTCGATGGAACTGGACTTGAACTGAACTCACCGTGCCGGTGCGGACCGGCGGGCACTACGGCATTCGGGATGATTCTAACCCGGTCGGACAGGAACCCCCGCGGTGAGGCGGTCACCATCACAGGCCGCGACATCATCGACAGAGCCACACCGCACCGGGCCGGGCTCCCTTCCTCCGGAGCCCGGCCGCCAGGGCCGCTGTGCTACAGGGTCTTTGCCTTGGCGAGCACGTCGTCGATGCCGCCGACATTCAGGAAGGCCTGCTCGGGAATGTTGTCGTACTCGCCCTTGGCGATCGCGTCGAACGACTCGATGGTGTGATCCATCTCGACATACGACCCGTCCATGCCGGTGAACTGCTTGGCGACGAAGAAGTTCTGCCCGAGGTACCGCTCCATCCGGCGCGCACGGCCGACGAGAAGCTTGTCTTCCTCGCCGAGCTCGTCCATGCCGAGGATGGCGATGATGTCCTGCAATTCCTTGTACTTCTGCAGTATCCGGATGACCTCCTGGGCCACCGGTAGTGCTCGTCGCCGACGAACTGCGGATCCAGGATCCGCGAGGTCGAGGACAGCGGGTTCACCGCAGGATAGATGCCCTTCTCGGTGATGCCACGGTCGAGCTCGGTGGTGGCATCGAGGTGGGCGAAGTCGTCGCCGGCGCGGGGTCCATGTCACATGGTAAGGACC
>CAVXYU010000010.1:0-18596 GCA_963766015.1 uncultured Actinomycetota bacterium | reverse complement strand
ACCCACCTCCGCCAACTCCGGATGATCAGCCTCGGCGACCTGACCATCGAAGAGGACACCTACACGGCGCGGCTGCGGGGCCGCCGCTCGACTGACCTACAAGGAGTTCGAGCTGCTGAAGTTCCTGGCCCAGCACCCGGGCCGGGTTTTCACCCGGGAGCAGTTGGTCACCGAGGTCTGGGGCTACGACTTCTTCGGCGGCACCCGGACGGTCGACGTCCACGTCCGCCGGCTGCGCGCCAAGCTCGGCTCCGAGCACGAATCGCTCATCGGCACCGTGCGCAACGTCGGCTACAAGATGGTCCCGCCGTCGCGGACCGTGCTGCGGGACGAGTCGGCCGGCACCCCGGCGTGACGCAGGGCCGATCCGGCGGCGGCCAGTCGGGCGCCGGTGGTGACGTCGCGGCCGGTTCCTGGGACAAGGGTCGGCGGCCGCCACGAAGATCCGGCAGTTGTTGACGACGTCGACCCGGGTGGACACCGTCGCCGCGCTCTCCGGTCACGTACTGGACGCCCTCGATGCCGGGTCGGCGCACTGGCTAGCGATTCGCACGGCCCGGTCCGATCGAGACCGGACACCTAGCGATCGGACCGGCAGCGACCCGACCAGCAATGATTCGTCAGGCCGCGCGGAATCCGGCAGCGGCCCGACCCGCCGCAACCCGATCGTCAGCGCCATTCCAGCACCGACCCGACCTGTTCCACCGGCCTCATCGGAGTCGCGGTCGCGATCGGTGATGACCCGGCAGAGGTCGTCGTCGCGCCGGATGCCCGCGGCCGCGGCCACGGGTCATGGCTGGTGCGAGCGGCGGTCGACCGGCAGGGAGCGGTGTGGGCCTACGGTGACCTGCCGGCAGCCGGCGCGGTCGCGCGGCGACTGGGCCTTCGGCCCGGCCGGGTCCTGCTGCAGCTGCGCCGCACGCTGGGCCCGCGGCGGCGCGGCGCAACAAGCAGGACCGGATATCAATCTGCCGCCGGGAGTCCGGCTCCGGACCTTCGTTCCCGGTCAGGATGATGCGGCGTTTCTCGACGTCAACGCCAGGGCCTTCGCCTGGCACCCCGAGCAGGGCCGCCTCGACGAGGCCGGCCTCCGAGCGGAGATGGCCGAGGACGGGGTCGATTCCCGCGGGGTTCTTCCTTGCGGTCACGGACGATGCCGCATTGGCCGCCACCGGCGAACGCTTGCTCGGTTTCCACTGGACGAAGGTGCACCGACGTGACCCGACCCCAGGGGCGTCCGGCGGGCAGGCCCCTGTCGGCGAGGTGTACGTGCTGGGTGTCGACCCACGGTCCGGCGTCCGCGGGCTCGGCGCGCCGTTGACCGCGATCGGCCTCGACCATCTGGCCGGGCAGGGCCTGGACACGGTGATGCTGTACGTCGAGGGCGACAACGAGAGGGCATTGCGGTTGTACAGAAGGTTCGGTTTCGTCGACTACCTGACGAACGTCGTCTACCGGCGGCCACCCACCGGCTGAAGCGCGAGCACCGCTGCCGAAGCGCGACAACCGGGCCGAAGGCGAACCGCGGCTCGATGGCGATCACCTATCAAGGGGTACGGCGACCGATGGCGCGGGAACCGGCGGCGCCGGCAGGGCCAGCCGCTTGAGCAGCAGGGCGTTCACCGCGACCAGGCTGGACCCGGACATGGTCAGCGCGGCGATCTCCGGGCGCAGCACCAGCCCGAACGCGGGCTCGAACACCCCGGCCGCGATGGGCAGGGCGATGGCGTTGTAGCCGATCGCCCAGCCCAGGTTCTGCCGCATCTTGCGCAGCGTGCCCCGGCCGATCCGCAGCGCGACCGGCACGTCCAGCGGGTCCGAGCGCATCAGCACGATGTCCGCGGTCTCGATGGCGACGTCGGTGCCGGCGCCGATCGCGATCCCGACATCGGCCTGCGCCAGCGCCGGGGCGTCGTTCACCCCGTCACCGACCATCGCGACCCGCCGGCCCGCCTGCTGCAGCGCGTTCACCTTCGCCGCCTTGTCCGCCGGGCAGCACCTCGGCGATCACCTCGTCGATGCCGAGCTGGTCGGCGATCCGCCGGGCGGTGGCCTCGTTGTCCCCGGTCAGCATGACCACCCGGACCCCGGTGTCGTGCAGCGCGGCGACCGCAGCGGCGGCGGTGTCCCGGGGGGCGTCGGCCATCGCGATCACCCCGGCGGCCCGGCCGTCGACCGCGACGAACACCGCGGTGCGGCCGGTCGCGGCCAGCTCGTCCCGCCGCGCGGCCGAGCGAACCGAGGTCGACGTTCTCGTCGGCCATCAGCTTGCGGTTGCCGACGATGACCCGGTGCCCGTCCACCGTGGCGGCCGCGCCGTGCCCGGCGACGTTGCGGAACCCGTTGGCGGACAACCGGTCCGCGCCGCGATCGGCCGGCGTACCGGACGACGGCGGCGGCCAGCGGGTGCTCGGATTCGCGTTCCACCGCGGCGGTCAGCGCCAGCAGTTCCTGCTTCGTCGATGCCGTCGATCGATGATCAGGTCGGTGACCTCGGGTTCGCCCTTGGTGAGGGTGCCGGTCTTGTCCATCACCACGGTGTCGATCCGGGCCGCGGTCTCCAGCGCGGTGGCGTTCTTGAACAGCACCCCGCGCTGCGCGCCGAGCCCGGTGCCGACCATGATCGCCGTCGGGGTGGCCAGGCCGAGCGCGTCGGGGCAGGTGATCACCACCACGGTGATCGCGAACAGCAGCGCGGTCTGCACCCCGGCGCCGACGGCCAGCCAGACCGCGAAGGTCAGGGTGCCGCCGATCAGCGCGACCAGCACCAGCCAGAACGCGGCCCGGTCGGCCAGTCGCTGCCCGGGGGCCTTGGAGTTCTGCGCCTCCTGCACCAGGGCGACGATCTGCGCCAGCGCGGTGTCCGCGCCGACCTTGGTGGCCCGCACCCGCAGCGTGCCGGAGATGTTCACCGACGCCCCGATCACCTGCGAGCCGGGTGCTCTTGGCCACCGGCAGGCTTTCGCCGGTCACCATCGACTCGTCGACCTCGGACTCGCCGGCCTCCACCACGCCGTCGACCGGGATCTTCGACCCCGGCCGGACCAGCAGCAGGTCGCCCACCTGGACCTCGGCGGTCGGGACCTCGACCTCCTGCCCGTCGCGCAGCACCACCGCCGTCGGCGGCGCGAGCTCCAGCAGGGTGCGGATCGCGTCGTTGGCGCCGCCGCGGGCGCGCATCTCGAACCAGTGCCCGAGCAGCACGAACGCGGTGAGAACGGTTGCGGCCTCGTAGAACACGTCGCCGCTGCGCCGGTGACGAGCCGGTCAGGGTGACCCCGACGCTGTACAGCCAGCCGGCGCCGACCCCGACGGCGACCAGCACCATCATGTCCAGCGTCCGGGCCCTCAGCGCCCGGTAGGCGCCGTCGAAGAAGATCCACGCCGAGTAGAAGATCACCGGCAGCGACAGCAGCAGCGAGAACACGTCGTCCCGCAGGCCGAACGGCGCCGGCACGGTGAACCCGAACACCTCCCGGCCGATCGGCGACCACAGCAGCACCGGCACCGACAGCACCGCGGCGACGAGGAACCGGTTCCGCATGTCGCGGACCATGTCGTCCATCGACATCCCGCCGTGGTGACCGCCGTGCCCCATCACGTCCTGCGAGGTCCGCTGCCCGGCGGCGCCGTGCCGGTGTCGTCGGTGCGTCGTGGCCGCCGCAGCGGGGCCGGCGTGCGCTGCCTCGTCCGGCCGGGCGCGGCTGCCGGGGGGGTCCGCGCGGGAGGGCGGTGGGTTCGGCCATCGGGTCGCACACGTGATCCGGGACGGACTGCCCGGCGCAGTGGTACCCGCAGTCCCGCACCCACCCGGCCAGCTCGGCAACCGAGGTCCGCGCCGGGTCGTAGGTGACGGTCGCGGTCTGCGACACCGGGTTCGCGTCCACCGCCAGCACGCCCGGGCGGCGGGACAGCACCGCCTCGGTGACGGCCTTGGAGGAGGCCCAGTGCACGCCGGACACCTCGATCACCGCGGTCGTGCCGGTGCCGGTCATGGTCACCTCCGGGCGGCACCAGTGACGTTCTACCGGCCCGTCGCTGAGCATACCCCCTAGGGGTATCGGTTCGCCTGCTGGCGCTGGTCCGGCTCCTCGGCCCGAGCCGATGGCAGCACGTCGGGACGTTCGGCACTGCCGCTTCCGGACGCGGATCAGCACTCTTGAGAGTGCGGGCAATGACATCCGGCCGTCCGGCCAGGAGATTTGCTCGTGCAAGCGTCGAAAAGAGGCGTGGGGCGATGATGGGCTACGGCTACGACAGCGGCGACGGCGGCCTGATGTGGCTGTACGGCGGCCTGATGATCCTTGGTGTGCTCCTGCTGATCGGAATTGCAGCATGGGCCTTGATCAGCGTCACCCGCCGCTCGCACCGTGACCTCGCCTCGATGGGCTGACCGGTGGCTCCCACCGGCGACGGCCGAGCACGGCAAATCCTGGACGAGCGTTATGCACGCGGTGAACTCACACAGAGGAGTACACCGAGCGGCTGCACACGCTGGGCCGTTGATTTCCCGGATGTCCAATGCGTGCTGTCAGCCTGCCAGTCAGCGACCTGCTCCGCTGAGGACGGACCCAACTGACGGCTGCAGGTGCGGTTCCAGCAGGTTCATGATCGCGGTGCGGGGCTTGGCGCCCATGAACCGGACCGCGATCTCGCCGTCGACGAACAGGGCCAGCGTCGGCATTCCGAGAACCTGATACTCCGCGGTGACGGTCGGATTGGCATCCACGTCCAGTGTACACCACCCGGAGCCGGGCGGCTTCGTCGGTCGCGATCCGTTCCAGCACGGGAGCGATCATCACGCACGGCGGGCACCAGGACGCGGTGAAATCGACCAGCACGGGCAGCGGACTGGCCAGCACATCGGCGGCGAACGTTGCATCGGTGGTCGTGGTGGTCAGCGACATGTCTTCTCCTGGTTTGGGTGTGGCGCCAGTGCCTGGCTTGTTCGTGGTGTGACGACTAGATCGGGTCCGGCAAATGCGGCCAGACCCGATCTTGCTGAATGGCGCCTGACGACTTCGTCGCAGGCGACTGGCGACGGACCTCGGCGATGAGGCGGTCCCTCGGATCGGTGCGCTCGCCGCATTCGCAGCGCAGTTCGACGGTGACGCGGCCGCCGCATCCCCGGTGGCGATAGACGATCTCCGGAATCGCGCCGGGCCCCAGGTGCCGCTCTCCCCAGTCGGACAGCGCCGCGAGCACCGGCAGCAGGTCGATGCCGGCGTCGGTCAGGGTGTACTCGAGTCGAGACCGAGAACCTGGCACCTGGTACGCGCGGGTGGTCAGGATGCCGGCGGAGGTCAGCCGGCGCAACCGATTCGACAGCACCGTCCGCGGCGCGCCGGTAGCTGCCTGCATCTCGTCGAAACGGCGCAGCCCGAGTGACACCTCCCGAACGACGAGCAGCGCCCATCGCTCACCGACGACTTCGAGCACACCAGCAAGGCTATCGACCACGGTACTGAGTCTAGACTATGCACTCAGGTGGTGCAAAGCCGTTTGAGGAGGTCGGCCAATGGCCTTGGTCGGATGGTCTGCGCATTGATCGATGTCCGGCGCAGGTGGGCGCTGTGCGGCTCCATCTACCGCTGACGGGGTGCTGCAGTCACCCGTGAGCGACCACAACACTGGGACAGCGGAGCCCGGCCGACGACGGCAGACCATGCCCGGAGCTGCGCGGATCCATCTACCGCTGACGGGGTGCTGCAGTCACCCGTGAGCGGCTACTCCGCCCCAATAGCAGCAATTCTCGCCTTGGGGTGTTCAGTGGACGCTCAGGCGTCCCGGTCCAGATAGGCCTGTTCACCCGGCCACAGCGGGATCAAACCGCGGCGTTTCAATTCGTCCCGGACCCAGCGTTCCCGGTCGATCACCGCCTTGGCATAGCTGAACAAATGTCCCACAAACTCCCCGTCATCGGGCAGCCCGATCTCGGCTGCATGTCCGTCGCCTATGTCGGCGCACTCCTCATTCACGGTTCGGGAAACCTCAACCTGCTCGATCTCCTTCTGGGTGCGCTTGCCCAGCCGGCGGAGCTCGGGCAACAACGCCAGCAGGGTCGCCGAGTCGGCACGCCGGTAGGTGTGCTTCGTCGACTCGTCCAGGCTTCCGGCGCGCACGACCAGATCGGAGACGTCCACCGATGTTTCCGCCCGCGCTCTCAACGTTCCGGTGGCACCAGGGCCGGGGTGGTGTCACCGCCGACGTTCTCACCGGTGACCAGGAAGACGACTCGACGGGCGACCGACACCGCGTGGTCGGCGAACCGCTCGTAGAACCGGGACAACAGCGCGATGTCGACCGCCGGGCCGACACCGTGCCGCCAGTTGGGATCCAACAAGGAACCGAACAGTTCGCGTTGCAGGTCGTCCATCAGATCGTCTTCGACCTCGAGGTGACGCGCCCGCTCGACGTCCCGTTCGCGGAGCACCACCCCGGCCTGGTCGGCCAGATGGACTCCGACCCGGCCCATTCGCTCCACGATCGGGCGGATCTCGGACGGAATGACGTGTGACGGGTGCCGGCGCCGAGCCGCCTTGGCCACGTGGATCGCCAGCGCACCCATTCGTTGCAGGTCGGCGACGATCCAGATCGGCGGAAATGACGGTGCGCAGGTCGGACGCGACAGGCGCCTCGAGCGCCAGCAATTCCAGCGCGACTTTCTCGGCGCTGGAACGCATCTCGTCCAACCGGACGTCAGAGGTGATGACCTGCTCGGCGAGCGTCAGGTCGGCGTCCAGGATCGCCTTGGTCGCATCGCGTAGGGCGTCGCTGGCGACCTGACACATCGCCGATCCGTGATCACCGAGATCGGCGAGCCGCATTTGATAGGCCTGACGCATGGTTCGACAATAGTTCCCGGAGAGTGATCATTCGAAACCGGCAGGGTGAACGAACGATGAACTGGGGGTGATGGTGCGGATCACGCGCAGAGCGCGGCGCCCGCATTGACCGAGGTCAGTTCGCCCGAGGAGAGCGGAGCGCCGCCACCGTCCGTTGCCGATCCGGCGGCGCCCTGGCCGACGGTGGCGGTGACGGCAGCACCGGAACTGACCGCGGTGACGGCTCCGTCGTATGACTGGCCGAGCAGCAGGCGAACCTGGCTGCCCAGCCCAGTGCTCGGCGTCAGGTTCGCACCGGGGACCGCGGCGGCCACGGTCAGCGCCGCGGGGAGGTTTGCGGGGTCGTACTGGACAGTGGTCGCGCTCTGCGTCTGGTCCGGGGCCTGCAGGTCGTCCACGGTGACTTTGAAACCGACGCCGTTGAGCTTGTCCATGGCCGCCGTGGCGACACCCGACCGACCGCTGACATTGACCACCGCCAGGTCGACGGTGCCGGGGTCCACGGTCTGGCCACTGGCCGCATCGCTGGCGGAGACCGGTGCCGATGCGGCCGGGGTGCTGGGTGTCTCGGTTGCGGCCGGCTCGCCGGGAAGCGGTTGATCGTTGAGCAGCGCGTTGAAGACCGCCGGTGCCTTGTCCTCGTCCACATCAAGCGCATCCGGGTCGCTGGAGCTGGGCACGGTGGGCAGGGTGAAGAAGGTGACCCGGCTCGGGTCCAGGGTGCCGAAGGATTGCGCCAGGGTGACCAGATCGTCGATGGTCACGTTGTCGGTGAACGTGTTGCTGACGAAAGCCTGCAAGAAGGCATCCAGCTTGTTCGGATTGAGGAGCGTGCCGGCGCTCGTGACCTGCTGCAGGATCGCCGACAACACAACCTGCTGGCGGCGGATCCTAGCGAGGTCCGAGTCCGTGTCCCCGGCGACGTGCCTGGCACGGACCAAGCTCAGTGCGGTGTCTCCCCTGATGGTCTGAACCCCGCCATCGGTGACGACCGTGCCCAACTCGCCGTCGATGATCGGGCCGCAGACATCGACCGTGACACCGCCGAGGGCATCGACCATGTTCTGGAAACCGGCGAAGTCGATGCCGATCACCCGATCGATCTTGAGGCCCGTGAGATCCTGGATCGCCCGCACAGAGCACTGAGGACCGCCGACGGAATAGGCCGAATTGATGTGCCAACGATCGCCGGGATTCACCGGATAGTCGGCGGCGGAGAGTTGGCCGGTCGCGGCGTCCCATTGCTTGCAGGTCGGGGCGTCAATCATCGTGTCGCGGGGGATGGACAGCACAGTGACGTGCTGCCGGTCCGCGCTGATGTGCGCAATCATCTGGGTATCCGAGTTGGCCACGCTGTCGCCCGTGCTGGCGTCAGAACCGCCGGCCGCGCTGTTGGCGGCACCCACCCTGGTGTCCGACCCCAACAGCAGGATGTTCTCGGCCGAGTACGACCCGGGTGGCGGAGCGGGCGCGGTGGCGGTGGCGAGGTTCGAATCGTCCGTGACGATGGCTTGCACGCTGCGCGAGATGATTCCCGAGTCCGCCCGGGATTTGATCGCCCATTCCCAGCCGGTCACGGTGAGCACGATGACGGCCACCAATGCGATCGCGACCCGGCCGGCGATCAGGAAGCCGTGCCGCGCGGAAGGGGCCTGGTGCCGCGGCGTGGACCACCCGGGTGCGTCCGAGCCGGCAGACTCGGTCGCTTGATCGGCGCTCGCTGGAGCTTGTTCGGCCTCGTGTTCGGCGTTTTCGGGGGCCTGTTGGGCCTTGTGTTCGGCGCTGTCGGGGGCCTGTTCGGCCCGGCGATCGGCGCTTGCTGGAGCATTGTGATCCGCGCTGTCGGACGCCTGGTCGGCTGTTGGACGGGCGCCGTTGGGCGCCTGTTCGGCCTGGTGATCGGCGCTTTCGGGGGTCGGTTCGGCTGTTGGCTCCCGGTGGTCGGCGGCCTGGTGGTCGGCGCTGTCCGAGGTCCGTCCGACCGTCAGATCGTCACCGTTCGAGGCCCGTCCAACCGTCAGCTGGTCGCTATCGGGCGACTGTTCGGCCGCCGTCCGTTGGTCGCGCGGCTCGTCGCTCACGCGACCTCCTCTGCCATCTGTTGCCTTGCCCGGGCTCACGGCGTTTGTCAGCCTGTTGTGTGCTCACCGATCCGCCGACCTGCCCCGGCGCCGCGACTGGCCGTCCCGCGCCGACCATGCCGTCGGCGTGTCGGGCGACACCCGGCGGCCTCTCGATGGTACGGACCGTATCGGTAAACCCGACCCGTATGAGCCGACCGACTGATCAACCTGCTCAATTGATTCACTCGACAGGTTGATAGGCTCGCCCATCCACCACCCGGATGACGCGTCAGTGCGCGCAGCGTTCAGTTGACACACAACGGTGTGAGGAACGCCTCTCCCCCTGGACCCCGAGGTGGAGAGTGGTCAGGTCGGTTGCGGTCATGCGATCGCCGGTATAAACGCGGATCAGGCTGGGTAGGGCGTAGACCGTGCCGGCCGGGCGCTGCCGCCGTGAGGTCCACGACGGGATGGCTCGCAAACCCTCATAAACGGGCTCGAGTCGGACCGTGGTGGTGGCCGGCCCGCATCCAGTCGAGGCCGTTGGTCTGGGCCGGATCGACCACGGGCGCACAGCACCGACTGCTGGTCAGGCACATCGCCGGCGGCGGTTGCGTTGAGCCGATCGATGGTCGCGCGGATGGCCTGCTCATCGGCCGCCGGAACGGCCGATTCGGCAGCAGACGCCGGGGCCACGGCGTCGCCGTCCGCCGGACGGCCTGCGGGCTGGTGCAGCCCACCCCGAGGAGCAGGCCAGTGATGGTCACCGCGGCGATTGCGGCCGCCCTCGATGGTCGGCGCACGTCACCACCCCCCGGCAGCCGCACCGTCAGCCCCCCAACCGCAGCAACATGGTCAGCCCGCAGACTTCGGCGTCGTCAGCGCAGTTCAGCCGCAACTCTCAGGCCGCGCTCCCAGCCGGACCGGGATCGCGGCGAGGCCGGACTCTCGGCCCGGACCGTCCGCCAGAACCGTCCGCAAGAAACCTCAGCCTCCGCCGTCATCCAGCTCCGCCCCCTCCGGCACAGCCTCCGACTCCGGGATCGTCCAGCCAGCCGTACGGCAGTGCGACCCGCCGCTGCGGGGACCCCTGCCGGCCGCGTGGGCCCGTCGCCGGCGGTCGGGAACGGTTGGTCGAGGTCGAGCCGGCCGAGCAGGTCGTCGAGCTCGTCGAGGCTGGACACCATGCCGAGCAGCCGCCGCGGTTCCGAGCCGACGGCAAATCCCTTCAGGTACCAGGCGATGTGTTTGCGCAGGTCGCGGATGCCGCGGTCGGGACCCATCTCCGTCGCAGAGCAGTTCGGCATGCCGGCGCAGGATGGCGGCCACCGCGCGCAGGTCCGGGCGGCGTCGGTGCCGGCCGCCCCTCGAAGGCGGCCGCCAGTTCGGCGAACAGCCACGGCCGGCCCTGGCAGCCGCGCCCGACCACGACACCGTCGCACCCGGTGTGCCGCCATCATCGCCAGCGCGTCGGAGGCGGCGAAGATGTCGCCGTTGCCCAGCACCGGGATGCTGGTGACGAGCTGCTTGAGGGTGCCGATCGCGTCCCAGTCGGCCTTGCCCGAGTAGTGCTGGATCGCGGTCCGGCCGTGCAGCGCGACCGCGGCGACGCCGCAATCCTCGGCGATCCGGCCGGCGTCGGTGAAGGTGATGTGCTCGGGGTCGATGCCGATCCGCATCTTCACGGTCACCGGCACGTTGCGCTCGGCGGCCGTGCGGACCGCGGTGCGGACGATCGACTCGAACAGCTTCCGCTTGTAGGGCAGCGCCGAGCCGCCGCCCTTGCGGGTCACCTTGGGGACCGGGCAGCCGAAGTTCAGGTCGATGTGATCGGCGAGGTCCTGCTCGACGACGATCCGGACCGCCTGGCCCGACCACCACCGGGTCGACCCCGTACAGCTGCACCGACCGCGGGGATTCCTCCGGCTCGAACCGGATCATCTCCCTGCGTCTTCGGGTCGCCGGCGACCAGCGCGCGGGTGGTGATCATCTCGCAGACGTAGAGCCCCGCGCCGAACTCCCGGCACAGCGAGCGGAAGGAGGTGTTGGTGATGCCCGCCATCGGCGCCAGCACCACCGGCGGCCAGACCGGGTACTGGCCGATCTTCAGGGCGCAGCCGGCGCGGCGGTGCTCACGACCGGTCCCCGGTGCGGGCGTGTCGGTGCGAGTCACCGTCGGCGATGCTCGTGCCGGCGATTGTCGCCGACGCTGCAGTCGTCCGGCCGTGCGCGGTCACTGGAGCTGGCACAGTGGGCGCCATGAGCACCCCGGCCGCGCTCGGCACCCTGCATGACCGGCGCACTCGGCACCTGAGCCGATCGACTGGCGACCGGCCGCGACCTGCCGGCGCCGCCCGTCGTCGGCCGCCCTGCCGGATTCGCCGCGGCGGACCGGGTCTTCGTCGCGCCGATCGATCCCGACCTGGCCGACACCGCCGCGTTCTGCGCGGCCTACCACGTCGCCGCTCGAGCGCGTCGGCGAACTGCGTGGTGGTCACCGGCAAGCGGGCGGGCGAGCAGCGCTGGGCGGCCGCCGTGGTGCTGGCCACCACCCGCGCCGACGTCAACGGCGTGGTCCGCCGCCGGATGGACGTGCGGAAGGTGTCGTTCGCGGCGATGGCCGACGCCGTCGAGGTCACCGGCATGGAGTACGGCGGGATCACCCCGATCGGGCTGCCCGACGGGCTGGCCGATCCTGATCGACGCGGCGGTCGCCGCGGCCGGTCCGGTGGTGATCGGGTCCGGGATCCGCGGCTCGAAGATCGTCATCGACGGCGCGGCGCTGGGCCGGCTGCCGGGCGCCGAGGTGATCGAGGGCCTGGCCACCCCGGTCTGACGACGGGACGTCACGGCGCGGTCAGGCGTCCCGCACGGCCGGCAGGATCTCCGCGCCGACCAGCGCGATGTGGTCGAGGTCCGCACAGGTCCAGCACCTGCAGGTAGCCGCGCTGCGACGCCGGCCGCCGCCCAGCCGCCGATGGTGTCGATGACCTCGGCGACCGTGCCGGCGAACGGGCTGCTCGCGAGCCTCGGCGGGATCCCGGCCGATGGCCGCGCGCGCGGCGCTGGAACTCGGCCTCGTCGGCGCCGACGCAGACCACGTGCGCGACCGAGTAGACCAGCGAGCCGGGATCCCGGCCGGCGGCCTCGCAGGCGGCCCTGACCCGGCCGAGCTGGGTGGTGCTGACCTCGAAGTCGGAGAAGCCGACGTTGAACTCGTCGGCGAAACGGGCGGCCAGCGCCGGGGTTCGGCGTCGGGCCGTGGCCGCCGATGATGATCGGCACCCGCGGCGTGCCCTGCGCGTCCGTCTGCACCGGCTTGGGCAGCCCGGGCGCGCCGGCCAGGGTGTAGTGCGCGCCGGCGTGGTCGAACGTCTCGCCGATCGGCGTCGCCCACAGCCCGGTGATGATCTCCAATTGCTCGGTCAGCCGGTCGAACCGCTCGCCGAAGGACGACGCCGAAGTCCAGCCCGTAGGCGGTGTGCTCGGCCTCGAACCAGCCGGTGCCGAGCCGAGTTCCATCCGGCCGCCGGAGATGTCGTCGACCTGGCGGCGGCGATCGCCGTCATCGACGGGTGCCGGAACGTCGCCGAGGTGACCAGCGTGCCGAGCCGGATGTCCGGCACCTGCGCGGCGATCGCGCCCAGGTTGACGAACGACTCCGACGGGCCGGGCAGCCCGTGCGATCGCCCATCGCCAGCACGTGGTCGGAGCGGAAGAAGGCGGAGAACCCGCCGTCCCGGGTGGCCCTGGCGACGGCGAGCAGGTCGGCGTGCGAGGCGCCCTGCTGGGGTTCGGTGAAGATGCGAAGATCCATGACGGGCAGGGTAGCCAGGCTCCGACGGAGCCGCCGGCCTCGGCGCGTGTGGCAGGCTCCGCATCGTGGACGCCCTGCGAGCGGTTCCCTGGCGGCAGGGCTGGTGGCTGAATCGGCCGCCGAACGCCGGCATCTCGCAGGGCGGTTGATCGTGCGCGCCGCCAGCGGCAGCGACGCCTGGCGCACGACGTCCTACGGCTTCGTCCGGGACAGCGCGCACGCCCTGCTCAGCGATCTGCCCGACGGCTGGGCGGTCCAGGTGTCGTTCCTCGCCGACTTCGACCAGCAGTTCGACCAGGCCGGAGTGCTCGTCCGGATCGACGAAACCGACGTTGGACCAAGGCCGGTGTCGAGTTCTGCGACGGGTGCGTTGCAGGCATCCGCGGTGGTCACCGACGGCGTGTCGGACTGGTCGGTCGGCGCCGGTCCCGGACTGGGCCGGCAGCGAGGTGACGGTGCGGGTCAGCCGGTCCGGGACCGCGCTGACCGTCCGGATCAGGGCCGCCGACCGACGCCTGGCGGCTGCTGCGGCTGGCGCCGATCGACCCGGCCGCAGTCGCCTACGCCGGGCCCTACTGCTGCGCCCCGGAGCGGGACGGTCTCGACGGTGACCTTCACCGGGTGGACGGCCGGCCGGCCGACCCGGCGCTGCATCCGGCGGCTCGACGGCCGGCCGCAAGGATGACCGGTGACGACAACGGTCGACACCGAAGACTGCTCGACCTGGCGCATCCGCGGCGCCCGCGCGGCCGGGGTCGAACTGATGGCCAGGTACGGCCACATCCAGGGGCTGGACACCAAGACATCGGCCACCGACCCGGTCTCCGATGCCGATCGGGCGGCCGAGGCGATCCTGGTCGAGCTGATCACCGGGGAGCGGCCGCACGACGGCCTGCTGGGCGAGGAGGGCGCCGCGCGGGAATCGGCATCCGGGCTGCGCTGGGTGATCGATCCGCTGGACGGGACGGTCAACTACCTGTACCAGTTGACAACTTCTCGGTGAGCGTCGCGGTGGAGGACGCCGACGGCCCGCTGGTCGGCGTGGTGCACAACCCTGACCAACGGCGCACGTCTATCGCGCGATCCGCGGGTCCGGTGCCGCCGTCGACGGTCGACCGTTGCGGGTCAACGACCCGGTACCGATGGAGCGGGCATTGATCGCCACCGGGTTCGGCTACAGCGCCGAGCGCCGACGGAGTACAGGGGAGCTGGTCGCCTCACTGCTACCCCGGGTTCGGGACATCCGGCGGATCGGTTCCGCGGCGCTGGACCTGTGCGCGGTGGCCGCTGGCGCGGTCGACGGCTATTTCGAGGAGGGGGTCAAGGCGTGGGATGTCGCCGCCGGCGGCCTGATCGCCAGGGAGGCCGGGGCCCACTATGCCGTCGTCACCCCGACCGGGGCGGAACGGGATGCCTGGCCGCGGGTCCGGCGCTGTTCGACGAGTTGCGTGTCGCCCTCGGTCGTCACCGGGACACGCTGTCCGCCAAGGGTTCCGACGCGCTCCACTAGCTACAGCAAGACCCGAGAAAACGGCTGCCTGAATTGCGCCTGACGACGTCGCGCAGACGAGGGGCCCGCAGGCACCGGCCGGACGACCAGCCGCCAGGCCGGTGAACGAATTTTCGGACGTCGGTGCCCGTTCGCTGGTCGCGGGCGCCTACACGTTCCAGGCCCATTACCTGCCGGCGGATCGGCTGAACGTCGCCGCGGTGGACAGCAACAGGATCTCGATCCAGATCCGCTGACGTTTCGACGGTCGGTCAGCGGCCGGGATGTCGGACGGTCAGCAGGTCGCCGCCCAGCTCCGCGAGTTGCGGCCAGGCGGCTTCGGTGGTCAGCACGGCCAGCGCGCAGGCCGAGAAGGACCGGAGCTCGTCGAGATTCGGGTCCGCTGCATCCGGGTTGCCGTCGGCGCGGACCAGCGCGGCCACCGTCGCGAGTTCGGCGGCGGTCGCCGGAATGCCGGGAGCGTGGCCGACGACAAGCAACGTGCGCGCCGACTCGGGTGTGGCACCGATCTGCTCCACGATCTCCTCGACACCGCCGCCGTACAACTCATCGGCCAGCGTGGTGGGTGCGCGCAACCCGGTCGCGACCAGCGTCTGCTGAGTACGAACCGCCGTCGAACACAGCACAGCGTCGACCGGCGGGAGGTGTTGGCGGATCCATTCGCCGGCCGCCGCCGCGTCCCGGGTGCCTTCCGTCGTCAGTGGGCGGTCCAGATCGCGTTGCGCGCCCTGATGACCCGCCGTGGCATGACGCATCAGGATCAATGTTCGTGACGCCGGCCATGGGCCAACTCCGATCTCTGGGCCCCGGTGGTGGGACGCCACGATGGTAGGTGTCGATCGGCTTTGGTCGACTCCGGCACCGGGTCGGCGCCATGCCGCGCGGGGTCCTTCGAACGCTCGACGCCGCTGTCCGTCCGGGCGTGGCGCCTTTGGCCGGCAGATCGGACAAATCGGTTGTCAAGGGCCCTCGCCCGCGAAGTCGGGCAAAGAATTTTGGCCATTCGTTTGATACGGGTTCCCAATTGTGGTGTTATGGAGATCTGGTCCAGAAGAGGCGCCAGGAAAGTTCCTGAAGTCTTGGGAGATTCCTGTGCCGCCATAATTGGGTGAGTCTGTATTTCGCGCGGCGGTCCGCTATTGCGTCTTCTCGTCGTAGAAATCGATCGTTCGTCCCTTGTTTTCTGCCGCAAAGTCAGTGCGGTTAGCTCCCGATGCAACCTGGCTGTCCGTCTGGCACGGCAAAGGCTTTTGAGGGAACCCGGGGTTCGTAGCGCCGAGGTGCGGAAGTGTTTATAGACGAAGCGAAACACATCGAAAAAGAAAGTGCCATGATACAGATCTCTTACGATGCCGAGGAAGTTTAGATCAGCCTTGAGGCGTGGAAATCAAGCGCTGGGTGCGAGCATTGCTGTTTCGGCGTCCATCGTGATTTCGGCTTCAAGCAAACGTTCGCACTTCAGTGAATTGCCAACGAGGCAAGCCTTCTCCGCCTTCTGGAGTACTCTTTGAGCGAGTTCCTTATCAGCTCCGGCCGGCAGCGCGAGATGTGCGCGGAGTCGCATGGCTGTGAAACGTGTTACGCCGTCACAGCGATCAACAGTGCCATCGGCATCGCAAGTGATGTTGTTCCACTGCAATCTCGATAGTTTAGCGGTTGCTTTAAACGTCAATACCAGGCAGTCGGCGACGGCCGCCACCAGCAAAGTTTCCGGCGACCAAAGGTTTCCGGACCTTCGAACTGCAAAGGCGGCGCGGAGGTCAAGGGGATCAGCTGATGCGACATGATCTCAGCCGGCCCTTTCTCGCTGGAGGCGACGATGACAATCGTAATGATGCGGCAAGGCTTGCATAATGTAGCTCCTCTGGTGAAAGTATCGCCAAGTTATTTGCCGTAGCGATTCGTGTTTCGGCGTTCGTTAGTCGAGCTAAATTGCAACTAGCACGAACCCGAAAAACAACAATCCATGAATCAGCCAACCCAACAAGCAAACGGCTAGCGCCCGCGCGGAACTGGCGTAGTCCAGCGCCTGCGTATGGCCACGACAAAGGTGAACAGCATCCAGACCGTGACAATAATGAATATCGGCAAGCCAACCGCGGGGATGAGGCCAAGAATACGCAGAACGCCAGGCGATGCGGAGAACCCGGTCGTCCTCAGCACTTCACCGATATTCGTGTGTGTTTCTGGTCCCGGCAGCAACCGCGCGCCGATGAAGATAGAGTCAGCCCGACCCAAATCACCCAGGCGCCAAGCAATAGAATCACGGCGCTGACTACACTGACCACATTTCTTGAGCCACTGCCTAGCGCTGCCGCGACGCTTGAAATAATAACCACCAGGATCGCTCCTGCTGTGCTGCTTCGATCGGCCTCTACCTGTTCGTAGGTTGCAGGGTCGAGGCGAGACGCGCCGATCATTCGCTTGAATAGTGTTTTCATAACTACCTCCATGGTCGCCTCAAGAAGCTATTCACAGACGGGAATAAGCACGCTTGACACCGCTATAGGCTGTTCCTGGTTTTTGTGGGAGAGCGGAGGCGCTTTTCCTAAGAAGGCTTTCAATTGGATGAAAACTTTGGTAGCGGGAGCGATCTTACCCTTGTCCGATCTCCTCTCCGCCAAAACGATCCGGAGCTATCAACAAATCCCCTCAATACGTGTCAGGCAGTCCTCCGAAAAATCGCAAGATCGGCTGTCGTTGAACAATCTGGCAAGAATGACTACGATGAGATCGCTTAGAAGATTGTCTCGCTTCTAACCCATTGTAGATGCGGCTTTCGGGAGCTGCGTACCGCTGCGCCTCTGCGGAATGTGAAATGCCGGAAGAGATCGGAAGCGGTAGTAACAGCTTCTGAAAGGAGAAAAGACCATGTCACTCATCAGATGGGATCCGTTCCGTGAATTCGGTGCGCTGCCTGCGCGATTTGGCGGCTTTTTCGGCAAGGACTGGGAAGCGCCACTGTCCACGACAGCGTGGAATCCTTCGGTGGACATTTTCGAAAACGACAATGAAGTTGTCGTAAAAGCGGAACTGCCCGGATTGAATGCGAAGGACATCGAGGTGAGGCTGGAGAATAACGTTCTTATGCTTAAGGGTGAACGCCGGTTCGAGAAAGAGACCAAAGAAGAGAACTATCACCGGATCGAGCGTGAGTATGGGACCTTCAGCCGGGCCTTTGCCCTGCCAACAGCAGTGAACGGGGATAAGGTCAACGCGGAGTACAAAGACGGCATACTGAAGATCGTCATTCCGAAGAAGGAAGAAACGAAACCGAAACCGATCAAGATCGCGGCCGCGTAGTCCGCACTGCCGCTGGAAAGGAGGTGTATGTCTGCAACGGATGAGAATAGTGACGGCGGCTTGTAAATCCGCCGCCGTCACAAAAACGACCGCCTGTGTTTCCTGTCAGCGTCTGACTTGACAGATTCTTTTGCTTACATCTGAAGGGTCTGGCGTGCAATGATGTGACGCCAGTAGTGCATGAACCGCTGCCCCGCAGTGGAGGAGGCTATATGCCTTCGCAACTTTTCTTTACCAATATTCCCCATGACTGTTCAGAACAGGAACTGAAAGAGTGGATTGAGTCGCGTGGGATTGAAATCACCTCAATCCGCATCATCCGCGACCTGATTTCCGGCGCTTCACCGGCATTTGCGTATGCAGCGACAAAAAGCGCCGTTGATGTCGACGAAGCCATTTCCGCCCTGCACGGAAAACGGATGCGGAATCAAATCATACTTGTGAGCCGTGGCTCCCGATCCGTCGTTGCAAAGGCGCTCTGAGTTATGCGCCGGAATCACCTCGGAAGCGAGCCACTAGCACTAAGGCATCATCGTCGGGGCGGGCATCGTTTTCAAGCAGGTGCTGCGCGATCGCTATTACAGGCTGACGGAGGATCTCCAGTTTTCCCTTGAGGCTCGTTCTGGACTTGAGACCATCGGTAAACATGACCAGAACGGAGCCATGTTCAACCGTTACCGTTTCGAGCCGGACTCGTTGCCTTGATAAAAGGCCACCGCCAAGAATCAGGGGTGTGGAAGGGAAAAAGTGCGCATCCCTGAGATTGTAGAGATGCGCATGAACGTCTCCTAAAGAGACGCACTCGAGCGTTCTTTCCTTCTTGCTGAAACCCGCGATACTCATTGCGCATCCGCGCGTGGCGGCCAATTCCTGTTCCAGGCGCGGCAGAACCTGATCTAACGGCGCATCCCGATTCAAGGTTAATGTTTCGATTGATCGGTTCGATGCCGCTCTGGCTTCGGGTCCGTGCCCGAGACCATCCGAGACAGCGGCAATCATCATCGACTCCGATTGAATGACGATGCCGTCGTCCCCGCTGATGGCCTCTCCTGGAAATG
>CAVXYU010000009.1:0-101008 GCA_963766015.1 uncultured Actinomycetota bacterium | reverse complement strand
GCTGTAGGGAGGAACGGAAGGATCCACGCACTCATCCTGCCCCACCGGATACGGCTCGCGATCCCCGTTGACGCACCCGGTGCGGCGTGCGCGGGCCACCCGGTGCGGCATCATGAGGTCTGTGAGTCCTCCTGCCGGTGCGGCCGACCCCTCCCAGATCGGTCGTGACGACCCAGCAGCCGGGTCCGCCGGCATCGACGAGCACGATCAGCTGCCGGGCCACCCGCCGGCGGACGACCGCCCGCCGGCGGTGGAGTTGACCGATCAGCTGGTCTCGGTGGCCCGGGACGCAGCAGTCGAGGAATCCGGTTCCGCGCCCTCGTCGGGGATTATCTCGGGGCCGTGGCCGACGACGATGTCGCCGTCACCGCCGCGTTCAGCGCGACGGACCGGGGTACCGCGGCTGGTACTGGTCCGTGACGGTCGCGACGTCGGCTCGACGCCGGCCGGCCGACCGTCAGCGAGGTAGTGCTGCTTCCCGGTGAGGAGGCCCTGCTGGCGCCGCCGTGGGTGCCCTGGGACCGGCGGATCAGGCCCGGTGACGTCGGGCCCGGCGACCTGCTGCCCACTCCCGTCCGACGACATCCGGCTGGTGCCCGGCTATATCGACTCGGACGATCCGGCGGTCAAGGAGGTCGCGTACGAGTTCGGCTTCGGCCGCGAGCGAGTGCTCAGCCGTGAGGGCCGGGACGACGCCGCCGAACGCTGGCACGAGGGCAGCTTCGGGCCGGCCGATCCGTGGCGCAGCGGCGCCCGCGAACTGCGTCACCTGTGGTTTCTACGTACCGCTGGCCGGGCTGCTCGGCATGGCGCTGGGCGCGTGCACCAACGAGTTCTCGCCCGCCGACGGCCGGGTGGTCGACGCTGGATTCGGCTGCGGCGCCCATTCGCGAGACCGTCATCGACGCCCCGCTGATGTCCGCCGCACGGACACGGTGTCGACGAGTTCACCCTGGAGGTGCATCCTCGGCCGAGACCGGCCGGCCCGGCGGCCGGTAAGCACTCGCCGAGCTTGACGTGGTTTCGAGGCAAGGTACTCGTTCCGGTGCTCGACGACGAGTGACGCGGTGCCCGAGTCGACTGGGCCCCCGGACCCGTTGCCGAGCCGGCCTGGACGTGCGCTACCCGGCTCGAGGTGTCCCGGACGGGGTGCCGGAGATCCGATCCGGCGACCGAGGACGTAGATCAGGCAGTACCGCCAACCTGACCGCGTCCTGGACCGCTTCGAGCCGCGACGACGTCCGGATCCTTTCGGGACCGCGGAATTGCGCGCGTGGTACTCGACTGCCTGGGCGGCATCGCCCGCGCGGTTCCGCGAGGACGCCAACGCCGAAGAGGCCCTGGCGGTCGGCGGCTACGCCGGGCGGGTGCTGGTCGAGCTCGCCTCCAACGCGGTCGATGCCGCGGCCCGCGAGCTGGGCGTGCCAGCCCGGATCAGGATCCGCCTGCTCGGACGACGAATTGCGGGTGGCGAACACCGGTGCGGCGCTCACCGCTGCCGGGCGTCGCCGCACTGTCGTCCTCCGCGCCTCCGCCAAACGCGACACCCACGATTCCGTCGGACATTTCGGGGTCGGATTCACCGCGGTGCTGTCCTGGTCGCGGGCGCCCAGGATGGTCTCCACCACGCGGCGGGGTGCGTTTCGACGAGCGCCGCCACCCGCGGCCGAGATCGCCGACCTCGGCAACCCGCGCTGGACCGCGAGGTTGCCGTAGCGGGCGGGCCAGGTGCCGGTGCTGCGGCTGCCATGGCCGGCCGACTGCCGACGAGCAACCGCCCGCCGGCCGGGCTTCACCACCGAGGTCCGGTTGCCGCTGCGGCCGCCGCCCTGGCCGACGTCGGCGCATGCTGGCAGATCGACGACACCGCGGAGGACCTCTTCTGGGCGCTGACCGACCTCACCGAGATCGACCTGCCCGACCGCGTTGTCCGGTGCGGGACCGATCAGGAGCGGGCTCACCGTCATTGCCGACGGGCGGTCCGCCCGGGTTACCGGACCGCGAACGCTCCGGTCGCAATCCCCGCCGGCCTGCCTGCCGACCGGCCGATCGAGGAACGGGCCAGGCGCCCCTGGCGGATCACCTGGGCGTTGCCGGTGCCCGGGGCTGACGGTGGCGACGGCGGCCTCGTGCGCTGCTCGCCGACGGGGCACCGGCCGACGCGGCCCCGACCACGATCGGTGCGCCCGACCCCCACCGATGAGCCGCTCACCCTTCCGGCCCGGCTGATCGGGACCTTTCCGGTCGACGACACCCGCCGCCGGCTCGCGGCCGGCCCGCTGCGCGACTATCTGCTCGACGGGCGGCCGACCTGTACCTGGAGTCTGATCGCCGGAACCGTACCCGTCGACCGCTGGAAGCTGTTGCCGGGCAGCGGATTTCCTGCCGGTCCGATGGATGCTGCGCTGCGCGAAGCCGTCGGCCGCCGGGTGCAGTCGACCCCGCTGCTGCTGACGGCGGCGGGCGACCTCGTCACGCCCGGGACGCCTGCTGGCTCGCCGGGCTGGGCGCCGACGGCACCGCGCTGTTCGGTCAGGCGATCCCGGGACTGCTGCCTCCGCAGCCGCGGTCCGCGGAGGCGGTGTTGCGCGGACTCGGGGCGCAGCCAGTTGAGCTGGTCGCAGGCCAGCGCGGCGATGGCCGTCATCGAGCGTGACGCGGGATTCTGGTGGCAGGTCTACGAGTCCGTCGCCACCGCCGAACGTCCCCCGCAACCCGAGGACCTGGCAGACATCCCGATCCCGCTCACCGGTGATCGGCGGGCGCTCGGCGCGCGCGGCTGCCTGCTGCCGGCGGCGGACGACGCGCCGGCGGGAGGCCGAATCGACGCCGAACTCGCACGCCGGGCCGGCCGGGTCGTCACCGGCCTGCGGATCATCGAACCGGCCGCCGCCCATCCGTACCTGGAACGACTCGGGCGCGGCCGGCCGAGCCGGACACGCTGCTGGGTGATCCCGCGCTGATCGGCGCGCTGGACGGGATGCTGGCCGACCTGGAGGATGCCGATCCCGACCCGGAGGATCTGCGTGAGCTGGCCGGGGTGGTGCTGGACCTGATCGCGGCCGGCGGGCGGGCGTCACGCTCGGATCAGGGCGGCACAGACACCGAAGGCGCCGTCCTGGCGGGTGATCTCGTGCTCACCGATGCCGACGACCAACCGTGGCCGGCATCGGAGTTGTTGCTGCCGGACGCGCGGCTGGCGACCGTGCTGGCCGACGACGCCGATCGGCCCGTTGTCGCTGCCGAATGGCTCGAGCGCTACCCGGAGTGGGTCCTCGTTGCCGCGGGGGTGCGATCCGGGTTCGCCGTCGCTCACCGTCATCGACCCGTCCGGTCCGTCCGCGGTCGGCCGTCCTGCGCTGCCCGACCTGCAGGAGTGGCTCGACGAGCCCGGCCGCGACCCGGACGCCCGATCGGTGACGGCCATCGCGGATCTCGACCTGGTCGATGACGACCGGTGGCCCGAGGCTCTGCGGCTCATCGCCACGGACCGGGAGGCGCGGGCCTGCCTGCTGCAGCCCGCTTCCTATTCCGGCTGGTGGCTGGCCCGGCATGCCTGGATCGGGAACCGGCGGCCCACCTCCTGGCGGCTGCCGTCCGCCCGCGACCTCGTTGGTCTCTTCGATGTGCTGCCGGTGGATCTGGACGACCATCTGGCGCGGGCGATCGGGGTCCGGGCCGGCCTCGCAGACGCTGCCGACGACGACCCGGAGGATCTGCTCGAGGTTGGCCGACCCGCCGCGGTGCCGGCAGGCCGGGTGGCTGCGATCACCTCGGCAGTGGTGGCCGCACTCGGCCACCGATGACGATGTCGATCTGCCGTCAGCGGTCCGACGCTGAGCGGCGATGTCGTCGACGCCGCCGACGCGTCCGTCCTGGACGTCCCATGGCTCGCCCAGGTGATGGCGCCGGACGCACTCGTCCCGGGCGGTGCCGATCCCGCACTGGTCGCCAGGGTGCTGGACCTGCCGCCGGCTTCGGCGGTGACGGCCGCGGTGGTGGCCGCCGGTGCGGTCCCGGTGGGCGAGACCGCTCAGGACGACAGCGAGACGGAGCGCGGCTCGGCATCGGCCGGGCCGCGGGCGCTCTCGGCCTGGAGTCGGCCGCGGTCGACGTCACGGTCCGGCCGGCGTTGCGGGTGCCGTGGACGGCGGGCGGCCGGTGCGGGTGCGGTGGTGGGGCACGGGTCCGGACCGGCGGCCCGGTTCCGGGGAGCCCTGACCGACGGCTCGGCCGAGGGCGTCGGGCGAGCGGTCGCCTGGGCGGCGGGACGCTGGCCGCGCCGGTTCCTCGCGGTGCGGCCGCGGCGCCGGCGACGGAGTGGCATCGCCGAGGGCAGCTTCGACCCGGGGCCGTGACGCCGCGTTACGGTGCCGGTCAGATCTGCTCGTCGAGTGCCATCTGGTTGGCGCTGCGCCGACCGAGTCTGGCCGCCCGGCGTTGCAGCGCGTAGACGCAGAGGCCGACCATCCCGAGGGTGAACCCGGCGATGCATGTCCACAGCCAGATCAGGGCGTCATTGGCCTGTAAGGATGGAATGAAGAACAACAGCACGATGGTCGCCACGAACCAGATCACCGTTCCGGGCACGGCGATGTGCCAGAGGCCGGTCCGGACGGGCGGCAGGTCCGGTGGAACATAGGCCGCCGATTCGGGGGTCGAACGGGGCGTTTCCACCTGATCAGCGTAGCGGGGGAGCAAGGTCCGATCAGGCCCGCAGCGTGCGCCGAAGAGGTTCGACACGACTGTCCGAAACATCCCGTTCAGTCGTTTAGTGCCGCAATGAGATAGCCTATATGTGTGTCCGACGTCGCCCCCCTTGCCAGTGAGCTCCGTATCGCTGTGCACCGCCTGACTCGCCGGTTGCGTCAACAAACCCCCACCGATGGACTAACCCTCACCCAGCTCTCTGCACTGACGGTCATCTGGCGTGATGGGCCGCTCACCGCGGGGGATCTCGCGGCCAAGGAGAAGGTGCGTCCGCCGTCGATCACCCGGGTGCTGACGGGGCTCGAGGCCCTCAATCTGGTGCAGCGACTGGAGAATCCGCGCGACGGCCGCCAGGTTCTGGTCCAGATCACCCCCCTGGGCGCGCACCGGATGGACGAGTATGTCCGCGCCCGGGAGCTGTGGCTCGAGCAGCAGCTGGCGGACCTCCCCCAGGAGGACAGGGATCTGCTCGGTAAGGCGACGGTGCTGATCGATCAGCTCGCGGCCTATCAGGAGCCGGCCGAGCACGCAGGCTGACAGCCGACAGTTCGACAGCCGCCCAATCGGCAGCGGGACCGGCGGACCTCACATGTCCATGCCGCCATTGACGCCCCAGACCTGCCCGGTGATGTACCCGGACGCGTCGGCGGCGAGGAAATGCACCACTCTCGCGATCTCCTCCGGCCGGGCGAACCGCCGCACCGGAATCTGACCGGTGATCCGGTCGATCACCTTCTCCGGGATCGTGCCGACCATGTCTGTCGCGACGAAGCCGGGCGTCACAGTGTTCACGGTGATCCCGACCATGTTCTCCTCGAGCTTGCCGGTCTTCTGCAGCATGAATGCGGCCTCCTTCGCGAGGGTCTTCGTCAGCCCGAAGAGCCCCGATTTGGACGCCGCATAATTGGCCTGCCCGATGTTGCCGGTCTCGCCGATGATCGAGGAAACGTTCACGATGCGACCGGTGCCGCGCTCCACCATGTGCCGCAGCGCGGCCTGCGACAGGTAGAAGGCACCCGACAGGTTGACCGCGAGAACCTTCTCCCAGTCGGCGTCGTCCATGTTCAGCACCGTCTTGTCGGCGGTGATGCCGGCGTTGTTGACCAGGATGTCCAGTCGGCCGTGCTCGGCGATCACCTCGGAGATGACCCTGCGGCAGTCGTCCGCCTTGCCGATGTTGCCCTGATGGATCGAGCCCTTGACCCCCTCGGCCTGGATCTCGGCGAGAAACCTCTCCGCATGCTCCTTGTCACGGCCGTAGCCGGCGGCCACCGTCGCCCCCTGGTTGGCCAGGCTCCGGCTGATGGCGGCGCCGATGCCCCGGCTGCCGCCGGTCACCAGCGCGACGCGCCCGGTGAGCTTGCTGCCGAAGCCGGCGGTACCGGCGCGGTCGAGGTCTGCTGCCGTCATGGTGGTCCTCCGGGGTAAGTGGTCGTCCGACCGGGGTGGTGCCGCAGCGCGGAGCACGGCGGCACGTCGCGCCGATTGTGCCCCAACCCGGCCCCCGGAAGGTGGCGGGGGTCACACCGGCCGGCGGGTTCGGCGTCGGCGCCCGTTGTTCCGGGGTGCTGCTGCGGCCGTTATCGGCGTGCGGGAGGATAGGTCACTCATCGGGGTCACCCGGGGCCCGTCCGGGCTGCGGCGTGACCGTCCTTGCCGTCCATGACCGACAAAGGAGTCCCCATGCAGCCGTTTGTCCTCAATCGCCACGGCAAGTTGGTCTTTCCGTCGAACTTCACGCCCGATCTCGACTTCTCGGTGATCGAGACCGAGGAGCAGCTCGATCAGGTCATCCGCCGTGACTTCGAGACCAAGGCACCGTCGGGTACCGAGATCGGACTGCGGATCGAGCAGGGCCGCTACGCCGACCGGGTTCACCTCATGCGCGACGTCGCGCTGAACCTCTTCTGGGTCAACCGCTTCGCGATGACCATGTACGACAAGGTGCCGACCAGATGGCGCGACGTCCCGAAGACCCGCAAGGATCTGTACCTGCCGTTCGTGACTCCCTGGCTGGACAAGGAGACCAAGGTCGGTGCTGTTCAGCGTGCCTACCAGGAGCTGCCGGCGGGTACCGACCCGGAGACCGAGGACCGCATCTGGGCGATGCTGTTCGACGTCTTCGGCAACCGCAAGCATCACGCGAGCGCACTGGAGGCCATCCGGCCGACTGTTGCCGATGCGCTCGCCGATCCCAGCCAGCTGACCTTCCACCTGCACACCTACGACCCCGAGTACCCGACCTACTCCTTCTCCGACATCGTCGATGTGCAGGAGGATGTCGCGGAGCTGGAAGCGCTGCACCGCTGGGCGATGGTGCTGCACAACCAGTACCCATGGGATCGGGCGGATGTGCAGCTGACGGCGATCAAGGATCTCAAGGACGACGACGTGGTCGTCCTGATGAAGCCGAAGTCGAGCGAGGTCAGCAGGTTCCTGCACAAGGTCACCGAGGGCGCACCGCGACCCTCGACCGGACCCGGGTCGCCTCTTTCGCGCCGGAGGTCGTCACCAAGCAGCCCATCCGGCCGTACCCGGCGATCGACGTCCGCAAGCAGTTCAAGGTCCTGCCGAAGATCGAGTCGCTGGCCGTCGTCCGCGGCGAGATCCTGTGCTCCAACGACGATCTCATCCGCAACTCGGCGTACTGCTGGTCGCCGATGACGGCCGACGAGATCAGCCAGAAGACCGGCATCGAGACCCGCATGTACAGCGAACGCGGCCTTGACGAGCTGGCGCTGGACGCCGCCATCGCCGCTCTGGAACGGTCCGGCCGGGGCCCGAGGAGATCGGCGCCGTCATCTTCTGCTCGTGTACCAACCCCCGGTCGATGCCCTCGATGGCGACCTGGCTGTCCGGCCAGCTGGGGATGTTCCAGACGCACATGTCCGCCGACATCGTCGCGGCGTGCGCCGGTCTGCCCTACGGGTTGTCCGAGGCCATCAGGCTGCTGCAGGAGGTCGAGCGACCGGTCCTGGTCGTCTGCGGGGAGAAGTTCTCGGACAAGATCGGCACGGTGCGGCCGTCACGGATGATCTTCGGTGACGGGGCCGCGGCGTTCGTCATCGCACCTGCCGCCGAGGGCGAGGACACCGACATCGACCTGATGAACACCTACGCCAGTGGGCCGGTCAGCCAGGTCAACTCGATCATCTGGCCGAACGCCGCGTTCGACAACAACATCACGGTGTTCGGCCCGGAGGTCAAGGCGCTGGCCGGGCGCTACCTCGAACAGATGATCACCGAGCTCGGTGCGCAGCCCGATCCGCTCGGCGAGAAGGCCAACGCCTGGGACAGCGTCGAGCTGGTCGTCCCGCACCAGGCGAACAAGACGATGGTCATCGGGCTGGCTGAAAAGGCCGGTCTCTCGGCCGATCTCATCTATTTCGACATCGAGAAGGCCGGCAACACCTCGTCGGCGAGCATCCCGATCGCCATCGCCGACGCCGTGCAGGACGGCAAGATCGACCGGCCGACCAAGATCTTCGCCCCCGGTTTCGGGGCCGGATCGGTCGGCGGCTACACCGTGATGACCATCGATCCCGCTGTGGTGGTCAGCGAGACCAAGCGGCACGACAAGGTGGCCGACGACGACCACCAGGACAGCCGGCAGACCGGTTCCGAGGGCATCGCCACCGCCTTCAGCTGATCACTGCTCGCGTTCTGAGATCTGCCTGTCCATGACAATGCCCGCCCGATTCTGCTGAACCGGGCGGGCATCGGACTGTGGGCCACCCCGTGGGGCGGTCATGCAACTGCGTCAGGCGAAGATCTCGCCGCCGTTCACGTCGATGACGGCGCCGGTGATGAAGGATGCGTCCTCGGAGCACAGGAACGCGACGGCCCCGGCGATGTCCTCGGGTTGTCCGGCCCGGCCCAGCGGGTTGCGGGTCAGGGCCTTCTTGGCCTCGTCCGTCATCGCGGCGGTCATCGGGGTCTCGATGAAGCCGGGGCGGATTCCGTTGACGGTCGTGCCGAAGCGGGCCAGTTCGGTGGCACCGGAGCGGACGAGACCGACGACGCCGGCCTTGGAGGCGATGTAGTTCATCTGGCCGAGGTTGCCCATCTTCGCGACGAGCGAGGAGATCAGCACGATGCGGCCCGGGCCTGGGACCCGCAGGTACGGCGCGGAGGCCTTGATGCCCTCGAAGGTGCCGGTGAGGTTGACGGCGATGACCTGGTCCCAGTCGTCGTCGGTCAGCTTGTGGAACATCTTGTCGCGGGTGATACCGGCGTTGCCGATGTAGGTGTCCAGGCCGCCCATCTTCTCGACGGCCTCGGCCCATGCACCGTGCAGGCTCGGCCGGCTGGTGACGTCACAGGCGATGCCGTAGACCGGGTTACCGGTTTCGGCCTGGATCTTCTCTGCGCACTCGATGGCACCTGCGCCGTTGACGTCGAGGACGCTCACGGTCAGGCCCTCTGCGGACAGCCGTTGTGCGATGGCGGCGCCGATGCCCTGGGCGGCTCCGGTGACGATTGCCTTGCTGACGGTGTACTCCGACACGATGGGGACCTCGACTTTTCTGCGGTTGGGGATGGATGGTGCTGGTGGGAGTGCTGCTGGAACTGCTCGGTGGAGCTACTCGGTGAAGCTATGGGTGGTGCAGGCGACGGCCCGCCGGCGGGCCGGCGGGCCGAGCGGAGTCACTTGCCGAGCACGTAGGTTCCGGGCGCCTCGCCCAGGACCGGGTTCGTCTCGCTGCCGACGGGCGGCGGATCGACGAGCGCTCCCGAACGCGGCTCCATCCAGCGCGCCCAGTCCTCCCACCACGTCTCCGGGTGGGAAGTCGCCGTCTCCAACCACTTGTCCGGGTTCTCCGGCAGGTCGTCAGAGGCGCCGATGAAGTGCTTCGACTTGGGATGCGGCGGATTGACAATCCCGGCAATGTGGCCGGAATTGGACAAAACGAACCGCACCTTGCCCGCGGGCAGTCTGGCACCGATGTACGAACTGCGCCACGGAGCGATGTGATCCTGCTCGGCGGCCAGGAAGTACAGGTCCTGGTCGACCTCGTGCATGTTGAGCTGCTGACCGGCGATCTCGAGTTCGCCCCTGGCGAGCCTGTTCTCGAGGTAGCAGGTCCGCAGGTAGAACGAGTGCA
This sequence comes from uncultured Actinomycetota bacterium, assembly GCA_963766015.1. Lineage (GTDB taxonomy): Bacteria > Actinomycetota > Actinomycetes > Mycobacteriales > Nakamurellaceae > Nakamurella. The sequence goes on along the minus strand of CAVXYU010000009.1, from coordinate 91,193 downwards.
TCTCGGCCGGCATCCGGGTGGAGTCGGCGTTCCAGGACAGCAGGTCGAAGGCGGGCGGATCCTCGCCCTTCATCCAGTTGTTGACGACGTAGTTCCAGATCAGGTCGTTGCCCCGGAGCAGGTTGAAGGTCTTGGCCATGTTCTCGGCCGGCAGGAAGCCGGTCTTCTTCATGGAGACCTCCAGCTTCGCCACCGTTCCTTCGTCGGTGAAGACGCCGAGCGCACCCGGCTCGCTGAAGTCTGTCAGGGTGTTCAGGAAGGCCGCTGAATTGATCCGCTCGTCGCCGATCGCGTCCAGGTAGGCGAGCGTGATCATGGTCAGGGTGCCGCCGAGGCAGAGTCCCAGCAGGTTGGCCTTCTCCTGGCCCGTGATGTCACGGATGACGTTCAGTGCCGTGATCGGTCCGGACAGCAGGTAGTCGTCCATGTGCACCGAGCGCATGGTCTCGTCAGGGTTGCGATAGCTGATCAGGAAGACCGTGTGCCCGTGGTCGACGGCCCACTGCACGAGACTCCGACCGGGCGAGAGATCCATGATGTAGTACTTGTTGATCCACGGCGGGCTGAACAGCAGCGGAATTTCGTGGACCTTCTCCGTCGTGGGCTCGTACTGGATGAGCTCCATCAGGTCGTTGCGGAAGACCACCTTGCCCGGCGAGACGGCCATGTTCTTGCCGACCTCGTACACGCCCTCGGCGAACTGCTGCGGCTGCCCCCCGTTGGTGGCCAGATCGTGCAGCAGGTTCTGAACGCCCTTGGCGACGGACTGGCCGCCGGTTTCCACGGCCTTGCGCATGGCGTCGGGGTTGGCCAGGAACGCGTTGGTCGGTGCGAGCGCATCCACCATGGCCTGGGTGAGGAAGCCGACCTTGAGGCGTGTCTGGTCGTCGACCTTCGCCTTGGCCACCAGTTCCTGCAGGGCCTGCTCCCACAGCATGTACTCCTGGCGGAGCAGCCAGAATCCCGCGTTGTCCGACCAGGTCTTGTCGGCGAACCTCTTGTCCTTGCCCTCTTTGACCGGGCCGTCGACTTTCGCGCCGGCCGTACGTGCCCCCGCGGCCATCATCGCGCGCATCATGCCGGTTGCGTAGTTTGTACCGATCTGCAGCGCGAGGGTGGGCTCTGAGGCCATTGCCAATGCGGTCCGGGTGAACGCGGGGATCGCGTCCATGGAGTCGAGCTTGCCCAGCGGTGTCGAGGAATAGTGCTCCTCCGCCTGGCTCAGCACTTCGGCGATCCGACCGCGAACCCGTCGGTCGACCTCATCCCAGGCGGATGTGTCGGCCGGCTTCAGCTGCGGCGGCAGCAGATCCTCGGCGGTGTTGCCGGCAGTTGTGCTGTCGGCGGCGCTGCTTCCGGCAGCACTCTTCTTCGTGGTCAAGACGATCTCCTCAGTCCTCGTTGGCGGGGGAGACGTCGGCGGGGGCGCCGCCATTTCGGCGGCCCTTCACTCGGCGTCGTTCGATGGTGACCTCGCGGAAAGCCAGGTACGACTCCTCGAGGGCCTTGCGTTGTTGCGCGGTCAGGTGCGGATCGGCCCGGATCGCGGTCTCCACTGCCGAGGGGGCAGCATCCGGGTCCGGAGCCGGCTGGGCGGGTCGCAACGACTCCGCCGACAGCTGCAGGGCGTCGGCGATGGCGTTCAGTACTTGATCCGACGGGTCCCGCAGACCGCGTTCGATCTGTGAGAGGTACGGGTTGGAGATGCCGGACATCGCGGCGAGCTGACGCATCGGCAGTGCAGCCATCTCCCGCTGCCGACGAATCATCTCCCCGAGCGACAATGATTCAGACCATCCTCTGTTCATGAAAACCAGCCTATGCGTGGCGCTCTCGGAATCCGGCCGGCCGGCCGGGAGGATGCTGGTGCTCGGCCATGGGGTTCGGAGCTCTCGAACGACATGGCCGCCGGCGCGAATCTCGGTGCCTGGCGGCGGGGTCCCGGCCACCCTGATCACCTGCGAACTCAGTCGGGATCGTCCGGCCCGTACCGGCAGTCCGGATTGCGGGCGACGCCGGCCGGCCGGCCGGCAGCATCGAAGGCTGCCCCTCGCGGGACGGTGGCGGTGCTCATGCCGGACCCTCTTCTCTGAGGTCGGAAAGCGCTCTGCGGTGAACGCCCTTGATCGAAAGTTAGCAGCACCTCAGCTAACGTGCTAAGTTTGACTCGATCCTGTGATCAGCGTCACAGTAACGCCGTCTACCGGCGGGTCCGCCTTCGCCGTGATGATCGGTTGAATTGGCAGAGCTGTTGCTGCTCAGTAGGTCTCGTGTTTGAGAACGGGCAGCCGGGGGGCCGTCAACCAGTCGATGTGCGGCCGTGGCGGTGGCTTCCGCGGTCCCTTCCCGTCCGCCTTGTCCCCGCTGGCCGTTGCTGTGCTGAAGCCTTTCGCCGGAACTTCGTTTTCTGCGTGCCGTTTGCGCCGCCGTGATGTTCGATCTGTGCATGGGCATCGAAAGATTCGGCCGGTTGACGGTCGCGCAGTGAGCACCGGCTGGCTCGACGAGCGTGAGCAGGCGGCATGGCGCGGATGGCTGGACACCTACCGCCTGCTCCTTCCCGCGCTCGACCGTCAATTGCAGAACGACTCGCAGGCGTCACTGACGGATTTCGAGGTCCTGGTGCACCTCTCGGAGGCGCCGGAAAGGCGACTACGAATGAGCGAGCTGGCCGATCATGCGCTGGCGACACGGAGCGCGATCACCAGAACCGTCGATCGACTGGTGGCCCGCGGCTGGGTCCGCCGGATCAGGGTCGACGAAGATCAACGCGGGTATTTCGCCGACCTGACCGACCTGGGCGTCACCCAGCTGCGCGAGATGGCGCCCGGTCATGTCGCCACCGTGCGTTCGTGCCTGATCGATCTGCTCGATGACGGAGAACTGACCGCGCTGCAATCCATCGGTGCGAAGGTCCGACGGCAGATGGGCGGCTCGCGGGAGGCGACGTGATGGGGTCGACCGGGCCGTCCGCAGGGTGCACGCGGCCGGCCTCGTGGGTGCCGTCCGCGTGGTCGGCCGACCGGACGACCGGGTGAGCTCCTTCGTCGAGGTCTCAGACCCGGCAGACCCGCGTCTGGACGATTTTCGCGATCTGACCCACGCCGACCGCCGACCGGACCGGCCCGGCGGCCGTGGCCTCGTCATCGCCGAGGGCGTGGTGGTCGTGCGGAGACTGCTGGCGTCGCGCTATCCGGTGCGAGCCCTGCTGGGGGTTGCCCGCCGCTCGGCGGAACTGGCCCCTGACCTCACCGGCACCGCCGCGCCGTTCTATGTTGCGTCAGCCGAACTGATGGCGGAGGTGGTCGGGTTCCATCTCAATCGCGGAGTCCTGGCCACCGCCGACCGGGTGCCGTTCCCGTCCGCGGCCGAGCTGATCGCCGGGGTCCGCTCGGTGGCGGTCCTGGAAGGCGTCGGCGATCACGAGAATCTCGGAGCGCTGTTCCGGAACGCGGCCGCGCTCGGGGTCGGCGCCGTCCTGCTGGCCGACGGCTGCTCCGACCCGCTCTACCGGCGCAGCGTCCGAGTATCGATGGGCACGGTGCTGGGCGTCCCTTTCGCGCCGTTGCCCTGGCCTTCGGAGGGCACGAAACTCCTGCGGGACAAGGGCTTTCAACTGGTCGCGCTGACGCCCGCCGGTGACGTTGCGATCGGCGCGATGACCTGGGGCGAACGCGTCGCAGTGCTCGTCGGCGCAGAGGGTCCCGGACTGACCGAGGCCGCGATGCGGGCCGCCGACGTCCGGGTGCGTATCCCGATGGCACACGGCGTCGACTCGTTGAACGTCGCGACTGCCGCTGCGATCGCTTTCGCTGCACTGCCCACGGCCGGGGGCTGCGCCGGCTAGGGGCGGTGACCGGCGAGGATCGCCTCAGCCGCTCCGCGTACCGAGTCCTGGCAGCCGTAGTCCACCCAGGTGGCGCCCTGCATCAGCGCCATGCAGTCGGCGGTGCTCTCGTTGGCAGCGGTGGCCGACATGCCGGACACGGCGCTCATCGCCGCGGCGGAAGCATCGTTGCTGCCGTAGATCTGCACCTGCAGCACATGGCTGTACTCATGGATCATCACCGAGAACCGTTTGTCCGCAGGAACATCCGGGTCGATGTACACCGTGTGTCCGTCGGTGGCGCCCCATCCACCGTTCCTCCGGAACTCCCAGTGAGCCGCACCGCCGGGGTCGATCTGCGGTAGGAGATCGGTCATCCAGTTCCCCGATGGTGCCTGCGGCACTGCGGGCGCGTCCTCTTGTGCGGCGGTCGCCGCGCCCGCGGGGGGTGCCCCGCCGTCGGCGAGGAAGTCTGCCGAGACCCAGCCGAGCGTCTCCCCGGCCTTCACCGGCACCCATCCGCCGGCCGTCTTGCCTGCGGTCACGGCCGCACCGCTGTCGAGCGTGCTGATCACCGTGGTGCCCTGGGTTCCAGGAGCGTCGCGGAGGTTGACCTCGGCGAGGGTGTACATCGTCCGCCCGGTCAGGAGACCCGCGATGGAGGTCGGGACAGGCTGTGCTGGAGGAGCTTTCGTCGCGGACTTCGTAGGAGCGGCCGCCCTTTGTGCGGTGGTTCTTGGTGCGGTGGTTCTTGGTGCGGTAGTTTTTGGTGCGGTGATTTTTTGCGCGGTGGTCTTCGGCGCGGTGGTTCTTGGCGCGGTGGTTTTCGGCGCTGCGGTGCTCGGTGCACTGGCTCCGGTGGCTGCGGTCGTCGTGGCCGTGGTTGTCGTGGCCGTGGTTGTCGGGGCCGTGGTTGTCGTGGCCGTGGTTGTCGCGGGGCTTGTCGTCGGCGTTGCGACTCTCGCGGCCGCGGCCTCCGGTTTGCTGGATGCGCCGACAGGTGTTGTCGCCGAGACGTCAGCTGCAGGCGCAGCCCCGGTAGCACCGGATGCTCCGACTGGGGACCGGGTGGCTCCGGCGATGAAGTGCAGTCCGATTGCGATCAGAAATATCGCCACTGGAATCAGAACCCAACGTGACGCCGATCGCGACATCGACGTCGCCGGATGCTGCTTCATGGCCTGGTCCTCGTGGGTGATGTCTCTGTGGGTGATGCCTCTGTGGGTCCGGTGTTGGCCGGGCCGTCCAGGGCCGCGCGGGTACTCGACCGCTGGTGCGGGGTTGATGGACCAGGTGCGCGCACCGCCGGCTGGACCCCCGGCTCGAGCCACCGCGGCCGCTGGGCCGTCGCCCCGGATGTTGGTGTGTGCTTCCGTACTATGTCACGCAGCGTGGTATCCGACTCCGCCATTAGAGCGCAAACGAGCCGATAGAGGCAGTTAGCCCACCCATTGGGAGCACTAAGTAGTCAACAGCTTCGCTTCGACAGGAACTGTTCACTCGATCGATACGAGCTCCGGCTCGCGGGTTCGGGCGCTGGTGCCGGTCGGCGTGGCCTGTGGGGCGACATCCGCTGGCTCTCGACGTGAGCCGTACCGCACACTGATCCGGTGAGAGATCTGTTCGGTTCTCCGGTCGATGACGCCGGGTCGACCTGCGGCCGTGAACGTGCACCGAGCGGCGACACCGACCGATGACCGACGATCTGGACGCAGATGACGCCGCCGCGGATTCGCCCCGCGGGGATCGTCCGGCGGGAATGGTCTACCTCGTCAGGGACCGCCCGGCTGCCGCGCGCGACAACCCCGTCGACGCCGACATCCCTGACGATTCCGACGGTGACGTTGTCGTGTCCGGGACGGACGGTGGCGCCGGCCGTGCCGATGGTGCGGATCTGCCGGACCCCAAGAGTGGCCGGACGCCCGCCGGCGAGGACTGGCCCTGGGTGGTGGAGTGGCGGGCCGGCGGCGAACCGACCCCGTGGGCAACCGGGCTGGCGCTCACCGTGTTCTCCGCGCTGGTTGTGGGCGTCGCGGTGTGGGTGCTGTCCGCGGGTCTGGTGGATCGGCCGATCGTCGCTGTGTTGGTGAATCTGCTCGTCGCCGGCGGGTTGGCGCCCGCGATGTGGCTCTCCAAGGACCTTCCGGTGCTCCGCTGGATCGCCGCGGGGACCCTGGTCGGCATCGTCGGCGGCTGGATCGCCGCCCTGATGATGTTGCCGATGCCGACGGTCTGATGGACCGCTTCAGCTGGGGCCGTTCGCTGTTACTCCTTGCAGGCGAGCACAAAGGACTGGTCGTGCCGCTCCCACTGCTCCGGTCCGCGGGTGAGGCGCGCATGGACGACGCCGCCGGCCGCCTCGACCGCCGCGGCGATGTCGTCAGCCGTGTAGAGGTACGCCGTCAGATCAAGGTCGTGACCGTAGCCATGACCGATATGCCTGTCGCCGCTGCCACTTTGTTGGGAGGTCAGCAACCACCCACCTGGTTCCAGGACCCTGAGCAACTCACCCAACACGCCCGGCAGGTCCGCCGGAGGCGTATGGATCAACGAGTACCAGGCGAGGACGCCCGCCAGTGAGTCGCTCGCGACGTCGAGCACATCGAGACTGCCGACCGAGAACTCGAGATCCGGGTGTCGCTGCTGGGCGACGCGGACCATCCCGGGAGCGAGATCGATGCCGAATGCATCGACGCCGAGGTCGCGCAGGTGTCCGGTGAAGCGTCCAGGTCCGCAACCCGCGTCGAGTACCCGGCCGTGGCCGCTGACCCGTCGGGCGAAATCATCCAGCACCGCCAGATCGTGCGGCGCTTCGAATCGGGAAACCCCGGCGACTTCCGCGTAGTTCTCTGCCACGGTGTCGTACGCGGTGCGCGTTCGGGCCCACGGGTCGATCACGGATCGGACGATAGACCGCGACACCGACACGGTTCGGTGCTCAGGAGAGGGGAGTGTGGGCGTGGCCGAGCTTGCTGAACGCCTGGACGAGTTCTCACAAACGCCGGTCGCGGCCCCCTGTTCGTCCGCGCTGCTCAGAATGGCCTCGACCCTGACGATCTGGCCAACCCGCAGACGGTATCGGTGCTGGCTTCTCGGGCCATCTGCGAGCTGAATCCCTGGGCGGGCGACGGTGGGCCGGCGGCCGCCCGCAGGGAGGCCGTCCAGGCGGCGCGATCACAACGAGGGCTGATTGCCGATGTACTGGCCGACGAGCGCAATGCGTGGTGGGGTGCACCGCTGCACCGGGAGGGTCAGTTGCTGCTGACCGGGCGCAAGAGCGCCCGCGTGGATCCGATGCGGATTGCCGTCCCCTTCGGTCCGGTGGCCGGCTGGGAGACTTACGCCCAGAAACCCGGCAGTGCCGTGATCACCTCCACCGAGCTGCCGGTGCCCGACGATGCACCCATCCGCTCCGGCGCGCACGCCGAGTTGTGCTGCGGCTGTGGTGATTGGGACGTCCGCTATCCCGTGGAGCTGCATCGCCTGCACGCAGCACCCGACGCCCGGGTGTACGAGGTTCATTCCGCCGCCGATTGGCATGCCCTGGCCGAAGGTTATGGCGACCCGGCGACCCAGGAAGGGTCGGACCACAATCTGTTCGAGTCCGCGGGCCTGGTCAACGGTCTCGCACCGACATGGAGTGCGGTTGCCGCCGACTACGACGGTGTCCACCTGAGCTTCGCCGGCCTGCTCACCGCTCTGTACGTGCCCATCGGCTCGCCCGGCATCGGCCCGACCGGCATCGGCACCACCACGTTGTGGGCCTGGGCTTGGGAATGCACTTTTTGGGTTCGCTCCGTGTTCACCGGCTCGGACCTGCTGCCGGCGCTGGCTGAGGCGCCGGAATGGGATCTCCCCGGGGAATGACTGCCCCGCTCCAATGGACTGTCATCGTTTCTCAGCGGCTCGACGGAGTGCGCACAGCGCAGGCACAGCTTCCGCCCCGAGGGTGGGTGGCGTGAAACCCCTGCACTTCAACCCGGTCGCGTCGTGAACCCGAGGATGACCGGCGCCGACCTGCGCCGCACGGTCAGGCGGCTGACCGCCGGCATTGCCGGGTCCGCCGTCGTCGTAGCGGGAGTGGTGACCGGCGGGTTGATCTACAACGGCTATCAGCCTGCAGCTGTGGCGGATCCGACCGACGTCGCTGGTACGTGGAACGGGCAGGGGACTCCATCAGCGGACGACGACGAAGTGCAGGACGAAAACGATGCCGTCGGCCCGGCGGCACCGATCCAGCCGCCCACCGTCGCCCGCGGCGGCGCCCACGCGTCCTCAGGAGGCTCCTGATGCGGACGGTGACTCGTTACCAGGCGGCCGCTCGGACGGCCTGGGCGGCTGACATCGCCAGGGTCGATCTCGATATCTGGTCGACCACCGCGACAGTGCTCGTCACCGAACCCCCGATGATCGGGCAGGCGCTGGACGAACTGAATCACGAACTCACCGAGATCGATGCGGCCTGCAGCCGGTTTCGGCCGGACTCCGAGATCAACCGGTTGCTCGCCAGACCTGGTACCGAAATCGAACTGTCAAGCGTGCTGAACGACGCCATGACCGAGGCGCTCCGGGTGGCGCGGGCGACGGGCTACCTGGTCGACCCGACGGTCGGGGCCGCGGTGATCGCTGCCGGTTACGACCGGGACATCGCCGAGGTCGTCGCCCGCTCGGCCTGGCAGACGGCCTACGGGCCGTCCGGAGCGGCCCCGGGGGCATGGCGGATCCGCCACGATCCGGCCTCCGCCCGCATCGAGCTCCCGCCGGGCATCGGTATCGACCTCGGTGCGAGCGCAAAGGCGATGGCCGCAGATCGAGCCGCCGCCCGGATCTCCGGGCGACTGGGCTGCGGTGTCCTGGTCGGGATCGGCGGCGACATCGCAGTCAGCGGAGGCACTCCGCACGGCGGCTGGCGGATTGCCATCGGTGACGATCACCGCGCGGCCTGCAGCGGTTTCTTCAGCGGAGGAGGTGGAACTGCCGCGACACACCAGGTTGTCGCCATCTCGTCGGGCGGGTTGGCAACCTCCTCGACGGCGACCCGCCGCTGGCGCACGCCGACCGGCTGGGCGCACCACATTATCGATCCCCGAACGGGCCGCAACCCTCTTCCGATGTGGCGGACCGCCGCGGTGGCAGCCGCAAGTTGCCTGGATGCGAACGCCGCATCGACCGCGGCCATCGTGCTCGGCCCGGACGCAGTGCCGTGGTTGCGCCGCAACGGGTTACCCGCGCTGCTGGTCGACGAGAACAGGTTCGGTGACAACGGTTGCCGGCTGGCCCGCCGAGAGGGACGCGCTCACACCGGCTGTCAGCTGGGCCGCCGGGGAGGTGCAGGCGTGATGGACACCCAGATTCTCTGGTACTCCAGCCGCGCGACCGGCGCGGTGTCATTGCTGCTGTTCACCGCCGTGATGGTGCTGGGTATCGCCTCCGCGGGCCGGTCCGGACTGGGTGCGCTGCCGCGGGCGGGAGTGCTTCGCCTGCACCGGAACCTCTCACTCACCGCGCTTGCGTTCCTCTGCGTGCACATCGTCACCGCGATCGTCGATGGTTACGTCGACCTGAGCTACTGGGACGTGGTGGTGCCTTTCGCGGCCGGGTACGACCCGTTCTGGATCGGGCTCGCAGCGGTGGCCGTCGACCTGCTGATCGCGATCGTGATCACCAGCGCACTGCGGCGCCGGTTGTCTTTGCGGGTATGGCGTGTCGTCCATCTCGCGTCCTACGCCATGTGGCCGCTGGCGCTTGCCCACGGTTTCGGGGTGTCCGGAGGCGATGGCCGGCAGGCGTGGATGATCGCCGCCGACTTGCTCTGTCTTGCTGCGGTTGTCGGCGTCCTGGCGTTCCGGTTGCGACCGGACAGGCATCCCGACACCGTTGCCCGGAACACCGGGCTGGCAGCCCATCCGGTCGTCGGCGGCGACCCGGCGATGAGAGGCGCCGGCCGATGAGTCAGCTCGTTCACGAGACGGCCCGACAAACAACAGGTTTCCTTCTCGACCCTAGGTCAGCCGACCGCCTGTTGCCCGCTGCTGACGGCGCCTCATGGCTTCGTCACCTGGGCAGGCTCGGCCGGGTGCCCGAGCTGGGTTCGGGCCAATTGGCCGGGGCCGCGGCGACCGCCCGGCTGACCGGTCGTGGTGGCGCGGCTTTTCCGACGGCGAAGAAGATTTCGGTGGTGGCGGCAGCCGTTGACCGGACGGGGCTTCCCGCCGTGGTGGTGGCCAACTGCTGCGAGAGTGACCCGACTTCACTGAAGGATCAGGTGATGGTCGCACACTCGCCGCACCTGGTGATCGACGGTGCGCTCGCCGCGGCGGCCGCGATCGGGGCGGACCGGGTACTGCTGGCGGTACACGACAACAGCGCGGCGCGGTCCGCACTCACAACGGCTGTCGCCGAGCGGCCGAGATCTGCGATCGACGTCCGGGTGATCGCCGTGCCCGACCGATACATCGCCTCGGAGGCGACCGCGCTGGTGCACTTCCTGAACACCGGAGATGCCAGACCGACCGGCCGGTCGACGCCCATCTGGGACGCCGGCGTCGGTGGTCGCCCGACGCTGGTGGACAACGCCGAGACCCTCGGGCAGCTCGCGTTGCTCGCGCGTTTCGGTGCGCACTGGTTCGCCGGCCTCGGCACCGAAACCGAACCCGGGACGACCCTGGTCACCGTTGGTGGAGCAGTAACGGTGCCCGGGGTGGTGGAGGTTTCGCAGGGAACCGCGATCGGTGCGATTCTCGGCCGGGCCGGCGCCCGACCGCCCGCCTGGTCGCTGATCGGCGGCCTGTCCGGCAGGTGGGCAGACCTTGCAACCGTCGCCGACAGCGGCTGGGCGACAGATCGACTCGCGGACGTCGGACTCGTCAAAGGGGTCGGATCCATCGTCGTGCTGCCGCCCGGCGGATGCCCGCTGATCGAAACGGCGCGGATCCTGCGGCACCAGGCAGACGCAGGCGCGCGGCAGTGCGGGCCGTGCATGTTCGGCCTGCCGGCCATCGCCGACGATTTCGGGCGGCTCATCGGCGGCGATCGGGGAGCGATCGACAGGCTGCGACGCAGGTTGCCGGTGATCAACGGGCGTGGGGCGTGCGGCCACCCGGACGGTGCGGTCGCCCTCGCCGCAAGCGCCCTGTCGGCCATGCACAGGAGCGGCCACCTGGGTCACCACCTCACCCGCGGTCGTTGTTCTGCACCTCCAGCGGTCGTGCCGCTGCGCGCCGCGCCGACCGGGCTCGGCCTGCCTGTGACCAGGAACCGGTGGACGTGATGAAACCGGTGACACTGCACGTCGATCCGATCGCCTGCCGCGCCCACGGCCTCTGTGCCGATGAGTTCCCCGAAGGCGTCGAGCTCGACGAATGGGGGTACCCGATCATTCCGTCTGACCCGGTTCCCGCCGGCTGGGTGCGGCGTGCACGGGCGGCTGCGGCTGCTTGCCCGGTGCTGGCCCTTCGCCTCAGACCAGCGAGTCCCGCCACGCGTGATGCAGTGATGCGTAAGCCCCCGACCCTGCGATGAGCTCGGCCGGGGAACCGTCCTCGACCACCGAACCGTGCTCCATGACCAGAACCCGGTCGGCGATCGCCACCGTGGACAGCCGGTGCGCGATGATCACCGCGGTGCGGCCGTGCAGCACGCTGCGCAGCGCCTGCTGCACTGCGCGCTCGGCGGGAATGTCCAGGGACGCGGTGGCCTCGTCGAGGATCAGCACGGCCGGGTCGGCGAGGAAGGCCCTGGCGAATCCGACGAGCTGGCGCTGCCCCGCGGACAGCCGGCCACCACGTTTGCGGACGTCGGTGTCGAAATCCTCGGGCAGCATCCGGATGAAGGTCCCGGCACCGATCGCATCGGCGGCCGCCTCGATCTCTTTCCGGGTCGACGACGGCCGCCCGAGCGCGATGTTGTCGGCCACGGTGCCGGAGAACAGGAACGATTCCTGGGTCACCATCACCACTCCGCGCCGCAGGTCGGCCGTGCCGATGGTGGAGACGTCGATGCCGTCGAGCAGCACACGGCCGCCGGTCGGGTCGTAGAACCGGGCCAGCAGCTTCGCCATCGTCGACTTGCCGGCCCCGGTCGCGCCCACCACCGCCACCGTCTGTCCGGCCGGGATCGTCAGATCCAACCGCGGCAGGACCGGAACGGAGGGCGTGTAGGAGAACGACACCGCCTCGAACCGGACCTCACCCGCGATGTCCCGGTCTGCGGGAAGCGCGACCGGATGACGGGGTTCCGGCACGGCCGGCACCTCTTCCAGCAGCCCGGAGATCTTCTCCAGCGCGGCCGCCGCCGACTGATAGGTGTTGTAGAACATCGCCAGTTCGTCGAGCGGGTCGTACATCCGCCGCACGTACAGCAGGAAGGCGGCGAGCACACCGACCTCCAGCGTCCCGTCGATCACCTGGATGGCGCCGACCACCATCGTGGCGACCAGGCTCAGGTTGCCGAACAGCCGGACCGCCGGCGTGTACTGGGCGAGGGCGATCAGGCCGTCCCCGTTCGCCCTGGCGTTCTCCTCGTTGAAGCCGGCGAAGATCGCGGTGTTCCGTCCTTCGCGGCGGAACGACAGGACGGCCCGCAGCCCGTTCATGGTCTCGGTGAATTGCACGATGACCGATGCGATCGCGGACCTTGTGCGCCGGTAGATCCGTCTCGACCGGTTCTGGAACCACCTGGTGGCCAACAGGATCGGGATGAACGCGGCCAACGCGATCAGCCCCAGGTCGAGATCGAGCACCAGCAGGGTGACGCTGATGGCCACCACCGACAGCAGACCCGACACCAGGCCCTCGAGCCCTTCCGCGGCGAGGTCGCCGAGTGCGTCGAGGTCGCTGGTCATCCGCGAGATCACCTTGCCGGAGGTGTACTTCTCGTGGAACGAGATGCTCAGGGCCTGCGAGTGGTCGAAGACCCGGCCGCGGAGATCGAGCAGCACCGCCTGTGCGACCTTCGCGGACAGCCGGACGAACAGCGCCTTCCCGCCGGCGTTGAGGATGCCCGCCCCGAGGTAGGCAAGGGTGGCGAACACCAACGGGCCCGAGTCGCCGGCCACCAGGGCGGGGACCGCGGTGTCGATGCCGTAGGCAACAAGCAGCGGTCCCACGAGGTAGGCGACCTCACTGATCACCACGACCGTTGCTGCGAGCAGCGCCCACCACCGGTGCGGCCGGACCAGTGAACCGAGCAGCCTGCGGGACCGTGCCTGCAGCTTCAGGCCGACCGCCGCGGACGTCTCCGAGGTGTCCTCGGCGGCGACACCACGCCAGGCGTCGTCCGCCTCCGGATCGAGGATCACCGGGTTCGTGGTGCCGGTTGCCGTCATGACGTCCCCTTCGCGGCACCGGACGCCGAAAAGGCGTCTTCCCGGCTCGCCAGCAGGTCCTGGTAGGCCGGGACGGTCGCCATCAGCTCCGAGTGGGTCCCGACGGCCGTGATCCGGCCGCCCTCGAGCAGCGCAACCCGGTCCGCCAACTGCACCGTGGACGCCCGGTGGGCGACCACCAGCGCCGTTGTCCCGGCCAGCACCGACCGCAGTGCCTTCTCGACCTGCGCCTCGGTGTGGATGTCCAGCGCGGAGAGCGGGTCGTCGAGCACCAGGACGGCGGGCCGCCCGACCACGGCGCGGGCCAACGCGAGTCGCTGCCGCTGTCCCCCGGACAGGGACAGGCCCTGCTCGCCGATCCGGGTCTCCAGTCCCCACGGCAACTCGTTGACGAACTCCGCCTGCGCCACCCGCAGGGCCTGCTGCACGTCCTGGTCGCTGCCGTCCGGCCTTCCCAGCAGGACGTTCTCGCGGACCGAGGCGGAGAACAGCGTCGGCTCCTCGAAGGCGACCGCGACCTGGCTCCGCAGGTCGCCGAGGTCGAGGTCGCGGATGTCGATGCCGTCCAGCGTGATGGAGCCGTCGGTGACGTCGTAGAGCCGGTTGATCAACGACGTCAGGACGGTCTTCCCCGACCCGGTCGCACCCACCAGTGCCACGGTCTCGCCCGGCCTGATGTCCAGGTTCACACCGCGCAGCAGGTCGGCAGAGCCGGTCGCAGCGTCAGGGAAGCGGAACCGGACGTCGGTGAACGTCAGCCGGCCGTCGACGCGGGATCGCGATCCGCGTCGGATGCTCGGGCGAGGACACCGTGATCGGCGCGTCGAGCACCTCGAAATAGCGCTGGGATGCGCTGGCGGCGTCGTTGGACATCGCCAGCAACCAGCCGATCGAATCGATCGGCCACCGCAGACCCAGTGCGACCCCGAAGAAGGCGACCAGCGTTCCGGCCGACAGCGTCCCGTCCGCCACCTGCCGGACGCCGAGGAACAACGTGAAGCCGAATGCGATCTCGGGCACCACGACGATGACCGCCCAGAGCTTGGAGATCACCTTCGCCTTACCGATCTCGGTGCTCCGCAGGTCTCGTGCCGCACGCAGGAACCGGTCGGCTCAGATACGCGCTGCGGCCGAACGACTTCACGATGCGGATGCCCAGCACCGACTCCTCGACCATGGTGGCAAGGTCGCCGACCTGGTCCTGGGACCGGCGGGCCAGCAACTGGTAGCGGGACTCGTAGAAGAAGCACAGCGCCACCAACGGGACCGCCAGCGCCGCGATGATCAGACCCAACTGCCAGGACAGGGTCAGCAGGATCACCACACCCGACCACGAAGGTGGTGAGATTCACGATCAGGAAGACCAGACCGAAGGCGATGAACCGGCGGATGGTCGACAGATCGGACACCGCCCTGGACATCAGCTGTCCGGCCGGCCAGTGATCGTGGAACGACACCGGAAGCCGTTGCAGGTGCTCGTAGATCGCGGCCCGCATCGTCGCCTCGACCCGCATCGTCGGCCGGGCGGAGAGCATCCGCCGCACCCAGAACAGGCCGGCTTCGAAGATCCCCAGTACCAGCAGCGCGCCGGCCAGCGGCCAGAGCCCGGCGAGGTCGCCGTCGGCGATCGGCCCGTCGATGATTCGCTGGATCACCAGCGGAAACAGCAGTCCGCACAGCATCGCGATCATCGCGCAGACCGTGCTGCCGGCAAGCGCAGGCAACGCCGGGCGGGCGAACGGCAGCAACCGTCGCAGAGATCCGGTGGTCGAGGCACGCGCCGCAGCGCCCGGCGTCCGATCCGGGATCGGCATGTCGGTGGGGGACTGGTCGTCGAGGCCCGCCTGAGCGGCGGTGGAACTGATCGTCATGGCGTGGCCAGGCTACGTCCGCGGACCGACAGTCCCGAAAGGGTTTACCGGTCGGCCCCGGTTGACCACCCGGATGCCGGAAATATCCGGTCGGCGCCGGTCCGGCCTGAGAACCGTCGCCGCGCATAGGATTCTGCCGTGCTGGATCCCGGGATGGCAGCGGAGATCGCCCAGCTGTTCGACCTCGGGCCCGGCGCAGAAATGTCGATGACCCCGGTGGCCAGGGGGAAGGAGGGGCTGGTCTGGCGGCTCGACACCGCGCGGGGCCGGTGGGCCGTCAAGGAACCCTTGCGACGGGTGCCGCAGGACCAGGTCGCAGCCGCGGCCCTGTTCCAGGAGACCGTCGGGCTCGCCGGCGTGCAGGTACCGCGGCTGGTCCGATCGATGGACGGTGCCGTGATCGCCGACCTGGCCGGCAACAGGGTGCGCGTATTCGCCTGGGTCGATCTGTTCCCGCCGGACATCGCGGCTGACCCGGTGGCGGTCGGTGAGCTCGTCGCCGGGATCCACCGGGTACGCATGTCGGTGGGTGAGGAGTTCGTCCCCTGGTACGGCCAACCGGTCGGGGCGCAGCGGTGGGACGCGGTTCTGACGGACCTGCGACAGGAAAAGGCCCCGTTCGCCGAAGCCCTTGCCGGGATCCGCGACGAGCTGGTCGCTCTCGAGGCGTGGATCGAGCCGCCGGTGGACCTGCAGACCTGTCACCGGGATCTCTGGGCGGACAACGTTCTCGGAACGCGGACCGGCAGCCTGTGCGTCATCGACTGGGACAACAGCGGTCTCGCCGATCCCACCCAGGAACTCTGCTGCGTGCTGTTCGAATTCGCCTCCGGCAGTCCCCGTCGGGCGAAGCTGCTGTACGACGCCTACCGGAACGCCGGCGGCCCGGGGAGAGTCGATCGGCCGGGCCACTTCTCGATGCTGATCGCGGAGCTGGGCCACATCTGCGAGATGGCCTGCCGGGACTGGTTGCGCCCCAACCCAAGGTCGCCCGAGCGGGCGGACAGTGCCGCTTCGTTCGCCGAGTTCATCGACCGGCCGCACCGCCGCGAGGTGTTGCTGGAGCTCCTCGACGCGATTGCGTGAGGCCGCGGACCCGACGGGGATGTGTGGAGCCGACTGACGGTGTCGTCAAGCAGCAGCGGCACTGAAGCCGCCACTTTGGTTCGACACTAAAAGAAGCGCCACTCTTCAGGGGAGCCGCACACCCGTTGGAGGTGACATCACGATCCGATTGCGCCACTTGACGCTGCAGCACCAGCATGATTGGCTCTTGTTTATACCTCACTGCAACTATGAGCCAGCTCACCGAGGAGTGCGTGCGTTGACGACCGCTGTCCTGAACGGCTCGCTCTCCCACCTCCGTGCAGGTGGTGTCAGCGTGTTGCTGGACAGTTCCGGTGGCGGCCTGCCCGCCGTTCTGCATTGGGGCGCCGATCTCGGCGTGCTCTCCGAGACGGCGCTCGTCGAGACGGCATCCGCGCTCGGGGCCCCGCTCGGCGACAGTGCGATCGACGTCCCGGCCAGGGTCAGCCTGTTGCCGACGCCCGCGGAAGGCTGGGTAGGGACACCGGGCCTGATCGGCAGCCGCCACGGCCGGGACTTCTCGCCGCATTTCACCGTGACCGACGAAGCCGCGCCGACGGCCCGCAGCCGGGTCTATTCCGCTGTCGACGATGTGGCGCGACTGGCGCTGACGATCGACGTCGAACTGGAATCCGACGGCCTGCTCCGGCTCCGCGCCGCGTGCACGAATACGGGAGCGGACGTCTACAGCCTGGGTGGCATGGTGCTGGCCCTGCCGGTGCCGTCCGAAGCCGACGAGCTGTTCGACATGACGGGACGGCATGCGCGCGAACGGGTTCCGCAACGCGGGCCGTTCAGGGTCGGCACCCTGCTGCGCGAGTCGAGGAAGGGTAAGCCGGGACTCGACGCGTCATACCTGCTGGCCGCGGGGGTGGCCGGTTTCGGCTTCAGCGCCGGCGAGGTGTGGGCCGTGCACGTCGGGTGGTCCGGCAATCAGGTCGCGTACGCCGAGCGCAGCTACAACGGCATCCGTCAGCTCGGCGGCGGCGAGTTGCTGCTCTCCGGCGAGGTGCAGCTGCAACCCGGCGAGACGTACACGATGCCTTGGCTCTACGCGTCTTACGGCCAGGGATTCAATGAGCTGGCGGGCCGCTTCCACAGCTATCTGCGGGCTCGGGCGGGGCATCCGCGCCGTCCCCGGCCGGTGGTGATCAACACCTGGGAGGCGGTCTACTTCGACCAGGACCTCCCCCGGCTCACTGCCCTCGCCGAGGCCGGCGCCGCGGTCGGCGCGGAGCGGTTCGTCCTGGACGACGGGTGGTTCCGGCACCGCCGCGACGACACGTCCGGACTGGGTGACTGGTACGTCGACGAGCAGGTCTGGCCGTCCGGGCTTGGGCCGCTGATCGACAAGGTCACCGGATTGGGTATGGAGTTCGGGCTGTGGGTGGAACCCGAGATGATCAACCTGGACTCGGATCTCGCCCGGGCGCATCCGGATTGGATCTTCCGTGCCGGCGGGCGTCCCGGCATCCCCAGCCGCAATCAGTACGTCCTGGACCTCGGCCATCCCGATGCCTATGCGCATATCGCCGCCCGCCTGCACAGCCTGCTCGACGAATACGACATCAGTTATCTCAAATGGGATCACAACCGGATGGTGGTCGAGGCGGGCCACGGTCCGCACGGGCATCCGGGGGTGCACGCGCACACCGCGGCCCTGTACCGGCTGCTCGACGAGATCCGCGAACGCCACCCCGGGCTCGAGATCGAGAGCTGTGCCGCTGGAGGGGGCCGGATCGACCTGGGCATCCTCGAGCGCACCGATCGGGTCTGGGCGAGCGATTGCAACGATGCCCTGGAGCGCCAGCAGATCCAGCGGTACACCCAGCTGCTCATCCCCCCCGAGCTGATGGGCAGTCATGTCGGGCCGACCCAGGCGCACACCACCCGCCGGACGCAGCAGCTCGACTTCCGCGCCGGGACGGCCTTCTGGGGGCATCTGGGCATCGAGTGGGACCTGACAGCGGCGACCGCCGAGGAGCTCGACAGGCTCCGGACGTGGGTCCAGCTGCACAAGCAGTTCCGTCCCCTGCTGCACAACGGCACCGTGGTGGTCGCCGACCACCCCGACCAGTCGATCTGGGTCAACGGCGTGGTCGCAGGCGACGGTTCGGAGGCGCTGTTCGGCATCGCGGCCGTCGACCGCTCGATCACCTGGCCACCCGGCCGGATCCGGCTCCCCGGATTGCTCCCCGAACGCCGCTACCGACTGACCCCGCTCGCGCCGGCAGACCGGTATCCGGAGGCCGGACAGCTACCGGCCTGGTGGCTACACGGGGTCAGCGCGACCGGCCGGGTGCTGGGCACGGTCGGGATCCAGATCCCGGCGATGTACCCGGAATACCTGCACCTGCTCCGAGCGATCGTGGAGGAGGGGCAATGACCAGTCCACCACGGTGAACCTGTTGCTCTGGTCGACATGTCGCGACGGTGCGCCCCAGAAGGCGCCCGGTGCAGGCAATCGGCACAGGCCGGACCTCGGGTTGGTGGACCCCGGGATCCGGTGGATCATGTTCGGCTTTCTTCAGCGCAGTGAGTGGCCGATGCGACCCGGAAAGTGTTTCCGGTGGACATCACCCGACAGTCTCGACCATCCGTCGAGCACCCAGATGTGGCCCGGGACAGCGGCAGACGCAGCCTCTCAGGCCCGAGAAAAGGAGCAACAGATGACAGCGACGACAAAGATGTCGCGACGCTGGTTGGCGGTGACGGCCGGAGCGGTGATGCTCTTTGCGGCGGCCTGTGGGAGCAATAGTGGCTCCGGTTCCGCTGCGACCACGAACGGGTCGGCCGCCGCCGGTGGCGGGGATGCCGCCGCATGTGCGCCGGCCGCGGCCGGCGAGAAGGTCGAGCTCAACTTCTATTCCTGGATCCCCGGCATCGAGAAGGTCGTCGCCACCTGGAACAAGGCCAATCCCGACATCCAGGTGAAAGTGGCGACCGGGCCGAACGGCAACGCCGGTGCCTACCAGAACTTCTCGAACCAGATCAAGGCCGGTAACGCACCAGACATCATGCAGATCGAATACGACCGGCTGGCCAACTTCCGCATCCAGGACGGGTTGGCGAACATCGCCACCTGCCCCGGTGTGTCGGACGCCCAGAGCGAGTTCGTCGACTGGTCTTGGTCACAGGCGACCTTCGGTGAGGAGAACGCGGTCTACGCGATCCCGCAGGACACCGGCCCGATGGCGCTCTTCTACCGTAAGGACCTGTTCGAGGCGAACAACATCCCGGTGCCGAAGACGTGGGACGACTTCAAGACTGCCGCCCAGACCGTCAAGAGCAAGGGCGCGTTCATCACCAACTTCTCCAGCGGTGACGCGAACCAGTTCGCCGGATTCGTCTGGCAGAACAACGGCAAGTGGTTCGAGAACACCGACGCCGGCTGGAAGGTCGAGCTGACGTCGCAGGCGTCGACCGATGTCGCCAATTACTGGCAGGACCTGATCGACGCCAAGCTGGTGTCGCCGGTGAAGAACTTCACCGACGAATGGAACAAGGCGGCAGATTCCGGCAAGCTCTGGGGCTGGGTATCGGCGGTCTGGGGCAACAACACCATTGAGACCAGTGCGCCCAGCACCGCCGGGAAGTGGGCCGTTGTCCCCATGCCGCAGTGGACGGCCGACGGTGCCACCGCCGGGAACTGGGGTGGCTCCACCTCCGCGGTCTTCAAGGGCAGCGAGCATCCAGCAGAAGCCGCGAAGTTCGCACTGTGGCTCAACACGAACACCGAATCCCTGACAGCGCTGAACGAGGAGGGCGGTCTGTACCCGGCGGCTACCGCCGGGCAGGACCTGCCCGCCCTCCAACAGCCGAGCGACTTCTATGGCGGAGAGAAGATCTTCGATGTGTTCAAGCAGGCGTCCACCGAGGTCGACCCCAACTTCACCTGGGGCCCGGTGATGAACGAGACCTACAGTTCGCTCACCGACGGCTTCGGCGCGGCGCTGAACGGTCAGGGCACGCTGGCCGATGCGCTGGCGGCCGCTCAGACGAAGACGATCGACGCCATGAAGGCGCAGTCGATCCCGGTCGTCGAGTAGGACACCGGGGCGCGCCTTCGGCAGTCGAAGGCGTGCTGAACGGCCCGGTCGGACTTCGCGCGGCGGGAGTGGATGCCCCACTTCCGCCGCGCGGACCGGACTTCGAGCCACATCCATCAAGGCACCCTCGACGAGGAGAGTGACGCCCATGACCACCGCGACAGCAGCGCCCGCGGGCAGCGTCCCGCCGGTCACCGCGAAGAAGAAACGCGAACCCACCAAACACAAGGGCGCCATTGTCGGTTTCCTGGCCCCTTTTGTGGTGCTCTTCAGCCTTTTCTATGCGATTCCCGTGCTCTACGCGCTCTATCAATCGTTTTTCAAGACGGAGCGCAAAGGAACCTTCGGTGCGGCGACGACCGTATTCGGTGGGTTCGACCAGTACCAGCGGGTCTTTTCCTCGAGCGAATTCTGGGCGTCGATCGGCCGGGTGCTGCTGCTGTTCATCGTGCAGGTGCCGATCATGCTCGGCCTCGCGCTGCTGTTCGCCCTGCTGCTGGATTCCACTGTCGCGCGCGGAAAGAAGTTCTTCAGATTGGCGATCTTCGCGCCGTATGCGGTCCCCGGCGTCATCGCGGCCATCATGTGGGGCTTTCTCTACGTGCCGTCGCTGTCCCCGTTCGGGATCACCGAGAACGTCGACTTCCTCGGGTCCGGGCTGGTCCTCTGGTCCATCGCCAACGTGATCACCTGGGTCTTCTGCGGCTACAATATGCTGATCATCTTCTCGGCGCTGCAGGCGATTCCGCAGGAAATCTTCGAAGCGGCGCGCACGGACGGCGCCGGTCAGTTCCGCATCGCCTGGTCGATCAAGATCCCGATCGTCATGCCGGCCATCATCCTGACCTTCGTCTTCTCCATCATCGGCACCCTGCAGTTGTTCAACGAGCCGCAGGTCTTCCGCACCATCACCAGTTCGGTCTCGAGCAATTACACGCCCAACATGGTCGTGTATTCGACCTCCATCGTGCCGAACTACAACCTGTCCGCGGCCTATTCGGTCGTGCTCGCGCTGTCGACATTCGCCCTCTCGTTCCTCTTCCTCAAAGTCACCCAGAAGCGAGCATTCGCATGAGCAGCGACGTGACATCTGTCCCGACCGCCGGTGCGCCGAACCAAGGCACCGACGCCAAGGGACCCCGGGAGCGGCCATTGTCCGTGGTCCTGGCCACCGGCGGCCTGGTGGTCGCCGCGCTGTACTTCCTGATCCCGATCTGGTGGCTGGTCGTTGCCTCGAGCAAGTCGCAGGCGACCCTGGTCACCACCAACGGGCTGTGGTTCGCCCAGCCGTTCCAGCTCTTCTCCAACGTGTCCAATCTCTTCGCGTTCCGGGACGGGCTGTACGTCCGGTGGCTGCTCAACAGCGTCGGTTACGCGGTGCTCGGTGCCGGCTTCGGAACGCTGTTCGCTGTGATGGCCGGTTACGCACTGGCCAAGTACGTTTTCCGCGGCCGGGAGCTGGTCTTCAACCTGATCCTCGGCGGCGTCCTGGTACCCGCGACGGCGCTGGCCCTGCCGTTGTTCCTGATGTTCAGCCAGGTGGGTTTGGTCAACACGTACTGGGCGGTCTTCCTCCCCAGCCTGGTGAGCCCGTTCGGTGTCTACCTCGCCCGGATCTATGCCGCCGCATCGGTGCCGGACCCCCTGCTGGAAGCGGCGAGACTGGATGGTGCCAGCGAGTTCCGCGCGTTTTTCGTCATCGCACTACGGCTGATGAAACCTGCGCTGGTGACCATCTTCCTGTTCCAGTTCGTGGTGATCTGGAACAACTTCTTCCTGCCCCTGGTCATGCTGTCCAACGAGCGACTGTTCCCGATCACGCTGGGCCTCTACACCTGGAACAGCTCGATCAACCAGGCCCCTGAACTGCGGTTGTTCGTCATCGTGGGCAGCATGGTCTCGATCCTGCCGCTGCTGATCGCCTTCCTCGGCCTGCAGCGTTTCTGGCAGAGCGGCCTGTCCGCCGGCGGTGTCAAGTAACCGGCGCGTCGCGTCCGGCGAAAGCCCGCCGGTACGCGTCGGGAGCGAGGTGGCAGTGGCTCCGGAAGGTCGCATAGAAGCTGCTGGTCGAGCCGAACCCGGCCCGGGTGGCGATGTCGCTGGTCGTTGCATCGCCGGAGATGAGCAGACGCTGCGCCTCGGCGACCCGGCATTGCGCCAGATACTGGCCGATCGAAACGCCGGTGTGCTGACGGAACGGCGCGCCGGCGCGGCTCGGATGCAGGTGCACCGCACGAGCGATGTCGGCCAGCTGCAACGGTTCCCGGAAGTGCGTCGAGACGTGTGCGGCGATGGCGGCGGCGTGCCGGTCGGTGCCGCGTGGCAACGACTCGCCGCCGGTGGCCGACGCTGCGCCGCGGAAACGGCTCGGTCGCAGCAGGAACGCCCGTGCCTCCAGTCTGGCCGCCTCGGTGAGCACCCTGTCGGTGCCGATCTCGCCGGCCCAGGTCGCCATCCGGTCCGCCAACGAACCGGGTGCATGCCCCGCGGAGACGGTGCCCCGCAGCAGATCGGCCGCGAAGGCATCCGGCAACGACCAGGCGAGCGCGTCCACCAGTGGCACCGTCAGCCAGCGCACCGTCGCGGCGGGCTCGGTGTCGGTCAGCCGGTGCGGGATCCCGGCCCAGAACACCGCCACCGACCGGTCGGCGATCAGCCGCCGCCGTCCGCCGTGTTCGAGGACCACCGCCCCGCCGATGGTCAGCAGCACCTCGACATCGTCGTGCCGGTGTGCGGTGGCCATCGCCGGAACGGCGCTGAGGGCGCAGGCGAACCCGAACTGCTGGTGAACGGCGCGCAGGCCGAGGGTGCGTGGTGGCCCGGTGTCGGTCACGACCGCGCGATCAGATCCAGGAAACAACGACGCTCATACTGGAAGTATGCCTGTATCCGGCTGCCTAACGTTCATCCCAGACGGAGCGACGTACGCCCGTCCCGACCGATGGGAGAACGACCATGAACACCTCGAGCAGTGTCATCGACGCCGGGATCACCGCCGGCGCAGGTACTTTCAGGTTGACCGATGCGCAGGTCCGGCAGTTCGACCGGGACGGGTACCTGGTGCTGCGGGACCGGATCGGCCCCGACCTGCTTCACCGGTTGCAGGACGCCGCGGTCGACTGGGTGGAGCAGGGACACCGCGCCGCGCCCGGGGCCGCGGGCGATTGGCTGTTCGCCGACCGGCCTTCCGGGCGGGTGATGTACCGGGTCGACTACATCCACGCCAAGGGCCGGCCCGATCCCT
The DNA here is from genome assembly GCA_963766015.1 of uncultured Actinomycetota bacterium. Taxonomy (GTDB): domain Bacteria; phylum Actinomycetota; class Actinomycetes; order Mycobacteriales; family Nakamurellaceae; genus Nakamurella. The sequence continues at coordinate 67,792 of CAVXYU010000009.1, read as the reverse complement.
GGAACTGCTGGGCTCTCCTGAGGTGCTGGCCATCGCGGAGAGCCTTGCCGGACGCAATCTCGTCCCCACCTACGAGTCCATGGTGTTCAAGTCCGCCGGCGACGGAGCCCCGATTCCGTGGCACCAGGACGCGGTGCATCCGCGCAACTTCCGGCTGTTCAACGTCGATGTCTACCTCGATGCCTCCCTGCAGGGCAGGGGCGCGCTGTTCGTGGTGCCCGGTTCGCAGCGCAGCCGCACCGATGCCTGTGGTCTTGCCGAGACGCACGGGTGGGATCTTCCCGGTGCGATCGAGGTCGAGATGCAGCCCGGTGACGTGCTGGTGCACGACGACATGATCGTGCACGGCTCACCGCCGGCCGTCGGGAATGCGCTGCGCCGCACCATCTATTTCGAGTTCAGGGCCGCCGAGCACATCCTGTCCGAAGGCCCGTGGACCCCCGAGTGGATGGACGCCCGACTGCGGCTGATCCCCGCCGCACTCGCTGAACACGCAATGCATGCGGCGCCCGCTGATCGGTTCGACTGGCGGATCGATCCGGCGCTCCGGCCGGAGCCGGCCGCCGATGCGGCCGCCGAACTGCGAATCGCCCACGAGGTCCACACACCAGGGGAGTGGTGCAGTGCCGGAACGTCATGAGCAGAGCGGCCGGCCCGGCTGGCCGACGGCCGGAATCGCCTACGGCGGCGATTACAACCCGGAGCAATGGCCAGAAGAGATCTGGCCGCAGGACGTTGCCCTCATGCAGGAGGCGGGGGTCACGGTCGTCACCGTCGGCGTCTTCTCCTGGGCGCGACTGCAGCCGGAGCCGCAGGCCTGGGATGACGGGTGGTTGCTCCGCATCCTGGATCTGCTGCACGCCAACGGCATCGCCGTCGACCTGGCGACCGCCACGGCGTCACCCCCGCCGTGGCTGGCCAGGCTGCACCCGGAGATCCGTCCGGTCGACGCCACCGGCACCCGGATGGAGATCGGCAGCAGGCAGACCTGGTGCGCCAGTTCGCCGGTCTTCCGGGAGTATTCGCTGGATCTGGTCCGGCGGTTGGCGGGCCGCTTCGCGGATCATCCCGCCGTCGGATGTGGCATGTCTCCAACGAGCTGGGCAACCACAACGCCTACTGCTACTGCGATGTCAGCGCGGATCATTTCCGCCGCTGGCTGGCCGACCGGTACGGCGACATCCACACCCTCAACCGATCGTGGGGAACGGCGTTCTGGAGCCAGCACTACTCATCCTTCGACGAGATCGGCGTGCCGTCGGCGACCACCGCGTTCGGCAATCCCGGGCAACTGCTGGACTGGCGTCGGTTCTCCTCGGACGTCCTGCTCGACCAGTACCGGGCGGAGAAGGCCGTGCTGCGGGAGATCTCACCGGCCATCCCGGTGACGACGAATTTCACCGTGGGGATGGGACCGGGCGAAGTAGGGCCGGGTCCGTGTGACTACGCCGCCTGGGCGCCCCGAACAGGACGTCGTGTCGAACGATCACTACCTGATCGGGTTGGGCACCGGTGAGCGGGCACCCCGGCTGCACCTCGAGTTCAGTGCCGACCTGACCAGGGGACTGGCCGGCGGCCTGCCCGTGGTGGCTGATGGAGCATTCGACCAGCGCGGTCAACTGGCAGCCGATCAATCGGGCGAAGGAGCCCGGGGAGATGGAGCGGAACTCGCTCGCCCACCTGGCCAGGGGCGCCGACGCGATCTGCTTCTTCCAGTTCCGGCAGTCGGTGATCGGTGCCGAGAAGTACCACTCCGCAATGCTTCCGCATGCCGGCCCGGATTCGCGGCGCTGGCGGGACGTATGTGCACTGGGGGAGTTGCTGGGCAGGCTCGGTGAGGTCGCCGGTTCCCGGGTGGAGGCGTCGACGGCGGTCCTGGTGGACTGGGATTCGGCGTGGGCGGTCCAACAGGAGGCCAATCCCAGCGCGACGGTGCAGCATTTCGACGTGGCGATGCTGAGCCACCGGGCGATCAGCCGTACCGGGACCGGTTGCGACGTCATCCCGGTCGGTGCCGACCTGAGCGGCTATCGGGTCGTCGTGGTTCCCGCCGTCGCCCTGCTGTCAGCCGACACGGCAGCCCGGCTCGCCGCGGTCGCCCAGAGCGGCGCCCACGTCCTGGTGACCTACTTCTCGGGCATCGCCGATACCGACAACCAGGTGGTGGCCGGTGGATACCCCGGTGTGCTCAGGGATCTCATCGGCGCGAGGACAGAGGAGTTCTTTCCCCTGGGGCCCGGCGTCACAGTGCAGTGGGAGGACGGGACTGTGGCGTCCGGATGGGTCGAGGACACCGTCGCGGCAGCCGGCACCGACGTGCTGGCCAGGTACGCCGACGGCCCGACAGCGGGGTTCGCCGCACTGACCCGGCGCACTGTCGGGTACGGCGCATTCTGGTACCTCTCCTGCCAGCCGGACGCGGCCGGAATGGCAGCGGTGACGAGGCGGATCCTGCAGGAGTCGGGCGCCGCCCCGGCGATCAGCTTGCCTGTCGACCATCCGGCCGTGATTGCCGGAGAGATCGACGTCGTGCGCCGGCACTCCTCCGAGGAATCGTGGCTGTTCGCGCTCAACCACTCCGCCGCGGACGTCGTCCTGTCCGCCCGCGGTGTGGATCTGGTGACGAACCAAGTCGTGGACGGCGACCTGTCGCTGCCGGCCGGTGGTTGGGCGGTGGTCCGCGAGGCCCGGTGAGCCTGGCTGTTGTCCGTTGTGTTCGGCGGGCAGCATGGGCGATGGGATATCCGGTCGTAGTCAACCGATGAGTTGACTACGCTGACCGGGTCTGACCTGTGTAGCCCACTCCGTGGGCCCGGCAGCCAACGGAAGGATCATCGCCATGGACATGAAACTCGAGCTCGTACCGATGCCGGTCACCGATGTGGACCGAGCCAAGACGTTCTATACCGACAAGGTGGGATTCAGCCTCGATGTCGACGTGCAGCCGTTCGAGGGGATGCGGGTCGTCCAGCTCACCCCGCCCGGCTCAGCCTGCTCGATCGTCATCGGCACCGGACTGAACGACATCTCCGACATGACACCTGGCACGCAGAAGGGCCTGCATCTGGTGGTGAACGACATCGACAGTGCCCGGGAAGAGCTCATCGGCCGCGGTGTCGAGGTCGGCGATGTGCAGGACGTCGGCGGCGGCGTCAAGTACGCCTGGTTCGCGGACCCGGACGGAAACTCGCTGGTGCTGCAGGAAATGGCCTGGCGGACCGGCGAGAAGTTCTGATCGGCGGTCGCACCGATCATTACGACGCCCCGTCGGGGTCACACTTCTGACCGCAGCCCGGCTGCCGGAGAGAAGAGGAGACGATGACGCTTCCGAAGATGGTGACGCGAGATGAATGGCTGGCAGCCCGCAAGGAACTGCTGGCGCGAGAGAAGGAACTCACCCGGCTGCGGGACCGGCTCAGCAGCGAGCGCCGGGAGCTGCCGATGGTCGAGATCGACAAGCCGTACCTCTTCGACGGACCGGACGGGCCGGTCACCCTCGCCGATCTGTTCGAGGGCCGACGGCAGTTGATCGTCTACCACTTCATGTTCCACCCCGAGTGGGACGACGGTTGCCCGAGTTGCACGGCCGGCACGGACGAGATCTCCCAGGGCTTCCTGGATCATCTGCACATTCGTGACACCTCGTACGCGATGGTGTCCCGGGCACCCCTGGAGAAACTGCAGGCCTGGAAGACCAAGCGGGGCTGGGACATTCCGTGGTACTCGTCGTACGGCACCGACTTCAACACCGACTTCGGTGTCACCATGGACGAATCCGTAGGGGCCGATCACTTCAACTACCGTACGAAGGCGGAGTACGAGGCGATGGGTGCCGACTTGTTCGCCTCACCTCAACCGTTCGACATGCCGGGCCGCAGCTGTTTTCTGCGTGTGGACGACCGCATCTTCCACACCTATTCGCAGTACGCGCGAGGGCTGGAATCCACCGGCGGTTCGTACTATTTCCTGGACCTCACCGCACTCGGCCGTCAGGAGGAGTGGGAGGAACCCAAGGGTCGGAGTGAATCGGCCCGATCAGCCAGTCCCGACTTCGCCTCCTGAAGGAACCATCGCGTCCCCGATTCGGGACAGGACGGGTGTCGCTGCGGACGACGAGAGCTTGGCGACCCGAATGTCGTTGTCCGATAAATCCCTGATGACCTGCTGTGCGACCTGTACCGCATTCTGCGCATCGCTGTGAATACAGATCGTTCGCACATCGACGTGCAGTGCGGCGCCGGACTGGCTGCGCACAGCATGGTTCAGCACCATGTCGACGGCCCGGCCGGCCACCACGGCAGGTTCCCATTCCGCCTTCTCGCGCTCCAGTACCAGCGTTCCGTCGTCGGCGTAGTTCAATTCCGGGAAGCCTTCGGTGACAAGTTCGACACCCTGATCTTCGACGGCTGATCGGCATCGGTCGTTCAGCAGGAATACGCAAAGACCCCGACCGAACTCGGCGGTAGCGGCCGCGACCGCCGCGGCCACGTCAGGGCTTCGCGAGGCCATCGAATACAGTGCCCCGTGCGGTTTGACGTGGGTCAGCGTTCCCCCGGCGGCCGTGACAAAGGCGGCGACCGCGCCGATCTGGTACGTGCAATAGTCCTGCACCTCGGAGGGCGTCACGGACATCTCCCGACGCCCGAACCCCAGCATGTCCGGCAGAGCGACGTGAGCGCCGATATCCAGGCCTCGGGAGATCGCGTAGTTCACGGTGGCGCGAATGATCGTCGGGTCGCCGGCGTGGAAGCCGGCCGCGACATTGACCGAGGTGACGATGTCCATCAGCGCACTATCGTTGGGCATTCGCCAGCGACCGAATCCTTCACCGATGTCGCAATTGACGTCGACAGTGCGCTGTTGATCCATGACCCGTGCCTCATCCACCGCTGAGCGAGGCGCTGGCCGGCTGATTCCGATGTCCGGCAACCTGTTCGAAGCCGTAGGCGACGCGGAACATGGTCGGCTCGTCGTAGGGACGAGCGAGGATTTCCAGACCCACAGGGAGGCCCGGCGTCGGTCAGCCCGGCCGGCACCGTGATGGCAGGCATCCAGGTCTGCGAACTGATCACGGTGTTCGTGGGGAAGTTGCAGCGTGTTCCACAGACCGGAGTCGGTGTCCTCGCGGGTCGGCGGGATGACCTGGCAGGTGGGATAAACAATGGCGCTGAGACCGTTCGACTCCATGAGGTTGACAACAAGCTTCATGAAATCTTCGTGGGCGGTGTAGGCCTTGTAGAACTCGAGATCGTTCAGTGGGTCGTCGGGCCCCTCGGCGAGGGCCTCGAGGAGATCGAGCTTGGGATGGTAGCGGCGGGATTCGATGATGTCGGCGATCGACTTCGCGGGTGCGTCCGGCTTTCCCGCCAGCCACTTGTCGATGTCGTACTTCGATTTGATGGTGTACATGGAGGTCCGGACGATCCAGCCGGTCAGGTCATCGATCGTCACATCGACCAGCTCGGCGCCGCCTGCGGTCAATTCGGTGAGTGCCGTTGAGATGACCTGGTTGACGGGCGCGGCGTTCGGGTCGTCGTCGGAGCCGAACGCGCTGCGCAGCACTCCGATGCGAAGGCCCTTCAACGCGTCGGGGACCAGGCCGCCGAGGTAGGACGCCGGTGCCCGTGAGACGCCGTAGGCATAGGTGAGTTCATCGGTCCGGTCGAAGCCCACCATGACGGAGAACAGCCGGGCCGCGTCCTCCACCGAGTGGGTCATCGGACCGATCGTGTCCTGCACGCTCGACCAGCGGATTGCACCCCGAGCGGCTGATCAGACCCGGGGTCGAACGGACCCCCACCAGGCCGCAGAACGATGACGGCAGCCGTACCGAACCACCGCAGTCGGTGCCAAGGCCGGCGGCTGCGTAACCGGACGCCACGGCCGTTCCGGTCCCGCTGCTCGAGCCGCCCGGATCCCGCTGCAGGTCGTACGGATTCTTCGTGAGGCCTGTTCGGGAGGAGTAGCTGAACCACGACGTCGCCCAGTCGGGGAGTGTTGTCTTGCCCAGGATGACGGCGCCGGCCCCGCGCAGCTTGCCGACAACGGTGGCATCCTGCTGCGGACGGTATTCCGCGAAGATCTCCGAACCGAAGGACGTCGGCATGTCTGCGGTTTCGAGGCAGTCCTTGATCACGATCGGGATCCCGTGCAGCGGCCCCACCGGTCGACCCGACTCCCGGTAGGCGGTGTCGAGCTCATCCGCATCCTCTTGTGCCCGAGCGTTGATGGTGACCATCGCGTTCAGGACGGGGCCACGTTGATCGAGTGCATCGATCCGCCGCAGGTAGCCGTCCACGATCTGCCGGACGGTGACCCGGCCGGTGAACAGCGCTGTCTGGATCTCGGCGATGTCTGCCTGCTCCAGCGTGAGTCCGTTGATGTCCATCGTTCTCCCCTTGGCTCAGCGGAACGCCACCACCAGGCGGGGGCGGTGTTCAGCAGACGGTAAGAGGTGGAACATTCAAAGGTCAAGCCTTTGAAGGATCGATTGTCCGCGGCTCACTGCTACGGTTCGTGCATCCGAAGGGAAGACATCCAGCGATGACCGTGACACCGTCGTTCGTCCCGCAGGCACTCACCACCAAGGGCGCTGCTGCGCAGATTGCCGACCAGTTGCGAGAGGCGATCGCGTCAGGGGTGTGGAATCCCGGCGATCGCCTACCGCCCGAGTGGCAATTGGCCCAGACCTACGGCGTCAGCCGAGGCACTGTCCGGGAAGCCCTCAGGCTCGTCGCTGCCAACAACCTCATCAACTCGGTCCGCGGTGCTGCCGGCGGGACCTTCGTCGTCGTGCCGGGTGCCGATACGGTTGCCGGCCAGATCGGCGACTTCATCGTGCTGCGGCTGCGCGCCGGGGACCTCTCGGTGGGTGAGGTCAACCACGCACGCCGCCTGCTGGAACGCGAATGTGTTCGTCTGGCGGCGATCAACCGCACCGCAGCGGATCTTGCTGCGATCTGGACCCCGATCGAGCGGGTGGCAGCCGACCCCCTGATGGACACCGGGTCCTGGCTTGCCGCGGACGTCGACTTCCATACCGCCATAGCGGTCGCCGCGAAGAACGGAATCATCGAACTGGCAATGACGGCCGTGCATCTGGTTCGTCCGCGGACGAACACGTTGCTGCTGGGCAAGCTCGAGAAAGAACCCGTCTGGCAGCAGCACGAAGCGATCTACCGAGCCATCGAGGCGCAGGATCCGGACGCTGCGGTTGCCTCGCTGGAGGCCCATGTCGACTACCTGTCGTCGGTTCAGGCATCGAATTCGTCGGAGAATGCGGGCGACCTGCCATTGGCAGACCTGTCCCCGGACGGACCGCCGCAGCGGTGAATCCCGCCGCCACGGGTAGTACAGATCAGCTCGGTCGGCGATGCACGAGTTTCCTCAGTGATCGGTCCGCCTCGTCCGCCGCTCCTCGCGCTCGAGAGCGGTGATGCTGTCATCGGTGTCGCCGTGATCGGCCGCGCTCCTGGCCTCCGGGTCGGTGACCTGCTCCGGTTCGTCAACGGCGACGACTGCCAGGTGTCGCTGACCTCGGCGAGCCGATCGGTCGAATCCCCGTCCTGCGGGTTGGCTGCTGTGTCCATCTCGTCCACTCCCGTCACGCGATGACCGACGTCGGTCATCGCTCAAGTACCCCGACCCACAGCCACGAAACTGACACAGGCCATGGGCCAGCGTCTCTCGCTCCGGGCTCTGCATGACAACCGAACCGAGCACGTCAACGGCCGAGCACGTCATCGGCCGGGCAGTTCAGCCGCGAGCAGTTCAACCGAGGATCTTCGCCCAGGCGTACGCCGTGACCAATTCTTCGAACCAGCCGCCACCCCGCCGTTCCCCGTGGCCATGGTCGGCCGGAGGCGCGGCGGGGCCCTGTCGGTCCGTCAGTCGTCTCGTGGCTCGATGTGGCTGCCGGTGGTGGCGGCAGTCGGCCGCCTTCCTGACGTGAGCCGCCGGAGTGTTCCTTCGCAGCCCTCGGTCACGTTGCTCGAGTCGGGTGTCGGTCATGGGTGCGCTCCTTCCGTTACACCGATCACTGACTTTCGCTGGTGTAAGAACCATGACCTGTCGAATGACACCGGTCAAGGTCTTAGGCTGGTGTAAGAGATGTGTGAGGTTCGATGGCCGAGAACGAGCAGGTCCCGGAGGGCGCCCGGCTGATTCGCGATTTCGTGAACACCTACGAGCCGCAGGTCGACGTCGAGTCCCTGGACAGCCCGGAGCGACTTCGTGAGTGGTGTGTCGAGCGCGATCTGGTCGCAGGCGATGTGCTCATGGAGTCAGGCGATCTCGCGCTGGCGGTGGACATCCGGGAAGGCTTGCGCGCGGTGTTACTCGGACACGCCGGTCACGACGGCGATGATGCGGCTATCGACACGCTCAATGAGGCGCTTGCCCGGGTGCCGGTGCGTCTGGCATTCACCGACCACGGCTTCCGGCTTGTCGGTGGTGTCGACACCCCGATCGGTCGCGTGCTGGGTGAACTCGCGGAGGCCATTCGGCAGGCCGGCGAAGACGGCAGTTGGAATCGGCTCAAGGTCTGCGAGCGGGACACCTGCCGATGGGCGTTCTATGACGCGTCGCGCAATCACGTGCGGCGGTGGTGCTCGATGGCGGGCTGCGGTAATCACATCAAGATGAAGCGGGCTTACGTGGCGCGCAAGAGCCGGACAGCGGCAATGGAAGCTGCGGCTCGGGAGACCTGACGCATAGCACGCGCAGGACTGCCGCATGGGTGGTTCTGGGCAGGCGCACAGCTGGACTCGCGATGCTCCAGGCCGGCGGCGGAACCCACCGTCGCCGGCCATTTCTTGGGAGCGGCGGAGGGATGACCGTGCTGGTTCGGCGCATCGCGTCCGCCCCTTCGCCTGTGGGGCGAACGCTGATCCGACCCGTGGTGCCGGTGGCGCTCGCACTGATCGTGCTTGCCGCGCTGGCAGCGCGCCACCTGTTCGTCGATGAGGTGAGCGGCGATTATCGGATGTTCGTCGGGCCCTGGTACGACGAGCTCGCGGCGAACGGCGGTTTCGCCGCCGTGGGGACGGATATCGCCAACTACAACCCGCCCTACCTGTACCTGTTGGCGGGGGCCACCTACCTCCCGCTACCGAAGATCCTTGCCATCAAACTCATCTCGGTCGTCTTCGACGTCATGCTGGCTGCCTTCGCCGCATTGATCGTTCGGCGGCATTTCCCCGGGCCCTTGATATGGCTCTCGTGTTTCGCGGCCGTGCTCTTCGCGCCCACTGTCGTGGTCAACAGTGCGGCCTGGGGTCAGTGCGATTCCGTCTATGCAGCGTTCTGTCTGGGCAGCCTGTACTTCCTGCTGCGCCAGAAGCCCTGGTGGGCGTGCGTCTTCTTCGGCATCGCACTGTCGTTCAAGTTGCAGGCGATCTTCTTCCTGCCCGTCCTGATCATCGTCCTGATCGTCAACCGGCGCCGGGTCCTCGCGCTGCTCGCCGTGCCCGCGACATTCCTCATGTTGCTGATCCCCGCGGCGCTCGCCGGCCGGGACTGGGCCAGCCTGCTGACGATCTACCCGAACCAGGTCGATTCGGGGGATCGGCCGGCGGGGTCGGTCCGTTCGGCGTCGGGCGGTTCGGCGGGGGTGGCGGGGCTGTGGGCGGCGGCGGCGCTTCGGCGACCAGCAGCCTGACGCAGAACGCGCCCACCGATCTTCCATGGGTCACCTCGGGTCGCGACGGAGGTCTGGAAGTATCTGGGGCTGGGTGCCGCCGCTGCTGGTCGTCGCGGCGATCGGGACCGCTGTGCTGCTGCGCAGGCGCCCGCTGTCCGAACCGCAGATCCTGGTGCTGGCGACGACCCTGGTGCTCGCGGTGCCGTTCCTCCTGCCCGAGATGCACGAGCGGTACTTCTACCTCGCGGACGTGCTGACCATCGTCACCGCGTTCTACGTGCGCCGGTTCTGGGTCGTTGCCGTCGTGGTGTCGTGGTGCTCGCTGCTCAGCTATGCGCCGTTCCTGTGGCAGCGGACAGTCGTTGCGCTGCCGTTGGTCTCGTTCGCCGAGTTCCTCGCCGTCATTGCCACCGGTTTCGTGTTCGTGGACGTGGTGCTGCGGGACGGGAGCCTGCTCAGGCGTCGGGCCGGACGGCGACGTCCAGTTGATTCCGCAGTGCAATGACGGCTGCACCGCGAGCCCACTCGGTGAAGGTGAACGGCGCGATCTCGATGGGAACGTCGGGCAGCGTCCAGTGCTGCACGTCGCGGGCGCGCTCGCGGGTGGTCTCGAGCGCCATCGCCGCGAGTGCGACGCCCTCGCCGGAGACGATCACCTTGGCCGGCGCCGTCACCGTGGCGATCGTGCCGATCAGCGTGCCCAACGCGTGACCGGCCTCTTCAACGACGGTGCGGGCAACCGGCGATACCGTCCCTGGCCATCTGCAGCACCTCGTCGTAGCTGACCTGCCGGCCGGTTGCGGCGGACACCGCGCCGACGATCGCCGTCGAGGACAGATAGGACCGCACGCAACCCCGATGCCCGCGTTCGCACAGCGCCCCCCACGGGGTGACGGGCAGGTGCCCGACCTGCCCGCTTCCGCCATTGGCGCCGTCGACCAGGCGGTCGTCGACCACGATGCCGCAGCCGACGCCGACGCCGATCGTGACGAGCACGAAGTCGCTGCAACCGGCGGCGGCGCCGAACCAGTGCTCGGCCGCGGTCAACGCCCGGACGTCGTTCTCGACCACCGCAGGGAGCCCGGTCCGCTCCCGGATCATCGCCACCAGCGGAACATCGGTCCACTCGAGAAACGGTGAAGTGTGGATGATCTCGGCCCGCGGCGAGACCGGGCCCGCGAGGCTCACGCCCACCGCACAAAGAGTGTCGTCATCGCGCGAGGCGTCGTCGATGACCGCCGCGATGGTGTCCACCACCGACTGCGGGTTCGTGCCCGTCAGCGGAACGGTTCGTTCGGTCAACAGACGGCCGCGCAGGTCCGTGGTGACCGAGTCGAGTTGCCCGGCGGAGAGTTTGATGCCGATCAGGTGCGCCTGGTCGACGTTGACGTCCATCGGCTGCGATGGCCTGCCGGTGCGCTGCGGTGAGGTGGCGTCGGACTCGCTCACCAGATGGGCGTCGACCAGTGATCGGGTGATCCTGGTCAGGCTGGCAGGCGACAGTCCCGACCTTCTGGCCAGATCGGCGCGGGAGGCCGGACCGTGCACCAGCAGATCCACCAGGACCGACCGGGACGCCTGCGACAACGCCGGAAACGGCGTGCCGACTTTGTGCATGTGCGAAAGTATATCCGGGTGGAGCTGCCTGGAACCCTTTTGCGGTCCGGCGGATGCCTCTCACAGATCCCCGAGGGTCACTGACCCCGGGGCACTGATCTCCGAGGGTCACTGATCTCCGAGGGTCACTGATCTCCGAGGGTCACTGATCCCGGCGGGCGCCCTGTGCCGGCCGGACCAGGCGCGGCACCGGCGCGGCGAAGCCCCGGTCGGCGAAAGCCGTGGTGACGGCAGCCGTCACGGCGTCGACCCGGTCACTCGGTACCAGCGCGATCGCTGATCCGCCGAACCCGCCCCCGGTCATCCGCGCGCCGATCGCACCGTCGTCCAGGGCGGATGCCACCGCGACATCCAGCTCCTCGCTGGACACCTCGTAGTCGTCGCGTAGTGATCGGTGCGATGCGGTCAGTAGCGGGCCGATGGCCGGCACGTCGTCGGCCCGTAACCGCTCGACGGTCCGGACGACCCGATCGTTCTCGGTGACGACGTGGCGCACCCGCCGCTGCAGCTCCTCGTCGTCCAACCTCTCCAGCGCTGCCGGCAGGTCGTCGATGGCGATGTCCCGCAGCCACTGGACACCCAGGATGCCGGCGGCCTTCTCGCAGGATGCGCGCCGACGGCCGTACTCCCCGTCCGCGAGCGAGTGGGCAACCCTGGTGTCGATCACCAGCACCTCGAGCCCGTGTGCTGCCGGGTCGAACGGGATGTGCTCGACGGTTCCGGCCCTGGTGTCGAACAGCAGGACAGACCCCTTCAGGCCGGCCGAAGAAGCCGTCTGGTCCATCGGGCCGCACGGGACACCGACGAAGTCGTTCTCCGCTTGTTGTGCGAGCCCGGCGATCTGCATGACGTCGAGATCGACCCCCGACAATGTGGAGGTGGTCAGCGCCGTGACGCTTTCGATCGCCGCTGACGAGGACAGCCCGGCCCCGGAGGGCACCTGCGAGTCCAGGGCGAGATCGAACCCGCCGATCGGATGGCCGGCCTCTGCGGAGTGTCCAGATGGCCCCCAGCAGGTAGCCCGCCCAGGACTTCGCGACCGCGGAATCCGGTGAGAGATCCTCCACCGCAACGGTGATGACCTCCCGGGGTCGCTGCGCCGAGGTGACCCGGATCGTGCCGTCCTGGTTGGCCGCCGCGGCGAGGTGGGCGCGAGCGTCGATGGCGAACGGCAGCACGAGGCCGCCGCTGTAGTCGGTGTGTTCGCCGATCAGATTGACCCGGCCGGGCGCCGAGAACAGCGCGTCGGGCTCGCGGGAGAAGGTGCTGCGGAACAGTTCTGCAGCGCTCATCGTGCGCCGCCGATTCCGGTTGCCGATCCTGTCCTGTCGCCGCCGGCGAACTCCCAGGCATCCGCGACCATGTCGGCCAGGGTGAGCTCCGGCGTCCAGCCCAGTCGCTGCGACGGCCCGCTCACCGGATGCCACCAGCCGGGTCGGGTCGCCGGCTCGCCGCGGTCCGACGGAGACGGGCACCGGGCGACCGGTGACCTCTTCGATGGTGGCCAGCACGTCCCGCACGCTGAAGCCGCTGCCGCTGCCGAGGTTGCAGATCAGGTGCTCGCCCGGATCGGGCCGCGGACAGTGCCAGTACGTGTGCGCGGGCCAGATCCTTGACGTGCACGTAGTCCCGGATGGGGGTGCCGTCGGGCGTGGGCCAGTCGTCGCCGTAGATGGTCAGCGCCGGGCGACGGCCGGCCACCGCGTCCAGTGCGATCGGGATCAGGTGGGTTTCAGTCCCGTGCCGCTCGCCGGCGCCGAACGCCGCGCCCGGCGACGTTGAAGTAGCGCAGCGACACTGCGGCGAGATCGGTGGCCGCGCACTCGCCGGTGATCATCATGTCGACGGCGAGCTTGGTCGCGCCGTAGGTGTTCGTCGGACGGGTCGGCGGCATCCTCGGTGATCGGCACCGTGTCGGGCTCTCCGTAGGTGGCGGCCGTCGAGGAGAAGACCAGGGTCGGGACATTGTTCTCGTCGATCGCGTCCAGCAGCGCCCTCGTGCCGCAGACATTGGTCCGCCAGTAGAGCGACGGCTTCGTCGACCGACTCGCCGACCAGCGACTTGGCGGCGAAATGCAACACCGCATCGAACCCGCCTCGACCGAGAACCGTCTGCGGCCTCTGTGATGTCGCGTTGGACCAGCTCTGCCCCGGGCGGCACCGAGTCCGCGTGACCGGTGGAGCAGTCGTCGAGCACGACCACCTCGTTGCCCTCGGCCAGCAACTGCCGGGTGACGACGGAACCGATGTAGCCGGCGCCGCCGACCACCAGCGCCTTCATCGGGCCACCGTCGACACGTCGCGCAGCCGGCTGCGCGGCCGTTTCCGGGGTGATGTCGTTCACGAATGCTCCCATTGCTGATTCAGAACCGGCGAGGTACTTCAGCTTGCCGACGGCACGCCGGATGGTGAACACCTCCAGATGCAGCCGGAAGTCTTCCAGCTCTGCGTGGACGGGTGCCTGGTGCACCCCGGTGATGGCCGGCAGGGTGTCCTCGAAGACGCCTTCCATCCTGCGGATGACGTCGAGGTACAGCTCCGCGAGGTCGGCGCGCTCCTTCGTCGTCCAGCGCGGGGAGGTCCCGGACCTGACGGCGCGGATACAGGTGCACCTCGACGGGCCAGCGGGCGGCGAACGGCACGAACGCCACCCAGTGCTCGTTCTGGCTGACGATGCGCGAACCGTCGGCCAATTCGCCGGCCAGCAGGTCGTCGAACAGGTTGCCGCCGGTCGATTCCCGGTAGGCGCGGACGCGAGCGGATCGCGGCGGCGGTCTTCGGGGTGACGAACGGATAGCCGTAGATCTGACCGTGCGGATGGGCCAGGGTGACGCCGATCTCAACGCCCCGGTTCTCGAAGCAGAACACCTGCTCGACGCCGGGCTGCGCGGACAATGCGGCGGTCCGGTCCGCCCAGGCGTCGATGACGGTGCGCATCCGGGACGCCGGCAGGCGTGGACAGCGTCGTGTTGTGGTCGGAGGTGAAGCACACGACCTCGCACCGGCCGTTACCCGCCCGGGTGTCGAAGAGCCCGCCGTCGGCCGCGATGGGGCCGGCACCGGCGAAGGACGGGAAGCGGTTCTCGAACACCACGACGTCGTAGTCGGGAGACGGGATCTCGCTCGCATTTTCGGGCGTCGACGGGCACAGCGGGCAGGCGTTCGCAGGCGGGTGATAGATCCTGGTCTGCCGGTGTCCGGCAATACCGACCCATTCGCCCGTCAGTGCGTCGAATCGGACCTCTGATCCGGGCACGACTGCGGGTAGGTCCCGCTCGTCGACGAGACCCCTTTTGGCATCAGGTGTTTCATCGAAATAGATGAGTTCCCGTCCATCGGCCATTCTGGTCGAGGTGCGGGTGATCCGGCCGCTGACCGATCGGGTTGGCGTCGACGTCACAGTGCTCCTGAGGGTCGGAAGTGTTACCCCCATTATGGCGGCCGGGATTCAAGGAGTCAACAGATTCGAACGGGTTCGGTGGTGAATCGTGTTGGAAACTGTTCGATGTACGTGTCGAATGAGCGGATGCCCTGACTGCGTGGGCTCGGTGGGCCAGAGATTGATCGGCTCGCGATGACCATGGCTCCCGGTCGAGTGTCGGCTGAGCAGGGAGAAACAGCCCGCGGGGCACAGATTTCCCTGCTCAGGTGGCTCTCGACGCCGGGGCACCGGGTCCTGCCAGGGGCCGATCGCCACTGCCCCGCCGGGTAGCCACGCTCAGCGCGCACGGGATGACACGCGCAGGCGGCTCCGCACCGACCATCCGGACCACCCGCGAGTCGGCCACGCGCGACCGAGCCGCCCGCAGAGCGAGCGTCAGACGTTGGGCGTCTGTCCGCCGCCCAACAGAACGTCTTCCCAACCGGGCATGACGGGGCGTTGTCCCTTGCGCTGTCCCCGCCCGGTGGCGTGGTCGGTGCCGGTGCGGGCAGCTTCCTTGCGCGTCGGCCGCGGCATGCCGGACCGCTCGTCGAGAACGGTCTGCTCGACCGCTTCCTGTTCCACCCGATCCGAACCGACTCGATCCACCGCGAGCCGATCTGCGGCGACCCGGTCCTGCTCGACGCGATCAGCCACAGTGCGACGGGTGCCGGCCGGGTGGTGCGAGCCGGCCTGGGCGGCATTGCGACGTGGTGCCGCCGCAGGGAAGCCGGGTGCCCCGTCTCCGTCGCCGGGCGCAGACGACTCGATGGGCCGCGAGGGGTCGGGCAGGCGGTGGAAAACATCCGCACCCGGCATCTCGGGAATGGTGCGCAGCGGCCGACTCTCGGGCTCGATCAGGTCCCGTGCGGCGTCGTCGCGCGCTCGCAGGGTGGGGGTCCGTGGGCCGGCGTGGATGTCCCAGACCGCTGAGTTCTCGCTGCGGCCCGCCTGCCAGCGAACGGCGACGACCCACCCGTCGGCGTCGCGGTAGGCGTCCCAGGTGACGGCGCTGTCCTGGCCGCGAGCGCCCAGGGTCGACATCACCAGTTCCTCCAGCGTCTTGCGCGCCGGGTTGCCGTCGATCATCGGGAACGAACCGCGGGCCTTCTCCGCCATCGTCGAACGCTCCAGCATGACGGGATAGGCGTATCGCTCGATCCGGCCGATGCTCGTGTTCGCCGCGGCCGCCACCTCGGCGATCGAGCTCCCTGCCCGGATACGAGCCTGGATCTCGCGCGGCCTCAGCTGCGGCTCGAGTTCGATCTCCAACTGGCCCAGCCGGCTCAGATCGCCGCGGGTGGCGGCACGCAGCCGCTCGTCGGCCGGCAGCGAGAACAGCTCACCCGATGCGCTGTCCTCGCACACCAGGTTCTCGCCGTCCTCGGCCAGCCCTAGGACCCGCAACGCGCGCATGGGTTCTCCTCCCGGATCTCAGAACACCGAACCCGACGCTATCGCGGTGCCGGGCCGGCGATGTCCAGGCGCGCCGCCGGCCGCGGGCCGGTTCGCGAATCCCCCGACCGGCAGAGTGCGACGGCCGGGTTACAGCCGCTCGACCACGTAGTCGATGCAGTCGATCAAGGCACTGACATCGTCCGGCTCGACCGCCGGGAACATCCCGATCCGGAGCTGGTTGCGGCCGAGCTTGCGGTAGGGCTCGGTGTCGACGATGCCGTTGGCGCGCAACGTCTTCGCCACCGCGGCGGCGTCCACCGAGTCGGCGAAGTCGATGGTGCCGACCACCTGTGAGCGCAGCTCCGGGCGACCCACGAACGGGGTGGCGAACTCGCTGCCCTCCGCCCAGTCGTACAGCCGACCCGAGGAGTCGGCGGTCCGCTTGGTCGCCCAGTCGAGGCCACCGTTGCCGAGAATCCAGTCGATCTGATCGGCCAGCAGAAACAGCGTCGCTACGGCCGGCGTGTTGAGGGTTTGATCCTTTGTGCTGTTGTCAAGGGCGGTGGCGATCGACAGGAACTCAGGGATCCACCGGTCCGTCGCGGCGATCTCGCCGATTCGGGCCAGGGCGGCCGGCGAGGCGAGGGCGATCCAGAGTCCGCCGTCCGAGCCGAACACCTTCTGCGGTGCGAAGTAATAGACGTCGGCCTGGGTCGGGTCCAGCGGCAGCCCGCCGGCCCCGGACGTCGCGTCCACCAGCACCAGCTGGTCCTCGGTGGCTCCGGTGGGACGCAGGACCGGAACCGCCACACCGGTGGAAGTCTCGTTGTGCGCCCAGGCGTAGACGTCGACGTCACCGTCCGCCTTGGGGTCAGGTGCGTCGCCGGGATCGGCCGCCAGGACCTGCGGATCGGCGAGGAACGGGGCCTTGCGGGTGACGGTCGCGAACTTGGCGGAGAACTCACCGAACGTCAGATGTTGGGCCCGGTTGCGGACCAGGCCGAGCGCGGCCGCATCCCAGAACGCCGTGGTGCCACCGTTGCCGAGGATGACCTGGTAGCCGTCGGGCAGGCCGAACAGAGTGTCGAGACCTTCCCGGACCCGCTTGACCAGGGTCTTCACCGGCGCCTGACGGTGCGACGTACCCATCACCGACGAGCCCGAACCGGCCAGCGCGGCGAGCGCCTCCGGGCGGACCTTGGACGGTCCGCAGCCGAATCGGCCGTCGGTGGGCAGCATCGCGGGGGGCAGGGTCAGAGTGGTTCCATCGGCCATGACGGCGCGTTCTCCTCACAGGGCGGTCGCCGCAGGCCATTGCCGCGGCGGTGACGGGAAACAGGCGGGCGGCCCGATCTCCGGTCCGCGCCAATCTTGCCACCGCGCCCGCGACGGCCTCACCCGCTGCGGGCTCGCGATGCCTGCGGGATCGGTGGTCCTGGTCACGCACCGGCGCCCTGATCTGCTGCAGAGGGGACCACGGCGGGTGCATTGCCACAGGTGCAGGGTCTACAACGTTGTAGGGCAGCGTCTGTCCCTGCGGGTGTGGCAGTGGGCGCGGGGCCCCCGCTCACACGGCGACGGCCCACACGACGACGGCCCACACGGCGACGGCCCACACGGCGACGGCCCAGACGGCGACGGCCCACACGACCGACTCAGACAGCGGCGACCAGGTGGTGGAATCCGTCGACCAACTCCGGCTTGCGCGGCTCGTGGCCGGTGTAAACGGCGGACGGGCGCACCAGTTTGCCCAGCTTCTTCTGCTCCAGGATGTGCGCGCTCCACCCGGCGGTGCGGGCGCAGGTGAACATCGCGGGCATCATCGCCGCGGGCACACCGGCGAAGTCCAGGATCACCGCGGCCCAGAACTCCACGTTGGTTTCGATGGCACGATCGTGCCGGCGCTCTCGCAGGATCCGCAGGGCGGCCTGCTCGAGTGCGGCGGCGGCCTCGTAGCGGGGTGCGTTGAGCTCTTGACAGGTACGGCGGAGAACTCTCGCGCGCGGATCCTCGGCCCGGTACACGCGGTGACCGAAGCCCATCAGCCGTTCCTTGCGATCCAGGATCCCGTTGACCAGGCCGTCGGGGTCGCCGGAGGCTTCCACGGCCTGCACCATCGGCAGCACCCTGGCGGGAGCGCCACCGTGCAGCGGACCGGACATCGACCCGATTGCACCGGTGACGCAGGCCGGCACGTCGGCGCCGGTGGAGGCCACCACCCGGCCGGTGAACGTGGACGCGTTCATCCCGTGTTCCGCGGCCGAGACCCAGTAGGCGTCAATGGCCTTGACCTGCTCCGGGCTCGGGTCGCCGAGCCAGGTGGTCATGAAGCGCTCCACGACGGTGGAGCACTCCGCCAACCGGGAGGCAGAAACGGCGGTCCGGTTACCGCGGGCGGAGTGCGCCGCGTAGGAGAGCACCGCCGAGGTCGTCTGAGCGAGATGGTCCCGGGCCTGCTCATCGGTGATGTCCAGCAGCGGACCGAACCCGCGCGCAGGTGCCAGCAGTGGCAGGGAAGCCTGGACGTCCACCCGCACGTCACCCGAGAAGAAGGCGGGGGGAGCGGTTTCGACCGGGAGGCTGGCGCCGAAGGCGTCGTCGACGAGTAGCGCCCAGACGTCGTCGAAGCCGACAGTGCCGACCAGGTCTTCGATGTCGACACCGCGGTACCGCAGTGCACCGCCGTCCTTGTCGGGCTCGGCGATGCCGGTATGGAAGGCGACGACGCCTTCCAGGCCGGAGACGAACTTGGTTCCGTTGGTCGTCATTGACGTACCTCCACATTGAGGAGTGCCGACTGCAGGGGCGACGCCGGCGAGCGCAGGCTTCGACAGGGAGCGACATCGGCCGGACGACCGGGTGGCCGTGCCCCGTTGAGGCGTACAGACGACCGGCCCGCTTCAAGCCGTCACATCACAATGCCTTTACTTTGGCCCGGTGGCCAGCGGGAACGGCGTGTTATCCATCACGTGGAAGCAACCCTAAAGGCCCTGTGACCAGCGCAGATCATGCTTCGGCCGGGCTGCGGGCAGTCGCTGGCGGGAGCCGTCCGGGTGATCCGCGCCCGGCTCGGACGCACCGCCCCGCCGACCGACATTGAGCTCGGCGTAGCGTTTTCTCCGGGTCGCTGCCCACCGGCGGGCGAACCGTGGTCGTGGAAGGGAACGTACGTGGCCGTCAGTCAAGCCGGGCAGGATCCGGGTCCGGATCTTGCCGCCATGCGGGAGAGCTACTCGCTGGCCGGGCTTTCCGAGTCCGACCTGGCGCCCGACTGGCTCACCCAGTTCAAGGCCTGGCTCGCCGAGGCCGTCGACAGCGGTATCCGTGAGCCGAACGCGATGGTGGTGGCCACGGCGTCTCCTTCCGGGGACGTCGCCACCAGAACCGTGCTGTGCAAGGGCCTGGACGAAGGGGGGATCGTGTTCTACACGAACCTCACCTCGGACAAGAGCCGTGACCTGCAGGCCAATCCGCGCGCTGCGGCGACCTTCCCGTGGATCGCACTTCAGCGGCAGGTGCATTTCCGTGGCCCGGTGGTCCGGGTGTCCGACGAGACCGCCCAGCAGTACTGGGACAGCCGCCCGCGCGGATCGAGGATCGGGGCGTGGGCAAGCCCGCAGTCGACGGTTCTCCGCGATCGCGACGCGCTGGAGCAGCTGAGGGCCAAGGCGTACGAGCGCTTCGGCGACGAGGACGACCCGGGATCGACCGCCGCCGCGGACATCCCGCTCCCGCCGTTCTGGGGCGGTTGGCGCATCCAGCCCGAGACCGTCGAGTTCTGGCAGGGCCGGGTCGGCCGGCTGCACGACCGGCTGCGGTACCGATCCGACGGTGCGGGCGGCTGGATCGTCGAACGGCTCGCTCCGTGACAGAGCTGTGACGGCGGGTTCGCACGGTTCAGGAGCCGACGAACCGGTCGTGGACACATCGATTCCGGATATCGGGTCTGCCGACGACTCCCGTTCACGGCTGCGCCGGATCGGTCCCGACACCAGGCCGTTGGGCATCCCTGCCTACCGCAGGCTGTTCCTCGGCCAGGTGACGACAGTCATCGGCGCGATGCTCACGACGGTTGCCGTCCAGCAGCAGATCTTCGACATCACCCAGAGCTCGGCCTGGGTGGGGTTCGCCTCGCTCGTCGCGCTGGTTCCGCTGGTGGCGTTCGGGCTCGTGGGCGGGGCGATCGCCGACACCTACGACCGCCGCAAGCTGTTGATGATCACCTCTGTCGGTATCGCGGCGACCAGCATCGGTCTTTGGCTCGCGGCCCTGTCGCAGGCGGAGTCGGTCTGGGTGGTGCTCATCCTGCTGGCGGTCCAGCAGGGTTTCTTCGCCGTCAACCAGCCGACCCGCAGCGCGATCATCCCGCGGATCGTGCCGGTGGACATGGTGCCGGCCGCGAATGCCCTCGGCATGACGGTCTTCAGTCTTGGCGTGATCGTCGGCCCGCTGCTGGTCGGCCTGCTGATCCCGGTGGTCGGCCTGCCCTGGCTGTACTTCCTGGACGCGCTCACCCTGGTGGCGATCCTCTACGCCGTCGTCAAACTGCCGCCGATCCCGCCGTTGGGCGAGCACCGGGGACGGGCGAAGGTGCTCGACGGCATCGCCTATCTGCGGCTCAAACCGCTGCTGCTGATGACGTTCGTCGTCGACATCATCGCGATGGTCTGCGGGATGCCGCGCGCCCTGTTCCCGCAGATGGCGCAGGAGACATTCGGCGGACCGCCCGGCGGCGGACTGGCTTTGGGCCTGCTCAACGCGGGCCTGGCAGTCGGTTCGCTGATCGGCGGACTGACCGGCGGCTGGATCCACCGGGTCTACCGTCAGGGCATCGCCATCATTGCGGCGATCCTGATCTGGGGGCTGTCGATGGCCCTTTTCGGGACCACGTCGGTGTTGTGGCTCGCCGTGTTGTACCTGGCCATCGGGGGCTGGGCGGACCTGGTCAGCGCCGTGTACCGATCGACGATCCTGCAGGTGAACGCCACCGACCAGATGCGCGGGCGGATGCAGGGCGTGTTCACCGTCGTGGTGGCGGGAGGTCCGCGGTTGGCCGATCTGGTGCACGGGGTGGTGGCCGACGCCACGTCGACCTCCTTCGCAGTCGTCGCCGGCGGACTGGCGACGATCGTCCTGACCCTGCTGGCGGCCCTGCTGGGTCGATCGCTGTGGCGGTACGACACCCGCGTGCATTCACCGACAGGTTGACCGGATCTCGGGGCAAGGTCAGTCACCCGGTTGGCGCTCCATGCCGCTTTGTTCCGGCACAATCACCGCGAGGGCTGTTCGGTGCGCCGGGGCCGCAGCCGACCAGGAGGCCCGATCCATGTCCGACCAGCGAGGGCACGTGCCGCAGGACTGGGCGCCGTACCCCCGGCTCGACGATGCCGTCAGGGCCTACGTCAGGGACGCCGATGCTGCTCTCGAAGCCCTGGGCGGCGTCATCGATCCGGCGAGTGTCCTGGCCTTCACCTGCGAACGGGTTGCCTCCCAGCAGGCGTGGGGCGAGGCGCTGTGGCAGGAGGTGGCGGTCACCGACGGGCAGCGACTCGTGCTGTGGCACGGCGACGACGAGGTGGATGACGACCATCCGGGCCGGCAGATGTTCTCCTCGTCGATCCGCACCATCCCGCTGTCGGCGATCGTCGATCAGGGGCTGCGTAACAGGTTTCGGCGCGAACCCGACGGATCGAAGACGATGAACGCGGTGATTCTCTACCTCTCGACCCAGACCCCCGAGCGGTCGATCACCGAGTTGGCCGCCGCCAACGAAACCCGTGCCGTGCACCATGTCGAGACCTACCGCTTCTCCAAATCCGTGACCGACGGGGGATTGGCCCAGATGGAAAGACTGCTGCAGTTCGGACGGGCGCTGTCCAGGGCGGCCGGCCAGTCCGGGAATCCCCGATGACGGCGCCCCGGCCCGTCAGCGGCCACCAGTTCGCCATCAGCAGTGGTCGGGTGACGGCGAGGATCGGCGAGGTCGCCGCGGTCCTTCGCGAGTTCAGTGTCGGCGGCGTGCCGTTCACCGAAACCTGGGACGACGGTTCGTTGCCCCCCATGGGCTGCGGAATCGTGCTGGTGCCGTGGCCGAACCGGATCGCCGGGGGAGTGTGGACGCTGCGCGGCGCGAAGCAGCAGCTGGACATCACCGATGTCGGTCACAACGCCGCCAGTCACGGCCTGCTGCGGAACACCGCCTACCGGTCGATCGAGCAGCGCGACGATGCTGTCACCCTGGGCGCCACCATCTACCCGCAACACGGGTACCCGTTCATCATCGACACCGAGGTGACGTACGCCGTCGACGACGCGGGGCTGATGGTGACCCACCGGCTGACGAACGCCGGCACGTCCGCGGCGCCGTTCGGGGTCGGGGCACATCCGTACCTCCGCGTCGGACGGCACCCGGTCACCGACCTCACCATCGAGGTGTCGGGCGAGAAGTTCCTGCGCACCGACGATCGCCTGATCCCGATCGGCCTCGAACCCGTCGACGGCACGCCGAACGACCTGCGGGCAGGCGCAAACCTTGCCCAGCTCGACCTCGACGTGGCGCTCACCGGCTTGGAGGTCACCGACGGACGGATCGAGCACCGGCTCCGGGCGCCGGACGGCACCGGCCTAATGCTGTGGGCCGACGCGGTGTTCAGCTGGGCGCAGGTCTACTCGCCGCCGAACTTCCCCGGTGCAGGCAAACCAGATGCCCGGCGCGCCGTCGCGATCGAACCGATGACCTGCCCGGCGAACGCGTTCAACAGCGGCGACGGGCTGCTCTGGCTCGAACCGGGCGAGACCTGGACCGCGTCGTGGGGGCTGCGTCCGACGGGTTTCTGATCTCCGTCATCCGAGCCCGGCCTGGTCACCCGCGCGGGCGGGACTCCCAGCGGCGCAACGTCTCCGCCCGCTCGGCGGCGTGCTCGACGATCGGTGCCGGGTAATCGGGAGCGGTATCCGGGGGCAGCTCCCATGGCTTGTGCACGGCCTTGCCGGGGATGTCGCGCAGTTCGGGTACGAAACGGCGGACGTAATCGCCGTTGGGGTCGAACTTCTCGCCCTGCCCGACGGGGTTGAAGATGCGGTAGAACGCTGCAGCCTGCGGCCCGGAGCCTGCCACCCACTGCCAGCCGTGGTTGTTGGAGGCGTAGTCGCCGTCGACGAGGTGCTCGAGGAAGTACGCCGCCCCGAGCTGCCAGGGCAGGTGCAGATCCTTGACCAGGAACGAGGCAACGCCCATCCGGACCCGGTTGTGCACCCAGCCCTCGGCAGATCAACTGCCGCATGCCGGCGTCGATGTACGGGTATCCGGTGCGGCCCGCCTTCCAGGCGGCCAGCCTCTCGTCCGCGACACGACCCGTGTCACCGCACAGGATGTCCACCACGGGGTCGATGGACGTCCACAGCGATGCGGGTCGGTGGAACACGACATCGGCGTAGAACTCCCGCCAGGCGAGTTCTCGCCGGTACGCAGAGGCGCCCGCGGAACCGCGCTCGGCGAGGTCGGCCAACATCGTGCGTGGGTGGATGCAACCCCATTTGAGGTAGGGCGACATCCGGCTGGTGCCAGGGTGATCGGGCCTGTCTCGTTGGTCCTGGTAGCTGTCGATGCCGTACGTCCCGGCCGGCTCGACGGTCGGTCCGCGGGAGCGGCGTTGTGCTGCAGGAAGTCCCGCCAGGTCTCCTGAGCCGCGGCCTCGCCGGGCTCGGGTAGTCGGGTCGATGAGGACACCGGCGCACCGATGTCCGCCGGCGTCAGCCGGGGCGCACCGTGCACTGCGGCGGGGTCCAGCCAGTCGACAGTGCCGGCGGGCTTCGCCGGGCGGCGCCAGCCGTGCGCGGTCCAGCCCCGGAAGTACGGGGTGAACACCGCGTAGGGGCTGCCGTCGGGCTTGCGCACCCGGCCGGGCGCGACGGCGTACGGCGAGCCAGTTGCCATCAGCTGCACATTTAGCTCGGCCAGAGCCTTCTCGACGCGCGCATCACGTCGCCGGCCGTACGGGCCGTAGTCGGCCGAGATGTGAACGGCCGATGCCCCGACCGCCTTCGCAACCTCGGGTATCACCACGGAGGGGCGGCCGTGGGTGATCAGCAGACGGCCGTCGAGCGATGCCGACAACCGCTCGAGACAGCCTGCGAGGAAGGCTCGTCGGGGCGCCCCCGACGGGATCAGCACGGTGTCATCGGCGACGAAAACGCCCAGTACGTCCCGATTTTCGGCCAGTGCGTCAAGCAGGGCGGGGTGGTCGGCCAGCCGCAGATCGCGGCGGAACCAGAGCACGGTGGGCGCCGTCGAACTCCGAGTCATGCTCCGATCATGCCTGCGCGCCCCGACAGTCGGTCAGCGTCCGCCGAGCTCCACATAGTCACGCTCGGTGTAACCGGTGTAGACCTGCCGCGGCCGGCCGATCTTGGTGGCCGGGTCGTTGATCATCTCGCGCCACTGGGCGATCCAGCCGGGCAGCCGGCCGAGCGCGAACAGCACGGTGAACATCCGGGTCGGGAAGCCCATCGCCTTGTAGATCAGCCCGGTGTAGAAGTCGACGTTCGGGTAGAGCTTGCGGGAGATGAAGTAGTCGTCGGACAGCGCGACCTCCTCCAACTGCTTGGCCAGGTCGAGCAGCTCGTCGTTCGCGCCGAGGTCGGCCAGCACCTCGTCGGCGGTGGCCTTGACCAGCGCGGCGCGTGGGTCGTAGTTCTTGTAGACCCGGTGCCCGAAGCCCATCAGCTTGACGCCGGGCTCCTTGTTCTTCACCCGCTTGACGAAGGCGTCGACGCCGCCGCCCTCGCGTGCGCATCTTCTCCAGCATCTCCAGCACGGCCTGGTTGGCGCCGCCGTGCAGCGGCCCGAACAGGGCGTTGATCCCGGCCGACACCGACGCGAACAGGTTGGCGTTCGAGGAACCGACCAGCCGCACCGTCGAGGTCGAGCAGTTCTGTTCGTGGTCGGCGTGCAGGATCAGCAGCTGGTCGAGCGCCTTGACCAGCTTCGGGTTGACCTCGTAGGGCTCGGCCGGGAACCCGAACGACATCCGCAGGAAGTTCTCGACCAGACCGAGTGAGTTGTCCGGGTACAGCAGCGGCTGGCCGACGGACTTCTTGTAGGCGTAGGCGGCGATGGTCGGCAGCTTGGCCAGCAGCCGGATCGTCGACAGTTCCACCTGCTGCGGGATTGAACGGGTCGAGAGCGTCCTGGTAGAAGGTCGACAGCGCGCTGACCGCGCTGGACAGCACCGGCATCGGGTGCGCGTCGCGCGGGAATCCGTCGAAGAACCGTCTTCAGATCCTCGTGCAGCATGGTGTGCCGGCTGATCCGCTGCACGAAGGCGCTGAGCTCGTCGGTGCTGGGCAGTTCGCCGTGGATCAGCAGGTAGCTGGTCTCCAGGAAGTTCGAGTTCTGCGCCAGTTGCTCGATCGGGTAGCCCGCGGTAGCGCAGGATGCCGGCGTCGCCGTCGATGTAGGTGACAGCCGACGTGGTCGAGCCGGTGTTGGTGAACCCGGGGTCGAGGGTGATCGCCCCGAGCGTCGTCAGCAACTTGGAGATCTCCATTCCCGGCGCACCCTCGGTGGCCGGGATGACCTTCAGCTCGAGCTCCTGGTCGCCGAAGCGCATGGACGCCGTCGGTGTCTGCTCTGTTGCGTTGTTCTCTGGGGCGTTCGGCGCAGCGCCGTCGGACACCGCTTCGGGTTGGCTCGTCTGAACATCTGACGTCGCGGCGGTGTCGGTGACCTCGGGCATAAGGGGCTCGCCTTCCATCTGTCTCGTGGCGACTGCCGGCCCACCCTCCGGATCGATCCCCGGTGGGCGCCGCGGAATGGCGCCGATGACACCCGAGGTTACTGGCCTCAGCTCACCGCTCGAGCCGCGGGAGGGTCGGTATACGGGACGTCGGTCGACCATCACACAGCCTGCGGGCTGCGTGGGTGGGACGTAACCTGCGCACAACACCGACGGAAGGCATCAACGATGAGCCTGACCCTGGCTGCGATCCTGGCCGAATCGGCGACCCGGCATCCCGATCGGGACGCCGTCGTGATCGGTCCCCGGCGCATCACGTACGGAACGCTCTGGGAGCAGACCCGCCGGTATGCGAGCGTGCTGCGGGAGGCGGGCATCGGCCCGGGTGACCGGGTCGCGCTGCTGATGCCCAATGTGCCGGACTTTCCACGGGTCTATTACGCGATCCTGTCCCTGGGCGCCGTCGTCGTCCCGGTGCACGCGCTGCTCGTCGCCCGGGAGATCGGCTTCGTGCTGACCGATTCGCAGGCGAAGATGCTCCTCGCCGCGGCGCCGTTGCTGGCGCAGGCGCATCCCGGCCGCGGAGCAGGCAGGTGTCCCGCTGATGGCCGTCATGGGTGACGATCCCGAGGGCCGGGAGGTCGCCCGGCTCGACCAGCAGGCCGCAGCGGTCGAGCCGATCGCCGCCTATGTCGAGCGCAAACCCGACGACGAGGCGGTCATTCTCTACACATCCGGCACCACCGGGGCGCCCAAGGGTGCGGTGCTCACCCAGCTCAACATGACGATGAACGCCATCGTCACGGCCACCTCGGTGATGATGCTCACGGCGGACGACGTCATCCTGGGCTGCCTGCCGCTCTTCCACTCCTTCGGCCAGACGTGCGCCATGAACGCGGGCTTCTTCGCCGGGTCCACCCTGGTGCTGCTGCCGCGCTTCGACGGTGCCGCCGCCCTGGACCTGATCGTCGGCGAGAAGGTCAACGTGTTCATGGGGGTGCCGACCATGTACATCGGCCTGCTCGCAGCGGCGCGCGCGGACGACCGCCGGCCGGTGCTCCGGATCGCCGTGTCGGGCGGCGCCAGCCTGCCCGTGGCGATCATCGACTCGGTGGCCGAGGTCTTCGGCGCGGACATCTACGAGGGATACGGGCTGTCGAGACATCGCCCGTTGCCACCTTCAACCAGCCGGTCTTCGGGCGGAAGGCCGGCACGGTCGGGCGGGCCATCTGGGGTACCGACGCTGCGATCGCCGCGGCCGAGATCGAGGACCGGATCGAACTGCTGCCGCAGGGCGAGGTCGGAGAGGTGGTGCTGCGCGGGCACAACATCTTCGCCGGCTACCTGAACAATCCGCAGGCGACCGCGGCGGTGCTGGTGGACGGCTGGTTCCGATCCGGTGACCTCGGCGTGCTGGACGCCGACGGCTTCCTGTCCATCGTCGACCGGAAGAAGGACCTGATCATCCGCGGCGGGTTCAACGTCTACCCGCGCGAAGTCGAAGAGGTGCTGGCCGGACACCCGGGCGTCGCCCAGGTCGCCGTCGTCGCAGTCCCTGACAGCCACCACGGCGAGGAGATCTGCGCGGTGGTGGTGCGCTCGCCCGAGGGTGGCGAGCTCGATGCCGCGACGCTGATCGAGTGGTCACAGGAGCGGCTCGGCCGGCACAAGTACCCCCGCCGCGTCGAGTTCTTCGAGGCGCTGCCGCTCGGTCCCGTCCGGGAAGGTGCTCAAACGCCAGCTGGTCAAGGACCTCTGACCCGACCGGCGCAATCGGCCGCCCCACCGACTGTGTCCGGTTTGTGCTTGACGCTTTAGCGGCGGTCACGCACAGTTAGCGGACTTGGGGAGGCCCTGCCATGAGACGAACCACCGTGTGCGCGATCGTCGCTGTCCTTCTGCTGGGCACCGGCGGCTGCGCTTCAGGAGTGCGCGGCACGCCGGCCGTCGGCACCGCCGCGGTCGTGGCCGCGTCCCCATCGGCCGGGACCACACCGTCCGGCACGCCGGCCCAGACGGCCAACTCGACGCCCAGTTCGACGCCCAGGTCGACGCGGGACACGACCGATACTCCCGTCGCGTCCGATGTCTCCGTACCGGACACCACGGTTGCGGACCCCTCCGCGACCGAGACCGACACCTCCGCGAGCACCGACAGCACGCTCGCCAGCGGCGTCACCATCGAAGAGCTGGCCGATGACCTGGAGGCCGCGCAGCAGGTCGTCGACGGATTCTGGGCCAAGCACTGGTCCGATTACTACACGGGCGAATACAAGTCGCCGACGGTCGTGGGCCTGTACGACGGCACCGACGAGGAGAACGCGCCGACCTGTGACGGTGAGCAGCTCGAGTCGTACAACGCCTTCTACTGCGTGTCGGAGGACTACGTCGCCTGGGATGCCAGCCTGCTGGTCAACGGTGCCGACCTGATCGGTGACTCATGGGTGTACCTGGTCGTGGCGCACGAGTGGGGGCACGCGATCCAGGCCCGGCTCGAGGACGACCTGGTCGCCACCGCCGAGGAGTTGCAGGCTGACTGCCTCGGCGCCGCCGCGATGTACGGGGCCGTCGCGGACAAGACGCTCGAACTGGAGCCCGGCGACGACCAGGAGCTGATCGGGTCGCTGACCACGCTGGCCGATCAGATGCCCTGGACGATGGCGTCCGACCACGGTGACCCCTTCCAGCGGGTCGAGTGGTTCACCAAGGGCCGCAACGGTGGCGTGCCCGCCTGCTTCGAGCCGGCCTAGAGGCCGACAGCTCCCATCAGCAGCCGAGGACGCCTCGCTGTCCCGGCGACACAGCCCTGACCTGCCGGACCTGCGGTGCCGGTTCTGGCACCCTGGCGATCGGGCGACCTTCGACATCGGTCGGCAACCAGCAGGGCGGTCGGCACGTCCTGACGTCGGTCTGTCCTGGCAACAGGTCGAGGCGACGAACGAACAAATGAAACGAGGAAACGCATGCGAGCCCGATACCTGGTCACCGGACTGGTGGTGGTCCTGGCCGTGGTCACCGGGGTCCTGATCTATCAGGGCAACCAGACCGACGCGGCGAGTTCACTGCCACTCACCGTGACACAAACCTCCACCGCGGCCGGCACTCCCACCGACCCGTACGGCCGAGACACCGCCGCTGCAACGGAAAGTCCCGTCGATGCCCCGGCCGGCGACCGCCCACCGACCAACGTCCCGATGACGAAGCTGGCGCCGGGCGACAAGGCACCACAGTTCATCATCTTCTCCTTCGACGGGGCGGGCTCCCACCAGCGGTGGAACGAGTTCATGGCGGCGGCTGAGCCGACCAACTCCCGGTTCACCGGATTCCTGTCCGGCATCTATCTGCTGGGCGATACGGCCAAGGATGCCGGCGCGTACACCGGTCCTGGCCACGCACCGGGCAAGGCCTCCATCGGCTACGGCGGGCCGGAAGAGGAGATCGTCACCGAGGTCAACGACCTGAACCTCGCATACTCCAAGGGCCACGAGATCGGCACGCATTACAACGGCCACTTCTGTGACGACAACCTGCCCGGCGGGAATCAGTGGAGCACCGCGGACTGGAACAACGAGCTCGACCAGTTCTTCACCTTCATGAAGGATTGGAAGAAGCTGAACGGCTACACCGACGCGCCCGATCTCAAGGTACCGGCCGAGTCGATCAAGGGCGGCAGAACCCCCTGCCTGACAGGCAAGCTCGACACGCTGATTCCGGCGTGGAAAGCCCACAACATGACCTACGACTCCTCGATGCCGGCTCCCAAGAACGGCATTTACTGGCCGGAGAAGGTCGACGGTATATGGGAGTTCTATATGCCGCAGGTCTACTCACCGGGATTCGACAGCATGACGACGGCGATGGATTTCAATTTCTGGGTCAAATTCAACGACGGCAAGGACGAGCCCGAGACGGCGCCGGAACTGCGGGACATCGTCAAGAAGACCTATGACTACATGTACGACCAGGCCTACAACGGCAACCGTGCTCCGGTGCTGATCGCGAACCACTTCAACAAATGGAACGGCGATTCCTTCAACCCGCCGGCGATGGATTTTATGAAGGAGAAGTGCGGGCAGCCGGATACCTACTGCGCGACGTACCAGGACGTCATCGCATGGATGGAGATGCAGGATCCGGACGTGCTGGCCCAGCTGCAGGGTCAGGCCCCGGTCGCGGCGACCGCGCCCTGACCCTGCAAACTGACCCATCAGCCGAGGTCAGGCCGACGGTGGGCAGAAGATCTCCAGCGGGAGTCCGTCCGGATCCTTGAACGACAGGCCTGAACCGTAACCGGCGTCCTTGACGCCGCCGTGCTGCACACCGAGCCGGTCGAGGTTGGCCGCCCAGCGGATGAGTTCGTCCCGGTCCGCGCAGGCGAAGGACACGTGGTCCAGCCCGACCCGGCGGGGAGTGAACGCGACGTCGGTGATCTGCCCCTCGGGGAAGGTGTGCAGTCCGAACAGTGTGCTGCCCAGGGCGAAGACGACGTGCCGGAACGGGCCGGTGTCCTCGTCCAGGACCGCCGCCTGACCGAAGACCTGCTCGTACCAGGGGACGCTGACCGCGAGATCGGACACCGTCAGGGCGACGTGGGACAGGCCGGCCAGCGTCGGCGCGACGGCCGCCGAATCGGGCGAGACGGATGATGCAGTGGTGGTCAAGTGCTCCTCCTGAGCCGTGATGCGGGACCGCGGTCGCGGTCCCGATCAGTGGTACGAGCATCCTCCGCAAACGGTTCTCGCCCGGTCCGGCGGCTTTGCCTCAGCCCGCCTCGGCCCGGTCGGCGTTCGCGTTGATCGCGTCCCGCAGCCATTGCGCCAACCCGGGCGCGACGTCGTTGTACGTCTTGGCGAAGCGCTCGTCCTGGACGTACATGTCGCCGAGCCCGCGGTGCATCGGGTAACCGCAGTCGTAGAACGTCTCGATCGACCGGCGGTGTTCCTCGGCGAGATCCATTGCCTGCTCGCTGTCCGGTGCCGCGCCGTTGGTCATCGCCTCACCGAGGCGGCGATTGAGGTCGTCACCGGACTTCTTGATCTCGACCCATTGCTCCTTGGTGAATTTCGCGGTTTTGGCCTGTGACTGTTTCCAGGCGTCGGTGTCGCCCCAGCGCTGCTCCGCCTCGACTTCGTAGTCCTCGCTGTAGGTGGGCCCGAAGATCTCGAATTTCTCTTCGGGTGTGAGCTGGATACCCATGGTGAATGCCTCCATTTCTTTCTCGACGGCCGCGACCATCGACTGCAGCCTGCTGATCCGGTTGGTGAGCAACTCCCGCTGACGCGCGAGGTGGGCGGACGCGTCCGCCCCCGGATCGCTGAGAATGGTCGCGATGTCGTCCAGGGAGAAGCCGAGTTCGCGGTAGAACAGGATGTGCTGCAGCCGTTGCAGATCACCGTCGGAATAGCGCCGGTACCCGGCTCCGCTGCGATCTTCCGGCTCCAGCAGGCCGATCTGGCCGTAGTGGTGCAACGTCCGGACCGTCACACCGGCCAGGTCGGCGACCTGACCGACCGAATAGCTCATGCCTGCTCCCTGATGGACGTCCGAACCGGTTGGCCGGACATCACGAGAATGCAGCCTGACGTTACGTCAGGGTCAAGACGTTTCCGGGGTGAGGTCGTACACCGTCATCCCGCCGACAGTGGTGGAGCTGAAGTTGGCCTCGACCCACGATGAGATGTCCGAGGCGGATCCCGAGCCCGGGCCGCCCCGGCCGCCGCCGACCGCCGCCGCCCCCGCCGAATCCGCCGCTGATGAAGTAGCCGATGTTGCCGTCGGCGACGTACTGCTGGAACTGCTCCAAGGTCGGTGACGGGTCGCTGCCGGTGAAGCCGCCGATCGCCATGATCGCCCGGTCGGTCCCCAGGATGAGCCCGGCCGCCGACTGGGCGCCGGTGGTGGCCGCCGCCCACCGGGTGTCGGTGCCCTCGAGCAGCGCGACGAGGTCGCTGCTGACGGTGGTCGCGCCGCCGCCCGGCATGCCGCCCGACAGCTCGGTCCCCGACCCTGTCGGGCCGCCGCCGGGCAGCTGGATCTCGAGCTGAGCACCATTCGGGAGCTGAGCACCATTCGGGAGCTGTGCACCATCCGGCAGCGTCAGACCGTCGGGCAGTTCACCGGCAGCGGGCAGCTGACCGGTCCCGCGGCCGCCGAAGCCGGCCATCGCGGCGCCGGCCGGACCGGAGGAGGGAATGGAGCCGGAATGCGGTGTTGCCGCTGTGGCGACCGTGTAAGCGGCCGTACCGCTGACGGCGGCCAGTGATCCGGCCAGCAGGCCGATCACGGCGAGCCTGCGGAGCCGGGCGAACGATGCCACGAGCAGCCCGGCACCGATGACGGCTCCGACCAGCGCGACCCAACGCAACCAGGGCAGCCACTCCGGGTCGCGACCGAGCAGGATGAATGACCAGACTCCGGTGGCGACGATCATCGCCGCCAGGACAGCCCGGGTGATCACGAAGCCCCGCGCGCGCCAGAGTTCCCGTCCCGAGATCGCCACGACGGCGGCGATCGCCGGTGCCAGGGCAACCGCGTAGTAGGGGTGGATGGTGCCCTCCATGAAGGAGAAGACGCCCGCGGTGACGAGCAGCGTCCCGCCCCACAGGATCAGCGACGCCCGGATGCGATCGGTGCGGGGGAACCGGCGGGTGAACCAGAGCCCGGCAACCAGTCCGATCAGGGCCGCGGGGATCAGCCAGGAAATCTCCGTGCCGAAAGCAGAGCTGAACATCCGGCCGATCCCCGTGGCACCGCCGAACCCGCTGTTGCCGCCCATTCCGCCGCCGAATCCGCCCCCGGTGCCACCGGTCGGGGCCGCACCGCCCGGGGCGCCACCGCCGGCCGTAGCGCCACCCGAGTTGCCGAAGATCCGCCCCAGGCCGTTGTAGCCGATCGCCAGTTCCCACAGCGAGTTCGTCTCACTGCCACCGATGTACGGCCGAGAATCGGCCGGCCAGATCGCGACCAGCGCCACGTACCACCCGGCGGAGACGACCACAGCCCCGGTCGCGGCCAGCAGATGCCAGATCCTGGTCCAGAGTCCGGACCGGCCGGCGACCAGGTAGGCCAGGCCGAACGCCGGGAGGACCAGCAACCCCTGCATCATCTTGGTGAGGAAGGCGAAGCCCACCGCAACCCCGGCCAGCAGCAGCCAGCGCAGTGCCGTTCGGCCGATGGGTGTCTCGATCGCCCGTGCGACGCAGTAGGCGGCCGCGGTCAGCAGCAGGATGAGCAATGCGTCCGGATTGTTGAACCGGAACATCAGCGCCGCAACCGGTGTCAGTGCCAACAGGGCACCGGCCACGAGTCCCGCGGCGGAGCCGGAGCACCGTTTCACCGATGCGTACAACAGGGCCACCGTGCCGACGCCCATCAGCGCCTGCGGCAGCAGCATCGCGAAGGACGAGAAGCCGAGGACGCGGGTGAAGAGCACCATCACCCATAGCGACCCGGGCGGTTTGTCGACGGTGATGGCGTTGCCCGAGTCAAGGGAGCCGAAGAGCCAGGCTTTCCACGATTCGGTCCCCGCCTTGACGGCCGCGGCGTAGTACTCATTCGCGTAGCCGGAGGCCGACAGGTTCCAGAGGTAAAGCACAGCCGTGCCTGCCAGCAGTGCCCACAGAGCGGGTCGGGCCCAGCGGGGTTCATCCGGCGGCCCGAGCACGACTCTTCGCCACCTGCTGGTCGGGGTTCGGCCGCCGGATGCCCCGGTGGTCGGAAGGATCGGGGGAGGGACCGGTGCGGCCGGGAGGGCGGGTTCGGTCAGTACTTCGCTCATCGTCGTCGTTCCTTCGATCGCTGATTGTCCTGAGGTCGGGACCGTGGTGGCAGGGAAGGTGGTGGCAGGGAAGGTGGTGGCAGGGAAGGTGGTGGCAGGGACGCCGGAGCTGTACATCAGGCGACCGTCGCCCGCCGGAAGACCCAGCCGCGCAGCAGCACGAATCGGACGATGGTGGCCACCAGGTTGGCGGCGACCAGCACGCCGATCTCGAGCAGATTGCTGGGGTCGGCATTGGACAGATGAAGCAGCGCAAGCGAACCGCTGGTGATGGCGAGCCCCAGGAGGAAGATGCCGAAGCCCTGGAACTGATGTCGCACGGCACCGGCGCCGCCCGTGATGCCGAATGTGACGCGACGGTTGGCGGCGGTGTTCCCGACCGCGGTCAGCGCCAGGGCGAGGAAGTTGGCCGCCTGGGCCCCGGCGAACGACCGCAGCATGACGTAAAGCACGAGATACGCGAGCGTGCTGAGCACGCCGATGGCCGCGAACCTGACCACCTGGCGGGTCATTCCGGTTGGCACGCCCGGCGTCTCGATCTCCAGGAGGCCCCTGCCGAGCTGCCGGCGTACTTCGGCGAGCGGCAGTGAACCCGTCGCGAGTGCCTTTGCCACCCGCGCGACCCCGAGCAGGTCCTGGCGGGCGGTGCTGACGATGTCGACCCGGGAATCGGGGTCGTCGACCCAGTCCACCGGGACCTCGTGGATGCGCAGAGCACTGCGTTCGGCGAGGATCAACAATTCCGTGTCGAAGAACCACCCGGTGTCCTCGACGAGGGGTAACAGCTGCGCGGCAACATGCCCGCGAATGGCCTTGAATCCACATTGGGCGTCGGAGAACCGGGCCGCCAGGGTGCCGCGCAGCACGAGGTTGTAGCAACGCGAGATGAATTCCCGTTTGGGTCCGCGCACCACCCTGGATCCGCGGTGCAGCCGGGTGCCGATGGCCAGATCGGAATGGCCACTGATCAGCGGTGCGACCAGTGGCAGCACGGCCGCCAGATCGGTCGAAAGGTCGACATCCATATACGCGAGCACCACAGCGTCCGAGTCGGTCCAGACCTTTTTGAGGGCGCGTCCACGGCCCTTCTGCACCAGGTGGATGCTGCGCACCGTGGGCATCTCGGCAGCGAGCTGATCGGCGATCGCCGCGGTTCCGTCACTCGACGCGTTGTCGGCGATGGTGATCCGGAAGCTGAACGGCAGCTGCGCGGACAGGTACTCGTGCAGCCGTAGCACCGCGGGCCGGAGATCTGTTTCCTCGTTGTGGACGGGGATGGCGATGTCCAGTGCGACAGTTGCCGGCCGGCCGGCCGGACGGAACTCATCGGGGGATGCCGCGGTGCTGGCGTCGGTCAGGGTGTGCGCGCTCATGATCAGCACGCTGCGCTCTGGGACTGTGCCTGCCGCAGGCCGTTCCTGTGGCTGCGCTGTGCGGGCGGTCGTGCGCCAGCCGACGGGGGACCGGGCTCAGCCCACCGTCAGGCCCTGCGCCAGCATCCCGCGTGCCCGGCCGCCGTGAAGCCCAGCGCCTCGTTCACCGACAGCATGTGCCGGTTCTCCTCCGCATTGAACGTCGAGATGTGCGGCGGTGATGGTGTGATCTCGTTGAGCGCCAACAGGTTCACGGCCTTCATCAGCATTCCGAGGCGGTGCCCTCGGTGCCCGCGCAGGACCAGCGTGTCGCCCTGGTGTGCCGGCCGGTCCCGGTCCGCGGGCACCGTCAGGTCGCTGAAACCGATCAGGCGTCCGGTCGCACAGTGCTCGACCGCGGCCGTCAGCAGCAGCCGCCCATTCGTCTGCGCGGAGTTCTCGAGCTCTTCCAGTCTGGCCGGGGTCCACTCCTCGTCCTCGATGACGAGGCCGGCCGCCGGGGCGTCGGTGGCCATCCCGGCGTGCAGGGCGAGCAGATCCTGGATACGCGCGGGCGGTGTCGGTCCGATCCAGCTGACGGGTCGGTACTGCCCGCCCATCCCCTCGGTGATGTCGGCGCACAGCTGCCGCAGCGGTTCCGGATCGGCAGGGAGGCTGAGAATGCTGACCCGTTCGACCTGCTCCAGCCGGTATCCGCGGGCCAGCAGGAAGCGGACACCGTCGTCCGCGATCGGTAGGTCGCCGTACCCGGTCGGCGCGGCGAGCCGGTCACCACCGTGCAGCGGGCGGTGCAGCGCCTCTGCCTGCAGGATCGCCCGGCCGGATTGCACTGCAATGTCTTCTACCCGCTCGAAAAGGGCGGAGCCGATACCGCGCCGGCGGAATTCCGGGAGCACCTCCGCGATCACCCAGGATGATTCCGATTCCGGTGCGTTCGACCATTCCACGATTGACCTGCCGACGATGTGACCGTCGACGCGGGCGACGAAAATGCGTTTCGGCTCGAACGCGGAGGTGTACACGGGCAGCAGCTCGCCGGGGGTGACAGCGAAATCGTCGTTTCCGAAGACAGCCGCCTCGATGGCATTGCGCACCCGCACCATGTCGATGAAGGCAGTCGCCGCCGGGTCGTCGAGGGTGGCCGGCACCGTCAGTTCCTCGATGTCGAAGGTCGTTGCCAGCATGCGCACTGCTCCCTGCGGCTCGGACGGCCGGATGCCTAGATCTCAGCGCAGTGGTGCCGGCGGGGCAACGGATTAATGCCCAGCGGAGTGCCGGCCGGCGTGCGAAAAGGCTAGTGGCGCCGGTGGTCGACGCGGGCGGCACGGTGGCCGAACCGCGGAGGGCGAAAGCCGCTGCTCTCGATCAGCCTGACCACGCGATACCGGTGGCCGCGCCATGGCTCCAGCAGCTCGAGCATGCCGTCGTCGTCCGTTCGCCTGCCGGTCAGCGCCGAACCGACCAGGGATGACAGGTGGTAATCGCCGACGCTGACGGTGTCCGGGTCGCCGTGTGCCCGCTGGACGATCTCGGCGGCCGTCCAGACCCCGATTCCTGGCACTGTCCGGAGTGCGGAGACCACCGTTGGGCCGCCGCGTCCGCGGTCCAGAGTGCGCTCCAGGCCGACCGCCACCCGGGCGGCTGTGCCGATCGTCGCCGCCCGACCCGGGTCGACACCGGCAAGATGCCATTCCCAGGAGGGGATACGACCCCAGTCCACCGCTGACGGGGGCACCCGCATGCCCTCCGGGGCGGGCCCGGGCGGCCCCGATCCGAACCGACAAATCAATTGCCGGAACGATTGTCGAGCATCCGCGCCGACCACCCGCTGTTCCAGCACGGCCGGGACGAGGGACTCGAACACCAGGCCGGTGCGTGGGATGTGCAGTCCAGGGACCATCCGCCGGGTCCGGTCGAGCAGCGGGTGGCCGGTGCTGTCGAAGTCCGACCAGTCGTCGCCGTCACCGAGCATCGACGGGACCTGGGAGATCGCCCATTCCGCACCGGCGCCCCACGCTGTGGCGTGGATCCCCGCATCCAGGGTGAGGTGCATCGTCACGGGCCCGAGCGGGGTCCACCCGGTTCGCCAGACGCCGGTGCCGTCCACCCGCATCGTGGGATCGCCGCCGCCGCGGCGCAGCGGCGCCAGGGTGCGTCGCAGGTCGACCGGGTACGGCGGGTTCCATCTGGTACTCACCGGCCCGGCGGCGGCCGGCCGGTCCGCGTCGGTCACCTGTCCACCCTGCCAGAGGTCCGTCCGAGAGCGTTCCGGACAGCCGTCTGTTCGCGCGGAGCGAAGGCCGCCAGGTTCCTGGGCCACTCGACCCGGCGTCACCACCAGTAATTGTCCTGCGCGACATAAGGCTGCTCCAATGCAGCGACCTCTTCCTGGCTCAGACGCAGGTCGAGGGCGGCCACCGCGTGCTGCAGATGGTGTGGTTTGGTCGCGCCCACGATCGGACAGCAGACCGCGGGTTTCGACAGCACCCACGCGAGCGCGATCTGCGCCATCGGCACCCCTCGCGCCTCGGCGATGTTCTGGATCGCATCGACGACCGGCTGGTCCACGTCCCGGTCGAACGCCTTGGCCACCGCGTCCGCCGACGACCGTGCGGTCTGTTCACCCCAGGGCCTGGCGGCCCGCCCTTTCGCGAGGGGTGAGTACGGGGTCAGCCCGACGCCCTGGTCCAGGCACATCGGGATCATGTCGCGCTCTTCTTCACGGCGCAGGACGTTGTACTGGTCCTCCATCGCCGAGAACGTGGCCCAGCCGTTCGACCGAGCGGCGTACTGGATCTTGGCGAATTGCCACGCCCACATCGACGAGGCGCCGAGATACCGCACCTTTCCCGCTCTGACGACGTCGTCCAGGGCCTGCATGGTCTCTTCGACCGGCACCTGATCATCAAACCGGTGGATGTAGTAGACATCGATGTAGTCCGTGTCCAGGCGCCGCAGCGACGCGTCCAACTGTTCCAGGATTGCCTTCCGGGAAAGCCCGCTGCCGCCGGGTCCACCGTGCATCTTGCCCCAGACCTTGGTGGCCACGACGATTTCCTCACGCCGGGAGTACCTCTTGATCGCACGCCCGACGAACTCCTCGGATGTGCCCGCCTGGTAGCCGTTGGCGGTATCCCAGAAGGTGACACCCAGCTCCACCGCCTGCCGGAAGAACGGCCCGGCGGCATCCTCGTCCAAGGTCCATTCGTGAAGGCCGGTCGCAGCCTTGCCGTAGCTCATGCAGCCCAGTCCGATACGGCTCACCCGTAAGCCGGAACGACCGAGACGCGAGTACTCCATAGCGAAACCTCCTGCGCGGCAAGCTCGACCCGAGCGGACTCCGCAGCATCGGCAACAGCGTCGTCCCAGCTTAGGCCGCACCGCCCGTGCGGCAGAATGCCCTGGGCGGACTTCAGCGGGCTGGGTCGGGGCCGAGCTTCGCGACCAGCCGGCCGACGCCGTCTGCGACGGCCGTTGAGGACTGCCTCGTGCGATCGGCTATCTGCGGATTGGTCAGCCCCTCGCCGATCAGGTCCAGCATGGTGCTCTCCGGCACAGTGAGAGTGGCGGCGTCCGTTGATGATTCGCTTCGTGAGCGGAGGCGATTGATCAGGGCGGCGGTGGCCCGGCTGTCCAGCATCGAGCGACCGGCACCGACGGCGCGGACCGCGTCCACCAGTTCCATCCCCTTGAAATCCTTGAGCAGGTACCCGGCGGCGCCGGCCAGCAGCGCGTCGGTCATGGCCTGCTCATCGGTGTAGGAGGTCAGCATCACGCAACGCAGACCGGGCCTCAGCGTGAGCAGTTCCCGGCACAGCCCGATCCCGTCGCCGTCCGGGAGCCGCACATCGAGCACGGCGACGTCCGGACCCGCTGCCGGGATCATGGCGAGCGCTTCGGCGACCGAGGCCGCCTGGCCCACCACCGTGATGTCCTCTTCGTCGTCGAGCAATCCGGCCACGTGTTCGCGGACGGTTGCGTGGTCATCCACCACGAAGACGCGTAGTGAGGTGCCCTTGTGCAGCGACGCACGATCCGTTGGCGGCAGCGTCAGGACGACTGCCGTCCCACGGCCGACCGTGCTGTCGATCGTCAGTCGGCCGGACTCGGCGCGTGCCCGGTTGCGCATTGCCAGCAGCCCGAGATGCCCTGGACCGCCGTCCAACTCGGCCGATCCGACGCCGTCATCGTGGACGGCGATGGTGACGGCATCGTCGCCGTCGGTCAGCGCGATGGTGACAGTGGCGGCACGCGCATGTTTGCGCACATTGACCAACGCCTCACGCATGATGCGGTAGGCGGCCGCCTTGGTCGCCGGTGTCAGAGTGACGTGCGTATCCCCGAGCATGGTCACGCTCGTGGGCGTGCCGGTGAACAGGCCTTCCGCCAGATTGCGGAGCGCGACGCCCAGGCCGTCATCGAAGTCCGGTGCCGTGACGGCGACGATGAGCCGGCGGAGTTGATCGACGCCGGTCTCCAGCGTCGCGATGATGTCCTCGCCCTGGTCCGGATCGCTGAATCCGCCGTTCGCGCGCAACAGGTCCAGCCGCATCATCGCCGAGATGATGATCTGCATCGGCTCGTCGTGGATCGCCTCGGCCAGCATGGATCGCTCCCGGGCCTCGGTCTCGGCGAGGTGTTCGAGCAGGCGGCGCTGGTCGTCGTCGGCGCGCGCCCGCGCCCTGCGTTCCGCGATGGCCGATCCCATACTGTCGGCCAGTACCTGGACGAGGTCGGCATCGGCCTGCTCGAACCGATCCTCGGTGCCGGAACGGACGACGGAGAACAGGCCGAGGGCGGTTCCGTCATGGCGGACCGGCGCAATGATGCTTTGTTCCGGCAGATATCCGGTGTCGCCCGGTAACTCGCGCAGATATGCGGGCCGACCCGCGTCGGCACCGATCGTCGAGATCATCCGGGACCCGATGATCACCGCCTGCCGGATCTCGGATCCGGGTTCGATCGACCGTGTCGACCGCCCTACGGCATCGGCGAACCGGTCCTGGACCCGTTGATCGTGGTGGGCGACCACGTCCCGCTCGATGGCCCGGCGGTCCGCTGTCAGGATGCGGAGAACGGCTCCCGAGCGGAGCGCGGCACCCGCAAGTTCGACGATCATCGGGAAGACATCCATTGCGCCGCAACCCGATTCGGCGAGTGCGCCGCTGGCCCTGCGGAGCAGAGCGGCTCGATCGTCTGCGGCGTGCCTGCGGGCCTGCTCCGCCGTCTCCCGCCCGATGACGGAGTCGCTGACGTCGACATGGGTCGCCATGGCGTGCAGCAGCCCCTTCGCATCGACGACGGCACGATGGTTGCTCTGCAGATGGCGGATCTCGCCCGTCCGGCCGTGCCGTATCCGGTAGGAGGTCACGCACCGGCCGCCCCGGGCCCGCACGGTCGCCCAGGCGTCCAGGGTTTCGGTCCGGTCGGCCGGCAGGATGAGACCGGCGATGGCGGTGGCCGGATCCCCGGTCCCGCCGGTGCCACCGGCATGGGCCCTGGCCGGTTCGATTCCGCACATGTCGAGCAGTTGCCGGTCCCATTGCCAGCCGAGCTGCCGGTCGTAGCGGGCTGTCCCGATCCGGCTGAGCCCGTGCAGGTATTCCAGCTCGAACTGGTGGAACCGCTGGTCGGTGACGTCCTCGCTGACCGACAGTGCTCCGATGACTTTTCCGTCGTCGCCCAGGACCGGGCCGATGCGAATGCGGAAATCGTGCCCGCGGATTGCGCTGGTGTACTCCAGGTCCACCGACACCCCGTCCAGTGCGGCCCGGTAGTGCGGTTCCAGGACCTGCCAGGCGCCTGCCGGGATCACCTCGCCGAGCACCCTCCCGACCATCGTGTCCGGATCGAGGCCGTTGGCGCTGAGCGCGTCGCCGATCGCCAGCATGACGCGAAGTCCGTTGTCCGCCATCAGGAAAGCCTGGTTGGGCACACTCTCGACAAGGCGCCGATAATGCAGTTCGCGGTCGGCGAGGCTCGCGTGACGCCCGCCGATGACGTGGCCGGAGACCGGCGCGGTGAGGTGACCACCGATTGGGCTGTCCGGATCGGCGCCCCCGTGGCCGACAGGCATGGCAACACGGTACGCGGCTGCTCTACGGTGCAAAGGCCGCGCAAACCCAATTGGCACAACGGATGTGGACTGTCGGCCACAAAGAGTCAGGCAGACCTCCAGCCCGTCACCTGACAGGTGCGCTCCCCGCGCACCGGCCCAACACATGTCACCGTCCGCCGAGTGCCGAAGCCCCCGATCGGATGTGTGACGTTCGCGTGGCCTCACCGGTCGGCCCGCCGCGGGGCAGCCGGACCGTGAACGTCGTCTCGCCGGGGCGACTCGCCACCGTCACCGTGCCGCCGTGCGCGCCGACGACGGCCGCCACGATGGCCAGGCCGAGGCCGGTCGATCCGGCGGCCCTGGACCGCGAGGAATCGCCACGGACGAAGCGATTGAAGATCTCCGGCTGGAGGTCGGCGGGGATGCCGGGACCGTTGTCGGTCACGGTGACCACGGAGAATCCCGGCTCGGTGCGCAGGCCACTCCACACCGTCGTGCCCGGCGGCGTGTGGGTACGTGCATTGGCCAGCAGATTGGCGAGCACCTGGTGGAGCCGCGCCGGATCGCCGAACGTGGTGACCGGCTGCTCGGGCAGGTCCATCTGCCATCGGTGGTCGGGCCCGGCCACCCGGGCATCGGAGACGGCGTCGACGACGACCAGGGTCAGGTCGACCTCCTCGTTCGACAACGGACGCCCGGAATCCAGCCGGGCGAGCAGCAGCAGGTCGTCCACGAGCGTCGTCATCCGCTCGGATTCGGACTCGACCCGGCGGAGCGCATGCGCAACGCCGACCGTGTCGTCCTCCTCCCTGCGCGCGAGTTCGGCGTAACCGCGGATGGCGGCGAGCGGCGTCCGCAGTTCGTGGGACGCGTCCGCGACGAACTGCCGCACCCGCGTCTCGGACGCCTGACGTGCGACCAGCGCGCCCGAGACGTGACCCAGCATCTGATTCAAAGCCGCGCCGACCTGGCCGATCTCGGTCCGGGTGTCGGTATCACCCTCCGGAACACGCACCCCGAGGTCCACCTCACCGCGATCGAGCGGCAGCGTCGAGACCTGGCGCGCCGTGGCCACCACCCTGTCGAGCGGGCGCAGCGCGTGCCGGACGATGAGAAAAACGACGAGAACACCCAGCAGCAGGGCGACCCCGGTGACGATCCCCATGATGATGCCCAGTTGCACCAGGGATGCCTGCACAGAGGCCAGCGGTACCCCGCTGACCAGGACCGCGCCGTCCGGGGACATGCTGGCCACCGCGCGGTAATCGCCCACTCCGTCGATGGTGACGGTGTGCGCGGTGCCGTCGGCCGGCAACGAGGCGATTGCCGCGTACGAGGACGTAGGCACGGCGGCGCACGTCGGGGTGTTCTGATCTGTCAGCGTCAGGATGCCGGCCGATACGACCTGGCCGTCGAAGACCAGTGCGGCCAGCCCGCCGAGTGCCTGGCCGGGGCCGAACCTTCCAGCCCCTCCGTCGCAGGCGAACACGTTGCCCGGCAACGGGTCCTCGTCCCGAGGACGCTCCGGGCCGACGGCGAATCTGTTCACCTGCCGCGCCTGGTTGTCCACCTGCGCGACAAGATAACGGCTGAGGAAGATCTCGGTGGAGACTGCGACAACGCCGCAGACGACCGTGATGAGAACGACGATGCCGACGGTCAGTTGGGTGCGGAGGGTCAGCGGCCGGCGGCTGCTGCGCCTCCCGGTGGTTGCCTGCGACGCCGCATCACGGTGCTGGCTTGAGGACATAACCGAAACCCCTCATGGTGTGGATCATCGGTTCGCGCCCGGCGTCGATCTTCTTGCGCAGATACGAGATGTACAACTCGACGATATTGGCCTGGCCGCCGAAGTCGTAGTTCCACACACGGTCAAGGATCTGCGCCTTGGACAGCACCCGCTTCGGGTTCCGCATCAGGAACCGCAGCAGTTCGAATTCTGTTGCGGTGAGGGCGATCTGGTCGTCGCCGCGGCGCACCTCTCGGGAATCTTCGTCGAGCACCAGGTCGCCGACCACGATGGTGGCCGAATCAGTGGTCAGTGCAAGGGAGGATCGGCGCAGCAGCGCGCGCAGTCGCAGCACCAGTTCCTCGATCGAGAACGGCTTCGTCACGTAGTCGTCGCCGCCCGCTGTGAGCCCGGCGATCCGGTCGCTCACGTCGTCCTTCGCCGTCAGGAAGAGCACCGGCATCCGCTCGATGTCGGCCCGGAGGCGGCGGAGCACTTCGAGACCGTCGACGTCCGGCAGCATCACGTCGAGCACGACGAGGTCCGGTCTGAATTCGCGGGCGGCCGAGATGGCGGACATCCCGTCGGCGGCGGTCCGCACCTGCCAGCCCTCGTACCGCAGCGCCAGCCCGACCAGTTCGGACAGAGTGGGCTCGTCGTCGACCACGAGAACGCGGATCGGCCTGCCGTCGGGTCCGCGCAGTGCGGCACGGTCGACGGGTGCTCCGGCGCTGGAGAGGGGGCTGCTGATGCTCATGGTCACCGATACTCGACGCGTGCAGTGTGCCCCGTCTAGGTCTGAGCTGTGTGCCTGCTGTGCGCGCGGTGGCCGGCAATCGTCCTGATGCCTCAGCTGGCGAAGACCTGACCGCCGCTGACTGTGACCGGGACCTCGGCAAGCGGCTGCAGAGCCGGTGGGTTCTCCACCGCCCCGGTCTGCACGTTGAACTTCGACCCGTGGCAGGGGCAGCCACCATTGGCCGCGACGGTGCAGCCCTGGTGGGTGCAGATCGCGGTGTGGGCGACGACGGAGCCGTTGGTGGCAGCCAGCAGCAGCGGCCCCGATGGCCCCTCGACGACGACCGACCCCGCTGATTCGACGTCCGCGACGGACGCCACAGCCTTGCCGGCCGGAGTCGACTCGGCCGCCGACGATGACGCCGCTGACGATGACGCGGCGGTCGAGGACTCGGCAGCCGAGGACGATTCGGTCGACGACCCTGCGGCGGACGACGACGCGGTCGTCCCGGCGGCCGAAGCGGACGCCGAAGAGCCGGCTGACGAGCTGCCCGGGGCGGAGGTCGCGGCGGGGCTCGAGCTGTTCGTCGTTGCCGAGTTCGAGCCGCAGGCGGCAGCCGCTGCGAGGACGGCGGTTCCCGAGGCTGCGAGGATGGTTCGGCGGGGCAACGTGCGTGGCTCTGGGGTCACGGGTGGATCCTCCGGGTGGCTTCGGTCGTCGCGTCGACACAGGCGCGACGGACCGGGGCGGACTTGCGGACACTTCCACTCGGATACTCGTCGCCCGACCCCGAGAAGGTTCGACGCGACGGCGGGAGTTTACGTATTCGTCATCCCAGGGTGTGCCTCCGACCGGCTTCACAGCAGCTTCCGGCGGGCGGGGCACACGGAGTCCGATCAGGCCCGAACGTTTCCGGTCATGCACAGTGGGCGGATGAAGCTGATGATTCTGGCCGGTTGCCTGGCCGGGGTGACCGCGACCGCGGTGGCCGGCGGGCTCGCCACCGACCCCGACGGGCCGTACTACCGGGCGCTCGAGAAACCGTCCTGGCAGCCGCCGCCCCCCGTCTACGGCATTGTCTGGACACCCCTGTACGCGGACATCGCGCTGTCCGCCGGGCACGCGATCGCGCGACTCGGCGACGAGCAGCGGGTACGGGAGCAGCGCTCGT
This sequence comes from uncultured Actinomycetota bacterium, assembly GCA_963766015.1. Classification (GTDB taxonomy): domain Bacteria; phylum Actinomycetota; class Actinomycetes; order Mycobacteriales; family Nakamurellaceae; genus Nakamurella. The sequence goes on along the minus strand of CAVXYU010000009.1, from coordinate 23,132 downwards.
TGATCGCGGCGCTCGGGATCAACCTGGCGTTGAACGCCGGTTGGTCGTGGCTGTTCTTCCGCTTCCACCGGCCCTGGGTCGCAGCAGCCGAGTGTGCGGTGCTGACCGCCAGTTCGGCCGACCTGGTCCGCCGGGTCGGTGCCGCGGACCGCCGTGCCGGCATCGCGCTGGCGCCATATCCGGCATGGTGCGGCTTCGCCACCGCGCTCACCGTTGCCATCGCCCGGCGCAACCCGCTGTCCGCGATCAGGAAACGGCTCCGCTGACGACACAGACCTGCCCGGAGCGTGCGGGTCCCGGCCGGCCCGACCCACCAGGACGGTTGACGCCGAAACGGGTTATCGTGCGAAGGCCAGTGTGGCGCCCGTCACCAACCGGTCGTCACGTCGATCGTCCCGTTCGATGACTGTCTCCCTGGAGGCGTGCCCATGCCTCGCTCCCGCGAGCCCCGCGTTCGCTCCGTTGTCGTGCACGGCCACCGGCGGGCCTTCGTGCTGGCAGGTCGCGGGCCCGCGCTGCTCCTGCTGCACGGTCTCGGCTGCGATCACACCACCTGGAATCCGGTCCTGCACCGGCTTGCCCGGAGGTTCACCGTCATCGCCCCGGATCTGCTCGGGCACGGCGCCTCGGCGAAGCCGCGGGCGGACTACACACTCGGCGGATACGCCAACGGGATGCGAGACCTGTTGGCACTGCTGGAGATCGAGCGTGTCACGGTGGTCGGCCACAGCTTCGGCGGCGGGGTGGCCATGCAGTTTGCCTACCAGTACCCGCAGTACACCGAACGTCTGATGCTGATCGCGCCCGGCGGGCTGGGCCGGGGCGTCAGCCCGCTGCTCCGCGGACTGACGTTGCCCGGCGCGGGAACAATGCTGGCAGTCGCCGCCTCCCCGCCGGTGTTCACGCTGGCCCGATTCCTGGGTACCCGCGCGCACGCCGCGGGACTGCCCGGAACCGCGGATCTACCGGGAGCGCTGTCCGTGCTGGCCGGTAAGAATGATTCCCAGGAGCGGGCGGCCTTCCTGCACGTCCTGCGGGCGGTCGTCGATTGGCGCGGCCAGGTGGTGACCATGGCCGACCGTGCCTACCTCGCAGCGAACATGCCGACCTGCGTCATGTGGGGAGAACGGGACAGCGTGCTGCCGGTGCGGCACGCCGAGCTGGCAAGGGCTGTGATCCCCGACGCCCGCATCGACATCGTTCCGGGAGCGGGCCACTTCCCGCACGAGGAATTCCCCGACCGTTTCGTCACCCTGCTGACGGACTTCATCCGCCGCACCGACCCCTCGGTGTACGACGTGCAGCGGTGGCGCGGGCTGATCCGGCAGGGTCGGGCGCAACCCGAACTTGACCGCGGCCTCACCCGGGCCGCCGCGGCGCTGGCCTGAGATCACCGGTCGCACCGCAGTCGATTTCTCAGGCAGTCGATTCCTCACGCAGTGATCCCTCAGGCAGCCGAGCCCTCAGGGGATGCGTGGCGGACCGACCGATTCCCGTGTGCGAAGTGGCATGGGGACCCGGTGAACGATCGCTGCGCGGGCCGGGTCGAGCAGCAGTTCTACTGCCCGCCTGCCCATCTCGAGGTGCGGGATGGCCACGCTGGTGAGCTTCGGGGCCAGCCAGCAGGCCAGATCGGAATCGTCGAACGACACAACGGAGACGTCGTCCGGCACGCGCATCCCGAAATCATGGGCGGCCTGATAGACGCCCATCGCAATGCGGTCGTTGTAACAGATGAACGCCGTTGGCCGGTGACCTGCCGCGAGGTAGTCGTGCACCGCCTGGTGCGCCGGCTCGGGCCACCAGAGTGTGTCGACGAAGTCGGCGATGCGCGCATTGCCGACGGCCAGTTCCTCTTCGATGCCGGCGCATCGTTCGACCGCTGCGACCACCGATGCCGGGCGGTCGCCGACGAGGACGATGCCGTCCCGGTGACCGTGCCTGCGAAGTTCGGCCGCCGCGGACCTGCCGCCCGCCTTCTCGTCCGGGATCACGGCCGGAAATTTCGTGGTACCGGAAAGGCAGTTGAGCAGCACCAGTTGCTGTTCACGCAGAATGCGGGACACCCGGACGTTCCGGGTGTAGAGCGAGGCATAAACGAAACCGCCGACACCGCGGTCGAGCATGCTCTGCACCAGCCGCTTCTCGACCTCGGGATCGCCCTCGGTCTCGCCGATGAACATCAGGTGGTCGTGCAGCAGCGCCGAGGCCATGCTGCCGCGGATGAGCTCACCCGCGAAGGCCTCCGAGGCGATGACGTCGGACAGCAGCCCGATGGTCTGCGACAGGTTGGTGCGCAGACTGCGGGCCAGCAGGCTGGGCCGGTAGTTCAGCTCCCGGGCCGCCTTCATCACCCGCTGCTCGGCATCGGAGGAGATCCGCATGTCCCGCCGGCCGGTCATCACGAACGACGCCGTTGTTCGGGAGACCCCCGCGCGTTGCGCCACGTCCATCAGGGTGACCCTGGCCCTGGTGGCGCTCATCGAGCAGCGATCCTGATCCGGGTCAGGGGGCTCGCGGTCACCCTGCCATGGTGCCGCACGGGTGCCCACGCACGCCGAACCTGCGGCGGTTGATCCGGGTGTCCCGGCGCGGACAGCACGCTCTGACCCTCAGCCGACCTGCGGGTACTGCTCGATCGGCATCGGTCAGTCCTCCGACGGATCCTCGGGCGGCGGGACGCACAGCACCGGCCTCGTGGACCAGTGCAGCAGCTTGTGCGGGGTCGACCCGAGGATGGCTCCGCGGAGCGGGCTCTCACCGTAGGTCCCGACGACGATGAGCCGCGCGTCGTGCTTGTCGGCGGCCGCCAGCAGTGCGGCCGCGGGTTTCTCATCCACCAACTCGACGATGGACGGCACCCCTGCGGCCTCGGTCTGCGCGACGGCATGGGCGAGTGCCGATCTGCCCTCTTCCGCGAGCGCGTGGAGATGCTCGGCGAACTCCTCACCCATCCGGCTGGGCGGTTCCGCGCCGTAGACCAGCACCAGTTCGTCCTTGAGCAGTTTCGCCAGGTCGATGGCGTAGTTCAGGGCCCTGCGGGCGCCCGGTGACTCGTCGTACCCCAGCACGATGCTCATCGGCCCGTCCCGCTGCCGCCGGTGGTCCGCGTCGACTTCTTGCCGGGTCCTGCGGCCAGCACAGGGTCGGCCACGCTGCGCTTCTCCTGCCAGTAGCGACCGTCCTTGATGCGCCAGAAGATCATGAACAGGATGCCGGCGAGGAAGACACCGACACCGATCACCAGCGGCGGGCCGACGCCGAACCACGCCTCGCCGGTGTAGGAGTTCGCCGGATCGGACATGTCGATGATGGATTCGACCAGCAGCCAGAACAGCAGCACGGCACCGATCACCGGCCCGACACCGATCAGCACGAAGTTCTTGACGCTCTTGATCAGTTCGTGGCGGTAGTAGATGGCGCAGGCGATGCCGGTCAGGCCGTAGTAGAACGCGATCAACAACGACAGCGCCGTGAGGGAGTCGAAAAGCGCGTTCTCGCTGATGTAGTCGACCACCAGGTACCAGACGATCGCGATGACGGCGACTGTCCAGGTGGAAACGTCCGGCGTGCGGAACCGCGGGTGGATATGGCCCATGGATTTCGGCAACGCGTGACGGCGGGCCATCGACAGGCCGGTCCGGGACGCCGGGATGATGGTCGTCTGGGTGGAGGCGATCGCGGACGTGGACACCGCGAGCAGCAGCACCCACGACCAGCCGCCCATCGCGCTGTCCGCGATCGAGCCGAAGATCGCTTCTTCCTCATCGGCGTTCTCGGTCAGGTAAGTCGACGCCCGCGTACGCGACGACGGCGATGGCAACGGACACGTAGGTCACCAGCAACACGATGGTCGAGGCGATCGCGGCCCGGCCCGGGGTCGAGCTTGCGCCTTCGGTCTCCTCGTTGAGGTTGACCGCCGATTCCCACCCCCAGTAAGCGAACACGCCCAGGAGCAGGCCGCCGGTCAGTGCCGCGCCCCCCGCGCCGAACGGATTCAGCCAGCCCCATTCAGGGGTGATCGAGCCGAATTCGCTGGTGCCGGCGAAGGCTGCGTAAAGGGCGGTCCCGGCGAAGGCGATGAGTGCGATGACCTGGGCGATGATCAGGACGTCCTGGAAATGTGCGGACAGTTCGGTGCCGATCACGCAGATCGCGGTCATCACCAGGATCAGCGCGACGGTGAGTGCACGGACGAGCCACTCGTTATCGACCAGCTCGTCCGCGCCGATGGCCAGCAGGAAGTAGGTGACACCGACGTTGGCCAGCGATCCGACGACCAGCACGCCGGTCATCCCGATCGCCCACCCGCCGATCCAGCCGAACCAGGGCCCCATCGCCCTGGTCACCCAGGAGAATGTCGTTCCGCAATCGGAATCGACCCGATTGAGGTAGTAAAAGGCCGAGGCGATCAACAACATGGGCACGAATGACGCCAACAATGCGCCCGGCGCATAGACACCGAGGAGTGCGACCATCGGTCCGAGGATGGCCGCGAGCGAGTAGGCAGGTGATGTCGACGCGAGCCCGATCACCATCGAACTGACGAAGCCGATGGCGCCTGGTTTGAGCGTCGCCTCGGGTGATCCGCTGTCCTGCAACGGGTCCGGCGGCGGCGGGGTGGCAGCAGGTGGTGTGGCAGCGGGGTCGGTCGCCATCGTGTCCTCCACGCCAGACCCGGGGGGCCATGGCCTCGAGCGGTTCCCGACATCGCTGCGCCGCGACGCTGAACCGCTTTGCTGTTCTGCCCGGCGATGCCGCCCGGTGAAGGGTCATAATGTCACTGCTGAGACCCATTTGCGCAAGATCCGGTCTCTGACAGTCAATTTTCCGGCCGGAGGGTTCATCCATGCGAGTGTTGTTGGTGGGAGCGGGTGGCGTCGGCGGCTCGATCGCCCTGATCGCCGCTCGACGGACGTTCTTCGAGACGATGGTGGTCGCGGATTACGATGCGGCGAGGGCGACCCAGGTGGTCGAGATGACCGCCGACCCGCGGTTTGTGGCCGCTCGCGTGGATGCATCGGACGTCGCCGCCGTTTCCGCGCTGCTCACCGAGCATCGCTGCGATGTCCTGATGAACGCGACGGATCCGCGTTTCGTCATGCCCCTGTTCACCGCGGCGCTGCGCAGCGGGGCCAACTACCTGGACATGGCGATGTCGCTGTCGAAACCACATCCGACGGAACCGTACTCGAAGACCGGCGTGAAGCTGGGCGATGAGCAGTTCGCGCTGGCCGGGCAGTGGGAGGCCGCCGGTCAGCTCGCACTGGTGGGCATGGGCATCGAGCCGGGCCTTGCCGACGTGTTCGCCCGGTACGCCGCCGACGAGCTGTTCTCCGAGATCGAGGAGCTGGGCGTCAGGGACGGCGCCAATCTCGCCGTGGCCGGCTTCGATTTCGCGCCCAGCTTCTCCATCTGGACGACGATCGAGGAATGCCTGAACCCACCGGTGATCTACGAGAAGGATCGCGGCTGGTTCACGACGCCACCGTTCAGCGAGCCGGAGATCTTCGAGTTCCCGGACGGCATCGGCCCGGTGGAGTGCGTCAACGTCGAGCACGAGGAAGTGCTGTTGATGCCGCGCTGGATCGACGCGGGGCGGGTGACGTTCAAGTACGGATTGGGTGAGGAATTCATCACCGTGCTGCAGGTTCTGCACAAGCTCGGCCTCGACAGCACCACACCCGTGCAGGTGGGCGACGTGCAGGTCTCACCGCGGGACGTGGTGGCCGCGGTCCTGCCCAACCCTGCGCATCTCGGAGATCGCATGTCGGGCAAGACCTGTGCGGGGCTGTGGGTGAAGGGCACCGGCAAGGACGGTGCCCCGCGGCAGGTCTACCTGTATCACGTGGTCGACAACGAATGGTCGATGCGGGAATACGGTGCACAGGCCGTCGTGTGGCAGACCGCGTTGAACCCGGTGGTCGCGATGGAATTGATGGCGGCCGGTATCTGGTCGGGCGCAGGCGTTCTGGGGCCCGAGGCGCTGCCGCCGAAGCCGTTCCTGGAACTTGTCACGGAATACGGGTCGCCCTGGGGAATGCGCGAGGACTGACCAGCGCGTGCGAGCCCGGCGTCCTGCCGACACCTGTGTACCACGTTGCACTGCGTCGACTCCCGCTGCGGCCGTCACCGTTTGCCGGCAGCCATATCGGCGCACATCCGGTCGGCCGACTGGTCCCGGTGCTGTTCGGAGCGGGCCATCTGCCGGCCGATCGGCGGACCGCCGCGCGCAGGGTGGCCGAAGCGGTGGACCGCCCGGTGCGGACCGGTGCGGACCTCGGAGACGCTGGACGCCCTGGCCGCCCGCGACATCGTTGTCCTGCTGACCGCGGCGTCCGGCACCGCGGTCGGTCCGGAGCATCGCGACATCGGCGCCGCCGTGCTCGATGCCACGCAACCCCGCAACATCGCAGTGAGGTCACCGTTCGCCTGCGCTTCTTCGTCCGGTTCATGCCGCAACGCAGGCGCGCCGCCGTCGTCCTCGCTCTGCTCGGCCCGGCGGCCCTTCGCGGTCGCCCGCGATCGGCGCCCGCAGCCCATCAAGAGTCGACCGCTCCCGGTGTGCTGTCTGCCCGGGCCATCTTCGCGGCCCGGGTCACATGATTGGCACCGCTCATCGCCGCCCGCCGCCAGGGCGGCATGCCCTCGATCTCGATCTCCAGTGAGAAGCTCAGGATCGTCCTGATGACGACGATGAGGCCCAGCACGGCGACGTTCTCCAGCGTTGGCTCGATCGCGACCGTGTGGACGAGGTCGGCCGCCACGAGAACCTCCAGGCCGAGCAGCAGGACCGCGCCGATCGACCGCCGCAAGGTGGTATAGGCCCGCACGCCGTCACCCGATCTGCGCCAGACGATGATCGCCATCACGGCTGCCCACAGCAGACCGATCAGCAGGACAACTGCGCCGATCACCTCGAAGACGCGGGCGACCTGCTCCATCACCTCGGCGAAGTGCATGGGGCCTCTGTTCCTGGCTGTTCGGTCTGCGGGTGTTCAGTCGGGGGTGTTCAGTCGGGGGTGTTCAGTCGGGGGTGTTCAGTCGGCGGTCACGCTGGGCGATCCCGGGCCCGCCGTAGGGGTAGTCGGCCGGTTCTGGATCGCTCGCCTCGTCCAGCGCGGCCATCTCGGACGGGTCCAGGGACAGATCCGCGGCGCCGAGGTTGTCGGTGAGCTGGTCGAGGTTGCGAGCACCCAGGATGACGGAGCTGACGCCGGGTCGCTCCGCCAGCCAGGCCAGCGCGACCTGGGCCATTGTCGACCCGCGGCCTTCCGCCACGGTGCGGACCGCGTCGACCACGGCCCAGGTGCGCTCCTGGAGCGAACGTCGGTCGTACGCCTCGACGCCACGTTCCGGGTTCTCCCCGAGCCGGGTCGCACCGGTGGGCGGGGTCTCGCGCCGGTACTTACCGGTCAGCCAGCCGCCGCCGAGCGGGGACCACGGCAGCAGCCCCAGACCGGCGTCGAGGCAGGACGGGACGACCTCCCATTCGAGCTCGCGGACCAGCAGGTTGTACTGCGATTGCTGGGTGACCGGCACCGCGTACCCCGCGGCGGTCGCCAGCGCGACGGCCTTCTGCACCTGCCAACCTGTGAAGTTGGACAGCCCGATGTACCGGATCTTCCCGGCGGCGACCATGTCGTCCAGGGTCCGCAGCGTTTCTTCCAGTGGGGTCACCGGATCCCACGAGTGCACCTGGTAGAGGTCGACGCAGTCCACTCCGAGTCGGCGCAACGAGTCGTCCAGGGCACGCTGGAGGTGCCGCCGGGACAGGCCCACCTCGTTGCGGCCGGCTCCCATCGGGAAACGACCCTTCGTGGTCAGCACCACCTCGCCGGTGACGTCGGCCGGGCGGTCGCTCAGCCACGCGCCGACGATCTGCTCGGAAACACCTGCGGAATAGACGTCGGCCGTGTCGATGAAGGTGCCGCCGGCCTCGACGAAGGCGTCGAGCTGCTGGTGGGCGCCGGCTTGATCGGTTTCCGCGCCGAAGGTCATGGTGCCGAGAGCGAGCCGGGAGACGGCGCAGCCGGTGCGCCCGAGTGTGCGGTATTCCATCCCTATATCCTCACCCGCCGGCTCCGGGCGAGCGACAACGGGTGGCAGCAGCCGACGGGATCAGCGCTGCCGGCCGCATTCGGACCGCGGGCCATCAGACGGCCGGCCCGCCCTGACGGGATCTCGAAGCCCGTCAGCGGCATCGGCGCGCCCCAACAGCGAAACTCCTGGCGAGACAGGCCGGTTCACAGCGACGCGGTGAAGGTCGGCGCAGGGACGTCGGGCGCGAGTAGCCGGCCGAAACCCGGCGTGCCGAGAACCTCTCCGTCATCGGTCATCAGCAAAACCTCATACCCCGGTGGCCACTGACCACGGTCGAGGCGGTCGAGGCCGCCGGCGACGACGGCGGTGGCCAGCACGTCGGCCCAGATCAGCGACGGCCCCACGACCGTGGCCTGGGCGATCCCGATCGCGGGGCGGCCGGTTGCCGGATCGGTGATGTGCCCGCCACGGTGCGATCGACCGGAGGTCGCGACCGCACCGGAGGCAGCCTGCACGACGGCGAGCAGACCCTGTGGGTTCTCAGGGTGTTCGATCCCGATTCGCCACGGCCGGGTGGCCGACAGCGAGCGCAGCAGCACGTCTCCGCCGGCGTTGAGGTAATGGTCGACGCCGAGGCAGGTCAGCTCATCGGCGGCTCGGGAAGCTGCCCATGCCTTGACGATTCCGGACGGATCCAGGACCCCGGCGGCCCGGATGTCAAATGTTCCGCCGGTGATCCGTTCCGCCACCGCCGCGAGATCCAGCACCTCGGGCACCGTCGGGTCGGCGTCCGCGACGGCCAGCTCGCCACGGCCGATGCGGTTGATGTCGCTGTTCCGCCGGTAGGTGCTGAAGACCCGGTCCGCGCTGCGCAGGCTGTCCCACAATCGATCCACCGCTGCATCGAACCGGCCGGCGTTGCCGGTGGCGTCGTCGCGCAGGTGGATCGAGAACGGCAGCCCCATGATGATGGCGGCCCGGACGATGATGCTGCTCACTGCTTGAAGCCGGCCGCGTCCAGGGCGGACTGCAGAGAGGTGATGTACCCCTCGCTGGTGAACGTCGCGCCGGAGACCCCGTCGATCTTGGCGCTCTGGGCGGCCAGTACCTGCGACCGCAGCAGCGGGATGGCCTGACTGTTGATCTCCCGATCGGTGCGGTCCTGCTGCGGGACCTGCAGCGCGGTGACGTCGGTGATCGCGCCTCCGGTCAGCACCACCTGGACCTGGACGATGCCGTACTGCGTCATCTCGGCGGCGCCGTCGACCGTCACCGATTGTGCTGCAGCAGTTGTCGGTGCTGCGGTTGCCGGTGCTGCGGTGGTCGATCCAGCGGTCGCCGGCGCTCCTGCGGTCGACGACGAGGTGGCCGACTTCTGCGATGTCGTCGGCGACGGCGCCGGGTCGGGACCCTGGCCGGTGGTGGCCGCGGAGCCGGCCTGGATCACCACCTTCGCGGCCGAGACCGCCTCGGCTGTGGTGCTTCCCGAGTGACCCGTGCTGGTCGGGTAGCTGAACAGTGCGACCAGGGCTGCGAGGGTGGACAGCACCACCAAAGCGATCCGTCTCATGGTGAGACCTCCTCGCGCGTATCGGCAGCCGGGCCAGGCCTGGCGTAGGCATCGTCATCGGGGGTGCTGGTCACCACGCGAACTCCTCGGCGTGGATGGACGTGGACGGGATCTTCAAAGCCCTGAGCGTCTCCTTCACCTGGGTCATCCAGGGCCCGGGGCCGCACAGGTAGATCTCCCGATGAAGGAGATCAGGGACGAGTTGGTCGAGCGCAGCGGCGGGGTCGACCGGACGCTCGCCGCCCCACCAATCGCTGGCCCCGGAGCGCCGCCCGACGAGCGAGAAACCCTTCAGCCGGCCGCCGGCGGCCAGTCGGCCGAACTCCTGCACGAACAAGGCGTCGGTCTCGCTCCGGATACGGTGCAACACCACCACGGACGGCCGGTGGAAGCCCCGATGCCCCACGGCGGCCGGGTCGGCCAGCACGGCCTCGGCGATGCCCCGCATTGTGGTGACTCCGACGCCGGCGGCGATCAGCAGCACGTCACGGTGCCGGCGGCGGGCGGGATCCATCACGCCGTACGGACCCTCGATCAGCACCCGTGATCCGGGCCGCAGCGTCGTCAGCGCCCTCGTGCCGTCTCCGCTGGTGCGCACGGTGATGCGCACCCGGCTTGCGGTCGGCACCGAGGAGACCGTGAAGGGGTGCGCGCGAGTCCAACCGGGAGCACCGAGGAACCGCCACTGGCAGAACTGGCCGGCCCGCAGGCCCAACCGATCGAGGTCACGTCCGGACATGACGATCGACAGGACGTCAGCCGATTCGCGGACAACGGTGAGCACCCGGATGTCGTGCCGGAACGAGCGCACCACCGGCGTCACCACCCGCCACAGCACCAGCGCTCCGGCCGTCGCCGCCCAGAGCGTCCACCAGAAGGCGCTCGCCACCGGCGATCCGACGAAGTCGGCGCCGGTCCACAACTGGTGCGGCAGGGCGAGGCCGACACCCAGGTACGCGTACAGGTGGATCAGGTGCCAAGACTCATAGCGAAGTGAGCGTCGGGCGGCGCGGATCGATGTCACCACGACGGCGATAAGGGCGGCGGTGCCGGCAGCGGCCAGCAATATCCCCGGATAGATGGTGAGGAGTTGCCAGAACTCGGCCGGCACGCCGGTGTCTGCTGCCGCGGCGTAGCCCAGCACGATCAGCACGATGTGCACCAACATCAGATCAAACGACGCGAACCCGACCAGCCGATGCTGCCGGGCCAACACATCCTGTCCCCAGATGCCCTCGAGCCACGGGATTCTCGCCATCAGCAGGACCTGGATCAGCAGCAGGTACGAAGCGATCAGGCCGGTGAGCCGACCGATCTCGGTTTCCCAACCACCGTTGCCGGAGAATCCGTCGATCCCGCCGCCGCGAAACCACAGCACCACGACGAACGCCAGACCGGTGATCGCGAGGCCGATCACCACAGTGGCGATCACCTGACGCCGGCGGTGTCCGCCCGCGCCGGATGCGGCGGCGAGCGGAACGGCGGGAGCGGAGCGCGCGGGCCGGCCGGTCACAGTCATGGTTGCCTTCCTTGCGTCGAGGGCGGCGGGTCGCACCGCCGCCTTCGATAGTGGGCAGCTGTCATCAGAGGGATCTCAGAACGTCCCGTGCCACCATCACCGGGTGACCGAAACCACGTCAGACGACGCCGACGGCGGCGGCCCTGCTGGGTCGGACCCGCCCCGACTGCTGCTGGTCGAGGACGACCGCGCGCTCGGCCCGCTGTTGGTGGAGGTGCTGACCGAACAGCACGAAGTGGATCTGGCCCCGGACGGCCAGGCCGGCCTGCATCTGGCCCTCACCCGCGAGTACGACGTCATGGTGATCGACCGCGGGCTGCCGGCCATCGACGGGATCAGCCTGATCAGCCGACTGCGGCGCCGCGGCATCAGTACTCCGATCCTGGTCCTCACCGCGCGGGGGACCGTCGCGGATCGGGTGGAGGGTCTTGATGCCGGCGCAGAGGATTACGTCGTCAAGCCGTTCGAGATCGACGAACTGCTGGCCCGGCTGCGGGCGCTGCTGCGCCGGCACTCGGAGACCGCGGCCATGGTGTCCATAGGACGGCGCAGGCTCGACGTCGCGGGACGGCGTGTTCTCGGCGACGGCGCCGATGCCGTCGAGTTGTCCGGAAAGGAAACGGCCCTGCTGGAGGTCCTGGCCCGCCGTCCGGGCCGGGTGTTCACCCGGCCGGACCTGCTTCAGATGGTCTTCGATCCGCAGGACGGCCAGGGCACCGTCGACACCTACGTGTACTACCTGCGACGCAAGCTGGGTAAGGAAGTGGTACAGACCGTTCATGGTCTGGGTTACCGGCTGGGAGCGGTATGACGCCGCATCGTCCCACCCGGTCGGAAAGCCACCCGGATTCCGAACTGCTCAGGTCCGCGGCCAGGCGGATCGCCTGGCAGATCTCCGCGGCCTGCGCGATCGTCGTGGTCATCGTCGCGGCGGTGGCCCTGACCATCGGGCAATTCCGGCACTCGCGGCCGCCCCGTCCAGGCGTGCGCGACGACGACTGGGACGACGTGCTCCGCGAGGCGCTGATCATCTCGGCCGTCGTGGGCATCGTCATCGCGGGTGTCGTGGGATTCCTGGTCGCTCGGCGCGCGGTGGCGCCGCTCGGTGAAGCGCTTGCGCTGCAACGACGATTCGTGGCCGACGCCGGCCACGAACTGCGGACACCATTGACGGTGCTGCACACCAGGGCGCAGTTGCTGGCGCGGCGGATGCCCGCCGACGATCCGTCCCGGCCCGCCGTCGATCAACTGCTGGACGACTCGAGGGTGCTCGGCGAGATCGTCGACGAGATGTTGGAGAGCGCTGCCCTCGCCGCGGATCCAGGCCGCGGTGAGCCGGTCGCCGTCGACGAACTCGCCGAAGAGGTGGTCGCGGCCATGGGCATTCTTGCCACGAAGGCCGATGTCTCGCTGGACGTGGACGCGGCGTCCGAAGAGTTGGTGCGGGCCTCGCACAGCGCCCTGCGCCGGGCGATCACGGCACTGGTGGACAACGCGCTGTCGCACACACCGGCAGGGGGACGTGTCGTGGTGGCGACATCCGCCTGCGCGGGCCGGGTGCTCATCTCGGTGACCGACAACGGTGAAGGTCTCGCCGGCGACGACGCCGCCAAACTGACGGAGCGTTTCGCGCGCGGTCAGGGCTCGGCGGGTGGGGTCGGCGGAACCCGCCGGTTCGGGTTGGGGCTGTCGTTGGTCCGCGAGGTCGCCGCAGCGCACGGCGGATCGCTGACCGTGGCTGAGGCGGACGGCGGCGGGGTGCGAGCGGTCATCGACCTCCCGAGATTGATCGACGTGGAACGGGTCTGACGGTCCCACCGCCGGGGTAGCCGGTCAGCCGGGTCAGAGTCCGCCGATTCCCTTGCCGATCAGCACCACGCCGATGACGGCGAGCAGTACCGCCATCACCACCGCGTTGTTGTCCTGGAGCCATGCCTTGAGCCGGTCGAGCGGTGCCCGCATCCGGTCCGCGGCGAACAGATAACCGATCACCGGGACGGCAACGGTCGAGGCGGCAATGACCGTGAACACCGCGATCGCAACGATTTCCTGTCCGAAACCGATTCCGGCCCCGCCAGTTTCGCGCGCCGGGGAGCAACAGCAGCACGCCCAGCACGCCAACCGATCAGGAACCCGCTGCTGGTTCCGGCCGCGCGCGGCGAGAACAGCATCAGGATCGCTGCGATGATCGGGATCGGGGAGATCGCGACACACAGGGCCAGCGGCAGGATGTCGCCGATGACGCCGTTCACCGTTGCCCACCCTTGGCGGCGAGCTCGTTGGAAAGTCGCTGCAGCAGAGCATCGATGGCCTCTGGGGCCAGCACCGCCTGGATCACCATCGCGCTGGCGCCCCGGACGCCTGCCCTGGCCCCGGTGCGGCTGCGGGAGATCCGCAGGTGCTGGGTGGCCAGCGGTGGCGAGCGGTGATAGACCACCTCCCGCACCCCGGCGAGCAGGTGCTCGCTCACCTCGGCGATCGGTCCGCCGATCACGATCACCGACGGGTTGAGCAGGTTGACGCAGGTGGCGAGCACCGCGCCGATGTCCCGGCCCGCCTGGCGAACCCGTTGCAGCGCAACCGGATCGCCGCTGCGAACCAGTTCGACGACGTCGGCGGTGGAATCGGCTGCGATGCCCGCGTCCCGGAGGCGGGCCGCAATCGCCGGGACCGGCCGCCACCGCCTCCAGGCAGCCGATGTTGCCGCAGGTGCACAGCGCGGTCGATTCGCCCGCCGCCCGCACATGGCCGAGGTCGCCGGCCGACCCCTGCGCCCCGCGGTTCAGCCGTCCGGTCGGAGACGATCCCCGCCCCGATGCCGGTGGCGATCTTGACGAACAGCAGATGATCGTCGTCCGGCCAGCCCTCGTCGAATTCGCCCAGTGCCATCAGATTGACGTCGTTGTCCACCAGAACCGGGGCATCGACGTTGTTGTGGATGTAGGCCGGGAATGTCGAAACCGTCCCAGCCGGGCATGATCGGCGGATTGGTCGGCCGGCCGGTCGCGAATTCCACCGGCCCTGGGACGCCGATGCCGATGCCGGCTACATCCGCCACCGAGCGGCCCGCCGATTCGAGAATGGACGTCCAGGCGTCCCACAGATGATCGAGGACCTTCTCAGGCCCGTCGGCGATCCGCAGGGCCTCGGTGGAATCACCGATCACACCGGCTTCCAGGTCGGTGACAGCAAGCGTGACGTGGGTGGCGCCGAGGTCGGCGGCCAGCACGACCCGGCAGTGCGGGTCGAAAGCGATTCGGCTGGGCGGCCTGCCACCCGACGACCGGGCCTCGCCGGCCGGCACGACCAGACCGGCGGCGAGCAGTTCGTCGACCCGCGCGGTCGATGGTCGATCTCGCCAGGCCGGTGAGCTCCGCGAGTTCGGCCCTGGTCCGCCCGCTGACCGTCGCGCAGCAGCTGAAATAGGTCGCCGGACGCCAAAGATCCGGGACGCGTCGCCGTCATCGGCACAGCTAAGCACAGAGTTCGCTACGTGGACCAGACAACTTGTGGATCACGGTCGGCGACATTTGCTTGACCAACATACGAAACTGTGGTTACGGTCACCGTCATGCCCCCGGTCGAGGAAGACCACAGCGGAACTCCGCTGCTGGAGATGCGCGGAATCGTCAAGGTTTTCCCTGGCGTGCGCGCGCTCGACGGCGTCGACCTGGACGTTCGCGCCGGTGAGGTGCACTGCCTGCTCGGGCAGAACGGCGCCGGCAAATCGACTCTGATCAAGGTGATGGCCGGGGCTCATTCGGTCGATGCGGGCGAGGTGCTGTGGCAGGGCGAGCCGGCATCGCTGGCCTCACCGGTCGCCGCGCTCAAGCAGGGCATCGCGACGATCTATCAGGAACTCGATCTGGTCGACTGGCTGTCGGTGGGGGAGAACATCTTTCTCGGGCACGAGCTGGCCACGGCCGGTTTCTCGCAGCGCGCGGAGACCCGCCGGCGCGCGGCCGAGTTGATGGCGCGGTTGGGACATCCGGAGATCACACCGTCCAGGGAGGTCGGCATCGCTGTCCGCCGCCGGGAAGCAGATCGTCTCGGTCGCCAGGGCGCTGTCCCGGGACGCTCGGCTGATCGTGATGGACGAACCCTCCGCGGTGCTGGACGGGGAAGAGGTCGACAACCTCTTCCACCTGATCGGCGACCTGTCCAGGGCGGGCGTTGCGGTGGTGTACATCTCGCACCGGCTGGAGGAGATCCGCCGGATCGGCGACCGGATCACCGTGCTCAAGGACGGCCGCACGGTCGCGACCGGGCTCGACGCCAGGACGACTCCGACGTCGGAGTTGATCCGGCTGATGACCGGCCGGTCGATCGAGTACGTCTTCCCGCCCCGCTCGGGTCGCCCGCCGGCGGCCGGGGTGGAACCGCTGCTGTCAGTGCGGGACCTGTCCAGGGCCGGGGAGTTCCAGGACGTTGGATTCGACGTCCACCCGGGGGAGATCGTCGGCCTGGCCGGACTGGTCGGTGCGGGCCGGAGCGAGATCATCGAGACCATCTTCGGCGCGCGACGCGCCGACAGCGGAACCGTTGCTGTGCAGGGTGTTCCGTTGCGGAACGGGATCTGTCAGGTCGGCTGTCAGAGCGGGCGTCGGCCTCGCCCCCGAGGAGCGCAAATCCCAGGGCCTCATCCTGGACCAGGCGGTGTATCACAACATCTCGATGGCGGCGATCGGGCCGGTTCGCCGTCGGGCGGTTTCACCAAGGATTCCGCCGAACGAGAGGCCGCCATGAAGGTTGCCGCCACCGTGGATGTCCGGCCGGCCGACCCGGATCGGATCGTCCGCACGCTGTCCGGCGGCAACCAGCAGAAGATCGTCCTCGCCCGGTGGTTGCTCCGTCGGTGCAAGGTGCTGCTGCTGGACGAGCCGACCCGCGGTGTCGACGTCGGCGCTCGCAGCGAGATCTACGTACTCATCAGAGAACTGGCCGATTCGGGGGTCGCGGTCGTGGTGGTGTCCAGCGAGGTCGAAGAGGTGCTGGGTCTGGCCGACCGGGTGCTGGTGGTCGCGGGCGGACGGGTGCTGCACGACGGCCCCGCCGCCGGTATCAACGAGAACCAGGTCCTCGACCTGGTGATGGGAGGGACCGCCGCATGACGGACAAGAGCACCGAGGGCGCCCGGCTGAGCGACCCGGCGACCGACGTCCATCAGCCCGCCCGGTCCATGCCGCCGGACATCGCGCCGACGGTCACCGGTGATCGGCCCCGCCGCGCCCTGCCGTCCGGCGTCACCCGCAACCTGGGGCTGGTGATCGCCCTTGTCCTGCTGTGCATCGTCGGCTTCATCAGCGCGGGGGACCGGTTCGCCAGCACCGACAACCTGCTGACGATCCTGCGGCTCGCGTCGGTGATCGGCGTGGTATCGATCGGCATGACGTTCGTGATCACCGCCGGCGGCATCGACCTCTCGGTCGGCGCCGTCGTCGGGCTGTCGTCGGTGTGGGCGACGACGTCCGGCACCCAGACTGCTGGCCAACGACGTCCACTGGTCGATCATGGTCAGCACCGCGCTGCTGGTCGGCACCGCGGCCGGGCTGCTGAACGGCCTGATGGTCGCCTACGGGCGGATCGTGCCGTTCATCGCCACGCTGGCGATGATGGCGGCCGCCCGCGGGCTCGCCGAGATCATCGCGAACCGGCAGACCCAGATCATCAGGGTCAAGGGCTTCCTCGACGTCTTCACCGGCGAGCCTGTTCGGCATCCCGGTCATCGTCTGGGTCTTCGCCGCGGTCGCCGTCGCCGGCTGGATCCTGTTGAACCGCACCACCTTCGGCCGGCGGACCTTCGCGGTCGGCGGCAATCCGGAAGCCGCCAGGCTGGCCGGAATCCGGGTCAAGCGGCAGACGATGCTGCTCTACGGACTGGTCGGCCTGTCGGCCGGTATCGCCGGCGTGATGATCATGGCGCGGACCACGGCCGGATCGTCGACCCACGGCACGCTCTACGAACTCGACGCGATCGCGGCCGTGGTGATCGGCGGCACCCTGCTCTCCGGTGGTCGCGGCACCATCGTCGGCACCGTGTTCGGCGTGCTGATCTTCACCACGCTGACCAACGTCTTCACCCTGAACAACCTGTCGATCTCCGCGCAGGCCATCGCCAAGGGCCTGATCATCGTCGCCGCCGTCCTGCTGCAGCAGCGGGTCGCCGCACGGTCCCGCGGCGGCTGATCTCGATCCTCGCCCGCAGCAACGCGCCCAGGCTCTCTCGGTCAGGTCCGCGGACCGCACTCGATCACCTGTTCCCCTGTTCTTCGTCACGACGCAGTGAAGGAGCACCACCATGTCCCGTACCTCCCGCACCCGAAATGTCGTTCCCGGCAGGCAACTGTCCCGATCGGCGCTGCGCACCATGGCCATCGTCGCCGCCGGCGCGCTGGCGCTGACCGCCTGTACCAACTCGTCGAACACCGCCACCAGCAGCACACTCGGCCGCGAGCACCGCGGCCGCGGACAGTGCGGCGGCCAGCGCCCGGCAGGTGGCTCCGCGGCAGCATCGGCCGGCTGCCAGTGCGGCCCCGGCGTCCGGCGAGAAGATCAAGATCGGGTTCTCCGCCCCGGCGGCCGACCACGGCTGGATGGGTTCGATCACCAAGTCCGCGGTGGCCGAGGCCGAGGCGCTCGGCGATGTCGACCTGGTCGTCGCAGAGGGCACCAACGACGTCAACCTGCAGATCAGCCAGGTCGAGACCTTCATCAACGACAAGGTCGACGCCATCGTGCTGCCTCCCGTTCGACGGTGCCGCCATGACCGATGTGGCGACAAAGGCGATGAACGCCGGTATTCCGGTGATCAACGTCGACCGTGAGTTCTCCAGCCCGTTCGCCGCGCGGACGCACCATGCTGGGCGACAACTACGGCATGGGCGTCTCGGCCGGCACCTACATCTGCGAGCAGCTCGGTGACAAGCCCGATGCGGTCATCGCCGAGATCGCCGGCATCGATTCGCTGCCGCTGACCCAGGACCGTTCCAAGGGCTTCGCCGATGCGCTCGCCGACTGCGGACTGAAGGTGTCCAACCGGGTCGCCGCGGAGTTCACCGTCGAGTCCGGTGAGGCCGCGGCGTCCAACCTGCTGCAGGCCGCGCCGAAGATCGACGCGCTGTGGAACCACGACGACGACCAGGGTGTGGGCGTCATGGCCGCCATCAAGAACGCCGGTCGCGATGAGTTCATCATGGTCGGCGGCGCCGGATCGGCCAACGTGATGCGCGACATCCAGGCCGACAACACGGTCCTCAAGGCCACGGTCATCTACCCCTCCACCCAGGCCGCCGACGGGATCCGACTGGCCCGGTTGCTCGTCCAGGATGAGGCGATGGGTGACCTCGTCGAGGTCGAGGTGCCCCGCGAGGTCAAGCTCTACGCGCCCGTCGTGACCAAGGACAACGTGGAGCAGTACCTGCCGACCGCCTTCGAGTCCTGACCTGCTTTCATCGGAAGCCCTGCTCTTGTCGAATGCACTGCTTCCATCGAACGCTCTACCGGTCGGACAACGAAGGGACAGCGAGATGACAACCGCCGGAACACCTGTGGTGCGGGTGGCGATGATCGGGCACGCGTTCATGGGAGCCGCCCACTCCCAGGCCTGGCGCACCGCCGGGCACGTCGCCGAACTGCCGCTCCGCCCGGAGATGGCGCTGGTGGTCGGCCGCCGCAGCGAGCGCCGCTGCGGCGGCGGCGGACCGGCTCGGTTGGCAGGACAGCACCGATCGACTGGCGGGCGGCGATCGCCCGCGACGACATCGACATCGTCGACATCTGCACCCCGGGCGACACGCACGCCGAGATGGCGATCGCCGCGTTGGCCGCCGGCAAGCACGTGCTGTGCGAGAAGCCGCTGGCGAACACGGTTGCGCGAGGCAGAGGCGATGGTGGCGGCGGCCCGGTAACGCGCCCGGCCGGCAGGCGATGGTGGGTTTCACCTACCGGCGGACCCCGGCGGTGGCGCTGGCCAGGGAGATGGTCGCCGATGGCACGATCGGGTCGGTCCGGCAGGTGCGCGCGCAGTACCTGCAGGACTGGCTGGCCGATGAGGAGGCGCCGCTCACCTGGCGGCTGGACAAGGAACGGGCCGGCTCCGGAGCGCTCGGCGACATCGGCGCGCACATCATCGATGCGGTCGAGTTCGTCACCGGGCATCGGCTCACCGGGGTGTCCGGGCTGACCGAGACCTTCGTCAAACAGCGGCCGTTGCCGGCCGCGGCAGGCGGCGGACCGGCGCCACCATCGGCGGCACGGCCGGTGAGGGCTACGGCCCGGTGACCGTGGACGACGCGGCCGTCTTCTTCGGCCGGCTGGACTCGGGGGCGATCGCCGCCTTCGAGGCGTCCCGGTTCGCGCTCGGCCGGAAGAACGCGCATGCGATTCGAGATCAACGGCACGCGCAGGATTCTCGCGTTCGACTTCGAGAACATGAATGTGCTCGAGCACTACGACGGCCGCCGCCCGGCCGCGGAGGCCGGGTTCACCCGGATCCTGGTGACCGAGCCGTCACACCCGTACCTGTCGTCCTGGTGGCCCCCCGGGCACGGGCTCGGTTACGAGCACGGTTTCACCCACCAGGTGATCGATCTGGTCAGGGCGATCGCCTCCGGCGACCCGGCTCGCCCGACCTTCGCCGACGGTCTGCACGTGCAACGGGTGCTGGCCGCGATCGAGGACAAGTTCCGCCGCCGACAGCAGTTGGCAGTCCATCCCCGACGAGGAGCACTGACATGGCCCGCCCGATCACCCTGTTCACCGGCCAATGGGCCGACCTGCCGTTCGAGGAGGTGGCCCGGCTCGCCGCCGAGTGGGGCTATGAGGGTCTGGAGATCGCCTGCTGGGGAGATCATCTCGACGTCTGGCGGGGCGCGGAAGACGACGACTACATCGCCGGCCGCACGGAGATCCTCGACAGGTACGGGCTGTCCGGTCTTCGCGATCTCGAACCATCTCAAGGGTCAGGCCGTCTGCGACGACCCGATCGACGCGCGCCACCGCGACATCCTGCCAGACCGGATCTGGGGCGACGGCGATCCCGAGGGCGTCCGGCAGCGGGCAGCCGAGGAGATGAAGATGACCGCGCGGACCGCCGCCAGGCTGGGCGTCGACACCGTCGTCGGCTTCACCGGCTCGTCCGTGTGGAAGTACGTCGCGATGTTCCCGCCCGCGTCGCAGGCGCTGATCGACGCGGGCTACCAGGACTTCGCCGACCGCTGGAACCCGATCCTCGACGTCTTCGACGAGGTCGGCGTGCGGTTCGCCCACGAGGTGCACCCGAGCGAGATCGCCTACGACTACTACACCACCGAGCGCACGCTGGAGGCGATCGGGCACCGGCCGGCCTTCGGCCTGAACTGGGATCCGAGCCACTTCGTCTGGCAGGGCCTCGACCCGGTGATGTTCCTCTGGGATTTCCGCGACCGGATCTACCACGTCGACTGCAAGGACGCGAAGCTCCGCACCGGCAACGGGCGGCGCGGGCGTGCTCGGCTCGCACCTGCCGTGGGCGGATCCGCGCCGCGGCTGGGACTTCGTCTCCACCGGACACGGCGACGTGCCCTGGGAGGACTGCTTCCGGATGCTGAACACCATCGGCTACACCGGTCCGCTGTCCATCGAATGGGAGGACGCCGGGATGGACCGGTTGGTCGGCGCGCCCGAGGCGCTGGCGTTCGTAAGTCGCTGGCCTTCGCCCCGCCGTCCGCAGCGTTCGACGCGGCCTTCTCCAGTCAGGGCTGAAGCTTCAGCCGGCGAACCGTGGCCGAACCGCGGTCAGGATTGCGTGAAAGCGACGGCGAACTCGGTCCCGGCAAGTTGACCGTCCGCGAGCGCCAGACCTTCGGTAAGAAAGACGACCAGATCATCCTCCTGCTGGAAGACGCTGGCTATCAACTCACCTACCGCGGAGCTCGTCCGCTTCCGAAAGACCGCCAGGAGCGTTTCCGCGAAGGCACGCCCCGTAATGTTTTCTACGTCTTACATCAGAGGCTGAATGAGCCCGGCTTGATCCTCGACTATAGGGATCGGTCCCGAGAATACGCCCATCGACATCGTCGACATCACCGATAGCGTCAATAGGACGACTACGGTCTACTTCCAACAGAGCACGCACCTGCCTATCCGCCAGGTTTTCGTACTTCGCAATCCCGAGACAAAAGAACGCAGTGAAGAGGTGACACGCTTCACGAAGTACCGCGATGTGGGAGGCGGGGTACAGTGGCCCTACAATATCCTCCGTGAGCGGGACGGGGAGAAGATCTTCGAGATCTTTTCGGAGAGCGTGACCGTCAATAACGGCTTATCTGACAGTCTATTCACGCTTCCGCCCAATACTCCTATTCTTTCATTGAAATAGTTCTAGTACTTAGAATGGAATAGTCCCTGCCCGCCCGAGTACGGTGAGTGCCACCAACACCTTGGGGGGTGACAATTAAGGTTAAGAGCTTATTGTACGTTGGGGCTCTACTGAGTACAGTAGAAGGACCCATGATACGTAAAGGTGTTCTTCTCGCGGGCGCGCTGTGTCTTTACGGCCGCCATCCTTTGGCATCAACCTCACCAGTGCATGCTTCTCTGCCGATGCGAACGAATTCTTCATCGTGCAGTCCGGCGGGAGTGCGCGACCT
Source organism: uncultured Actinomycetota bacterium (assembly GCA_963766015.1). GTDB lineage: Bacteria > Actinomycetota > Actinomycetes > Mycobacteriales > Nakamurellaceae > Nakamurella. The sequence goes on along the minus strand of CAVXYU010000009.1, from coordinate 1,372 downwards.
ATGGCTACGGAACGGACATCTGGAGCACGTCCTCGACGAAGATCGCTGGTGCCAATCTCTATCTGAAACAAAGCGGAAGCTTTGTCAACTCGTCGCCCCTCGATCTAAACATCCCCCTTGGACCTGGAACCTATACCTACGACCTCTTTGCTGACGGTGGTGTCGATATTCGTTACTTCGCCTTGAACCTGTTCTTCAATGGGGCGAACGATCCGAAAATCACTGGTATCAACCAGGGCGGCCAAGCCTTCCCGGATCTTCAGCCTTGGTCCCTTTCAACAACATCGACGATTCGCTGACCCTCGATGCGAAAACATTGTTTGTCTTCCAGCCTGGACTGCATTCACCCGCCACGCTGCTGTACGACGACCACGGCACAGCCAAGGTTCTCCTGACGGCCTATAGCTTCAGCCTGCCGAATCCGCTCGTCGCCCTCGATCAAGTCGGTCAGACCTCAGCAACCAGAACGGTACGCAGGACAGCTTCGGCTCGTTCACCATCCTGGTTACTAGCGACGTTCCGGAGCCCGGCACCTGGATGCTCCTCGGTTCCGCACTTGCCGGTGTTGGTCTCATCGGCTACAAAAAGCGCAAGAAGTAACGTTTGTTCGTTACCGTGAACTGGCTCACGTTTATCCCTCCAGCAGCTTACAATTTATAGGTAATGGGCTAGTTAGGTCTGCTCGCCCTGCTCCTTTTTGGGGAGCTATCCTCGGAGGGAAACTATGACCCGCAAGGGCATTCTACTGCTAGTCTTCTGTCTCACATCAGCGGTTTCTTCTTACGCCACCACACTCACTGGTGCCATTGTCTTCGCAACAGACTCAAATGGCTCCTACATCACGCAAGGCATCGATCCTTACGGCACGAATGTGTGGACTACTCAACGTAATAACACTGCAGGCGGTTCTGAGCTCTATCTGCTTTCCGGGTCCTGAGGTCCCACCTTCGTGAATACGGGAGCCTCGGCCTCTTCGCTTGCTCTGAACCTGGTCCTCACCCCTGGCATCTACGACTTTCTCTTCTACGCGAACGGAGGGACTCCCATCGGCTCACAGCCGGAAGAGGGTCTGAACCTCTTCTTCGGCGGAGACCTCTTCCCCGGCATCACGGCTCAGAACTTTATCGGAGCGCCTGCCGCTTCCGCTTTCCACGCCCCAGTCGTGGACGACACCCTCGCCCTGAATACGTATTCCATCACCACCTACACCGGAACATTGATTCATCGTCTTTCACCGGCTACCCTCACCTTCAACGATGGCGTGAATATGGTGACACTGACGCAATTCGCCTTCAACCTGCCTCCTGCGGCAACTGTATTTGACCACGTGCAGAGTGCCAACAATATCCCGGGCGAAGGCAACGATTCGTCT
>CAVXYU010000008.1:0-146737 GCA_963766015.1 uncultured Actinomycetota bacterium | reverse complement strand
GTACCTGTACCGCTACGAGTACGTATTGCTAAGCCGCAGCCGGCATCCTGGAGGTCTCGGCCTGGAGCCAGGCCAATGGCTGCTCGCCGGATCACCGCCAAACGCGGGCTCGACGTCCGGGCTTCCCGCTGGTCACCTTCGGCGGCTCCGGTTCGCTGCTGGCCTGCCGGTTGATGGACATCCTCGGCATCGCACCAGATTCTCGTGCCGCCCAACCCGGGCAACGTCTCGGCGTACGGACTGCTCACCGTTGACGTCCGCAACGACGGCGTGCGGACCGCGGTCACCGCCGACCGGGATCTCGATCTCGACCGGATGCGGGCGGCGTTCGGCGAACTCGCCGCTGACGCCCGGCAGGCGCTGTCGGCTGAGGGCTTCCCACCGGGGACCAGCGCGTCGAACGGTCGGCCGACCTGCGCTACATCGGGCAGGCCTTCGAGGTCCGGGTGCCGTGCCCGGACGGCGAGATCACCCGCGGGTGGGCCGATGTCGTCGTCGGCAGCTTCCATGATGCGCACCGCGCGCTCTACGGGTACGACTTCCGCGAGCGCGCAGATCAGCCGGTGGAATGGGTCAACCTGCGGATCAGCGGTATCGGGCCGATTCGCCGCCCGCGGATACCCGAGATTCCGCGCGGCGCCGGATCGGACGGTGCCGTGTTGGGCACCCGTGCGGTGCATTTCGGCCAGTGGCGTGAGGCGGCCGTGTACGACCGGGCGCGGCTCGGTTCCGGCGACGCGCTGTCCGGACCTGCCGTCATCCAGGAATTCGGCGCGACGGTGCCGATTCCGCCTGACTACGCCTGCAGCGTCGATGGATTCGGGAATCTACTCGTGACCGGACCGGGAGACTCGCGATGATTGATCCGGTTCTTGTCGAGATCGTCTCGGGCACATTGGCTTCGGTCGAGGCGGAGGTGGAAACCGCGATCGGTCGCACCGCCCGCTCGCCGATGATCAGGGACGCCCACGATTTCCGGGCGGGCATCCATGACGTGCGCATGCGCAAGCTGACCGGTCGCTCGTACTCGGCACTGGTCCAACCCGTGGTTCGCGACTTCCCCCTTGCGCAGATGGTCCCGGGCGACGTCTACTTCCACAACGATGTCTACCTCTCCGAGGGCGGCATCGGCCACCTGCCCGATCTCTGCGTCACCGTCCCGGTTTTCCACCACGACGAGGTGGTGGCCTTCGTCCAGGCCTTCGGTCACCATGACGACATCGGCGGCACCGTACCGGGTTCCATGCCGTCGCACGCCACCAGCGTGTTCGAAGAGGGCCTGATGGTGCCGCCCATCAGATTGTGGGCCGCGGGCGTGCCGAACGACGCCGCCCTGCGGATCATGACCCGCAATTCCCGGATGCCGGAGTCGCTGGCCGCCGACCTGGATGCCGAGTGCTCGGCCTGCCTGATGGGCGCCGGCCGGCTGGCCGAGCTGTTCGAGCGGTACGGCCGGGAGAAGATCGAGGCGGCCTTCGACGCCATCCTGGACGCGACCACCAGTACGTACCGAACGGAGCTGCTCTCGAAGATCCCGGACGGCGAGTACGTCTGGGAGGACTACGCCGAGCACGATGGTGTCGACCCTCCGCGGCTGCACGCGCAGCGGATCACCCTGACGAAGATGTCGGCCGGCGACGGGGTGACCGACGGCCGGATCGTGCTGGATTTCACCGGGACCTCGCCGCAGGCGAAGGGACCCATCAACCATTGCGCGGACTATTCCGACGGCGTGTTCCTCGCGAAGTGGCTGGCCCCCATCCTGCGGAATCTCGCGGAGACCCCGGAGCGGATGGCCGAGCTCGAGGTCAACGAAGGGGTCGTCCCGCTGATCGAGATGCGCTTCCCGCCGCCGGGGACGTTGCTCACCCCGGTGTTTCCGGCGCCGACCAATGCCCGGACCTTCGTCATCCTGCGGCTGCTGGGGGTGTTGGCGGGGGTGCTTGCCAAAGCGGTCGACGGCCGGATGCCCGCCGATCAGGAGACCATCCGCTACACCGGTGTGTACGGCCGCGACGTCGACGGCAGGCCTTACCTCATGCGCGAGGTGCTCGGCGGCGGCTCGGGCGGCCGGTATTACGCCGATGGGGAGGACACCATCCATGTCGTCCCCGATTCCCGGAACCTGCCGAGCGAATTCACCGAGGCGCGTTTCCCGTTCCTGGTCGAGCGACTGGGGCTCGCGGTCGACTCCGGCGGGCCGGGATATCACCGCGGCGGCCTCGGGTACGACAAGCACATCCGGATGCTCGTCGACGCCCACTTCATGTCCATCGCCGACCGGTCGATCCTCGCCTGCTGGGGTGTCAAGGGCGGCCGGGCGGGCAGGTCGTTCAGCGTCACCATCGACCCGGGCGGGCCGAACGAGCGCGAGGTGGACGCACTGGCCGATGCTGAGCCGGTCGCGGCCGGGGAGGTGATCCGGATCCGGACGACCGGCGGCGGCGGATGGGGCGACCCGCTGACCCGCCCGCCGGAGATGGTGTTACGGGATGTGTTGTGGGGCAAGGTCTCTATCGACGGGGCGCTCACCGACTACGGCGTGGTGATCGACGGCGGGCCAGATGGGTATCTGGTCGACATCGAGGGAACGGCGGCGGCCCGCGGCCTGATGGCGGCGGACGTCCCGGCCGACCCGCCGTTCTTCGACCGGGGGCCGGGGTATCCGAGACTGTCCGGCGGCCGGGCGTCCGCCGAGGTCGACCGGCTCTGACGTCGGCAAACCCGGCCTTCGAGCACGCGGCCTTCGAGCACGCGGCCTTCGAGCACGCGGTCCTCGATCACGCGGTCCCGGAGCAAACGCCTCGATGATCGTCGAGAAGCGCCGTTGTGGGGGTCGCGTAAGGATTCCGTCAAGACGGCCCATCGCGGCATCAAGGCTCCGTCAGGATTGCGGCGCAGCCCACCTACCCGGATTTACGTTCGCAACAGGTCCCGGCATCCCGGGACTGACGTGAACGAGCAGGTGGAGGACCGATGACGGTCGTCGCGGGGGTCGTTGCCCTGCTGTTGCTGGGATACCTGGTGGTTGCCCTGCTGAAGCCGGAGCGTTTCTGATGAGCCCAGCACTGGCTGCGGCACTGCAGATCGCACTGGTGGTGGCGGCGTTGGCGCTGGTGCATGTTCCGCTCGGCGACTACATGGCGCGGGTGTTCACGCCGACGAGGCACAGCCGGACCGAGCGCGGCCTGTACAGGATGTTGCGGGTCGACGCCGGTGCCGATCAGCGTTGGACGACCTACCTCCTGTCGGTTCTGGCATTCAGCGCGGTGTCGATCGCCGTGCTCTGGGCCTTGTTGAGCATCCAATCGTGGCTCCCGTTCGGCAATGGCACGCCGAACATGCCTGCCGCCCAGGGGTTCAACACTGCCGTCAGCTTCGTGACCAACACCAACTGGCAGTCCTATTCCGGCGAATCAGCCCTGGGATACACGGTGCAGGCGCTCGGCCTGACGGTGCAGAACTTCCTGTCCGCGGCCGTCGGCATGGCGGTGGTCGCCGCCCTCATCAGGGGACTCGTACGGCGGAACACCGATCGACTGGGCAACTTCTGGGTCGACCTGGCCCGCATCAGCCTGCGTCTGCTGCTGCCGCTGTCAGTCGTGACGGCGCTCGTCCTGGTGTCCGCCGGGGTGATCCAGAACCTCACCGCCCCAACGGAGATCGCGACGATCGCGGACGGCACGCAGACTCTGCCCGGTGGGCTGGTCGCGTCCCAGGAGGCGATCAAGGAAATCGGCACGAACGGCGGGGGCTACTTCAACGCAAATTCCGCGCACCCTTTCGAGAACCCCAGCGCGGTCACCAATCTGTTCGAGATCTTCCTGTTGCTGGTGATTCCGTTCTCGCTGCCGCGCACCTTCGGCACGCTGGTGGGCAACGTCAAGCAGGGTTACGCCATCCTGGCCGCCATGGTGGTGCTGTGGGCCGGTTCGCTGGCCGCCACCATCGCGCTGGAGAACGCGCATCCCGGCGTCGCCCTGCAAGCGGCCGGAGCGGCCACCGAGGGCAAGGAAGTGCGGTTCGGGATACCGCTGTCGGCGATGTTCGCGGTCTCCACCACACTGACCTCGACAGGTGCGATCGACTCGACGCATTCGTCCTACACCGGTGTCGGCGGCGGAATCCTGCTGCTGAACATGCTGCTGGGTGAGATCGCCCCGGGCGGCGTGGGATCAGGCCTGTACGGCATGTTGATCCTCGCCGTCATCACTGTCTTCCTGGCCGGTCTGATGGTCGGGCGTACCCCGACCTACCTGGGCAAGCGGATCGGCGGAACGGAGATGAAGTTCGCCGCCTGCTACCTGTTGGTCACACCGGCGGTGGTGCTGCTCGGCAGCGCCGTCGCACTGGCCCTTCCGGCCGGCCGGGCCGGCCCGCTCAACAGCGGCCCGCACGCGCTGACCGAGATCATGTACGCCTTCGGCTCGGCCGGAAACAACAACGGATCAGCTTTCGCCGGACTCTCCGCGAACTCCGACTTCTTCAACATCGCTCTCGCCGTCGCCATGCTCATCGGCCGGTTGCTGCCGATCGCAATGGTCCTGGGTCTGGCGGGATCCCTTGCCCGGCAGGGGGTTCGTCCCGATGATGCCGGAACCCTACCGACCTACCGCCCGCAGTTCGTGGTGATGCTGGTCGGCGTCGTCATCCTCGTCGCCGCCTTGACCTACCTGCCGGCGCTCGCGCTCGGCCCCCTCGCTGAAGGACTGATCTGATGACCACCGCACCCGTTCTCACACCGGGCACCGACCGGCGCAACCGCCCGGCAGAGGCTGCGGGACGGATCGGCGCCGGGGTGTTCAACCCGGCCAGCCTGTGGAAGGCACTGCCCAACGCCATTCGCGCACTCGACCCGCGGGTCATGTGGCGCAACCCGGTGATGTTCGTCGTCGAGGTCGGCGCCGCGCTCGCTACCGTGCTGTGTCTCACCGAGCCGGGCGTCTTCGTGATCAGCGTGACGGTGTGGCTGTGGTTGACCGTGCTGTTCGCCGAACCTCGCCGACGCCGTGGCCGAAGGCCGTGGGAAGGCCCAGGCCGCCACCCTGCGGGCCAGCCGGGACGTCGCCGTCGCCCGCAAACTCGACCCCGAGGGCAAGGAGTCCCGGATCGCCGCCGCGGACCTGCGAGCAGGTGACCTGGTCGTCTGCGAGGCCGGTGACGTCATCCCCGGTGATGGTGACATCGTCGACGGTGTCGCAAGTGTCGACGAATCAGCGATCACCGGTGAGTCCGCGCCGGTGGTCCGGGAGTCCGGCGGCGACCGGTCCTCGGTCACCGGGGGTACCAGGGTGCTTTCGGACCGGATCGTCATCAGGATCGCCACCGAACCCGGGCAGTCCTTCATCGACCGGATGATCGCTCTGGTCGAGGGATCGGTGCGGCAGAAGACGCCGAACGAGATCGCCCTGAACATCCTGCTGGCCGCTCTGACGATCGTGTTCCTGCTGGTCACCATTGCGCTGCAGCCGATGTCGAATTTCGCTGATTCGCCGCAATCCATCGTCATCCTGGTCAGCCTGCTCGTCTGCCTGATCCCGACGACGATCGGCGCGCTGGTCTCCGCGATCGGTGTGGCCGGGATGGATCGGCTGGTGCAGCACAACGTGCTGGCGATGAGCGGCCGGGCGGTGGAGGCCGCCGGTGACGTGTCCACGCTGTTGCTCGACAAGACGGGCACCATCACCTACGGCAACCGGCAGGCGGCCAGGCTGGTCGCCGCACCCCGAGTGGACCCGCACGCGATGGCATCGGCCACGATGGCGGCGAGCCTGGCCGACGACACCCCGGAAGGAAAGTCGATCGTCGCGCTCTGCCGTGAGGACTATCAGGTGGATCCACAGTGGGCCGCCGCGGCCTCCGAGAACGGCGAGGTGATCGAGTTCTCCGCCCGAACCCGGATGAGCGGGATCGACCTGCCCGGGGGTCCGGACGCCGGTGAGCGGTCCATCCGCAAGGGCGCCGTCTCGCAGGTCGCACGCTGGGTGCAGGAGAACGGTGGGACCGTGCCGAGCGAATCACTGGCGGCCGCGGACGACATCTCCGCCGACGGCGGAACACCGCTGCTGGTCGCCGAGGGTGGCCCACGGAAGGTCGGGGACGATTCGCCCGCCCGGGTGCTGGGCGTCGTGCATCTCAAGGACGTCGTCAAGCCCGGGATCGCGGAACGGTTCGCGGAGCTGCGGGCGATGGGAATCCGCACCGTGATGATCACCGGTGACACGGCGCTGACCGCGAAAAGTATTGCGCGGGAGGCCGGTGTCGACGATTTCCTCGCCGAGTCCACCCCGGAGGACAAGCTCGCCTACATCCGCGCCCAGCAGGAAGGCGGCCGCATCGTCGCCATGACGGGTGACGGCACGAACGACGCGCCCGCACTCGCCCAGGCAGATGTGGGAGTGGCGATGAACACCGGAACCGCGGCCGCCAAGGAGGCCGGCAACATGGTCGATCTGGATTCCAGTCCGACCAAATTGATCGACATCGTCGAGATCGGCAAACAATTGCTGATCACCCGCGGTGCGCTGACCACCTTCTCGATCGCGAATGACGTCTCGAAGTATTTCGCGATCCTGCCGGCGATGTTCATGGTGGCCTATCCGGGCCTGGAAGCACTGAACATCATGCACCTGTCGTCGCCGACATCGGCGATCCTGTCGGCGGTCATCTTCAACGCGCTGATCATCGTCGTGCTGATTCCGCTGGCCATTCGCGGAGTCCGTTACCGGCCTTCATCGGCCGCCACACTGTTGAACCGCAACCTGCTGATCTACGGTCTCGGCGGGCTGATCGTCCCGTTCATCGGCATCAAACTCATCGACCTCGTCATCTCACTCATTCCCGGAATCGGCTGATCTCCATGACAATCACCGACGTCTTCACCGACGGGCCGCAGCCCCGCCGGCCCGCCATCACCGCCCGCCCCTCGGGATCCGCGCTCGTCTCGATCGCCGGCCGGCAGGCCATGGTGGCAGTGCGGTTCCTGCTGGCCATGACGGTCGTCCTCGGGATCGCCTATCCGCTGCTGGTTCTCGGGATCGGGCAGCTTGCGATGAACAACTCGGCCAACGGCTCCCCGGTCACCGACGGCACCGGCGCAGTCGTCGGTTCCGAGTTGATCGGTCAGCAGTTCGACGGACCCCGAGGCAATCCGGCACAGTGGTTCGCCGGCCGCCCGTCAGCGGCGGGCGACGGCTACGACCCGCTGTCCTCGGGCGGATCCAACCTGGCCGCCGACAGCACCGACCTGCTGGCACTGGTGAACCAACGACGCGCCGACATCGCAGCGTTCAACGGCGTCGACCCGGCGGGGGTACCGCCGGACGCGCTGACGGCCTCCGCGTCGGGGCTCGATCCGCACATCAGCCCCGCCTACGCCGACCTCCAGGTGAACCGGGTCGCCAAGGCGCGCGGGCTCGCCGCCGACCAGGTGCGGGATCTGGTCAGGGTCAATACTTCCGGTAGAACCTTGGGGTTCATCGGGGAGGAGCGGGTCAACGTGCTGGAGCTGAACCTGGCCCTGCAGCGGCTGAGTACCGCCGGACAGGGGTGACCGCGGTGCCGGTCGGATCGCCTGCCGCTGCCTCGCTGCCCAAGGGAGCCAAGGCAAGGGGGAAGCTGCGCGTCTATCTGGGCGCGGCGCCCGGTGTCGGGAAGACCGTCGACATGTTGTGCGAGGGGCGCCGGCGCGCCGGCCGCGGGACCGACGTCGTGATCGGCATTGTCGAGACCCACGGCCGCGAGTACACCGCGGAGCAGCTCGGTGACCTGCCGGTGGTGCCGCGGCGCGCGACCGGCTACCGCGGCGTCGAGCTGACCGAGATGGACACCGACGCAGTGATCGCACGGCAGCCGCAGGTCGCGCTGGTCGACGAGCTGGCCCATACCAATGCCCCCGGCTCGGTGCACGAGAAGCGGTGGCAGGACGTCGAGCAACTCCTCGACGCCGGTATCGATGTGATCACCACGGTGAACATCCAGCACCTCGAATCGTTGAACGACGTCGTCGCCGCGATCACCGGGATCAAGCAGACCGAAACGGTGCCGGACGCGGTGGTCCGCGCCGCCGACCAGATCGAGCTGGTCGACATGAGCCCGCAGGCCTTGCGGCGCAGGATGGCTCACGGCCACATCTACCCGGCGGAGCGGATCGACACCGCGCTGGGCAACTACTTCCGCGAGGGCAACCTGACCGCCCTGCGTGAGCTGGCCCTGCTGTGGGTGGCCGACCGTGTCGAGGAGGGCCTCGATCGTTACCGGGCGCAGCACGGCATCACTGGCACCTGGGCGTCCCGGGACCGGATCGTGGTCGCGCTCACCGGTGGCCCCGAAGGCTCGATGCTGCTCCGCCGGGGCGCCAGGATCGCCGGTCGGTTGGCGGGCAGGTCGCTGATCGCCGTGCACGTGGTGCGCTCCGACGGCACGGCGGCGACGTCGGCAACGGAGATCGAACGGCAACGACTGCTGGTCGAGAACCTTGGCGGCACTCTGCAACTCATCGTCGGCGACGATGTCGCGGCGACGGTGCTGGACTTCGCCCGATCCGTCAACGGCACCCAGATCATCGTCGGCGCATCCCGGCACGGGCGACTCGCCCAGCTCTTCCGGCCGAGTGTGGCCAACGCGATCGTCAAGGGCTCGGGCGACATCGACGTCTACATGGTGACCCACCAGCGTGCCGCGCGGGATCCGCGCTCCGCCCCTGCGGCGTGGTCGGGGCCGGGCAAGCTCCGTTCCTGGGGCGCAGCGGTGCTGCTGCCCTTCGTGCTGGCCGCGCTGCTGCTGCCATGGCGGGACAGCCTCGGGCTGACCACGGTTCTGCTGGTCTTCCTGCTCGGGGTGCTGGGCAACGCGCTCATCGGCGGTGTGCTGCCGGCGGCCGTCGCTGCCCTGATCGCCGGGTTGCTCGCGAACTTCCTGTTCACCCCGCCGTACGGGTCGTTCAGCATCTCGCGGCCCGAGAATGCCTTCGGGCTGGTCGTTTTCGTCATCATCGGGGTCACCGTGGCATCGGTGGTCGACCGCAGCGCACTCCGCGCACGGCAGGCGGCGCGGGGCCGGTCCGAAGCTCAACTGGTCGCCGCGGCGGCCACCGGTGTGCTGAATTCGGCCGACCCGGTACACGCCGTTCTGGAACAGGCGAGGGTCGGATTCGCCATGCGTTCGGTGCTGCTGCTGTCCGGGGTGGACGCCGTGGACGGCCACTACCGCGTGGTCAGCAGCGCCGGTGACGAGGTCCCCACGCCCCGCGCCGGGTCGGTGAACCCCGACAACGCCGACGTCACCGTCACGGCCGGACCGCCCGAGGCCGGATGGGTGCTGGCCCTGTACGGCCGCCCGCTGAGCCCGGCGGAGCGGCGTCTGGTCGAGGTTTTCGCCGCCCAGGCGGTGCTGGCCGTCGATCGGGAACGGATGAGCACGGAGGCCGCACAGGGTGAGCGCCTGCGGCAGGCCGACCGGGTCCGCACCGCGGTGCTCGCCGCCCTGTCCCATGACCTGCGGACGCCGCTGGCCACCATCAAGACCTCGGTGTCCGGGCTGCGGGACACGCAGCGTCAGCTGGACCGCTGAGGACCGGACGGATCTGCTGTCGTCGGCCGCCGACGCGGCCGATCAGCTGGACGCGTTGCTGGAGAACCTGCTCGACCTGTCCAGGTTGCAGACCGGTGCTGTCGTCCCGGTGCTCCGCCCGTCCTCGGTCGAGGAGGTCGTCCACCGGGCGTTGATCGGGATCCCCGGGAACCGGGTCAGGGACTGCACCCCCGACGACCTGCCCTTGATCATCACCGACGCGGGGCTGCTGGAACGCGTCATCGCGAACATCGCCTTCAACGCGGTCCGGTACTCACCCGACGGGAAGCAGGTCCGCCTGCTGGCCGGAGAGGTCGCCGACGAACGCGGTCGCCATGTGCAGATCCGCGTCGTCGACCACGGGCCGGGTGTTCCACCGGAGCAGCGCGGGACCATGTTCGCCCCGTTCCAGCGGCTGGGGGACGCACCCAAGGGCGAGGGTGTCGGGCTCGGCCTCGCGGTCGCGAACGGATTGGCCGATGCGGTGGGTGCCACCATCGAGGTCGACGACACGCCCGGTGGTGGCCTGACCATGGTCGTCACGGTTCCCGTCGCCGGCGCCCCGCCACCTCCGGCGACGAGCGGCTGACTCAGCGCTGCAACTCGAGATACGCGTCGACCGGGATGCGCTTGAAGATCTGCCGTCCCACCGGACCGGCCGCCGCGACGGCAACCGCGGGTGCCACCAACGCCGGCCGGGTGACCTTGTGCTCGACGCCCTTCCACCGAATGGTGCAACCGCCGGCCGCCATGACGTTGCGTACCCAATTCGTCTGCACGCCCCACGGCAAACCGATCAAGAACGTCGACTCCGTGCTGATCACGGCAACCGGGATGGAGTACTCGCGACCTGAGCTCCGCCCGCGATGCCGGACCACGGCCCACAACGGGAACCAGCGCCGACCGGCCAACCGCAGGGCCAACGGTGCGGTGATCTTCACGAATCGGGGAGGGGGCTTGGCCGCCTTCATGTGTTCATCATGCCTTTCGATCATGGTCTACGACCGTGCCACGGCGAGTTCCTGCCGAACCGGATGACGGAACGCGACGCCGGTGACGGCGCCGGCCACCAGTGGCAGCCAGAAGGTCAGGCCGCGGTAGATCACCACGGCGGCCGCCGCGGGCGCTGCCGATACGCCCGCTGCGATCAGCCCGGCCAGCAGCGCCGCCTCGACGATCCCGACCCCGCCAGGTGTCAGCGGCAACTGGCGAAGGATCTGGACGCCGACATACACACTGGCCATTGCGATCAGGTCGACTCCGCCCCCGACGGCCAGCACCGCGCCGGCCAGGACCGCGAAGTCGGCAGTCCATTTGACGACGGCCAATGCAGCGCCCGATCGCCAGGTCGCCCGGGGAACCGAGCGGGCCGTCGCCCCGGTCGCCCCCGCGAAGGCGACCACAGCCGTCACACCATCGCGGACCCGGGACGCCAGGTGACTGGCGCGAGCATCAGGGCCGGTATCGACCCGGTGGGCGGGCGCACCGTCCGGAATCGACTGGGCCGCGCCGGCTTTCCGGCGAGCCGTGCCGTCCCGAATGGATCCGTGCATTGCTGCCGGCCGCCGGAGCCGGGCGACGGCCGCCACGACCAGCGAAACCACCAGCAGGAGCAGCAGCCCGGTGGCGTGCCGGCCGATCAGGTCGGTGAGTTCGTGCAGGAGGGTGGGACCGGTCAACGCGACGTACAGCGCGATGAGCGATCCGGTGAGCAGACCCGCGGATCCCACCATGCTCACACCTGCCTCATCGGAGGTGAGTCCGGTTCCGCGCAGTCGCCGATAGGTGTAACCGGCACCCAGCGCCGACCCGGCCGGCAGCGCCATCGAGATCGCGCCGCTGGTCAACGTCAGTTCGACGGAGCGGCTCCGTGACAACCGGCCGCCGAGATCGATCACCAGCCGGCGCTGGACGAACGAGAATGCCACCACGGCAACAACAGTCGCTCCCGTCGCGAGGGCCAGCCAGAGCGGATCAGCGACCGACAGGACCTCGAAGATCGCGGACAGTGACGGCAATTGATCCCGGACAGCGACGACGCCGACTGCGAATGCGAGCGCCGTTGCCATGACGCCCAGGCCTTTCCTCGTCGATGTCGCCATTCCGGTTCTCCGCTCATTGCCGCTGCCCCGGGTTGATCCTTCGGGATCACGGCTGCTGGGTCGTCCTCCCGGCGTCGGCACTTTCCGATACCGCAGCGGTGGTACGCCCGGGGGTCACACCAGGGTCCATCAGGACGGGTTCTGCCTGACCAGGCCGGTCTCGTAGGCGATCACCACGAGCTGGGCACGGTCGCGCGCGCCCAGTTTCGTCATCGCCCGATTGACGTGTGTCTTCGCGGTCAACGGGCTCACCACCAACTGCTCCGCCAGTTCCTCGTTGGAAAGACCCATCGCCACCAGTGACAGCACCTCGAGTTCCCGCGGGGTGAGCGCCTGCAGACGGCCGGCGGCTGCGACGTCCGAGCGCTGCGGTCGGTCGAGGAATGTGCCGATCAGCGCGCGGGTCGCCTGCGGCGACAGCAGCGATTCGCCGCGGGCAATCAGCCGGATGGCATCCAGGAGTTCCTCCGGTCCGACGCCCTTGCCGAGAAAGCCGCTCGCGCCCGACCGCAGTGCCTGGAAGACGTACTCGTCGAGTTCAAAGGTGGTCAGCACCAGCACTTTCACACCGATCAGCCCAGGGTCGGCCATGATTGCCCGGGTGGCAGCCAGCCCGTCCATTTCGGGCATCCTGATGTCCATCAGCACCACGTCAACACCCCCCGCCGTGACCCGGACCAGCGCTTCCTGCCCGGTGGTGGCCTCGCCGACCACCTGCAGGTCGTCGGCCGATTCGACGAGAACCCGGAAACCCGCGCGCAGCAGGGCCTGGTCGTCGGCGATCAGCACGCGGGTGGGCCGCAACGCCTCCGATGACAGGTCGGGCGACGTCATGACGGCTGGACCGGCAGGGTGACGGCGACCCGGAAGCCACCGGCAGCAGTGGGTCCGGCGGTGAAGTCGCCGCCGACGCTGTTCACCCGCTCACGCATCCCCAGAAGCCCGAAGCCGCCGGTCGTTTCGGCCTCCCGGCCGGCACGTTCGGAATTCGCGCCGGTCCCTGTGTTGGTCAACGTCAACACCAGCGATCCCGGTCGGTGATCGAAACGAACCGCCACGTCGGCTTGCCCGGCGTGCTTGCGGACGTTGGTGAGGGACTCCTGGATCACCCGGTAGGCGACAAGGTCGACCGCGGCCGCCAACGGTACTGGCGCGCCGCTCACCACGACCTCGATCGTCAACCCGGTTGACCGGAAGCCGTCGAGCAGTTCGTCGACGGCCGACAGGCTGGGCGTGGGCTCCTGCGGTGGCAATTCATCACCCGGCTGTCCCGGATCTCTCAGGACCGAGACCACTGCCTGCATCTCCGACAGCACCGACCTCGCTGCTGCACGGACATGGCCGAGCGCTTCGCGTGCCTGGTCGGGCTTACGGTCCAACAGGTGGCCGGCAACACCGGCCTGCACGTTGATCACCGCGATGTGGTGCGCGAGCACGTCGTGCAGTTCCCGTGCGATCCGGAGCCGCTCGTCGGCGACCCGCCGTCGGGCGTCCTCCTCCCTGGACTCCTCCGCACGCCGGGCCCGCTCTTCGACGGCGGCGACGTAGGCCCGTCGGTTCCGCACGGCATCGGCCAGCGCGATCGCGAGTGCGCAGATCGCCGCGACCGCGACCGGCCGCGGATGGGACCAGTACTCGGCGTCGAGAATGGTGCCGATCGTCAGTGCCAGCAGGGTGATCACACCCGCGGCGATGATCGCGGCGCCCCGCTGACCGGCCAGCGTGATGGTCACCAGCGCCGTGACGACCGCGAGGATCAACGGTGGGATGTCGTGGCTGAACGCCTGCAGCGCGAGGTAGGCCGCCGTGGTCACAACCAGGACCGGCCACGGGTGTGTTCGTCTGAAAAGCAATGCGGCACAGCCGATCGCGGCGACCACCCAGGCCCATCCGGGAGGTGGGGCGTCGACCCCCATGCGATGGGCCGAGAGCATCCCGCCGACGTTGAGAACAAAGATCAGGACTGCGAGGGCGGCGTCGAAACGGAGCGGGTGCCCGCGGAACAGGGCACCCCCCGGCTGCCACCACCGCCGTCCGGGTCCGGAGTCGGTGACGCCACCGGGAACGGTCGTTCCCGGCACGACCATTCCCGGTGGCGTCGTCTCGATCATCACCGAAGCCTACGATCCCACGCGCCAGGCATCCCGGTGCTCAGGCATCCCGAGCTCAGGCATCCCGGCGCCGGATCACCACGGCGGCCGACGCCAGCAGCACGATCAGCCAGCCGGCGAACACCGCGGCTCCGGTACCCGCGCTGAGCAGCGTGTCCGATGCGGTCACGCTGGTGAACGCGGAGCCGGCGTTGGACGGCAGGTACGGGGTGATGGTGTCGTTCCAGCTGTCCGGGAGCACCACGGACGCCAGTCCGGGAATGACGAGCAGCGACGCGACCACCACGGCGATCGCGCCGGCGGTGTTCCGCATCAGGGCACCGACCGCGATGCCCAGGATTCCGATGCCGGCCAGGTAGAGCCCGGATCCGATCACCGCCCGCAGGACGCCATCGGCGGCGAGCGTCGTACTCCGCCCGTCGCCGAGCAGTTGCTGGCCGACAAGGAAGGCGGCAATGGAGGCGAGCACCATCACGACCGCCAGGACGGCGCCGAGCACGATTGCCTTGGCCCACAGCACCGGCAGCCGGCGGGGGACGGCGGCAAAGGTGCTACGGATCATGCCGTTCGCGTACTCGTTGCTGATGAACAGGACCCCGAGGATGCCGACGATCAACTGCGCGAGGGTGACGCCGGCGAGGCTGATGGCGGTCGGATCGGCACTGCCGAACCCACCTCCACGCGGCCCGGCCGCACTGGGGGTGACCGCACCTGAGGCAACCGAAGCGGCCAGTGCACCGAACGCGATCAGCAGCACGGCGGCCGCGGCGATCATGGTCATCCAGGATCGGACCGACCGGAGCTTGATCCACTCCGAGACGAACACCCGGCGCTGGGTGACGGACAGGCCTGCCCCACCGGGCCGGCGGGCCGGGGCGGGCACGCCGGGTTCCGCGGCCGGGGATCGACGGCTCGGGGATGCGGACACAGTGGCCGGGGAATTGTCGACGACGCTCATCAGGCGGCGCTCCTGTCGGTGATCGAAGTTGTGGAGAGAACGCTCGCGGCGCCGCCGTGCGCGCTGTACTGGGTGGCGTCCCGGGTCAGGTCCATGAAGGCCTGTTCGAGTGACACGGTCCGCGGGGTCAATTCGTAGAGCACCACCGAGGCGGCCGCCGCGCGGCGGCCCACTTCCCGCGCGTCCATCCCGGTGATCTCCAGGACGTCGTGGTCAGCGCCGACCGTGACGGCGACGTGCTCCCCGCGGATGGCGTCGGCGAGCTCGACCGCTTGCGGCGAGCGGACGTGCACCGACTGCTGCTCGGCGCCCGCGCCGAGCGCCGACATCGGGATCTCGGCGATCAGTTTGCCTCGACCGATGATGACCAACCGCTCGGCGACGGCACCCAATTCGGTGATCAGGTGGGACGAGACGAACACCGTGCGACCCTCGGCCGCGAGGTTCGCGAGCAGGCCGCGGACCCACAGGATCCCTTCGGGGTCCAGGCCGTTCACGGGCTCGTCGAACAGCAGGATCTGCGGGTCGGCCAGTAGCGCTCCGGCGATGCCGAGTCGTTGGGACATCCCGAGTGAGAACGCCCCGGCGCGCCGGCCGGCGACACCGCTCAGCCCGACCAGGTCGAGCACCTCGTCGACCCGTTTGCCGCTCACCCCGGTGGTCGCGGCCATCGCGAGCAGGTGATTGCGCGCCGACCGCGACGGGTGCACGGCCTTTGCCTCGAGCAGCGCACCGACCTCGTGGATGGGCGCGATGTGTTCGGCGTACCGGCGGCCGTCGATGGTGATCCCGCCGGTGTCGGGGCGGTCCAACCCGACGATCATCCGCATCGTGGTGGATTTGCCGGCGCCATTGGGACCGAGGAAGCCGGTCACCACTCCGGGCTCGACCGTGAAACTCAGGTCATCGACGGCGGTCTGGGCGCCGTAGCGCTTGGTGATGTGGTTGATGACGATCAAGGCAGGACTCCTGGCCGAGGCGGGTTGCGCTGACGTTCGTCAGGTGCCGTCTCAGACTGCCCTTTTCGGACATCCGGGTCGTCATACCAGTGGTGACACTTCGCGGTACCGCGTCGGTGGTAGACCGATCACACCGCGGGTTTGGTCTCCAGCAGTCGGAGCGCCTCGGTTGAACCACAATAGATCGGCTTGACGGGGGTCACCGTTCGTGCGCGGATCCGTTCGCCGGCCGCCAGTGATCCGGCCCTGCTGCTGTACATCGTGATGACCCGACCGTCGTCGGCCCGGAGCTCATAACACGGGCCGGCGCTGTCGATCTGGACAGACCCGAGCACCCATACTCCGGTGATCTCGTCGCTGGGTGAGACGGATTTTCTGGTCGTTGAGCTCGACGGTGCGGTGCTGGTGACGGCCGGGGCCGCCGGCACCCGGGACGATTCCGCCAGCGACCACACGGGTGTCGAGGAGCCGGCCGTGACGTCTCCGGTGGAACCCGACAACGCTGTCGGTTCCGACGTCACCGACGATGCTGACGCAACCGATGACGTCGATGCACCGAAATCGGTCCCGGTGCCCGCGCAGCCGGCAAGGCAGCAGACCGCGACGATCATCGACGCCGCCCTCAAACGGACTCATGGATTGCAGACACTCTCACCCCTCACAGACGGTGTGCGGAGCGGTTCGGTTGCACGACAACGGCGCCCGGGTGAATTGCCCGGGCGCCGTTGTCGTCATCTGGAACCGTCAGCTCGAGGTGCCGAGCCTGATCCGTGCCGTTGTGCCCTTCTCCGACAGAACGGTGATCTTCACGCCGGCATCGGCCACCTTCACGCCGTGGTTGAGCAGCGCCGGGTCGAAGTAGTTCCTGGTGTCATCGAATACCGGCTGCGCGTTCTGCCCGCGGATATAGCTCGGCCGACCGTCGATGTGCAGGGTGAACGAATCGGCCTTGCGCTTGCTGAACGGTGCGTCGTAGATCTGTACGCGGGTCCGCCATGGCTTTCCGTCGATGCGGTACAGAGTCTTCGGATGCGCGTCGATGTAAAGGTTCCGTCCCTCGCCGGGGTGGTCGCTGACGTTGTTGTCGGACTGGGACAGATCCCAGTACGAGATCAGCAGACCGGTCTGGTACGCGTAGTGCTCGACGAGATCCGGCTTGGCCGGGCCGAAGCCGAAGTTGTACGGCCCCGTCTTGAGGTACTTGTCGTACGAGACGTAGGTCCGGTAACCGGCGATGTAGTAGTTGTCGTAGGCGGTGGCGAACGAGGCGGGGACCGAACTGAACCCATCCAGCGTCCAACCGTTCGGTGACGTCTCCGCACCATCCTCGAGCAGCGTCTGACCACCGGCGGTCAACGTGATGTCGTCGACGAAGATGCCGGAGACCGCATCGGGATCCGTTCCCTGGGCCGCCCCATCGGTGACGTATCGGACGCGAAGGCCGATGGTCTGGCCGGCGTATGCCGAGAGATCGAAGGTGGCCGGCACCCAGCCGTCGCTGACACCGTCGATGCCGTTGCCTTCGGCTGCCTTGGTGATCGAGCCGGGGATCGCTGTCCAATCCCGGCCGGTGTTCACCTCGACATAGGCGTAGTCGCAGGGATCGTCATCGCAGTCCTCGATATTCCACCTCGCCTGGAAAGTCAGCGAAGCGGAACCGGCGGGCAGTGTGACCTCGCGGGACATCGAGTTGTCCAGATCGTCACCGGCTCCCGACCACCACTGCTTGGTGCCTTCGGCCGGGGCTCCGAGATCGGTCGTGACCTCCTTCTGCGGGAGGACCACCACGAGGGCCTGCGGCTTGCTGCTGTTGTATTCCTCCGGCCCCAGTTCCATGGTCTCCCGCTGGCCGGCGACCCGCAGCTCGTAATCCAGCCAGCCGAGCTGCAGCTTGTTCCAGGCGCCCAGGTCACCGGCGCGATCGCCGATCCACTGTTCGCCCTTCGCGCCGAGCCGGCTCTGCGCCATCAGCGTCCAGTACTCGTTCGGGTTGTCGGCGCCGTTGTCTCCGGTGTCGTAGTCGTCCGGCAGGCCCAGATCGTGCCCGTACTCGTGGAAGAAGACGCTCCGGCCGCCGTTCTCCGGCTGGATGGTGTAGTCGGCGATCCAGACGCCGGTGTCACCGATCTCGTTGCCGCCGTCGGGATTGCCGGCCGGGCCGGCCTTGCCCACTAGGTCCAGGTAAGTCCTCGAACGGTGGGACCAGATGGCGTCCTCACCCTGGATCGGATCACCGTCGGCCTGGTCGCCGCCGGCATGCACGATCTGGAAGTGGTCGATGTAACCGTCGGACTCGTTGAAGTTGCCGTCGTTGTCGTAGTCGTACCGATCCCACTTGTCGTACTCCAGCAGGTGGGCCTTGATCTCGGCGTCCGTGCGGCCGGCGGCCTCCTGGTCCGCCACCCACTGATTCGCCGCGTCCTGGACAAGCGCCCAGGTGTTGCTGCAGACGTTGCTCGCGCACGGGAACCCGTCGGACCGGCCGTAGCGTGCCTCGTTGTACCGGACCTTGACCCAGTCGCTGACCTCGCCGTCCACGGAGTACCGCCCGGAGGACTGGCGCTCGTAGTAGGTCTTCAGCGACTCCACGCCGGCGCCGCTGCCGAAGTACAGCTGCTGGAAGTAGGACTGGCTGAAGTCCTCCTGCCACTTGGTCGAGTTGTCCAGACTGCGGTTCGGCTCCGGGATCTCGTTGACCAGCGGCCCGTCGAAACGTGTCGGGCCGGGGATGTCCGGGTCGGTGTCCTGGTCGGGATACTTGGGGTCCCGCTCGTCGCCGAATTCGGCCAGGATCACGAACACCTTGTCCGTGGTCTCCCTGGAGAGCTCGACGTACTGGTCCTTCGTGGTGGCCCGGGCGGTTCGCTTTCCATTCTCCGACGCAGTGGCGGGCGCCTCGGTGGTGGCCACCTTCGCGACGGTGCTGCCGTTGATGACCTGCGTCTTCACTTCACCGTTGAGGACGCCGGTGATGGCCGCCTCGCGAAGCTCGCGACGCTTGTCCTCGGCCGGGTTGGGCAGTTCGTCGAGTACCGGTTCGGTCTCCGGAGAGGCCGCCTGGGTCGGCACATCGGCCGGCGGAACGGCGGCCACCGGGCCGTTGAAGGCGAGCGCAGCGCCCGACGCAAGCGTCAGGGCCACGAATCCCGCCGCGAATTTACGCAAACGAAACCTCCTGCTGGGGAAGCGGAGTCGTGCTCCTGGCACGAGTCCAACTTGGGAAAGCCATGAGTGCTGGCTGTGAGCAGCACCGTACGCAGCGTTGGAGCGATTGCGGTAGTGGCTGACCAAGTTAGTTTCGGTTCACTCCGGCTGGACCGATTCAGAGCCGCCCGGTGCCTGCCCGACAAGCCGTCTATGAGCTGTTCGGGACGACCACAGAACCGGCCTGCACAACAGCCCAGTGACCTGTTGCCGGTCGCGTCAGTGCCGGAAGCCGGATGGCCCGCTCAGCACAGCTGCGCCGGCCTCGGTGTTCAGGTTGTCCACCGCGGAGAGCAGATCCTTGAAAAACAGGTCGGCGAGGTCGAGCGAGAAACCGTTGCGGCAGACGACCCTGAGCACCGCCAGGTCCTCCCGGTTCTCCGGGAAGGTGTACGCGGGCACCTGCCAACCGCGCTCGCGCAGCCGACGTGAGACCGCGAAGACGTCCCAGCCCTTGACGGCATCCGATGTGGTGAACGCGAACACCGGCAGCTCGTCGCCCTTGGTGATCAACCGGAATTCCGGCAGGTTCCCGATGCGCCCCGACAGCGTTGTCGCGACGTCCCGCGAAGCCTGCTGTACCGCGGTGAAACCCTTGCGGCCCAGGCGGAAGAAGTTGTAGTACTGCGCGACGACCTCGGCGCCGGGGCGGGAGAAATTGAAGGCGAACGTCGGCATGTTGCCGCCGAGGTAGTTGACGTTGAAGATCAGCTCCTCGGGCAGGTGGTCCTTGTCCCGCCACAACACCCAGCCGACACCCGGGTAGACCAAACCGTATTTGTGTCCTGAGGTGTTGATCGACGACACCCGCGGCAGGCGGAAGTCCCAGGACAGGTCGGGGTCCAGGAAAGGTGCGATCATCCCGCCGGATGCGCCGTCGACGTGCACGGGGATGTCGGGACCGCCACCTGAGGCGAGCTCGTCCAGGGCCGCCGAGATCTCGGCGACCGGTTCGTAGCTGCCATCGAAGGTCGACCCGAGGATGGCCACGACGCCGATCGTGTTCTCGTCGCACGCCGCGATCGCGCCCGCCGGCTCGAGATGGAAGACCTCGCCTTCCATCGGCACCGTGCGGGGCTCGACATCCCAGTACCGGCAGAACTTCTCCCAGCACACCTGGACGTTGGCGCCCATCACCAGGTTCGGCTTGCGGACGTTCAAGTCGCCGCCGGCCTCCCGCACCTTCTTTTCCCAGCGACGCTTGAGTGCCATCCCGGCCAGCATGCAGGCCTCGCTCGAGCCGGTCGTGGAGCACCCGGTGGCATCGTCCGGGGACGGTGCGTGCCAGAGATCCGCCAGGATCGCGACGCAGCGCCGCTCGATTTCCGCAGTCTGTGGGTACTCGTCCTTGTCGATCATGTTCTTGTCGGCGCAGTCCGACATCAGGGTCAGGGCCTGCGGTTCCATCCAGGTGGTCACGAATGTCGCCAGGTTCAACCGGGCGCTGCCGTCGAGCAGCAGTTCGTCCTTGATCAACTGGTAGGCGATGTCCGCGGGGACCGGTTCGTCGGCCAGCGCGATCTCCGGCAGATGGACCTCGTCGCCGATGGCCGGATTGGCCAGGCTGTAGATCGGGTTGGAATGCTGGGCGCGGAGCGGCTGCGATGAGCCGGTGTGCAGGGCCATTGCGGGATTATCACGCAGACGCCACGAAACGGCGTCGCCCGCACAGGGTGATGGCCGTGATGTCACCGTTTCTCCGGCGCGAGCACAATCTGGGCATGACACCGATGTCGCTCCTGGATCTGCCGGCCGCCGTGGACATCAGAGAGGTGGGCCTGCGTGACGGCCTGCAACTCGAGGACCCGCTCGACTGGGAGGACAAGCGGGTAATGATCGCCGCCCTGGCGGCGACGGGGGTCCGCCGGATCGAGGCGACGGCGTTCGTCTCGCCCCGCGCGGTGCCCGCTATGGCGGACGCGGAACGGGTGGCCGGCGAATTGCACCGCTGGCCGGACATCTCGTGGTCTGCCCTGGTCGCGAGTCCGAACGGCGCGAGGCGGGCGGCAGCCGCCGGGATGAAGGACCTCGAGTACGTGGTGTCGGCAGCCGACGGCCACAGCCTGGCCAACGTCGGCCGTACCAGTGACGAGGCGCTGGCGGAGGTCGCCGATGTCGCGGCTGTCAGCCATGGGGCAGGCGGCAGTTGCGAGGTGGTGATCGCCGTCGCCTGGGACTGCCCGTTCGACGGCCGGACCCCGGCGGAGCGCACCGTAACGGTGGCGCGACGTGCCGTTGACCTCGGGGCCGACCGGCTGTGCCTGGGCGACACCATCGGCACCACGTCCCCCCGGCGGGTGACCGAGTTGATCCGGGCTGTCCGGTCAGCGGTTCCGGGCGTCGACCTCGGGGTGCACTTCCACGACACCAGGGGCACCGGCCAGGCCAACGCGTTGGCGGCGTTGCTGGCCGGCGTCACGCAGCTGGACGCGTCCGTCGGCGGGCTCGGCGGTTGTCCGTTCGCGCCCGGCGCGAGCGGCAACATCGCCACGGAGGAGTTGCTCTACTGGCTGACCGAGTCCGGCGTGCGCACCGGGATGGACCTGCAGGCCGTGCTGGACGCCGCCGCGGTCACCGAGAAAGCGGTGCAGCATGCGCTGCCGAGCTCGATGTTCCGGGCAGGGGGTCCGGCACGGCCGTTGGGACGGTCGGGTGTCATTCGATCGGGAGTACGCCGATCTGGCTGAGGATGAGACGGGTTCCAAGCCGGTGTTCGGTCCGGCTGATCAGCTCGAGTCTGGTCAGTTCGAAGCTGCGTCCGCCCGCTTGGCAGCCGACTTCTCCGTTGATGACCCGTTGGTCGACAGGCTGCCCGACGACGACTCGAGGTGCGCCCGTACGAACCAGTGGAAGAGCTCGAGCTGTCGCAGCTGACCGATCAGCAGGTCGTTGGTGACCGGGTCGGACTCCTCGACCTTCTCGGCGCCTTCGCGGTGATCGGAGATGACTCCCTGATAGACGAGGTCCAAGGCGCCGAGATGGGCGATGGCGTCGTCGCGGCCGACCGAATAGTCGTCCCATGAGCGCTGCTTCACCAAGGCGCCGGGTGTACCGATCGGCGCTGCACCCAGGGTGGCGATCCGCTCGGCTGCCTCGTCCGCCATCGCGCGGACCGCGTCCACCTGCGGGTCCAGCATCTGGTGGACCGCGATGAAGTGCGGTCCGACGACGTTCCAGTGGATGTGCTTGAGCGTGAGCGCAAGGTCGTTCAGCGCATTGAGCCTGTTCTGCAGTACGCCGGCGACTTCGGCGCCCTCTTCCACGGTCAACGAGGGAACGGTGTACTTCGGCATCGTCATAAGAGTCTCCAGTCCGTCATGGGCGATTTACCCTCGGACCAGTTCCCCGCGGCGCGCTGTGTGACGCAGCCTCTTGTGCGGGTCAGTTCAGCTCGCTGCCCCGCTGGATCGGCAACACGATCTTCGCGGCCGCCGTCCCGGGTGCCGCCCGCGACGGTGATGGTGCCGGTGCCAGGGCCGGCGTCAGGGGTGCGGCCGGAGTCGTCGAGCGGCGGTGGATCGGCATCACGACCAGTGCCACGATCAGCCAGAGCAGCTGCACACTTCCGGCGAAGGCCAGCACAGCGCCGCCGGCGTCGTAGTCGCCGTCGCGTACGTGCATCAGGGATGCGGTGGGCGTGCACCAGATCGCCAGCCCGGCCGTCATCAGCATCGAGTAGCCGACCACCGCCGCGATGCGGCCGGTCAGTGCGCGATCCGAGGCGCTGTATCCGCTGTCGTCGTTCGCCAGGGCCCGGATGCCGGACACCAACCTGATGGACAGCAACACCATCGCCGGGAACACCCAGATGATGTGGTGAACCCAGCTCACCGGGCTCACCAGAACTCCGACCAGGCCGGCGAGCGTCAGCCCGGCCAGTTCGTCTCCAGCCAGGGCGGCGCGCCGCGCCCGCCACAGCCCGAACACCGCGAGTGAGCCGGCGAGGACCAGCCAGGGCAGCCGACCGGGGGCCAGCGGTGCGTCGAGCCGGGCGAGCAATCCGTTGACGGACTGGTTCATGGTGGTGTCCAGGAAACCGACCCTGGATGTCTCCCACATCAGCGACGTGAAGTAGCGCCACGTCTCGACGGGCGCGATCACCGCGCTGACCAGATTGGCCGCGATGACGGTTCCGATCGCGGTCACCGCTGCGCGCCACCGCCCGATCACCAGCAGGTACACGATGAAGATGCCGGGAGTCAGCTTGATCGCGGTGGCAAGCCCGATGCCCACCCCGGTCCACTTGCTGCCACGGCGCGCGAGCACCAGCAGGTCGACGAGGACCAGCACGCCCAGGTAGATGTTGATCTGGCCGAAGGACAGCGTCTGCCGGAACGGTTCGAGGGTGAAGGCGAAGGCGGTCGCGACCCCGGCCACCGCGAACAGCAGCGGCTTGGGCAGCCGAAGCCGTTCGCGCAGTACCAGGTAGACGAACACGGCACCGGCGCCGAGGATCGCGGCCAGCGAGATCACCAGCACGACGGGATAGGCGAGCACCGACATCGGCCACATGAACAGCGCCGCGACCGGCGGATAGGTGAAGCCGAGGGAGATGTTGACGGCGTCCGGCTGGGCGTAGGAGAACAGGTCGTTCCCGGACTGCCAGTAATTGATCGCGTCGTAGTACAGCCGCAGGTCGAACTGCGAATGGTGCTGTCCCATGATCTCGCCGAAGACCCAGGACGCGAAGGCGGCGACGGTGACCGGCAGCACCACCATCACGATGCGGGTCGCGCGGGGGAGGGAGTCCCACCAGCGGACCACCCGCATCGAGGTCACAGTGGGTCTTTCGGGAGTCGTCACATCGACGATTATCGCAGTAGATACCATTTTTTCGTAACAGCTTTGACCATTTCGGTACACGGCACCAGGTCACTTCGCGATGCGCCGGACTGCGTTCGGGTGCAGCGCCGCATCTGTTGTGCCAATGACCTCATGACCGCGCTCACGACTGACCGAACCGCGCAGACGTCATCGGCGCCAGTCACTTTGCGATTGTGCGCTGTCACCCGGGGGTAACGACGTTGAGTAAAGAATTGGTCAAAGAATTGCGGGGGAGCGGTTGAGCGGGATTGGGCTGGACGGCCGCTGCGGCATTCCCGGGTGAGCGAACTCACGTCCGGCGAATCGGACGAATTAGGCGCGGCCCTCCGATCGGCCCCGCTGTTCGCGGTGGACCTGACTGGCGGGTCGGCCGCACCCGGTCGGTACGGTCACTGCCAGGTCGAGAAGAAGGAGATCACCGTGCCGGAGCCGATCGAGGTCCGCAAGATCCCGCTGCACAGCGTGTCCGACGCCAGCGAACTGACCGCCCTGATCGACACGGGGGTGCTGGACGCCGACCGGATCGTGGCGGTGATCGGCAAGACCGAGGGCAACGGCGGGGTGAACGATTACACCCGGATCATCGCCGACCGGGCCTTCCGAGAGGTCATTGCCGCCAAGGGCACGCGGTCCGCCGATGAGGTCGCGCAGATCCCGATCGTCTGGTCAGGGGGCACCGATGGTGTGCTGTCGCCGCACGCGACCGTGTTCGCCACCGTGCCCGCCGGTAGCGTTCCGGCATCGAACGAACCGCGGCTGACGGTCGGGTTCGCCATGAGCGACACGCTGCTGCCCGAGGACATCGGCCGCGTCGCGATGATCACCAAGGTCGCCGGCGCAGTGCGGGTCGCGATGGAGCGGGCCGGGATCACCGACCCGGCGGACGTGCACTACGTCCAGACCAAGACCCCGCTGCTCACCATCACCACGATCCGGGACGCCAAGTCACGCGGTCAGTCGGTGTGGACCGAACACACCCACGAGTCCATGGACCTGTCCAACGGCTGCACCGCGCTCGGCGTCGCCGTCGCCCTCGGCGAGATCGGGATGCCGACCGATGCTGACGTCATGAACGACCGGTCCCTCTACTCGGCGGTGGCGTCGTGCTCGTCAGGTGTCGAACTCGACCGGGCTCAGGTGGTCGTGGTCGGCAACGCGATGGGCATCGGCGGCCGCTACCGCATCGGCCACTCGGTGATGAAGGACGCACTGGATGCGGACGGTATCTGGGAGGCGATCCGCAACGCGGGTCTCGACCTACCGGAGCGCCCGCGCACGTCCGACCTGGACGGCCGGCTGGTCAATGTCTTCCTCAAGTGCGAGGCGTCGCAGGACGGCCAGGTGCGCGGCCGCAGGAATGCGATGCTCGACGATTCCGACGTCCACTGGCACCGGCAGATCAAGGCGTGCGTCGGCGGGGTGACCGCGGCGGTGACCGGCGACCCGGCGGCCTTCGTCTCGGTCTCCGCTGCGCATCAAGGGCCCGACGGCGGCGGACCGGTGGCGGCCATCGTCGACCTGGGCGGCGTGGGGTAGCGGTACCGGCTGACCCGCAGGCCCGGCACCGGTTCGATCTCGTCCACCAACCGGAAGCCGATGCTCTCGTACAACCGGCGGGCGGGACGTTGGCGGCACCGGTGGACACCTCGACCGGCCGACCCCCGGCTCCCGACACCACGCTGTCGACGAGCGCGCGGCCGATCCCACGGCGGAACGCGGCCGGGTCGACGATCAGCCGATCGATGTCGACGATCGCGGCGGCGGTGAAACCGATGGCGCCCAGGATTCGCCCTCGCCGGGGCCGGCGTGTCTGGCCGGGACCGCCGGGTGCGTCCTCGACGGCCACCCACCACTGCAGGTTCGCAGCAATGAGGTCGGCACCGTCTCGTGCAACGCCGGGATCCGGTCGTCGCCGATGAGCGCCGCCTCAACGGCGTATGCCCGGTGTTGCATCCGGAGCAGGTCGCGAGCGAGCGCACCGTCACCGATTCGGGAGTGCTGGTGCAGCCGCACCTGTCAGCCGTCGACGCCGGTGGAGCCGTCGGTCAGCTCGCGAAGGATGTCCATATGACCGACGTGCCGGGCGGTCTCCTCGATCATGTGCACGTACACCCAGCGGAGGTTGACCCGGCGCAGTCTCGGGTGCGGGACGCCGTGGTCCAGTGGGAGATGTGCGGCGATCTCCCGCGACTCCTCGCAGGCGGCGAGGTAGTCCGCAATCAGGCCGGCCACGGTCTCGCCCGGTTGCACGACCCAGCTGGCGTCATCACCCCGACTGTTGGCCGGCAGGTCCGCGCTGGGACGTTCCGCCATGACCTCCTGGAACCATTCCCGCTCGACGCCGGTCAGGTGCCGAACCGCTCCGGCGAGCGTCGTCAGGGACGGCACCCACCGCTGCTGCGCGGCGGCGTCATCGACGCCCGAGACCTTCTTGACGACGACGGAGCGGTGCCAATCGAGCATCGTGGCCAGGGTCTGCCGTTCATCGGCGGTGGCGACGAGCTCGTCCGGGGCGAGTGGCGGCTGATTGCGCATGCGGGTGATCATCCCAGCGCCCCGCGGGTGATCATCCGTCGTTCTCGAACGCCCTGCCCTCCCCGGGCCAGACCGGCAGGAGCAGCCGGTCCTTCAGTTCTGTCCTGATCCATGCCTCGCGCTCGAGGGTCGCGGCAGCATAGGCGGCGAGGTCGGCGGCGTACTGGGCGTCGACCTCGCCGGCACCGTTCTCGACCCGGTCGCGCTCCTTCAGGGCCGCCTTGGCCAGCCGGCGCAGTTCAGGAAGCAATCCGATCAACGTGCCGGAATCGGTGCGCCGGTAGATGCGTGCGGTCGCGTTGTCCAAGGGCACGCACATCACGGTACGGACCGGAACCCCGGCTGTCGTGATCGGCTGTGGGGTCGGCCGATGGATTGCCGGACCGGTCATCTCGCGTTCACCGCGCGGACGACAAAACGGGCGTTACTGTTCAATTCTCGCGGCGCGATCCGCCACAGTGCAGATAGGGAGAACCCGCGATGACAATCGACGGTTCCGCCTCGCAGCGGCCCCGGCCGCCGATCATCGATGCGCACGCCCATTTTCTGAACACGGCCGCTCTGACCTACCGGTGGATGGAACAGCGCAGTCCCGAGTTGACGTCGCTGCTCGCGAACTACTACGACATCGCCCACGATTTCGGCCCTGCCGACTACCGGGATGCTGTTGCCGCCAGCGGCATCAGCGGTGTGGTCGCGTGCGAGTTCGGCGCCGAGGACTCTGCGGCCGAAGCGCGATGGATTCAGCACTGCCACGACACCACCGGTACCCCGGACGCGTTCATCGCCGCGACGGATCTGACCTCGCCGCGGCTGCCGGGCCTGCTGGCCCGCTACCGCGACCTGCCCGTCGTCCGCGCCGTCCGGCAACCGCTGTACTGGTCCGACGATCCGCTCACCCGGCTCGGTGCCCGACCCGACTTCCTGACCGACCCCGACTGGCTGGACGGATTCGAACTCGTCGCGCGTGAGGGACTGGTCTGGGATCTGCTGCTCTACTCGGAGCAACTTCCGCAGGCGGGCCGGCTGTTCGACGACTTCCCTGAAGTCCCGATCGTGCTGGAGGCGGCAGGTTGGCCGCTGGATCGCAGCCAGGCCGGCGTCGAGCGGTGGCGCGACAACCTGCGTGCGGTTGCCGAACACCCGAATGTGGTGCTGAAACTCCAGGGCCTGGCCCTGCTCTTCGGGGCCGACCGCGATGCCGTCAGCCTCTGGATCTCGGCCGCCGTCGACATCTTCGGAGCCGACCGGTGCATGTTCGCTACCCATCTGCCGGTCGACGGGTTGCTCTGGACCGCTGGAGAGCTCCTCGACACCACCCGGTATGCGCTCGCGGGCCTCGAACCTGCCGCCGTCGAGGACTATCTCTCCGGCACCGCCGAGCGGGTCTATCTGGCCGGCTAGCAGCCAGGCATAGGAGCTATTCCGGTCCCGCATACCGGATGGCCGACTACACCCGGCGCCGCCGGCGCCTGAATCGACGGCACCACCCATACCGGGGCACAGAGATCCGGTCACCTGACGGGCTTGGTCCGTCGCCGGGCAGACTCCAATTCCGCTGCGACTTTGATGCCTGACCAACGCGCCGAACCCGGCGGCGGATCACCCAGCAGGGCAAACACTTTCGTCAGTCTCTGGTACAGGCTTTGGCGCTGCAGGTGAAGCGCGGTGGCGGTGTCCGTCTTGTTGGCCCAGTTCTTCAGGTAGACGTGGAGGGTCGTGAACAGCTCCAGTCGGCCGTCCGCGGCCAGCAGATCCCCGATGTGCTCGGTGATGAAGGCGTCCACCACCTCGCTGTCCGTGCTGAATTGCGTCAACAGGCGATCGACCGCGTAATCGGCGGCGTCGATCACACCACTGTGACCGACGAGGTCGAAGGTGCGAGCGGACTCTCGCAGACACCGCGTGATCCCGGCCAGATCCCGGGTTCCGGGGCCGACGACCACTCTTGTGCCCGGCGGGAAGGGCGTGGTCGTCAGGTCGGCCACCAGAGCTGACCGGACCGACCCCAGCGGCCCGCTGCCGAGCGCGACGATCGCCTGGAACGAGTCGCCGGTGACGCGTCCGACGGGTCTTCGATCGCCTCGGCGCAGGGCCTCGTCGAGGCCGAGAGTCTGGATCTGCCGGTCGAAGTGGGCGATCACGCTGACGAAAGCGCCGTGGCCGGCGATGCCGAGCCGGTCGGCGAGCTCGGAGAACCGCTGGGCTGACCGAGAGTCCTTGACCGCCATGGTCAGGAACTCATGGGTATCGCGCTCTATCCGGGTCAGCGGCCTGGACCGTAGCAGCGAAAGGCCGAGCGCTTCGGGTGCGCGGTCTGCGGCAGCCTGCAGTAGCAGCAGGTCGGTGCCCGGGTGCGGCGTCATGGTCAGCACGGCGACGGTCACGCCCGCACTGGTGATCGAGCAACTCAGCGGCGCTGTGATGCCGGTACCGGCAGGCAGGTCGGCGGGTGCCGCCTCGGCGATGACCTGGCCACCCGGGTTGGTCAGCGTGCAGTACGCGCCAGTCTCGTCGGCCAGGACGGTCAGCAGGTCGGCCGTCTCTCCGCCTTGGGCGAGTTCCGTGGCCAGCGCGTGCCCCACCCGATCGGCCAACTGCAATCGCCGGACGGATTCATGGACCAGTTGTCCGTTGACCGCCTGGGTGACCTCGACGAATCGCACCACCCGTTGCAGCTCGATGAGTGTCAGGCCCACCCGCTCCGCTTCGGTGATCATCTCCTCCGGAACGGCGGGGATGCTGGTGCCGGTTTCCAGAGCGATCCCGGCCGCGCCGACCGCGGCCAGTTCGGCAATGTAGGCGCGGCGTTCATCTGATGTTGCGGTCGCCAGGCTGACCCCACCCACCAGGAGCAGCTCGCCTCCCCTCAGCAGGGATGCGACGCCCAGGACCTCGCTGGTGTGGACCCAGGTGACCGGCCCGTCCAGATTGCCCGCGCCGGCCAGCACGACCGGGTGAGCATCGGCCAGCGTCGGGTCGTTGAGTACGTCGCGAAGTGGCATGGGCACGACAGTCTGTCCATTCCATCGGTGAATTGACTGACACAATGTATCTTGTTACCCGGTCCGGGGCCAAGGATTATGTGTCGCACACCCCTTCTTCTCCGGACGGATTGCCATGACTTCTACCGATCACGCGCACAGCACGGTCAGTGTCGAGCAAACGCTGCAACCGGTCCCCGAGGAGGTGCGGACCCACCGGGTCTCCGGGCAGTTCTGGATCTGGTGCGGCGCCAACATCGCGCCCATCAACTGGGTTCTGGGCGCCCTGGGCGTCAGCCTCGGCCTTGGCCTGGCGGACACCCTCATCGTGCTGGTCCTCGGCAACCTCATCGGCATGGCGCTGTTCGGCATCTTCGTGCTGATGGGCCAGCGGACCGGCGTGACCGGCATGGTGCTCTCCCGGGCGGCGTTCGGCCGGCGCGGCGCCTACGTGCCCGCGGCGATCCAGGCCTGCTCTGGCGGTCGGCTGGTGCGCGGTCAACACCTGGATCATCCTCGACCTCGTCATGGCACTGTTCGGCAAGATCGGCCTCGTCGATCCGCCGCCGACAACTACGGGTGGAAGATCGCGCGTCGCCGCCGTGATCATGGTCGATCCAGGTCGCCATCTCCTGGGCCGGCTACCGGGCCATCGCCGCCTTCGAGCGCTGGACCGTCCCGCCCACCATCGTCGTGCTCGATCGCTATGTCGGTCGTCGCCTGGTTCTTCCTCGACATCGACTGGGGCTATGCCGGACCTGCCGGCGACATGCTCACCGGCACGCCGCTCGTGGTCGCGATGTCCGGCGTGATGACGGCCATCGGCATCGGTTGGGGTATCACCTGGTTCACCTACGCCGCCGACTACTCCCGATTCGTCAGCCGCGACGTGCCCCGGCGCAAGCTCTACACAGCAAGCGTTCTCGGTCAGTTCATCCCGGTCGTCTGGCTCGGTGTCCTCGGCGCCACCCTGGCCACGAAGAACGGGTCCGTGGATCCCGGCGCACTGATCGTCGGCAACTTCGGGGCGTTGGCGATCCCGGTGCTGCTGTTGGTGATTCACGGTCCGATCGCCACGAACATCCTCAACATCTACACCTTCTCCGTCGCTGCCCAGGCGCTGGATCTGAAGGTGGAACGCCGCAAGCTCAGCCTCGTGGTCGGTGTGCTCGCGATGGCTGCGGTGCTCTTCTTCATCTTCCAGGGCAACCTGGCCAGCACGCTCGACACCTGGCTGATCGGGATCGTCGCCTGGATCGCGGCGTGGGGTGGCATCATGCTGGTCCACTATTACAAGTTCGAGCGCGGCGATCTGAACACCGGCCGGTTGTTCGACCCGCCGGGCTCGCGTCGCCTGCCGAACATCAACTGGGCGACCATGGCCTCGTTCGCCCTGGGTGTGTTCGCGACCTGGTTGTTCCTCTACGGACTGACTCCTGCCCTGCAGGGCTGGGTGGCCACCGCCATCGGGGGCCTTGACCTGTCCTGGCTTGCCGGCAGTCTCGTCGCCGCCGGCGCCTACGCCCTGTTGGGCGGCCCCTACTACCGTCGCCACTATTCATCCGGTCCCGACATCGCGAACAACCGAGCAGAGCCCGTTGCCGTCCGGGTGATGGACAAATGATGTTGGATGTCGAACCGGTCTTCACCTGGCCCGAGGGATATCGGGCGGCAGCGTCCTTCACCTTCGACGTCGACGCGGAATCCTGCGTCCTGGCCCACGACCCGAACTCGGTCAACCGGATGTCCTTGATGTCCCATCAGGCCTACGGGCCGCGAGTGGGCGTGCCCACACTGCTCCGACTGCTCGAACGCCAAGACGTCACCGCAACATTCTTCATTCCGGGTTTCACTGCCGAGTGCTACCCGGAGGTGGTGCGCGCGATCGCCGACGGCGGCCACGAGATCGGCCACCACGGCTACCTCCACGAACAGCTGCAGGGCGTCGACGCTGCCACCGAGGCCGGCTACATCGATCGGGGACTGGCAGCCCTGCGGAATGTCGCCGGCATCACCCCCGTCGGATACCGGGCGCCCTGGTGGGAGATGAACTGGCATACCGCACAATTGCTGTCCGACCGCGGTTTCCGTTACGACTCCAGTCTTCTCGACGGCGATTCACCCTATCGCTTCTCCGTCGCACCCGGGTCGCCGTCGACACTCATCGAAATTCCCGTGGACTGGGCGCTGGACGACTGGGAACAGTACGCGTTCTATCCCGGATGGACGGGCAGCGGCGTGATCGAGAGCCCCGAAAAGGCGCGCGACATGTGGTTGTTCGAAGCCGTCGCACAACATCGTCAGGGTGGCTGCTGGGTACTGACCAACCATCCGTTCATCTCCGGCAGGCCCGGCCGGGCATACGCATTGGAACAATTGATCGAGGGTGTCAAGGCTCTGGATGGCATGTGGGTCACGACCCTTGCCGAGATTGCCGACCACGCTTCCCGCACATTGACGGCCAACCGGGTCCACGATCGTTTTGCGGTACCGGCATTTCCGCACCTCCCGATCACCAGGAACGGTATCGTCGTCGGTTCGGAGACGGCCGACACCCGTGGCCCCGCACAGGGAAAGGCACGCTTCGCCACCAACGGGCACGTTGCTGTTGCTCATACCTGAGGGCCGGTCGTTGATGCGCCCGGCCGCCTATTCACCCGCCTCGCCCCGTTCATCGGGCGGGGCGGGTGTGGTGTTTGTGCGGGATCGCGCGGCACCTGGTCGTGATCGGACCGGTCAGTTGAAGACGATGGTGCGGTTCCCGTTGAGCAGGATGCGATGCTGGCAATGCCAGGTGACCGCCCGGGCAAGGGCGAGTCGTTCGGCGTCCCGGCCAACGGCGATCAGGTCCTCGGGGGCGCGGCGATGGTCGACGCGGGTGAGTTCCTGCTCGATGATCGGCCCCTCGTCGAGTTCCGCGGTGACGTAATGCGCGGTCGCACCGACGTACTTGACGCCCCGCTCGTAGGCCTGGTGGTAGGGCTTGGCGCCGGCGAAGCTGGGCAGGAACGAGTGGTGGATGTTGATCGCCCGGCCGCGCAGGGTCCGGCACAGCGGGTCGGACAGCACCTGCATGTAGCGGGCCAGCACGACCAGGTCGATGCGCTGTTCCTCGATCACCTGCAGCAGTCGTTGCTCCGCTACCGGTTTACTGGCGGCGGTGACGGGAATGTGCACGAACGGCACCCCGGCGGTGTCGGCGAGGTGGGCGAGGTCGGGATGGTTGGACACGACAGCGGCGATCTGCACCGCCCAGTGATCCGGTGCGCCATCGATAGAGCAGGTCGGTCAGGCAGTGGTCGAACTTCGACACCATCAGCAGGATGCGGGTGCTGTGGGTGGCATCGTCCAACTGCCAGGTCATGTCGAAAGGGTCGGCGATGGCGCCGAAGCCGGCTCGCAGGGCGGTCGCGATGCAGCCCGTCGGTGCAGTGAAAGCGGTGCGCAGGAACAGCTTCCCGTTCATCGGGTCGTCGAACTGCTGGTGTTCGGTGATGTCGCAGCCGTTGTCGTTGAGGACAGTGGTGACGGCGTGCACGATGCCCGGCCGCTGCGGGCAGCTCAGGGTGAGGACGAAGGAACCGGTCATGGCGGGATCAGCACTCGACGATGTTCAGGGCGAGTGGTGGGGGGCGATGACGTTGAGGGCGAGACCGCCGCGGGCGGTTTCCTTGTATTTGACGCTCATGTCGGCGCCGGTCTCCCGCATGGTCTTGATCGCCTTGTCCAGCGAAACGTGGTGTTGCCCGTCGCCGGCGATGGACATCCGGGCGGCGGTGATGGCCTTGACCGAGGCCACCGCGTTGCGTTCGATGCAGGGGATCTGCACCAGCCCGCCGACGGGATCGCAGGTCAGGCCCAGGTTGTGTTCGATACCGATCTCGGCGGCGTTCTCGACCTGCTGCGGGGTGCCGCCGAGGACCTCGGCGAGCCCGGCGGAGGCCATGGCGCAGGCCGACCCGACCTCACCCTGGCAGCCGACCTCGGCACCGGAGATGGAGGCGCCTTCCTTGAACAGGATCCCGACCGCGGCGGCGGTGAGCAGGAACCGGATCACCCCGTCGTCATCGGCGCCGGGGACGAACCGCGTGTAGTAGTGCAGCACGGCGGGGATGATCCCGGCGGCGCCGTTGGTCGGTGCGGTGACGACCCGGCCGCCGGCGGCGTTCTCCTCGTTGACCGCGAGCGCCCACAGGGTGATCCATTCCATGGCCCGCAGCGGGTCCGCGAGGTTCTCCTTCGGCGGAGCTGCTGGTGCAGTGCCTCTGCCCGGCGCCGGACCTTGAGCCCGCCGGGCAGCACCCCGCCGGTCCCGCAGCCGCGGGACACGCAGTCCTGCATCACCTTCCAGATCCGCAACAGGCCGTCCCTGGTTTCCTGTTCCGGTCGTCGGACCGCCTCGTTCGCGAGCATGATTTCGCTGATCGGCAGCCCGGTCGCGGTGACGTGGGCAAGAAGCTGCGCACCGGTCAGGAACGGATAGGGCACCGGGGTGGGGTCGACCACGACGGTGGCGGCACCGGTCTCGTCCTCGCCGAGGACGAAGCCGCCTCCGACAGAGAAGTATTCCCTGCGGCGCAGCGTGTTTCCCGCATCGTCCAGGGCGAGGAACCGCATGCCGTTGGTGTGGAACTCGAGCCGTTCGCGACGGTGTAGGACGATGTCGTCATCGACCGAGAAGGCCACCGGCCGACCGCCGGGCAGGTCGAGTTTGCCGGTGTCCCGGACGGCTTGGATCTCGCCCTGCACGGCGGCCGGCTCGACCTGTTCAGGGGTGTGGCCGAGGAGTCCGAGGATGACGGCGCCGACACTGCCATGACCGTGCCCGGTCGCCCCGAGTGAACCGAACAGCTCGACCCGCAGCGCGCCGACGCGGGGCGCGGTTCCCGTGTCGGCCAGCTCCGCCACGAACATCCCCGCCGCCTTCATGGGCCCGACGGTGTGCGAGCTGGACGGCCCGATCCCGATCTTGAACAGGTCGAAGACGCTGATGCTCACAGCGATGCGGCCGGCGCGGTGGGGTCGGCGTATTCGGCGGCGGCGTCGGCGACCCAGGTGGCGAAGTACCCGGCAAAGGACGAGCGGACCAGCAACTGGAAGTCGCCGGCAGCCGCGTCCACGACCTGCAGGACGATCCCCGTCTGCGCGAGCAGAGTGGTGATGCAGGTGCCGGTGGGTGCCACCCGTGGGTGCAGATCGGCGGAACAGCCGTGGGCCAGCACGTCCCGGGCATACCGGCCGGACAGGGTGACGGTGGTGCGCTGCGCGGAGACGTCGACCACCGAAACCCAGCGTCCGTCGAGGCAGGACTCGATGGCGCACCGGACCTCGACGTCGGTGCCTTCCGGGCTGACGATCAGGAACTCGTCCGGGCCCATCCACAGCACCTGCACGTCACCGAACGCTGTGTTGCCCGACGTGAAGGTGTTGGCGGTGGGAGGCAGCGGAACTCCCAACCTGCTGCTGATGGCCCGGCCGGCGTCGGAGGCCGGATCGACCCACACGGTCGTGTGGGTGAGGTAGGGCCGTTCGGTCACGGTGACCGCCGGGGCCAGCCCGGCGAGGGTCGCCGCCCAGTCGTCCAGGGGACTGCGCCGGACAGTGTGGTGGGCCCGAGCGGTTTCGTTGCGTCGGACGGTGTGCTCGGGTCGGATGCTCAGGTCAGCCGTCACGGCGGGCACCTTCCTTGTCGTACAGCACGGATTCGGTCACAGTGACCGGGATGAGTTCGGAGCCGGAGTAGGCGTACAGGTGCTGCCCGACGCGCTCCCGGCCGGAGCGGATCAGGGCGAGCGCGAAGCCGCGGCCCAGCGCCTCGCTGTGGTAGCTGGACGTGACGTGCCCGAGCATCGGCACCGGGGCCGTCACGGGGTCGGTGATGCTGCCGGTCTGCACGATCTGGCTGCCCTCGGGCAGCACGACGGTGGGGTCGTCGGGCAGGATGCCGATCAGCTGTTTGCGGTCCGCCCGCTCGTTCTCCGGACGGCTGAAGGACCGCTTGCCCAGGAAATCGATCTTCTTCTTGGACACTGCCCACGACATTCCCAGGTCCTGCGGTGTGACGGTCCCGTCGGTCTCCTGACCGATGATGGGGAAACCTTTCTCTGCGCGCAGCACGTGCATCGTCTCGGTGCCGTAGGGGGTGATGTCGAAGGGTTCGCCGGCGGCGATCAGCGCCCGCCAGACCTCGAGTCCTTCCCAGGCCCGGACGTTGATCTCGTAGGCCAGTTCGCCGGAGAAGCTGATCCTGCAGACCCGGACCGGCGCCCCGGCGATGGTGGTCTCCCGCCAGGTCATGA
Organism: uncultured Actinomycetota bacterium; assembly: GCA_963766015.1. Taxonomy (GTDB): domain Bacteria; phylum Actinomycetota; class Actinomycetes; order Mycobacteriales; family Nakamurellaceae; genus Nakamurella. Next base: position 111,191 of record CAVXYU010000008.1, on the reverse strand, counting down.
ATCCGAAGGCGTCATTTGACACGTCCAGATCGGTGGTGATCGCGGCCAACACCTCGCGCGAGCGGGGACCGACGAGCGGGATGGTCACCCAGTGTTCGGTCACCGAGGTGGCGGTGACCCGCAGGTGTGGCCACTCGGTTTGCAGCCACTGCTGCATCCACTCCAGGATCTTCGCGGCATTGCCGGTGGTGGTGGTGACCAGGTAGTGGTCATCGGCGACCCGGATGACGGTGCCGTCGTCGATGACCATTCCGTCAGGTCCGCACATCACGCCGTACCGGATGAACCCGACCTTCAGGGTGCTCATCAGGTTGGTGTAGAGCATGTCCAGGAACCACCCGACGTCCGCACCCTGGACGTCGATCTTGCCCAGCGTGGAGCCGTCCATGATGCCGACGCCGGTGCGTGCGGCGCGGCATTCGCGGCGCACCGCAGCGTGCATGTCCTCGCCGACCCTGGGGTAGTACCAGGGGCGTTTCCACTGCCCGACATCCTCGAACTCGGCGCCGTTCTCGACGTGCCAGGGGTGGATGGCGGTGGTGCGGATCGGGTCGAACAGGTCCCCCCGGTCCCGGCCGGCAAGGGCGGCGAACAGCACCGGCGCGTACGGCGGCCGGAAGGTGGTGGTGCCGAGCTCGGCGATGTCGACGCCGAGGGCGTCGGCGATGATCCCGGAGGCCAGGACGCCGGAGGTCTTGCCCTGGTCGTGCGCGGTGCCGATGGTGGTGAACCGCTTGACGTGTTCCACCGACCGCAGGCCCGCCTCGGTGGCGCGCAGCACATCGCGCGACGGTGGCGTCGCGTTGCAGGTCCACGAACCGGGTGTCGCACGGGATCCGGGCGCCGGGCACGGCGGGGGCGGTCGGCGCCGGCGTCCGGCCGGCGCCCGCGGCGTCCGGTACCGACCACAGCACAGCGGGCGGGTTCTCCAGCGAGAGTGCGCTGGATCGCGGCAGTTCCGCGTCCGGCCCCGACGTCACGCCGAGCGCGCTCAGAGCCGCGGCGGCGGCCTCCCGCGCGCCGGCAACGCAGGCATCGAAGTCCAGATCACCTGCGGCGGTGCCGGCCACCCGGACCGCGGGCAGCGCCTGAGCGGGGAGGAAAGCCCCGAGCCCGGGGGCGTAGCGGAGCTTTCCGCGGGCCTGGCTGAACAGGTGCACCGCTGGATTCCAACCCCCGGAGACCAGCAGGGCGTCACAGTCCAGCACCTGTTCGTCGCCCCCGGAGAGATCGGCCACGTGCACGGCGGTGACTCGATCGGTGCCGTCGGTCCGGGTGACGACGCTGCCGGTCCGGACGTCGATGCCCCGGTCCCGGCACAACCCGGCCGCGATCACCGGCGCCTGGGGGCGGGTGTCGACCACGGCGGCGACCTGCACCCCGGCGTCGGCGAGGTCGGCGGCGACGGCGTAGGCGCTGTCGTTGGTGGTGAAAACGACGGCCCGGCGGCCGACCAGGACCCCGTAGCGGTGCAGGTAGGTCCGGGCTGCACCGGCGAGCAGGATCCCCGGACGGTCGTTGTCGGCGAACACGATCGGGCGTTCGTGGGCTCCGGTGGCGACGATGACCTGAGCGGCCCTGATTCGCCAGATCCGGTGCCGGGCAACCGTGGTCGGGACCGCATCGAGGTGATCGGTGCGGCGCTGCACGGCCCGGACCGCGCCGTCGTCGTAGACCCCGAACGCGTTGGTCCGGGTCAGCAGCAGGACGTCCGGGTTGGCGGCGAGTTCCGCGCTGACCCGGCCGATCCAGTCGGCGGCCGGCGCCCCGTCGATCTGTTCGTCGGAGCCGAGCAGGGCACCGCCGGGGGCGTCCTGGTCGTCGAGGAGAAGAACTCGGGCACCGGAGCGGGCGGCTGTCCGGGCGGCGGTGAGCCCGGCGGGTCCGGCGCCGATGACGAGGACGTCGGTGTGCGCATGCTTGTTGTCATAGCGGGCGGTGTCGACGGAGGGGTTCAGCGACCCCTGCCCTGGCAGGCCGTGCGCGACCAGGCCGTCGGTGAGCGGCACGGTGGTGGCGGTCAACATGGGTTCTGAGTAAGGGTGATCGACCTGGACCAGCGCGTTGGCGTCTTCCAGTCCAGCGGCCATGATCCCGCGCGGCCGGCCGTACAGGATGCTGGTGGCGACCTGGTGGACACCGTTCGCCAGCAGGGCCGATGCCAGGGTGTCGCCGCGGTATCCGAGCAGGTCATTGCCGTCGAAGGTGAAGCGCAGGGCGGTGTCGCGGTCGATCCGGCCGCCCGTCGGGGTTCGCAGCGGTCCGGGGGAGGAGACGGGGCTCATGAGGTCACCGGTTTCGGCTCGCCCGGCCGGTAGACGGCCAGGAACTGGTGGGTGCCGGTGTCGCGGATGGCGTTGAACCAGCGGCGGCAACCGGCGGCGTGGCTCCATTGCTCGGCGAACGGCCCGCGGGGGTTGTCCCGGAAGAACAGGAACTGGGCCCAGGCGGTGCCGGGCACCGTGGCCGGCTCCGCCGGGTAGGCGACATGGGCTTGTCCGCCGTAGTGGAACTCGACCTCCTCACGGGGTCCGCACCACGGGCAGGTGATGAGTTGCATGGCAGTCCTCCGACGGGCGAGTGGCGCAGTGAATGGTGGGAAGTGTTGATGCGCAGGGGATTTCGGTGGCTCTTCGTCAGTGCGCGACGGCGGCGGCGCCGTGTTCGTCGACCAGGGCCCCGGTGACGAAACGCTCCAGGGTGAACGGCGCGACGTACGGGTGGGGGTTGTCGTTGGCGATGGTGTGCGCGAAGCAGGATCCGATGCCGGGCGTGGCCTTGAAACCGCCGGTGCCCCACCCGCAGTTCAGGTACAGCCCGTCGAAGGGGGTGAGCCCGACGATCGGGGAGGCGTCGGGGGAGACGTCGACGATGCCGGCCCAGGTCCGCAGGATGTGCGCCCGGGCGAAGATCGGGAACAGTTCCAGCGCCGCGGACATCTGCCGTTCGATGATGTGGAACGCGCCCCGTTGGGCAAACCCGTTCTGCGCGTCCACCCCGGCGCCCATGACGAGTTCGCCCTTGTGTGCCTGGGAGACGTAGACGTGCACGGCGTTGGACATCACGACGGTGGGGTGCACCGGTTCGAGCAGCTCGGAGACCAGGGCCTGCAACGGATGTGACTGGATGGGCAGCTTCAGTCCGACCATGTCGGCCAGCACGCTGGTGTGCCCGGCCGCGCAGAGTGCGACCTGCCCGGCGGCGATGGGTCCGCGGGTGGTCTGCACTCCGACGACGCGGTCGCCGACCGTGTCGATCCCGATGACCTCGCAGTTCTGGATCAGGTCGACGCCCAGGTCGTTGGCCCGGCGGGCGTACCCCCATGCCACGTAGTCGTGTTTGGCGATCCCCGCCCTGGGTTGGTAGGTGGCACCGAGCACCGGGTAGCGGATGTCGGGGGAGATGTTGACGATCGGGCAGAGTTCCTTGACCTGCTGGGAGTCGATCCATTCGGCGTCGATCCCGTTCAGCCGGTTGGCGTTCACCCGGCGGACGCTGTCCCGCACGTCCTGCAGGCTGTGCGCGAGGTTGAGCACGCCGCGCTGGGAGAACAGGATCGGGTAGTCCAGTTCGATGTCCAGGGTCTCCCACAGCTTCAGCGAGTGCTCGTAGATGCCGGAGCTCTCGTCCCACAGGTAATTGGACCGGATGATGGTGGTGTTGCGGGCCATGTTCCCGCCGGCCAGCCACCCCTTCTCCAGGACGGCGATGTTCTTCACGCCGTGGTTCTTCGCCAGGTAGTAGGCGGTGGCCAGGCCGTGCCCGCCGCCGCCGACGATCACCACGTCGTAGGACCGTTTCGGTTCCGGGTTGTCCCACAGGAAGTCGGGGTGGTCGGGCAGGTCCGCCCCGGGGGTGCGCACCGTGTCGGTGGCGCTCTGGGTGCTCATCAGATCTCCTTCGGCAACGAGGCGTAGAGGGGGTGCGAGGCGGCCAGCGCGGCGACCCGGGACCGGAGGGTGTCCGCGAGTGCGGGGTCGAGGTCCCCGACGGGGGCGGTCAGGGCGGCGGCGAGGATGTCGGCGACCTCGACGAAGTCGGTGTCGGTGAAGCCGCGGGTGGCCAGCGCGGGGGTGCCGATGCGAAGCCCGGAGGTGACCATCGGCGGCCGCGGGTCGAACGGCACGGCGTTGCGGTTCACGGTGATGCCGATGTCGTGCAGCCGGTCTTCGGCCGCACGCCCGTCGAGGTCGGATTCGCGCAGGTCGACCAGGACCAGGTGGACGTCGGTGCCGCCGGTGAGGACCTGTACGCCGGCGTCGGAGACGTCGGACTGGATCAGCCGTTCGGCGAGCAGCCGGGCGCCGCGGATCGTCCGGTCGGCCCGCTCGGTGAAGGACGGGTCTGCGGCCATCTTGAAGGCGACGGCCTTGGCCGCGATCACGTGTTCCAGGGGCCCGCCCTGTTGGCCGGGGAACACCGCGGAGTTGATCTTCTTGCGATCGCCGGGTCGTTGGACAGGATGACGCCGCCGCGGGGGCCGCCGAGGGTCTTGTGGGTGGTGGTGGTCGTGACGTGCGCGTGCGGCACCGGGGAGGGGTGCAGCCCGGCGGCGACCAGCCCGGCGAAGTGCGCCATGTCGACCAGCAGGTACGCGCCGACCTCGTCGGCGATCTCCCGGAACCGCTCGAAGTCCAGCTGCCGCGGGTAGGCCGACCAGCCGGCGATGATCAGCTTCGGCGAGTACTCGCGGGCCAGCCGGCCCACCTCGTCCATGTCGATCCGGTAGTCCTCTTTGGACACCTCGTAGGCCGCGACGTTGTACAACAGCCCGGAGAAGTTGATCCGCATGCCGTGGGTGAGGTGCCCGCCGTGCGCGAGGGACAGGCCCAGGATGGTGTCGCCGGGCTTGATAGCGCCTGCATGGCGGCGGCGTTGGCCTGCGCACCGGAGTGCGGCTGGACGTTGGCGAAGCCGGCGCCGAACAGGGATTTGATCCGTTCGATGGCGAGAGTCTCGATGACGTCGACGTTCTCGCAGCCACCGTAGTAGCGCCGGCCGGGGTAACCCTCGGCGTACTTGTTGGTCAGCACGCTGCCCTGCGCCTGCATCACCGACATCGGTGCGAAGTTCTCCGACGCGATCATCTCCAGCGTCTCCTGCTGGCGACGCAATTCCGCGTCGATCGCCGTGGCCACCTCGGGGTCGAATTCACACAGGGGCACATCGAGCGCGCTGTCCTGCCGCTGGATGGTCGAGGTCATCGCTTCCCACACCTCTCTAAGGTTCGGTCTCAGGCGTCAGCCGGACTGCCGGGCACCACCGGTGTTGCTTCAGTCGCAATAGCGTCGCATTGATCGCAACACAGGTCAAGAGTAAGAATCTATGCCAAGCCCGCAGGGTTGGGCGCTGAGAGCCACCCACCAACGGTCTGATGAGATTTCGACCGAGGCCTTGACGACTCGGGGGCGGTAGCTCATTCTGAAGCAACTGCGTTGCCTTCACTGCAACCCCTGAGACAGGACAGCGAACATGACCGAGTCGCCGAGCAGTTCCCTCCCGCCCAGCCTTCCCGAAGCCCGTGTCGCGCAGGCACACGTGATCGACGTGCCGTCAGCCCAGACCCGCCGCAAGGTCGTGATGGCCAGCTTCATCGGCAACTTCGTGGAATGGTTCGACTACGCCGCCTACGGCTACCTCGCGGCCGTCATCTCCACCGTGTTCTTCCCGGACACCGACAGGACAACTGCGCTGCTGGCCACCTTCGCGGTGTTCGCCATCTCGTTTCTGGTCCGTCCGCTCGGCGGTGTGGTGTGGGGTCACATCGGCGACAAGGTGGGCCGCAAGCAGGCGTTGTCGCTGTCGATCCTGATCATGTCCGGGGCCACCTTCTGCATCGCGCTGCTTCCGAGTTACGGAGCGGTCGGGGTGCTGGCACCGATTCTCCTGTTGCTTGTCCGTGTGGTGCAGGGCTTCTCGGCGTCCGGTGAGTACGCCGGGGCCTCGGCATTCCTGGTCGAGTACGCGCCGCCGAGACGCCGTGGCCTGTACGCCTCGGTCGTGCCCGCCAGTACAGCCAGCGGGCTGCTGCTCGGATCGTTGATCGCGGCACTGCTCAGCGGTGTGCTGTCGGACGGTCAGATGCACGACTGGGGCTGGCGTCTGCCGTTCCTGCTGGCCGCCCCGATGGGTCTGATCGGCCGATACATCAGGCTGAAGCTGGAAGACACCCCGGTATTCCGGGCGCTGGAGAAGGACGACGACGTCGCCGCCGCCCCGGTGCGGGAGACCATCAGGAAGAACCGCCGGCCGCTGATCATCGCCCTCGGCGCCGCCGTCCTGAACGCGGTCGCCTTTTACGTGCTGCTCAGCTACATGCCCACCTACCTGTCCGAGGAACTCGGGTTCGGTGCCTCCGAGTCGTTCCTTGCGACCACCATCGCGCTGGCCGCCTACATCGGCTTCATCTTCTTCACCGGAATGGCGTCCGACCGGTTCGGCCGGAAGAAGATGCTGATCGCCGCCTCGGTGCTGTTCATCGTGTTGACCGTGCCGGCCTTTGCATTACTGGACGGTGCCGGTTTCCTGCTCATCGTCGTCATCCAGGTGATCCTCGGCGGCGTGCTCACCCTGAACGACGGAACGCTGCCCTCGTTCCTGTCCGAATTGTTCCCGACCCGGGTCCGGTACACCGGATTCGCGCTGAGTTTCAACCTCGCGAACGCGATCTTCGGCGGCACCGCCCCGTTTGTCGCCACCCTGCTCATCGCCTGGACCGGCGACGACATCGCCCCGGCCTGGTACGTCGTCGCCGCCGCGATCGTCTCGCTCTGTGCCGTCGTCGCATCCCGCGAGACCTCCCGTGAGCCGCTCCGCAGCGACTGACGCAGCTTCCCGTGCGCGACGAGTCGCGCAGCAGACCGACGGTGGCCAACCGGCACCCGACGACAACTCGAGGCCCCGATGGGCCTGACAGCAAGGAGCAACAGATGAACCTCGAACGACTGAAGACCATTCACAACGGCGAGAAGGTACATTCCACCTTCTCCGTCCAGGAAATGGAACGCCGGGTCACCGCCCTGCGCAAGGAGATGGCCGAGTCCGGCGTGGATGCGGTCCTGTTCACCAGCTACCACAACATCAATTACTACAGCGATTTCCTGTTCACCTCGTTCGGCCGGAATTACGGGCTGGTCGTCACCCAGGACACCCACACCACGATTTCCGCCAACATCGACGCCGGACAGCCGTGGCGGCGCAGCTTCGGTGACAATCTCGTCTACACCGACTGGCAGCGGGACAACTACGAGCACGCCATTGCCACCGTGCTGGCCGACGCCGGTGTCACCACCGGTCGGCTCGGCGTGGAGGACGACCACATCCCCGGCCTGCTGCGGGCCAAGGTCGCCGGTGTCGTACCCGGACTGGAACTGGTGGACATCTCGCAGACCGTCATGCGGCAACGGATGATCAAGTCTGCCGAGGAGATCGCTCTGATCCGTCAGGGCGCGCGGATCGGCGACCTCGGCGGCGCCGCCGTCGTCGCGGCCATCGGTGACGGTGTCCCGGAGTACGAGGTCGCCCTCGCCGGCACCCAGGCGATGGTTCGGGAGATCGCCCGCAGCTACCCGGACGCCGAACTGCGGGACACCTGGGTGTGGTTCCAATCCGGGGTGAACACCGACGGCGCTCACAACTGGGCCACCTCCCGGAAGGTCCGGCGGGGAGACATCCTGTCGCTCAACTGTTTCCCGATGATCGCCGGGTACTACACGGCGCTGGAACGCACCCTGTTCTACGGGCAGCCCTCACCGGAAGCGCTGCGGTACTGGGAGATCAACGTCCGGGTGCACGAACGCGGTCTGCAGCTGATCAAACCGGGCGCGGTGTGCAGTGAGATCGCGGCCGAACTGAACGAGATCTTCGACTCCGAGGGGCTGCTGCCCAACCGCACCTTCGGATACGGACACTCGTTCGGTGTGCTCAGCCACTACTACGGCCGGGAGGCCGGCCTGGAACTACGGGAGGACATCCACACCGTGCTGGAACCCGGAATGGTCGTCTCCATGGAACCGATGATCACCATCCCCGAAGGCCAACCGGGCGCCGGTGGGTACCGGGAACACGACATCCTGGTCGTCGGCACCGACGGCGCGGACAACATCACCAAGTTCCCCTTCGGTCCCGAGCACAACATCCTGGGAGTCTGAGGCGATGAGGCCCGTCGGGGATTCGGCCGGACCCGCGTCGGCGACGGGCCTCACATCGCCTGGCATGCTGACAAAGTCCATGCGACCAGGACCAACCAGGAGGGTCACCATTCCACCGAAGCCGACCGAGACCGACGGCTCATCGGATGGCCGGGCAGGGGCCTCAGTACTGCTCAACGGGCTGAAGGTGCTGGAAACCTTCAGTATTTCCGAACCGCTGTTGGGAGTCACCGAGATCGCCGGTCGTGTCGGCATGCACAAGTCCAGCGTGTCCCGCATCCTCGCAGTCCTCGAGCAGGTCCACTACGTCGAACGAGACCCCGAAAGTGGCAGGTTCCGGCTGGGCCTCGGTGTGATCGGGCTGGCCGGGCCCTTGCTGGCCGACCTGGACGTTCGGCGTGCGGCGCACCCGGCCCTGGAAAGATTGAGCCACCGAACCGGGGAAACCGCGGCGCTACTGGTCTGGAACGGAAGTGAATCCGTCGTCGTGGAGCAGGTCGCCAGTACCCACCAGGTCAAACACACCTCGGCCATCGGCACCCGGTACGACTCTGCGGACAGTGCATCCGTCCAGGTGTTCCTGGCCGCCCTCCCAGCGGGGGAGGTGCAGCGCCTGTTCGATCGCCATGTGCTGAACGGTGCGCACGACCCCGATTCCGTCACCGAGTACCAGCGCATCCTGCAAGCGGTGCGAGACAACGGGTATGCGATCAACGATGGTCGGACGTCGGCGGAGGAGGTCGGCCTGGCCGCCCCGGTCCATGACCACCGCGGGGAAACCGTTGCGGCAGTGTTGCTCTCGGCTCCCCGGTTCCGCATTTCCACCCAGATGCTCGAACCGCTGGCCCGCACCGTCGCTGACGCCGGGCGCGAGATCGCCGTCCGGCTCGGTTACCGGTCCGTCGGGAATGCGGAGTAGCGACACGACGTCCTGGAGAAATTCAATGTCATTCCGGAGAATTGACTCTGGCTGTGAGGGTCATACGTCGCCACCCTGACAGCTGTGAGGGTCAATTCGCCACCACCGTTCATCGCCATCAGCACCCACATCCAACTCGCCCGCCACCCAGAGGGGTGGCCGACGCACGACGACTCTGTCACGACGACCGTGACGTACGGTTCGCTCGAGCCGGGTGACATACGGGTCGCGAACGAGTTTCTTTCGGTCGATCCCCTATGTGGGTGGGCGCATGAACGGCGTCGAGAGCTATGTGCCGCCCTTCGCGCTGGGCGAGACGATGACCGGCAGGGCGGCCAGGGTCCCGGCGCCGCGGCAACAAGCGCCCGGTCGTCGTCGGCTGCTGATGGCGATCTCTACCGCCGGGTGAACTCCAGGTCGTAGATGTCGTGCCCGGCGGCAAGCCCCCGCCGCTCGAACCGGGTCTTCGGCCGGAAGTCCGGGCGGGGCGCCCAGCCGGCGTGCGCATTGCGCAGGCCCTTCGTGGCGGTGCAGGCGGCCATCATGCTCTCTGCATACGGCGCCCAGTCGGTCGCCAGCCGGAAGGCGCCACCGCGCCGCAGCCGGGACGCGACGAGCGCCGCGAAGTCCGGTGTGACCAACCGGCGCTTGAGGTGTTTGGTCTTCGGCCACGGGTCCGGAAAGAACAGCCAGACCTCGGCCAGGCTGCCGGGGCTGACGAGATCGGTCAGGACCTGTACGCCGTCACCGCGCAGAACCCGCACGTTGTGCAGACCGGCACGGCTCAAGTGGTGCAGCGTCTGGGCAACACCCGGTTTGTAGACCTCGACAGCGAGCAGGTTCACCTCGGGGCGGGCCGCGGCCATCCCGACCGTGGCTTCACCCATCCCGGACCCGATCTCCAGCACCAGGCCGGCCCGCCGGCTGAACAGGGCGTTGCCGTCGATCGGCTCGGTGAGCTCCGCCGCCTCGAGGTACCAGCGGTCGGCGTGGGTCTCGAAGGCTTTGCGCTGAACAGAATTGAGCCTGCCGCCCCGCGGGTGGAAGCTGACGACCCGGCGGAAGTGCGCGGGCAGGCCATCAGCCGCCTCGCTCGTCACGATCCGGGATTCCGACATGGTGTGGACGGTACGGCCTTCGGTGCTGCCGACAGCAACCATCGGGGCGGTGTCCACCGGGGCTGTGTCGGCCGGGGCGGTGGCGATCGGCGAGTCCGGCATGGCGAGGACGGTACTGGCGTCCGGCGGGGATGAGCGCACCGAGCCCGTCAGGAGGCGCCGTCGGTTTGCTCGCGTTGTTTCATCTCGGCCTCGAAGACATGTTTGGACCCGCCCGACAGCGTCTCGCGCACCAGCTCGTCGACCGCCTGGAACGCCCTCCAGTACTGCTCGTCGTAGGACTCGACGATCTGGAAGGTCCACATGTCACCGACGACGTCCCGACCCACAAGGACGTCGTCGATCTCGGCGGCGAGTTCCTGGTGGCCGGCCTTGCGGAGCGCGGCGAGCGCCTCCTGGAGCGCGAGGTCGGCCTCGCCGGACATCCGGTGGAACTCGTACAGCAGCCCACGAGCGTTCTCGACCACCTCGAAAGCGGCGGAGATCTTGCCGACTGCGTCGACGGTGGCGTCGTCCGCGCCGGGCGGCCGGCTGTGTTCGACGGCCCGGTCCGGATGCCGGGCGGACCCGAACCGATCGCGGAGCTCCCCCATGTCAGGCGTCCCTTCGTTGCAGCAGTACGAGCGCGATCAACCAGAGCAGCACGGCCGTACCGGCGAACACGAGCAGGCCCTGCACCGGAGTCGGGCCCGCCGTCGGCTGGAACAGGTTGCTGATCCCCGTGGTGGGGGTGACGAAGCGGTCGCCGGCCGTGAACGGCAGCCACGGTCCAGCCTTCCCCACCGTGGGTATGACGCCGAGCAGCGGTTCGAGAACGATCGGCCAGAGCAGCAGGATCGCGATGGCCCCGGCGGACTGCCGCACGATGGTGCCGACGGCGACCGCGATCACCCCGGCGATCGCGAACAGCGCGCCGTACCCGGCGACCTGCCGCCAATCCTCGCCGGTCGTCAGCTCCAGGGGCACCGGCGGGTCCGTGGCCAACAGCTTCGCGAGGTAAAAGGCGCCGAAGGCAGCGAGCAACCCGACGACCGCGCCGATCAGCGCGAGCAGCGCGGTTTTCGCGAACAACACCGCCGGCCGGCGGGGCACAGCGAGGAACGTGTTGCGGATGGTGCCGAACCTGTACTCGGTGGTGACCGAGAGCGCAGCCAGCACCATGAAGATGCTCAGGCCGAGATTCACCCCGCGGAGCACCAGGTAGGGCAGAGCGGCGGAGCCGCGGTCGATCAGCCCGAACAGGGTGGAGAACCCGAGCGCCGCAACGGCGATGGCCACCAGACACCAGTAGGGCGAGCGGGTCGAGAACAGCTTGATGCGTTCGACGTTGAGCAGCGTCATCGCGAGCCACCGTCCTGCTGAGCAGGCGGTGGTGCAGCCTGTGATGGTGCGGCCTGTGATGGTGCGGCCTGTGATGGTGTGGCCTGCGGGGACCCGGGCGATGGGGGTGCGGTTGTTCGGGGTGGTGCCCATTGCTGCTGTCCGGGCGGTGGGCCGGCCGGTGGCGGGCCGGGCGGACGCAGGCCACCACCCGGTATGCCGGCTCCCGGCGGCGGGGATCCGGGCGGCAGCCGGTAGCCGGGCGGCGGCCCGTATGCGGGGGGCGGCCCGTATCCGGGGGGTGGTCCGTATCCGGGGGGTGGTCCGTAGCCGGGCGCGGGCGGTTGGCCGTAGCCGGGCGGCGGCCCCATGGCCGGGACGCCCTGGCCGGGAACGCCCTGGCCGGGAACACCCTGGCCGGGACCGCCCGAAATTACAGGCCCTGGTACCGCGGGTGCCCCACCGGGGAACGCCGCCTGCCCGGCGGACCCTGCCCTTGAGGTGCCGTACTCGACCGAGTCGCCGGTCAGCTGGATGAAGGCCTCCTCGAGCGAGCCTGCCTGTAGCGAGAGTTCGTGCAGCGTGACGGCGGCCCGGCCGGCGACGTCACCGACCTGTTCGATCGGCGCGCCGGTCACCTCGATCGCCCCGTCCGCCTCGGTGAAGGTGAGACCGGCGTCCTTGAGCGCGGTCCGGAGCTCTTCCGGCTGGGGAGTGCGCACGCGGATGGACGAGACGGTGGAGCGGGCGATGAAGTCGGCGGTGGACGCCTCGGCGATCATCCGGCCACGACCGATGACGATCAGGTGGTCGGCGGTCAGCGCCATCTCGGACAGCAGGTGGGAGGACACCAGCACGGTGCGCCCTTGACTGGCCAGGTTCCGCATGAACGTGCGGATCCAGAAGATGCCCTCCGGGTCCAGTCCGTTGACCGGTTCGTCGAACAGCAGCACCGTGGGGTCGCCGAGGAGCGCACCGGCCAACCCGAGTCGCTGCTTCATGCCGAGGGAGAACTTGCCGGCGGCCTTCTTGGCGACGCTGGTGAGGCCGACGATGTCGAGCACCTCGTCGACCCGTTTGGCCGGGATCTTGTTCGATCCGGCCATGAACCGTAGATGAGCGCGGGCGGACCTGTTGGGATGGATCCAGTTGGCGTCCAGCAGGGCGCCCACCTGGGTCAACGGCTTGGAGAGCTTGGCGTAGGACTGCCCGCCGATCAGCGCCGTGCCGCTGGTGGGATTGTCCAGGCCCAGAATCATCCGCATGGTGGTCGACTTGCCGGCGCCATTGGGCCCGAGGAAGCCGGTCACCGAACCCGGCTGGACGGTGAAGGAGAGGTTGTCGACAGCCACTGTGCTGCCGTAGTGCTTCGTCAGTCCGATCGCTTCGATCATGCGTCAGCCCCCAGGTGGCCGTGTGATGTGGTGTCGCGTTGATCATTCTCGGGGCCGAACCTATCGCAGCATCCGGGCCAAAAGGTCAGCGTGCTTACTATTGATCCGATGCGCACCGTCTCGAAGGAGACCACGCAGTCCCCGACCCGTCCGACCGATATCCGGGCCGGTAGCACGCGCCAGTGGTTGGTGCTGTCGGGCCTCTTGGCAGCGTCCTTCGCCGTCGCCTTCGTCGGCGGACTGTCCAGCACCAGCGGGGTGGACGGTTGGTACAGCGCTGCGGAGAAACCGCCGTGGACACCGCCGAACTGGGTCTTCGGGCCGGTCTGGACCTTCCTGTACACCGCGATGGCGGTGGCCGCCTGGCTGGTGTGGCGCCGCTGGGGATGGCAGCGCGCCCGGCCGGCGCTGCTGCTGTACGCGGCCCAACTCGTGCTGAACGCACTGTGGACGCCGCTGTTCTTCGGCGCCGAGCAGCTGTGGTCGGGCCTCGCGGTGATCGTCGCGCTCGACGTCCTGCTGGCCATCAACGTGGTCGCGTTCTTCCGGCTGCACCGCCTGGCCGGCGCGCTGATGGTGCCGTATCTGCTGTGGGCGCTGTACGCGACGTCGCTGAACGCCGGGGTGGCCGCATTGAACTGAGAGCACTGAACTGAGGAGCCCTGAACTGAGCGTGGCGAACCGACACGCTGCGCCGCCAACGGCGGGTCTCGGGCATCCCGTTAGGCTCGGCCGTGTGCAGAGCGAATCCCCGTTGACTCAGCCGAACAGCAACTCTCCGCGTCACCGGGTCGATCCCGCATTCACCGATCTCCCCGCTCCGCACCCTCGCCGACGCCGCGCTCTCCGCCGCGACCGGCGCGGGTGCCTCGTTCGCTGACTTCAGGTTCGAACGCCTCGTCACCGCCGACCTGACCATCAGGGACACCGCCGTCCAGTCGGCGACCGACGCGGTCACCACCGGGTACGCCGTCCGGGTGATCGTGGACGGCACATGGGGTTTCGCGGCGTCGGTGGTCGCAACGCCCGAGGAAGCTGCGCGCACCGCGCGTGAGGCCGTCGCGGTGGCCAGGGCACTGGCCGGGGTGGTGGCCGAGCGGGTGGAGCGGGCCGACGAGCCGGTGCACCGGGACCGGGAATGGGTCAGCCAGTACCACACGGACCCCTTCGGCGTGCCGGCCGCCGACCGCATCGCACTGCTGCTCGACCGTTCCGAGCGGCTGCTGGCCTCCGACGGGGTGGCGCACACCACCGCCGGCCTGTTCCAGGTCAAGGAGAACAAGTTCTACGCCGACACCGCCGGCACCGTCACCACCCAGCAGCGGATCCGCCTGCAGCCCTCGCTGACCGCCACCGCGGTCGACAGCGACACCGGCGCCTTCGAGACGATGTCCAGCCTGACCCCCCCGGTCGGCCGCGGGTACGAATACCTGATCGACGGCACCTGGGACTTCGATACCGAGATCGCCACGATGGGTGCGCAGCTCTCGGAGAAGATCAAGGCGCCGTCGATCGAGGCGGGCCGGTACGACCTGGTCATCGACCCCACCAACCTGTGGCTCACGATCCACGAATCCATCGGCCATGCCACCGAATACGACAGGGCGATCGGCTACGAAGCCGCCTATGCCGGAACGTCTTTCGCGACGCCTGACAAGCTGGGCAGCCTGGTGTACGGCTCCCCGATCATGAACGTCACCGGCGACCGGACTGTCGACCACGGGCTGGCGACGATCGGATATGACGACGACGGGGTCGCCGGTCAGCAGTGGAACCTGATCTCCGGCGGCATCCTCACCGGGTACCAGCTCGACCGGGTCTTCGCCCGCAGGCTGGGACTGGATCGTTCGAACGGGTGCGCTCACGCGGACTCACCCGGGCACGTCCCGATCCAGCGGATGGCGAACGTCAGCCTGCAGCCCGACCCGACCGGCGGAACGACCCACGACCTGATCGCCGGGGTGGACGACGGCATCTACGTGGTGGGCGACAAGTCGTGGTCGATCGACATGCAGCGCTACAACTTCCAGTTCACCGGGCAGCGGTTCTACCGGATCAGGAACGGCGAGTTGGCCGGCCAGGTGCGGGATGTCGCCTACCAGGCGACCACCACCGACTTCTGGGGCGCGATGGACGGCGTCGGCGGCCCGCAGACGTATTTGCTGGGCGGCGCTTTCAACTGCGGCAAGGGTCAACCCGGACAGGTCGCGGCCGTCTCGCACGGCTGCCCGTCGGCCAGATTCCGTGGCATTTCGATTCTCAACACCGTGCAGGAGGGAGCGGCATGACGGGCACCGGCCTGCTGACGCCGCAGCAGATCATCGAGGCGGGACTCGCCGCGTCGCAGTCCGACGGGTGCGTTGTCGTCGTCCACTCGAGCACCGAGGCGAACGTCCGGTGGGCGAACAACACGGTGACCACCAATGGCGTCTCCCGGTCTCTGTCCTGGTTCGTCGTGGCGGTCGTCGACGGCGCTGCAGGGACCGTTACTGCGTCTGCGTCGGCGGCCGAAAGCTCCACGGGCGTCGGCGAAGTCGTCGCCGCGGCGCACGCGGCCGCACAGGCAGCGGCCAGCAGCGGCCGCGCCCAGGACGCGCAGCCTCTTGTCGAACCGGGCTCGCGGCTCGGCTGCGTCCGATTTCGAGGACCCGGCGGAGCCGACCTCGTTCGAGGTGTTCGGCGGCTTGCTGCCGTCGCTCGGGGCGGCGTTCGACAGCGCCCGCGGGGGCGACAGGATCCTGTACGGCTTCGCCCGCCACGAAAGCACCACGACACACCTCGGCTCGTCGACCGGTCTGCGGCTGCGCTGGGTGCAGCCCACCGGCCTGTTGGAGGTCAACGCGAAATCGGCCGACCTGCAACGGTCCGCGTGGTCGGGTGTGTCGACCGCCGACTTCGCCGGTGTCGAGGTCGACCGGGTGGCGTCGGATCTCGCGACCAGACTCGACTGGGCCCGGCGCTCGGTCGACCTCCCGCCGGGCCGCTACGACACGGTGCTGCCGCCGACGGCGGTCGCCGATTTCGTGTTGTTCCTGGCCTGGAGTGCCGGAGCGCGCGCCGCGCACGAGGGCCGGTCCGCCTTCTCGGCACCAGGCGGCGGCACGAAAGTCGGGCAGCGACTGACCGACCGCGCCTTCACCCTGTTCAGCGACCCGGCCTTTCCCGGCCTGGAGGCTGCCCCCTTCGTCGTCGCGTCCAGTTCCGGTGACGAGTTGTCGGTGTTCGACAACGGCGCGCCGATCGGCCGCTGTGAGTTGCTGACCGATGGTGTGATCACCAATCTGTTGCATACCAGGGGATCTGCCGCTGAGTTCAGCGAGCGTTTCGTCCCGATGACGGAGAATTTGATCCTGACCGGTGGCGAGAACGGCCGCACCACATCCGATCTCGTTGACGGAGTCCGCCGTGGTCTGCTGGTCACCTCCCAGTGGTACCTGCGCGAGGTGGACCCGATGACGATGCTGCTGACCGGTCTGACCCGTGACGGTGTGTTCCTGGTGGAGAACGGCGAAATCACCGGCGCTGTCAACAACTTCAGGTTCAACATGTCGCCACTGGACGTGCTGCGTCAAGCGAGCGACGTCGGTGGCACGGTGCCGGCGCTGTCCCGGGAGTGGAGCGACTGGTTCACCCGGTCCGCGATGCCGCCGATGCTCGTCGACGGGTTCAACATGTCGTCGGTGTCCAAGGCTCAGTAGCCGGGCACCGACGGGTTCAGTGCGTTTTCTGGGCCGACGCGCCCTGTGACGCGGCGGCGGTCGGCGAGAGGTCGGCAAGGGTCAGCGGATGCCGCGGCGCTGCCGGCAGGGGACTGCTGCTGGTCACGGCGAGGTCGGCGCCGATATGCACCAGTTCGCCGACATCCAGTAGCCGCCAACCTGTTTCGCCGTCCATCGGTTCACTGGCGACGATCACCGACGGCGCGCCCGACAGCTCACGCGAGTGGGTGCGGATGCGTGGTGACCTGACCTCGAGATGTGTTCGGCGTCCCCGGCCGCTCGAGGATGTACAGCTCGTGGGTCTCCGGGTAGCGCAGCGCCCACAGTTCGCCCGGGGTGGCGAGCAGCAGATTCAGCCGCGAAGACGGGCAGATTGTCCGAGATCCAGGTCAGCGCAGCGGTGATCGCGGCGGTGACGTCACCGCCGTTCCGTCTCGCCTCCGCGGTGATCAGCGCGAACATCCGCTCACTGTCGGTCTGCCCGCCGACCAGGCTTCGCACGCCGTATTCGTCCAGCCTGCGGTCGAGCGAGTCCAGGCCCCCGAACGCGCCGTTGTGCGCGACCAGCCGGCCGTCCTGGGCGAACGGGTGGGTGTTGCCGACGGTGTGCGCACCCGTGCTGGCGTACCGGACGTGCGCCACGAAGGTCCGGCTGCGCGCCACCCGCGCCTCTCTGGCGAATTCCGCGTCCTCCCAGGCGGCGATCGGCTGCTTGTCGATCACCGGCCGGCCCCTGGGATCGAAGACGCCGATCCCGGCGCCGTCCGGTTCCCGGTGGCTCTGCTCGCGCAGACTGTCCGGGGCGTCGAGCAGCCAGAAGGTGGCGCTGACCGGATCCGCCCCCGCGTGCAGAGCAAACAGACGACACATCGGTACGCCCCCATCGTCGACGTGCTGTGTGCCGAGCCTGACACGCTCGGGCCTGTGCCGCTCGGTACCGTCGTCGCCGACGCGCGGGTTCGGCCGCCCCGCCGAACAATTGCCGTGCAAGGTGAGGCTGCACTGAATTCCGAAGGACATCCGGCTTATCGTCGATCGGAAATTGGCGACATTCCTGCTGTGACCGCCATCTCCTTTCGTTGTACCCTGCAGAGCCCGCGTGGTTGGACAGTCTGCGCAGGTAGCGGCATGTTCGACCAGGAGCCTTCGGCATCCAACAAAATCGAACATAGCCGATCTGGATCATGAAGATAATCGGGTTCCTTTCTCGATTCTGTGGCGGGAACAACACGCTATTTTGAGCGTGGCAAGGGGTTTTCTCGCTAATGTCGCCGGAATCGACCGGCACAGCGCGGTGCCGGTCATCCCCCATCCCAGGCAAGCCGAACGGCTGCTGGGGCCTCCTCACTCTCCAGGAGATGGTGCATGTGACCGCGGTCATCCGCCCGCCCGTGACTTCGACCGACGCCCCTTCGACCGACTCGACATCCGCCACCGGCGGCCCCGCGGGTCCGCCCGCCGCGACTGCGGGTACCGACGACTTGGGCACGGTGTCGACCGGCGTGCAGATCATCGGTGCGCCGCGGGGCACCTCGCCGGCGCTGCTCTCCTGGGTCCTGGAAATCGCCGAACTGGCGCAGGCCGGACCGGGTCGTGTTCACCGATGGCTCCGACGAGGAATGGACCCGGCTGACCGATGCGCTCGTCGACGCCGGCACCTTCACCCGGCTGACCGCGAAGCCGAACTCCTTCCAGACCGCCTCCGACCCGACCGATGTGGCCCGGGTCGAGGACCGCACGTTCATCTGTTCGGTGGACCAGGCCGACGCCGGCCCCACCAACAACTGGATGGAACCGTCCGCGATGAAGGCCATCCTGACCGGCCTCTACGCCGGCTGCATGCGCGGCCGGACGATGTACGTCGTCCCGTTCTGCATGGGCCCCTATGACGCCGAGGACCCGAAGCTCGGCGTCGAGATCACCGACTCCGAATACGTTGTCGCCTCGATGCGGGTGATGACCAGGATGGGCGCCAAGGCCCTGGAACTGATCAACGCCGGCGCCACCTGGGTGAAGGCGCTGCACTCGGTCGGCGCTCCGCTGGAGCCCGGCCAGCAGGACGTCGCCTGGCCGTGCAACGACACCAAGTACATCGTCCAGTTCCCGGAGGAGCGGACGATCTGGTCGTTCGGCTCGGGCTACGGCGGCAACGCGCTGCTGGGCAAGAAGTGCTACTCGCTGCGGATCGCCTCGGTGATGGCCAGGGACGAGGGCTGGCTCGCCGAGCACATGCTCATCCTCAAGATCACCTCGCCGGAGCAGAAGGTCCACTACGTCGCCGCTGCCTTCCCGAGCGCCTGCGGCAAGACCAACCTCGCGATGCTCGAGCCGACCGATCCCGGGTTGGAAGGTCGAGACCCTGGGCGACGACATCGCCTGGATGACATTCGGCGAGGACGGCCGGCTCTACGCGGTCAACCCCGAGTACGGCCTGTTCGGCGTCGCTCCCGGCACGGGCTGGAAGACCAACCCGAACGCGATGAAGACCATCGCGCAGGGCAACTCGGTGTTCACCAACGTCGCACTCACCGACGACGGCGACATCTGGTGGGAAGGGCATGACCGACGAGCCGCCGGCCCACCTCATCGACTGGAAGGGCCGCGACTGGACCCCGAGCGGTCTGGACGAGAACGGCAACAAGCTGGAATCTGCCGGTGAGCCCTCCAGCCACCCGAACTCCCGGTTCTGCACGCCGATCACCCAGTGCCCGATCATCGCCGACGAGTACTTCGAGCCGCACGGCGTGCCGATCTCGGCGATCCTGTTCGGCGGCCGCCGGAAGACCACCATCCCGCTGGTCACCCAGTCCAGGGACTGGCAGCACGGCGTCTTCATGGGCGCGACGCTGTCCAGCGAGACCACCGCCGCCGCCACCGGCGCCGTCGGTGTGGTCCGCCGCGACCCGATGGCCATGCTGCCGTTCATCGGCTACAACGCCGGCGACTACTTCGCGCACTGGATCAACCTCGGCAAGGGCGCCGACGCCACCAAGCTGCCGCAGATCTTCTACGTCAACTGGTTCCGCCGGGACTCCGACGGCGGCTTCCTGTGGCCCGGATTCGGCGAGAACTCCCGCGTGCTGAAGTGGGTCGTCGATCGGCTCGAGGGCACGGTCGGCACCGTCGAGACCCCGATCGGCCTCGTCCCGACCGCCGGCTCGCTGGACATCGACGGGCCTTGACATGACGCTCGAGCAGGTAGAGGCCGCCCTGGCCTTCGACCCGGAGGAGTGGAAGGCCGAGGTGCCGCTGATCGAGGAGTGGTTCGCCAAGATCGGCGACAGCGTCCCGAGCTCGCTGCGGGACGAGCTCGACTCGCTCAAGCTGCGACTGGGCCTGAGCTGATAGACAACATCCGGCAGTAGCAACTGACCGCCAGGGCCCAGCGTTGCGCCCTGGCGGTCAGTCGCGTGTGCAGCTCCTTGCAAGTGGGTCAGTCGTCCTCGTCCGCCGGCCCGCGCTTGAGCAGCTTGCGCAGCAACACCAGAGCGACGATGCCGAGCAGGACCGGCAGCACCCGCTTCAGGATCGGCGCGGCGGTGGCGGACAGCAGGTTGAGATCACCCGAGGCGTCGCTTGTGGTGGCCGGCGCACCGCTCCTGACACCGGCCGGAGCCGGGGCTTCGGCAGGTGCGACGAAGTCCGCGGCGACCTCGTCCGGGTTCACCACGTCGATCAGTTCCGCGCCGTCCGGCCTTGCCGCTGAGCTTGGTCGAGACACAGTCGGCGAACTGCCCGATCAGTTTGTTGCCCACGTCGACCATCACGCCGCGTCCGAACTGGGCGGGACGGCCGGTCAACGACAGCGTCGTCACCAGGTCGACCGCAGTGCGGTTCGGCGCGAGCGCGGTTGCGGTGGCGGTGACCATCATCGCGGCCGTGGACGAGGAACCGCCCGCGTTGCCGGTCGCCTCGATCTTCGCCCGGTGCGCGACCGGGTCCTTCTCGACGATCTTGCGCCGACCCCTTGTAGGTCATCCGGATCGGGCCGAGCTTGATCTTCACCGAGCCGCTGAACTCGTCGCCGTCGACGTGTCTCCAGGATGGCTCCCGGGAAGCAGGACCCACCTGCTCCATGTCCAGCAGGCTGGTCCAGGCCTTTTCGACGCCGACCGGGACCTCGAACCGGTGCTCCAGTTCCACAACGGACCTCCGGGTTTTCCGGCCGGGGCGATCTGGTCCGCCGGCAGGCTGCGATCGTATGTCGCGGCACCCGAGCCCGCGTGAGGTGGTAACGCCGCAGGTCGGAGAGCGATCCAAGGTCTGGACGGCCGTGCCGTAAGTCGAGAAGCGAGAACTTCCGTGCCACTATCGGGGTGTCGAGCCGTGGAGCACGCGGTGCGATCCACTGCGCGGGTCCCGGTTCGCCGCCACCGTCACCGCCGACGGCGCCCGCGGGTCGACCATCGACCAGGGCCACCGCCGGTGCCGATTCCCGGCGATCCCGGGGGTCGGATCCGTCGAGTGAGGAGTTTGCGCATGGCAGGCGCTTCCGCCGCCCCACCAGCCGCCCCCGCACCAGCAGGCCGAGTACCACCCGACGACGGCCGGCGAGGCCGCCGCCCGCGGCGCCGCCGGACTGCGCGGGCTACCGACCCCGTCCGAGGTGATCGCCGGCCTCCGGGCCACCAGCCACGGCGAGGATCTGGTCCAGTTGCTCTCCCCGGAGGGCGACGTTCACCGGCGCACGACGACTTCCCGATCGAGGTCACCGCCGAGCTGCTGCGCGGCCTGTACCGGGACATGGTGCTGGTCCGCCGGTTCGACCGGGAGGGCAATGCGCTGCAGCGGCAGGGTCAGCTGAGCATCTGGGTGCCGCTGCTCGGCCAGGAGGCCGCGCAGATCGGGGCCGGCCGGGCGATGCGGCCCAAGGACATGGCGTTCCCGTCCTACCGGGAGCACGGCGTCGCCTGGTGCCGGGGCGTCGACCCGACGCAGCTGCTGGGCATCTTCCGCGGCACCGACCACTGCGGCTGGGACCCGAAGGCGACCCGGTTCAACAGCTACACGATCGTCATCGGCAACCAGGTGCTCAACGCCACCGGGTACGCGATGGGGCAGCGGTTCGACGGCGTCATCGGGTCGGTCTCGTCGGTGCGGGGAGGGGACGCCGAAGATTCCAACGAGGCGACCATCGCGTTCTTCGGCGACGGCGCGACCAGCCAGGGTGACGTGCACGAGGGCATGGTGTTCGCCGCCGCCTTCGACGCGCCGGTGGTCTTCTACTGCCAGAACAACCAGTGGGCGATCTCCGAGCCGGTGGCCAAGCAGTCGCGGGTGCCGCTCTGGGAACGCTCGACCGGCTACGGCTTCCCCGGCGTCCGGGTGGACGGCAACGACGTGCTGGCCTGCCTGGCGGTCACCCGGTGGGCGCTGGAGGAATGCCGGTCCGGCAACGGCCCGGTGATGATCGAGGCCTTCACCTACCGGATGGACGCGCACACCACCTCCGACGACCCCACCCGCTACCGGATGGCCGCCGAGGAGGAGCACTGGAAGCTGCTCGACCCGATCGAGCGGGTGCGCGGCGCACCTGTCCCGGCAGGGGCTGGCCGACCAGGAGTTCTTCGACGAGGTCGCCGCCGAGGCCGACGAACTGGCCGCCCGGTTCCGGGCGCTACTGCGTCGCGATGGAGAAGCCGCCGCCCGAACGCATCTTCGCCAACGTCTACACCGAGCCGCACCGCCAGCTCGAGGACGCAGCAGCGCGAGTACCTGGAGTACCTGGCCGGCTTCGTCCGGAAGCGGCGGCGTCATGACGAGCCCGACGCGCCGCCCGACGAGTCGGCAGCAGCCAACAGCACCCTGGCGAAGGCCCTGAACACCGGCCTGCGGTCGGCGATGGAGGACGACCCCAAGGTCATCGTGATGGGCGAGGACGTCGGCAAGCTCGGCGGCGTCTTCCGGGTCACCGACGGCCTGCAGAAGGACTTCGGCGACCACCGGGTGCTGGACACCCCGCTGGCCGAATCCGGGATCATCGGCACCGCAGTCGGTCTCGCGATGCGCGGCTACCGGCCGGTGACCGAGATCCAGTTCGACGGCTTCGTCTTTCCCGGCTTCGACCAGATCATCTCGCAGGTCGCCAAGATCACCTACCGGACCCAGGGCGCCTGGTCGATGCCGATGGTGATCCGGATCCCGTTCGGCGGCGGCATCGGCGCGGTCGAGCACCACGCCGAGTCGCCGGAGTCGTTCTTCTGCCACATCGGCGGGCTCCGGGTGGTCGCCTGCTCGACCGCCGCAGGACGCCTACGACATGCTGCGCGCCGCCATCGCCTGCGATGACCCGGTGGTGTTCTTCGAGCCGAAGCGTCGGTACTGGGAGAAGGGCCCGCTCGACATCGCACTGCACGCGCGGCACTCTCGGCGAGCTGGCCGCCGCGCCTGCTTCAGCAGTGTCGTACGCCGGTCCGGGCACCGACGTCACCGTCGTGTCCTACGGGCCGAGCATGCCGATCCTGCTGGCCGCGGCCGACGCCGCGGCCGACCGAGGGCCGGTCGCTCGAGGTTATCGACCTGCGCACCCTGTCCCCGCTCGACCTCGGGCCGGTGCTCGAATCGGTCCGCCGCACCGGCCGGATGGTCGTGGTCTCCGAGGCGCCCCGGGAGTCGTCGATCACCGTCGGACATCGCCGCCCGGGTCACCGAGGAGGCGTTCTACTCGCTGGCGGCGCCGGTGATCGGGTGGCCGGTTTCGACACCCCGTACCCGCCGAGCCGGCTGGAGGACGAGTACCTGCCGGACCTGGACAAGGTGCTGGACGCCGTCGACCGCGTGCTGGCGTACTGAGGAGAAGTCAGTGACACAGACAGAGCCGAAAACCGCAGCGGCCTCGACACCTGTTCGGCTGCAGACCTTCTCGATGCCCGACGTCGGGGAGGGGCTGACCGAGGCCGAGGTGCTGGGCTGGCGGGTCGCGGTCGGCGACACGCTGACCGTCAACCAGGTGATGGTCGAGATCGAGACCGCGAAGGCGGCCGTCGAGCTGCCGTCACCGTTCGCCGGCCGGGTGCACGCGCTGCTGGTCGAACCGGGCGTGACCGTGCGAGGTCGGCACCCCGATCATCACCGTGGACACCGATCCCTCGGCCGGACCACTGGAGGCTAACGGCGCCGCCCAATCTTCCGGCAACGGGAATGCCGCCGGGTCCGAGGCGGACCGAGCGAACCCTGTGTCGTCCACGGCGGGAGCGAAGATCGGCGAGGTGTCGGCGGACGGCCGGATCGCCACCCTGGTCGGTTACACCTCGGCCGCCGGCGCCACCTCCCGGCGGCCGCGTCGCGCGGCGTCCGGGGCCACGCTCGACCCGGTGGTGCTGCCCGCCCCCGTCGCAGCAGCGGTACCGGTGGTGCCCGGTGACGGCGCCAAGGAACCGACCGCCGCAGCGTCGCTGTCCCGCCGCGCGCCGTTGGCGGCCCCTCCGGTGCGCAAGCTGGCCAAGGACCTCGGTGTCGAACTGACTGCCGTGACGCCGACCAGATCAGACGGCGTGATCAGCCGGTCGGACGTCGAGAGTGCCGCTGCCGCAAGAGTTTCCGGTTCGGCGACGATGCCGGCGGGCACGGCGGCGCTCGGAACGACGGATCCCGGTCAAGGGTGTCCGCAAGGCTGACCGCGGCCGCGATGGTCGCCAGCGCCTTCACCGCGCCGCACGTCACGGAGTTCCTGACGGTCGATGTCACGCCGATGATGGAGCTGCGGGACCGGCTGCGCCGTCGCCCGGAGTTCGCCGATGTCAAGCTGACCCCGCTGACCTTCGTCGCGCGTGCGGTATGCCTGGCCGCCCGCCGAACCCCCGAGATCAACGCTGCGTTCGAGAGCGCCGCGGAGGCCGGCGGGCAGGATCACATCGTCGTCAAGGAGTACGTCAACCTGGGGATCGCCGCCGCGACACCGCGGGGGCTGCTCGTCCCGGTCGTTCACCGTGCCGACTCACTGGATCTGGCCGGGCTGGCCACCGCGCTGCAGGATTTGGCCGCGACCGCGCGAGCCGGTGCGACCACGCCCGCACAGATGACCGGCGGGACGTTCAGCATCACCAACGTCGGGGTGTTCGGGGTCGACACCGGCACGCCGATCATCAACCCGGGCGAGTCCGCGATCCTCGCGCTCGGCTCGATCAAGGACGCGCCATGGGTGGTAGACGGTCAGCTTGCCGTTCGCAAGGTGTGCCAGCTTGCGTTGTCCTTCGACCACCGGGTGGTCGACGGTCAGCAGGGCTCGCAGTTCCTGGCCGACCTCGGTGCGCTGATCAGTGATCCGGGCCTGGCACTGGCCTTCTGACCGGCGCGGGCTCCCGACCGGCGCGAGCTGTTCCGAACGGGGCGGGTCTGGGAACGGTGCGGGTGTTCCTGACCGGCGCAGGTCAACCGCGTTGGTTCTGGTTCGCTGCGGGCTCGGCCGCGTCGGCACCCGGCAGCAGGGACAACCACGAGCGCGGGCCGACGACCGATACCCGGAGGGCGGCGACCCGCGCCGCCGCGGCCAGCCGCTCGGCTGTCGTCAGGGATCCGTCGGTGACGAGGTGCGCGTAGGCGCCGTGGAAGGCGTCGCCGGCTCCGAGGGTGTCGACGGCGCGCACGGCGGGCACCGGAACCTGTCCTGATGCCCCTCCCTGCCACCACAGGACCGGCTGAGCGCCTCGGGTGACCGCAACCACCCGCCCGCCTTGGTGTGTGCCTGCCGCCGGGTCGTCCGGCGACATCGACATCGAGGCCAGGATCGCCCGCGCGGAGTCCTGCGCGGTCGCACTGCCGGGCCACCGGAAATCCGCCGAGCAGACGACATGACCGGCCAGCGGCAGCAGGTCGGCCATCACCGGTTTCCACCGGCCCGCGTCCACCACCACTGGCACTCCCAGCCGGCCGGCGACCTGTGCCGCGGCCAGGGCGAGCGCTGGATGGTGCCCATCGAGCAGAACCACCGAAGCGCCGGCCAACCGGCCCTGAAGGTCGTCCGGCGGGTGCACGGACCTGGCGGTCGCATCGGTCGAGGTGACCGACCGCGCACCGGTCGCCTCGGTGACGGCGATCGCCGACACGGCGGGTGCGTCGACCGCATCCGGGGTCACATCCAGCACCCCGACGCCCCTCGATGCGAGTTCGGCCCCGATCAGCCGGGCGAGCGGGTCCGAGCCCAGCGAGGTGATCAGCAGCGCCCGTCCACCGAGCGCCGCGAACGTCACCGCGGCATTGGCGGCAGGACCCCCGGCGGCGATGTCCTGGCGGAGCGCCGTCACCTTCTCGTTCGCGCCGGCGACCCGGTCCACGCGGTGCACGACGTCGAGCGTGCACAGGCCGACGAAGACGCCCAGCGCCGTTCCGGAGGCGGTCGGAGTCGGCACCCTGCAATCCTTCCTGTTCATACCTGATCGGGGTGTATCCGGGTGCCTCAGGCGGTGTCCTGACGATGGGTCGGCCGGCGGAAGGCACCTGGCCCACCGGACTGCCGGATCGATGGAGAGGACAAGCCATGTCGGTTCGCCGTGTCGCCGAGCTGGATTTCGCCGCGGTCACCGGCCGCCCGATGACGCCGTCGCCGTCCGCCTGGGAGGACGAGGTCCTGTATTTCCTGCTCGTGGACCGCTTCTCCGACGGCCGCGAGGACGGCTACCTCGCACTCGACGGACAACCGGTGCCGGGCACGACCCCACCGTTCCGGCCGGCCGACAACGGCAATGCAATCGGGTCGGACACCGATGCAGAGCGCTGGCGCCGAGCGGGTTGCAGTCGGGTCGGCGGCACTCTCACCGGGATACGGAGCAAGATCGGGTATCTCCGCCGGCTCGGCGTCAGCACGCTGTGGATCAGCCCGGTGCTCAAGCAATCGGTACCGCCGGCCGGCGAGCAGAGCAATTACCACGGTTACGCCACCCAGGATTTCCTCGGCGTCGAGCCGGCCTTCGGCACGAACGCGGACCTGGCCGAGCTGGTCGATGCGGCCCATGCCGCGGGGCTGCGGGTGATCCTCGACGTGGTGCTCAACCACGCCGGCGACGTGTTCGCCTACGACCTGTCCGATCCACTCCGCTACCCGGCCACCGCCGGCTCGCCGATCACTCCGGTGGACCCCAGGTGGGACGGTGCGCCGTACCCGGTCGCCGGCTGGCGGTCCGCCACCGGCGCCCTCGAACCCTTCACGCCGGCCGCCGCCGCAGGGCTGTGGCCGGACGGCGCCGTCTTCCCAGCGGAACTGCACGATGCGCAGGCCTTCTCGCGAAGGGGCCGGATCTCCGACTGGGACCACTCGCCGGAGTACCTGGAAGGTGACTTCGTCGGCCTCAAGGACATCGCCCACGGCGGCGGCCCGCTGGACGACTACCGGCCGTCTCCGGCGCTGCAGGCGCTGACCAGGTCCTACTGCTGGTGGATCGCCTTCGCGGACCTGGACGGGTTCCGGGTGGACACCGTCAAGCACATGGACCGCGGCGCCACCCGCTACTTCAGCTCGGTGGTCCACGAGTTCGCGCAGTCCATCGGCAAGGACCGATTCCTGCTGGTCGGCGAGATCACCGGCCCCCGGCCGGAAGCGGTCGCCACCATGCAACTGACCGGCCTCGACGCCGCACTCGGGTTGGCCGACGTACAGCAGCAGCTCAACAACGCCGCCACCGGCGCCGCGGACCCGGCAGGTTACTTCTCGCTGTTCCGCAACTCGGAGCTGATCGGCAAGGATTCGCACACCTGGCTGCGCAACACCGTGGTGACATCGTTCGACGACCACGACCAGGTGCGGCAGGGCGGAACCAAGTCACGGTTCGGTGCCATCCAGGACGGTCGGGCCCGGTTGCCGGCCATCGCCGCGATGAACGCGACCACCCTCGGCATCCCCTGCTTCTACTACGGCACCGAACAGCATCTGGACGGCAGCGGCGGCGGCACCAACGCCGACCGTTACATCCGGGAGGCCCTCTTCGGCGGCGAGTTCGGGCCTTTCCGCTCCAGGGACCGGCACCTGTTCGACGAATCGTCGGACGGTTACCGGATGATGACCGGTCTGCTGGAGCTACGCCGTCGCGAGGCCGCCCTCCGGCGTGGCCGGCAGTATCTGCGGGAGATCTCCGGCGACGGTTCGGTGTTCGGTCTTCCGACCGGTTTTGGCGGCCCGCTCCTGGGCGTGATCGGGTGGTCCCGGATCCTCGCCGACCGGGAGGTGCTCTGCCTGATCAACACCGACCCGGCCGTCGGGCACCAGGCGTGGGTGACGGTGGACGCCGGCCTGCACCGTGCCGCCGACACCCTCCATCTGCTGCACGCGACGACACCCGGTCCGCCGATGACGGTGGTGGTCGAGGAGCGCAACGGGATGGCGGTCCAGATGGGCCTGCCCGCCGGCGCGTTCGCGGCCTATGCCTGACGGCTCACATCCGCAGGACAGCGCGACGGGCGACGATTACAGTGTGAAGTACGGCAAATACCGGAAGATCATCGGGATGTGTCCAGCCTCACCGGACGATCGGGCATCCTTCTCGTCGATCCGGGCGTCATACATATTGCAAGCACCAACTGCACCACCGCAGTGCATCGGAAGGGAACGATCATGAGCCGCATCAGTCAGGTTGTACGGAACCACCGCGACAGTGCACGCACCCGTCGCGAGATCAACAAGGCCATCGACGGCGCCGCCACCCCGGCCGTCCGTGACGAGCTGCGCACCATGGCGCAGGCGCAGGGCTTCTGGCTGCGTTGATCTGACCACCGCGCGGCTGACGCGCGGAAAATTTGCGTCGGTCCAGCTGTAACGCTGGACGGACCCCGGTCGATATGACTCAATGACCCCGGACAGCTGCCGGACCCCCGACCTGGCAGCCGTCCGGGGTCGACCTGTATCCGGGGCAGGCCCGTATCCGGGGCCGGTTACGCTCGGCCGATGTCCGAAGCCCCGCTGGCCATCCAGATGTTGCACGACCGGATCCTGATCAAGATGTCCGGCGGCGCGGGCGAGCGGACCACGCGAGCGGGCATCCTCATCCCGGCAACCGCCGAGATGGCCAAGCGGCTGGTCTGGGGCGAGGTGGCCGGCGTCGGCCAGCACGTCCGGTCGGTGAAGCTCGGCGAGCGGGTGCTGTTCAGCCCCGAGGACCAGTACGAGGTCGAGGTCAGCGGCGAAACCTACCTGGTGCTGCGCGAACGTGACCTGCAGGCGGTGGCCAGTGAGCGCGCCCGCGGCGGCACAGGGCTTTACTTGTAGCGAGAGGGGAGCGATCGACATGGACACTACGACATGATCGTCATCGGGTCCGGTCCGGCCGGCCAGAAGGCCGCCATCGCCGCCGCCAAGCTGGGCCACCGGGCCGCCATCGTCGAGCGCTGGGACATGGTCGGCGGGGTCTGCATCAACACCGGCACCATCCCGTCCAAGACGCTGCGCGAGGCGGTGCTGTACCTGACCGGGCTGAACCAGCGCGAGCTGTACGGGCAGTCCTACCGGGTCAAGGACGACATCACCGTCACCGACCTGTCCGCCCGCACCCAGCATGTGGTCAGCGCGGGAGATCGACGTCATCCGCAATCAGCTCGCCCGCAACCACGTCACGCTGCATCGTCGGCACCGCGCAGTTCGTCGACCCGCACACCGTTGTCCGTCGTCGACGAGCGCGGGCCACCACCACGACGATCGCGCGGCGACAAGATCGTCATCGCGGTCGGCACCAAGCCGGCCCGGCCCGGCGACCGTCGACTTCGACGGCGCGACCATCGTCGACTCCGACCAGATCCTCGGCCTGGACAAGGTGCCGTCCTCGATGGTGGTGGTCGGCGCCGGCGTGATCGGCATCGAGTACGCGTCGATGTTCGCCGCGCTCGGCACCAAGGTCACCGTGGTCGAGAAGCGGCCGTCGATGCTGGACTTCTGCGACAAGGAGATCGTCGAGGCGCTGCAGTACCAGCTGCGGGATCTGGCGGTGACCTTCCGGTTCTCCGAGTCGGTCCGCGAGGTGCAGAAGCACCCGGCCGGCACGCTGACCATCCTGGAATCGGGCAAGAAGATCCCCGCCGACACCGTGCTGTACTCCGCCGGCCGGCAGGGCGTCACCGACGAGCTCAACGTCGCCGCGGCCGGCGTCAACGCCAGCAACCGCGGCCGGGTCGAGGTCAACGAGCACTTCCAGACCGAGGTCGAACACATCTACGCCGTCGGCGACGTCATCGGCTTCCCGGCGCTGGCCGCGACCGCGATGGAACAGGGCCGGCGCGCCACCTACCACGCGTTCGGCGAACCGGTCGGCAACAAGCTCGGCGACCTGCAGCCCATCGGCATCTACACCATCCCCGAGATCAGCTTCGTCGGCCGCACCGAGGAGCGAGCTGACCAGGGAGAACGTGCCCGTTCGAGGTGGGCGTGTCCCGGTACCGGGAGCTGGCCCGCGGCGCGATCCTGGGCGACTCCTACGGCATGCTGAAGATCCTGGTGCACGCCGAATCCCGAGAGCTGTTGGGCGTGCACGTCTTCGGCACCAACGCCACCGAGCTCGTGCACATCGGCCAGACCGTGATGGGCTGCGGCGGCACCGTCGACTACCTGGTCGACGCGGTGTTCAACTACCCGACGCTGGCCGAGTCGTACAAGGTCGCCGCGCTGGACGCGGTGAACAAGATGCGGGCCATCGCCAAGGTCACCCAGACGGGGTCGTTCACGCCGCTGCCGGAGTAATGCCGCGTCGGGCTGTGGGGAACAGGCGACGATCGCCACCCTCCTGCCACGAGGAATTGAGCTTGCGGCGGCTTGTTGGACCGTGGCCGGATCGGCGAACTGAGGCCTGTTCCGTCTGTCCTGGGTCACTGCGGCCGGGGTGGTGGCAGGTCCAGGAGTTGAGCGGTTCGTATTCGGCTGAGGTGGTCCTCACTGGGTTGCGTCGGTCGGGTGGCGTCGCGGAGCAGCAGTGGACTGAGCGGGGTGTTGGCGCCGCGGTTGGTCACGTGCCGGATCCGGTTGGTCAGGGTGGCCGGGGTGGTGTGGTGCCGGTGCGCGACCTCGGCGACCGGGTCGGCGAAGTTGCCGTGCAGGCCGGCCCAGTCCAGGACGGATTCCGCGCGGCCGGCCTGGGTTGGTCCGAAGGTGCGCCAGATCAGGTTCGTGACGACGGCGGCCGCGGTCTGTCCGGGAACCGGGAACCCGCTGCGGGCCATGGTGTTCCCGGGGGAGGCCGGATTCATCTCGGCGGACAGTTCTTGGGTGAGCCGCTGCACCAACGGGCTGGGGCGGCGCAGGCTGAGCCGTAGCCCGGAGCTGAGGATGGCCTGCAGGCTGCCCGGGTCGATGTCGCGCAGTGATGCAACGTCGATGACGAGCAGACCGTTCCGGGCGGTCCGGGCGAGGACCGCCAGCACCGCTGCCCGGTTGCCGGGGTGGATCCGGCCGGCCAGCCGCAACCCCAGCCGGGGGACCGTGCTGACCCGCACGTCGGCGTCGTTGAACACCCCGGTGGATGGCACCCGCCGGTCGTGCGAGGAGCGCGCTTGGCTCAGGACGTCGGCGGGTGCCTGCGGGTGGTACAGGCACAGCGCGGTGACCGGGTGCTGGCGGACCAATCTGCCGAGGGTCGCCTCGTGCGGGCTGGTTGTGAGCCCGGGCAGCAGGCCCGCGAGTCGGATTCCGGTGTACCCGTCACCGGCCGCGGTCGTGGCCAGCTGCCGGACCTGGTCGGTCAGCTGTAGCGCCGTCATCGTGTACACGGCGGCGGCGGCCGATCGATCGGCGACGATCAGCTGGCCGTCCCGCAGTGCGCCGTGCGGGTCGGCGCCGTCTTCCCGCAATCGGGTCAGCAGCGGGCCGGTTTGTCGGTCGGTCACACCAATGAGGACGACCCGCTCGGAGCGGGTGAGTCCGGCGGCGATGAAGGCCGATGACACCTCCCGGGCGTGCTCCGGTCCGTCGATGACCGCATAGGAATGCCGATGCGCCGGCGCAGCGATCCTGTTACCGAGCACCACGCTCACCCCCCGGGGCGCCAACAGATGGCTCAACACCCAGTACTGAGGGTAGCGAAGAGTTGCCTAGCTGCGCTTACTTTCAGGTGAGGACCACCCCCGCCGCATCACCGGCGGGCACGGTTTCTGCTCGACCGGTGGCCAAACCGAGGGTGGTGTCGCCCTGGATCGAGATATTCCATACGGAATTCGGCAAGGCTGTCGAGGGCTGGCTGGAGACGGACATATGCAAGCTGCTCGACCAGATCTCTTGACAATCCGCGAAAGCAATTGAAGCGGGCCTGCGGTACGGGCGACGCCATCGCCGATGGATCGTGTGCCCCGACGGCCAATTCGTGTGCGGCTTGCTTTGCAGGACTCAACTAAAGGTGATTCGCGCAGTCGGGTGCTTCCTCTATCCGTGTCTGTGTCGGGGGAGTAGTTTCGGACCGGCTCGGCCCGGCGGTGTTTGCGCTTCGATTCGATGCGTTCGCGCAAACACCCGAGAACCCCGTTGTTGGATGCACGGGTTGGACAGAGCGCTCAGTGACCGAAACGTAGCTACCGTTCGTGAGGGAGTACGTATGAAGTTGACCCGCCCAATCGTGATCGGCGTCACCTGCATAGTGGCGGCTGTGGTGTTCGCCGCCCCCGCAGGGGCTGCCGCACCCGCGGGCGGTGGGTGTGCCGCCTTTGGCCTTAACGTCGCCGATCTTGCAACTACGCTCGGTGCAGCGTTCGGGGCGACGGCGTCAGCCGTGGCGACGTCAGCTCCGGCTGCCTTCCCGAAGGGTGTTGTTGGCCCCGAACAGGCTGCCCTGTGCGGTTGAGCCGCTTGCCGCCCTTGGTGGGACCGTAAAAGAGTTTCGATTGGATTTGTATCAGTTGCGGTGCCGAATCAGAGGTTGTGTGTAATTCGACGACGAATGCTTCGGACGAGAGGACGGCGAAGCTATGCGCGATTGCCGGTACTGCACGGACGGCCGTCGGGTGCGTCGTCAGATCCGCTGCGCGTCCGCGGTAGTCATTGTTTCAACACTGATGGTTGGGTGCACATCCAGCACATCGAACTCCACGTCGCCGTCGGGTTCGACCGCCAATTCGGCGGCGACCTCCGCCGGTTCTGCCGCGTCCGGCACAACACCGACCGGCCCATCCGCCGGATCCTCCGCGACGCCGGGCGGTGCCGCGTTAGGGTTTGAGCAGGTCAAGATCATCGACCCAGAAGGCATAGTGCTGCCTGTCCCGCAGCCGAGTTCGGTTGCGACGCCGCAGGGTGACGGCTCGGCGACCTGCGCAGCCGGAACCTCGATCGCGCTGATGGGCCCGTTCAAGGGTGAGTACGCCGACGCGGTGATGCCGCTTCACGATGGGGCCATGCTCGCCGTCGATCAGTTCACTGGGGCGAACCCCGGCTGCCGGGTGACCGCGAAGGAATTCGACACCGGAAACGCGCAGCAGGCGGCGGCCGTTGCCGCCGAGATCATTGCGGATCCGACGATCCTGGCGGTGATCGGGCCAGCATTTTCCGAGGAGGTAACGGCTGCGGGAGCCGCTTTCAGTGCAGCCGGTATGGTCGCTGCGTCGGCGACCGCCACCCTCCCCGATCTGACGACGAATGGTTGGACGACCTTTTTCCGTGGACTTGGGACGGATGCAGATGGCCTGACCGCGACCGGCAGCTACCTGGCGGGTGAGGGTTATAGAAAGGCTTGTGTCATCAGTTTGAAGTTTCCGGAGACGGTTGAGGAGGCTCGTATCGTCTCCGAAGAGCTGGGTTCGGCCGTCGACCCGTCATGCTCTGGAGTCGCCGTAGGAGACTTCGTCAGCAATGTCGCGTCGATCAAAGCGGCGAATCCGGACGTGGTGTACTACTCGGCCGGGACGCCACCCGCGGCTGAACTTCTCGCGATGTTGCGCAACGAAGGGGTGACGGCGGATTACCAGATTTCGTCCTTCGCCTCTCCGTCGGAATTCCTTCAGATCGCAGGCGCCGCCGCCGAGGGTACCCACCTGGTGTGCGCCTGCCTGTTGCCCTCCGAAGGCTTTGCGGCCGACTTCCAAAAAGCCTTCGGAAGGGTACCGGGCCGGTACGCGCTCGAGGGGTATGAAATGACCACGATCGCGCTCACCGGGATCGGCTCCGGGGCGGCAACCGATCGGCCATCGATGCTCAACTACTTCCGCGGGTACGACGGTTACGGCGTGGCGCAGCAGTACAAGTGGGCGAAGGACGGCGAGCTGGTGACGCCGGCGATGACAGTCTCGCAGGTAGGGGCTGAGGGCTGAGCTGCCGGAGTCGAACGACGCACATGGAGCCACTCAGCGATTCGGCCCCACAAGGAACTCGCGGGCGGCGCCGGTCCGCCGCCCGCCGGACAACCCTTCATGCGGAGGTGGTGCTCGTCCCGCGCAGTCAGGGACTCGCTGTAACAGCGCCTCGCCCCCCGGATGGAGTCCGAGAGGTGCTGTGATCGCCGACTGCGGGTTCGATGCGCCGATCACCAGCTCGGAAGGTCACCGTCCGCTGATCTCGGCCATGACGTCCTCTACGGTCGGATTGACCAGCCATCGGTCGCCGATATTGACGGTGGGGACAGTTTCGTCGCCGTCGGCGACCGCGCGCACACGCTCTCTCGCCTGTTGGTCCTTCCAGATGTTTATTTCGGTGAAATCGATGTTGTATTTGCGCAACTTTCGGCGGAGCCTGAAGCAATAGGGGCAGCGCGGCCTCGTGTAGACGTCGATCTCTTTCATGTCTCAAGTGTCGTCGCTCCGTCCATGGCATGTCCTGCGGATGCGCCCGACCCTGTCTGCCGCAGATGTCGACCGTGGGACAAGTACTGCCGGGCGGCCCCGGCTGGAAGAGCCTAGGGATCGTCCGTCGTCCTCGTGACACTCACAGCGGGTCGTGCCCTTGATGGCCTCCCAACACGGTACGTAGTCGATCCGTTACTCTGCGCTGAGACGAGTGAAGTCTTCGGCTCCTGCGATGGAACTCCGCGTGTGGCGTTGCCCGATTGGCCCACGGCGGGACAACCTGGAGTCTTACGCAATCCGCCGAAACGGGACCATCCCGTTCACGGCCGAGACGAGGCGTGAAGGCGGAGGATGTCCGGTGACCACGTCCGACGTCCCGTTGGCTGTGCCGACCCGTCCTGACGGAGACGGACCGCGTCCCCCGTTGTCGGCGACGACAGCGACGCCGGAATCGCCGCCGACCGCATCCGCCGCGCACCGGATCGGCCCGCACGAATCGGTGGTCGGTTCGCGCTGGCGTCAGCCGCAGGTCGTCGTCGCGGCCGTCTTCGTCGCCGTCGTCACGGTCAGCGGGTACCTGGTCACGCAGATCGCCGGAGCGGATTCGCTCGAGGCCATGTGGGTCAACGACATCGCCCAACTGCTGATGGCGGTCTTCGCGGCCGTCGCAGCTGCGACCGTGGTGCGCCGGCACACCCGAGCCCAACGGCGCGCCTGGCTGCTGGTGACCGTCGCGTGCGGCTTCTGGGCGATCGGGCAGCTGTACTGGTCGTACGTGGAACTCGTGCAGGCGGTCGACGTCCCCGATGTCTCGGCGGCCGACTTCTTCTTCCTCGCGTTCACCGCGTTGATGGCGGTGGCCGTCTGGCCGTCGGACGGCCGGCACACCGACCAGCTCCGGACACTGCTCGATGCCTTCATCATCGGCAGCTCGCTGTTCGTGATCAGCTGGGTGACCTCGGTCAGCGCGCTGACCGAGGCCGCCAGCGGGACCGACCGACTCGCCACTTTCATCAATCTCGCCTACCCGTGCGGTGACGTGGTGGTGCTGACGATGGTGATCCTGGGCGCCAGCAGGCGCGTCGGCGAGGGCCGGTCGAGTCTGGCCGCGGTGGCCGCCGCGATGGCGCTGATCGCCGTCTCGGACGGCTTCTACGCCTACGGTTCGGCCTCCGGCAACTTCGCCGCCGGTTCCATCACCACTCTGGGGTGGACGGCGGGGTTCGGGCTGATCGGATGCGCGGCGGTGGCCGGCCGGGATCGTCCGTCACCCGACGAGAATGTGCGCAGCATGCTCACCGAATCCACCGGCGTGTTTCCGGAGCGGTCGCGGCGGGCCAGTTCGCTGCCCTACGTGCCGTTGGCCATTGCCCTCGTCGTGGTGGCCGTCGCCCGTGTGCAGATGGGTGTGGACCGGGTGGCCGGCGTTCTGGTGATCGTCACCTTCATCGGCGTGCTGCTGCGCCAGTACCTCACCATCCGGGACAACCAGGCGTTGACCCGCCATCTGGAGAATCGCGAACGGGAACTCCAACGGCAGGCGTTCGCCGACCAGCTGACCGGCCTGCCGAACCGCGCGCTGTTCACCGATCGCGTCACCCATGCTCTGGAACTGCATCGGCGGAGCCTGCGGCCACTGGCTCTGTTGTTCATCGACCTCGACGACTTCAAGGCGGTGAACGACACTCTCGGGCACCCGGTCGGTGACGAGCTGGTGATCAGGGTGGCAGAACGACTCCGCGGCGCCATGCGGACCAGTGACACGGTCGCGCGATTCGGCGGCGACGAGTTCGCGGTGCTGATCGAAGGTGACCTCGACGCGGTGACGGTCGGCGCGCGCATCGTCGAGGCGTTGGGGACGCCCTTCAGCCTGCGCCGGGACGAGCTGTCGATCGGCGCGAGCATCGGCATCGCCGAGGTGCTGGACAGCCAGCTGACGCCGACCCTGGACGAGCTGTTCTCCCGGGCCGACATCGCCATGTACGCCGCGAAACGTGCCGGCAAGGGCCAACTCGCGATCTACGACCCGTCCATGGTGCTGCCGGAGGCGGCCGACCTGCACTACCGGCCGCTGCTGATCGAGGCGATGAAAGCGGGTGCCATCGAGTGTGTCTATCAACCGATCATCGACCTTCGCACGGGTCGGGTGCACTCGGTGGAGGCACTTGCCCGGTGGCGTGTTGGCGGCGAGACGGTGCCGCAGGACTATTTCATCAAGCTCGCCGGCCGACTGGGTCTGCTCCCCGACCTCACTGACCTGATGCTGAACAGGGCGTGCAGCCAACTCGCCGACTGGTCGCGGCGGTGCGGCCGGCCGGATCTCCGGATCGGTGTCAACGTGCCCCCCGGCCTGATGACCGATCGGGACTTCCCGCGGCGGGTGGCGGCGATCCTGAGGCGCCACGGGCTCGGGCCGGACCGGCTGATCCTGGAGATCACCGAAGACGCGCTGCTCGGCGAGACCGCGCGTGGCACAGCAGGTGGCCGAACGGTTCCGGCGGATGGGGGTGCAGCTCTGGCTGGACGACTTCGGCACCGGGTACTCCTCGCTGCTGAGTCTGCGGCAGATGTCGCTGCAGGCCGTCAAGATCGACATCGCGTTCGTCGCCAACATCCACACCGACCCGTCGGCCGAACGGTTCCTGCGGGCGTTGCTCGCCCTCGGGCCGGGACCTCGACCTGCTCGTGACGGCGGAAGGTGTCGAGTTGGTGGAGCAGGCCGAGATCCTGCGGCAGCTGGGCTGTCAGCTCGTCCAGGGTTTCCTCTACGCGCGGCCGGCCCCCGCAGCGGAACTCGACAGCCTGATCGCGCACGGCACCCGGCAGATCGGCGCGTCTGACGATGGTCCGGGCGCCGCCGTTGCCCTTGATAACAATGTCGCCAACGGCACACCCGATCTGCCCGTGCGGGCAGCGCGGGAATAGCTCACCGGCGTCTACCGTTGGTACTACATGGCCGGCCCTGGATGCGATGGTGGTTTACTGCCGACAGACGGTGCGCTCTTTGCGCGCGGCAGTCGAGCTTGGGCGATGCGGGAGGTTCGATTCCTCCCGACGGCACCATCATTCTCCGTTCCGGTCCGACAGATCGCCGGTCGCCGCACCCCAAGCCTGCGCCAGCGACACCGCATGCCGCCAGTTGGCCAGCTTCCGCAGCCCGTCGCGCGGGATCAACCTTCGGTCGCCATTCGCCGGCCCGGTGCCAATGCCTGCGGAGCACCTGCCGGTCAGGCCAGTAGCCCACCGCCAGCCCGGCCGCGTAGGCCGCGCCGAGGGCGACCGTCTCGGCCATCATCGGCCGCACCACCGGGATGTCGAGCGCGTCGGCGACCAGCTGCATCAGCAGGTTGTCCGCGGTCATCCCGCCGTCGACGGCCAGCGACTGGGCCGGCACGCCGGCATCGGCGTTCATCGCGTCCAGGACGTCCCTGGTCTGCCAGGCGGTCGCCTCCAGCACCGCGCGGGCGATGTGCGCCTTGGTGACGT
The DNA here is from genome assembly GCA_963766015.1 of uncultured Actinomycetota bacterium. Lineage (GTDB taxonomy): Bacteria > Actinomycetota > Actinomycetes > Mycobacteriales > Nakamurellaceae > Nakamurella. The sequence goes on along the minus strand of CAVXYU010000008.1, from coordinate 73,415 downwards.
AGGACGTCAGCCCGACCAGGATGCCCTGCGCGGCGCTGTCCCAGTACGGCGCGAACAGACCCGAGAACGCCGGCACCAGGTAACAGCCGCCGTTGTCGGGCACGCCGGCGGCCAGGGTCTCGATCTCCGCCGGTGACCGGATCAGCCCGAGGTTGTCCCGGCACCACTGCACGAGCCCGCCGGCGACGGCGACCGATCCCTCCAGCGCGTAGACGGCCGGTTCGCCCGTCGACCTTGTGCGCGACCGTGGTGATCAGGCCGTGCCGGGACCGGACGATCTCGGTGCCGGTGTTCAGCAGCAGGAAGCTGCCGGTGCCGAAGGTGCACTTCGCCTCGCCGGCCTCGAAGGCGGTCTGCCCGAACAACGATGCCTGCTGATCGCCGATCAACGCGCCGATCGGGATGCCGGGCAACGGATCGCGGGTGCATCCGACAGCCGGCCGATGCTGGGCCGGATCCGCGGCAGCATCGCCCGCGGAATGCCGAACGCCGCGCAGCAGTTCCGTCGTCCCAGTCCAGGGTCTCCAGGTTCATCAGCATGGTCCGGCTGGCGTTGGTCACATCGGTGACGTGCAGACCCGGCTGTCGGCGCCGGCCCGCGACCGCCCGGCGCCGCCGGTCAGATTCCAGGTGATCCAGCTGTCCATGGTGCCGAACAGCAGCTCGCCGCGTTCGGCGGCCGGCCGCAGCGCCGGGTCGCTGTCCAGCAGCCAGCGCAGCTTCGGGCCCGAGAAGTACGTGGCCATCGGCAGTCCGGTGCGCGGCAGCAGGATCGCGTCGGCGTCGATCTCGCGCGGCCATCCGGTCGAGCAGCGCCGCCGGTCCTGGTGTCCTGCCAGACGATCGCCCGGCCGACCGGCGACCCCGGTCTGCCGGTTCCAGACCACGGTCGTCTCGCGCTGGTTGGTCACCCCCAGCGCCACCACCTGGCGCGGTTCCACACCGGCCTCGGCGAGTGCCTGCGGCACGATTCTTCCTGACGATGGACCAGATCTCGGCCGCGTCGTGCTCCACCCAGCCCGGCCGCGGGAAGTACTGGTGGTGTTCCCGCTGGGCGATGGAGACCATCCGGCCCTGCCGGTCGAACAGCATGCAGCGGGTCGACGTCGTGCCCTGGTCGAGCGCGGCGACGTAGCGTGGCGCTCACCAGTCCCGCCCGTGGCCGAGCTCGCGGGAGATCGACCGGCCGGCCCGCGTCACCTGGGTGACCAACGCGGTGCGCGGACGCGATCGCTCGTCGCAGATCCGGTCGACCGATCCCTCGATGCCGACCACCGCCACCACATAGCCGCCGCGGTCCCGGATCGGTGCGGCGATACCGGCCACGCCCGGGCTCCTCCTCGCCGACCGAGCCGGCCCAGCCCAGGTCCCGGATCGCGCCAGTTCCCGTTGCAGCGCGACCTTGTCGGTGATGGTCCGGCTGGTCAGCGACGGCAGTTGCTGATGCGCAACGCTGCGCGCGGCGCCGGGGTCGAAGGCCAGCAGCACCTTGCCCAGAGCGCTGGCGTGCAGCGGCACCACCGATCCGGTGACGAGCACCTGGTTCCCGCCGTCACCGCGGAAAACATGATGTGCCACCTCGGCTCTGCCGTTGGTGAAGGCTGCGACCCTGGCCGATTCGCCCGTCCTGGCAGCAAGCGCGTCCGTCCAGTTCAATGCCTTGGACCGTAGTTCGTTCGCGTCCAGCCGTGTCCAGCCGAACCGGAACACCTCGGTGGCGACCCGGTACGGGCCGGAGACGCGGTCCTGCTCGACGAAACCGACGTCTTCCAGTGTTCGGATGATGCCGTGCACGGTGCCCTTGGCGAGCCCGAGTGCCGCGGCGATCTGGGACAGCCCCACGGGTTCGTCCTCTTCGGCCAGCAGTCGCAGGATCGCGGCGGCTCGCTCCACGGACTGCACGCTGCCCGGCACCAGGCCAGGCTAGCCGCCCGCGGCCCGTTGGTCGCACCGTGATGACGCTCCGTCGAGCGCAATCAGCGCTGCGAACTGCGCCGGCACCGTTCGGCATTGCCGAACGGTGCGTGTTGTGGGGGCGGGAGATGCGCGGATACGGTCGCGTGCCGATGATTGCTGGGCGATGATGTGAACCGGCGCAAGGAGGCGGTGGGATGCGGCGTTCGCGGTCTGCGGGCACGAGCACTTTCCCGCTCCTTTCCTGCGCGCCCGTAGGACCTCATCACCCGACAGCGGACGGTCAGCAGCCGACGACCCACCGCAGACACGGGTACCGCTCGAACGCGGTTGACCCGGTCGGAAACAGTTGGCCCCCAGCGACAACGATTCGGTAGGAGTGTGACGAATGAGCTTCACGACAACGCAGATGAGCCCGCAGTCCCGGCAGCAGGCGCTGGACGAGATGGCGGTCGGTGAACTGGACGTGTTGGTGATCGGTGCCGGCGTGGTGGGCGCGGGCGCGGCGCTCGACGCCGCCAGCCGGGGCCTGACGGTCGGTCTGGTCGAGGCGCGCGACCTCGCGGCAGGAACTTCCAGTCGTTCCTCCAAATTGGTGCACGGCGGACTGCGTTACCTCAAGCAGCTCAACTTCTCGCTGGTGTTCGAGGCGCTCCGGGAACGCTCGCTGATTCTCGATGTGCTGTGCCCGCATCTGGCGAAGCCGGTGGAGTTCATCTACCCGCTGGAGCGAAAAGGGATCGACCGCGGGTACGTCGGCCTCGGAATCGGTGTGTACGACGTTCTGGGCGCAGGCAAAGGCGTTCCGTCGCATCACAGGCACCTGAGCAAGAAGAAGACCCTGGAGAGCTTCCCCGACGGGAAGAAGGGACACATCCAGGGAGCCATCAAGTTCTACGAGGGTCAGCTGGACGACGCCCGGCACACGATGATGATCGCCCGGACGGCGGCCGCCTACGGCGCGCACGTCGCCACCAGTGCCCGGGTGGTCGGGCTGCTGCGGGACGGCGAACGGGTTGTCGGTGCGACGGTGCGGGACCTGGAATCAGGTAAGGAAATCTCCGTCAAAGCCAAGCAGACGGTCAATGCGACCGGTGTCTGGACCGACGACATCCAGAAGATGATCGGCGGAAAGGGACAATTCCGCGTGCAGGCCTCCAAAGGCGTGCACGTCGTCATTCCGCGGGATCGGATCAAATCCAAGACCGGCCTGATCACCGAAACCGAGAAGAGTCTGCTGTTCATCATCCCGTGCCCGTGGAGCGACGACTTCTGGGTGATCGGCACGACCGACACCCCGTGGAGCCTCGACCTCGCGCACCCGGCGGCGAGCAGTTCCGACATCGACTACATCCTCGAGCACGCGAACGCATTGCTGGAGAAGCCGCTCACCCGTGAGGATGTCGTCGGTGTCTACGCCGGGCTGCGTCCGCTGCTGGCCGGTGAGTCGGATCAGACCAGCAAGCTGTCCCGGGAACACGCGGTGATCTCGCCGGTGCCGGGACTGGTCATCGTGGCCGGTGGCAAGTACACGACCTACCGGGTGATGGCGGAGGATGCCGTGAACGAGGCCGCCAAGGGCCTGCCGGGAACGGTGGAGAAGTCGATCACCGACAAGGTCCCGCTGATCGGCGCCGACGGGTACAAACCGCTGTGGGCGACCAGGGCGAGACTGGCCGAGCGGACCGGATTGGATCTTCCCAGGATCGAGCACCTGCTCGGCCGTTACGGCAGCGCGGTCAGCGAGCTGCTCGACATGATCGAAGCGGATCCCGATCTCGGACAACCGCTCTCGACCGCACCGAAGTATCTCAAGGTCGAGGCGAAGTACGCGGTTTCGCACGAGGGCGCGCTGCACCTGGACGACATCCTCGCCCGGCGCACCAGGATCTCGATCGACACCTGGGACCGTGGCGAGGCCGCAGCCCAGGAAGTGGCGGATCTCGTCGCGCCGCTGCTCGGCTGGGACGCCGCCGCGGTGGCCGACGAGGTCGAGCACTACCGGGCCAGGGTGGCCGCCGAACGCGAGTCCCAGGTGCAGCCGGACGACCGCACCGCGGACGCCGCACGGCTCGGCGCGCCGGATGTCCGGGTGGGCGCTGGGTGATCATCTTCGGAGCGCGGACCGCCTCGTCACGGTGCAATAACGGCACCGCGCCACCAGTGACGCAGGTCACCGAAGTGGCGTAGGTTCCACGGGGATTGGCATGATCAATGCCCGTTTTTCCGGTATCGACGCCGATGCCGGATCGTTCTCACAAGGAAGTCAGCGTTGGACGTCTCGAATGGGACGATCTTCGTCTCCGAGGTCACCGGCACAGCAATGCTGCTGCTGCTCGGCTGTGGTGTCGTCGCCACGGCCATCCTCAAGGGCAGTAAGGGTGAAGGCGGCGGCTGGCTGCTGATCAACTTCGGCTGGGGTCTCGCCGTCTTCTGCGGCGTCTTCGTCGCCTTCCGCAGCGGCGCCCACCTGAACCCGGCGGTGACGCTGGCCATTGGCTATCGCCGGTCCGGACAATTTTTCCGGTGGAATCTTCTGGTCGCAGGTCCCGATCTACTTCGCCGGCGAACTGGTCGGCGCCTTCATCGGCGCCATCATCGCCTGGCTGGCGTTCAAGGATCATTTCGATGCAGAGGAGGATCCCGGCAAGAAGCTGGCCGTCTTCTCCACCGGTCCGGCCATCCGCAGCTACGCCTGGAACACCGTCACGGAGGTCATCGGCACCTTCGTGCTGGTCTTCGTCATCCTGATGTCTCGGCGGCACGCCCGAACCGGACTCGGGCCGCTGTCCGTGGCGCTGCTGGTTGTCGGCATCGGTGCCTCCCTCGGTGGACCGACCGGGTACGCGATCAACCCGGCGCGCGATCTCGGTCCGCGTATCGCGCACGCCTCCTGCCGATCAAGGGCAAGGGCGGCTCGGATTGGGGCTATTCCTGGGTTCCGGTCGTCGGTCCGCTCATCGGCGGTGCGCTCGCTGCGTTCGCCTTCCTGGCCCTCGGCGGGCTCGACCTGTTCCCCGTCGTCTGATCGCGACGGCCGGCCGAACACCGGCGCAGCCAGCGGTGAGGTCGGCGCACCGATTGAACGCAAGCATTGCCCAGTCATCGTCCTCCAAGATGCAGCTGACGAAAGGGATGTAAGCGCAGATGAGTGAAAAGTTCGTCGCGGCAATCGATCAGGGGACGACCTCGACCCGGTGCATGGTCTTCAACCGCGAGGGTCGGGTCGTCTCGGTCGATCAGCGGGAGCACGAGCAGATCTTCCCGCAGGCCGGCTGGGTCGAGCACAACGCGATCGAGATCTGGGAGAACACCAGGGCTGTCGCCGCGGCCGCGCTGGGCAAGGTCGACCTGACCGAGAAGGACATCGCCGCAGTCGGTATCACCAACCAGCGCGAGACCGCACTGGTCTGGGACCGGACCACCGGCCAGCCGGTCTACAACGCGATCGTCTGGCAGGACACCCGCACCGACGCGATCGTGCACGAGCTCGGTGATCTCGGCGGCGGCGCCGAGCGGTACAAGGCGAAGGTCGGTCTGCCGCTGGCCACCTACTTCTCCGGCCCGAAGGTCAAGTGGATCCTCGACAACGTCGAGGGCGCCCGGGAGAAGGCCGAGGCCGGCGACCTGGTGTTCGGCAACATGGACACCTGGACGCTGTGGAACATGACCGGCGGCGTCGACGGCGGACTGCACGTCACCGACCCGACGAACGCCTCCCGCACCATGCTGATGGACCTGGACACGCTGTCCTGGGACGCCGATATCGCCAAGGACATGGGCATTCCGCTGTCCATGCTGCCGGAGATCCGGTCCTCCTCCGAGGTCTACGGCAACGGTCGCGAGAAGGGCTCGTTCGCCGGCGTGCCGATCGCCGGCATCCTCGGCGACCAGCAGGCGGCCACCTTCGGCCAGGCCTGCCTGTCCCCGGGCGAGGCCAAGAACACCTACGGCACCGGCAACTTCATGCTGCTCAACACCGGCACCGAGAAGGTCCCGTCGAAGAACGGCCTGCTGACCACGGTCTGCTACAAGATCGGCGACCAGGCGACGGTCTACGCCCTCGAGGGCTCGATCGCCGTCTCCGGATCGCTGGTCCAGTGGCTGCGGGACAACCTCGGACTCATCTCGCTCCGCACCGGAGATCGAGACGCTGGCCGCAACCGTCGAGGACAACGGCGGCTGCTACTTCGTGCCGGCGTTCTCCGGCCTGTTCGCGCCGTACTGGCGGGACGACGCCCGCGGCGCGATCGTCGGCCTCACCCGGTACGTCAACAAGGGTCACATCGCCCGTGCCGTGCTCGAGGCCACCGCCTTCCAGACCAAGGAGGTGCTGGACGCGATGAACGCCGACTCCGGCGTCGACCTGACGGCGCTGAAGGTCGACGGCGGCATGGTCGTCAGAACGAGACCCTCATGCAGTTCCAGGCCGACATTCTCGGTGTGCCGGTGATCCGGCCGGTGGTCGCCGAGACCACCGCGCTGGGCGCCGCCTACGCGGCCGGTCTTGCGGTCGGGTTCTGGGAGAGCGAGGACGACATCCGGACCAACTGGGCGGAGTCCAAGCGCTGGGAGCCGCAGATGGACGAGGCGACCAGGGCGAAGATGTACGCGCAAGTGGAAGAAGGCCGTCACCAAGACCTTCGACTGGGTCGACTCCGACGACGTACTGGAGGACTGAGCCCCGCAGCAGTAGCTCGCAACCCCGGGCCGGACGCAACAGCGTCCGGCCCGGGGCTGTCTCCGGTCAGAAGCGATCAGTGTCTCCGGTGAGAATCGATCAGAAGGCGACGAGATCCTTGGCGCGGTGCAGTACCTCGTCCAGCATGGCCGGCGTCAGCCGTCCGGTGAAGGTGTTCTGCTGGCTGACGTGGTAGCAGCCCAGAACGGTCAACCGGCGGCCGTCGGGATGGGACAGCCCGAGTTCGGCGCCGTGCCCGAACGCCGGCCGCGGCCGGGGAATGGTCCAACCCGCCTCGCCGAGCGCGCGGAGCAGCGCCTGCCAGCCGATCGCGCCGAGGGTGATCACCACCCGGACGGTCGGAGCCAGCAGTTCCAGTTCCCGCTCGAGGTAGGCGCTGCAGGTGCGCAACTCCTCCGGCGTCGGCCTGTTGGCCGGCGGCGCGCAGTGCACCGGCGCGGAGATCCGCAGTCCGGTCAGCGTCAGACCGTCGTCGATGTGCCGTGACACCGGTTGCGACGCGAAACCCGTCCGGTGCAGTGCGGCGAACAGTACGTCGCCGCTGCGGTCCCCGGTGAACATCCGGCCGGTTCGGTTGGCGCCGTGCGCGGCGGGCGCAAGTCCGACGATCAGCACGGTCGCGTCGTCCGGCCCGAATCCGGGAACCGGTCGCCCCCAATAGGTTTCGTCACGAAACGACAGGCGCTTGACCGCGGCGACCGCTTCCCGCCAGGCCACCAGGCGAGGGCAGGCCCGGCAGCCGGTGATCAGCGCATCGAGGGCGGCCATGCTCTCGGCGCCATCCGCGACGAGCCGCACCGACGCCGCATCCGGAAGCGCGGCGTCGGTCACGCCGACACGGTAGAGCTCAGAAGGCGGATTCCGCCACGTCCATCAGCGACAGGTCGGCGTTCTCGATGATCGCCCGCCGGGCGGTCAGTTCGGGCAGCACTTGCGGGCGAACCAGTGCGCCACCGCGAGCTTGCCGGCATAGAAATCGGCATCCTTCGCGGACGCGCCGGCGTCGAGGGCGTTCTGCGCGACCGTCGCCTGCCGCAGCAGCAGGTAGCCGATCAGCAGGTCGCCGACGCTCATCAGCAGGCTGACCGCGTGCTCGCCGACCTTGTACACCGTCTCCGGTTCCTGCGACCGAGGCCATCGCGTAGCCGACCAGTGCGCCGACCATCGCCTGCACGTCGGCCAGCGCCGTGCCCAGCAGAGCCAGCTCCTCCTTGTTCCGCCCGTCGGTGTTCTCCGACAGGGAGGAGGTGATGAAGGCTGGCGATCTCGCCGGCCACGATGCCCAGCGCGGCGCCGCCGTCCTTGACGATCTTGCGGAAGAAGAAGTCCTGCGCCTGGATCGCGGTGGTGCCCTCGTACAGGGTGTCGATCTTGGCGTCCCGGATGTACTGCTCGATCGGGTAGTCCTGGGTGTAGCCGGAACCGCCGAACACCTGCAGCGACAGCGCCAGGTTCTCGTACGCCCGTTCCGAACCGACGCCCTTGACGATCGGCAGCAGCAGGTCGTTGACCTGCTTGGCGATGACGAGTTCGTCGGCGGTCCAGCTCGCCGCCGGCGATCCTGTCCTGCCAGCCGGCGGTGTACAGGTAGACGGCCCGCAGGCCCTCGGCGTAGGCCTTCTGCTTCATCAGGATCCGGCGGACGTCGGGGTGGTGGATGATCGTCACCCGCGGTGCCGTCTTGTCGCCGGCCCGGGTCAGGTCGGCGCTCTGCACCCGCTGCTTGGCGTACTCCAGTGCGTTGAGGTAGCCGGTCGACAGCGTGGCGATCGCCTTGGTGCCGACCATCATCCGGGCGTACTCGATCACCTGGAACATCTGCGCGATGCCGTCGTGCTTGTCGCCCAACAGGTATCCGACCGCCGGCGTGCCGTGGATGCCGAAGCTCAGCTCGCAGGTGGTCGAAACCTTCAGTCCCATCTTGTGTTCCACGCCGGTGACGAAGACGCCGTTGCGCTCGCCGAGCTCGCCGGTCTCCGGGTCGAAGTGGAACTTCGGCACGATGAACAGGCTCAGACCCTTGGTGCCCGGCCGGCTCTCGATGCCCGGACCCTCCGGACGGGCCAGCACCAGGTGGACGATGTTGTCGGTGAGGTCGTGTTCGGCGGAGGTGATGAACCGCTTCACGCCCTCCAGGTGCCAGCTGCCGTCGGGCTGCAGGATCGCCTTGGTGCGTCCGGCGCCGACGTCGCTGCCGGCGTCCGGCTCGGTGAGCACCATGGTCGAGCCCCACTGCTTCTCGATCATGGTCTCGGCCATCTGCTGCTGCAGCGGGGTGCCGTTCTTGTGCACGACGGCGCGCGAAGTTCGGACCGCCGGAGTACATGAACAGGGCCGGGTTCGCGCCCGAGCATCAGCTCGGCGGCCGCCCAGCGCAGGCTCGGCGATGCGCCGTAGCCACCGAGTTCGGTGGGCAGTTCCAGCCGGTACCACTCGCCGTCCATGATCGCCTGGTACGACTTCTTGAACGACTCGGGCATCGTCACGCTGAAGGTGGCCGGGTCGTACACCGGCGGGTTGCGGTCGGCGTCGACGAACGACGCGGCGACCGGCCCGGCTGCGACCTTCTCGCAGTTCGTGCAGCACCCCGCGGGCGGTGTCGGCGTCCATCTCGGCGAACGGCCCGGTGCCCATCCGCTCGCCGGCGCCGAGCACCTCGAACAGGTTGAACTCGAGATCCCTGACGTTGGAACGGTAATGGCTCATGGCCGATGCTCCTTGAACGGTGGTGGTGCCCGCCGGCGGGACAGACGACTGGGTTCGATGTGCGGTCGATGCGGGTGACGATCCGGCCCCGGCGACAGTCGGTGCGTCGCAGCGGCAGGTTAACCCAGGTTATTACTGGCCAGTAACTTACGCAAGGAGCGAGTCGGGGTTGTTCTCGAACGGTGACCGTTGCGGCGTGCGGGGCGGGTCGATCGGACCGCTCGGGACGTGGTCGGGCAGGAGCGCCGGGATGTGCCGGAGCGTCCGGATGTTTGCAGGGTGCTGGGATGTGTCAGTTCGCCGGGACCTGTCCAGAGCGCCTGGATATGTGGTGAGCGGTCAGCCCGCGGCCAGCAGTTGCTCCCTGACCACCCGGCGCAGCACCTTGCCGATGATCGAGCGCGGGAGTTCGGGCACCGCGACGATGCTGCGCGGGACCTTGTAGGCCGTCAGTTGTTCGCGGCAGAAGCTGCGCAGTGCCTCGACGTCGAGCACCGCGCCCTCGGTCAGGATCACCGCGGCCGCCACGGTCTCCCCGTGACCCTCGCTCGGGAGTCCGACAACGGCGACGTCATTGACGTCGGGATGCGTCCGCAGCACCTGCTCGACCTCAGACGGTGCGACGTTGAAGCCGCCGGTGATGATGAGTTCCTTGATCCTGTCGATGATCTCGACGAATCCGTCGGCGGATACCCGGACCTCGTCACCCGTCCGGAGCCAGCCGTCGGCGAGCAGCACCTCGGCGGTCTCCGCCGGCCGGTTCCAGTATCCGGAGAAGACCTGGGGACCGCGAACCAGCAGTTCGCCCGGCTCGTCGACGCCCCGGTCGACGGTGGGGTCTGAAGGGTCGACGACCCGGATCTCGGTACTCGGGAAGGGGACTCCGACCGTGCCGGGCCGCCTGGTCGGGCCGATCGGGTTCCCGAGCACGATGGGCGACGACTCCGTCATGCCGTAGCCCTCGACCAGGTAGCCGCCGCTCGCCTTCTCCCACCGTTCGACCGTGGAGACCGGCAGGCCCATCGCACCGGAGATCGCGAATCGCACGCTGCGCAGGCTGACGTTGCGCTTCGCGGCCGCCGCGGTGAGCCGCTCGTAGATCGGCGGGACGGCGGGCAGGAAGGTGGCCGGGGCGTGCTTCATGGCGTCGAGCACCAGGTCCTCGTCGAACTTGGGCAGCATCACCAGCCGGGCGCCCATGCACATCGCGAACGTCAGGCACAGGGTCAGTCCGTAAGCATGGAACATCGGCAGGATGCCGTAGAAGATCTCCTCGCCCGGTCGCATGCTCGGCACCCAGGCCTGGCCCTGGGCGGCGTTGGCCCGCAGGTTCAGATGGGTCAGCATCGCCCCCTTCGGCGTCCCCGTCGTGCCGCTCGTGTACTGCAGCACCGCGATGTCCCCCAGGGCCGGGGCCGGATGTGCCTTCGGGAGCCTGCGCGCGGCGACAACGTCCCGCCAGCGCACGGCCCCCGGCGGGACCCGCCCGGCGGTCAGCGCGGCCCTCGCGTCCCGCGCCTTTCTCACCGGCAAGCGGAGGGCGATCCGCTTGGCCGGCGGCATGGCGGCCGTGAGGTCGACGGCGATGACGGTGCGGACGCCCATGTCCGGCGGGAACGCCAGCACCGTTGCGGCGAGTTTGTCCCAGACGACGGCGATCGTGGCGCCGTGGTCCGCGAACTGATGGCGTAGTTCGTGATCGGTGTAGAGCGGATTGTGTTCCACGACAACGGCTCCCAGGCGCAGCACGGCGTAGAAGGCGACGACGTGCTGAGGGCAGTTGGGGAGCACGATGGCCACCCGGTCGCCCCGCCTGACGCCGCGCGACCGGAGCCCGTTCGCTGCCCTCTCGATCTGCTCGCCGAGCTTGTCGTAGCTGGTGGTGGCCCCGAAGAAATCCACCGCTATGTGCTGCCCGTACCGGCGTACCGACTCCTGGATCATCTCCACCAGGGTCTGGTGCGGCGGAAGGATCTGGGCCGGGACCCCCGGTGCATACGACGACAGCCAGGGCTTGGATGCAAAGACGCTCACCGGCCCATCATGTCCTGTTCCTCCGCTCGCATCTCGGCGGCTTCAGGCGGTGGAGGTCGGAGCGTTCGGCGGCCGGGTCCGGGACGTGCGCTCGGCGCGCCGGGCACGGTAGGCGGCCACCGCGGCACGGTTCCCGCAGCTGCCCTCGCAGAACCGTTTCGACCGGTTCTTCGACAGATCGACGACCACGTCATCACAGGTGGGGGATTCGCAGATGCGCAGCCGGCTCAGCTCTTCGCTGCGGACCACGTCCACCATCGCCATCGCGGCTTCGACCGCCATCCGTGAGGCGAGCGGCGCGGCGGCGGGTGTGGCGTGCAGGTGGTAGGGCCACTCGTCGTGCTTGACCAGCTGCGGCAGCGCGCCGGCCTCACGGAGCAGCCCGTTGACGATGCGGACCACCTCGTCCTCGTCGGACAGCCAGATCTGCCGGAGCCGTGGCCGCAGGTCGCGGACCTGCTGTAGTTCGTCGTCGTCACCGATCAGCTGACCGGTCCATCCCCAGGTGCTGACGAACTCCCGGAGAGCGGCCACGTCGGGCAGTGCCTCATGATCGGGATCCAGAACGTCCTTGGTGTTGACCAGGGCGGCCGCAGCGGCGAGCGCGACTTCGGTGTCATGAGCAAAAAGCATGTTGACTCCTGTCGCCGGGCAACCGTAGTGTCATCATCATAAAGCTTCATGACTGATGACACCCATTGTCGTAACCACGACGAACTCGTCGCCGTCGATCCCAGGAGGGCCGCATGCTGAACCAGCCCGTCACCCGTGTCGGATTCGTCCTCGCCCTGCTGTCGGCGGCCACCTTCGGCACGTCGGGCACCTTCGCGAGCGCGCTGATCGACGCCGGATGGTCGCCGGGTGCGGCGGTCACCGTGCGGATCAGTGTCGCGGCGGTGCTGCTCGCCATCCCGGCCGTCGTGCTGCTGCGCGGACGGTGGCAAGTGTTGTGGCGCAACGCCGGGATGGTCGCGATCTACGGTTTGGTTGCCGTCGCCGGTTGCCAGGTCGCGTACTTCAACGCAGTGCAGCACCTCTCGGTCGGCGTCGCACTACTGCTCGAATACATGGGCATCGTGCTGATCGTCGGCTGGCTCTGGTTGCGAACCGGGAAGCCGCCCCGCCGGCTGACCATCGCCGGGTCCGTCGCCGCAGTTCTCGGGCTGGTCCTCGTTCTCGACCTGACGGGCGAAACCAGGATCGACCTCGTCGGCGTGCTCTGGGGGCTGGCGGCTGCGGTCGGCCTGGCGCTGTTCTTCATCCTGTCCGCCAGCAGCGACGGCGAACTGCCGCCGGTGGCGATGGCCAGCGGCGGCATGACGGTCGGCGCGATGGCCCTGCTGATCCTCGGCGCGTTCGGGGCGCTGCCGATGGCGGCGAACACCGACGACGTCGACTTCGCCGGCCACCAGGTCAGCTGGCTGGTACCCGTCATCGGGCTCTCGCTGGTCGCCGCCGCCCTCGCCTACGTGCTGGGCATCTCCGCGACCCGGCGTACTCGGCTCGAAGCTGGCGTCGTTCGTCGGGCTGACCGAGGTGCTCTTCGCGGTGCTGTTCGCCTGGCTGCTGCTCGGCGAGCTGCCCACCGTCATGCAGCTGGTGGGCGGCGTGTTCATCGTGCTCGGGGTCGCGCTGGTCCGGGTCGACGAACTGCGCACCCGACCGGAGCCACAGCCGCAGGACGTCAGTCCGCGACCCGCTGCAGGAACTCGTTGATGTGGCTCACCAGGCCGGCCGGGTCGTCCGAGATCGGCACATGGTTGAGGCCGGGCATCAGCTTGAGCTCGGCGTGTGCGATCAGCGGCAGGTAGCGGAGCACCTGGTTGGTGATCGGGTCCGCAGTGCCCTGTAGCAACAGCACCGGCTGGTCGATGGTGTGCAGGTGGGTGGCCACGTCGAACATGCCCACCCAGTTGACGGCGTCGTACGCGGGGGCGGCCGCGAAGCCGGTGAGCAGTTCGCGAGCGTCGGACGGCGCGAGCTGCCACGGCAGGCTGCGGTTGCCGGAGAAGAAGAACATCCGGCCCACCGGGGTCCTGCTCAGCTGGTCGGCGGCAGGCGCGAGGGCCATCGCCACCCCGCGGCCGGCCAGCAATCCGAAGTACCCGCCCATCCGCTCCAGCGGTGTGCCGAGTCCGTCGGGGCCGATCGCAATCACCGAACGCACCCGCGGCGAGCGGGCCAGGTCCAGCGCCACACGCGCGCCGAGGGAGTAGCCGGCGACGTCATACCGATCGATGCCCTCCCGGTCGAGGGTGGCCTCGACGGCGGCAGCCAGGTTCGCGGCGGTCGGCGGCACCTGGGGCGGGAGTGCCGGTGACTCACCGAAGCCCGGCAGGTCGATGGCGATGACGTCGTGGTCGGCCGCCAGCGCGTCGATCACCGGACGCCAGCCGACGTGCGATTCGCCCATGCCGTGCAGGAGAACGAGAGGATCGCCCGATCCCACCCGGTGGACGAACAACTCCGGTGCAACGGCGTTGCGTCCGGGGGGTGTGGTGGTCGAGGTGATCGTCATGGGTAGATCCTCCAAGGGTTGGGTCGGCACGGGTGTCGGCACGTTGTTTCGGCACGGTGTTTTCGGCGCGGGCCGCGCACTGTGCCGTGGGGGAACGGCGACGCTTCTGGCCGGGGGACCGGCGATGCGGTTGGCCGGGAAACGGCGACGCCGGTGCAGACGGGCGAAACCCGCCTGCACCGGCGTCGGCGCGAAATGCAATGCAGCTGTGGAACTGTGACCGGCGAAATTACTCGCTGTCGGCGCTGACGAGCCGCTCGACGAGCTCGTCCACGTTGCCCGACTTCGGCAGGCCACGCTCGGCCAGCAGGTCGGCCAGCTCGGCCTTGGTCAGGTTCTCGTAGGGCTCGCGGGCCTTCGCGTGCGCGGCCTTGGCCTCTGCGCGCTCGGCGGCGCGGGCCTGACGGGCCTGCTCCTTCTCGGCCTGCTCGACCTGGTCGGCGAGCTCCTGCTCGGCCTTCTCGGCCTGCTCGACGATGTCCTGGCTGATCCGGTCGGCCTGATCGGCCTGCTCGGAGACGAAGTGCTCCGCCTTCTCGGCCTGCTCGACGACAACGCCTGCAACGGCGTCGGCCTGCTCGACGACGACGCTGCTGACCCGCTCGGCCTGGTCGCGGACGACACCGGTCAGGTTGGTGACCAGCTCGGCCCACTTGGTGGCCAGGTCACGGTTCAGGTCGACCGACTTCTGCACGTACTCGAAGTAGCGCTCGATCGGCTGGACGATGTCGACCGTCGGCAGCTTGGTGACGGCGGTGGCCTGGTCGACGACGGTCTTCGCGCTGCGCTTCCACGCCTCGACGGACCGGTCGGTGACCTCGCGCGCCTGGCTGGCGGCGGTCTTGTAGGTATCTGCGGTGGTGGTCATGACACTCCTTCTCTGATGCGGCTTGCCCTGGACGGCGAGCTGCCGCGTCGGGATGGTGACCTCTTGGTCAGGGGATGAGGTGCTCGGTTTCCAGCACCTGTTAGCAAGGTTAGCAACTTCTCCGGCTAATTAGCTAACGGTTCCGGTGTGACGATGGGCGCGAAAGCTCTTGGTTTGGGTATCGAGGCGGTGGTAAGCGCGGTGCGGCACGTCGGCTGAACCTGTCCCTTGCGCAGGCGGGGCGAAAAGCCCTCCCGTGCAAGGCTGAGGTTCGGTCGACGTCATGGCGCAGGGCCCGGGGGCTCGCGCCTGCCCCCAAGCCCGACCCGGACCGCAAGCCCGACCCGGACCGCAAGCCCGACCCGGACCGCAAGCCCGACCCGGCGCAACACGCGGTGCCGCGTTTAGCACCGGGGCACAAGTCAGTGCGATGGTGATGCGCGGGACTTCCAACGACGGGAGGGCTTCCGGTGGCGGTGGGACACAGTCCGGTTCGGGGCACGACCTACCGGCCGGAGCCGGGATGGCGGCAGGCCGTCATCGGTGGCCTGCTGCTCTGGGCGGTTGCCCGCACGGTGGTTGCTGCGATCAGCCTGCTGGTCCTGTGGCTGCGTCAAGGCCCTCCGGTGTCGGACCGGGCGGGTGTTGCCACGGTTGATGCTGCCGGCGATGGATTCTTCGCGGCGCTGCACCACTGGGACAGCAATTACCTGCTCAGGATCGCTTCCGACGGCTACTTCGCTCCCGGCTCCGACCCAGGAACGCCCGGCTTCTTCCCCGGATATTCGCTCGTCGCCAGGACGTTGTCCGACCTCGTGATACCGGGCGCACCGAGCCTCACCGTGTCGCTGTCGGCACTGAGTTCTGTTGCGTCGCTGATCGCGGCGATCGTGCTGTGGCGGATCGCGGCCATCTCGAGCGCCGACAGGGTCGCGCCGATGGCCACCCTGTTGTTCGTCGCCGGTCCCTATTCGGTGTTCCTCTACGCCAACTACTCGGAATCGCTGTTCCTCGCGTTCGCGACCGCTGCCTGGTACTGCGGGCTCCGCGATCGTTGGGTGCTCGCCGGCCTCTGGTGCGGATTGGCGACGGCCACCCGGATCAACGGCATCTTCCTGCTGGTGGCGCTGCTGGTCATGTTCGTGATCAGCCGCCGCCGGCAACACCTGCCGTTCATCGCGCCGGTGCTCGTCTGGGTGCCGCTCGCCGCGTCCGGCGTCATCGCCTACTTCGGGTACCTGGCGGTCCGGACCGGGGACATCGTCGCCTGGCAGACCGCTCAGCACTCCGGGTGGGGCCGGGAGTTCAGCTGGCCGTGGGAGGCGCTGTACCGCACGGGTGGGCAGATGGTGTTCGGTGCGACGCTGGATCGCCGCCTCGCATTCACCCTTGACGTCGTGTTCGGCGTGCTGCTCGTGGTGGCGATCGCGTCCTGGATCAGGACGAGGGAGTGGCCGTCGGCGACCTACGCGGGACTCACGTTGCTGGCCCTGACGACGTCACTCACGTTCGTCTCGCTGGCCCGGAACTCGCTCACCGTGTTCCCGCTGGCGATCCTGATTGCCGGGGTGCTCATCCGGTCGCGGCGCAACGGGGTGCGGGCGGCGGTGATGGCGGCCTGGTTCGGGCTCTTCCTGCTGAACACCGTGCTGTTTGCCTGCGGGTACTGGGTGGACTGAGCGGCCCGCTGAATGTCGGGCCGTCAGGCCGAGAACCGTTTGCCTCCAATGCCCGTACCGATGTGTGCCGCCCGCCCGGGCGGATGAGTCGCATCGGATCGGAGATCCCACCATGCAGGAGAGCAACAATTTCTGGCGCCGCAAGGCCGGCCCCGTGCTGGCGACGGCGGTGTTCGCCGGCGGCGCGATGGTCGCAACGTCAGGCTCGGCGAATGCCGCCACCACAGCCACTTTCGCCGCCGGCGTGCTGACGGTCAACGGTGACGGCACCGACAACGCCATCACCATCAGCCGCAATGCGGCCGGGGGGATCCGGCTCAACGGCGGTGCGATCGCGGTCGCGGGTGGCAACCCGACAGTGGCCAACACGACCAGAATTCAGGTGTTCGGGCTGGGCGGCAACGATGTCATCACTCTCAACGAGGCGGCCGGTGCGCTGCCGGTCGCGAACCTCTTCGGCGGCGGCGGAAATGACACCCTGACCGGCGGGTCGGGTGCCGACCAACTTTTCGGCGAGAGCGGCAACGACACGCTGCTGGGCAAGGGTGGCGCCGATCTGCTGTTCGGTGGGGCCGGCAACGACACCACCACCGGCGGGGACGGCGATGACCAGGCGTTCGGTCAGGGTGAGGACGACCGGATGATCTGGGGCCCCGGCGACGACACCGATCTCAACGAGGGCGGCCCGGGACTCGACACCGTCGAGGTCAACGGCGGTAACGGGGCGGAGCAGTTCACCACGACGGCCAACGGAACACGCGTCCGTTTCGACCGTCTCACACCGGCGCCTTTCTCCATCGACATCGGAACCGCCGAGAAATTGGTGCTCAACGCGAACGGTGGTGACGACACCTACAGTGCGACCGGCAATCTCGCCGCGTTGATCGCGATCACCGTCGACGGTGGTGCCGGTGCCGACAACCTGGCCGGCTCCAACGGTGCCGATGTGCTGTTCGGCGGCGACGGGAACGACGTCATCGATGGGAACCAGGGTAACGACACCGGCTTCCTCGGCGCCGGCGACGATACGTTCCAGTGGGACCCGGGTGACGGCAGCGACGTCGTCGAAGGCCAGGACGGGAACGACACGATGCTCTTCAACGGTGCCAACATCGCCGAGAACTTCGACATCACCGCGAACGGTGGTCGTGTTCGGTTCTTCCGCGATGTCGCTGCCATCACCATGGACGCCAACGACCTCGAAGTGATCGACGTGAAGACCCTGGGCGGCGCCGACACCGTGGTGGTGGGCGACGTCAGTGGAACCGATCTGGCCCGGGTACACACGGACCTCTCAACCCCCACCGGCGATGACGGAGCCGTCGACAACGTCGTGGTCACCGCGACCGAGGGCGACGACGTGGTCAGTGTGAGCGGCCAGTCGGGGACCGCCGACGTGTTCGGATTGGCTGCCCGGACCGCAATCACCGGAGCGGCTCCCGGCAGCGACCAGCTGACCGTCAACGCGCGCGGCGGTGACGACGTGATCGACGCCTCCAGCACCGCGGCCGACTCGGCGCGGCTGTTCCTGAACGGGCAGGCCGGCGATGACGTCATCCTCGGTGGCGCGGGTGCCGACACCATCACCGGCGGCGCCGGTGACGACGTTCTGCTCGGTGGGCCGGGTGCCGACGTGATCGACGGTGGCGACGGTGACGACGTGGAGATCAACAGCAGGCTCGCAGCATCGTCCTCGAAGGCGTCGGCGGACCGCAGCGGTCAGCGGTGGCTGGACTCCCATGCGAGCACGGTCGACGGCAAGACCGTCCTGGATCTGGGGGAACGCATCGTGACCCTGCCGCAGGCCCAGTTGGGCCAGCTGTAGTCAGGATCGACATGCATCCCCGTTCCGGCTCCGCCGGGGCGGGGATGCTGCGCTGTCGAGGCAGGGTCAGCGGATCAGGGCGTTTGCGAACTTCTCTGCGGCACCGGGATCGGCGCAGAAGAGGAACAACGACGGCTCGATCAGCTCCACTTCCAGCACGCAGTACCGGCCGGCGTCGTCGCGAACCAGATCCACCCGAGCATAGGTCGGTGTCCCGAATCGGTCCGAAACCAGTTCGACTGCCGCCTGTGCCACGTCGATCTGGGCGGCATCGGCGACGTGCCGGGAGTTGGTCTCGGCGGCGAACAGGTCGTCGACAACTCCGGCGCGGGGCAGGTTGACCCGCTTGTTGGCGGCATGACTGAACTGGCCGCCGAAGAACAGCAGCGGCCATTCGCCTTCGTCGACGACGGATCTGAGAAACGGCTGGATCAGCACGGTCTGTCCGGCCGCGTGCAGCCGGGCGACGTGCGCCGCCGCGGCGTCGTGCTGGTCGGCCGCGTAGGACGAGGCGTCGCGGCTGCCCGCCCCGACCGCGGGCTTCACGACGAAGTCCCCGACCGGGAATGTCGCCGTCGAACCGGGCTGCAGGAAGACGGTCGGTGTGATCGGCACCCCGGCCGCGGAGAGCTCCGCCAGGTACTGCTTGTCCTGGTTCCAGCGCACGGTGGCAAGTGGATTCACCAACTCGCTGACGGCATCCACCGTCTCGAGCCAGGACAGGAATTCCGGCAGGCGTTGCGGGTAATCCCAGGTGGACCGGAGCACGACACGGTCGTACTGCGACCAGTTCGCATCTGGGTCATCCCAGTCGAGAATGTCGACCGCGACCCCGGTCCGCTGCAATGCGGCCAGGGCCAGCGGCTCGTCCTCGTCGCGGCCCCTGGCCGCGCGCGAAGTCACCCAGGCCAGCGTCTTGATCATCCGGACACCGTAGAACCAGGCTCGCCATTCGGTGCAGCGGGCGCAATTTCCGTTGTGGTGCGTGTCCGGACGCGCCTAGCGTGGGCCGGTCGAGGTGTGGGTTCGGCCCGCGGACGGACCTCAGGAGCGGCCGGAGGCGAACAGCGGCATGACAAGTCGTCTTCTCGCGCTCGGCGTCGATGCAATCCGCCCGGCGCGTCTCGCGGGCTTCTGGGCCGGTCTCCTCGGGTGGGAGCGGGCTGACGAGCCGGGTGACATCATCGCGCTGCTACCGAGCGACGACACCGGATTCCGGATACGGTTCGTTGCCACCCGGCAGCGCAGGGTTGGCCAGAATTCCATGCATTTCGACCTGACCAGCTCGTCGCTCGAGAACCAGCGGCAGACGGTCGCGAAGGCCCTTGACTGCGGCGCTCGCCACACAGATGTCGGTCAGCGTCCGGACGAGAAACACGTCGTTCTCGCTGATCCCGAGGGAAACGAGTTCTGCGTGATCGAGCCTGGCAACAGGTTCCTGGCGGATTGCGGATTCATCGGAGCGCTCGCCTGCGACGGATCGCAGGCGGTGGGTTACTTCTGGCGCGATGTCCTCGAGTGGCCGCTGGTGTGGGATCAGGATCAGGAGACCGCGATCCGCTCGCCGCACGGGGGCCCGAAGATCACCTGGGGCGGGACGCCGCCCGTTCAGCGACCGGGCAGGAACCGGCTGCGTTTTCACCTCGCTACACCCGTCGATGGCGATGTTTCGGCGGAGGCGGACCGGCTGATCGCCCTCGGCGGCTCACGTGTCGACGGCGGCCCTGTCGATGCGACGCGGGCGGTGATGACCGATCCGGACGGGAATGAGTTCTACCTGTCGGCGTGTGCAGAAGTGCCGGCGGCAACGCTAGGGGACCTAGTGCGGTGAACTCGGAAATTCCTCGACCGGCTGCGCCTGTGCAACAGGGCGGCGGACGAGAAGTCCCGCGTCGCAGCGAACGTATCGTCGGGCGCATCGACGACGACTTCCCGCAGCAGGATCCGGTGCATGAGAGCCAGACAACCAATCCGCGGCACTGCTCGCAACAGTCGGGTTGCAGGGAAGGGTCGGCCGGCCGCAGCGTTTCGCGGGGCATCCGTACCCCCGTTGCGCGAGTGGACCAGGTGCGCGGGTCAGCCGTTCGCGATCGCGTCGAGCAGCTCGGCCACCGAGCGGGCCGAGTGACCCGAGACGAACGCGTCGACGTGCGGCAGTGCCGCCGCCATGCCACCGGTCAGTGGTGCGAAACCGGGAGCGGCCTTGCGCGGGTTGACCCAGATCACCCGGTGCGCGAGCCGGGACAGCCGGCCCATCTGCTCCCCGAGCAGGGATGGATCGGCGCGCTCCCAGCCGTCGGACACGATGACGACAACCGCGCCTCTGGCCAGGCCGCGGCGACCGTCCGTGTCGAGGAAATCCTTGACGGCACCACCGATCCGGGTGCCGCCGGATGCATCGGGAGACAGTGCCATGGCCCTGCCGATCGCCTCCTCGCGCCGCCCGCGGCCCAGTGCCCGGGTGATCGGGTGGAGCTGGGTGGCGAACACGTACGCGTGGGCACGGGCACCGAGAACGGCGCCCTGTAGGACGCGCAGGTAGACGCGGGAGTAGGCCTGCATCGAGCCGGACACATCGGCCAGCAGAACGATCTTGCGTGGTGTGGTGCCGCGCCGCCGGTGGCTCCAGCGGATCGGGTCGCCGCCGGTCCGGCACGCCGCCCGCAACGTCCGGCGCATGTCGAGCGACCGACCCGACCTGCGGGTCGGCTCCCACCGGGATGGCCGGACCGGCGCGACCACCTTCATCCGCGCGATGATCTTCGCCAGTTCCGCGAGTTCGTCGGCGTCGCAGTGGGCGAAGTCCCTGTCCCGCAACAGCTCCGTCTCGGAGGCGATGGCCAGCACGGTCGGTGCTCCGTCGTCGCCGGCCGGCACCTCGTCGCGATCCGCCGCCGCGGCGGCCTGCTGTTGCCGGGCCTCACCGTCACGTTCGGCGGCCGGGTCGGGCTGCGATCCGGCCCCGCTGGGCGTGCCCGGCTCGGTGTGGGCGGTGGGCGCGTTGGCCTGGTCGCCGCGGAAGTCGGCGACGTCGACCAGGCCGCGGAAGACCTGGGCGAAGACCGCGTCGAAGGTCTCGAGCTGGTCGGGCCGGTCCAGCAGGGTGACCCTGGCCAGCCAGTACAGCTCGGTGACACCGGTGGGACAGGCGGCGACCGTTGCCTCCGCCCACCAGGAAACACGTTGCACCGGAACAGCGATGCCCACCGCGCCGAGCAGCGCGGCGAACTCGGCGCACACCGTTGCGAGATCCGCACCCGACCCGGCCGGCCTATCGGGGAGCGCGATCACCAGCGATCGGCCGTGCCCGACGGAGAACTCATCCACCGACAACCCAGCCCAGACCCGCGCCGACCGCGACCTCCCGGTCCTCGCGGTACTTCAGCACCGAGCCGAGAGTGGCTGCCGCGGCGGCGACGTCGAGTTGCGGATATCCGAGAACGTGCAGCGCCTGGACCCAGTCGATCACCTCGGCGGTGCCGGGCGATTTCTGCAGGTCGAGGGTGCGTAGCCGACCGGTGGCGGCCGAGGCCTGCGCCGCGATGGCTTCCGTCGCGCCGGGGACGCGTTCCCGGACGATGGCCAGCACCCGGGCCAGATCCGGATGGTCGATCCAGTGATAGAGGCAGCGCCGCTTGAGCGCGTCGTGCAGGTCCCTGGTGCGGTTGGAGGTGAGGATCGCGATCGGCGGAACCGAGGCGGTGATGGTGCCGATCTCCGGGACCGTGATCGACCGCTCGGCCAGCAGTTCGAGCAGGAACGCCTCGAAGTGTTCATCGGCACGGTCGATCTCGTCGATCAGCAGCACGGCCGGCAGCGGGCCTGGATGTTCGACGGCGCGCAGCAGCGGCCGCTCGATCAGGTAGTCCCTACGGAACAGGTCGTCGGCGCCGAGGGCATCGCCCTTCGCCTCGGAGAGCCGGATCGCCAGCAGTTGCCGGGGGTAATTCCATTCGTAGGCGGCTTCGGCGATGTCGATGCCCTCGTAGCACTGCAACCGGATCAGCGGTGTGCCGAGCGCGGCGGCGACCGCCTTGGCGGCGGAGGTCTTACCGACCCCGGCCTCGCCCTCCAGCAGCAACGGCTGGCCGAGTCGCACCGAGCAGAACAGCGCCGTGGCCAGCCCGTCATCGGCGAGATAGCCTACGCCGGCGAGGACGTCACGCAGCGCCGGGACGTCGGGGACGATCTCAGACAGGTCGGCCGGCAGGGTCACGATTCAGCGTACCCAGCGGGGTGCGTTGCGAAGGCGCGCAGGCAGCCCGGCCCGCAGAAGAACCATCGGCGTCCCTCGTGGTCCAGGTGCAGGCTGGTCTCGACAGCGACCACCGTCATCCCGCACACCGGGTCGACGGCCGTCACCGCAGCCGGCGTCGCCAACGTCGGCCCGCCGTCCGCCACTGATTGGGGCCGGCCGTCACCGGGAGCGCCACCGTGGTCCGCGGGAGCCCCACCGCCGTCGGCCGCGGCAGCCGCCGCGGCCAGCCCGGCCGTGGCCGACACCACCTCGGCCAGGATCGAGAGTGCGACTTCCGCCGCGGTTCTCGCGCCGATGTCCAACCCGGCCGGGCTGTGCACCCGCTCCGACGGCGCTCCGGCCAGGTCGGGTCGAACCGAAGCCAGGTCGGCCAGTACTCCGGCCGCACGCTTCCGGCTGGCGACCAGCGCCACGTACGGCACCCCGGCGTCCAAGGCGGCCGCCAGGGTCTCGACCTCCTCCCGGCCGTGGGACGCGACCACGACCGCCGTTGCGCCGGCGATGCCCGAAGGCTCGACGTCGCTGATCCGGTAGCCGAGTTCGACGGTGAGTCGTCGCAGCGCCCCGGCGATCGGGCCCGCGCCGTGCACCCGGACCAGCGGGGGCGGCATCACGGGATCCAGGAAGATCTCCAGCGTCCCGCCGGACAGGCACGGGTTGTGCACCGTCCGGGTGCCGGCCGCCCGGGACCTGTCCACCGAGCCGGCCTCGTCGGTGGGCGTGATGCGCAGCAGCAGCGGCTGTCTCGAGTCGAGCAGCATCAGGCTCTGTGCGCGGACGGTGCTCTCCGCGCACGTCCCGCCGACGAACCCCTCGATCGAACCGTCGGCATGGATGATGGCCTCGTCACCTGCCTTCGCGGAGGTCGGCCGCTGCGCCGAGACCACGCGTGCCCTGACGAAGGGCACGCCCTGCTCGCGCAACTGCGTCGCGCGGACGTCCAATTCGGCGTTGCTCACCGGGGAACCCGGGACAGCCGCCGGCAGCCGGGCAGGATGGAACCGCCGAGCGTCATGTGACCGCCAGATCGGTTCGCATGGGTGTGCCCTGCATGGCCATCCAGACGTTGGCCGGCGTCAGCGGCATGTCCGCATGCCGGATGCCGAAAGGCGCGATGGCGTCCAGCACCGAGTTCACCACGGCCGGCGGCGATCCGACGGTGGCCGACTCGCCGACGCCCTTCAGTCCCAGCGGGTGGTGCGGTGACGGCGTCACCGTCTCGCCGAGTTCCCAGCTGGGGCACTCCATCGAGGTCGGCAGCAGGTAGTCCATGAACGAGCCGCCGACGCAGTTGCCGTCCTCGTCGAACGCGATCAACTGCATCAGGGCCATGCCGATCCCGTCGGCGAGGCCACCGTGCACCTGGCCCTCGACGATCATCGGGTTGATCCGCGGGCCGCAGTCGTCCACCGCGATGAAACGGCGGACCTTGACCACTCCGGTGCCGGGATCGACGTCGGTGACACAGATGTAGGCGCCGAACGGGTAGGTCAGGTTCGGCGGGTCGTAGACGACGGAGGCGTCGAGATGGCCCTCGACCCCCTCGGGCAGGGTCAGGGTGCCGTGGCTGAGCATGGCGATCTCGGCGATGGTGCGGCCCTGTTCGGAGTCGCCCTTCACCTGCCACCGGCCGTGATCCCACTCCAGATCCTCGGCACTGACCTCGAGGGATGCAGCGGCGATGATCTTGGCCTTCTGCCTGACCCGCTGGGCCACGATGGCGGCGGCGGCACCGGACACGGGTGTGGAGCGGGACCCGTAGGTGCCGAGGCCGAACGGCGTGTTGTCGGTGTCGCCGTGGATCACCTCGATGTCCTCCGGCGGTATCCCGAGCTCCTCCGAGACGATCTGCGCGAACGTCGTCTCGTGCCCCTGGCCCTGCGTCTGCACCGAGAGCCGCACCTGCGCCTTGCCTGTCGGGTGCACCCGCAGTTCGCAGCCGTCCGCCATGCCGAGGCCGAGGATGTCCATGTGCTTGCGCGGCCCGGCACCGACCCCCTCGGTGAAGAACGAGATCCCGATGCCCATCAGCTCGCCGCGGGCGCGCTTCTCGGCCTGCTCACGGCGCAACTCGTCATACCCGGCCATCTCCATCGCCAGCTTCAGTGCTCGCGGGTACTCACCGGAGTCGTACTCCCAGCCGGTCTTGGAGACGTACGGGAACTGCTCGGGCCGCAGCAGATTCTTCAGCCGCAACTCGGCGGGATCCATCCTCAGTTCGGCTGCGAGGATGTCGACCATCCGCTCGACGAGGTACACCGCCTCGGTGATCCGGAACGAGCACGCATAGGCGACGCCGCCCGGCGCCTTGTTCGTGTAGACGCCCTTGACGCTGCAATACGCCGCCTGCAGGTCGTAGCTGCCGGTGAAGATGTGGAAGAAGCCGGCCGGGAACTTGGTGGGTTGCGCGGTGCCGTTGAAGGCGCCGTGGTCTGCCAGCACGTCGACCTTCAGGCCGAGGATCGTGCCGTCCTTCGTCGCCGCGATGCTGCCGGTCATGTGGTAATCGCGGGCGAAGGACGTCGCCATCAGGTTCTCGCTGCGGTCCTCCATCCATTTGACCGGCTTGCCGGTGACGATCGACCCGACGACGGCCAGCACGTACCCCGGGTAGATGCCGACCTTGTTGCCGAAGCCGCCGCCGATGTCCGGGGAGATGATCTGGATCTTGTGTTCCGGGATGCCGGCCACCAGCGCGTAGATGGTGCGGTGCGCATGCGGTGCCTGGTTCGTCGAGTACACCAGCAGTTTGCCGGTGACCGGGTCCATGTAGGCGACCGTGCCGCAGGTCTCCATCGGAGCGGGATGCACTCGGGGATAGAGCATCTCCTGAGTGACGACGACCTCTGCGCCGTCGAACACCCTCGCCGTCTCCTCCGCCGAGCCCGATTCCCAGTCGAAGATGTGGTTGTCGGTCTTGCCCTCGATGTCGTCCCGGATCACCGGAGCGTCCGGGTCCAGCGCCCGTTTGGCATCCACCACCGGGGCGAGTGGCTCGTAGTCGACCTCGATCAGTTCCAGGGCGTCACGGGCGATGTACTTGGTGTCGGCGACGACGTAGGCGACCTCCTGGTGCTGGAAACGCACCTTGTCGGTGGCCAGCACCGCCTGCACGTCGGCGGACAGCGTCGGCATCCAGGCCAGCCCGAGACCGGTCAGCGTCTCTCCGGTGATCACCGCGTGCACGCCGGGAAGTGCTGCGGCAGCGGTGGTGTCGATGGAGCGGATGCGAGCGTGCGCGTACGGGCTGCGCAAAATGGCGGAGTGCAGCATGCCGGGCATCGTCACGTCATCGACGTACTTGCCCTGCCCACGAAGGAATCTCGCGTCCTCCTTGCGCGGCATCCGGCCGAAGCCGATCGGGTTGCCGGCCGGTGAGATCCGGGGCGAGCGCTCGACAGCCGACCGGGTGAGCGGCGCGTCGGGGATGGTGGCCGTCATGCCGGTACCTCCTGGCTGGGTTCGGCCACCACGGTGCTGGCGCCGTTGGTGGCGGGATCGGCGGCGGCCTGCCCGGAGGGTTGTGAGGGATGACCGGCGGCGGCGCGGACGGCGCGGACGATGTTCTCGTAGCCGGTGCAACGGCACATCTGACCGGAGATGGCCTCCCGGATGGTCTGCTCGTCGGGGTCGGGGTTGTGGTCGAGCAGGTGCCGGGCGGTCATCATCATTCCGGGGGTGCAGAACCCGCATTGCAGGCCGTGCTCGCTCATGAATCCCTCCTGCACGGGATCCAGCTTTCCGTTCGTCGCGAGCCCCTCGACCGTGCGCACCCGATGTCCGTCGGCCATCGCCGCGAGCACGGTGCAGGTCTTGACCGGCTCCTCGTCGAGCCACGCGACGCACGTCCCACACTGCGAGGTGTCGCATCCCCAGTGGGTGCCGGTCAGCCGCCTGGTCTCCCGGAGATAGTGCACGAGCAGCAGTCGCGGCTCGATCTCGTCGGTGTGCTCGACCCCGTTGACGGTGATCTTCACCTGCATGTCAGATCCTTCCCTGGGCCCGCGCCGCGGCACGTCGCAGCGCGCGTCGGGTGAGCTCGTCGGCCAGGTGCTTCTTGTAGACAACCGGCCCGCGCTGGTCGGCGCTGGGGTTGCTGGCCGCGGCCGCCAATCGCGCGGTCTCGACGATGCTGTCCTCCGACAGCACCCGGCCGCGGAGGTACTCCTCGGCGTCCGGGGCGCAGCCGTGGTCTGCACCGAGCGCGGCCAGTCCGAGCCCGACGTCGGCGACCGTGCCACCGTCCAGCACGACGAACGCCCCGACGGAGGCGACGGCCCAGTCGCCGGCCCGCCGTTCCACCTTCTCGTAGGCGCTCCCGGCCCCAGGCCGGATCGGCAGCCGGACCTCGACGAGCATCTCGGCGTCCTCGAGGATCGTGTCGTAGGGCCCGTCGGTGAACTCCCGCGCCGGCACGACTCTCGTTCCGCTGCTGGACTGCAGGACCAGGTCGGCCCGCACAGCGGCGGCCACCGCCGACAGATCCTCGGCCGGGTCGGCCTGGCAGAGCGAACCTCCGACCGTCCCCCGGTTGCGGACGATCGGGTCAGCGATCACCCGCTCGGCGTCGTGCAGGATCGCGTAGTGCTCCCCGATCACCGCCGACGCGAGGATGCTGCGGTGCCGGGTCATCGCACCGATCGCGAGGTGCGGTGGTGGCCCGCCGGGTGGGCTGTCGGTGACCGCGCGGATGTAATCCAGCTCAGTCAGGTCGTTGATGTCGATGACCCGTTCGGGCTGGGCGATCCGCAGTCGCATCATCGGGATCAGGCTGTGCCCGCCGGCCAGCAGGCTCGAATCCGGGCCGTACCGCTCCATCAGTTCGAGTGCTTCCCGGACGCTGTGCGCCCTGGCGTAGTCGACAGGAGCCGGTGTCTGCATGGAGGACCTTTCGCCGTTCGAAGCCGCGACTGCCTGTCCAAGTCGGCAGATCGAGTCGATGCCCCGGCATGGGTTGCGCCGGGCCGGCGATCGAAAAGCGGGTCTGCGCGACGGTGGGACGGACCTTGGGCGCCAGTGTGCGCCCGTTTGTCATTTGTGACAACAATCACGATCCACCCATACACGACAGCGTTGTCGTCAATCCCGCCGCCGCGAGATTTGTTGTCCGCTCTATGTTCCCCGCACACACTCGATGCGGTTGTCACATCCACCAATGGGTGAGCCGATCGCTCTGCGGGGCTGTGACGGCGTCGGAGCGAGGAGCTGCCTGACGGCTCTGCGATGTGCTGCGCCGAGCGGTGGGACGAGCGTCTTCCGGGCGTTTCGGTCTGTTCGGTGAACCGCTCGCTCGCGGAACTGCCCGCACCGTCGTCCGTGCCCGGCATCGGTGAAGTGAGCGAGTCGCCGACGCTTCTGTCTGCGCGAACTTGCCGCGACGTACGGTGGATGTGCAGTCAACGGGGAGGCGCGATGACAGAGCACGAGAACGACACCGTCAAGCCGGAAACGGATCCACCCGGGCAGGACGCGCGTGGCGCTGCACCGGACACGCCGGATCACCATGAATCGGACACCTTCACGCTGGCCGGACCGGGGTCCGATCCAGCCGGTCCGGCGGTGCAGCCGGTGGAGTCGGATCCGGCGCCTCCGCTGCCCGCCGATCCCCCGGGTGTGGCCCCCGACTACGACAAGTACGGCGTCCCGTCCCTCGACTTCGTCCGCAACAAGATCGAAGGTCGTTACGCCACCTCCCTCGGCGCCGCGGAACTCGCCCAGCAGACGTGGGAGGCGACGTCGGCCCAGGAGCGGGCAGCCGAACGGGAGAAGTCGGCCCAGGAGGCCCTGGAAAAAATTCGGCAATCGCTGCGGGACAACACACCCTCCTGACCGTGCTCGCACTCGCCCGGACGGCCGACGGGTACTGCCTGCAAAGGGTGGACGACCGCGGGCTGCCGGCCGGACCCCGCATCGACGTCGCCACCGCCGGCGAGCTCGCAGAGTGGGCCCAGCTGGACGAGCGCTGGCTCTGGGACAGCACCGCGACGGTCTACCCGGAGCTGCTGGCGGCCGGGGTTCGGGTCGAGCGCTGTCATGACGTCACCGCCACCGAACGGATCCTGCTCGGCCGGGCCGGCATCTTCGGGACCCCGAGCTCGGCACCCGCCGTCCATGCGCGAGCGACGGGCTCCGAGGTACCGCCGGACCCGGAACCCGCCGCGCACGTGGAGCCGACCCTGTTCGAACCGGACGCGCTCGATATCGTCCGATCGTCGGTGGACCCGATCGAGGTGTTGCAGGTGGCCGTGGCCGATCAGCGCGAGCGAGCGGGCGACAACCGGGCGCTGGGTCTGCTGCTGGCAGCGGAATCCGCCTCGACGCTGGCGGCGGCAGAAATGGGCGCGGCCGGGCTCCCGTGGCGCGCGGACATCCACCGGGACCGGCTCACCGAGATGCTCGGCCCGCGGCCGGCAGCGGGTGAGCGTCCGGTCCGGCTGGCCGAGCTGGCAGCCGAAATCTCCGCCGCCTTCGGCTTCGCCGTCAACCCGGACTCGGTCGTCGATCTCCGCGCCGCGTTCCGGCGGGCCGGCTTCGACATCGACAGCACCCGGTCGTGGGTGCTCAAGGACGTCGATCACCCGGCGGTTCCTGCGGTGCTGCACTACAAGGAGCTGGCTCGGCTCAACTCGGCGAACGGCTGGAACTGGCTCGACGAATGGGCCAGGGACGGCCGGTTCCGCCCCGAGTACATCCCGGGCGGTGTGGTGTCCGGCCGGTGGGCCACCCGTGGCGGTGGCGCCCTGCAGATCCCGAAAGCGCTCCGCCGCGCGGTGGTGGCCGACCCCGGCCATCGGCTGGTCGTCGCGGACGCCGCCCAGCTCGAGCCGCGGGTGCTGGCGGCCATCTCGGCGGACCCTGCGCTGCAGGCGGTTTCGGCGGACATCGATCTGTACACGGCGCTGGCCGACGACGGTTTCGGCGGCGACCGCGGCAGCGCGAAGGTCGCCATGCTGGGTGCGATGTACGGCGCGACCTCTGGCGAGGCTGGCCGGTTGGTCGCCACCCTGCGCCGGCGGTACCCCGCCGCGATGGCCTTCGTGGAGGACGCCGCCCGGCGCGGTGAGGCCGGCGGGGTCGTGCACTCAGTGCTCGGCCGGGCGTGCCCGCCACCGAGTCCCGGCTGGCGTGAAATGGTCGAGATCGGGTCGCAACAGGACGCGACGGACGCGGAACGGCGCCGAGCCGACCAGGTGAGCAGGGACCGCGGCCGGTTCACCCGCAACTTCGTCGTGCAGGGCTCGGCGGCGGACTGGGCGTCGGTGTGGCTGTCCGGCCTGCGCCGCGACCTGCGTGGCGTGTCAGGTGCCGATCTGGTGTTCTTCCAGCACGACGAGCTGATCGTGCACGTCCCGGACCGCAGCGCCGAAATGGTCGCCGACCTGACCGTCGCTGCGGCCGAAGCCGCGCGCAGACTTGTCTTTCCCGGTGCGGCCGTGCTCACCCCGGTGCGGCCCGTTGTGGTCGACTGTTATGCCTCCGCCAAGTAGCCCAGTCGATCAACAGCTCAGTAGCTCCGGACGGGAACGGTATGCGCATCCCCGCTGACGAGGCCCGCGAGATGTTCGCCGAAGCCCGGGTCGCGAGGCTGGCGACCGTCGGCCCGGCGCAGGTCCCGCACCTGGTGCCGGTGACGTTCGCCGTCGTCACGGCACCGGTCGGCGAAGCACCAGCTGAGGAGGTGCCGGCCGCCGAACTGCCGACCGTCCATCCCGACCGGCCGTCGTCCTCGTCCCAGATGATCGTCTTCGCCGTCGATCACAAGCCGAAATCGACGACGGCGCTGCGCCGGCTGGACAACATCGCAGCGAATCCACGCGTCTGCTTTCTCGTCGACCGCTATGACGACGATTGGGAGCAGCTCTGGTGGGTGCGTGCCGACGCCCGCGCCGCGGTGCTCGAAGGTACCGACCGTCGACGCGCACTCGCCGCCCTGACCGCGAGATACCGGCAGTACGAGCAGGTTCCACCCACCGGGGTGGTGGTGGGGTGCGCCGTGACCCGCTGGACCGGCTGGCGAGCCGTTCCTGGATAGCAGACCTCCGGTCGGATCCTTTCGTCAATCGAGCCGGCGATTCCGGCTCGATCCCGCGTCTTGTGACGACCGAAACCGCCGCCTCGATCACGAGTCCGGGCTCAGCGATCGGGATGGCGGCCAGGATCAGCGGAGCCTGCGTGCGCGGATGACCAGGTCGTCGGTGTGATGGGCACCGGCACCGCCGTCAGGAGCGATCCGGGGCCGCTGCTCATCCACCTCGATCTGCCAGTCATCGTCCAACAGCGCGGTGACCATCGACGGCCAGACGTAATCGGCCGGATCGAAGGCGCCGTCCTCGGGCACGTGCGTGTCCATTCCCGCGTGATGAACCAGCAGCAGCACACCGCCCGGTGCCACCGCCGTCAGCAACGCGCGCTCGGCCGCGTTGTCGGGAGTCCGCAGCAGGGCCGGGTATTGGGCGGACACCAGGTCGAATGAGGCCGGCGGGAGCGTCGCCTCCGCCAGACCCGCGTGCACCCAGCGAATGCTGACCCCGGAGTCCCGGGCGTGCGCCGCTGCCCGCTCGAGCGCGACCCCCGACACTTCGAGCGCTGTCACGTCCCACCCCCGGTCGGCCAGCCAGATGGCGTCCGCGCCCTCACCGCAACCGACGTCGAGGACCCGGCCCGGCGTCAGACCGGCGACCTCCGTCACCAGGGCGCCGTTGGGCTGACCGCTCCACAACTGGTCGCGGTCGAGGTAGCGACTGTCCCATTCCGCCTGGACCTCAGGGTCCCCACGTAACCGGCGGTGGAGGAAGGGGGATTTAACGCAGACGAGTTCGTCTCGATGTCAGGGGTCACCCGTTCACTGTCGCTCATGGCGGACGACCGGGGCCAATGCCGTTGCCGGTTCGGCAACACGACGTCGGATTCATTCTCAGAGCGGGCGACGAGAATCGAACTCGCGCTATCAGCTTGGGAAGCTGAAGTTCTGCCACTGAACTACGCCCGCATTGGCCTGGCCACTATACCCAAGACTGCCGATGACCCGGGCCGCCCGAGCGCTGATCCGATCGAGGACGCCCGCGGCAACCGTGGGCGCGGGAACCGTTGGGGCGCGGGACCGTGGTCCCGGCAGCGTGGTCGCGGCAGCGTGGTCCCGGCAGCGTGGTCCCGACAGCGCGGTCCAGGTAACGAACCGCGACCGGGCCGCGACGGCAGCCCTGAGGCGGGCGGGCGCGACGACGGGCCTCAGGCGGCCGGGCGGTTCAGTTCGTCGACGTGGGTCAGGGTGTGGTGCTCCAGATCAGTGGCGTCCACAGTCGCGCTCACCAGCGGCACACCGTCGAGGAACCGGTGCTGAAGGTGCAGCGCGCAATCCACGCCCTGCCCACAGGCTGGGCACGGGAGGGTGACGTAGGTCTGCGGCGCCCGGTCCTGTGACTCCGGCACCCACAAGCAGTGGTGGCGTTCGAAGCCCGCACGCTTGCCGTGGAAATACGCGACCGGCAAGCCGACCAGAAGCATCGTCGCGAACACGACCTCGACCATGGGCGTCTCCCTTCGTCCGTGCGAGCACGGCGCTGCCGGGATCGCAGGCCACATTGACTTTTGTTCAGTGAACCTCAGCGTGTCCGAAAAGGCGCAGTTACACAACGCGACCTTCGTCACTCTGGGTACACGCCGTCGGATCGACCGGTCGGCCCGGCGGTCTGTCGAGTGCCATAGCAGCAGGGAAAGAGCCGCCCGGCGACGGGTTTCCCTGCAGAGGTAGCTCCCGACGGCTGCGGGGCCGATGACCGGACCCGGGCGGGTGGGTGCCGGGACCTGGTCGGCCAGAGGGTTGGGGACCTGGCCCGGCCGGTGCCCGAGGCCCGCCGGGGGCGGGAAGGGTCGCATTAGGGTCTACTCCATGCTGCTGTCCGACCGCGACCTGCTCGCCGAGATCGACGCCGGGTCGCTGGGCCTTGACCCCTTCGACGCGTCGCTGATCCAGCCGTCCAGCATCGACGTCCGGCTGGACCGCTACTTCCGGGTCTTCAACAACTCCCGCTACACGCACATCGACCCGAAGGTCCAGCAGGACGACCTGACCACGCTGGTCGAGGTGGACGGCGACGACGCCTTCGTCCTGCACCCCGGCGAGTTCGTCCTCGGCTCGACCTTCGAGAGCGTCACGCTGTCCGATTCGCTCGCCGGCCGGCTGGAGGGGAAGTCGTCGCTGGGCCGGCTCGGCCTGCTGACCCACTCGACCGCCGGATTCATCGACCCGGGCTTCAGCGGCCACATCACCCTGGAGCTGTCGAACGTGGCGAACCTGCCGATCACCCTGTGGCCGGGATGAAGATCGGCCAGCTCTGCCTGTTCCGGCTCACCTCGCCGGCGCTGCATCCCTACGGCTCGGCCGAGTACGGCTCCCGCTACCAGGGGCAACGCGGGCCGACCCCGTCGCGGGCCCACCTGAACTTCCGGCAGGACGACACCCGCCGCTGACCGGCGGCCGAGCACGCCACTCGACCGAACCGAGCACCGTTCAAGGCCGCCGAGCACCGCCCACGGCCACGCCGAGCACCGCAGCCACCGACGGGCCGGACCGGCTCAGTCGATCGGCGTCACGGTGATGTCCTCGACGGTGGCCTTCCCGGAGCCGAAGACAGACACGGCGTCGTCACCCTGCGCCGGAAACACCAGCGTGCTGAGTACGACATCGCCGGCGAACACCTCGACAACCGACCCGTCGGCGACGATTCGCACCGGGAACTTCCCGTCGATCAGGCTGACCGGTGCCGCGGAGTTCTCGGAGAACGTGTCGGTGAAGTCCGCCTTACCGGCCGTGCTGCGGTCCACCTGCAGGACTTCGGACTCGCTGAAGTACGGAGATCCGGGTGCCGCGCTGGCCGGTGGTCGAGCCCAGAACAGTCACGCCGACAGCGGTGGCCTCACCGGGAACCAGGTGGCCTGCACGGTCAGCGACGTGCCGTTGGCCTCGCTGTCGAGTTTGCGGTTGCCGCTGGTGACGACGGAGTCCTCGGTGACCGCGGGACCTTTCGCGTCCAACGCGGACGCGCTCTCGGCCGGCAGTTGCTGGGTCAGGCGGGGGATCCCGCCGACGGTCCGCAGGCTCAGCTCGCGGGGCATGGACATACTCCCGCGCCACGCTCCCGTCGGGGTCGAGGCGGCGTAGGCCTGATCGCCCAGGGCGCCGAGCGCGATGCGCCGGCCGTCGGGTGCGTCGTTGTAGGTCGTCGCGGCGTACAGGTCAGGGCCCCAGTCGAGCCAGGAGAAGTTCTCCGTCGGCTGCACCGCGCCCACGCCGGCCGGGCCGGTGTGCTCGGCCTCGAAGGACGTGCCGTCGAAGGACCCGACGAAGTACTGCACGCCGGACCCACCGGCGACCGCACCCTTCGTCGTGCTGACCAGCATCACCCACTTGACGTCGTCGGCGTTGCCGTCCAGCGGGAGCGGGAAGAGGTCCGGGCTGTGCCAGCTGCCGGCCTGCGTCCCGGCGTTGCCGAAGGTGCTGATCGGCTCCCAGGACTGCAGGTCGTAGGACCGGTACAGCTGCACGCGGTGCCCGTCGGGGTTGGCCGCCGTCATGACCCAGTAGTTGCCGGCCTCGTAGCGGAAGACCTTCGGGTCCTGCAGACCCCAGGTTCCGTCGAGGGTCCCGTTCCGCTGCCAGCTCGTTCCGCTGTCGGTGCTGTACGCCGTTCTGATGGAGGTCTCGCTACCCGCGGTGGTCGAGTACACCGCAACCCAGGGTGGGATGCTGCCGTCGCCCAGTCCGGAGTCACCAGCGGTGTCCACCGCGATCGACCCGGTCAGGACGTCGTCATCCCCGGCCGGCAGGGCAACCGGCTGATCCTTCCAGTGCACGAGGTCGGTGCTGGTGGCGTGCGCCCAGTCCGACGGTCCGGCGTCGGCGGAGTCGACCGACGCCTGATGACGGTAGAACGCGTGGTAGGTGCCGTCCTGGTAGACCAGTCCGCCCGGCGCACCGGCGGTACCGGACTTCGGCGCCAGGTGCGCGACCGGATGCCAACGCTCGCTGTCCGGCACCGCCGGTGCGCTGGTGGCGGTTGCCGATGACGGGGACCATGAGGAGGACGTCGGCACGCCGGAAACGGTCGGCGACGCGGCGGCGCCGGCGCCGGGGGCGGCGGAGTTGCCTGAAGCGGCGCAACCGGCGAGTAGTACGGATGCGGCGGCGGATGCCGCGAGGAGTCCGCGGGAACGGGAAGTCAGCACAGGGGTAACCACTTTCACAGGGAGGCGAGCCACGTCGGACCGAAATGCTGTCCGGTAGTGGCGTCGTCGCCCTTCCGTGGCCATGAATGTCGGGATCGAAGGCCGTGCTCTGCGGATGTTTCGCATCAGCAGTCATCTAGACGGTATGCGCCGCAACCGGGTTCCGGAAAAGCCATGTGGCGTGCGCGAGGTCACTGTGCGGGCCTCAACTGCGACGACGCCGTGGGCGGGCGCGGATGATGTGATCATCGGCACGGCCCGCCGAGGTCCCGATGGCAAGTTACCCGTCAGTAACCTTGTCGTATCGTTCGACCCGGCAGCGACCGTCTGACCCTTGCAGCATGACGAGAGGAACCCTCCGATGACGTGGTGGTCACTGGCGCTCGGTGTGATCGCCGTTGGGTTCATCGTCGTCGGGTTCGGGATGCTGATCCGGGCCGGTGTGCAGATCTACCGCCATGTGCGTTGGGTCAGCCGGATCCGCACCGCGCCGGACCGGTGGGTCAGCGGCTGGCGACGCTGCTGAAGGAGTCGCTCGGTCATACCCGGATGCTCAAGTGGGGCGTCGTCGGGGCCGCGCACTGGTTCGTCATGATCGGGTTCGGGGCGTTGTTCCTGACGCTGGTCGAGGCGGTGGGGGAGACATTCTCACCGTCGTTCGAGATCCCGTGGCTCGGGAATCAGGCCTGGTACGGGCTTTTCGTCGAGTTGATCGCGCTCACGACGGTGCTCGGGATCGGGACGTTGATCGTCATCCGGCAGCGCCAGCATCCCGCGCCGGGTCGGCATCAAGTCGCGTTTCGCCGGCTCCAACTTCGCCGCAGGCCTATTTCGTCGAGCTGATCATCCTGTCGATCGGCATCTGCATCTTCGGCATCCGCGGGTTCAAGTCCGCCAACGGGCTGCTGCCCTACCCGGCGTGGGCGGCGCCGATCTCGACCTGGCTGGGCAGCTGGTTGCCGGCCTGGCTGTGGGCGATCAGTGTGGTCGCGCTGATCAAGGTGATCATCTCGATGGTGTGGGCCATCGTGGTCGCGCGGAACCTGTCGATGGGCGTCGCCTGGCACCGGTTCCTGGCGTTCTTCAACATCTACTTCAAGCGTGAGGACTCCGGCCGCACCGCGCTCGGCGCGCTCAAGCCGATGCTCTCGAACGGTGAAGTGCTCGACCTGGACGAGGCCGACCCGGAGAAGGACACCTTCGGAGTCGGCCGGGTCGAGGACTTCTCCTGGAAGGGCTGGCTGGACTTCTCCACCTGCACCGAATGCGGCCGCTGCCAGTCGCAGTGCCCCGCGTGGAACACCGCGAAGCCGTTGTCCCCCAAACTGCTCGTCCTTTCGCTGCGGGACCACTCGTTCGCGAAGGCCCCGTATCTTCGCGCGGGCGGCGGCATCGACCCGGCCACCGGCGAGGAGAAGCTGTCCGAGTCCGACCTCGCCGCCTTCGCGCACGCCGACCCGCTCGCGATGCTGGAGGCCGGGCGGCCGCTGATCGGCGGCCCTGAGTTCGACGACCAGGGCCGCAACATCGGCGGCATCATCGACCCCGAGGTGCTGTGGGACTGCACCAGTTGCGGGGCCTGCGTGGAGCAGTGCCCGGTGGACATCGAGCACGTCGACCACATCGTGGACATGCGCCGCTACCAGGTGATGATCGAGTCGGAGTTCCCGTCCGAGCTCGGTGGGCTGTTCCGCAACCTGGAGAACAAGGGCAACCCCTGGGGGCAGAACCAAAAGGACAGGATGGAGTGGGCCAGGGACCTGCCGTTCGAGGTCCCGGTCGTCACCGACACCATCGACCCCGACCACGAGTACCTGTTCTGGGTGGGCTGCGCGGGTGCGTTCGACGACCGCGGCAAGAAGACCACCAGGGCCGTGGCCGAGCTGATGCACATGGCCGCCGTCGGTTTCGCCGTGCTCGGCACCGGGGAGACCTGCACTGGGGACCCCGCCCGCCGGGCCGGGAACGAGTTCCTGTTCCAGATGCTCGCCCAGGCAACCGTCGAGACGATCAACGGGGCGTTCGGCGACCGGGCGACCCGCAAGATCGTCGTCACCTGCCCGCACTGCTTCAACACGCTGTCCAACGAGTACGGCGACCTGGGCGGGCACTACGAGGTCATCCACCACACCCAGCTGCTGAATCGGCTGGTCCGGGACCGCCGGCTGATCGTGCAGAAGCCGGCCGACCGGGCGGCCAAGAAAGACGTCACCTACCACGACCCGTGCTACCTCGGCCGGCACAACAAGGTCTACACACCACCGCGGGAACTGATCGAGGCCTCCGGGGTGACGCTCACCGAAATGCCGCGCAACAGTGCGCGGGCGCTGTGCTGCGGCGCCGGCGGCGCGCGGATGTGGATGGAGGAGAAGATCGGCAAGCGGATCAACCTCGAACGCACCGACGAAGCCCTCGACACCGGAGCCGACAAAATCCTCACCGGCTGCCCGTTCTGCAAGGTCATGCTCACCGACGGTCTCACCGCCCGACAGGGCGAAACACCCACCGCCCCCGGCCGGGACATCGCCGACGTCGAGGTACTGGACGTCGCGCAGATGCTGCTGGCCGGGGTGAAGGGCGAGCGCTGAGCGCCCATCCCGCCGGACAGTAATGGCACGGCGGTTGCGTAGTCGTCCGACGGCGCCCCGTGGACAGCGCTTGCCGGTGTGATCATCGGCCCCAAGGCCGGTCAGAGTCCGCAATTCTCGAGCGCCTGATCAGCCCCCTACGGCACCGGAACCCGCGAGTTCCGGTGCCGTTCGCATCTCTCTGTGCGAGGCCGGACCACGCATTGGACCGGGTGACCGCGCTACAGGTTGCGGCCAAGGTTGATGCGCTCGATTCAGGAAAGTGGTGACGGCGCGAATTAGTCGCTCTCGCAGGCAATTCCGTCGTTGTTGCGGTCAAGTTTGGGACGGTACCCCGGTGCGCCCCTGGGGATGTCGTAGACCCCGGCATTATTTGGCGCCGTGCAGTTTTCCCAGTACACGGACTGGTCGGGCTCCGTGACCTGCGCCTGAGTCGCGGCCGCGCGGGATGCCGCGGCGGCAGCGGGTCGACGCGTCAGTGCTGCCCGGCTCCGATGCCCAGGGTGATGCGGCATCACCCAGACCGGCTGCCATCCGACAAGCTTGATCCGCTGGTCGGTTTCGATCGCCCGGTAGTACAGCTGCACGACCTCCACCGACCTCGCCGTCATCGGTTTGGACGAAATCCCGACCGCACGTTTCGCGTGCCGCCGCTTACCACGGTGGTCACGGATCAGGCGGCCGTTGCCCGGCTCATCAGTCAGACGGGTCATCCATGCGTTGGACGGAAAGCGGCGCCACGCAGGCCGGGGGTCGGACGTCTGCAGCGGAATTCGCCGGGAGTCGGCCTGATCTCATTTGCCGTGTTATGCCCGGGGCGCAGGCATGATTGATGGGTGAATCGCCCTGATGCTGCCCTGCTCGTCTACGACGGTGATTGCGCTTTCTGTCAGCGCTGCATCGACGTCGGGACCAGGGTGCTTCCGGAGCGGTTCCGCGCCGAGCCGTTCCAGTTCCTGCCGCTCGCGGAACTCGGACTGACCGCTCAGCAGGCGGCGAGCAGGGTGTGGTGGGTCCAACCCAGCACCCCCCCGAGGGGCGGCCACCGCGCTGTTGCCGCCCTGTTGCAGGTGCAGAACCGTTGGTGGTGGGCCACTCTCGGATGGGTCATCGACCGGCCGCCGGTGTCCTACCTCGCCGCCTGGATCTACGCCGTCGTCGCGCGGAACCGGCATCGGCTGCCCGGCGGAACCGCGCAGTGCCGGGTGCCGGCCGGTCGCTGACGAACGGGTCAGGCGGTCACCCGTGTGGGATGCTGCACGGGGGCGGGCGGGGACGTGATGGTCGCCATCGCGGTCGGCCCGATGACAGGGGTGTGACCGATGACGGTGCAGCGAAGGCGTCGTTGGGTGGCCGTCGTGGCGGCCGGCCTGTTCGTCGTCACGGGCTTCCAGGGAGCGCCACCGGCCTCCGCGCAGCAAGCCGTTTCGACGCCGGTGGACGTGCCCGGTGGTCCGGTCCCCATTCCGCCCGGACTTGC
The DNA here is from genome assembly GCA_963766015.1 of uncultured Actinomycetota bacterium. Classification (GTDB taxonomy): domain Bacteria; phylum Actinomycetota; class Actinomycetes; order Mycobacteriales; family Nakamurellaceae; genus Nakamurella. The sequence continues at coordinate 34,618 of CAVXYU010000008.1, read as the reverse complement.
CTCGCTCGCCGAACAGGGACCGGTCGAGGTGATCCTGTCCATCGATGCCGCCGTCGATCCTGCCGCCGCGGTTCCCGCAGGGATGGCGGCGGACAAAGCTGCCGTGCTCGATGACGCAGGGCCGGGCGTCAGCCAGGTGAGCGACTACGACCAACTGCCGGTGGAGCTGGTCCGGGCCGAGTCGGCGGAGGCTCTGCGCACGCTCGCCGCTACGCCGGGCGTCACATCGCTGACCTTGCCACGCAGGTATCGGCTGACGGCCGACCCCGACCTGACGGTGATCCGGCAGCCGGAGGCGCAGGCTGCCGGGTTCACCGGTGCCGGGTTCTCGGTCGCCGTCATCGATTCCGGCGTCGACGAACGCCGTACCGGGGTCGGGGCGGCGTTCGGCGATTGTTCCGGTGGCGTCGGCACCGGCACGTGCAGGATTGCCAGTTACACCGATGTCGCGGGCTCAGGCCTCCGCGATGCCGATCCGGGCGGCCACGGCACCAACGTCTCGGCCATCGTCGCGAAGACCGCACCAGCGGCGAAGCTGGACGTGTACGGCGTCTTCAACGGGGATTTCGCCACCGATGCCGACGTCCTGCAGGCGCTGAACGACGTCGCCCTGAACGGTCCGGCCCGCAAGACCCGGGCGGTCAACCTGAGCTTGGGGGACAGCTCGTTCCACACCGCACCGTGCAGCTCCGGGGACCCGGAATCCTCCGGGTACACCGAGGTGTTCGGCCGCTTGCGGTCGCTCGGCATCGTCCCCGTCGTGTCCGCGGGCAACGCCGGCTACGACGCCGGAAATGCTGCCCGGCAGGGCGTCTCGAGCCCCGCCTGCACACCGGGAGCGGTCAGCGTCGGCGCGACCTACACCGTTTCCGGTACCGGCCCGATCAGCTGGGGCTTCGACCTGTGCACCGACGAAAAGCCGTCCGTCGACACCGTCACCTGCTTCTCGCAGACCGGTCCGACGCTCTCGATCCTGGCGCCCGGAGTGGACGTCAGGGCTGCCGGGATCACCGAATCCGGTACGTCTCAGGCCGCTCCGCACGTCGCGGGCGCCGTCGCGGACGTCGCGAGCGCCTCCCCTGGGTTGACGGCCGATGGGATCACCGACCTGCTGATCGGGACCGGGGCGGCGATCATCGACCCCCGTGACCGGAAGGTGCGACGCCGGCTGGACATCGCCGCGGCCACCGGCGCCGCCGCGGCGGCCCGGCAGATCACCGCGGCCGGTGCCTTCGTCGCCCTGCCTGCCCATCGAGCACTGGACACGAGGTGGTCGGCTGCGGCGCTCGCGGGCGGGGCCACCTTGCCCGTCCGCGTCAACGGCGTGAGCGGAGTACCCAGAACGGGCGTGGCAGCGGTCCTGGTCAACGTCACTGCCGTGACGCCGACCGCCCGGGGCTACCTGACCGGGTGGGCGGCCGGGGCGCCGAAGCCCGGAGTCTCCCAGCTGAACTTCGCCGCCGGCCAGAACACCGCGGTGACCATGGTGGTCAAGGTGGGCACGGGCGGGGTGATCCAGATGTTCGCCGGACTACCCGGCAGAACGCATGTCCTGGTCGACATCGAGGGTTACTTCCGCGCCGGTGCTCCTGTCCTCGGCGGGACGTTCGCCGCCGTGACCCCGTCGCGGGCCCTCGACACCCGGACGACGGGCGGTCCGGTGGCCGCGAGGGGAACCCGGACGGTGCAGATCGCGGGCCGCGGCGGCGTCCCGGCCGGCGCCGCCGCGGTGGTGGCCACGCTCACCGCGGTGTCGCCGACGTCGTCCGGCCACCTGACCGCCTGGGGCGGGGGTACCCAGCCGAAGGTGTCGATCCTGAATTTCACGGCAGGCCAGAACCGGGCCAACCTGGTGATGATCCCGATTCCCGCCGGGCAGCTCCGAGTGTTCAACGCGTCCGGCGGACCCGTCCACCTGCTGTTGGACGTGGCCGGTTACTACGTCGCCGGCAGCGCCACGGCGCCCGGGACATTCGTCGCCCTGCCGACACCCGTCAGGGTTGTCGACACCCGCACGACGACCGGCGCGGTAGCCAGCGGCAGCACCACCGGGTTGACGATCGCCGGCCGGTCCGGTGTTCCGGCGACGGGTGTGTCCGCGATCGCCGGAACGGTGACGGCGGTGCTCCCGGTATCCGGTGGCCATCTGATCGTGTGGCCGTTCGGGTCGCCGAAGCCGGCCGTTTCGAACGTCAACTTCGCCGCCGGCCAGACCATTGCCAACACCTTCGTCTCCCGGCTTGGATCCGCGGGCCGGTTGGCCGTGTTCAACGGGTCGGTCGGGTCCACGCAATTCCTTCTCGACGCCGTCGGGTACTACCGGGGGCCCTGAGCAACCCGGCCCAGCAGTTCCGCGAGCTGACGGCGTTCAGCGTCGGTGAGCACATCGAACATCCCGGCGCCGGCCAGCGTGCGAGCGTTCGACATCTCGTGCTGGACGGCAAGTCCGCGTTCGGTGAGCGAGACGAGGACCGAACGCCGATTGGACGGGTCGACCGTCCGCCGCACCATCCCGGTCGACTCGAGGGCGTCGACCAGGCCGGTGGCCGAGCGGGGGACAACCCCCAGCGTGGCCGCCAGTTCACCCATCCGAATGGGCTCGGAGGCCTTGGCGATGATCCGGAGCGCGCGGCTCTGCGCCGGTGTCAGGTCTATTGGCAGGGTCGCCATGGCGGCTCGCCGGATGCGATGGGCGACCCGCATCACCCGCTCGGTCAGCTCGGCCGCGCTGATCTCTTCGCCGCCGGTTGGCTCTGCGCTGCTTCCGTCCGATCCTTCGTCCATCGGCGGTCGTGGGTCCGGTGCCATGGCTGATGCTCCCGTGTGACGCACTTCATCGACGCCCCTACTGTGAGGTAGCCTCATAATGAGGCATACTCACTATATCAACGTCAGAGAGGAGGCGCCATATGTCGAAAGCCATCACAGTCGCGGCGCCCAGATCCACCACCGGCAGGCCGGGCCGACCTGCCCCGATTCATTCACGAAACAACTTCTCCACAGCACCCGATATCCGCTCCGGCCCACCGGCCGCCGGCCGAGCCGGGCCGACCCGGCGAACTCCGCCGCATCGTCGGCCTGTTCTCCGAGCATCGCGGCCGACTGACCTTCGTCGCCGCCCTGATCGTCGCGTCAGCGCTGATCTCGGTCGCCTCGCCTTTCCTGCTGCGGGAGATGCTCGATGTCTCGCTGCCCACGCGGGACACCGTGCTGACCGCACTGCTCGCCGGCGGCATGGTGGCCATCGCGGTCAGCACCACGGCGCTCGATGTCATCCAATCCCGGCAGTCGACCATCGTCGGCCAGTCGGTGATGCATCGGCTGCGTACGTCGGTCTACACCCACCTGCAGCGACTCTCGCTCGGCTTCTACACCCGGACCCGAACCGGCGAGATCCAATCCCGGATCGCCGGTGACATCGGCTCGATGCAGGCCACCGTGACCAGCACGGTGACCAGCGTCGTGTCCTCCGGAACCACCGTCATCGCAACGCTTGTCGCGATGCTGGCGCTGGACTGGAAGCTGACCCTGGTGTCCCTCGTGCTGGTGCCGATCTTCGTGCTGATCTCCCGCAAGGTCGGCGGCATGCGCCGGGCGATCGCCACCACCCGGCAGGAGCGGATGGCCGACCTGTCCAGTCAGGTCTCGGAGTCGCTATCGGTCTCCGGGCATCCTGCTCACCAAGACCATGGGCCGCAGCAGCGCGCTCGGCGACAAGTTCGCCGGCACCTCCGCCGATCTGGCCGATCTCGAGGTCCGGTCCGCGATGACCGGGCCGGTGGCGGCAGTCCAGCATCGGGATCATCGTCTCGATCCTGCCGGCGGCCATCTACCTGGCCGCGGCGTTCAGCATCTCCGGCACGACCGGTCCGGTGTCGATCGGCACGCTGGTCGCGTTCACCGCCCTGCAGTCCGCAGCTGTTCCGGCCGATGGTCTCGCTGCTGCGGACCGGCGTCGACATGCAGACCTCGCTGGCGATGTTCCGCCGGGTGTTCGACTACCTCGACCAGCCGGTCGAGATCGACGAGCCGGCCGCGCCCCGCGCGCTGCCCGACGGCCGCGGCGAGTTGCGGTTCGCCGACGTCACCTTCCGCTATCCGGGCACCGGGACCGACACCCTGTCGCACGTCGACCTGACGGTCCCGCCAGGCTGCCATGTCGCCGTCGTCGGGTCGACCGGTTCGGGCAAGACCACGCTCGGCTACCTCGCCGCCCGGCTCTACGACCCGACCGGCGGCGCGGTGCTGCTGGACGGCGTCGACCTGCGCGCACTCGGTCTGACCGATCTGGCCTCCGTCATCGGCGTCGTCTCCCAGGAGGCCTACCTGCTGCACGCGTCCATCGCCGACAACCTGCGGTTCGCCCGCGCCGACGCCACCGACGACGAGATCGAGGCAGCGGCCCGGGCCGCGCAGATCCATGAGCTGATCGTCTCGCTGCCGCAGGGCTACGACACCGTCGTCGGCGAGCGCGGCTACCGGTTCTCCGGCGGCGAGAAGCAGCGGCTGGCCATCGCCCGGATGATCCTGCGCAACCCGCCGGTGCTCGTGCTCGATGAGGCCACCAGCGCGCTGGACACCAGGACCGAGGCGGCCGTCACCGCCGCACTGGCCGACTTGTTCGACGGGCAGAACGACTCTGACCATCGCGCACCGGCTGTCGACCGTGCGCGACGCCGACCTGATCGTCGTGATGGACCACGGGCGGATCGTTGAGAGCGGCTCGCACGACGAGCTGATGGCCGCCGGCGGTCGCTACGCAGCGCTGGTCCGCCGCGACGTGCTCACCGCGGACGGCGCCCGGGAGGTTCTCGCCGCCGACGAAGTGCGGGATCCGGATCCCCCGGCGCTGGCCGCCTGAGGCCCGAAGCTCGCGAACCTGCTCCGGACTGCTCCACCCCTACGGGTCATCCCGGAGGGTTGGAGCGATCCGGTCTGCCACAGTGATCAGGTGAAGATCGGGATCCTCGGGCCGCTCGAGGTGCGGGCGGGCGGCCGGGCCGTGCCGATCACCGGATCCCGGTTGCGGACCCTGGTCACCCGGTTGGCGCTCGACGCTCCTTCGGTGGTGTCCACGGATGCGCTCGTCGCTGCCGTCTGGCCGGGTGATGCACCCGCGGATCCGATCAACGCGCTGCAGTCGCTGATCTCCCGGATTCGGAAGGCGATCGGTGAAGCAGCTGCCGTGCAACAGGTTCCGGGTGGTTATCGGTTGGCGATCGACCGTGGGGACGTCGATGCCGCGCTGTTCGAGGAGCTGGTCGCCGCAGGCCGTCGTCTACTCCGGGGCGGACAGCCCGCGGAGGCCCGCACCACCATCAGCAAGGCCCTGGCGCTGTGGCGCGGGACCGCACTGGCCGACGCGGGCGACGCGTTCTATGCCGCTGCGCCGGTCACCCGGCTCACCGAGCTGCAGCGGGAAGCCCGGGCCGATCTGATCGAGGCAGAGGTGCGGCTGGGCAGAGCGGCCGACGTCCTGACGGATATCGAAACCCTCGTGGCTGACAACCCGCTGCGGGAACGCTTCACCGCGCTGCTGGTCCGAGCGCTGGTCGCGACCGGCCGCACCGCTGAGGCGCTGGCCGCGTACCAACGGCTACGGCAACAACTCGCCGACGAGCTCGGCGTCGATCCGGGAGCCGAACTGCAGGAAATTCACCTCGCAGTGCTGCGCGGCGAGATGGTGCCCGGAGATTCGGTCATCGCAACCGCCGATCACCCGGTGGAGCGCGGTCCGGCCCACCGTCGCAGCAACCTGCGAGCGGCGCTGACCAGCTTCATCGGGCGCGAGGACGAGGTCGCCAGGGTGTCCACGCTGCTCGGCGAACGCGAGGTTGGTCACCGTCGTCGGACCCGGGGGCGCCGGCAAGACGCGGCTGGCCACCGAGATCGCCCGGCAGTGGCTGCCGCGCCGCGCGGACGGCGTATGGATGGTCGAACTCGCTCCCGTCTCCGACGAGGGGTCGATCGCCCAGGCGATGCTCGGGGCGCTCGGCCAGCTCGACACCCGCGCCGTCGACCGGCGGGCCGAGCGTCAGGTGCGTCCGTCCGCCGAGCAACTGCTCGATGTGCTGGCCGACTCCGACTGCCTGCTCGTGGTGGACAACTGCGAGCACCTGATCGGCCCGATCGCGGATCTGGTCGACCAGGTGCTGGCGCGGTGTCCTGACGTGCTGATCGTCGCCACCAGCCGGGAGCCGCTCGGGATCGACGGCGAGGCACTCTGCGTCCTGCCGCCGCTCGGGTTGCCGCCGGTCGGCGTCGGCGCGCAGGACGCGATCGGTTATCAGTCGGTGCAGCTCTTCGTTGACCGCGCTCGGGCGGTCAGCGCCGGGTTCACGCTCGACGCGGGAGCGGTGGGCCCCGTCTGCGACATCGTCCGCCGACTCGACGGGCTGCCGCTGGCGATCGAACTGGCCGCCGCCAAGTTGCGGGTGATGCCGGTCGCCGAGATCGCCACCCGGCTGTCCGACCGGTTCAGGTTGCTGACCGGTGGCAGCCGGACGGCCATGCCGCGGCACCGGACACTGCGGGCAGTGGTGGAGTGGAGTTGGGACCTGCTCGCGCCGGACGAGCGGCTGCTCGCCGAACGGCTCGCCGTGTTTCCTGCGGGGGCAACGCTCGGCTCGGCGGTGGCGGTGTGCGCGGACGAACGGCTGCCCCGCGAGGACATCGGTGACCTGCTCCTCTCCCTGGTCGACAAGTCGCTGCTGGTGATCATCGACGGCCGGCCCACCCGTTATCGGATGCTCGAGACGATCCGCGAGTACGGCATCGACCGGCTGGCCGAGCGCGGCGAGGCGAGGGCCGCCCGCACCGCACACGCCCGGCACTTCGCGGCGGTCACCGAACAGGCGGATCCGGTCCTGCGGCAGGCGGGCCAGTTGGCCGCGATCGCCACCCTGGTGGCCGAGCGGGACAACATCCTCGCGGGTTTGGGTTTTCTCGCCGAGTCCGACGATCCCGCGGATCGGGCTGCGTCGCTCGACCTGGTGCTGTCGCTGTCCTGGTTCTGGACGATGATCGGCGGGTCCAACTCGGACGCTGCCGAGTGGCTCGGCCGGGCGCTGGCCGCCACCGACGGTACGGACCACCCGGGACGGGTGTGGGCGCGCGCGGCCGGCGCCGTCAGCTCGATGTTCGGCGGCGCATCGGAGATCACCGACGTGCCCAAGCTCCAAGCCGAGCTCGCCGCGCTGGCCGGGGAACTGCGAGCGGCCGGCCCGCCGCCGATTTCTTCGCTGGCCGTTCTGGAACCGATGCTGGCGTATTTCGGCAATGACATCCCGGCCGCCGAGGCGTCGATGGAGCGGATCCTCCGGTCGCCGGACCGGTGGCTCCGCGGAGCGGCCAGGGTGAACCGGGCGTGGTTCGCCGAGAACGAGGGCGACACCGAGTCATGGCGGGCCGACGTCGACGCGGCCTACGACGATTTCGACCGGATCGGGGACCGGTGGGGGCTGTCCTCCGTGCTGTCCGCCCGTGCGACGTTGCGTGCACAGGACGGTGACATCGCCGGCGCAATCGCCGACAACGAGCTCGCCTGGAAGCTCGCCGCGGAACTGGGGTCGACCGACGACACCCTGCTGGTGCAGGTGCGGCTCGCCGGTCTGTATCTGCGGGCGGGCGAGGTCTCGACAGCCAGGCGCATCATCGACGGGGTCAGGGAACAGTTCGCGGGCCATTCCCATGGGCTCGAGCGCGGGATGTTCGTCGACGGTGTGCTGCTCGCCGTCGAGTTGATGGCCGGGGACCTGGCCACCGCCAGTGAGCTGGCGGCCGAACTCCGCGAACGGCTCGCGAGCCAGCCGCCGGGCATCCTGTTGTCGCACGCGGCAGCCGTGGTGGGCGCCACCACGGCAGCCGTCGCCCTGCGCTGCGGTGACCTCGAGTTGGCATCCGCCGACCTGATCGGCAGCTACCCACTGGCCGTGACCACTGGCGACATGCCGATCGTTTCGGCGGTCGGGGTGAGCGTCGCGTCCCTTGCCGCAGCGCTCGGCCGACCGACCGACGCTGCCGAGATCCTTGGTGCGTCCGCTCGGCTGCGGGGCAGTGTCGACCGCTCCGATCCGCTGGTCGCGGAGCTGACCGGGCGCCTGCGGGACGAGTTGGGCGAGCACTTCGACGCTGCGTTCGAGTCCGGCCGCGCGTTGGACCGGCCGTCGGCGATCGACAGGATCGACCCGGCGCCGCTGGTGGCGAAGCGATGATCGTGCCGTGACGCTCGGTCCGGCGTGCGTGCCGGCGTGGTTGCCGTCGTGCGGACCGGCGAAGTTCAGCCGGCCGTGCCCATCCCGGCCGCCTCGAACAGCGACCGGACGGCGGCCGTGTAGTCCTCGGATGCCGGCCGGTGCGCCAGCGCCTGCTGGACGACGAAACCCTGGACCAGGGACAGCAGCACGGGCGTCAGCTGGGCGGCGGGGACGGGTAGCTCGTTTCCAGCGGTCGTCCAGCGCTCGAGCATCGCGGTGACGACGGTGCGCAGGTCGGTCATGATTTCGTCGGCGAGGGTGATCAGCGCCGGGTTGCGGGTGGCCTCGCCCCAGACGGCGAGCAGCAACGGGAAGATGTCCGCCGGTGCCTGCTCCTGGGCGAACATCGGCTGCCGCACCAGGATAGGCGGCGATCTCCGCCGGAGCCGGTGGGGGCTCCTCGGCGGCGAACTCGGCCAACCGGCCACGGATCCCGCCGAAGACCTGGGTGCCGACGGCCACGATGATGTCGTCCTTGGATCGAAAGTACAGGTAGACCGCACCCGCCGACAAGCCGGCCTCCCGGATCACGTCGGCCATCGATGTGCTGTGGAAACCGTTGCGGGAGAAGCATTTCCACGCTGCGACGAGGATCTGCTCCCTGCGGTCCTCGCGGTGTTGATCGGTGACCTTTGGCATCTGCCCACCATAAACCGAATATTCGTTCTTGACGAGTGCGGGTCGTCAGGTGCATGCTCTTACAAAACGAACGATCCTTCTTAGAAAGGAACCAACGATGACCGTCTCAGGCGTCGATCAGCACAGCGGACCCGATCCCTATCTCGCCGCCCGCGGCAGCCAGGGACACCCGGGCGACAGCTCGCACAGTCAGGCACGGAAGGCCGTCGGTCTCGTTCTCGCCCTCACCGCCGGCCTCTCGCTGGTCCTGGCGCTCTTCGTGGGTATCGCGGTGAACTCCGGACCCAACGGGATCAGGCTCGCAGTGGCCGGACCGCCCGCGGCGGTCGAGCAGATCCGAGCCGGGCTGGCTCAATCCGCCGGCCCGGATGCGTTCGAGGTCACGGTGGTCGGCGACGAGTCGGCCGCCCGGTCCGCGCTCGCCGACCGGTCGGCCGACGGCGCCATCGTCCTCGGGCCTACGGGCCCGACGCTGCTCACCGCCGGCGCGGGGTCGCCTGCCATCACCCAGCTCCTGACGTCGGCAGCGGCGCGAATGGGCGAGACCCCCGCCGCGGGACCGGCAGTGCTGGACGTCATCCCGCTGCCGTCGACGGACAGCAGGGGCGTGGGCCTGACAGCCGGTTCGTTCCCGATGATCATCGCCGGACTCGCCCTCGGCGCCGCGTCGGCGCTCGCCCTGCGCAGCCGCCGTTGGGTGCTCGGCACGGCCGTCGGCGGGGCAATGGCGATCGGCATCAGCTTCGCCGGAGTCCTTGCCTGGCTGGGCGTCTCGGCCGGCAACTACTGGGCGGAGGCGTCTGCGATCTCGCTGACCGTCGCGTCATCGGCTCTGGTGGTGGCAGGACTGGTCCGGCTGGTCGGCGCCGCCGGGGCCGGTCTGGGTGCGCTGCTGCTGGTCATCATCGGCAACCCGTTGTCGGGCATCGCAACCTCGCCGCGGCTGCTGCCTGCTCCCTGGGGAGATCTCGGCCAGTGGCTGCCGACCGGCGCCGGCGGAACCCTGCTCCGGACGGCCGCGTACTTCCCGGGCGCCTCGGTGTGGGAACCGGTGCTGATCCTGCTCGGCTGGGCAGTGCTGGGGGCGGTCGGGGTCATCGTCGGCCGGCAGGGCGGGACAGCCCGCCCAGATCGCTGCCACCTCCTGACCACGCGAAACGGCACCGGAACCCATCCCGGGTTCCGGTGCCGTTGCTGTGCTGTTGCGGTGACGGTGTCATCAGGCGCGGTGTTGTCAGGCGCGGCGCCGGTACCCGCGCAGGGCCAGCGGGACGAACACCATCAGCAGGATCGCCATCCAGACCAGCGTCCACATCAGGCTGTCCGCAACCGGGCCGCCGATCATCAGCCCGCGGACGGTGGTGACCAACTGCGAGATCGGGTTGACCTCGACGAACGTCTGCAGCCAGCTCGGCATGGTGTCGGGATTGACGAAGGTGTTGCTGGCGAAGGACAGCGGCAGCACGATCAGGAACATGATGCCCTGAACCGCTCCGGAGGTCCGCGCCTTCATCCCGACGAACACCGAGATCCAGCAGAAGCACAGCGCGAAGGCGATGGAGATGCCCACCCCGGCGGTCGCCGCCAGCGGGTTGGTCTCGATCCGGAAGCCCATCATCATGCCGAATCCCAGCGTGACGACGCACAGGATCAGGTACCGGCCGATGTCGGCGATGCACGGCGCCGACCAGCGGCACCGAACGGCCGATCGGCAGCGACCGGAACCGGTCGAAGACGCCCTTCTCGATGTCGGCGTTCAGGTTCTGCCCTAGCGCAACCCCGGCCATCGCGATGCGTCTGGCCGAGCAGCCCGGGCAGCAGGAACTGCAGGTAATCCTCCTGCGTCCCGCCGATCGCGCCGCCGAACATGTAGGTGAACAGCAGCAGGAAGATGATCGGCTGCAGCGTGACGTCGATCAGCGCCTCCGGCGTGCGCCACATCTTGATCAGGCTGCGTTTGGCCAGTGCAACGACGTGGCGTGGATAGGAGCCGGATGTCGCGCCGGTCGCCGCCGCCGGCGGTGCGGTGGCGGCGCGCGGTGCGTGCAGGCTGGGTCGACCGCGGTGGTGTCGCTCATGCTGCCTCCTCCGTTCGGGTCGTCCGATGCGGACGGGTGCGACGCGCCGTTCGCCGGTCAGGGTCATGAAGACCTCGTCGAGGGTGGGCAGGTGCAGCGACAGTTCCGTCACCGCAATGCCTTCGGCGGCGAGCCGGCCGACGGTGGCGGCCAGTGCGGACTCGCCGCTGACGGCCACCGTCAGCTCGTCCCGGCCGGTGGGTTGCGGCGCGGCACGGCCGATCTCGGCCAGGATGCGACGCGACGTCAGGCAACCGGTCGCGGTCCGCCGGTTTGACCCGGATGCGTTGCCCGCCGATCTTGCGTTTGAGCCCGTCCGGGGTGTCGTGGGCGATCACCCTGCCCTTGTCGATGACGCTGATCTCGTCGGCCAGCGCGTCGGCCTCCTCGAGGTACTGGGTGGTCAGCAGAACGGTGGATCCGTCAGCCGACCAGTCGCCGGACGACCTCCCACATGTCCTCACGCTTGGCCGGATCAAGACCGGTCGTCGGCTCGTCGAGGAAGATCACCCGCGGCCGGCCGACCAGGCTGGCGGCCAGGTCGAGCCGGCGACGCATGCCGCCGGAGTAGGTCTTCGCGCGGCGTTGCGCCGCGTCGGCGAGCCCGAACCACTCGAGCAGTTCGGTCGCCCGTGCCTTGGCGTCCCGGCCGCTCAGGTTCAGCAGTTGGCCGATCAGCACCAGATTCTGGATGCCGGTCAGGTCCTCGTCGACGGATGCGTACTGGCCGGTCAGGCCGATGGTCCGGCGCACCGCGCCGGCATCCTTGACGACGTCGTAACCGGCGATCGTCGCACGGCCCGCGTCGGCGCGCAGCAGGGTCGCCAGCACCCGCACCGCGGTGGTCTTGCCGGCACCGTTGGGGCCCAGCACGCCGAGTACGGTGCCCTCGCGCGCGGCGAGGTCGACACCGTCAAGTGCCTGGGTGGTACCGAAACGCTTCGTCAGCCCTTCGGCTTCGATGATGTTGCTCATTGACTTCTCCTCGGCTCATGGTCGTGAGGCCGAGAGTGCGCGGCGGTGCTGTCAGCCCGCGCACAGGACGCTGAGACGCGGTGTCAGTGCGGTGTCGGGAACACCAGCGGATGCGCCTCCACGGGTAGCCGGCTCCGCTGCCATTCGAGTTCGCGGTCCATCGCGGCGTGATCGTCAGGAGCGGCCTGGGCGATCGCCGCGACCGCATATGCAGCCGCGTGTTTGGCGTGGCCGGGCTGCTGGGCGACACCGCAGGCCTGGCTCGCCGCCCGGGCCGCCGACCGGGCCGCCCTTGCACCCGCTTCCCGGGCGGCCTCACTGGCATTCAGGGCGAGCACCCGGGCCGCGCCGTCGTCGATCTCACCGCGCACCCACGCCCGGGCGCCGTCGATCGCCGCCCGCGGCCGAGGGTCATCGGGATGCTCGTCCTCGAACAGCAACAGGACGCGTTCGGCACAGTCGCTGGCCCACTGCGCCAGCACACCCCGCTCGTCCTCGCTGATGGTCCCGGCGCTGAACTGGCGTTCCACGCCGGAGAGTGTGTCACCAGCCTGCCCCGTCTTCTACGCTCGGTACGCATTTCGGTCATCAAGAGCCGAGGGGTTGGTATGAGTCAGAGTTCGCTGCTGTCCCTGCTGCTGGTGATGGTGGTCGCTGCGTTGGCACCGATCGTCACCCGCCTCGTTCCCGGCCGGCCGCCGCAGGTGCTGTTCCTGATCGTCGGTGGGGTGCTGATCGGCCCGCATGTGCTGGGTTTCGCCGATTCCGCGACCATCGAACTGCTGGCCGGACTCGGGCTGGGGTTCCTCTTCCTGCTCGCCGGGCACGAATTGGATCCGCAGTTGCTCCGGCAGAAGGCGGGCACGCAGGCACTGGTCGCATGGACGATCAGTGCCGTCGCCGCCCTCGCGGTCGTCGGCGGCCTGGAAGCCATCGGGTTCGTGCATGCGTTCGTGCCGGTGTCGATCGCCCTGACGACCACCGCGCTCGGCACGCTGCTGCCCATCCTGCGGGAACAGAACATGCTGGGCGGTCGGTTCGGCCGCTTCGTCTTCGCCGCCGGTGCTGTCGGCGAACTGTTCCCGATCCTCGCGATCTCGCTGTTCCTGGGTGCGTACAAGACCTGGTGGGAGGCGCTGATCATCGCCTCCATTGCAGCACTGGCTTTCGTCCTCGCATGGATCGCGAAACTGCTGTCCGGGACGCGGATCGCGGCGATCATCGGCGAGAACCGGCATGCCACATCACAGTCGACGTTGCGCATCACGGTTGTTCTGCTTGTCGGATTGCTGCTCATCACCCAGGAATTCGGCGTCGAGGCGGCGCTCGGCGCATTCTTCGCAGGCATGGTGCTGCGGCGCACGTCGACCGGCGCCGCCAACCACGAGTTCGAGGAGAAGCTGGACACCGTCGGCTACGGCTTCTTCATTCCGGTCTTCTTCGTGAGCTCCGGAATGGCCCTCGACGTCCAGTCCATCGTCGAGAACCCGTTGCGATTGCTGGTCTTTTTCGTGCTGCTCCTGGTGGTGCGCGGCGCGCCCGCGTTGCTGGTCTACCGGAAGACATTGTCGATGCGGGAGCGGGTGCAGATGATGTTGCTGACCGCGACGGCGCTGCCCCTGCTGGTCGCCCTGTCGGAGATCGGGATGAGCGCCGGCGTCATGCTGCCGGAGAATGCGGCGGCACTCGTCGGGGCGGGTGTGCTGTCGGTGGCCATCTTCCCGCTGGTCGCCACCCGCATCCACCGCCCAGCCGACGAGACCGTCGCTGACGAGGCGCCACCCACCGAGGCTGCCCGCGGGTGATCGTCTCGACCCGGGTCTGCTCGGCACGCCGGCGTGGGTTCTCCTTCCCCTGTCGAGCCATCAGCAGGTCCGGTCTGGTCAGGACCGACCATCGATGGGACGCGCCATACGCGCGCCGCGCATACAAGGCTTCCGGGCTGACGGAGGGACGCCCTCCGTCCCGCGGCGGCCGGATCGGGCCGACCGACCTGGCGAGCAGCTAGGGACGAACCGGCCTTCCCGCACCGAACCCCTTGCTGCGGAGGGTGTTTGGCTGCCCGTGGGTACTGTGGTGCGATGACACCACAGAGCGACAAGACCACCAGCGGCGGACCGTTCAGCCCGGATGTGACGCCGGCTCAGGGGAAGCCGGTGCTGACCGATGTCGAGGCGCCGGAAGAGGTGGAGGTCGCGTTCGGCGACGATGCGGAAGGCGCCGTGGGAAGTTCTTCGCCGACGGAGTCCGGCGGGGTCGACACCGGGGGTCAGTAGGTTCTCAGTGGTGATTCTCGGTTGACGCGACCTGCTCCGCCAGATCAGTCGGTGCCAGGTTCGCACGCCCGAACGCGTCGTTGAGCGGCAGCGCAACGTGCAGGTCCGTGCCGACGCACACCTCGAGGGTGCCCGAGCGCAAGGAGAAGTCGAGCACGTGACCGCCCCGTGCCCGATCGGCGTCGAGGAAGTGCACGTGCCCACCCGGCACCCCGATCCCCTGCTCGTACAGCGGGGTGCGGAAGCCCGCAACGACCCCGGTGATGTCGTCGAAGTCGATGATGGGCTCGTTCCTCGTCGCAGCCGTCAACGGCGGATAGGGCTTGGTCTGCCGGGCCGCCGTCCGGGTGCGGACCCGGTGGAATTCGCCGGTGACCCTGATCGCACAGAGGTAGTTCTCCGAGCGGACCAGCTCTGCGACTATGGCGGAGACCTCCGCGCGCGAACTGTCCGTCGGCAGCGTCAGGCTGTGGGCGGGCTCGAAAGTGGTGACCACCGCGAACGGCGTCCGCGCGTCGGGGGAGGCAATCGACGCGGCGCCGTTTCCCCGTAGTGGTAGCAGGCCCCGTCGAGGACGACCATCTCGCCGTCCAGTGCGTTGAACGTGCCGAGACCGAAGTCGCCGTGCCGCAAGAGTTCTCGGACCGTCATCTCCCCGTCGTACACGCCGCCGAGCAGGGCGCTCATCAGGCTGGTCTGATAGACGGTGCGACGCCGGCGGACGGGCCGTTCGGCGTACTCTCCTGAGGCGTCCATGGTGAGGTCATTGTGACCGTAGAGGCCCTCCGACTCCGGCGCCGCGCCCGACGCGGCTCAGCGGCGACGCCGGACGACCGCGATGATGCCGACGACGGCGGCGAGCGCGAGCGCCGCCGCGATCCGGCCGACCGGCATCCGTGCGCCAACGGTCGACGCGAGGAGCCGGACCGAGCCGAAACCCACTGCGCTGCTTCCGGTCACCACCTTCCCGAGCCGTGAGCCGGCGCCGTCGCCGAGCCGGACGAGCACACCGTCCGGCCCGGTCACGTCGATGGTGACGCCGGCGTCGTGCAGCGCATCGGCAACCCGGCCCAGCGCTCGAGGACCGTTCACCCGCCCGACACCGGCCGGGAGGGCCGCGTGATCGAGCGACGACCAGAAACGCAGGGGCTGGTCGGTGTGCAGGATCAGCGACCCGCCGTCGCCGACGAGATGCGCCCGCTGACCGTCGGTCTCGATCCGCAGGTCCGCAAAGACAGCGAGCTTTGCACTGCCGTCAGGACGCGGGGACCCGCCGGGCGCAAGTGTTGTCATGCCGCCGTGGCGCCCTCCGCGGTGGTGATGCGCAGGGTGCCGTTCAGCCGCCAGGTTGCCCGCGGCGCCTGCGGTCCCGTCTCGCGGGGGACCTCGACCAGCATGTCGACGAACTCGTAATTGATCGCCGCGCCGCGCTCGGTCAGGTAGGTCCAGAGTTCCCGGGCCAGGTCGGCGAACGATGACGGCTGCTGCGGCACTGCACGAAGGTCGGTCACGATGTGCTCCTCGGATTGTGCTCGTCGTCGGGCGGAAGGCCCGAGGATCAGACAGAGCAGTTACCGGTGAACGGGGTCGGCCGGATGCGATGTGCGGCAGATCCCTCGCTACCGGCGTCGCACGCGTCGTCGACGGGGTGTCGGTGCGCAGGCCCGGGGCGCAAGCCGAACCTGAAGCGCCGGAATGGTCGATGCCACCCACCGATCCGTGCCTCACTCTTGCTACCCGCGCCGGCGCAAGGGAGAGGGTCAGCCGGCGCGGTCAGCTGGCCTCGGTCCTGCGTTGGGCGTCCCCGCCGGGCAGCCGGCCAGGCAGGTTCCGGCCTCGGCTCGGCTGCGGGATCAGGTGCGGCGCGGAGTCAGCCGACCCGGACGGGGTCGACGGTGTGCCCGAAGGCCAGCCGCCACAGCCGGTCCCACTCGATCCTCGTCTTCGGCCGCGGCACTCCGGGGCGGTTGCGGGGGAGGCGGACGCGCAGTGCTCGGGGCCGCACCGTGCAGTGCACCGGCGTTGGCACCATCAGCGCCTCACCGTCGACCCCGACGGGGATCTCCGCGGCGTCCGCATCCACGACGGCCTCCGGCCCGGTCAGCACCCGTACCGTCTCGCCGTTGGTGCGGCGTAGCAGACCAACCGCCATCGCGGCGCTGTCCACCCGTCCGGCCACCACCCCCAGGACGCCCTGGTCGAGCCGGTTGCGCCGGCCGAGGTCGATCAGCCGCCCGGATCCGTACGGGTTGTTGCTGACCAGGATCGCCTGGGTGCGGTCCACCGAGCTGTCGCCGACCTGGACCGACAGTGCTGCGGCGTCGGAGGTGAGCAGGTCCGGCAGCATCGACAGGATCGTGCCCTCCTTGTGATCCCGGTACTCCGGGCTCTGGACGATTTGTGCGTAGGCGCCGAACGAGGCGTTGTTGACGAACGGACGGTCGCCGATCATCCCGAGGTCGACGCGGACCTCAACCCCGTTCCGCAACCCGTCAAGGCAGGTGGAGGGATCGTCGCGGTCGAGTCCGAGATCGAGCGCGAAGTGGTTCCGGGTACCCGCGCTGACGACGAGGAACGGCAGGTCGTGCTCGGCCGCGATGCCCGCGACCAGGGCCTGCGTGCCGTCACCGCCGGCCACCCCGAGCAGATCGGCTCCCCGGGCGACCGCGTCCCGCACCAATGCGGCGACGTCGACATGCCCGGGCCCTTCGAGAAGCTTGACCTCGGCGCCCAGCGCCTCGGCCTTCTCCCGCAGGCCGAATCGAACGACCTTCCCGCCACCGGACCGTGGGTTCATCACGAAGAAGGGACGCTTCGGATCGGGCGCGGCGGTGCTCGGCATCCATGTCTCCTCCTCCTCGTCGAGGGCCCACCTCGCTGCGGCGAGCGCCGCGGCGAGCAGTGCCAGCGTGAGGATCGCGACAAGGATGACGTCGGCGGCGGCGTAACTCCAGATCAGCGCAACCACGGCGAGCGCGGCAACGGCGAGGCCCGCCCATCGGGCCACCCCGCGGCGGGCCAGGAACCAGAACATGCCGGCCAGCAGCAGCGCCGCTCCGACGAGACCCGTCACCACCAGGAACAGGCCGGTATAGCCCGCGGAGGCGAAGACCAGGATGGCTGCGGCGGCAACGAGGATCAGCGCGATCCTCGCAGCCCACCTCTTGGCGTGTGGAGGCTCTGGGGTGGTCACCGTCCTGACGTTAGGAGCGGACCGAACGGGCCGCATCAACCGACTCAGGTGATTTGCCCAGGTGTGTCGCGGGAAGGTCGCGACCGGGAGGAGTGGTCAGAAGCGGCCGCCGCCACCGCTCACACTGCCGCCTCCACCACCACCGCCGCCGAAGCCGCCCCCGAAGCCACCCCCGCCGAAGCCACCGCCCCACCCGCCGCCGCCGTGGCCACCGCGGCCGGAGTTGAGCACCGAGCTCAGGATGATGCCGCCGAGCAGCGCGCCGTTGATGCCGCCGCCGCGTTGTGATCCGCCGCCGCCCCAGCCGCCGACGTCCTGCTGGGCGATGTCCGCGGCCTCCCGGGCGAGGGTCGCAGCCTGCTGCGCCTCGCTGAGCCCCCTGCCTGCGTCGGTGCTTGCCGCGGCCTCCGCCGCCGCAAGGTGCCGCTTCGCCTCGGCCAGCCGGGTTCTCGCCTGACTGCCTATCGCGCCGCGCCGGGTGGAGATGAAATCGTCCGCGGACGAGACCTCGGCCCGTGCGGTTGCCAGCGCCTGGGCCAGCCCGGCCTGCGCCCGCTGTTCCCGTTGCTGAGCGTCCCGGGTGGCGGCCAGGATCGTGTCGAGCGCCTCGTCGGCCTCCTGCACCTTGTGCAGGGCAGTCAGCGGATCCGCAGCACCCTGCGGCGACCGGGCCACGCCGAGCAGCGCCTGGATCTGGTCGAGCTGCGCCCCGAGGGCGGGTCCCGACGGGCCGGCGCCGCTTCCGACAGTGCCCGCCGGGCCGCAGCAAGCTCCTGGTCGACGGCGATGCACGCGGCCGGAAGTTGGCCTGCGGCCGCGGCCAGATCGGCTGCCGTTCGGTCGACGGCATCGAGCAGGGTAGTGGCCTGCCCGACGGCTTCCTGCGCTGCGCCGGCTGCGAGCACGGCGGGAGCACCGGCTCGGACGGGTTGCGGCCGAACGGGCAGCTGCTGAACAGGCTGCTGCTGAACGGGGGACTCGGGCCCGGGAACGACCTGCAGGTCCGGAGAAGTGTGCTCGGCCGGCGTGGATCCGGCGGGCGTGGATGCGGTCGGCGACGCGACCGGGGTCGGCAATGTTGCCGGACCGGCGGGCGGCTCGGCCAGCTGCTGCGCCTCCTGCAAGCTGGTGCGGGCGAACGTCAGCCGGCTCGTCGCCTCCCGCACGTTTCCGGCGACGGTGGTCAGCGCGCTGGGTGCGTACTGCTGTTGCAGGGATTCCAGCGTCGAACCGACGCCGGCCAGCCTGGCTTGCTGGGCGTCGATGGCACCCGGCAATTCCGCCAGTACCTGCGGCAGTCGGGAACGCAGGTCGCGGAGGTCGTCGAACCGGTCGCTTTCCGCGTCCAGAGCCGCGGACGCCTCGGCGCAGCGCTGCAGGATCTCGTTCATCATCGAACGTTTGGTCAGGTCGTCCTCGGGGATCTCGTCGTCGACGCGTTGCCGGATCTCGAACGCGGCGGTGAGTGATTCCCGCGCCGCGTTGAACGCTGTCCGGAAACGGGCGACCGCCTCGGGGCCGAAATCCGATTCCGCCGCCGACAACTCGAATTCGCTTGCCCGCACGGCATTGTCGGTGTCGATCAGCGCCTGCACGCTCCTGGCCGACAGCTGGTCGAGCGGTTCGGCGGGCTCACCCCGGCCCCCTGGCCCGACGCCGGCCTTCTCCTGGGCCCTGCGCCGGGACCGACGGGAGACCAGGTAGGCACCCCCACCCACGACCACCAGGCCACCGGCAACCCACCACCACGTGGACGACCCGCCGCTGAGGGCCTCCCGGTAGCCGTTCGCTGCGGCGATGGCCGCGCCGGCCCAGTTGCTCTCGGCGAGCTGCGGCCGGATGTCGTTCTGGGCCACCTCGGTCAACTGGCTGCTGCTCAGCTTGAAGTTCGGCGGCACCTGGACGCTGAAGGCGCGGCCGTCGGTGGCGACGGCCAGCAGCATGTCGTTGGCACCGAAACCGGACAGGCCGTAGGTCTCCCTGGCCCAGTCGTCACCGTCGGTCGGGTTGTCGAAATTCGCGACGTACACCACGAAGAGGTTGATGTTCTCCTCGCTCGAGAGCTGGCTGAGCGCCGCCTGGACGTCGGCCTGGTCGCTCCCGCTCAGGGCGCCGGCCCGGTCGGTGATCGGCGAGGGCACCCGGAATGGGGGCTCGGCGGCGGCGACGCCCGGCAGCAGTACGGCAGTCAGCAGGACGGCGGCCAGCACTGCGATCATCCCGGCCAGCCCGGCCCACAGGGTTCGTACAGTCGTCATCTTCGGTCCTTCCCCGTCCGGAACGCGCTGCCCGACCCTACCGATCCGGCTGCGGACGGGTGACCCTCCGGGCGCGTGCAGGTCGCGGCGACCGAAGTCGGAAGCGGCGTCAGGCCTGGCGGTTTGCGGGGGCGAAACCGTGCGACCGGGAGCTCTCCTCCGCGCGGATGACGTGGGTGACGGCGTTGATCAGGGCCAGGTGGGTGAACGCCTGCGGGAAGTTGCCGAGATGCCGCCCTGTGATCGGGTCCAGTTCCTCCGCGTACAGCCCGAGGACGGAGGCGTGTGAGAGCAACCGCTCGCACAGCGCCCTCGCGCGCTCCAGCTCACCGATCTCGACCAGTGCGGACACCAACCAGAACGAGCAGATGGTGAAGGTGCCCTCCTCGCCTGCCAGCCCGTCGTCGGTCTCCTCGACCCGGTAGCGCAGGACGAGGCCTTCGTGGGTCAGCTCCTCGGCGATGGCGATGACGGTTGCCCTGATCCGGTGATCGTCCGGCGGCAGGAAGCGGACCAGTGGCGCGAGCAACAGGGATGCATCGAGCGCCGTCGAGCCGTACCGCTGGACCAGCACGCCTCGTTCGTCGACGCCGTTGGCCAGGATGTCGGCGTGGATCTCGTCTGCGACGGTCTGCCACTTGTCGGCGATCGCCGGTGAGTCGTGCAACCTGGCCAGCCGGACGCCGCGGTCCAGGGCCACCCAGCACATGATCTTGGAGGCGGTGAAGTGCTGCGGTTCGCCGCGGACCTCCCAGATGCCGCGGTCGGGGGCGCGCCAGTGCGCAGCGGCCTGCTCGACCTGCGCGATGACGATCGGCCAGAGCTCCTCCGGCATCTGCTCCCGCGACCGGGTGTGCAGGTAGATCGAATCGAGCAGCGCGCCCCAGACGTCGTGCTGCTGCTGGTTGTAGGCGCCGTTCCCGATCCGCACCGGGCTGGCGTCGTCGTAGCCGCTGAGATGGTCGAGCACTGCCTCGTCCAGCCGGCGTTCGCCGCCGACGCCGTACATGATCTGCAGGTCGTTCGGGTTGTCCCGGCAGACGTCGTGGATGAAGAAGAAGAAGTCGTTGGCCTCGCGGTCGAACCCGAGGGTGTACAGCCCCCACAGGGCGAAGGTCGAGTCTCGGATCCAGGTGTAGCGGTAGTCCCAGTTGCGTTCGCCGCCCGGCGTCTCCGGCAGTGACGTGGTGGCGGCGGCCAGCAGGGCGCCGGTCGGGGCGTAGGACAGTCCTTTCAGGGCGAGCGCCGAGGACTGCAGGTAGGAACGCCACGGGTGATCGGGAAAGGTGCCCTGGCTCAACCACTGCCGCCAGTACTCGCAGGTTCGTTCCATCCACTCGGAGGCCTGTGCGGTGTCCTCCGGCGGCGGCAACTCCGAGAACGCAAGCGCGACGTAGTGCACGTCACCGCGCTTCATCTTGGTCCGGGCCATGGCGGTCCGGCCCTCCAGGCCGATCCGCAGCGAGCTCGAGAGCTTCAGCGTCGGTTGGCCTTTCGCGCTGGCGACGACATCGCAGTAGCCGGGACCGGGGTACTGCCACTTCGCGCCCTTGCGCGCATAGTCGAAGACCGGCTCACAGCTCATCTGCAGGTCGACATTGCCGTAGATGCAGGTGATGGTGCGGAGCAGGACGTGCGCCGCGTCGAAATCGGTCGGCGACCGGCGGTGCGTCTTGGAGCGCTGGTCGGTGTTGTGCCAGGGCGCCATGATCAGCGCGTCGCAGACGACCAGCCAGCCGGTCGGCGTCTGCCAGGTCGTCTCCAGGACGAGGGTGCCCGGCAGGTAACGCCGCGCCGCCGGGACCGCCACACCGAACGGCGCGACGCGGAAGGAGCCACCGGCGCGGTCCAGCAGCGCGGTGAACACGCTGGGTGAATCCGGCCGCGGGACGCACATCCATTCGATCGCGCCGGACGGGGCGATCAGGCAGTTCGACTCGCAGTCGGACAGGAATGCATAGTCCCCGATGCCGGGGAAGTTGCCCGCTCCGTGCACCGCCGGATGCTCGGGCGCAAGGCTTGTCGAGACCACTGGCCGCCGCGCCGCGGCCTTGCCGTTCATCGGGAACGGATCCGGGACGGCGTCGAGCGGAGCGACGAGCGCATCGTCCGACGCGCCTGCCGCAGAGTTCTGGGCGTCGATGTCGACGGAGTCCGTATCGGTCACGACAGCATTCTCAGTCATGGAACGCGGTCCTGTGTGGCGACGAGATCACGTCGTGATGACAGTCCGGCGATTTCGGCCGGCCGTGGGCCTGCATCAGCCACCGGCGGGCGGTGTCGTGGACTGCGACCACGCTGTCGTCCCGGCGGGTGTCGGCGGCGCGGGTGTCGGTGGCGTGGCTGTCAGCGGCGCGGGTGGCAACTGTGGAGGCGTCTGCGGTGCGGGTGCCGACAGGCCCGGATCGGAACTGCCGAGCCCCGCCGACGCGGGGTCGGGGGTGGGCGGTGCCGGGGCGCCGGGCGCCGTCGTCAGGTCCGCCGCTGCCGTCGGTTCCGTCTGCGCTGTCGGCACTGTCGGATGCACGGCTGAGGGGCTGACGCCGGCCAGTCGGGACACCGTCGTGGTGGTTGTGACGACACGGCAGGCGATGAGCGAGTTGCCCTTCAGACCGATCCCGTAGGCGCAGACCCTGCTGGTGCCCGAAGGGAGGCCCACAGTGGTTCGGTAGCCGTGGTTCCCGGTGATCCGGTAGGCGGTGTTCACGTCGGGGCGGGGGAGATTCGCGGTGATCGCCTTCCCGGTGGAATTGACGTAGATGTGCACCCCGATCGATGCGGAGGACTGTTGGTCGTCGAATGCCCACCCGGCGAGTGTGGCTGTCCGGCCGGAGACGGAAAGGGTGTCGATCCTGCCGACCGGCCGTTCGTAGCGCATCGTCACGGTGCGGCAGCCGAGCGACGGGTTCGTGTACGGCGGCGCGACATTGAGAACGGCTGCGCACACGGTGTTGTCACCGCGTCCGCTGCTCTGCAGGGCGCCGTTGAACCCGGTGAAGCCCCCTGCCCACGGGTAACGGCGTTCAACGTCCGGTCGTGGTCCCCCGGTGGTGAGTGTCGAGGTCCTAACCACCTTGTCGGGGCCGACCACCGTGAACCGAACCCGTACGGCGGTACCCGGCGAGGCAGGATCGGCCGCCCAGCCCCTGACGGCGATCTTGTCCGGCCCACTCTGGGCCGCGATGTCGAAGGCACCCTTCGGGCCGGGTATGGCGACGTCGCGGCAGCCCAGCTGACTGTCCGCCGTGCCGCGACCCACATTGACCACCGTCACGCAGAACGAGTGCGCTCCAGCGCCTGTCCACGGGAGGGAGGCGATGAACCCGAAGGTGCCGACCACGTTGTAGATCCGGTTGACGTCCGACCGGTTCTGATTGGCGATCAACGACGTGGACGTGGTTCCGAACGGCCCGCGGTCGGTGATCCGGATGGTGGTCAACCCGTTGATGGCGTCGGGTTCGATCGCCCAACCCGCGACCCTGACCCGGGTGCCGTAGATCGCCACCTGGTCGAGATGACCCATGGGATTGCGGCCGGCCTCGCCCAGCGCCGGGTTGGTCGGGATGCTCGTGCAGGCCAGCGCTCCGCCGCCGCCGCCGGGATACCAGGGCAGCGTGATCGAAGGGGTGTCCTGGTTGTCGGTGACGTACTTTGTCGCCGGCGCCTCCCACTGCGCGTACAGGGTTGGGTAGTTGCTGCCCTGCACCGCATTTGCCGCGTAGGTCAGGGACATGGACTGCCAGCCGGCCACGTCCAGCAACCCGCGGGTCGGCGCGGCGCTCGTGTCGCCGCCGAAGAAGGCCATGGCCTCCCACCGCGGGTCGAGCAGTCGCTGGATCACGCCTTCCGGGTCCGTCGTCCCGGTGCTGGCGCCGTAGTTTCCCCACCCGTACGCGGGTCGCTGCTGGTAGAGGCCCACCGAGTCCGTGTCGTGGGCACCGTCCTGGTATCCGAACATGTCGTGCGGGTACTTCAGGGACAATCTCGTGACGTCCATCCAGTACGCGCGGCCCGGGACCGGCCAGGAGGTGTACTGAGTGCTGGACCCGTCGTTCGCGAGGTTGCGGATGGACGTTTCCTGGAACATCACCATGACGGCGATGATCTGGCCCTTCACCGGGACACCCATCGCCTTCGCCACACCGATCGTGGTCCGAACGGCGGACCGGCCCGAAGCGGTGGTGGGGACGGCGGCACCACTCTGACCGACCGAGCAGGCTGCAGCAGTGAGCGCACTGCGCGACTGAGCGCCCGCTGTGGGTCCGGTGCCGATGACGGCGGCTGCGGCCAGCATCATGACGATCACCGGCGTCACCACCCGCCGGCCGGCGGTGCACAGATCTCGGCGCGGTCTGGCGGTCATTCGATGGTCCCCGTTCTGCTGTGAGCGGTCGGCCGAGAACGCGGCGACCCACTCCACGGAAGCGTCGGCGCAGCGAAGTGCTCGACGTGCCGGACCCCCGCCGGCTCATCCCCCGGCCCTAGCAGCATAGCGTGTCGACTCGATCGCGCACAGTAATCAGGTGCCACGTGGACCGCGGAGGCCGTCCGCGTATCCGGCCCTCGCCCGATGAACTCGACGGGCGCCCCACCGACCGCGTGCTCGGGCACCTGCGCGATGCCGGTGCCGTGCCGATCACGGGTCGACCCCCGCCGAGCACCACACCGGTCGCGGTCGAGGGATCGGGCCCACCGCGGAGGCGAACGATCGACGTGATGTCGCCCTGGACCTCCGGATCTCCCGTGATCTCAGCAGCGATCGACCTTTTTCCTCCAAGATTTGTCGAGGACGACGGGGAGCGCCTGCCGGGAATTGCACCCATTCGCGTCGACATGCTCGGCCAGGGCTATTGCTGCCATTCCGAATGGTTCTACGACAAATCACCGGGCGAATGCACCGTCGCCCCGGCCGATCGGATTTGCTGCCACCGCGCAGCAATACGGCGACCGCTACCGGCCGCCGATGATGCTCATCGAGACCAATGTCCGCGGATTCGGGTCCGACAACGTGTCGTGGATGCGGTACGTGCCTGAGGAGTAAAAAACCGCGCTGCCCAATGACGTTGCCCCGCAGGACTTCTGCTGGTTCCCCATGTCGATTCCGTCGATGACTGCCGGCTCGGTGCGCGGGGCCGGATCGATCCGGCTCCTCCCATTTCCCCCGACCTGGTCGTGCTGTCCCAACTGCGCCGGACCTGGGTCTGGCAGCGCTACCACACCTGGTCTCCCGCCTTTGGAGCGGTGCGTGTCGGATTCGGTTCGCGGATCTGGTTCGCCGGGAACCTGCGATCGGTTGCACTTCTGCCTTGCAGAGGGCGCTGATCTGCGCCTGTTCTGCCTTGTTCCGGTTCAACCGATGCCGAGTACCGCGGAGACGCACCGGCACCCCGGAGTCGATCCATGGTGCCGGTCGACGACGGTGCGGGCCGCCCATCGTGCAGGTGAGGTCGCTGCTGCGACCGAGATCGGCCGTTGCTTTCGGCCCAGGGTCGATCGGGGAATCATCGGACCCACCGTGCCGTTATACGGGTCAGTAAAGTTGAGTCCAACCGGCTCAGGTGAGTTGACACGACCAACAAGCCGCGGGCATTGTGGGCTCAGGACCATAGGAAGTGCCTGTTCGGCCGTGCGACCCGAGGTTGCCGATCGGACTTTCACAAGCAGTGCCACGCAAGAAGTGCCACGCAAGAAGTGCCACGCAAGAAGTGCCACAAGAGAAGTGCCACGTGCAGTGCCAACCGGTGCCGCGCGAACAGGAAGACCCGCCGAGCGTCATTCGGCGGGGGTAGCAGCAGGAGGATTGCATGTCGCGTGCCGTCGGTATCGATCTCGGTACCACCAACTCGGTCGTCTCCGTCCTGGAGGGCGGCGAGCCGACCGTCATCGCCAACGCCGAAGGCGCCCGCACGACCCCGTCCATCGTCGCCTTCGCCAAGAACGGCGAGGTGCTGGTCGGTGAGGTCGCCAAGCGTCAGGCGGTCACCAACGTCGACCGGACCATCCGTTCCGGTCAAGCGTCACATGGGCACCAACTGGACCGTCGACATCGACGGCAAGTCGTACACCGCGCAGGAGATCAGTGCCCGCGTGCTCGGCAAGCTGAAGCGCGACGCCGAGTCGTACCTGGGTGAGCCGGTCGTCGACGCGGTGATCACCGTGCCCGCGTACTTCAACGACGCCCAGCGCCAGGCCACCAAGGAGGCCGGCGAGATCGCGGGCCTCAACGTGCTGCGCATCGTCAACGAGCCGACCGCCGCCGCGCTGGCCTACGGCCTGGACAAGGGCGAGAAGGAGCAGACCATCCTGGTCTTCGACCTCGGTGGCGGCACCTTCGACGTGTCCCTGCTGGAGATCGGCGACGGCGTCGTCGAGGTCAAGGCCACCGCCGGTGACAACAAGCTCGGCGGCGACGACTGGGACGAGCGCGTCGTCAAGTGGCTGGTCGACAAGTTCAAGCTGGCCAATGGCATCGACCTGACCAAGGACAAGATGGCCATGCAGCGGATCCGGGAGGCCTCGGAGAAGGCCAAGATCGAGCTGTCCATCCTCGCAGCAGACCTCCATCAACCTGCCGTACATCACGGTGGACGCGGAGAAGAACCCGCTGTTCCTGGACGAGTCGCTGTCCCGCGCCGAGTTCCAGAAGATCACCTCCGATCTGCTGGACCGCACCCGCAACCCGTTCCACCAGGTGATCAAGGACGCCGGCGTCAAGGTCGGCGACATCGACCACGTGGTGATGGTCGGCGGTTCCACCCGGATGCCCGCCGTGACCGACCTGGTCAAGGAGCTGACCGGCGGCAAGGAGCCCAACAAGGGCGTCAACCCGGACGAGGTCGTCGCCGTCGGCGCCGCCCTGCAGGCCGGTGTGCTGCGCGGCGAGGTCAAGGACGTGCTGTTGCTGGACGTCACCCCGCTGTCCCTGGGCATCGAGACCAAGGGCGGCATCATGACCAAGCTGATCGAGCGCAACACCACCATCCCGACCAAGCGCTCCGAGATCTTCACCACGGCCGAGGACAACCAGCCGTCCGTGCAGATCCAGGTCTTCCAGGGTGAGCGGGAGATCGCTGCCTACAACAAGAAGCTCGGCATGTTCGAGCTGACCGGGCTGCCGCCGGCACCGCGCAACGTGCCGCAGATCGAGGTCACCTTCGACATCGACGCCAACGGCATCGTGCACGTGTCCGCCAAGGACCTGGGCACCGGCAAGTCCCAGTCGATGACGATCACCGGTGGCTCCGCCCTGCCCAAGGACGACATCGACCGGATGATGCGGGAGGCCGAGGCGCACGCCGAGGAGGACAAGGCCCGCCGTGAGGAGGCCGAGGTCCGCAACCAGGCCGAGGCGCTGGTCTACCAGACCGAGAAGTTCATCAAGGACAACGACGAGAAGCTGCCGGAGGAGCCCGAAGGAGCGCGTCAAGAACTCGATCACCAAGGTGAACGAGGCGCTCAAGGGCACCGACATCGCGGCGATGAAGTCCGCGGTCGAGGAGCTGGCCAACGAGTCGCAGCAGCTCGGTTCCGCGCTGTACGCGCAGACCCAGGCCGACGCGGCCGGCGGCGCGGGTCCCTCTGCCGACGGCTCTGCCGACGGTTCCTCCTCGCAGGATGAGGAGATCGTCGACGCCGAGATCGTGGACGAGGCTGAGAAGAAGTGAGCGGATTCGGCGCCCAAGGCGCGCGCGGCGACGAACCGGAACCCGTGATCCGGGACAATCGCCGGATCGACCCGCAGACCGGCGAGATCAGGCAGCCGGGATCGGGACCGACCGAAGGGTCGAGCCCCTTCCCGGGCGCGGGGAGGCACGCCGCCCCCGATCCGGCGAACCCCAACGACGCGGCCCAGCCGTTGTCGGTGGATCTGAGTGCGGCCGAGCTCGACCTGGCCCGGCAGGAAGCTGCCGAGCGGACCGCCGACCTGCAGCGGGTGACGGCGGAGTACGCCAACTACCGCAAGCGGGTCGACCGCGATCGTGAATCGGTCGTGGCGGCGGCGAAGTCGAGCGTGGTGCTCGAACTGCTCACCGTGCTGGACGATCTGGATCGGGCACGCGCGCACGGCGACCTGGTCGGCTCCTTCGGGGCGGTCGCCGACAGGTTGACCGGAGCGTTGACCAAGCTGGGACTTGCGCCGTTCGGCGCGGAGGGCGACCAGTTCGACCCCGCCGTGCACGAGGCGGTGCAGTTCAGCACCTCCACCGATGTGGCGGAGCCGACGGTGACGGCCGTCTTCCGCAGCGGCTACACGCTGGGGGACCGGTTGGTCCGTCCGGCTGTCGTGGTGGTGACCGGCCCGGAGCACGAGAGTGCGCCGGCCGATCAGCCCGCGGCGGAGCAAACGGCGGACGCGTCCGCCGAGACCGGCACGACCGGCAGTTGACGACGGGCGGTTGACGGCGGCGTGCAGCTGACGGGCGGTGACCGCCCGTCGGCTGTCCGGCGTCAGCCGTCTTGTATGTATCGAGCAGTCGGCCCACCAACGAGCGGCAGGCAGTGAGACCAGACCGAGTGACAGCAGGATCGATGGCACCGGCGCCGGGAGAGTCAGCGCCGGTCACAGCAGCAATGAGAGTGAGAGGAGGTTCCGGGTGAGCGCCAAGGACTATTACGAGAAGGACTTCTACAAAGAGCTGGGCGTGACCAAGAGCGCGTCCAGCGCCGAGATCAAGAAGGCCTACCGCAAGCTCGCCCGGGACCTGCACCCCGACAAGAACCCCGGCAACAAGTTGTCGGAGGACAAGTTCAAGGCCATCTCCGAGGCGTACGACGTGCTGTCCGACGACGCCAAGCGCAAGGAGTACGACGAGGCCCGAGACCTGATGGCGTCGGGCGCGTTCCGCGGGTTCGGCGGGCCGGCCGGTGGCAACCCCACCGGCACCGGCGGGTTCGATGTCGGTGACATCTTCCGCAACGCCGGCGGCGCGCGGCGGCGCCGGCGGTTTGGGCGACCTGTTCGGCGGCCTGTTCAACCGGGCGGGAACAGGCTCGGCGCGGCCGCCACGCGCACGGCGCGGTGCCGACGTCGAGACCGAGGTGCGGCTGTCGTTCAACGACGCCGTGACCGGTGTGACGGTGCCGCTGGGAATCACCGAACGAACGACCTGCCCGACCTGTCACGGTGTCGGTGCGCGGCCGGGGACCTCGCCGCGGGACTGCCCGGTCTGCAAGGGACCGGCCTGACGACCCGGAACCAGGGCTCGTTCGCGTTCTCCGAGCCGTGCGCCAACTGCCACGGAACCGGATCGGTGATCGACGACCCGTGCCCCACCTGCCACGGCGAGCGCACCGTCGTGCACAACCGGCGGCTGACCACCCGTATCCCGGCTGGTGTCTCGGACGGTCAGCGGATCCGGCTGGCCGGCAAGGGCGAACCCGGACCCGGCGGTGGACCCGCTGGTGATCTGTTCGTCGTCGTGCACGTCTCGCCGCATGAGTTGTTCGGGCGCAGCGCCGACAACCTGACGCTGACAGTCCCGGTGACGTTCCCCGAGCTCGCGCTCGGTACCACTTTGACAGTGCCGACGCTGACCTCGGCGGTCCGCCTACGGGTGCCGGCCGGAACGAGCAACGGGCGGAAGTTCCGCGTCAAGGGTGCCGGCGTGCAGCGCAAGGATGCCGTCGGCGACCTGATCGTCACTGTTGAAGTCGCTGTGCCGCAGAAGCTCTCCGCGGAAGCCAAGACCGCGCTGGAGGCTTTCGCCGCGGCGCAGACGTCTGATCCGCGAGAGGCCATCACCCGCGCGCTGCGTGCGCGGGACGGTGCGGCGTCAGCGGGTGCCGCCGCCGGGAGCACGGCGTGACGGGCCCCGGCCGCCGGCGAGGCCCTGTCGGTGGCGATCCTCCCGATGGCGGTCCCCCCGGTGGGGGTCGCTCGGGTGGGGGTCGCTCGGGCGGTCGTCCCGCCGCCGGCAGTCCCTCCGGGGGCAGTCCCTCGGGCGGCACTCCCTCCGGAGGCAGTCCGTCGGGCGGCAGTCGGTCCGGTGGTCAGCAGGGCTCACGCGGCTTCGAGATGGACGCCCCGCTGTTCGTCATCTCGGTGGCCGCGCAGCTCGCCGGCATGCACGCCCAGACCCTGCGCTCCTACGACCGCGAGGGCCTGGTGTCCCCGGGCCGCACCACCGGCGGCGGACGCCGTTACTCGCAGCGGGACATCGAACTGCTGCGCGAGGTGCAGCGGCTCAGCCAGGACGAGGGCGTGAACCGCGCCGGAATCCGGCGGATCATCGAACTCGAGGCGCAGGTCGACGCGCTGCGCGAGCAACTCGCCGAGATGCGACCGGCGAGATCGCGATGCTGCGCGAGGATCTGATGGAATCGCGGATGGACGCGGCGAACGCCGCGGCCAACGCCATCGCCGGCCTCCGCCGCGACGTCGTGCCGTGGCAGGAGCCCAGCACCGCGCTGGTCGCCTGGCGGCGGCAGCGTCGCAGCTGATTCGGTCGCAGGCCGGATGAACGGCAGATCGGGACCTTCGGCCATACCGGTCTGCGGCGCCGGGTGCGATGCTGAAAGGTGCCGACCTGTGTCGTAGGCCGGGTCGACGCCTGGGCGAATGCGCCCGAAGGGGGCGTCTCCCATGATGGGTCACGAATTTCCATCGTCCGCCGGTATCCATCACTCCGCTGTGAGGCGATTCGGTACAGCCGTACTGGCCGTGGGGGTGATTGCACTCTCGGCGCCGGCCGCGTCCCTGGTCCTTGCTGCGGCTGTTCCGGCAGGTTCTGCGGTGGCCGCCGGCACAGCCGCGGTGACCGCCGGTTGCCCGAACCCGGCGACGAGCGCCGTCTACCGGTCGTCGCCGACCTTCCCGAAGACGGTCGCGCTCACCATCGACGACGGTCCCGCCGCAAGCTGGACCCCGCAGGTGCTGGACATCCTGAAGGCCAACCACATCGGGGCGACATTCTTCGTCATCGGTGAGAACGCCAGAGACAATCCAACGATGATCCGGCGGGCCGTCGCAGAGGGCAGCGAGATCGGCAACCACACCGAGACCCACGTCAGACTGAAGGGTCTCGGCGCATACGCGCAGGCCGCACAGATGGATGCGGGGCGTGCGTCGATCGTGAACGCGGGTGCTCCCGACCCCTGCTTCTTCCGGGCGCCCGGCGGCAATTACGATGCGACAACGTTGGCGCTGGCCCGTGTGCGGGGGATGAGTCTGGTCCAATGGTCGAACGACCCGTTGGACTGGGCGGCACCCACCTACCTGTCGCCCGACTATCAGAACAAGATCTTCGCCGGCGCGGTCAGCCCCGTGTACGACCATCCGATCGTCCTGTTGCACGACGGGTCTCAGGGCAACTACCGGCAGAACACGGTGAACACGTTGCAGCGCATCATCGATTCCTACCGCTCGCGCGGCTACGTCTTCACTGATCCGCTGGGTCGCAGCCTGGACCACATCGGCGACCCGATCAGCCATCTGGATGCGGTGTCGAGTTCTGTTCCTGGAACGGTGCGGGTCGCGGGCTGGGCCTTCGATCCGTCGGCGCCACTGGAGATGATCCGCGTCCATGTGTACGTCAACGGTGTCGGTCACAGCATCGGCACCGGTGGCTACCGTCCCGACGTGCATCGGGCGTACCCGCAGGCCTCGGACCGCGCGGGCTTCGCCGTCACGGTTTCCGCTGCCACAGGAATTGACCCGGTATGTGTGTACGCCATCAACATCGGCGTCGGCAGCAACGTTCTGATGGGCGGTGGGTGCAGGACGGTTCGGGTGGCCGACCCGAACCCGATCGGTCACCTGGACCGTGCGTACAGCCCGGGGGCCGGTCTGGTCCGGGTCGCCGGCTGGGCGTACGACCCGTCGGCGCCGACGCAGCCGCTGTCGATTCATGTCTATGTCAATGGCACCGGATACGCGCGTGCGACCGGGGTCTCGCGTCCGGACGTCCAGCGCGTCCACCCGGAGACCACGGATCACCAGGGATTCTCGATCACTGTGCCGGCGCCGGCGGGCAGTGACACCGTTTGTGTCTACGCCATTGACATCGCCGAAGGGACGAACCAGAAACTGGGCTGCCCGATCGTGGTCGTCCAGCCCCCGCCGCCGTCGTCGTAGCGGGTGACGAAGTAGTCGGCGATCGAGTTCTTGTTGACCGATCCACCGTCTGCTCGTGGTGAACACAGATGCGCTCCGGGTCGGCACCGGCCTAGGGTCGGCTATTGCCTGAAGCAGGTCGACGAGGGGAGAGCCCGGTGGGTGACGTTGTGCCGTTCCGGCGCCGGCAACATCGACTTGGCGTCGTAGACCGCCCGGCTCTCCTTGCGCGAGAGCATGTTCCGAATCAAAGGGATTCGGCGACCTCGGCCGGAACGCTGAACGACCGAACGCTGAACGACCGCACGCTTTACGACCGGCCCCGTCGGGAGCCGCTCTGGCGTGAGGTGAGCGGCGCCGTCCTCAAGCAGGAGAGGCACCGGCAGCGGAAGACCCTCGCCCAGGTCGCCGAACGAGCCGGGATGTCGGTGCAGTATCTCTCGGAGCTGGAGCGCGGCCGCAAGGAGGCGTCCTCCGAGATGCTTGCCGCGGCCTGCGGATCGCTCGGGCTGAGTCTTGTCGACTTACTCCATCGGACGGCCGCGGTGATCGCCGCGCCGATGGCCCGGCCGGGCGGTCCGGTCCTGCTTGCTGCCTGACCACACCCCGGGGGACAGCCGGTCGAGAGACCGCCCCGAACGATCGACTCGCCCACCCACACCCGCCGTCCTCAGGACCAGCTGCGTTCGAGGACTGAGCCCTCCGCGTGCAGTACGTCCAGGCGGTGGACGGTGGGTTCGGTCGAGGGTCGGTTGCCGCCGAAGGCCCTGTCGACGGCGGGATGTATGCGCTCCTCGAACGCGTCGGCGCACGCCTGCTCGGATTCCCAGACGTCGATGTACTGCAATTTGCCGTCCGGTTTGCGGACGCACAGGTGCAGGATCGAGCCGGCCAGCGGCTCAGGTCCGAGGTTGTCCATGATGCGACGGTAGAGATCTTCACCGATCGGGACGTCCTGGATGTACGCATAGACCATGACGAGTGCCTCCTGTAGATTGATCCGAAACCACTTCGGATGAATTAGGTGAAGGTACGACCGATGGATGACGCCGTCAAGAGCGAACTTCCGGGCAGACGCGCGTACCGCTCACCCCGGCGTACGCGTCAGGCCGCGGAAACCCGAGTCGCCGTCCTCGCGGCGGCCAGGGAGTTGTTCGTCCGCACTGGCTACTCCGCGACCACCGTCGCCGACATTGCTCGTCGTGCGGAGGTTTCCGTCGATACGGTGTATGCCACAGTGGGCCGGAAACCCGCACTGCTGCGGGAGCTGGTGGAGACCGCCATCTCGGGCACCGACCAGGCGGTGCCGGCCGAACAACGTGACTACGTGCGGCGGATGCGCGCCGCCACGGGCGCTGCCGAGAAGCTGGCGGTGTATGCCACCGCGATCGCCGAGATCCAACAGCGGCTGGCTCCGGTGTTCCTCGCCCTGCGGGACGCGTCGGTCACCGACGCGGAGTGCGCCGCTCTGTGGGCCGAGATCGCGCAACGCCGGGCAGCGAACATGTTGCTGTTGGCGGTCGACCTCCGGGGTACCGGCGAGGTTCGGGCCGACCTGTCGGATCAGCAGGTCGCCGACATCATCTGGACGATGAACTCCGCGGAGTACTGGGACCTGCTCGTCCGGGAGCGCGGCTGGGATTCCCCACGGTTCGCCGCTTGGCTGACGGACGCATGGGTTCGATTGTTGCTGCACGACGGCACGATGATGTCCGGGATGGCCGGGTGGCGCAGTGATGGCCCGAAACGTCCCGGTGGCACAAGCGTTCCGCTGACCGGGCCGTCCGGTCACACCGTCGAGCGCTTCTTGGCGGTCAAGCGAAGAGTCTTCGTAGCGAGGCTGACCCGAACGGGGGATCGCCCCGGCCCGCGTTCCCATCCAGACTACGGGTGCGGCTCCACCTCACCCCCCAAGGCGGAGCTGCCGCACGCCTGGCCGGCCTCTCTCCGGGACTCCGGCCAGGCGTGCACCCTCGGTCAACCGGCGATGGCCCGTGCCGGCCGTGCCACGACCGGGATCCGGTTGGTGATGATGTGGTCGGCCAGGCCGTACCCGATTGCCTGTTGCGCAGTGAAGATCTTGTCGCGGTCGGTATCTGCCCGGAGTGTCGCCACATCCTGCCCCGTGTGCATGCTCAGCACTTCCTCCATTACCGCTCGAACTCGAAGGATCTCCTTGGCCTGCAGGGAGAGATCCGAGATCGTGCCCTGGCCGCCCGTCGACGGCTGGTGCAGCAGCACCCTGGTGTGCGGCAGCACTGCCCGCCGGCCCGCCGCGCCGGCCGCCAGGATCACCGCTGCAGCCGACGCCGCCTGCCCGACGCAGGTGGTGGCAACCGGTGCCCGGACGAACTGCATGGTGTCGTAGATCGCCGTCATCGCCGACATGGATCCGCCCGGAGAGTTGATGTAAAGCCCGATCTCGCGGTCGGCGTCGTCGGACTCCAGGTAGAGCAACTGCGCCACGATGACATTGGCTACGTCGTCATCGATCTCGGTGCCGAGGTAGATGATCCGGTCGGACAACAGACGGCTGTAGACGTCGACGACACGTTCGCCGGAAGGGGTCTTCTCGACCACGGTCGGAACGGTGTAATGGCCCATTGCTCAGCCCAACCCGATCCGCTGCCGGTCACCGGCCGGGCGGACGTCCGCCACCGACTCCAGCACGCCGTCGATGAACCCGTAGTCCAGCGCCTGTGGCGCGGTGAACCACCTGTCCCGGTCGGCGTCACGGGCGATGGTCTCGAGGCTCTGTCCGGTGTGCTCGGCGATCAGCCGGGTCATCAGAGCCTTGGTGTACTCGAGGTTCTCTGCCTGGATCTCGATGTCGACGGCGGTGCCGCGGATACCGGCCGAACCCTGGTGCATCAGGATGCGCGCGTTCGGGAG
>CAVXYU010000007.1:0-78772 GCA_963766015.1 uncultured Actinomycetota bacterium | reverse complement strand
GGCTCAGAGTCCTGGTTCGACACCCACCCGGTCGGTTTCGTGATCGTCCGCCCGGACCGGTACGTCGCCGCCGCCGCGCTGGCCCAGCACGGCTCCACTGTTGTCTCATCCCTGGCCACCGCCATTCACCTCAGCTCACCTCAATTCACTCCTGGAGATCACCATGACGCTCGCGCTCGTCTCGATGTCGCACAGCCCGCTGCTGGAACTGTCGGAGCCGCCGGCTGAACTGGCCGCGGACGTGGAAACCGCGTTCGCGGCCGCCCGCAAGTTCATCGCCGAGTACGACCCGGAACTGGTCGTCGTGTTCGGACCGGACCATTACAACGGGTTCTTCTACGAGTTGATGCCGCAGTTCTGCATCGGCCTCGCCGCCACCTCGATCGGTGACTTCGGTTCCACCCCAGGGCCTTTGGACGTCCCCCGGGACATCGCCCAGGGACTGGCGCAGGCCGCTCTGGATTCCGGGGTCGACCTCGCGGTGTCGCTGCGGATGGAGGTCGACCACGGCATGGTGCAGCCCCTGGAGATCCTCTTCGGCGGGCTGACGCGGTGCCTGTGGTGCCGTTCTTCATCAACTCCGTCGCCCCACCGTTCACCCCCGTGAACCGGGTCCGCGCCCTCGGTGAGGCCCTCGGCAGGTACCTGTCCGGGTTGGACAAGCGGGTGCTGCTGATCGGCTCCGGCGGGCTGTCCCACGAACCCCCGGTGCCGACCCTGGAAACCGCGCCCGCGCATGTGGTCGAAGGGCTGATCGCCGGCCGGCACCCGACCGCGGAGGCGACCGCGAAGCGGCGGGCCAACGTCATCGACGCGGCGAAGCGGTTCGCCGCCGGCGAGGGCAACCTCAAGGCCCTGAACCCGGACTGGGACAACACCTTCCTGGACCAGTTGGCCAGCGAACGACCTGGACGCGATCGACGAGTACACCAACGACTCGATCAAGGAACTAGGCGGGCAGTCCGGGCAGGAAATCCGGAACTGGATCGCTGCCTACGCCGCGCTGTCCACCGTCGGCCCCTACGACATCACCTACCGCTACTACCGGCCGATCCCGGAATTCATCGCCGGGTTCAGCGTCACCACCGCACTCCCACGCGCCACGAACTGACCCGGCGAGGCCGTCCGGAGGGACACCGAGACATGGAAGTTCCCTCCGACGGACTGCTGGAGCCGGAACGGTGACTTTTACGT
The DNA here is from genome assembly GCA_963766015.1 of uncultured Actinomycetota bacterium. Classification (GTDB taxonomy): domain Bacteria; phylum Actinomycetota; class Actinomycetes; order Mycobacteriales; family Nakamurellaceae; genus Nakamurella. The sequence goes on along the minus strand of CAVXYU010000007.1, from coordinate 77,578 downwards.
CGTGCAAGTCTCTGACGAGGCCTGCCACCGGCTCGCCGGGCGCACTCGTGAAGGTCGAGGCGCACGGCTCCAGGCACCTGACCGTCGCCGGTCAGGGTGACAGCGGCCGGGGAAACACCGTCTGGAGTACCGCCATGAGCGCCTGCGGACCGGTCGCTTCATGAAGCCAGCTATGGAATCCGTCAACGAAATGAACGTTCTCTCCGGCCGGTGTCGATTTGTCGAGTGCACCCTGGACGATGATCGGCCGGATACCGCGGCTCAACAGGCGGTTCAGGACACTGGTCGTGTCACAGTTGCGCAGCAGAGCCAGCGTGACCTGGAATCGTCGGTACGGCCGCAGATCTCGATCCAGGAACATGTCCAGGATGGAATGAAGCAATCGGCCGGCGTGGTAGAGCTCGCCTCGGCCGACATTGACGTCGTCGTATCCCAGTTCCTGGACCAGCCTGATGAACAGCCATGGCCGCCTCCAACACAGGCGCAACTTGCGGTCCCAGGCCGTTCCCAGGGCAGGATTGATGAAGATCGGCTGAAGCGAGTCGGGCATGATTTCGTCACTGACCATTGCGGCCAGTTGACCGCCGAAGGAATGGCCGACAATGACGGCCGGCCGGATGTCGAGAGCGCGGATGGCTTCGACGATCAGATCGGCGAAGTAGCTGACCCGAAAGTGCAGCAGACCGACCTTGCAGCTGCGGCCGTGATTGGGCAGATCAATCGCATAGATGCGCAGTCCGTAATGGCTCGCCATGGCCTCGAGTGCGGGCAGATTCTGCTCGGTACTCCCGCCCAGCCCGTGGAGCGCCACGGCCGGCTGCCCGTCCGCCGGCCCGACGATGGTGGCATGCATGGTCCGCCCGCGGCTGATCGGAACAACCACGTCCTGCACGGCTCGCCTCCCTGCGTCATTGCAGCTCCATCCCATGTGCCCACGGGCAGGGCAGATGAAACGGCCTGGCCCGGTGATACAGGGACCACCGGGCGTCCGCGATCATGAGCCGGCATGGATTCAGCCAGAGGTCACCCCGCTCGGGCTGCTGCTCTGAAACCCTCCCCGCAAGAGGTGTATCGCGGAGCCCAGTCCAAGGCGCTTCTTGCCTTCGCGTTCGACACCGTCATCGAGAGTTCTGTCATGAGCGCGCCTGCGTACGGCGCGGCCAGCCGGATCACCGACCGCGGCACCGAGCGTGGGGCCGGTGCGTCGACGGCCTCCGCCGCTGCCGAGATGAAATCCCGCCAGCTGCAGGGAGTGTCGTCGACGATGTTGTAGGCACCTGGTCCGCCGCGTTCGACGGCTGCGACAGTGGCGGCCGCGGCGTCGCTGTGGTGCACGAGCGGCAACAATCCGGTCGCGCTTGTCACCGGTAGCCGCCGTTTGGCGAGCATCGGCCGCATGGTGGCGATGTCGCCGCCGTAGAGCAATCCGTAGCGCAGGGCGATGCCGGCGATATCCGGGTCGCCGGAGGCTTCCTCTTCGGCGGCCCTCAGCGCCGCCACCACCGGATCGAACCGGTCCCCCCGAATGACCCCGAAGGGGCTCTCCTCAGTGAGAACGGTGTCCCCGTGATTCCGGAAGCCATAGCCGAAGACGATGGACTGTGTCACGAAGCGATGGGCGCCGACGAGGCGCGCGACGTCCATCAGGTAGGCGCTGCCACGGGTACGGAGATCGTTCGTCACGGCCATGTCGCGGAACCGGGTGGGCGGCTTCTTCAGGGCGGTGAGCTGGTGCATGACAGCGTCGGCTCGCAGCCCGGTGACCGCACGCAGCAGCCCTTCACGGTCCAGGGCATCAGCGATGACGGCGTCCGCGTGCATGCTCCGCAGCTTCGAAGCGCCCTCCGCGGTGCGGGCGATGCCGGTGACCTGGTGGCCGGCGCTGACCAGTCCGGTGACGATCGGTGTGCCGAGGGCCCCGGTGGCACCGGCGATCAGAACCTTCATGACGACTCCTTCGGGCTGAGGACCGCGTCCGCCATCCGGACGAGGGCGGTGATGAAAGCGTTCTCGCTGACTTCTGCGGGATGGGACCCAAAGATGTCCACGAACAGCCAGTAGTGGCTGATGGCACCGATCAGCACGGCGGCGGCGGCCGTCGCGTCCACGTCGTCCGGCAGCCCGGCGTGAATGAGTACATCTGCGAGAGCCTTGTGCACGGGGCGTATCTCGCGGTCTGCGGACATCTGCAACAACTCAGGGACCGACCGCAGGTCGCGGACCAGCACCCGGTTGAAGTCCCGGTCGTGCCGCAACCGCGCCAAACCCGCCCGGGCGATTCCCTCCAGCATGGGGGCGAGCGGAGGCGCACTTTGCGAGGTGCCCTCGCCCGTCGCCGTCCCCGTCGCCGTCGCTCTGGCTGTCGCCGTCGCTCTGGCTGTCGCAGCGGGCGACGTCACCTCGGTCGGGGGCGGGCTGAGCACCGACTCGAGCCCGGCACGCAGCAGGTCCTGCTTGGAGCGGAAATGCGTGTACAGCCCGCCCGAGCCCGGGCTCAGGCCGGCGGCGGCCTCGATCTGGGCGACGGTGGTGGCGGTGTAGCCGTGCTCCCCGAAGAGTCGCATCGATACCTCGATCAGCCGGTCCCTTGTCGAAGTCACGACTATGTCTACCTAAGTAAGCACTTACTTGCAAGAGTCACCCCCGGCAAGGCGGCCATTCGCCGACCGGGATCAGGTGAAATACAGCAGCCGCGCCGTCGGCAGCACCCGGTCGACCTCTTTGCTGAGGACCGCCTTGAGTTCGCTCATCACCGGTGCCGGATACACGTACTTCACGGCGCCGAACTTTCCTCGCTTCTGGCGCCGGAGGTCCTCCGCCATCTCGAGGTGCGTGCGCGGGTACCACTCCATCAGCACGTCCTTGCTGCGCCGGGTGAACCGGTGGGTGATCAGCTCCACGGTCAGGTCGAGGTCGGAAACACCGGCGAGTTCGTCGCGGACCGATTCGAGCAGCGCGGAATACTGCTCACGCCAACCGTCGACGGGCATGATCGGGGCGACGGTCAACCCGACCGGATAGCCCGCGTCGGCGAGCCGCCGGAGCGCCGAGATGCGTTGCGGCATGGACGCTGTGCCGCCCTCGAACCGATCGCCGACCGCGGCGGCGTTCAACGACATCCGGATCCGGGTGCGGCCCCGGTGGTCCAGCTCGAGCAGCGGCTCGACGTCATCGAACTTCGTCGTCGCCCGCAGCTGCACCGGGCCCGCCCACGCATGCCGGCCGAAATGGGTGATCGTCGCGCTCAGGGAGCCGGTGACGGCCTCGATCCCCAGCGGGTCCGTGTAGCAGGACGCCTCGAAGGTGGTGCCTTCGGCACCGCGGGCGAGTGACCCGGTGGTCACCGAGCCTGCACCGACCGAACCGTCCAGCTCACCGAGTATCTCGTTCATATTGGCGTACGCCCGGATCACCGGGGGACCGGTCAGTGAGCCGGCCAGATAGCAGTACTGGCAATGCGCCGGACAGCCTTCGGCGAGATCGAACCGCCAGTCCGCGCTCGGCGGGATCGGCTGTAGCCGGCGCTTGGACGGCGGGGCGACGACGACGGCCATGGTCGACTTCGCCCGCGCGTACTTGGACCGGGCGCTGTCCCCGCCGATCGGCGGGAGGCGGTCACCGCTGAGCACCTCGATGCCGCCGACACCGGCCGCCTCGCAGCGGGCGACGATGTCGCGGCCGTGGTCGTGCAGGTACGCCGACCTCGTCACCAGGACATGCTTCGGTCGCCACCGACGAGCGGCGCGCACGGCCGGCTGTTCGGCGGGGACAGGAGGAGTGTCGGTCGATGTCACTCTTGTTCAAACGCTCGCCGACGGACGCTTAGTCCGGCTCACTTCCGGCTGAGACCGTTGCCTCACGGGTGTCGGGTCGAGATGCGATGATCGTGCCCATGGCTGAGGGTTGGTCCGAATTCTTCGTCGCCACGGCCGGTGCGGCCGCCGCGCTGGCCGGGTTGATCATCGTCGCGATGACGGTGAACATCCAGACGATCCTGTCGATCCCGAGCATGACATCCCGTGCGGGAGCGACGATCGGCTCGTTGATCCTGATCGTGGTGAGCGCTGCTGCCGGCCTGATCCCGCATCAGTCGGTTCAATTGCTCGGCGCGGAGATCCTGGTCTTCGCGGTCGGCGCCGCAGCGCTGACCGTCGACTCGGTCATTCGGATGATCCGCACGGCAGAGCCGCCCTACCGCAGCGTGACCTGGCTGAAGAGCACCGTCGCGCTGGTGCAGGTGGTCCCCTTCGTCGTCGGCGCGATCCTGTTGCTGACGGGCAGCGATGCGGGCCTGTACTGGATCGCCGCCGGTGCCCTGCTGGTGTTCGTCGGCTCGGTCGCCAACGCCTGGGTGCTGCTGGTGGAGATCCTTCGCTGATGGCGGGTGGGGGCGTCCGGTGAACCCGAGGCGCCCCCACACCGCCGGGAGTCAGGACTTGAAGAATTCCAGCAGGTCGGCGTTGATCGTCTCGGCTTCCGTCGTGGGCATGCCGTGCGGGAATCCGGCGTAGGTCTTCAGTGTCGCGTTCTGCAGAAGCTTCGCGGACAGCGGGCCGGAGTCGGCGTACGGCACGATCTGGTCGTCGTCGCCGTGCATCACGAGGGCGGGGACGGAGATCTTCTTGAGGTCCTCGGTGAAGTCGGTCTGGGAGAAGGCGACGATCCCGTCGTAGTGCGCCTTCGCGCCGCCCATCATCCCCTGCCGCCACCAGTTCGCGATGATCGGCTTCCGACGGCTCTCGGCCGGGTCGGTTGAAGCCGTAGAACGGTCCGGAGGGCAGTGCCCGGTAGAACTCGGAGCGGTGCGCGGCCACCTCCGCCTGCAGTCCGTCGAACACGCTCTTCGGCAGTCCGCCGGGGTTCGCCTCCGTCTGCACCATGATCGGCGGGACGGCGCTGATCAGCACCGCCTTGGCGACGCGGCTCTCACCGTGCCGGGCGATGTAGTGCACGACTTCCCCGCCGCCGGTCGAGTGTCCGACGTGGATGGCGTCGTGAAGATCGAGATGAGCGGTCACCGCGGCGAGATCGTCGGCGTAGTGGTCCATGTCGTGGCCGTCGCTGGTCTGGGTCGACCGGCCGTGTCCCCGGCGGTCATGGGCGATGACCCGGTAGCCGTGCTGGAGGAAGAAGAGCATCTGGGTGTCCCAGTCGTCGGCGGACAACGGCCAGCCGTGGCTGAAGACGATCGGTTGGCCCGTTCCCCAGTCCTTGTAGAAGATCTCCGTGCCGTCTGTCGTGGTGACCGTGCCCATGCGTTTCTCCTTCGCGGAAGGGGCGTTTCGCCGTCCTGGTCCGGGAGCATAACGGCGGTCGGCCGGGTTTGTTAAGGACCACGCATCAATGGGTTGTTCGTCCGTTTCAAGCGATTGACAAGCGGGCCGACTCAGCCATCATCGATGCGGTGGCGAGCGCGTGCGACAACGCCTCGCCGTCCGTGCCGGCACCGTTGCACCGGGCGGGGGAGAGGCGCCAGGCGACATGCCCGTCGGGTCTGACCAGGACGGCGTCCAAGGATTCTGCCGCATAGAGTTCGGTCCAGGCCGGCTCGTTGATCACCTGGAGCTCCAATGGAATCCGATTGTGCGGTCGTGACGTCGCCACCGCATCGCGCCAATGCGGCTCGTTTGCCGGACCACAGAGCAGGACGAAACTTCGGTCGAACATGTCGATGACGGACGGGCCGTCGGTGTTCCCGTCCAACCAGTGATGCGGTGCGCGGCAACCAGGCTGGGCGGTCGGTCGGTAGTCTGATCCGGGTGCGTCCGAGTCTGTAAGGCTGTCCTGTACGACGGCGGAGCGGTACTGGTATCCCATGTCCAGTTGGCGAATCGTTCGGGTCGGTTCCGAGGTGGCGGTGGGATCGGTGAATTGGCGTGCCATGGCCAGCGTTTCCGCCGCGTTTCGCTTGGCGACCGGCAGCCTTTCCTCTCCGTAACTCTCCAGGAGTGCAGCCTCGGACTTTCCTTGCAGGACGAGCGCCATTTTCCACGCCAGGTTGTGTGCGTCTGCCATTCCTGTGCTGATGCCACTTGCACCGGCCGGCGGGAAGCGATGTGCGGCGTCCCCGATCAGGAAGACAGGACCGTCCGACAACCGCTCCGCGTGCTGTGCGGCGCCGGTCCATCGGGCGGTACCGAGAATCTCGACATCGATGTCTGCGGAGCCTACCGCCGCCTGCACCAGCGCCAGCGGTCCACGGGTGTCCGCGTCCGGGAAGATGACGACCCATCGGTCATCGGGGTGCGTCCAGATCAGCACCGCAGCCTGCTCGTCCATCATGTACATCCCCCGCGGGCGGGCGCCTGTCCACCGGCTGAGGTCGGCACGGAAGAACACGCTGCGCTGGCGGCCGAGATCGTCCGGCCCCTGCATCCCGATGCCGAGGTCGCCGCGGATCTTGCTCGACGCACCGTCGGCGGCAACAAGGTAACGCGTACGGATCCGTTGCGGGTTCCCCGTTGCGATGTCGACGACCGTTGCCTCAACACCATTGTCGTCGACATCGAAGTGCAGCAATTCCACGCCTCGCCGGATTTCGGCGTGCGGTGACGGTGCTGCGTGCTGAGCCAGGATGGCCTCGAACACGTCCTGCGAGAGTGCGAGGCCTTCGCACGGGCTGACGTCGTCGTCGCGCGATGAGCCCAGATCGAGCTGACGTGTCGGTGCTGCCGAAAGCCGGGGAAGCCACACTGCGCCAGGGGTGATCGGCAGCGCGGCGGCCCGCATGTCGGGCTCGACACCAGCCACCCGTAGGATCTCCATGGCTCGGCGTGCACGCCCCGCGCCCTCGGCAGATCGCTGATCCGCGAGCGCTTGTCGATCAGTATCGATCGGATTCCATGCCGGGAGAGAAGCAGGGACATGGTGGTGCCCACCGGGCCGGCACCGACGATCAGGACAGGTGTCTCGGTGTCGCCGCGCATGGGACCCTCGTCTCGTCATAGTCAGACTATGATGACTAGATTGCTACTATGAGAGCGTGGCTGTCAAGGACGAAACCCATCGGCAGCGCCAAGCGCTCGCGACGCGACGCGAGATCGCACGAGCGGCCCGGACCCTGTTCGGCCGGCAGGGCTACGTTGCCACGACGATCTCGGCAATTTCGGAATCGGCCCGAATCCCGGCACAAACCATTTACTCCGCTATGGGCAGCAAGGCTGCCATTCTCCAGTGGATCGCCTGGGATGCCGTGAGCGCGCTCGATGTCGACCAGTTGCACGAAGAAGCATTGGCCGACCCGGACCCGCGGTCGGGTCTGCGACGAGCGGCCGCCATCCAGCGGGCTCAGTACGAGTCGATGTATGACGTCATCGCGGTGTACCAGGAGGCGGCGCGGACGGACAAACAGATCGCCGCGACCGCGGCGACGATCACCCAGAACAGGGAGCGAGCCTTCCGCCGCCACGTCACAGCGATCGCCTCGGAGTTGCGCTCGGACCTCGGCGTGGACGACGCGGTGGACATCTACCTTGCGCTGGTTCTCCCGGAGCTCTATCGCACGCTGGTGATCGAGCGCGGGTGGAGCGCAGAGAGGTACGAGCAGTGGTTGGGACGGGCTCTGGGCGACGAGCTCCTGGGGCGGGCATCGACGCGGAAACGCAGACAATGAACTGACGCGGTCGGTGCTTGCCAGCCGGCAGCCTCGGGCAGCGCTTTCTCACGATCATCGGTCCGGGTGTGCCGTCCGCGGATGCGCTGTTTTTTGCTGCTCAAAAGTGTTCGGCAAGCCGCGCGCGTGCTCGTCGCGCAGCTCAGCCGTGGAAAGGCAGCTCTGAATCATTGTCAGAAGCGTCCGGCCTTTGTCGTCACGACCGGAGGTTGTGAAGGCCTCGAAGACAACGGCCGGTGGGGCGTCGATCAGTCGTTCGAACCGCAGATCCTCGCTCATCGCTGTTCCACGTACGCACCGAAGCGATCCAGCCGGTCCTGCCACGCCCGGCGATAGTCCTCGATCCACTGTGTCGCATTCTCCAATTGCGCAGATCCCAGCCGGCATTCCCGCGACCGGCCGACCTTCGCGGTGGTGACGAGGTCCACCTCCTCGAGAATGCCCACGTGTTTCTTGACGCCGTTGAGCGTGAGGTCGAACGGCTCCGCGAGCTCACCGATCGTCGCCGGCCCGCTCCCGAGGCGCTCGAGGATGCTCCGTCGCGTCGGGTCCGACAACGCGAAGAAGGTCCGATCGAGGATTGCGCTTTGTGCACCGATCGGTGCACTATACCGCTGGGCGACGCGATGCATGACGGCCGGCACCTCCGGTTGCGCCCGCAGATCCACCCGCACTCAGACTCGGGAGGCTGGTCATGGCCGTTGTGGTCGCCGACATGTCCATCTCGCTGGACGGGTACGTCAGCGGCCCGAATGACAGCCGCGAAAACCCGTTCGGCGACGGCGCCGGAATGCTGCACGACTGGTTCGGCGACGCGGCGACCGACGAGGACCGGGCGATCCTCCGCCGGTTGATGGACAACGTCGGCGCCGTCGTCATGGGCCGGAGCTCGTTCGAGAAGAACGAGGGTGACGGCGGCTGGGGCGACGCCGGCCCGGCGGGCGACGTGCCGTGCTTCGTTCTCACCCATCACCCGTCGACCCGGCGCCATTCCAGCGTGTTCACGTTTGTTCCTGATGGTGTGGCCGTTGCCATCGAACAGGCGCAGCGCGTCGCCGGCAACAAACTCGTGTACCTGTTCGGCGCGACCGTCCTGCAGCAGGCACTCCGGGTCGGTCTGGTCGACGAGATCCACCTGCATGTGGTCGCGACGCTGATCGGTGGCGGCACCCCCCTGTTCGGTGTGCTCGACCAGGCGATCGCCCTGGAACGCATCGACGCTGTGATCACGCCGGCGGCGACGCACGTCGAGTACCGCGTACTGCGGTGAGCGCAACTCCGGACGACTGCGCTGCCGAGCGGCGCCGCTCCGCCGAGAAGCCGCCGCAGTGCAACCACTCTCTCCATCCATGTTGACGTCGAGGAGTTCTCGTGACGAAAGTTGTTGCACAGGCGAACATGTCGCTCGATGGCTATGTCGCCAAGCAGGACAACACCATCGGTAACCTGTTCGATTGGCTCCAGAACGGTGACGTGGCCATTCCCTCCCCCGCCGGGGATTTCGCCGTCCACCTCACCCAAGAAAATGCCGAGCACTGGCGTGGCTGGTGTCATCCATCGGCGCTCTGATCTGCGGTCGGACATTGTTCGACGTGACCGACGGGTGGAACGGGCGTCACACCTTGGATGTGCCCGTCGTGGTCGTCACCCATCACGTCCCCGCGGACTGGATGGCCTCCCATCCCGACGCACCTTTCACCTTCGTCACCGACGGAATCGAGGTCGCGGTCGCTCGGGCCGAGGAACTGGCAGGCGACCGTGACGTCACCGTCAGCGGCGGGACGATCGCCCGGCAGTGCCTCGACCTCGGTTTACTCGATGAAGTGGCCGTGGACCTGATACCGGTTGTCATGGGCGAGGGCAACCGCCCCTTCTTCGGAAAGCTCTCGTCGCAAGACGTCATGCTCGGCAATCCGACAGTCTGCAGCCAGGGGGATCGCGTCACCCATCTGGTATTTCCAGTCATCCGCTGAGCCCGGGTTCGGTTGGTCGCGGTTGCCGGACTGCGGAACACTCCCGGTATGTCGTATGACGAGGAACTGGCGGACCGGGTGCGCGCGCACGTCGAGCAGGAGAGCGGGCTCACCGAGAAGCGGATGTTCGGTGGTCTGGCATTCCTGATCAACGGCAACATGGCTGTCGCGGCGAGCAGCAAGGGTGGGCTGATGCTGCGGGTCGACCCGGCTCAGCTCGAGTCCCTGTTGCAGGAACGCGGCGCTGAACCTTTCGAGATGCGTGGCCGTGAGATGAAGGGATGGCTGCGCATCAAGGCCGACGCCCGCACCTCTGATGACGATCTCGTGAAGTGGGTCCGCCGAGGCGTCGACTACGCGAAGTCGCTGCCGGCCAAGTGAATCCGACCCGCGAGTCACCCCTGACGGCAGCGCGGGCGCTCATGACGGCGACGGCAGCACGCGAAGCAGTAGTTCCAGTAGCGCAAGCTCGGTTTGATCGGGGGACAGACCCCCGTCGAACCGGAGGATCCGCCAGGTTGTGGCGTCGCAAATGGCGACTGCCTGCGCGAGCCGCCGCTGGCGAATGGCCCCGTCCTTGATGTGAGCCAGCGCATCTGAGAACGCCTCGCGGCACCAGTTCACGTGATACGCCCGGGCGCGTGCGGTCAGTTCGGGCACGCCGGGGGCTTGGTCTGCCTCGGCGTAGAGCTTCAGGATCAGCAATCCTTGATTCTCGTAGTAGCGGGTCAGTGCATGCAGCGTGCTCGTCGGATTGTCCCCGATCGCGGCGGCTCGGTCGGCGGCAAGACGGGTCATCTCGCGTTCGACCGTTGCGCCCAGCAATTTGTGCTTGCTCCCGAAGCGCCTGATCACCGTCTGGACGGTGACGGCGGCATCCGCAGCGACGTCCTCAAGGCGGATCTGGTCGTAGGGCTGCTTCGAGAACCGCTGCAGCATCGCGTCGATGATCAGCTCGCCGGTGCGCTCCGCCGCCTCCGCGCGGGCCGTCATCCGGTAGCCGCGAGGGGCATTGCCTTTCATGGTAGTGATGCTAACATCAATATATTCATATTAGTTACACTCACACCAACTCAGTGGGGAGGCCGTCCATGACGAGCCGCGACAGCGAAGGCCCGCGCACCGACGAGCAGTCCGTTGAGCGCACCGCCCGGGTTCCTACCCGCCTGGGCGACGTTCACGTCCGCATGATCGGCGAGGGCGCGACCACCATTCTGTGGCCGTCGATGTTCGTTGACAGCCACAGTTGGGATCTGCTGATGCCTCTGATGCCGGCGGGGCGGCGGTACCTGTTGGTGGACCCGCCGGGGCTCGGGCTGAGCCAGTCACTGCACCGGGTCGTCGACATCTCCACCGCCGCAAGGGCTGCCATCGACCTGCTCGACAAGCTGCACGTGGACGGGCCTGTCGACTGGCTCGGCAACGCCTTTGGAGGACATGTCGGGTACAAGCTCGGGACCCAGCCGGGCGTCCTGCGGAGTCTGGTGGCGGTGAGCTCACCGACCGAGCCGGTTCCCTCGCTGCTGCGCCGCCAAATCAATATGTTGTTGCCGGTTCTTCGAGCGGCAGGACCTGTCGGCCCCGTCCGCGGTGCTGTCATGGTGGGAATGCTCACGGACGCATCCGCGGCACAGGAGCAGATCCGCCGGATCGTCATCGACTCGCTGTCGCGGCCAACCCGCCGCAGCTTGGGCATCGCCGTGCGGTCCTTCATCCTGAACCGTCTCGACGTCACGGACGAACTCGCAAACCTGGCCGTGCCCAGCCTGTTCGTCGCGTCCGACGACCGGGGGGACTGGAGTCCGCAGGCCGCCGAATCTGCCGCAGGGCGTGCCCCTTTTGCTGAATCCGTGATTGTTCGCGGCGCCCGCACCCTGATCCCGCTGGAGCAGCCCGAGCGTCTGGCGTCCCACCTGCTCGATTTCTGGAGCCGGTTCCGCTGACGCGCAGAGCCACGTCATCAGACGGCAGTGGCGATGGCCTGGTTCCGGACGACCGCGATCGGACACGATGCCCGACCGTGACGGATCGGTTTCGTGATGACAAGTACCAAGCCGCGGTAAAGTAGTGTTTTACTGACGCTAACGACAGAAGGTGGGTGCGGATGGCGCGTCGCCACACTGACCGCTCTGCCCGGCACAGCTGCGCCGTCTTGACCTCCGCCGAGCAGGCGTGGGAGGTGCTGACCAACTTCACCGCCGACGGCATCGAGCGTGAGGAAAGAGTTCTCGTCGCGGGGCTGCGGGCCGACCAGTCCAGGGGTCTGCTGCAGCGATTGCGCGAGGAGGACGGCGTGCACTGCGACGCGGCGATGGCGGACGGGCAGATCTTCGTCATCGACGATGCGCAAGCGCCAACTATCGTCCCCCAGCAGACCGAAGATCTCACCGAACAGCTCACCGCCCAGGTGACGCGAGCGATCGAGGACGGCTACCGCGGCATCAGGGTCACCGGTCTGCACCGCGAAAAGGGTGTAGGCAGGCATGAGGCGGCGCTCGACCGGATGGTCGGCGACATCCCACTGACCGTGCTGTGCCCCTATTTCGCGGCCGACCTCAACGAACAGGAAGTCGACTATGTACGGGCGATCCACAAGGTGGAGATCCCGGATGACGCCGTCTACGACGACGGATCCCTCCGAATCACCCGTCCCCGCCAGGGCTGGCTGAGGTTGGCGGGTCACTGGGATCCCGCCCATCACGCCGACGCGTTGGACGTCGTGTCCCGCGCCGCCGCGGCGGGGGACCGCGACGTCGACGTCGCCTCGTTGCGCTCCATCGACCAGACCGGGATGACGGCCCTGCTGACCGACATCCAGGGTGGGTTGCGGTTGCGCCGCCCGCAGCCCCAGGTCAGGGCACTTGCCGCCGAACTCGCGGGATACTTCGCGACCCATGGACGGTCCGGCACCCGCCGCTAGGCTGCGGACGTGTCCGAGCCTGCAGTGAACCCACCCAAGGCCTGGCTGTCCTGGAGCAGCGGGAAGGACAGCGCCTACAGCCTCGCGGTGTTGCGTCAACGGGCCGAGGTCGAGGTCGTCGGGCTGGTGACCACTCTGAACGCGGACGCGAACAGGGTCGCGATGCACGGCGTGCGGCGTCAACTCCTGGAACAGCAGGCCCGTTCGGTCGGCCTACCCCTGCTCGCGGTCGACCTGCCGTGGCCCTGCACCAACGAGCAGTACGAGAGCATCATGTCCGAGGTGGTCGGCACAGCCGTCGCACAGGGCGTGTCCGTCATGGCGTTCGGCGACCTGTTCCTCGAGGACATCCGCGCCTACCGGGAGCGCCAACTCGACGGGTCCGGGCTGCGGCCGACCTTTCCGCTGTGGGGACGTGATACGACGACTCTGGCCCGCGACATGATCCGTGACGGGATCCGGGCCACCATCAGCTGTGTCGACGGCGCACAGCTGGACGCCGAATTCGCGGGCAGGTCGTTCGACGAGCGGTTGCTCAGGGACCTGCCGCCCTCCGCCGATCCGTGCGGCGAGAAGGGCGAGTTCCACACCTTCGCCTGGGACGGGCCGGGATTCGACGAGCCGATCCCGATCCGGGTCGGCGACACGGTGGTCAGGGACGGATTCCATTTCACCGACCTGCTGAGTGGTTCGTGACCTGATCGGCAGCCGTCGTTGCCGGGTCGGCAATATCGGGTATCGCCGGGCGAGTGAGAGTCCTCCCATCAGGGGACGGGCGGGGGGCCGATCCGTCACCGGGTCGCCACCGGGGCGGCCGGTTTCATCCGTGGGGGTTCACCCATGTCCGGAACACACGACGATCACCAGATCGATGAGGTGACCGAGGCGCGTCAGGTCGGGGAGGTGCTGAGCGAGCTGCTTGCCGCCGACGGCGCTCTCGACGAGTTCGAGAAGGCAATGGCAGCAGGCGATGCCGACGAGCTGCGCCGGCTCGTGGCGCGGTACAAGATCGGCGACAGGTGGGAACCGTTCTGCCGGTGGCTCTGCTCCTGGCACGTGCAGCGCATCTGCTTCTGGCTCTGCCGCGACATCCCGCTGGTCGAGTACACCGTCGCCGATGTCCGGGAGGCGACATTGCGGTTGGCCGAACTGGCCGCACAGCGGGACGAGCTGGCGCAGGTGGTCGAAGCGGTGACTACCACCGATGAGAAGGCCTTCCATGAGTTGTTGGAGCGGCATGGGTTGCTGCGCTGGTGCCGGTTGGTCTGCGTGGTCATCCTCACGATCCGCTGCGAGTTCGTCTGTGATCGGCTGCACGCCGACATCGCGGAGGAGCAACCCGACCTGCTGGACACCATCAGGCAGGTCGCCTTCGCGTCCGCATCACTGGTGCGGGAGGAGCCGGACCTGGAGGCAGCGCTGAAGTACTTCCCGGGAGACCCCGACAGTCTGCGCGGTCTTGTGGGCAAGTTGGGGTTGATCGACCGCTGCCATTTCCTGTGCCTGTGGTTCTGCGTCATCGTTCCGTTCCTGCGCTGCCTGCGAATCTGCCTGCAGCTGCCCGGGCTGCCGGTGGCAGGTCCCGTTCCACAGCCTCCTGACCCCGGGCCCATCCGGGATTGGGCCAAGGTGACCGTCTCGGTGATTCGCGACGAGCAGCGCCTGCACGCCCTGTTGGAGCCGATCGTGAATGGCGACGACCGCGCATTTCTGGAAGCGGTTCGCCGGTTCGACGTTGTCCGCTGGTGCCCGTTCCTGTGTTTCTGGCTGTATCGGATCGTCTGCCACCGGATCTGCATCCGGTTGTGCCCGCCACCGACGCCGCTGCCGTTGTTCCGCAGGATCGGCGTCATCCCCTACGCGACGCAGGTCGACTCCGGGCCGACGGGTACCGGCCTGACGACGGTCGATTCACGGGCCTTCTTCGGGGTGCTGCGGCTGAACGGCGTTCTGCACCAACAATTGTCAGGGCAGCCGGCGCAATACCGGTTCGAGATCAAGGAGCTGCCGAGCGGCCCGTGGGAGCCGGTGCTGCCTCCGCAGATCGCCAAGACCACGGTCGGCACCTGGACCAGGTTCACCGGCGATCCGATGAATCCGACCGAGGCGAAGGATTACACCGTCAACGGGACCAACGGTCCGGAAGAGATCACCATCACCCCGGCCGCCGACGGATGGATCCCGGTGCCGCAGGAGTCCAACTACTGGGCGGCGTCCGGCCTTTTCACGTCCAACGGAGACATGGTCATGCTCGACACCTCCACCGTGGTCGGCTGGCCCGATCTCGCCGTGTCGGGGGTCGACGCCGGGGAGTCCGTCGGTGCCGCCGGGCCTGGCGAGGATCGATATTTCGGCATCCGGCTCCGGGTGCGCCAGGGGACCGATTCGAGCACCCAGATCACCGCCGGCACGGCGCAACGGCTGGCGGTGTTCAACGGTCGGTATGACCAGGTCGCCAAGGGCGGTTCGTGGTCACCGTCCAGGGTTGACGATCAGCTTGCCGTGGCGAGCCTGAACATCGACGAGATCGCCGGTGGTTGCTCGGATGTGGTCGATCAGCTGCACGTCAGGTACACAGCGGCACACCCCAACCTGGGTGATGTGTCGATCAGCGTCACCGGACCCGGCGGGCACAGCGTGTCAATGTCCGACGACGCAGCCGCCAGTTCGGTGGACAGATTCGGCGTCGCAGAGCCGCCGTCCGCGGACCCGGTCGGCGACTGGGCGCCGTGCTCCTACATCGTGACGCTGTCCGCCACCGTATTGCTGACCACCGGTGATGCGACGCCGGACCCGGTGCAGGACCAGTTGGCGTTCCACAAGATGTAACGGCGAATCAGCCGGCCAGACCGATCCACAGCAGGGCCGCGATGACCAGCCACCACCCGGTCCACACGGCCAGGTCCAGGCGGGTTCGGACGGCGGTGGAGACACCCCGTCCGAACCCTCCGTCGCCGAAAGCCCCAACCCGGTCGGCGATGCGGGTCAGCGCCGCGCAAATGAGAACGACCGCCGTGGTGATGCCGACGCACCACAAACAGAGTGCTCGGATGCTGAAAGCCGTCTCGTACATGAACCAGCTGGCGAAACACAGGAAAAAGACGGCAAGACCCCAGCAGGTGGCGACATAGGGCTTGCTGAAGGCACTTCCGAGCATGCCGGCAAATGCGGCTGAGGCAAGAATCGCGAACATGATCGCGCCGATCAAGGCATTCGGTGGCCCGAGCACCGACGACTGCCAGGCGTTGAGGACGTTGCTGCAGGACAGAGTTGCGTTGACGTCACACGCGAGGCTGGTGAACGGATCCTTGAGGATGGTGATCTTCTCGACGATCTGAACGGTGGTGAAGCCGAGCCCGGCGAAGGTGGCGATCAGAACAAGACCCCACAGGTTGCGAGCCGTCCGATCACCGGGGCCGGTGGTCTCGTGGGGCAACGCCCCTACGGCGTCCGGACCGGACCCTGCCGACTCCAGCGATGTCATGGTTGCCCCCCTGCGGCGGTGACCGTAGCCAACCGTTTTGCCCGGTCTGACTGATTTGCTCAACCCTAGCCTGGACACCTGTATCGCTCTCTGAGCAGCTTTCTAGGCCCAGGGGATGGCGGAGTCGCCGAGGCCCACCAGACCGCCGGCGAGTCGTCGATTGCCCACCGTGCTGATTCCGCACCCGAGCTTGGCCTGTACCGTTCCGCCATCCGACGCGAACGAGGCACCGGTATTCTCGATGCTCTGCACCCTGACGGCCAGCGCACCCGCGGCCGTGACGTCGGGCAGGGCGGTGAGCCGTTCGGCGACCTGGACGCAGGTTCGTTGCAGTTCGTCGCGGGAGACATCACCGCCGCCCACCACGCCTGACGCGAGCACCTGGAACTCATGCGGCAATGAACACACCGACACATAGCCGGTGGTCCAGTCACGGCCATCACCGCAGAACCCCAGCACGTCCCGCTGATTACCGGTGAAAAACGCATTGCGGAGCGAGCCGCCGTAATGGCGGACTGCCGACTGATCGTCGGCAGGGATGAACATGGCGCAGGCAAGCCAATGCTGGCCCACTGCCTGTTGCAGGGGTGACGGACTGACCGGCGTTGCGAAGGAATAGATCCTGGGGGACCAATAGTGAAACTGCGTCACGCCCCCGTCGTAGCTGTCGCCCTTTGCGAAACAGGTATCGGAGTTGGGATCGCCCACCGACCCGCTGTGGTCGCTACCCGTCGCCGCAGGGGGCTCCGCAGGATCGTCGAGGACGGCGACGACTTCGCCGTACCTCAAACCCTCACAAGCTTCGAAATCCAGCTGGGGGTAGGTGAAGGGGCTGGTCGGCCAGCTCGCCAGGTCCACCTGGTCGGGGACACAATCGCCCACGCTCGGCGGACCCGGCGCCGACATGGCCTGCGGTGACCCGGCCACCCGACGTGGTTGGAGGCCCACGGGCACCAGGACAGCCAGCACCGCGGCAGCGAGGATCAGGAGACCCATCCGTCGACGCTCCACAGAGCGACGGTATTCCCCTTGGACCCGAGGGAGAAGGTCGCCGCCCGCGAGAAGAAATTCATGAATTTTGGAGCCGTTACTCGCGCCGGGTCGGCATGGAGGACTGAGCTACGTCTAAAGGGAGCGCTGATGGTCCCCCTGCAGAATCTGAGGGGCTCATGAATCGCTGCCGGCGAGCGCCCGGGCCGCCGATCGGCCGACGCACTTCCTTTGTGCGGTGACTGACCGCGATCCGGACTCGCTCCACGGGGTCTCCGCCGTATTTCAGGCATGTTCAGTGGTTTCGCGATAACTCGGTGCGACCGCATCGACTCCCGAACGGGGAAAGCGAAAGCAGTCTTCCACCGTTCAGGGTGCCGGCAACCGCTCCTGCCTCATGATCTCCAGATCCGGCCGACCGGGAAAGAATTAGTCAATCGAGCAGGCCACCGTCGAGGACTGAAAAACGGCTACGCACGGTCATCGTGCGGCGGTCTGCGTGGCGCCCCCTGCGGTGACCGGATGGCGATGGCGACTCGCGCGCGTACTGCCGTCACGCACAGAGAACTACTGCGCCGAACCTCGATCCGCTGCGGTGATGCGGACGGCATATCGGTTGACAAATAGCACATCTCGGCTGGCGCCGAAGGTTTCTTCTGATTATGGTGCAGAGGTGGAAGCGCTCTCAGGCGCGGTTCCATCCCCGTCCGCCGGTAATCCGGGAGCGGCCATAGGCGGCCGTCAGACTTGCCGTGGTGCCAGTAACACTCCGTTACATCAGAGAAGATTGGTTCTTCTACATGCCCCAGCGCACTGGATCGACAATGACCGGCAACAGAGGGCGTCGGGGCCTTGCCAGGAGGTTTCGTGCCGCCCGCCGGGGGTTGATCGTCGGTCTTGCGCTCGCGACCGCTGTATCGGTTCTCGGCACAGTCGCGGTGCTCAATTCCGAACCCGCCGACGCAGCCATGGCCGCGGTGACACCGAATTTCGGGCCCAATGTCACCGTGTTTGATCCCACGATGTCGACGGGTGAGATCCAGGCAGCAGTGGATGCGATCGCGGCGAAGCAGGTCAACAACGAGATGGGCACGGCCCGCTATTCGTTGCTCTTCAAGCCGGGGACATACGGAACGGGAGCCGCGCCGCTCAAGTTCCAGGTCGGCTACTACACCGAGGTCGCCGGTCTGGGCAGGAACCCGACGGACGTCGTGATCAACGGCAGCGTCGACGTGTACAACCGGTGCCTGCCGCCCCCGCCGGATTCCGACCTGGCGACCTACTGCGTGGCCTTGAACAACTTCTGGCGCTCGCTGTCGAACCTGACGGTCAACGTCTCGGGCGGTACGACCGACTGCCGTAAGACGGGGATGTTCTGGGCGGCGTCGCAGGCGTCACCGATGCGCCGGGTGAACATCAACGGCAACCTGACGCTGATGGATTACTGCACCGACCAGCCGCAGTGGGCGAGCGGCGGGTTCATCGCCGACTCGAAGACCGACTCGGTCACCAACGGTTCCCAACAGCAGTACATCGTGCGCAACAGCAAGGTCGGCAGCTGGTCCAACGGCGTCTGGAACCAGGTGTTCGCCGGTACGATCGGCGCGCCGGCCACCAACTTCGCCCAGCCCATCACCAACCCCGACGGGAAGCCTGGCGTCGGCACCTACACCACACTGGCAACCAACCCGGTCAGCAGGGAGAAGCCTTACCTGTACGTCGATTCGTCGGGCAACTACAACGTTCTGGTGCCGACGGCACGCGTCAACTCGGCCGGCACCACCTGGCAGTCCGGCCCGACTGCCGGCACCTCGCTGCCCCTTTCGAGTTTCTACCTCGCAAGGCCATCCGATTCCGTGGCGACGATCAACACCCAACTCACGAGCGGCAAGAACCTGCTGCTGACCCCAGGCGTCTACAACGTCGCCTCCAGCATCGCGATCAACCGCTCCGGCACCGTCGCCCTCGGGATGGGGATGGCGACGCTGACCGCCGTGAACGGCTCGGTGCCGCTCACCGTCGCCGACGTCAGGGGTGCGGTGATCGCCGGAATCATGATCGATGCCGGCACGGTCACCTCACCGGCGTTGATGACCGTCGGATCCGCGGGCGTCGGGCCGGGCTGCACCGATCCGGCCAACCCGACGACGCTCAGCGACGTCTTCTTCCGGATCGGCGGCCCGCACGTCGGCAAGGCCACGCTGGGCCTGGTCATCCACAGCGACGACGTTCTGATGGACGACATCTGGTCATGGCGGGCCGACCACGGCGTCCCCGGCAGCTTCGGCTGGAACATCAGCCCGTCCGACACCGGGCTCGTCGTGAACGGCGACAACGTCAACGGCACAGGCATTTTCGTCGAGCACTACAAGAAATACAACGTGATCTGGAACGGCGAGAACGGCCGGACGATCTTCTTCCAGAACGAAATGCCCTACGACCCGCCGAATCAGACCGCATGGCGAACCGGGCCGGTCCTGGGCTACGCCGGCTACAAGGTGGCCGACGCGGTCAAGAAGCACGAACTGTGGGGCGGTGGCAGCTACATCTACACCAACGTCGACAGGACCATTCACGCCACCCGCGCCTTCGAGGTGCCCGCCACCCCCGGGGTCAAATTCCACAGCCTGGTGACGGTGCAACTGCTGGCCGGACTGATCGACCACATCATCAACAACAGCGGTGCGGCAACGCCGCCGGGAAAGGTCGCCATTCCGACCTACCTCACCCATTTCCCGGCGGGCGCCACCAGCAGCCCGTACGTCCGGCCGGTGAAGACCCTGGTGCCGTGCACGAACCAGCCACCGCCCACCACGGTGCCGCCAACGACCACTCCGGTGCCGCCAACGACCACTCCGGTGCCGCCGACGACGACCACACCGGTGCCGCCGACCACCACCAGCGCTCCGACGAGTACTCCGACCGGTGGCCCCAGCAACTTGCGCTGGAGCACCTCGAGCACCAGCGTCACGCTGACCTGGACCGGTGACCCCACGGCGACTTACGACATTCTGCGTGGAGAAGGCGGCGTCAAGATCACCAGCGTCACGGGCCTGACGTTCACCGACACCGGGCTGAACGTCAACACGCCGTACGTCTACTCGGTGCGCGGCACCGGCGGCACCACCCCGCAGATCACCGCGATCACCGGTACGCAGCCGACCGGTACACCGCCCCCGACCAGTGGGTCGACCGGCACGTCGACCAGCTCTCCCACCACCACACCCGTCACCGGAGCCCCGTCCAATCTGCGGAAGACCGGCCAGACCGCCAGCAGCATCACCCTGGGCTGGACGGGGTCCGCCTCGGGCAGCTACGACATCCTGCGTGGGGAGGCAGGGGACAAGATCGCCACCGTGACGGGCACCAGCTTCACCGACATCGGTTTGTTGGCGAACACGCCTTACGTCTATTCGGTGCGAGGCGCCGGGGTCACCACGCCGCAGATCACCCTCACGATCAGCTCGACGTTCTCCGGAGCGCGCGCGCTGTTCTGACCGAGCCGACAGCGCTTCGACGATCGACCGAACCGTTTCCTCGCAGCGGGCCGCTGATTCGCGGTTCGTTGCCAGGGAACGGTTCGGTCGCTTCCTGCACCTTTCGGCGGTTGCTTCCTGCACCCCGCGGCCCTTTCCAACGGCGCCGCGATCGAACCCGATCCATCCTGCAAGCGTTGAACTGTTCGGCAGGAGTGTGCCCAGGCGAACGACCGGGAGGTCAGTGTGCGAAGAACGGTGTTCACGGTGCTGGTGGCGGTTGCGATGGTGCTGGTCGGCGGTCAGGCGGTGGCCCAACCCGCCGTCCAGCAGCACGGCAATGGGAATTTCCCGGAGGTGATCGCGCTGCCGAACGGCTTTGCGCCGGAGGGCATCTCGATCGGACGCGGAACCTCGTTCTACGTCGGGTCACTCGTGGACGGGGCGATCTACCGCGGTGACGTCCGCACCGGTCGGGGCACGGTGCTGGTGCCCGGCGCGGCTGGACGCGTCGCGGTCGGCACCGAGGTCGACAAGCGGAACCGGTTGTTCGTGGCCGGCGGCCCGACCGGGGCCGCGCGGGTGTACGACGCCGGCTCGGGCCGGCTGCTCGCCAGCTACCAGTTGGCCACCAGGGCCAGCTTCATCAACGACGTGGTGGTCACCAGGGAGGCGGCCTACTTCACCGATTCGGTCAACCCGGTGCTGTATGTCGTTCCGTTTGGGCGGCACGGTCGGCTGCCCGCGCCGGGCGGCGTGCGGGTCCTGCCGTTGACGGGAGAACTCCAATACGCGGCGGGCTTCAACGTCAACGGCATCGAGGCGTCGCCGGACGGCCGGACCCTGCTGGTCGTGCAGTCCAACACGGCAAGCCTGTTCAGGGTGTCCGCGCGGACCGGGGTGACGGCGAATGTCGATCTCGGCGGCGTCCCGCTGACCGCCGGTGACGGCCTGCTGCTGCGCGGCAGGACGCTGTACGCGGTGCAGAACCAGTTGAACCGGATCGCGGTGATCACGCTGGACCGCGGCTACCGCTCCGGCACGGTGACCCGGACGATCACCGACTCGGACTTCGATGTACCGACAACCGTTGCCGCGTTGGGCTCGTCGCTCTACGCGGTGAACGCACGGTTCGGCACGGAGGTGACCCCGGACACCACCTACAGCGTCGTCCGGGTGTCCGCCCGCTGACCGCGCGACCAGGTTGAGAACGATAGAACCGCTCCCTTGCACATGGTCCGCGAAGGACCCGTTGGGCAAGGGAGCGGTTCTGTCACGTCCAGCTCGACGGCACCCCCAAGAGTTGCCCGGGTCTCTGCGGCGCCGCGTCAGGTCCGCAGCGGCAGCCGGTGCAACTCGACGTCCGTCAGCACCCCGTCGTTCAGCGAGGCGGTCAGGTAACTGCAGAACGGGCCGCGCCGTCGATCTGTCGGCGAACCGGGATTGAGCAACCGCATCCCGCCCGGGCTGGTGCTGTCCCATGGGATGTGGCTGTGTCCGAACACCAGAAGATCCGTATCGGGATGATCGCGGTCCGCGCGCACCTCCCGGCCTGTCTTGTCACCCGTCTCGTGCACGACGGCGATCCGCAGACCCTCCACCGTCACCCGGGCAATCTCGGGCAGCCGCTCGCGGAGGTCGGGCCCGTCGTTGTTGCCGTACACCCCGATGAGCGTGGCGGACCGTGTCTGGAGTTCGTCGAGCAGTTCGATACCCACCCAGTCGCCGGCGTGGATGACCACGTCGGCGGTGTCGACCTCGTCCCAGACCTCCTGCGGGAGTTCCTTGGCGCGGACGGGTAGGTGGGTATCGGAGATCATCAGCAGGCGCACCGGTTCATTGTGGGCGGCGGGTACGCCGATGGCTCCGTCAGGCGTCTCGGGCCTGACTCGGCGCGGGCCGCCCGGGTCAGACCTCGACGACGGTGTCCCGGTCCCTACCCGTTGCCTTGGACCGGTACATGGCGGTGTCCGCCTGCACCAGAAGGTGTTTCGGGTCCGGGGGGCGCCCGCCGTGCGGCCGGTACACCGCGATGCCGATGCTGGCCGTCACCCTGAAGTCGGCGTTCGGTCCGGTCAGCGGCCGCCGGACCTCGGCGCGGATCCGTTCCGCCAGCGCCGTGGCCGCTGCCGCGTCGGTGTCCTCACACAGGACGACGAACTCGTCGCCGCCGAAGCGGGCCGCCGTGTCCTGAGCCCGCACCGAAGCAGTGAGCCGGGCGGACACCTGCTCGAGGACGGCGTCGCCGAGAAGGTGCCCGAGCGCGTCGTTGATCGGTTTGAAGCCGTCGAGGTCCATGAAGATCACCGCCATCGGGTGCCCCTGCCGGTGCGCGCGGTTGACCGCCTGCGTCAGCCGGTACTGCAGCAGCTGCCGGTTCGCCAAGCCGGTCAGTTGGTCGTGCATCGCCTGGAAACGAAGCTGCTCTTGCAGCAGGATTCGTTGCAGCGCCTGGTTCGCCTGCCCGGCCAGTGCATGCGCCAGCTCCTGCTCGTGATCGTCGAGCAGGCGGTCAACGGTGAAGAAACAGGCCAGCACCCCGACATGGTCGCGGTGCGGGGACAGTGCGAGCGCATACATGGCTCCGAGTCCGTTCGCCTGCAGCGCGGGGGCGAGCGACGGGCTCCATACGCGGGCCGCGGCGATGCTGCCGACGGAGACGACCGCACCGGAGCGCAGTACGTCAGTCTCTGGCCGATCGGATTCGACGGCGGCGGAGTCGCCGAGTGGGTTCGACCCGCCGGCGGTGCGCAACCGACCCGATTCCCTGTCGGGCAACATGACCGCGCACGCAGCAGCGTCGAACGCTGTTCCAGCCGTCCGGGCGAGCATTCCGGCCAATTCCTCGACGGTCGAGGCATCGGCGAAGTTCGCCGATGCACGTTGCAGCAGGCGGACTCTCGCTTCGGATCGTTCAGCCGCTTGACGGGCGGAGATCATCTCCCGTTCGTAGTCCTCACGGCCGGTGGCATCGAACACGGCGATGCGGGTGCCCCCTGCAGAGCCGCCGACCGCGGGCGTGATGGTCGAACTCGCCAGCACCGGCAGTGTTCGCCGGCCGCCGCAGTGCAGCACGAGGGCGGCCTCCCGGATCTCGCCGCTGAGCCGGACCACCGGCAGGAATCCGGTCTCGTACGTCCGGCGACTGCTGCCGGACAGGAGTTCCGCGAACGGCCGGCCGATGACCTCCGATCTGGCGTAGCCGGTCCACCTCAGGAAGGTGTCGTTCACCGCGGTCAGCACCCCGTCCATGGTGGTGGACAGCAAACCGCAGGGAGCATTCTGGAACTGGTCGCGGAGTTCGAGCCGGTCGTCCGCCTCAGACCCGTCGGCCAGGAGCAGGCGCGGCTGCATCGCCTGTGACGGTCGCAGAGCACCCGCGTTCATCCGGTGAACGTCACGACTGCGGCTGCCATGTCGCTCCCTGCCGGTGAAGAGTGCGGCATCTGTCGGTTGTTCAATTGGCGGATCGGCGGCGCATCTGCGTCTCATAAGTGATGACGCTGTGTAGTACACGCTTAACACAGTGTAGCAAACGGAGTCGCGAATCCGACAGGGCCGGACTGCTCTGTCAGCCGAAAGATGTGTTGCCCTGGACGCGGGACCTTGTCCCCTGTCGACCCGGAGCACCCTCCGGCGAGACTGATGGGTGCGGCGTCGACGGCCGCCAGTCCCCATCGGGTGGTGAACGAGATGACAACCCTGCGGCACGGGCACCTGTCCCGTTCGGAGCTGACCGTTGCCGGCGGCGGCGACACGCCCGCGGAGCCGATGATCCGTTACGCACGCGCCGCCTACTGGCTCTCCGGCGCACTGCTGCTGGTCGTCTGTGTCACCTCCGGTCTGACGTACTTCTGGGACGGGCTGCTCACCGGTCCGGCGGCGATGAACGGGTCCGCCCGCGGGACCGCGCTGGTGCTGCTGGTACTCACGGCGCCGGTTCTGGCCGTGTCCATGGCGGTGGCCGCCCGCGGGTCGGCACGCGCCGTCGTCATCTGGCTGGGCGCGCTCGGCACGATTGTCTACAACGCCCAGATGTTCCTGTACGGAACGCCTTTCAACCAGTTGTTCCTTGCGTACACAGCGATGCTGGCATTGTCGCTGTGGTCCGTCGGCACCCTGCTCGCCGGCGGAACGGTCAGCCGGCTCGCGGCCCGGATGTCCGATGCCACGCCGGTTCGCCCGCTGGCCGGCTATGTCTGGGTGATCGCCGGTCTGAACGCCCTGCTCTGGCTGCGTACGATCGTGCCGGCAGTGCTCGACGCGCGGCCGTCGGCCGTGGTCGACGGGACCGGCATCGCGACCAATCCGGTGTTCGTCCAAGACCTCGCGATCTGGTTGCCGCTCGCTGTCGTCGCGGGCAGCTGGCTTTGGCGCCGCCGCGCGCCCGGTTTCGTCGTGGTCGGCGGCCTGCTCGCGATGTGGGTGCTGGAGGGCGTCACCGTCGCCGTCGACCAGTGGTTCGGTGCTGCCGCCGATCCTGCCTCGACAGTGGTCAGTTCGTCCGCGGTCGTCCCGTTGGCGGTTCTCGCGGTGATCGGACTCGCGGCGCTGATGGTGTTCCTGCGGTTCGTGCTGCCTGTCCCACCCGTGCAGCTCCGGCCGACGGACCAGCGCGGGTGACAGAACTCCGGGAGGCGCGGTGACCGCACTGCGGGAGGCGCAATGGCTGGCGGACGCGGACCGGCTGCTGCCCGGGATCCTGCCGGCCGAGGAGTACGTCGCCCGGACCGCCGCGGCCGCTCGCGCCGCCGGGTTCGCCAGCGGTGACACGCTGCCGGTGGTGGCCACCTGCCGCGACGAATTGCTGGTCGGATTCACCGAGCTGGTGGACCGGGCCTGGGGGCCTCATTTCCCGATCGGCTCGCTCGGCGGACTGGTGTTCGCCGGTATCAGCGGCCTCGGCGCGGCCGTCGGTCATGCGCCCAACCGTGGCCGCCGCCGGGTGGTCCTGTTCGTGATGCCGCACGTGGGTATTGCCGGCGACGGAACGGTCGGAATGGTCCGTCGGCCGGGGCAGCGGGCCGGATCGCCCGCCTGCGGACCGCTCGTGAGATTTCTGCGCGAAGTCCGATCCGGCCACCTCCGGCTCGAGTACGACAGGCTCGATCCCGAGATGAGCCTGCTACGGACGCGGCTGGCCCCGGGGATGCTGGGTGGTGATGTCCCGGACCTGCTGACGCTGACCGCCTCGACCCGGGACGCAGCAGTCAGTGACATCGCCGAGATCAGCGACCTCACCGGCGGTGAGGGTGCCGCAGTGGTGCTCAGCGGCATCATCGTGCATGGGCCGTTCGGCCAGGAATTCGTCGCGCCGCACCTGGCCGAGATCCGTTTCGCGCCCGGTTCCGAGAGGCCCGCGCAGCAGTTGGAATGGTGACGTTTGTAGCCCGTTCCGTACCCTGCTGGGGGCTTCGTCCTGCTCGGATACGTTGCCGCTCAGCAGCTTTCACCCGCAAGGGGTGTGGAGTTCAGCGGAAATGTGATGGGCTGAGCCGCCCGGGGAACGCCTCCGGCGACCACCTTCCCATCCCCGTTCGGCCACCGCCGGCCACCGCCGGCGACCGCCACGGACAGAAGGAGACCCATGACAACGACTGTTCGGCGGCGACTCTGTGCCGCCGGCATCGCCGCTGCCACCGCATTCACCGTTCTGCTGGCGACCGGCCGAACTCGGCCGCCGGAGCACCCGCCGAGACTGTTGCCGCGGCCGCCCCGTCCGCTACATCGGGCTCGTCCCACCACCCGAAGGGACCGAAGCCGGTCGACGTGCAACTCCTCGCGCTCAACGACTTCCACGGCAACCTCGAGCCGCCCGGCGGCTCCAGCGGGCGCATCCAGACCGGCGTGAACTCGGCCGGCCCTGTGTTTGCGGACGCCGGTGGTGTCGAATACCTGGCCACCGAACTGGACCTGCTCCGTCAGCAGCAGAAGGAGAAGAGGAACACCATCACCGTCGCCGCGGGGGACCTGATCGGCGCCTCGCCGCTGCTGTCTGCCGCCTTCCACGACGAACCCTCCATCGAGGCGCTCAACCTGGCGGGTCTGCAGTACGCGAGTGTCGGCAATCACGAATTCGACGAGGGCGCCGCCGAGCTGCTGCGGATCCAGAACGGCGGCTGTCACCCGGTCGACGGCTGTGCCGACGGGACCCCGTACAAGGGCGCCGAATTCCAGTACCTCTCGGCCAATGCCTTCGTCACCAAGACGGGTCAGCCACTGCTGCCGCCGTACGCCATCCACAAGGTTCAGGGCGTCAAGATCGGTTTCATCGGGATGACGCTCGAAGGCACCAAGGAGATCGTCAGCCAGCAGGGCGTCGCCGGTCTCGACTTCGCCGACGAGGTGGCGACCGCGAACAAGTACGCCAAGGAACTCCGCCGCAAGGGCGTGCAGACGATCGTGGTGCTGCTGCACCAGGGCGGTGAGCAGACCGGCCCGAATGCGTATGACATCAACGGCTGCAACGGGCTGAAGGGTCCGATCGTCGACATCGCCGCCGGGATGGACCCGTCGATCGACGTCGTGATCAGCGGTCACACCCACCAGGCGTACAACTGCGAGCTGTCCGGAAAGCTCGTCACCAGCGCCAGCTCATTCGGCCGGCTGGTCACCGACATCGACCTGCGGATCGACCGGCGCACCGGTGACGTCATCTCGGCCGGTGCCGAGAACGTCATCGTGCAAAGGGATCTCGCCAAGGACCCGGAGCAGACCGCGCTGATCGACCGGTACAACACCGTGCTGGGCCCGATCGCCGACAAGGTCGTCGGCGAGACCTCGGCCGAACTGGTGAAGGAGCAGGAAAAGCTGTTCGGCACCTTCCTGGGTGAGTCGCCGTTGGGCAACGTCATCGCCGACGCCCAATTGGCCGCCACCGACGACGAGCTGAACGCGGTGGCCGCCTTCATGAATCCGGGCGGCGTACGGGCCGATCTCAATGCCGGCCAGGTCACCTATAGGGAGGCCTTCGACGTCCAGCCCTTTGCGAACAACCTGGTGACGCTCGACCTGACCGGCGCGCAGATCCAGTGCCTGCTGGAGCAACAGTTCGTGGTCGGCCGGACCCTGCAACCGTCCTCGACCGTGTCCTACGTCGTCGATCCCAAAGGCCCGGTCGGTGCGGTGGCCGACCTGGACCGGGTCACGGTCGCGTGAACTGAACTCCGTCGCAACAGGAGGGGCGGTTGGCGACATCGGCGACCACCCCTCCTGCCGTTCCGGGTCATCGGACGCAGTGGGAGGGTCAACGCAGCAGTTGGCGGCCGATCGCAAAGGCGTAGAGCAGTTGGCCGAACCTGTTGGGATGCAGGGCGCCGCCGGCATCCTCGGCCGGCGCGCCGGGCGTCCCGGGCGGGGTGAACAGGTAGATCGCCGGGGTGGCGCTACACAGGTCGTGGCCCTCGAAGAGCGAGCTCACGGGCGCGTAACGGAAGTGGTGACGGCGAGCGCCGTCCTTGATCACGGCGTCCAACGCGGTGACCATCTGCTGGGCAATCGTCAGCTCGCCCGCGGTCATGACGACGTTGCAGACACCGCCGCCGTTGCCGAACAGGCTGGGATAGTCGGTCACCACCACCCGCGCGCGAGATCCGGTTGTCCGCAGACGTTGTTCGATCTTCCCGTACAGGGTGTCCAGCAGGCCCGGGCCGGTCTTCGGGATGCTGTCGAGGACCTGCTGAATGGTGCTCCCGTTGCGCAGCACCGTCGCGGGCGTGCACTCCCCGGTCAGGCAGATGGTCTCGATCTCGCCGACGAAATAGTCGTTGCCCAGGGCCTGCACCGTGACGACGTCTGTTCGCCGGGTGATGCTGTCGATCTGTGGCGGCTCGGTGCCGTTCGGCCCGATTCCGGACACCTGGGTGGTGGTGGCTCCCGAGCAGGCGACGAAGGCCTGGAGCCGCACGCTCCGCAGGTTCGCCAGCAGTGGACCGTACGCGTCGTCGGAGCGCTTGCACTCCCCGGAATCGGCGAGATACGGGGTGTTCCCGACGCCGCTGGCGAACGAGTCGCCCAGCACCACGAGGTCAAGGGGACCGTGGTGCGCCGACGCGCGGTCGGCGGTCGCGGATTCGGCGCCGGAACGGTGCGTTCCAACGGCTTCGGCGGTCCCAGATACGGAGACAACCAACGCTGCCGTGAGCAGTACCTTGAGAAAGACGCGTACAGATCGACCTCGTCGCATGGCGGTCATCCCTTCCCCGGCAAGCAGCCAACCGCCGGTGCGGTCGCGGTGTCCATAGGCCGACCAGGTCATCCCGTGCTTCGTTCGCGGCGTTTGGGACACCGGTCGGCGGGAACCGTGCAGCAATGGTCTCGATCGGCTTCCACGCCTCCCACGAACAGGTGCATCCGCGGGTGTTGCTGCGCGACGCCGTGCACGCCGAGGAGGCCGGTTTCGACGCGGTGATGTGCTCGGATCATCTCGCGCCGTGGACCAACGCCCAGGGTCACTCCGGATTCACCTGGACCTGGTTGGGGGCGGCCCTGCAAGCCACCCGAAGGGTCCCGATGGGCGTTTTCCACGCTCCCGGGCAGCGGTATCACCCGGTGATGTCCGCTCATGCGATGGCCACCACAGCAGCGATGTTCCCGGACCGGTTGCCGTGGGTGGCACTGGGCAGTGGGGAGGCGCTCAACGAGCACGTCACCGGTGACAGATGGCCGGTCAAGTCCGAGCGCATGGAGCGGCTGCATGAATGTGTCGACATCATGCGGGCGTTGTGGCGGGGCGAGGAGGTCACGCACAGCGGCCATGTCGTCGTCGATCGGGCCAGGCTGTGGTCGCTGCCCGATCGGCCACCGGATCTGGTGGCGGGTGCGGTGAGCGCGGAAACCGCCGCTTGGGCCGCGGGCTGGGCGGACGGGCTGATCACGGTGAATCAGCCGCCGGAGACGCTGCGCCGGGTGATCGGTGCGTACCGCGACGCGGGTGGCCGCGGTCCGGTACGGCTGCAGGTCCACGTGTCGTACGCGGACAGCGACGAAGAGGCGCTGGCCATCGCAGCCGACCAGTGGAAGGGGAATTGCGTACCGACGACACTCGCCTGGGAATTGCAGACCCCCGAGCAGTTCGAGGCGGCGACCAGGCACGTGCCTGATTCGGAAGTGGCTGCCAACGTACGGATCTCGGCCGATATCGGCCGGCATCGGGAATGGCTGCAGGAATACATCGACCTCGGTTTCGACGACCTCTTCGTGCACCACGTCGGCCACGACAACAGCGCCTTCATCGATGCGTTCGGGAAATCGGTGCTGCCGCAACTGCAGGCGGCCGCGTGAAAGCGACCAGGACCGGCGACCTGTGGTGGAAAACGGCCGTCATCTATTGCCTCGATGTGCAGACGTTCTACGACTCGAACGGCGACGGAATCGGTGATTTCGCCGGCCTGGCCGAACGGCTCGACCATCTCGTCGAACTGGGCGTCACCGTCGTGTGGTTGATGCCGTTCTACCCGACCGCCGACGTCGACGACGGCTACGACATCACCGATTTCTACAACGTCGATCCGCGGCTCGGCACCCTCGGCAATTTTGTGGAATTCCTCCGGGCAGCCAGGTCCAAGGGACTGCGGGTGATCGCCGACCTTGTCGTCAACCACACCAGCGCGGACCATCCGTGGTTCCGATCGTCCCGCTCATCCGTCGACTCCCCGCACCGGGACTGGTATGTCTGGCGGGACGACGCCCGGCCCCGAGCGGCCCGGTGACGTGGTGTTCCCCGATCGGGAGACCAGCATCTGGGCCAAGGACCGGAAGACCGGCCAGTACTACCTGCACCGCTTCTACCGCAGCCAGCCGGATCTGAACGTCGCCAATCCGGAGGTGCGGAACGAGATCGCCCGCATCATCGGATTCTGGATGGAATTGGGGCTGTCCGGGTTCCGGGTCGATGCCGTGCCGTTTCTCCTGGAGACCACCGGTATCGACGGTGGCGCCGAACAGCTGCCGCAGCCGCACGATTATCTGCGCGATCTCCGTTCGTTCCTCGGTCGGCGCAACGGCGAGGCGATCATGCTCGGCGAGGTCAATCTGCCGCACACCCAGGCACTGGAATTCTTCGGCAGCGAGAACGGCAACGAGCTGACGATGCTGTTCGATTTCCCGACAATGCAGGCGATGTTCCTCAGCCTGGCCCGGCAGGACGCCGGCCCGCTGCGCTCCGCCCTGGTCGGCCGGCCACCCAGCCCGAGCGACTCACAGTGGGCGGTCTTCGCCCGCAACCATGACGAGCTGACGCTGGACAAGCTCAGCGGTGCCGAACGCCAGGAGGTCTTCGCCGCCTTCGGGCCCGAGGCCAACATGCAGCTGTACGGCCGGGGTCTGCGCCGGCGGCTGCCGACGATGCTGGACGGCGACGCCCGCCGGATCAGACTGGCCTACAGCCTGACGCTGTCCCTGCCGGGCACTCCGACCCTGTTCTACGGCGAGGAGATCGGGATGGCCGAGAACCTCGACCTGGACGGCAGGATGGCGGTCCGGACGCCGATGCAGTGGCACTCCGGTGCCATGGGTGGGTTTTCGACGGCAAAGGATCCGTCGATGATCGCCCGGCCGTTCCCGCCCGAGCCCTACGGTCCGGACCAGGTCAACGTGGTGGACCAACGGCACGACCCCGAGTCGCTGTTCTCCTTCCTGCGCGAGCGGATTCGCGCCTACCGGGAGTGTCCCGAACTCGGCTGGGGCACGCTGTCGGTGCTCGAGCACGACGTGCCGGCCGTCTTCGCCCACCGTTGCGACTGGGGAAGCGGATCGCTGCTGCTGTGCCACAACCTCGGGACCTCGGCCGAGACGGTGTCGCTCTCGCTGCCCGGCCAGCAACCCGGCACCAGATTGGTGGATCTCTTCGATCACGTCACCGAGCTGACCGTGGCCGATGACGGTTCCCTGACCATCGAGATGGAGCCGTACGGTGCGCGCTGGTTCCGGCTGCTGACGGGGACCAGCACGGAACTCGTTTAGCACTACACCTGTTGTATTTCGGTACTATAGATGTAGTCTCACGGCATGACGGACCGCCGCGATGCAGTGCTGGAAGCCGCGATATCGGTGCTCGGTACGCAGGGGATCCGCGGCCTGACGCACCGGGCGGTGGATGCCGCCGCCGACCTGCCGATGGGTTCCACGTCCAACTACTTCCGCACCCGGGACAGCCTGCTCGCGGCTGTCGCCGACCGTGTGGTCGATGTCGAGCGGAACGAGTGGGAGGCCATCGCGGCGACGATCGCTCCGCGCACCGCCATCGAGCTGGCCGCTGCGCTCGGTGCGTTCGCCCGGGCTGCCACCGGTCAGCATCGCCTGGTCACCCTCGCCCGCTATGCGCTTCTCGTGGAGGGCGCGCGGTACCCGCCGCTGCGATCGTCGCTGGCCGCCGGTGGCGCCCGGGTCAACCTTTACTTCGAAAACTGGTTGCGGCGCATCGGGTCCCGGCACGCAGACCGAGATCTGCGGCTGATGGCCAACGCGGTCACCGGCTTCGTCCTGCACGACCTGGCGATGCCCGACCCGTTGTTCGATCCCACCTCCGACCTGACGGACCTGATCGAGGTTCTGGTCGGCTCGGAGGTCGACGCGCGTGCCACCGGGGCCGGACTGTGACAACCCTGGGATGCCTGGCGGGCGGCTGCGACAAACCCCTGGGTCACCTGACGATGAGGAGCGGGATGAAGGATGGATGACGACGACGTCTGGCGGGCGATCGATGCGCAGCGGACCGCACTGGCCGACATCCTGGAGGACTTGTCGGAGCAGGAGTGGCATCACCCGTCGCTCTGTGAGGGATGGACGGTGCGGGACGTCGCCGCCCACCTGACGATGCAGCAGACCGGGCTCGGGGATGTGCTGCGACAGACCCCGCTGGTGATCAGGTCCCGCGGAAACCTGAACCGGGTGATTCACGACGCTGCCTGCCGACGTGCCGAACAGCCGACGGGGACGCTGGTCGCCCAGATCCGCGGAACGGTGGGTTCCCGCCGGCACAACATCGGCGTCACCTGCCGGGAGACGTTGATCGACATCCTGGTGCACAGCCAGGACATCGTCATCCCGCTGGGCCGTCGGCTGGACCTGTCACCGGATGCCGCGGCCGAGGCCGCCACCCGGATCTGGTCGCGTGGCTGGCCGTTCTACCCCCGCCGGCGCTTGCACGGCTATCGGCTGAGCGCGACGGACGTCCCGTGGACCGTGGGCGAGGGCGATGACGTCCGCGGACCCATCGGGTCGATGCTGTTGCTGATCACCGGCAGGCTGACCGGTGTGGATCAGGTGGTGTCGCCCTGACAGAGATGGATCGCGATACCCCAGGCGACAAACACGATCCAGATTCCGATGTCGAACAAGCTCCCCGGATCGTGCATGGTTTCCCCCCGGCAGGTCGTGGTGTGGTGTGTGCGGGCGTGGTGCGTGTGGTGAAGCGCCGTTCATGAGCTGCGGTGCGGTCTTGGTGTGACGCGGGCGTCGTGCGCGTGCGGCGGGTGCGGCCCGTCGATGCTTCACCCATTGTCCTGGGCGATCGGCTGTTTCTCTCCGCTCGGGACCTCGCTCCGACGACCGGCGCCTGTGGCGGCTCTCACTCGCCGGCTCGGTGCGGCGCGGGCCCGCCGCGCAGGTCGCCGGCTGAACCTCTCCCTCGCGAAAGCGCAGTGAAACACCCTTTCCGTGCAAGGCTCAGGTTCGGTCGACGTCACGGCGCAGCGGCTCGCCGACTCACGCCCGGGCCGGGGCGAGAGTTGACGCTGCAGCGCCACGACGTCACCGCATCCAATTGCCCAGGGGCGACGTGCCCTCGCCGCACTGCTCGTGCTGTCCTTCGCCGCCGGAGCTGCGGACGCCTTCGCCTTCCTGCTGCTCGGGGGGATCTTCACCGCGAACATGACGGGCAACCTGATCCTGGCGGGATTGCCGACCCGCCCCGGGTACATGTCGGTGCTGGTGGGCGCCGCGGTTGCCGTCACCGCGTTCTCGGTTGCCCTTTACGGGGGATTCCGGCTGCAGCGCAATCACTCCCGCGTCCTGACGCTGTTGTTGGTGGCCGGTGCCCTGCACGTTTTCGTCGCCGGACTGTGGTGGGCGAGAGACATCCCCGCTGCGCAGGGATCCAGTTGGTTGCCATTGCACTGACCGCCGGCGCACTGGGTTTGCAGACGGTGGCCGGGCGCACCGTGTCCGGGAAGAGCGGCATCACCACCACGTTCGCCACCGGAACGATCACGGCATCGATGAAGGCCCTGGCTCTGCGGGAAAGCGACAGGCAGTTGCCCATCCGGCTCGGCTCGGTCGCCGCGTTGACCGGCGGGGCGCTGGTCGGTTCGGCGCTCATTGCGGTTTCGCAGCCGCTCGGTCCCGCCCCGGCGGCCGCAGCCACGCTGACCGCCGGCGCCCTGCTGGCACGGGCGCGCTGACCCTGCCGGACCCCGGCCAGCCCTTGCTCTCGCCGGCTATCCCTTACTCCAGCTGCAGCGTGAGCAGCGCGCGGGCGGAGCGAATGAGGGCGTCAGGCGGGGCCGTCCGGCCGGACCCAGAAGGGCCGGCCGATCCCCAGCGCCTCCGAATCGCCGATTCCGATGCGCATGCAGGGTGGCACCTCGAGGACGTGCCCGCACCGTAGGCACCAGTACGTCCGGTGGCCGGTGTGGCCGGCGGTGCAACCGCAGGGCTCCCACCCGATGATCACGCTGCCGCCCACGAAGGCGTGCCCTCCCGGACAGTCCGCGGGGCGCTGCTCGGAGACGGCATGATCGACCACCGATCGAACATACGTTCTATTGCCGTGTCGGCAAAGGTGACTCTTTCGACGGTGACCCGCGGCGCCGACAAGGCGCCGATCCGAATTTGCTGATCCGGATGCTTGCTGAATCCGCGTCTGCGGATCTATCGTGCTGATCATGCCGCAGTTCCGTATCCGTGAGGCCGCCGAGCTGCTCGGGGTCAGCGACGACACGGTCCGCCGGTGGATCGACGCCGGCGCGTTGCCTGCGGCCAGGGACGACGTCGGCCGCAAGGTCATCGACGGGGTCGCGTTGGCCGAGTTCTCCCGGCACCATGCGGCCACCCCGGCGCCCGACCCGTCCGGGGTCCAGCGGTCCGCACGGAACCGATTCGTCGGACTGGTCACCAGGGTCGTCGCGGACGGGGTGATGGCGCAGGTCGAGATGCAGTGCGGCCCGCACACCGTGGTGTCGCTGATGAGCAGCGAGGCGGCCCGGGAACTGCGGCTCGAACCCGGACGGATGGCCGTGGCGGTGGTGAAGGCGACAACAGTGATCGTCGAGACCGCCGGCGGTTCGTCATGAATCGCCGTCGGCATGGTGCGGCTGTGGCGGCGATCGCGGCTTGTCTGGCCCTGCTCGCCGCCTGCTCGACAGCTGCCCCGGCATCGCCAGGCAGCGCTTCGCCCGTTGCAACTCCGCCCGGCACGGCGTCGTCAACCGACACCGGGCCGACATCACCGGACGCCAGCACGCTGACGGTGTTCGCGGCGGCGTCGTTGAAGAAGACGTTCACCGAGATCGGTGAGACGTTCGAGCGGCAGAACCCTGGCACCACGGTGGCGTTCAACTTCGCCGGCTCGTCGGATCTCGTCGCGCAGATCATCGCCGGCGCTCCGGCAGACGTGTTCGCCTCCGCCGACATCACCACCATGACGAAGGCCACCGACGCCGGGCTCGTCGCGGGATCCCCGGTTGACTTTGCAGCCAACACCCTGACGATCGTGACGCCGCCCGGAAACCCCGCCGGCGTCAGCGTCTTTCGCAGATCTCGCCCAACCGGATGTCGCGGTCGTGGTCTGCGCCCCGCAGGTGCCCTGCGGATCGGCGACGGAGAAGCTCGAGACCGCAACGGGTGTGACGCTGACACCGGTCAGCGAGGAGTCCTCGGTGACCGACGTGCTGAACAAGGTCACCACCGGCGAGGCCGATGCCGGTCTGGTCTACGTCACCGACGCGGCGGCGGCCGGCGACAAGGTCACCGCGGTGGACTTCCCGGAGTCGACGACCGTGGTGAACATCTACCCGATCGCGGCGCTGACCGGTGCGGCGGACCCGTCGTTCGGCGACCGCTTTCGTCGATCTGGTCACCGGCCCGGACGGACAGCAGGTACTGGCCGCTGCCGGTTTCGAGCCGGCGCGCTGACCGGGACCGGGGGTGAGCGTGCCGTGACGGACGGCCCGGTCCGGGCCCGACATCGGCGACGGTGGGTCGGCGAACCGTCGGGCGTGCCCGGCTGGGTTTTCGTCCCGGCCGCGCTGGGCGGACTGTTCATCGTGCTGCCGCTGGCGGCGATGCTGGCTGCGGGTCCAGTGGTCCGAGTTCTGGGTGCTGATCACCTCCGAGTCCTCGCTCGACGCGCTGTGGCTCAGTCTGAAGACGTCCACGGCCAGCACGGTGCTGTGCGTGATCCTGGGTACGCCGATGGCATTGGTGTTGGCGCGGTCGGCTTTCCCCGGGTTGCGGGTGGCCCGGTCCCTGGTGCTGCTGCCGTTGGTGCTGCCGCCGGTGGTCGGCGGCATCGCGCTGATCTACACCTTCGGCCGGCAGGGCCTGCTCGGCGGCACCCTCGAGGTGCTGGGTCTGCGGATCGCGTTCTCCACCACCGCAGTCGTCATCGCGCAGACCTTTGTCGCCCTGCCGTTTCTCGTGCTCAGCCTGGAGGGGTCGCTGCGCACCGCAGGGCCGGCGGTATGAGGCGGTCGCCGCGACACTGGGCGCGAGCCCGACGACCGTGCTGCGCCGGGTCACCATTCCGATGGTGCTGCCGGGGCTGATCTCCGGGGCGGTGCTGTCCTTCGCCCGCGCGCTGGGGGAGTTCGGCGCGACCCTGACCTTCGCCGGCAGCCTGCAGGGGACCACCCGGACCCTGCCGCTGGAGATCTACCTGCAGCGCGAGACCGACGCCGACGCCGCCGTCGCCCTGTCCCTCGTGCTGGTCGTGGTCGCGGTGCTGATCGTGCTGGCCACCCGCGGCCGGGCCACCGAGGGGTCGTTGTGACCACCTCCCCGGCGTCTGCGGGCGCAGTCCCCGTCGCCGGTGAGCTGGCCCTCAGGGCGACTGTCGAGCAGCGGGGCATCGACCTGACGTTCCAGGTGCGACCCGGGGAGGTGGTCGCCGTGCTCGGTGCCAACGGTGCCGGGAAATCGACGCTGCTGTCGTTGATCTCGGGACTGACCCGGCCGGACGCCGGTGGATCACCCTGGACGGCACCGTCCTGGTCGACACCGCCCGCGGGGTGTGGGTGCCCCCGCACCGGCGCGGTGTCGTGCTGCTCGCCCAGCAGGCGCTGCTGTTCCCGCACCTGACTGCCGCGGCGAACGTGGCGTTCGGCCCGCGCAGCCGGGGCGCCAGCCCGCCGGCACGCGAAGGCGGAGGCCCAACGGTGGCTCGCTGCGGTCGACGGCACCGAGTTTGCGGGCCGGAAGCCCGGACAGCTGTCCGGCGGGCAGGCGCAGCGCATCGCGATCGCCCGGGCGCTGGCCTCGGAGCCCGCGTTGCTGTTGCTCGACGAGCCGATGGCCGCCCTGGACGTCGCGGTTGCCCCCGCCCTTCGCCAATTGCTGCGCACGGTGCTCCGCGACACCCGCCGGACCGCGGTGCTGGTGACGCACGACCTCATCGACGCGTTGTCGCTCGCCGACCGGGTGGTCGTCCTGGACGCCGGCCGTGTCGTGGAGGACGGACCCGCTCGAACAGTGCTGTCCGAGCCGCGATCGGCCTTCGCCGCCAGGATCGCCGGGATCGATCTGATCGCGGGCACGGCAACCGCCAACGGATTGGATGCTCCGGACGGAACCAGGGTCCACGGAATCGTCGACGCCATGTGCGTGCCCGGGCAGGACGCCGTCGCCGTCTTCCGGCCGGCCGCCGTGGCAGTACACCTCACCGAACCCACCGGCAGCCCCCGGAACCACCTGCCGGTCATCGTCACCGAACTGGAGCCGCGGGGTGAGCTGATCCGGGTCCATGCGGCCGGAACAGCGGCTGGAGCAACAGCTCTCGTGGCCGACATCACCGCGGCGTCGGCGGCCGACCTCGAACTCGTCCCGGGCAAGCGCGTTCACTACGCGATCAAGGCCACCGAGGTGACGATCTACCCGGCGGCCACCAATCGATGACGCGCCCACCGGGGCTGGACGCGAGTGAACGGGCGGCCGCTTAGGCGGCCGCCCGTTCTTCGCAAGTCCTGCAATGCAGGCAGGGCCTTACGGGATCAGCGGCGGCGGGACACGCGGCGGGCGGTGCGGCGGGCTACCCGACGGGATCCGAACATGGCGGTACCTCCTTTCGGTCTTGCGTCAGCGGTGCTCGTGGGTGATCAGGAGGCGGCAGCTGCTGTTTCCAGAGCGTGCAGTTCGGCGGCTTCCTCGGCGGTGTACAGACCGGCCTCGACCAGGTCGAGCGGGCTGATGAAACCGTCGCTCAGCCGGACACCGCCTGCCCGGACCAGCGCCTCCCGCAGCGGGATGGCCCAGACGTGCTCGAGCAGGATCAGGGCGGCAGCCGAACCGTTGGGGACGTCCTCGAGGATGTCCCAATCCTCGGCCTCGCCCAGCGGCGTGAAGCCCTCGGCGGCCCTTTCGCCGCCTTCGATCCCACCCTCGATGAAGCCTTCCTCGCCTCCCTCGCCGAGACCGATCAGAGCGCCGATGACGGTGCCGACCTCGATCGCCTCCTCCTGGGACAGGTTGCTCAGGTGAACCACCTCGACGTCGCCCTCGTCGTCCTTGTAAACAGCCAGTGCGTCGATCACCTTGACGGTGTCGTTCTCGCGGAGGCGTTCCAGTTCGGCGATGATCTCGCCGTGGAAATCCGGCTTCGGGAAGCCGAGTACGAGTAGCTGGACGGGTCCTACTGCCATGTCAAAGTCCTTTGTCGATCGGCGGACGCAGTCGGATGGGTCACCCACAGACCATCCGGGGGGCCGGCGACGGTGTCGTCCCCCTGCGTTGTCCACTTTCCGTGTGTCCGTCCCACTGCGCCTCACACCACCAGAATGAGATCTGCCCGGCACTCGCTGACGAGTCGCCACCTGTGGACCTTCCGGGCGGCTCAGGTTCAAGGAGTAGCGCTCGAAGTGGTCAGGAGTTCAGTCGGTCCACCCTGCATCGTGCAGTGCCCTTCGTACTCGGGCGATGCAGGCGTCCTTCTCACGCAGGAAGGACCGTCCGACGACCCGCACCACCGTCCACCCGCCGAACGCAAAGCCTTCGAGACGCAGGACGTCCCTGTCGAACTGGCGAGTGTCGGTCCGGTGCTGATCGCCGTCGTACTCCACGATCACCTTCCAGCGCCGATATACCAGATCCCCGCGACCGAGGAACCGCCCGCGGGCGTCGCAGATGTCGACGTTCACCTCGGGTTCTGGGAGCCCGGCCTCGAGCAGTGCGAGCCTGAGTATGCTCTCCTGCCGTGATTCAGCCCCAGGACGCACATGCGTGAGGGCGGTCGCGGCGTTGGCCGTGCCGCGACCCCTGAACAGCTGCACCCGGCGGGTCAACTGATCGAGCGTGACCCATGGGCGCTGCGCCCAGGTCGGCGCGAACACAGGCACGAGCGTCAGCGCGTCGCCGACAGCCACGAGGTCGGGCAGGGACAGTTGGCCCGCCAGCTGGCACCACAGTGTCGACGCATCCACCAGCCTGAGCCCGCCCCTGCGCACGACCGTCATGAGCGGGTCGCTGACCACGTGGCCGGCAACGCCTTTGCGGCGTGGCGGACGGGCGGGCCGTTGGACGCTCAGATGTATCGGCTCGACCGCCCTGGGCCAGGTGAGCGGCAGCGGCCACAGCCTGGCAGCGGTGAGGTGACTGAACACGGCACCGGCCGGGACCACCAGGGCCGGCGCAGCGCATCGGATGCGCAGAACCTGCTCCGGACTCGGTGCTTCCGGCGCGGATGCCCCGATACCGATGCGAACCCCACGGAACGGGCGTTGCAGGTCCGGTCCGCGGAGCCGGCTCTGCCCGAGCCCGAGCGAACGGCCTTGGCCGACCGTGAAGGCGGCTGCGCGCAGTTGCGGCGGTAGGGGCTTCCTCGGCATGCCTCATGTTCGACCCCGGCCGCTGGTGCCGGTCCGGGTTGTCCCCACCCGCATCGAGTGACCAGTTGCGTGCGTTCGCGACGAGCGGGAGCACCCGCAACTGGTCACTCGATTGAGGCTTTCGAGTCCCGCCGACCGGGCACACTGACCGCATGGCGGCACCGGACCCCGAGGCGATGGCAGAACCCACAGCCGGGTCGCGCCGTGGGGCGGGTGGTTCCGTCACCCGGCCGGCGTTCGTGCTGCACGACCACCGCCGTCCACGGCCGCATTTCGACCTGCGGCTCGAGGAGAACGGGGTGCTGCGGTCCTGGGCCGTGCCCAAGGGCCTGCCGACAGATCCCACCGAGAACCGGCTTGCCGTCGAGGTTGCCGACCACGACCTCGACCACCTGACGTACACCGACACCGACAAGTCCATCGCGGACATCGGCTGGTGGCAGGAGCTCGACCGGACGGATCGCAGGCTGCTGTTCGCGCTCCACGGCCGGGACGGCGACCGGCGGTACGCCTTGATCCGGACGTCCCGCGACTGGCTGCTGCACCTGATCAAGGACCAATAGCGGCGACGCCGATCAGCGGAGCAGTGTCTTCAGAAACCCTGCGAGGTCCTGGATCTCGTTCATGGACACGCTGTGCCCCATGCCCGGATAGCTGTGTTCCTCCAGGGCCGTGTGCGTCCTCAGGTACGTCAGCGCCCAGCGGTTCGCCACCGCCGGGATGATCGGGTCGGCCGGGTCGTACCCGACGAACGCGGGCACGCCGGTGCCGGTGGCGGCGGAGACAGCCAGCCGGGGATCACCCGCATGGTCGTCGTCGAACATGAAACCGCTGAGCCCGACCAGGCCGGTCACCAGGTCCGGATGGCGGCGCAGCACCGTGATCGCCGTGCACATTCCCTGCGAGAAGCCCAGCACGACAGCCTTTCCCGCGTATCGCCGGATGACGGCCGCCACCCGGTCGGCGGTGTCGCCGATCGCGGCGGCGGTCGGC
This sequence comes from uncultured Actinomycetota bacterium, assembly GCA_963766015.1. Lineage (GTDB taxonomy): Bacteria > Actinomycetota > Actinomycetes > Mycobacteriales > Nakamurellaceae > Nakamurella. The sequence goes on along the minus strand of CAVXYU010000007.1, from coordinate 37,096 downwards.
TGCACCATGACAGATCCGGGGAACCATGAGTATCCGCGCGACCGGGCCGGCGCCGGGTAGGAACCGCGGACGGCGATCACCCGTGCGGTGACCCCGGGCAGGAACATCCTCATGGCCGGGACGAGGGAGATCAGGTCCTGCTCGTTGGAGCCATATCCGTGAAGCAGGGCCAACGTCGGCACAGCCCTGCCGTCAGTGGGCGGCGAGCCCAACCAGGCGATCTGGTGGTGGGGCAGCGCATCGGTCCGGGCATCGCTCGACATGCCCGCCACAGTAAGCGCGACCGGCCGGTTGTCATCCGCCCGTTCGCACGGTTGGCATAACCTCTGGTGTTGGCTCCGGACGCCCTGGGAACCTGTCCGGTCATGATGGTCACCAGCACCGCCGAGCCGTTCGTCCCCGCCGTCGCCGATCTGGCTGCGCTGGCCGAGGCGGCCCGGGGTTGCCGAGGCTGCGAACTGTTCGAGGATGCGACCCAGACCGTCTTCGGGGCCGGCTCGGCCGGTGCGAGAGTCATGTTCGTCGGCGAGCAGCCGGGAGACCTCGAGGACCGTGCGGGTGCGCCGTTCGTCGGTCCCGCCGGGCAATTGCTGGACCGCGCCCTCGCCGAGGCCGGTATCGACCGATCGGCCGCCTACGTCACCAACGCGGTCAAGCATTTCCGGTTCAAGAGCACCGCGAGTGGTCAGCGCCGGATCCACGAGAAACCTGCTGCCCGGCACGTTTCCGCGTGTGAGCCGTGGCTCGCGGCGGAGCTGACCGCCGTCCGGCCGGAGATCGTGGTGGCGCTCGGAGCGACGGCGGCGCAGGCGTTGTTCGGGTCGGCGTTCCGGGTGACGAGGCAGCGCGGCGAGCTCCTGGACTGGCCGCCGGCCGCTGGACCGTACTCGGGTAGCACCGTGCCGGTGACCGCGGCGATCGCCACCATCCATCCCTCTGCCGTGCTCAGGTCCCGCACCGCGAAGGAGCGCGACACCGCGTTCGCCGGTCTTGTGGCCGACCTTCGGGTGGTCGCTGCCGCGCTGCGCTGACTCCGGCGAGTTGCAGCCGGTCGAGACGATCGCGATGCAGCGGTGCAGGTCACTGGCGGCACCCGGCCGGAATGAGAGCGCGGGGGCTGTCCGGAGGGATGATGCAACCGACAGGGGCGCACCGTTCGGGTGTGGACGGCGGGCCGAACCGCCGGCGGAAGGCCCTGACGGGTGAGGGGCAAGATGAAGCTGGACGACGCACAGGCGGATCGGGTCGCAGGCGTGCTGGTCGGGACGGCCGCCGGCGATGCGCTGGGCGCCGGATACGAGTTCACGACACCCGGTCCCGACACCAGGATCGACATGATCGGCGGTGGGCCGTTCGGCTTCGCGCCGGGGGAATGGACGGACGACACCTCGATGGCCGTCGCCGTGGCGAGGGTGACGGCGGAAGGCCTGGACCTGCGGACGGCCGCGGGGCTGGACGCAGTGGCGGCCGGGTTCCTGGAGTGGTTCAACGGCGGCCCGAAGGACGTCGGATCACAGACCAGGATGGTGCTGTCGGCCCGTGACCGGACCGCGGCCGGGATGACGGCGACAGCAGAGTCGATCACCGGCAGGACCGGCGGGAACGGCTCGTTGATGCGGACAGCCGCCGTCGGTATCGCCCATCTCGATGACGCCGGCGCCTGCGTCGATGCGGCCCGGCGGGTCAGTGATCTCACCCATGCCGACGAACGCGCCGGGCAGGCCTGCCAGTTGTGGTCGTACGCGATCCGGCACGCGGCGCTCACCGGTTCCTACGCCGGCGTCCACGGCTACCTCGAAATCGCGGCTCCAGAAGCTGCCGACTTCTGGGGACAACGGCTGGACGAGGCCGAATCCGGCGAGCCCGCCGACTTCGGCAACAACGGCTGGGTGGTCCATGCCCTGCAGACCGCATGGTGGGCGATCAGTCGCACCGAGCAGAACCAGGACCAGTTCGCGCAGGCGGTGGAGCTCGCCGTCCGCGCCGGTAACGACACCGACACCACGGCGGCCATCGCGGGAGGTTTGCTCGGCGCGCGGTGGGGACTGTCCGCGGTTCCGGAGCGTTGGGTGGGCATGCTGCACGGGTGGCCCGGTCTGCGGGCTGACGATCTCGTCGAGCTGGCGCGGCGGACCGCCGAGTTTCTGCCGAACTGAGGGCCGCTGACGCTGAATCCAACGGAGCGGCCGCTATTGCTCGAGTGCCGGGTCAGGGGATCGTGACGCGGCCCGTCTCGCGGTCATGGATCAGCTCGCCGGCCCCCCCGGGGCGGCTCCTTCCACCGGGACGAACAGCGTCACGGCCAGCGACGGTACACCGGAGGGCGACCATGGCGTTGCCGGCACTGTCCCGAGCGTCGTAGCGACAACTCTTGGAGCCGACGATGTCTCCGATGAGCTCGGCGGCGGTCAGACGTCCACCTTCCATCCCGGGTAGGCATGCCGGATGCGCCGCGCGAAGAACGCTCCCAGGCTGCTGGCCTCCATCAGCTCGCGGTAGATCCGACGCGGAACCGCGTACCTGTAGACGCCGCCCGCACGGAACTGGATCTCCAACTGATTGGTGACCGGGTCGAATCCGACCGACTCCAGGCTGCTGGAATTCACGCGTTGTCGCCGCATGTTTTTCTCGTACTCCGCCTGTGCGGCCAATTCAACGACCGCTACCGGCGTGTCGCTCTACCGCACCGATGTCCACGGTGGGCCAGGTGTCGCCCGGCGGACGGGCCGCTGCCGGCTCCCGGGGGATGGGAGGCAACAGGATCCGCTCCGTCCAGGAGGTGATCCGCCCGTCGTCGTAGGTCTCGGGCAGGGAGCATTCGACGTGGAAGAACTCCTCGTCCGTGCTGAACAGCAGAAGCCAGGTGCGCATGCCGGCGATCGGCGAACTCGGCTCGCCGCGCACCGCCTGGAGGAGAAGTCCGAAGTCGAACGTCAGTTGATTGTTGGCGTTGACGGCCTGCTCCGTTGCGTATCCACGGGGATGCCGCGGTGCTGCGACTGCATCCGGCCTCCCCGTGTGATCGTCGCCGGTGGCGACAACGATGGCGAACTCTCCGGAGGGGTGGATCGTGCGGGCGAGGTTGCGCGGGTTGTCGAAGGACCACCCCGCTGGTACCAGTTCCTCGCGGAGATACCGCGTGGTCCTCGCCCACCGCAGCAAGCCGTGCAGGATCGGTGGGTCGAGCGGACTCCAGTCCTCCCCGGCGGCATCGGCGCGACGGAGGGCACGGGTGACCGCTTCGATCGAGATGCCCAACCGCGACAGCCGTTCCGGGCCATACACTCCGGACGCTCGCTCAGTAGATACATCTTGTGTCATCGAACCTCCCTCGACCGGCTTCCCTGGGGTGGGACTGCGGCCGTGGTTCGCATCATGGCAGCCGGGTCCGACAGCCCCGCCCGGTGGCGGATCCCCCGATGGTGGCGCAGCAGGGTGCGCACCGCAGCGCGCTGAGGGACTTGTCAACAAACCGGTGTCGGGGGCGGTGACAATCGACCCGATCAGGGGGGCGCTTGGGCCCTGCCATTTGGGTGATCTGCCGGTTATAGTCATTTCTGTTGGCAGGTCATCGCATTCGGGGACCTGTCGACATCCTTTTTTCGACATCGTTGTCGGAGAAAGACCGCGAGTTCTTGGTACGAGAACGAGGGTGATTCGCATGGACACGGCAACGTCGCCACGGTCCACCACGATGCGTGACACGCGCGTCCAACCCGCCTGGCCGTGGGACTGGGAAAACCGCCCCACCAAGGACCAGTGCGATCACCTCTGGGAAATCGTTGTCATGGCACGACTGTTCAACCCGCGCGAAAAGGTCGCCCGGTGCGTCGACTGCCACACCCCGCGTTGCGGATATGCAGAGGACCCGCGGCCCTGCCAATTGCGGCGTCACCACGCCGGGGAACACCAGCCCTCGCTCGCCGGCTGACGGATCCAGCCGGTCGGGCCGGGCCAGGCCCGATCGGACCCACCGGCCCCAGCAGGGGGTCGGCTCCGAACCCCTGCTGGGTCAGCCGGTCACCGCGGCCACCGGAGCTCCGGGCACCTGGACGTCGGTCGGCCCTTGCGCAGTGTCCACCTCGTCGGGATCGGCATCGACATCGGCGTCCGCACCGGCATCCCGGTCCGCCGGCGCCATCCGCCGCAGGGCCGGACCGATCGCCAGGGTGATGGCCGCCGAGACGATCACCACGCCGAACATCACCGACGTCATCGCCAGGGCAGACCCACCGGGGAACAGACCCGTCAGCGGCGCCACGGCCGCACCCACCCCGAATTGGAACGCACCGAGCAACGCGGCGGCACTTCCGGCGCGGTGCGCGTTGGCCTCGAGCGCGATCATCGGAACCGCCGGCAACAGCACACCTGTCACCAGCAGCGTGACGATCAGCAGTGCGATGAGCGGCCAGATCCCGAGACCGAGCAGCGACACCACCACCAGCGATCCCGTGCTGGCCAACGCGGCGAGCACCGCCGTGCGCAGGATCTGGGCCGGGAAAAGCCGGCCGAGCAGGGCGCCGTTCAGCTGGGTGCCTGCCGTGACGGCCAGTGCGCCGGTCGCGAAGATCACCGCGAACTGCTGGGCCGAGAGCCCGAAGCCCTCCTGGAAGACGAACGTCGCGGACGAGACGTAGGTGAACAGTGCGGCCATCGAGAACCCGCTCAGCAGAGCAAGTCCCATGAAGACCGGGTCACCGAGCAACGACCGGTAGGACCGGCCGGCGGCCGCGATTCCGCCGGAGCGCCGCAGCTTGACCGGCAGCGATTCGGATAGCAGGAAGAACGCCAGCACCAACAGCACCACCCCGAACACAGCCAGTGCGACGAACATCAGCCGCCACGAGCCCAGCCGAAGGAACTGCGCGCCGATCAGCGGCGCGACGCACGGGGCGACGCCCACGACCAGCATCAGCCGGGCCAGTGCCCTGCCGACCTGGATGCCTTCGAACCGATCGCGGACGATGGCCATCGAGAGCACCATCCCGGCCGAGGCGGCCAGCCCCTGGACGAACCGCAGGGCCGCCAGCGCCTCGACGGAGGTCACGAAGACGATGCCGACGGACGCCACGATGTACAGCCCGAGCCCGCCGAGCAACGGCTTGCGCCTGCCGATCGCGTCGGAGATGGAGCCGAGCAGCAGTTGCCCGAGCGCCAGTCCGGCCAACGTCGCGGTGATCGTCAGCTGAACCGCCGCCGGCTGGGTACCCAGTTCCGTGGTGATCTCCGGAAAGGCCGCCAGGTACAGGTCGATCGTCAGCGGGCCGATGGCTGTCAGGGCGCCGAGCATCAGGATCAGGCCGGCCCCGATGCGGGCCGGCCGGTTGGGCGCGATGGCCGACGGAAGCGTGGTGGCGCGCGGCGGTGTGGCAGACGGCGGTGTGGCAGACGGCGTGCGGCGTGCCGGGCCGGCCGCGGCCACGCCGCGCACGCGCAGGGACAAACTCATGAAGGAACCTCTCGGGGACTTCGACGCAAGAACGTGGGTGCAACGATTTCGTCTGACGGGCGGGCACTCTTGGCGCTGAACGCCGGGTACCCGAAGAACCTCGGCCGCACTGCCGCTTCTTGGGCCAACACCCCTCCCCGCGCCGCTGATTCCCGAATCACCGAATCGATTCGATTTTCTTCCTCGCCGACCGCGTTGCCGCCGCCGATGGGCAGCCGTTTGGGCAGCCGGGACGGCCCGCGCCGAGTTCCCGGACCGGTCAGCCGCGGCGAGCCGCCTCCGGAGCCGGGCGATTCGCCCTGGTCCGGGCGTAGATCACCGTGCCGACGAGGAACAACCCGCTCAGGATGAGCACGATGGCCGTCAGCATGTTGAGGAACGGCAGGTCGATCCCGATGACGCCCAGTACCCCGACGGCGATCAGGGCGAGCGCGCAGCCCAGGGCGAGCGCGGCTCGCCACTTGCTGCGCGCCACTTCCTCGACCCCCTGCTGCGCCTTGTCCTTGGCATAGTCCAACGGCTTCTTCGCCCAGGAGAAGCGGGTGGCCAGCACCGCCAGGCCGGCGGCGACCAGCACGAAACCCGGTCCGGGAAGCACGAGCAGTGCAATGCCGGCCAACAGCAGGACGAAACCCAGTACCGCGGTGACGACCGTCTTCATCGTTCGGTTCCTTCCATGGCGCGCCGATGACGAGGCAGCGCCGAGCAGCGGCATGGTGGGTCCCGGTTCGGTCGGATGGATCCGGCAGGGACCTGCCGATCAATGCCCAGAGGAACGACGGATCAACCAGTCGATGATCGCGCGCGGCCCAAAATGGCGGCGGCCACCTGGTCGGGCCGGGTCTCCGGCAGCCAATGCCCGGCCTTCAGGGGCTCGAACCGGTAGTCGCCACCGACGTGTCCACCGGTCGCCTCTGCGGCGTACCGGCCGAGTGCGAAGTCCCGGGTTCCCCAGACGAAGGTCGTCGGCACGGTGATGTCCGGAACAGGCGACCGGAGCGCAAGGGCAGCGCCCGGTACCAGTTCAGCGCGCCGGTCAGCGCCCCGTCCCCGGCCATCGCCGCGGCGTAGCGGGCGGCGGCCGCCGCGGGCAGACCGCTGTCCTGCAGGGTCTTCGCCATGTTGCGGGCCAGGAGCAGTTCGGGCACGAACGGCAGTTGCGCCGCCGCCATGTACCACGACCTCAGCGCCTGGTTGCTGTGCCACATCGCACTCGTCATCGCGGCCGGGTGTGGGGTGGACAGCACGGTCAGCGTCCGCACCCGATCGGGATGCAGGCCGGCAAGGCCCCAGGCAACGGCTCCGCCCCAGTCGTGTCCCACCAGGTGCACGTCCGCGGCGCCCGCTGCGTCGACGAGGGCCAGCACGTCTGCGACCAGTTCCTCGAGGCGGTAGTCACCCCGCCGCGTCGGCCGTGCGGTGGCGGCATACCCACGTTGCGTCGGCACCAGCGTCCGGAACCCCTCTGCGGTCAGCGCCGGCACCACCCCGTCGTAACTCGAGGCGTCCTGTGGAAAGCCGTGCAGCAGTATGACAGTCGGTCCATCCGGAGTTCCGCGGTCGAGCACCGGAAAGGCGAGACCACCGCGGCTGAACTGATCCATGGCGCGGATCGTAGACACCCCACTGCCGATGCGGGCACCCGCGGCTCGATCGCAGGCGATGTTTGTCCGTCACGGGCGCGGGTATTACCGGCGATGAACCAGCTCCGCCGGATCGTCGGCGATCGCCGTCGATTCTCACGTCATACAGCCGCCCGCGGGCGGAAGCGAGCGAGACGATGGGCAGTGCCACCGCGGAGCGGTCCGGGACGAGGCGCTCCCTGGCGCCGATGATCGAGCTGGCGCTGCCACCGCAGCGGGCGCCGTTCGACCCGGCCGGTGGAGCTCTGCGATCCAGGACGGTCCTCGTGGCGGCCCCGCGGCACCCGGTGTGGGCGCCGCTCACAGCCGGCCTGCTCAGTGCGGGCGTCGGGCGGGTGCTGCGCGCCGAGTCCCAGGCTGCCGTTGACCAGATCGTCCGACAGGAACCGCCCGGCGACCTGGGTTGGTGAGCATGTCGCTCCGCGGAAAGCATGATCGGGTGATCCGGCGGCTGCGAGCGGCCGGTTGGCAGCGGGTACTGCCCCTCACCCCGGCCGATTCGGACCCGGTGCGGGCCGCACTGCTCGCTGACGCGTACCGAACACTCGACATGCCCACCGATCTGGATACGGCGCGTCAGGAGTGCGATCTGTCCCGCAAGCAGCTCCGCATCCTGCAGCAGGTGGCGCTGCGACGGCCGGTCAAGAAGATCGGAAAAGACCTGGGGATGTCGGCATCGGCGGTCAGAGCCCAGATCGCCAGGATCGCCGAGAAGCTCGATAGCGACGACCTGGTGGGTGCCGGTCTGCGCGCCGGGCTGATCGCCTGACCGGGTGCGGCCGCCGACCTGCGGTGCCCTCGCTTCCCGCCGGATAGGGAAGGGTGAGGGTGTGGATGCGGAACGGGCCGATCGGTCGGCGGAGCTGTTCGGCCTGCTTGCTCTGCTGGTTCACCGGACATCGCAGGACGCATCCGCCATCCTCCGTCGAGAGGGCCTCAACCCGGCGCAGTTCCAGTTGTTGCGCGCGATCCGCGATCGTCCCGGCAGTGCCCAGCGGGAGTTCGGCGAGCTGTTCGGCGTCACCGGCGGCAACGTCTCGATGCTGGTGTCAAAGCTGACGTCCGCCGGATGGGTTCGTCGGGAAGCCAGCGGCGCTGCGAACCGGATCTGGCTGACCGATGCGGGTGCGGAGCTGGTCGCCCGGCTCGAACCCCAGCAGCGGGAGTTCCTGCTGGATCGTTTCCAGGCCCTCACCGGCGAGGAACTGGGCGAGCTGCACCGGTTGGCCGAGCGAACATTGCAGGGCTTGCCACCGCCGAGTTGAGCGCTTAACATCGGTCCATGTTAAGTACTGAAGATAGCGTGGAAATGCCTCATCGCCGGCTCGGACGTACCGCCCTTGCCGGGACCGCAGTTGCCATCGCCCTGGTCAGTGGCTGCTTCCTGCTGGCGTCGTCAACCGGCGCGGCGCTGACCGTCGGCGTCCGCGACACCGTGAATCCGGTGCCGTTCGGCGCGGCCGTCTTCGCCACGGCGGCTGCGGGCGGCGGCGCGTATCTGCTGGGCCGGTGGGCCGGTCGCATCGCGCACCCGCGCCGGACCTTCCTGTTGGTCACCATCGTCGGCCTGCTCGCCAGCGCGGTGCCGCCGTTGCAGGCGTCCTCCGATGCCGCGACGGCGATCTGGTTGCTGGTGATGCATGCGGCCGCGGCCCTCGCGTTGATACCGGCCGTCGCGTCAGCGCTGCCCACGGCGCGGCGATCGGGCGTGGTGACGCGTTCTGCCATGCGGATCACCGGTTCCGCCGGGCCGGACACCGATCGGTCAGGAGGCCTCGCTCAGCAGGTCGTGGTCGAGGACCAATGACAGGCTCAAGGTCCGATAGCCCTGCTCGTCGAACAACACCACGACGCGCTCCGGATGCTCGAACCGCATGATCGTGCCGACCCCGAATTCCCGGTGCGCAACGCGGTCGCCGATCCCGAACGGTGACCGGCCGGCCGTTTCGTCGCCCGTTGTCGACCGGCCCGCATCGCAGTTGTCGCAGTTGCCGCACGGGTCGATCGGGTCGTCGCCGAAGTAGGACAACAGGAGCTGACGACGGCAGGTGGTCGCCTCGGCATAGCCCCGCATCATCTCCAGACGGGTGGCGTCGAAGGCTTCTCGTCGCTCGACGACGTCCTGGACGGCCCGCACCACGTCACCGAAAGCGGGCGAATCCTCCACGGTGCCGACCCGACCGCGGCGGTCCAGCGCGACCGCCTCGACCTGCTCGAGCACATTGATCGCAGAGGTGACACGTCTTCGGCTCAGACCTGTCCGGGTGGCGATCTCGGTGGCCCGTAACTGGCCGCGGTGCTCGCCGGCGAGGTGGTAGACCCTTCGTAGCACCTGCTCGTCGACGCCGCCGCCGGAAAAGAACCGGCGGAGGCCGAGGTCCTCGTGCCGGTAGAACAAGACGACGGAGGCGCATTCACCGTCGCGGCCGGCCCGCCCGATCTCCTGGTAATAGGCGTCCAGTGATTCTGCGACGGCTGCGTGCAGGACGAAACGGACGTCAGGCTTGTCGATGCCCATGCCGAAAGCGGTTGTCGCCACGAGCACGTCGAGCTCGCCGTCCAGAAAAGCATGCTGGGCGGCCGTTCGGTCCGCGGTCCGCAAACCGGCGTGGTAGGCGCCCGCCCGGATGTCCCGGGCGGCCAACCGTACGGCCAACTCCTCGGTCTCCCGGCGCTTTCCGACGTACACGATGCCGGGACCTGTCAGCTCGGCTGCGGTCTGCACGACGGCATCGAGCTTGTCGTCCTCGGAAAGAAACGTGCGAACGGCGAGATGCAGATTCGGACGATCGAATCCGGACACCAGCACGGCGGGCCGGCGCATGCGGAGTTGCTCGATGATGTCGGCCCGCACGGGCGGCGCCGCGGTCGCGGTGAGCGCCAGCACCGGGGGCCGGCCGAGGGCGTCGACCACCGGGCCGAGCCGGCGGTAGTCCGGGCGGAAGTCGTTACCCCAGGACACCACGCAGTGTGCTTCGTCGACCACCACGAGCGCCGGGCACGCGACTCTCAGGTCCGCCACCACTTCCGGGTTCGCCAGTTGTTCCGGTGCCAGGAACAGGAACTCCAGCGATCCGGAGTGCAGCCGCTCGATGATGTCGGCCCGTTCGGTGGCGCTGAGCGTGCTGTTCAACGTCGCGACCTTCGGTGATCCGGCGGCAGATGCGCGACGGGCGACCGCCGCCTCGAGATGCTCACTCTGGTCGCGCTGCAGGGCGATCAGGGGACTGACGATGACGGTCGTGCCGCCGATCAGTCGGCCGGAGAGCTGGTAGATGGCCGACTTGCCCGCGCCGGTCGGCATCACCACCAGGGTGTCCGTTCCGGCGACCACCTCTGTGATCGCGTCCAGCTGGCCTTGTCGCAGCTGCGGCCAGCCGAAAACCTCCCTGGCGAGGCGCTTCGCGCGGGCGGCAGTCGTGTCGTTCATGGCGGCGTCCGTTACGAAAAGGGCGTCTTCGGGGCGGTCACTGCGACGCCGCCAACAGGTCCACCGCCCGCTGCAGGTCGGAGCCGACGACCCGGCGCGCGCGGACTGCGCCCGGCACGTCGCGCAGCGCGGCGTACAGGCCCTGCCGTGCCGCCCGCCCGGACCGCAGCGCGCTCCACACCCGGCGGCCGACACGCGGCGCCGAGAGCCGCATCATCGCCGTCAGTATTGCCGAGCGGGTGACGGCGGCCACCCGCTTGTCCGGCGAGTGGCGGCGCGGCGACGGATGGTGGTGCACCACCAGGGTGTCGTCGTACACCATCCGCCAGCCGGCCTCGGCCAGATCCAGGGCGACGCGCTCCTCCTCGCCGGGGAATCGCACCACCTCGTCGAAGCCGCCGACGGACAGGAAGGCGGACCGGCGGACCACCGCGGCGCAGGCCACGAAACCGAGCAGGGAGGGCAACGGTGAGCCGTCCGGGCGCGGCAGCGGCGATTCAGCCATCAATGTGCAGACCGGGTCGAGCCGGTTCTCCGGTCCCACAAGGATTCTCGCGTTGACAACAGCCACATCCGGTTCTTCCTCGAAGATCTCGACCGCGGCCGCCAGTGACCCCGGTTCCCACCAAGAGTCGTCGTCGGCGAATGCGACGAACTCGCCGCTGGCACGGCGGACCCCTATCGTCCTGGCGAAGGCCCCCGCGTTGTGGTCCAGCGGCACCGTCTCCACCTGTGGGAACCGTTCGCGAACGGCGGTGACACTGCCGTCGGTCGAGGCGTTGTCGACCAGGATCACCTGCGCGCGATGGCGGCCCAAGGTGGTCAGCAACTCGTCGTGGCGATCGCGGCTCATCACCACCACGCTGACCCGTTCGTCCTCGACGGCCGTACTGCCGTGGAATGCAGGTCGGTCGTTCACGTGTATATCGCTCGTCATCCCGCTCCCTCGTCCTTTCGCCCGGCTGTTGATACCCGGCGCGGACCTGAGTCAACCGGTGATGCTGCGGACGGACGGGGGAGCGCCTACCGTCGTCTGGGTGTCGCCGTCGTCAATCGGTGCGGAGTTCCTGCGAACCGCGTCACCCGGTACCCGGGTGGTGGCGCGCTACCGGATCGAGGGTGGCTTCACCGACGCGCTGGGCTATCTCCGGTCGCGCGACAGCACCGGGTGCGTCATCCAGACCCGGCGCGGGATGGTCACCGTGCCGCTTGCCGATGTGGTTGCCGCGAAGCAGGTGCCGGAGCCACCGACCCGCCGGGCGACGCTCCCGGGATGAACTTCGCCTCTGGCGGTGGCTTCGGCTCAAGGATGTACTGAAGAGTCGGCGAGCGCCGGCCGCCCGGCCATCCCGGGCGGGCGGTCCGACGCCCCAGTCCCGGGGAGGCCTTCGATGAGGGCACCATTCCGGTTGTTCATTGCCTTGGCGTTCTGTTCGGCGGTCGTCTGGCCGGCCGGCTCTGCGCGTCCCGCGACGTCCAACCTCAATTTCGCCGCCGGGCAGACCATCGCCAACACCGTGATCGTGCCGGTGGGGACGGACGGCAAGGTGCAGGTCTTGAACGCCGCGGCAGCAGGTGTGGCGGTGGTGGTCGATCTGACCGGCTACGTCCGTGGCGGTTCTGCCACGAAGCCGGGACCGTCGTGGCCGTCCCCGCGGCGCGGATCGCGGACGGGCGCACCGGCCAGCAGATCGGTGCGGTCCCCGCCACCGGTACGGCCGCAATACGGGTGACCGGTCTGGCGGGAATCCCCGCCGGTGCCTCGCAGGTGATCCTGACGGTGACGGTGGTCCGCCCGTCCGACAACGGCTTCCTGGTCGCCTGGCCATCCGGTGCTGTTCGCCCCGAGGTGACCACGATGAACTTCCAGGCAGGGCGGGACATCGCAGCGACGGTGGTCGTTCCGGCCGGACGTGACGGAAAGATCCAGCTGTACAACGGTTCCTCGGCAAGCGCGGCGATCGTTGCCGACGTGCAGGGGTACGTCCTGGCAGGTCCGACATCGGCTGCCGGCGCGGTGGCGGCGGTGACCGCCAGGATCGCCGATACGCGCCGTGGGTTGCAGATCGCCAGGGCCATCCCGGCGGGTTCGACAGCCGAGGTCCAGGTCGCCGCACCCCGCAGCGACGTGAGCGCGGCACTCCTGACGATCACGGCGGTAGGCCCGCCGAAATCGGGCTACCTCATCGCGTGGCGGTCCGGGACATCACGGCCGCACACGGCGAACCTCAACTTCCAGGCCGGCCGCAATATCTCCATCAGTTCCCTGGTCTCGCTGGGTACGGACGGAAAGATACTGCTGTACAACGGATCCAGTGCCGCTGTGCCGATCGTCGTGGACATCAGGCCGGCGGTGGGCAGCGGAAGCCCGGTCCGCGGCGCGGTATGGACCTGGGGTGACGGCCGGCATGGTCAACTCGGGAACGGCGACATCGGCAACTCGACGCAGCCGGTCAGGGTCTTCGGTCTCGGCGATGTGATCCAGGTGGCAGCGGGCGGCGCCACCGGGTACGCGCTGCGTTCCGACGGCACCGTGTGGTCGTGGGGGACGGGTGCATTCGGCCAGTTCGGCACCGGCGCGGGTCCGGCGCGCACCAGTCCGGTTCCGCTCCGGATTCCCGACCTGGATGACGTGGTCGCCATCGCGGGCGGCGCTGCGACCGGCTACGCGCTCCGCTCGGACAACACCGTCTGGGCGTGGGGTGACGGCAGCAACGGCCGGCTCGGCGATGGTGACGACGAGCGGTACAGCACCGTGCCGGTGCAGGTCGCGCTCGCCCAGGACGCTGTCGGCCAGGACGCAGTCGCCGTGGCGGGCGGAAACCTCAACGGCTACGCCGTTCGAAGCGACGGAACGGTGTTGGCCTGGGGTTCCAACGTCGTCGGAGGTCTCGGCGACCCGAATCCGCCGGACGGCGTCACCACGAAGGTCTCCGGCCTGACCACCGCGACGGCGGTCGGGACGGGTGGCCAGACCACGTATGCGGTGCTGGCCGATCACACCGTGTGGGGCTGGGGCGACGGCAGTTGGGGTCAGCTGGACGGGGCACTGCCCCGCGGTGCGATGTTCAGCGCCACGCCACTGCGGATCGGGAACCTGACCGGAGTGTCGGCGGTGGCCGGTGCCTCCTTCACCGGGTACGCGCTGCTCGGTGACGGCACCGTGCGGGCCTGGGGTGAGGACCACTACGGCGAGCTCGGCAACGGTGGCAGCAACACCGACAGTGTCGTGCCGGTAGCGGTCAGCGTGTCCGCAGTGCAGGCCATCGCAGGCGGCGACCTCACCGGCTACGCCCTGCGCGACGACGGCACCGTCCTCGCCTGGGGATCTGGTTCCGTCGGTCAACTCGGCAACGGCGGGACGGCGGACAGCTGGACGCCGGTACCGGTGCGCGCGTTGTCGGGCGTCATCGCCATCGCCGGCGGCGGCGCCACCGGGTTCGCGGTCACCCGCTGAGGACGATCAGCCGACCCACCAGGGCCGGAGCGGCACGGCGGCATCGCCGTGCCGCCCCGGCTTCACGGCGAGCACCTGGTGCAGCTGGATCCCGTTGCGCTCGAAACTCAGTCGCGACCCGGCCATGTACAGGCCCCAGACCCGTGCGGTGCCCTCGCCGACCTCGGCCACGCACGCGTCCCAGTTCGTCCCGGAGGTTGCGCGCACCAGTCCCGGAGGGTGAGAGCGTAGTGCTCGCGCAGGTTCTCGGAATGCCGCACATCGAATCCGACGTCCTGCATGCGGTGATGATGCGGCCGGATCCGGTGAGCTCCCCGTCCGGGAACACGTAACGGTCGATGAACGCCTCGGGCTTCACCCGGCTGATGTTGGTCCGGCCGGGTGATCGAGTGGTTCAGCAGGCGACCCCCGGGCCGCAGCCGGTCGCTGCAGCGAGCGGAAGTACGACGGGGTATTTCCGCACCCCGATGTGCTCGGTCAACCCGATCGACGAGATCGCGTCGAACCCGGTCTCCGGGACGTCGCGGTAATCCAGATAGCGGATCTCGGCCAGATGCTGCAGACCCTCGTTCACGATGGCCTTCTGTCCCCATTCGGCCTGTTGCCGGGAAAGGGTGACGCCGAGCGTCTGCACGCCGCGGCGGGCAGCGTGCCGCACCATGCCACCCCAGCCGCAACCGACGTCCAGCAGTCGCTGCCCGGGCTGCAGTCCGAGTTTGTCGAACACCAGGGCGTGCTTGGTGTCCTGCGCCAGCTCCAGCGACTCGTCCGGGGACGGGAAGACCGCGCAGGTGTAGGCCATCGACGGTCCGAGCACCATATTCGTAGAACGCTGTTGGAGACGTCGTAGTGCTTGCTGATCGCCGAGGAGTCGCGCTTCTTGGAGTGCCCGAGACCCTGCGCCAGGCGCAGCCAGCGCGGGGTTGCCTCCTGCGGCGGCGGCGGCAACCGGCGATGAACGTCTGTGAGCCCGAGACCGGCTGACCATGTCCTTGATCTCGCCGGTGGACGGGCCGGCGCAGATGCAGCCCGTCGTCCATCAGCTTCAGCAGTTCGTACGGGTCGGCCGAATGCGTGTTCCGGTGAAATCGATGTCGCCGCTGACGTACGCCCGCACCAGGCCGAGGTCGCCCGGCGCGGTGAGCACATAGGTCAGCGCGCGCCGGTTGTTGATCTGCAGACCCGGCCCGTCGGCCGGCCCTGCGGTACTGCCGTCGAACGCGGTGAGCCGGAACGGCAGCGGCCCCGCCGAGACGGTTCCGCAACGTAGTTCGCCGACGGTGGTCCCGCCGCTCTTCTGGGTGCGTCGGGTGTTCGTCGACACCGAGGCCCTGAAAGTTGTCATTGTCGTCGCACCGCCTTGTCGTAGAGATGGAGCAGCCGTGATTGGGGGTCGTAGCGGCCTTCAACCGGGCGTAGGCCTCGCCGCCGTAGCGGGCGGCGAATTCCTCCGCGAGTAGTAAGCATCCGAATACAGCGACTTGTGTCCACCGCATTCCTGGACGCGTCGCTCGATCAGCCGGTTGGTAGCGCCTTCCGGCTCACCTGGACTGCTCGGCACCGCGGACCAGAAACCGACGTTGACGTAGGTCTTCCCGGTCGCGATCGGGTACAGCGGCCAGGTGACGTCGCCGTCGCCACGCGGATTCGGCGGCAGTCGCAGCGGGCACAGCCAGACCGGCTCGATCGGGATGGTGTCCAGGAACCAGTTCGACGAACTCCGCGGTCCGGTCCACCGGGACCTCGATGTCCTGGACCACCCGCTCCAGCGGCGGCCGGCGGTGCAGCGCTTCCAGCCGGTCGGCGATGCCGAACCGGCGGTCCAGCGCCACCAGCTTCCAGTAGAACGAACTGCGGCGCAGCCGCTTCGGCCACAGCCGCCGCACCAACGGCTGTTGCGCGCCGAAAGCCCTGGAGCACCAGAACCAGTCGGTGTCCCACCGCCACAGGTAGTCGTGAGATGGTCAACCGGTCGGTCGCCCGCTCGCGGATGGACCGGTAGTAGATCTGCTGCCGGTGTAGTCGCTGGTCGGGCCGGGCCCATCGGTGAGAGTGCCGAGCGTCAAGTAACTCTCGCCGCGGCTGAAAACGACGCCGTCGAGATAGTCGACCGTCACGCCGTCGTGTTCGCCGGCTGTCCACGATCGCGATCATCGCCGCCTGCAGGTCGGTGACGTCGTCGAACCGCAGGTGCCGCAGCGCGACGAACGGCTTGACGCGCTCCAGCCGCACCCGGAGCCGGGTGGCATACCCGAGAGTTCCGTAAGAGTTGGGGAACCCGTAGAACAGATCGGCGTGCTGCGGTCCGGGGCTGACGGTGACGACCTCGCCGCCGCCGGTGAGCACGTCCATCTCGACGATGTCGTCGTGGGCAGGCCGCTGCGGAACGACGTCGACTCGATGCCGCCGCCGGTGGCCGCGCCGCCGACGGTGATCGTCTTGAGTTGCGGCACGACCAGCGGGGCGAGCCCGTACGGCAGCGTCGCCGCCACCAGGTCGCTCGTAGGTGCACATCCCGCCGACGTCGGCCGTCATCCCCACGGGATCGATGGCCAGGACACCACCCAACCCGCTGACGTCCAGGCCGGGAACGGTGGTCGACTGCCGATTGCGGAACAGGTTGGACGTCCGCTTGGCCAGCCGGACCGTCGCCTGCGGCGGAATGGCGCGGTAGCTGGCGATGAGCCTGTCCAGTGCCGCCTCGTAAGTCGCAGCGGGAGTGGCCGTGAGGACCGGGTTCGGGTCCTGCACGGCGCGCTTGCGGGTGGGGATTTCCACCATACAAATACGCTAGACCCGCGCCTCGGTCGGTCGCCGCCGGGGCACAGCGGATATGCCCAGGAGAGTGACGAAGGCCACAGCGCTCAGGGGGCGGCTCAGTCCCGATCACCCGCGGTCAGTCGTACGAGGACGTGCTCGGGGGCCGGTGCGTGCCGCAGGTACTGGCGGCTGAAGGTGCCCGGTGCCGTGCGCGATCGACCGCAGATCGACGGCGTACCGGAGGAACTCGACCTCCGGCACCTCGGCCAGCACCGAGGACCGGCCCGCGCCCGCCGGCTCGGTACCGCGCACCCGGCCGCGTCTGGAGGCGAGGTCGGCCAGCACCGCGCCGACATAGTCGTCGTCGACGGTGATGGTCACCGAATCCATCGGCTCCAGCACCTGCACACCGGCCGCGTGCGAAGCCTCCTTCAGGGCCAGCGAACCGGCCATCTGGAAGGCGGCGTCGGAGGAGTCGACGCTGTGCGCCTTGCCGCCGACCAGGGTCACCCGCAGGTCGACCATCGGATGGCCGTTCACGCCGCGATCGAGCTGGGTGCGGATGCCCTTTTCGACGCTCGGGATGAACTGCCGGGGGACGGCACCACCGACCACCCGGTCGACGAACTCGAAGCCGCCGCCCTGCGGGAGCGGCTCGACCTCGATCTGCGCGACGGCGTACTGCCCGTGCCCGCCGGACTGCTTGACGTGCCGACCGAGCCCCGCCGCCGGCTGCCCGGACGGTCTCCCGCACCGCCACCCGGACCGGTTCGACGACGACCTCGATGCCGGCCCGATTGCGAAGCCGGTCCAGCAGGACGTCGAGCTGCTGCTCGCCCATGGTCCACATCAGCAACTGCTCGGTCGCCGGGTTGACCTCGACCCGGACGGTGGGATCCTCCGCCTGCAACCGGGCGAGCCCCTGCACGAGCTTGTCCTCCTCGCTCGACGACCGCGCCGAGATCGCCACCGGCAGCAGCGGTTCGGGCATCGTCCACGGCGACAGCACAGCGGGATCGGCAGGATCGGAGAGCGTGTCGCCGGTCTCGGCATGGGCAAGCCTGGCCACCGCGACGATGTCGCCGGCGACGGCCTGCTGGATCGGGGTGAGCGTGGCGCCCAGCGGACGGGAGATGGCGCCGGCCCGCTCGTCCAGATCGTGCTCGGCGTGCCAGGTCTCGTCCTCGGGATGACCGGAGAAGCGGGCGAAATGACCGCTGACGTGCACCGGGACATCCGGCCGCAGCGTGCCGGAGAACACCCGGACGATGGACACCCGGCCGACGTACGGGTCGGTCGTCGTCTTGACCACCTCGGCGACCAGTGGCCCGTCCGCGCTGCCGGTCAGCGGCTCCCTGTCCTTGCCCGCCGGGGTGTAGACCGGCGGCAGGACGTGCTCGACCGGTGTCGGGAAGCCGCGGCAGATCACCTCCAGCAGTTCCGGTACGCCGAGCCCGGTGGTCGGCACGCACGGCAGCACCGGATGGAACGCGCCGCGGGCGACCGCCGTCTCCAGGTCGTCGACGACCGTGTCGAAGCCGACCTGCTCGCCGCCGAGGTACCGGTCGAGCAGGCCGTCGTCCTCCGACTCGGTGATCACCGCCTCGATCAGCGCATCCCGCTGGGCCGGCGATCGCGGCCTGCTCGTCCTCGTTCGCCGGGCGGGCCGTCCGGGTGCCGCCCGAGCTGTCGTAGACCGTCCGGGACAGCAGCCCGATCAGCGCCGACGGACGCGCCGCCGTCGCCGAGCGGCAGGTACAGCGGGTGAACGCCCTCGCCGAACACCAGTTGGCAGTTCTCCACGGCAGCCGCGAAGTCGCCCCGCGGTTGGTCGATATGCGTGACCACCACGGCGCGCGGCATCCCGACGTCCGCGCATTCCTGCCAGAGGATCCGGGTGGCGCCGTCGATCACCCCACCGTCGGCGGCCGTCTCGGAGGCGGAGACGACGAACAGTGCGGCGTCCGCCGCGCGCAGCCCGGCGCGGAGTTCGCCGACGAAGTCCGCGTGACCGGGGGTGTCGACCAGGTTGAGCCGGACGGTCCGGCGGCCCGCCGCCGGCAGCGGTATGTCCTGCGCCGGTTCGACCACGGTGCTGGCGACGGCGAGCGAGACCGAACGGCCGGTCCGGCGTTCGACGTCCTCGAAATCGCAGACAGTGCTGCCGTTCTCGATCGATCCCGCGCGGGCGACGGCGCCGGTTGCGGCGAGGATGGCTTCGACCAGCATCGTCTTGCCAGCCCCGCCGGGACCGACCAGGACGACGTTGCGGACCTCTTCGGCGGAACCGCCGCCGACCGACTGGCGGGCGTTCTCGTTCATTCCGGTCGACCGATGACGGCGGCGGATGTGGTCATTTCCCTGTCATCCCTTCGCACCGCCTGACCATAATCCCGGCAGCGTTTTGTCGCTGTGCGGGAGCCGAGCTCCGTGGGGGCCGGCCTTGTCGTCGGTGACGAACGGGCCGCGGGTGCTCGGCGCCAGCACCGCCGCGGCCTGCGGCAGCAGGGCGGCCAGCAGTTCCAGTCCCGCAGGCTCCGGCACGTCGGCCACCGCATAGTGCTGGGAACCGGCGGCCGTCGTCGCGGTGAGGGTGAGCAGTCCGCTGCGGCGCTGGAACACCGATTGCCGGATTGTCATACCGATGACGCCCGGAACGGCCAGCACGCTGCGTCTGCGCAGCAGCGAACCCGACCGGCTGATCAGCGCGTTGCCGGACACCGTGTGACCGAGGTTCCGGTAGCTGTCAGCCGCCAGCAGTGCGGCGACCGGTAGAGCGAGGAGCGAGGCGACGGCCACCCAGGGTGACGTGCCGAAGCCCCAGGTGATCAGGCCGACGACGACAACCACGACACCTGCCGCACCCAGCGCCCTGGTGTACCGGCGCCGTCGGGCGGCCGGACCATGCTTCCGCAGTGGTGGGTCCTCCGCAGTAGCCGCACCGAGCACGGCTGCCTCCACCCCCAGCACCGTCCGCAGCGGAGCGGGCGGCACGAGCAGCGCCCTGACCCGGTCGGAACCACGCTCCCGCAACCCGGTAGCGATCGCCTGCAGCCGGGCACCCCCGGCGGCGCGGAGCAGCAGGGGTTCAGTGCGCTCGACGCCGTGCAGCCGGCGTTCCTCGATGCTGGTTGCCCTGGTGGTCAGCAGCCCGCGCGTCACCTGCAGCGTGCCCCTGGAGTGCCGCACCAGGCGGTATCCCCAGAAGGACAGCAGGTAACCGGCCAGCGAGAGCAGGGTGACGACCAGCACGACAACCGCTGCGCCCTGCAGGATGTCGACCCACAGCGGGGTGGACCGCAAGTAGCCCAGAGCGGTCTGGACGATGGCGAACTGCGCCGGGTTGAGGCTGGCCTCGTTGAGCAGGCGCCAGCCGAGACCGATCAGAAAGGCGGCGGTGATGACGCCGGACAGTGTTGCGGGCGCGTACAGCACCCATCGGGGGTCGAGCCGGGCGAGCTCGGTCTCCTCCGGGTCCGGTTGCCGCGTGTCCTGGTCGATCTCCTGCGGGTCGCTGTGGTGTGGGTCGCTGTGGTGTGGGTCGCTTTCGTGCGGGTCGCCCGGAAGCCGGTGGGCCCGTTCGGCCGGCTGCTGCTCGGGTCGCAGGTGTTCGGCCGGCCGCTGCTCGGGTCGCAGGTGTTCGGCCGGCTGCTGCTCAGGCCGCTGCGGCGCGATGTGCCCGCTGCCGGCCGTGCCGATCCGCGCCCGCTGTGGAGATGCCGTTCGCCCGCGGTGCAGCAACTCCGCGCGAAGCGGGCCTGCTGCCCCGGCCGGTAGACCGTCGAGAGCGAGCTCCTGCGCGCCCTGATGAGACGTGCCGGTGCCGATCTGCACCTTGACCAGCCGGAGTACGCGCTGCAACGGGTGAGCGCTGACATCGACCGTGCGCACCCGGTCCCGGGGGACCGTGAGGTGCTTGCGCTGGATGAGGCCCCGGCGCACTTCGACCACGGTCGGGGTGATGCGGTACCGCGTGGTCAGCCACCTGCTGATGCCCAACGCGACGACCGCCGCCGTCCCGATCAGACCCCAGGGCGGTCCGGACTCACCCGCTCGGCCGGCGAAGAGCAGCACGAGCAGCATCGGGATGAACTTGAGGATCTCGCGCAGCGGTTCGACGACGAGCATTCCGGGCGCGAGCCGGCGCCATGGTTGGTCTGTGTCTGTCTCGGTGGTGTCGATGTGGGCGTCCGTTGCCGGTGTGGGGTCCGTCACGTCGCATCGTCCCCGGACAATGGAGCGGCGGCGGTGACGTCTGCCGCGAACTGCTCGGCGACGCGCTGGTCGAGGCCGTCGATCTCCAGGGGGCCGGCCGCCGACGCGGTCGTCACGGTGACCTTCGACAGCCCGAACAGCCGGCCGATCGGCCCCCGCTCGGTGTCGACGGTCTGGACTCGGGCCACCGGAGCGATCCGCCATTCCTGGGTGAGCCAACCGGCCCGGGTGTACACCGCATCCGCCGTCAATTCCCAGCGGTGCACCCGGTACCGCCAGCGGGGCATGACGGTGAGATGGACGGCGGCGAGCAACCCCGTGACCAGCAGCACTTGTGGATGCCACGGCGGCATCGGCCAGTCGAACACCCACGCGATGACCTCGACGACCAGAACCAGCAGCCAGCCGAGCAGTGCCCGGCTGAACCAGTACCAGACCGCCTTGGGTGATACCTGGTGCGCGGGCGGGCGCAGCAGCGCACGGTGCTCGATGTGGCCGGGCACTGTCATGTCTCCATCGTCCCCTGCGTCGGGCTCGTGCGGCGCAGGGTTCGTCACCGCCCGCCCAGCACTCGGTTCGTTGTCGTCATGGGTCAGGTCGATCGGCCGCGGTGGGCCGCGAACAGGCCGAGACCGAGTCCGATGACGACCATGATCGGCCCGATCACCGCCCAGGTCCGGTCGCCGGTCATCCCGCTGCCGCCGACGATCCCCAGGCCCTGCAGGGTGAACAACCCGCCGAGGACGACGAGCACTGCCGCGATGACCCACAAGACGTTCTTCATCTGCCGCTCCAGGTGTCGGGTCCCTCCGATGGTTGCATGCTCCGGATCCTGCATGGTCCAGCTGCGTGTCGACGCGGAAGATCGGGTCGGATAGGGCTGCAGGATGTTCCGCACCCGCGCCGAGCCGGCCCGAGGGCGCAACGCGCAACCGAGCGGGCGAAGGTCGGGCGGTACGGTCCGCGTCACGCCCGCCTCGCACGACGTGCGGACGGCCGACTTGTGACGAGAGAGGAAGCCCTGTGCCGGACTTCGATCATGTGCTCAGCACCACCCGCGCCGTGCGCAAGCGGCTGGATCTCGAGCGCCCGGTCGAGCCTGCCGTGATCACCGAGTGCCTGCGGCTCGCCGCGCAGGCGCCCACCGGCGGCAATGCCCAGGGCTGGCGGTTCGTCGTTGTCACCGATCCGGACCTGCGCGCGGGCGTCGGCCGAGTATTACCGCAAGGGAGCCGCCGACTATCTGGCCGCCGGGGTGGCCCGGGCCAAGACCGACTCCCAGCGGCGCGTCGTCGCACTCGTCGGTGCATCTGATGGAGAACCTGCACCGGGTGCCGGTGCACGTGCATCCCGTGCATGAAGGGCCGGCCGCCGGAGCGGGGAGAATCAGGCCGGCTACTACGGGTCGATCCTGCCGGCGGTGTGGAGTTTCGCCCTGGCGCTGCGCTCCCGCGGTCTCGGGTCGGCTGGACCACGCTGCATCTCGCATACGAGCGCGAGGTCGCCGAGTTGCTCGGGCATCCCGGCCGAACGTCACGCAGGTCGCCCTGCTGCCGGTCGCCTACACGATCGGGCACGGACTTCAAGCCGGCGTCTCGGCCGCCGATGGAGCGGTTCACCTACTGGAACCGCTACGGCGCAGACCGAGCAGCTGATCCGCGCGTAGCCCGAGCGGCGAGCGTGTCAGCCGGTCAGGTCGACGCGGGCGATCGTCGGCGCCGGGCGTCGCAAGACTGACGAAATGACAACAAAACTCCGCGCCACACCGGCGCGCCTCCGGGGTGTCGGGCCAGAACCCTCGACCTACTTTCAATCCCAGCGCTACCTGACATAACTATAACCGTCCGGTTGAGGTTGAGACTTCGACACGCCGAGCGGTTGACCACAGATCCGTGCGGTTCCGTACGGATCGGCAGGACCCGGATCGAGCAGAAAGGCTCAGGCGAATGACGCCACCGCACAACTACCTGGCCGTCATCAAGGTCGTCGGCATCGGCGGCGGTGGTGTGAACGCCATCAACCGGATGATCGAGGTCGGCCTGCGTGGGGTCGAGTTCATCGCGATCAACACCGATGCGCAGGCCCTGCTGATGAGCGACGCCGACGTCAAGCTCGACGTCGGCCGCGAGATGACCCGCGGCCTCGGCGCCGGGGCCAACCCCGACGTCGGCCGCAAGGCCGCCGAGGATCACCGCGAGGAGATCGAGGAGGTGCTCAAGGGTGCCGACATGGTCTTCGTCACCGCCGGGGAAGGCGGTGGAACGGGAACCGGTGGCGCCCCCGTCGTCGCCTCCATCGCCCGCAAGCTCGGCGCGCTGACCATCGGCGTCGTCACCCGGCCGTTCGCCTTCGAGGGACGCCGCCGCGGCGGCCAGGCCGAGAGCGGCATCAAGGAACTCCGCAACGAGTGCGACACCCTGATCGTCATCCCCAACGACCGGCTGCTGCAGCTGGGCGACAGCGGCGTCTCGCTGATGGACGCCTTCCGGTCCGCCGACGAGGTGCTGCTCAACGGCGTCCAGGGCATCACCGACCTGATCACCACGCCGGGCCTGATCAACGTCGACTTCGCGGACGTCAAGTCCGTGATGGCCGGCGCCGGCACCGCGCTGATGGGCATCGGTTCCGCCCGCGGCGAGGGCCGCGCGATCCAGGCCGCCCAGAAGGCGATCAACTCGCCGCTGCTCGAGGCGTCGATGGACGGCGCGCACGGCGTGCTGCTGTCCATCGCCGGTGGCTCCGACCTCGGATCTGTTCGAGATCAACGAGGCCGCATCGCTGGTCCAGGAGGCGGCGCACGAGGACGCGAACATCATCTTCGGCACCGTCATCGACGACTCGCTCGGCGACGAGGTGCGGGTGACCGTCATCGCCGCCGGATTCGACTCGACGCCGTCGGTGCTGCCGCCGAGCATCGATCAGCGGGCCCGTGCCGCCGCCGAACGCGGCACGAACGGCGCGACGCAACGGCTTCTCGCAGCCGCCCGCCGCCCGCCCCGCCCAGCCGCAGTACGCGGCGGCGCCCGCCCCCGGCGCCGCGGCCGCCGGTTCCCGCCTACCAGCAGCAGGCGCCGGCTCAACCAGTACGGATCGGCACCGGCCGTACCAGGGTGTCCCGGCGCGCAATCCGCGGCAGGCCGACCTGGACGACGACGATGTCGATGTGCCGTCGTTCATGAAGCGCTGACCCTGCACCAGGGTCGGATAGTTTGAACCGCATGACGCCCGGAACACCTGTCACGGCAGGTGTTCCGGGCGTTTCGGCGTCTGATCACCACGCGTACGGGCGATGAGGTGGGCGGCGGTGTGTCGGCGCCGCCGTACGACAGCTTCAACCTCGGCGGCGGCGTCGGCGACGACCCCGCAGCGGTGGCGGCCAACCGGGAACGGCTCGCCGCCGCCGCCGGTCTGCCGGCGAACAGGATCGTCTGGATGCATCAGGTGCACGGCGCGACGGTGACCCGGGTGACGCTCCAGCACGGGTCGTCCTGCCCCCGACCCGTTGCCGGACACCGACGGGTCGTCACGGCGGACCGCGGTGTCGGACTGGCTGTGCTGGTCGCCGACTGCGTGCCGATCCTGGCCGCCGACCCGGTCGCCGGTGTGATCGCCGCCGTCCACGCCGGGCCGGCGCGGCGCGGCGGACGGGATCGCGCTCCGCATGGTGGAGCAGATGATCCTGCTGGGCGCGCACGCGGAGCGGATCGACGTGCTGCTCGGCCCGGCGATCTGCGGCGCGCTGCTACGAGGTGCCGTCCGACGATGCGGGACGAGGTGGAGGCTGCGCTGCCCGGCTCGGCGTGCGTCACCGATCGTGGTACTGCCGGGCTCGACCTGCGAGCCGGGCTGGCGGCGCAGCTGCACGAGAACGGTGTCGCCGCAGTGTCTGTCGACCCGCGGTGCACCGCTACTGATCGGGAGTTGTTCAGCCACCGGCGCGGCGCGCCGACCGGCCGCCTGGCGGGATTGATCTGGCTGCCCGATCCCGCCTCGTCCGCCGGGCCGCGAACGGCGCGAACCGTGGCAGACCCGTGACGTAACCGGGTGTGTCGCACCGCTGTCGCCTCCACGGCGGGCGATAGCCTGACCGTCAGGCGTGGAAAACGGTTGCACGGCATGGGTTTGCCCGGTTCCGAACATGATGACCGGCGGATGGCCTGCCGTGTCGGGCCGTTGACCGGGCGTCGGTAGATCGGTTGTGCGGTACATCGGCTTGCAGCGAATGACGGCGGAAGGATCAGGACGACAATGGGATCATGGCGCAAGGTGGGGGCCTTTCTCGGACTCGTGCCTGACGAGGGTCGTCGCGACGAGTTCGGCGACGAGTACCACGACGCCGACGGTTACCGCGACGATTACGCCCGGGACCCGCGGTCGGCCGACTACGCCGATGACGACTACGCCGGCGATCCGCACGGGAGCCACCCCGACAGCGGCCACGACCCCTACCAGCCGAAAGGCGCCCGCTCGATGTCGACCGGTTACCAGGACGAGCAGTTGACCAACGGGGCGCTGGCCGTTCAGCCGCGGCCGGACCTGCGCCGCGAACCGGAGTCGACCGGAGCGATCCGGCCGGTGACCGTCAAGCTCACCGGGTTCAGCGAGGCGCGGGTGATCGGCGAGAAGTTCCGCGAGGGCAAGCCGGTGATCCTGGACATGACCGACATGGACGACGCCGGTGCCCGGCGGCTGGTCGATTTCGCCGCCGGTCTCGCCTTCGCGCTGCGCGGATCGATCGACAAGGTCACCACCAAGGTGTTCATGCTGCTGCCGCCCGACACCGAGATGGCCGACATGCCGTCCTACGAGCCGACGCACTCCGGGTTCCAGGGTGGATTGGCCGAGCCGGCCGGACGTGAGCGGACCGCCTACGCCACAGCCCGCGTCGGTCGCTGATCCCGCTCTCCGTCAACGCGCAGCACCGTCCGGTGCTGCGCGTTGACTGCATCCCGAGGCGATCGCAGACCGATGGTGGTTCCCGACCGTCCGCCGATCAGGTAAAAGTGGAGTGGTGAATATTCTCTGGCAGGTGGTCTACCTGCTGCTCTGGCTGTTCCGGCTGGCGCTGCTGGGCAGGATCGTGATCGAGTTCGTGCGGGTTTTCGCGCGGACCTGGCGCCCTGCCGGCACACCCGCCGTCGCCATGGAACTGCTCTACTCGAGCACTGATCCGCCGGTCAAGCTGTTCCGGAAGATCATCCCGACCGTCAAACTCGGCGGCGTCGGTTTTGACCTCAGCATCGTCGTCCTGCTGATCCTCGTTTACGTCCTCATGGAGGTCGTCGCCCGCCTTGCGGTCGCGGCGCTCTAAGATGCCGTGGGTCCGGACGTCCGGATGCAGTTGTACCGAGTGAAGATCCAATGAGGAGTTTTGATGCCGCTCACCCCAGCCGACGTGCACAACGTCGCCTTCAAGAAGCCCTCGATCGGCAAGCGAGGATATGACGAGGACGAGGTGGACGCGTTCCTCGACGTCGTCGAGGCGGAGCTGAGCAGGCTCATCGAGGAGAACAACACCCTCAAGTCCCGCGACGGCTCGGCCACCAACGGTGCGGCTGCACCCGTGCTGGAGAAGGCTCCCGCCCAGGCCGTGCCCGCGGAGACTGGCCACACCCAGGCCGCCCGGTTGCTCGCCCTCGCGCAGGAGACCGCCGACAAGCTGACCGAGGAGGCCCGGTCCGAGTCGGAGAAGGTGCTCGCGGACGCGAAGGCGCAGTCCGAGGCGTTGCTCAGTGACGCCACCACCAGGGCCGAGGCCGCCGAGCGGGAGAGCCGGACCAAGGCCGAGGCCCTCGACGCAGAGGCCAAGGCCCGGTACGACGAGGTGCTCGGCAAGCTCGCCGGTGAGCGTGTCGGTCTGGAGAAGAAGATCGCGGACCTGCGCAGCTACGAGCGGGAGTACCGCGGCCGGTTGAAGTCCTGGATCAGCGAGCAGTTGGCCCAGCTCGACGGTGAGGGCTCGAAGGAGCAGGCTGCTCCGGTGCTGACCGGCCCCGGCGAGTAGGCGACATCCGTCCGGCGGGACGAAATCGGTTCCGCCGGACGTTACGCTTGTGCAAGCACGTGGCGACGACCCGGCCATCACCGGCGAGCCATTCGGAAGAACGGGACCACCGGGCAGCCGGGGTCCTCACTAGAACCGAACGGGACCGGCCCGTCACAGCCGGACGAAGAGCGGTCGGTGTCCACCCGGGCACCGGCAAGCGGGGTGGTACCGCGGGAGACGGCCGACACCGGCCGGATCTCGTCCCTGCAGGGCACGTGACTGCAGCGATGAGGAGTACCCGTGAACGAGACCACCGACGATCTGTCGAGCTCCGACAACCTCGCGACCACCGGCCGATCGGCGGCCGCGGCCTCCCGCGGTTACCCGCGGGCGGGCGTCAACAGTGTCACCGGACACCCGGATTTCCCTTCCCTCGAGCGGGAGGTGCTGGCTTTCTGGGAGAAGGACCACACCTTCGTTGCCTCCGTCGAGCAGCGGCCGGCCGGTGACAACGGTTCCAACGAGTACGTCTTCTACGACGGGCCGCCCTTCGCCAACGGCCTGCCGCATTACGGCCACTTGCTGACCGGCTACGTCAAGGACGTCGTACCGCGGTACCAGACCATGCGCGGGCGACGGGTCGAGCGCCGGTTCGGGTGGGACACCCACGGCCTGCCTGCCGAGGTGGAGGCCGAACGGCAGCTCGGCATCAAGCACAAGTCCGAGATCGTCGCGTTCGGGATCGAGGAGTTCAACGAGGCCTGCCGCGAGTCGGTGCTGCGCTACACCCACGAGTGGCAGGAGTACGTCACCCGGCAGGCGCGGTGGGTGGACTTCGAGCACGACTACAAGACCCTCGATCTGGACTACATGGAGTCCGTGATGTGGGCCTTCAAGACCTTGTGGGACAAGGGCCTGATCTACGACGGCAACCGGGTCCTGTGGTACTGCACGCGCTGCGAGACACCCTTGTCCGCAACGGAAACCAAGATGGACGACACGTATCGGTCGCGCCAGGACCCGGCCGTGACGGTGTCGTTGCGGTTGCGTTCGGAGAACGCGCAGCTGGACGGGGTCAATGCGCTGGTATGGACGACGACGCCGTGGACGCTGCCGTCGAACCTGGCCGCCGCGGTCAATCCCGACGTGCACTATGCCGTCGTGGAGTCGTCCGGCCCGTTCGCCGGCAGGTACCTGCTCGCCGCCGCCAGGATCGGCGCGTACTCGCGTGAGCTGGGCGAGGACCCGAAGGTGCTGGCGACGTTCACCGGCGCACGACTGGTCGGGACCCGATACACGCCGCCGTTCGACTTCTTCCTGGGCGACGAGAGGGCGCACCAGATCCTCGCCGCCGACTACGTCACCACCGAGGACGGCACCGGCGTCGTGCACATCGCGCCCGCGTTCGGCGAGGAGGACAAGGCGGTCACCGATGCCGCCGGCATCGAGCTCGTCAACCCGGTCGACGGCCAGGGCAGGTTCACCTCGCTGGTGCCGCCGTACGAGGGCATGCACGTGTTCGACGCGAACGTGCCGATCATCGCGGACCTGAGGGAGAACGGGCTGCTGCTCCGCCGGGACAGTTACGAGCACCCGTACCCGCACTGCTGGCGGTGCGACACTCCGCTGATCCAGCGCGCGGTCTCGTCCTGGTTCGTCGCCGTGACGAAGTTTCGCGACCGGATGATCGAGCTGAACAAGGACATCGCCTGGGTGCCGGCGCACATCAAGGACGGCCAGTTCGGCAAGTGGCTGGAGGGCGCCCGCGACTGGTCGATCTCCCGGAACCGGTTCTGGGGCTCGCCGATCCCGGTGTGGACCTCCGACGATCCCGCGTACCCGCGGGTGGACGTCTACGGCTCGCTCGACGAGCTGGAGCGCGACTTCGGGGTGCGTCCGGACGACCTGCACCGGCCCTACATCGACGAGTTGATCCGGCCCAACCCGGACGACCCGACGGGGCAATCGCTCATGCGCCGGGTGCCCGAGGTGCTGGACTGCTGGTTCGAATCGGGCTCGATGCCGTATGCCCAGGTGCACTACCCGTTCGAGAACGCGCAGTGGTTCGAGGACCACTACCCGGGCGATTTCATCGTCGAGTACAACGGGCAGACGCGCGGCTGGTTCTACACCATGCACGTGCTGGCGACCGCGCTGTTCGACCGGCGGGCCTTCAACACCTGCATGGCGCACGGCATCGTGCTGGGCGACGACGGGCAGAAGATGTCCAAGTCGCGCCGCAACTATCCCGACGTGGGGCAGGTTTTCGAGCGGGACGGGTCCGACGCGATGCGCTGGTTCCTGATGTCCTCGCCGATCCTGCGCGGCGCCGACCTGGTCGTGACCGAGGCCGGCATCCGGGAGAGCGTCCGGCAGGCCGTGCTCCCGCTGTGGAACGCCTGGTACTTCCTCGCGCTCTACGCCGGGGCGTCGGATCGGGTCGGCGTCTGGCGTACCGACTCCACCGACGTGCTGGACAGGTACGTGCTGTCCAAGACCGCCGAGCTGGCTGCGGACGTCACCGGTGCGCTCGACGTGTACGACCTGGCCGGTGCCTGCGCGTCGGTGCGGCTCTACCTGGAGGGGCTGACGAACTGGTACATCCGCCGTTCGCGGCAACGGTTCTGGGACGGTGACGCGGATGCCATCGACACCCTGCACACGGTGCTGGAGGTGCTCTGCCGGGTGGTGGCGCCGCTGCTGCCGCTGACGTCGGAGGTGATCTGGCGTGGGCTGACCGGGGACCGGTCCGTCCACCTGACGGACTGGCCGTCGGACGGCACCCTGCCGCGCGATGCCGATCTCGTCACCGCGATGGACGAGGTGCGCGAGGTCGCGTCGGTGGCGCTGTCGGTGCGCAAGGCCGCCGGGCAGCGCGTCCGGCAGCCGCTGGCGTCGCTGACCGTGGCGACCAAGGACGCGGATCGCCTGCAGCCCTTCGCTTCTCTGCTGTCGGACGAGGTCAACGTCCGGTCGGTGGAGCTGACCGAACTCGCCGATCACGACGAGCGGGTCACCCGCCGGCTCTCGGTGAATGCCCGGGCTGCCGGGCCGCGGCTCGGCAAGCAGGTGCAGCAGGTGATCAAGGCGGCGAAGACGGGGGACTGGTCGGTGGCCGACGACGGGTCCGTGGTCTGCGGTGGGGTGCCGCTCAGCGACGGTGAGTACGCGCTGGAGCTGGTGGCCGCCGGGTCTGCGTCGGACGCGGTCGGGCTGCTCCGGTCGGGCGGCTTCGTCGTGCTGGACACGGTTCTCGACGACGAACTGATCGCCCAGGGCGCAGTGAACGACCTGCTGCGTCAGGTGCAGCAAGCCCGCAAGGACGCCGGGCTGGACGTGTCGGACCGGATCGATCTGACCCTCACCGTCCCTGATGATCTCTGGGCCGCGGTGCAGGACCGGCTGGAGACGGTCAAGGCGGAGACGCTGGCGTTGTCGGTGACCCGCGCTCCGTCCGCAGACGGCTCGGTGGGTTTGACGGTGGTCCGCGCCTGAGCCGCCTTTTCAGTGTTGATCATGCAGCCCAGCACGGCTTCTCGCGCGTGTCGCCCGGCGAGTCGCGTGCTGGACCGCATGATCAACGGGAAATGCTGTCAGTGGGCTGATCCTGCGCCCGCCACCTCCGGGACCCGAGGCTTCGATTCTGGCTGCGGCGTTGGGACCGCGGGTTCGTGGCCGTCGACATCCAGTCGGGGAAGGATCCGGTCCAGCCACGTCGGCAGCCACCAGTTGGCGCGACCCAGCAGGGTCATCGTGGCGGGCACCAGCACCAGTCGCACGACCGTGGCGTCGATCAGCACCGCGACCGCCATCCCGACGCCCATCATCTTCACCGTCGGGTCCGCGTCCAACGCGAAGCCGATGAACACCGCGACCATGATGGCGGCCGCGCTCGTGATCACCCGGCCGGTGGAGGACAGTCCGCGGACGACGCTGCCGTGCGGGTCGCCGGTGGCCAGGTAATCCTCGCGGATCCGCGACAGCAGGAAGACCTGGTAGTCCATCGACAGCCCAAACAGAATGGCGAACATCAGGATCGGCACCCAACTCGAGATCGGCCCGGCATGCGGCAGGCCGAGAAGTTCGGCGCCCCAACCCCACTGGAACACCACGACCATCACGCCGTAGGCGGCCGCGACCGACAGCAGATTCAGCACAGCGGCTTTCAGCGGGATCACGACCGAACGGAACACAGCAGCGAGCAGCAGGATGGACACACCGACGACGAAGGCGATGACCACCCACAGCCGATCCGACAGCCGCTCCGCAATGTCGGCGAGCGCGGGGTCAGCCCGGTGATCATCACGCCGTCCGGTATATCGGCTCGAAGGCGTTGCAGCAGTGTTGTTGTCCCCTCGTCCTGTGGTCCTGTCGTCGGCTGCACCACCATCACCGCCGCGTCGCCGGCCTGGTTGACCACCGGTGGCGTGACGCCGGCGACACCGGCATCGTCACCGATCTGGGTCAGCAGTCCCGGGAGCTGCGCGGCCGGTACGCGGTCGAGGTCGACGGCCACCACGAACGGCCCGTTCGCGCCCGGCCCGAACTCCGCCGCCAGCAGGTCGTAGGCCACCCTGGTGGTGTTTGCCTCCGGCCGGCTGCCCGCATCCTGCGGCCAGGTACGCATGCCGAGAACCGGTGCGGCAAGCAGGATCAGCAGGCTCAGCGCCGCCAACGCCCAGGGCCACGGGCGGCGTCCGATGCGCTGTGCCCATCGGGCGGTCACGGTCGGTCGGGTGACGTTCGCCTGCGTCCCTTCCACGGTGGGCACGCCGGATCGGGTCAGCAGGGCGCGCTCGGACTTGCGGAGCGCCCGGGTCCCGACGAGCCCGCACAGGGCCGGCACCAGCGTGACCGACGTCGCCATCACCGCTGTGACGACCAACAGCGTGGCAACGCCCATCGACGTGTACGCCGGGAGGTCCGCCAACCGCAGACCGAGTAGCGACACAAGGACCGTGGTCCCGGCGAACAGCACCGAAACACCGGCCGTGGCATTGGCTCTCGCAGCCGCCTCGGTCACCGGCAGGCGGCGCCGCAGGCCCTCGACGTACCGGGTGACCAGCAGCAGCGCGTAGTCGATCCCGACCCCGATGCCCACCATGGTCGCGACGGTCGGAGCGGTGTTGCTGACCTCGGTGACCGCGGCGAGCAATGCGATCAGCGAGGTTCCGATGCCCAACCCGACCAGCGCCACCGCCAGCGGCAAGCCGGCGGCGAAAACAGAACCGAACGCGATGACCAGGATGACCAGCGCGATGACGATGCCCACCAGTTCCGCGGTGCCGCCCGGCGGACTGAAGTTTTCCGGTACCTGACCACCCAGGGCGACCTCGAAGCCACTGTCCTGCAGCGGTTTCGCGGCCGACCACAACGCGTCGACAGCTTCCGATCCCTTGAACGAGGTGACCGGGACGTCATAGCGGACACCGATCAACGCGGTGTCGGAGTCTGCCGACAACCGCGCCGGTTCGACGACCGTCACGCGCGGCAGTGTCGCCAGTCGACCACGCAGTGCGTCGACGTCCGAGTTCTGCAGGACTCCGGCGTCGGCGTGCAGCACCACCCTGGCGTCCGCGCCGTAGGATCCCGCGAAATGGGTGTCGAGGAAGTCCGCACCGGCTTGCGCGGGTGACCCCGCGACCCGGTAATCGTCCCGGGTTTCGGCGCCGAGCGTCATGGACAGCGTCAGGGCGATGGCCAGGACGGCGAGCCAGCCACCTATCACTCGCCACGGCCGCGCCGCGGCGGCGCGGCCGATCCGGTACAGCAACCTACTCATGTCTCCTCCTCGGATGCGCCGACCGCCCGGACGGGCGTCGGCCGTTCGCGAGGAGGGTCGCGCGGTCCGCTTGCCGGGCCCTTGCCGTGCACTTGCCGTCCACCTGCAGCCCGGCAGCACCGGCGTCCGGGTCCTCGATGCGCGATTCGAATGGCGAAAATCGACGTTCGTGGGACCGGCGAGCAGCGGATACCGCCGACCGGATCCGCAACACCCGCCGTGACGAGCGGCCGCGAGCTACCGGTGCGCTGACAGTCCGCTGTCATCGGCGAACTCGGCCAATCGCCGGCTCGCCCGATCGATCCATGCCTCGTTCCCGCATCGCCGCGCAACGTCGAGCGCCACGGCAAAGTGCTCGCGCGCGGCGGCGGGGCGTCCCAGCATCGCCGCCAGGTCGCCCAGTGCAGTGTCGACCGGCCCGACGGCGAAGGACCCGGTGCCCGCCCCACCCACCTGACCCCGGTACGGCACCAATTCCTGGTACACCGATTCGCCTTCGACAGGGTCGGCCAGTCGCACGGCGATCATCGCCCGCATCGTCAGGACCAGGCACCGGAAGAAGTCGTGTCGCACGGGCCGGATTCGCCGTCGGAGTTCCCGCGCCTCGTCGGTTCGCAGGACCGCGGTCAGCGGCAGGGCCCGCAGATCCGCCACCATGTCGGTCGCCGTGTCGACGCCGCCGACGACGCTCGCCAGCTCGCCTTCCCGCCCCTGGGTGAGGCGCACCGTCAGCAGGGCGAGAGCGGTGATTCCCTCGGCGTCCAGGGCACCGCTCGAACGGAACAACTCATGGGCCCTGAGATAGGCGCCCTCGGCCTCCTCCAGCCGACCGGTCAAGTGGGAGAGAAAGCCTCTGTGCATCTGCACCGCAGACTCGGCCTGCCGCCAGTGATAACGACGGACGATGGCATCGAGCTGATCGATCTGCTGGGAAATGCCGTCGGGGTCGAGTACGACGGCGCGATACTGCAATTCCATGTGGTGGCCGAGAAGGGCGAAGACGGCAAGCCCAGGACGGTCCCCGATGTGTTGCAGTTCCGCGCCGATCCCGCGCCTTTCGTCGGGGTTCTCGTCGGCCGGGGTCACCCAGCTCCGGGCATGCAGCGCAAGACCGATCAGCATGGGTTCGGCCAACCTCCGGGCGATCTGCTCGGCCTCGCTGGCGGCGGCGGCGGCCCTGTCGATCTGCTCGCCGGCTATCTCCGCGACCAGCGCGCACAGCAGCTTGCACCGCGTGACGTCATCGACGACGCCGGGATCCGGCCAGCTCAAGGCCCGCTCGATCATGGCCGTGATCTCGGTGTCGACCATGCCGTAGCGGCGGACGATCCACGGCGTCGGCAAGTCCCAGGCGGTGAGGACCCGGACCAGCAGACCCGGTCGCCCGTCCCGGTCGGCGAGCCGGATCGCCTCCCTCCGGCTTTCCTGCGCAGCCATCGAGTCACCGTCGGCGATCTGCGAGAGGCTCAGCCGGGCAAGCAGTTCGATGCGCTCGGCGACCCGGCCATCGGCGGTGCCGCCGAAAGGGACGCGATCGAGGTCCGCCAGCGCCTGGCGGTACAGCGTCACCGCCGTCTCGTGGGCGTACCGGGAAACCGCCTGCTGCGCAGCGAGGATGGCCGCATCGACGGCCTGTCGCGCCGTGGCCGTGGTGGCCGCCTGATGGAAATGGTGCGCCAGAGCGGCGAACTCGTCGGGATGCAGCTGGGCCACGGCGGCGCCCACGCGGGCATGCCAGCGGCCCCGGCGCAGCCGCGGTGCGTCCTCGTACAGCGTGTCCCGGACCAGGACGTGCGCGAAACGCACCGGCCCCGGGATGCGGTTCGGTCAGCAGGCCGGCCAGCACCCCCGCTTCCAGGGCGTCGAGAACTGTCTCCTCGTCGACCTCGGCGGCCTCGATCAGGACGTCGATGTCGACGTCCCGGCCGATGACGGCGGCCAGTCGCAGGACCGAGACGGTCACCTCGGGCAGCCGGGCGAACCGGCGTCGCAGGACGTCGCGGACGCCTTCGGGCACCTTGGAGGTCGCCACCAGACCGCCCTCGCTGCCGAGCAGCCGCGCGCTCTCGGTGAGGTAGAACGGGTTGCCGCCGGTGCGGTCCACGCAGCGCGCGCAGCGGTCGCCGGGTCGGGTTGGACGCCGGCAACCGCGCGGACCAGCCGGGCGGCCTGCGCCGGGTCGAGACCGCCGAGGGAGATCCGGATCGGCGGTACGCGGCCAGGCCGGCCAGGGTGTCGCGCAGTCCGGGTGGCGCCTCGGCCGGCCGATATGCGGCGACCAGCAACAGCGGCACGCCCGGACACGCCCGCGGCGACCGCGTCGAGCAGCGCCAGGGTCTCGGAATCGCGCACGGTGCAGGTCGTCCAGGAGACACGGCCAGCGGCTGGCACCCGGCAGGCTTGCGTCAGGTAGCCGCTACCGCCCGGCTGAGCAGGAACCGGCCGAAGGAGGCGTCCGATTCGCCTGGCGCGGTGCGGGATTCTCGTCGAGCAGCGGGGCCAGCGCCGGTGCCAGCGGACCGGGATCGACCTGCCGGCCAGTGCCTGCAGCGCCTCCACCCAGGCCCAGGCCGGCGGTGCCCCGGCCGACTCCGGGCATCGGCCGACCACCACCCGCCACGGTCGGCAGCCCAGCTCACGCGCCGAAGCGATCGACGAGAGCCGGACTTGCCGGCGCCGCCTCACCGGCGAGCAGCACCACCCGGCGGCTCGGCTGTCTCGTCGGCCTCCGCGGCCAGCGAGTGCAGCGTGTTCAGTTCCGACGTCCCGGCCGACGAACTCGGCCCGATCACCTCGGTCCGGTGTCGGGTGACCGGGCAGCCTGTGACCGTCGCGCCGGCGTGCGCAGCCGGGGCCGCGGGCCAGGCGGCTGCTCGACGTCGCCGGTCGGCGGGACTGCGGCTCTCCTGCGACCTGCTCGGGGCAGCGCCAGCCGCTGGGCGCAGCACATCGGCCTCCACCTTCAGCAACGCCGGGCCGGGGTCCACGCCCAGCTCCTCGGCGAGCATCGTCCCGGCCCGCCGCAGCGCGGCCAGTGCGTCCGCCTGCCGGCCGCCGGCGTACAGACCCATGGCCAGCAATCGCCACCCCTCTTCCCGCAGGGGATGGTCGCGGGTCAGTTGCCTCGGCGGCCATCACCGCCTCGTGGGCGTCGCCGGACGCGCAGCACGCGCCTCGCACCACCGTTCGGTGGCCACGATCCGCAGGCCGTCCAGCCGCGCCGCCTCGGCTGCGCCCAGGCTCGGCGGCGAATTCCCCGTACGCATTGCCGCGCCAGAGCTCCAGTGCCTGGTCCAGCAACGCCCGGCCTCCCGGGCGGTGCCGCTCTGTTCGCGCGGCGCTGCGCACCAGCGTCTCGAACCGCCAGGCGTCCACCGCGTCCGGCGGCACCCGGATCGCATAGCCGGGAGGCTCGCTGACCAGGACGGTCGGCCGGTGTGCGCGGCGCCCGGTCGGGCTCCAGGGCGCGCCGCAGGTGCGACACGTAGGCCTGCAGGGCGCCGATCGCCCGCGGCGGCGGCTCGCCGTTCCACAGATCCTCGACCAACCGGTCGACGGACACCACCTGCCCTCTTGCGACCAGCAACAGGGCGAGCACGCTGCGCTGCCGCGGACCGCCGAGGTCGGCCGGGACTCGTCCGCGTGGCCGTCCACGTTCGGCCGATGTGCGTCGCCCCCAGTGCTCCCAGAACGGTCAACCGCAGCATGATCGACGGAGCGTATCGCCCGTACGGGCAGTCGCCTTCAGCGGCCTGCAAGTGCGTCGCCAGCGGTGTCCCGCAGTGTTGCGGCATCGCCAGCGGCGCACCGCCGGCCGCGCACTCCGCCACCGTTCGACCGAGGAGGCGCAATGACACTCAGCCACCAGCCGAGCGACCACCGCCCGACCCTGACACCTGGGAAATGGTGTTCGCGCACAACGATTTTCGTCAGCAGTTCCGGTGCCGTTCCGCGCGCTTGTCCGGGACTGTTCCGGAGCGGCGACCGCGCCGGGCCGCCACGGTCGTGGAGTTCCTGGGGAACTCGTCACGGCGCTGCATCACCACCATGAGGCCGAGGACGAGCTGATGTGGCCGCTGCTGCTGGAACAGGCGCCGATGGACAGCGAGATGATCCTGCGGATGGAGGAGCAGCACGAGCGCATCAGCGAGCTCTACCAGCGGGCCGCCGAGCTGTCCGCGCCTTCGCCGCGAGCGCGGACCCCGCCATCGGCGCGGATCTCGCCGACACGGTGACCGAACTCTGGCCGTCCTGGACGAGCATCTGCGCGACGAGGAGGTCCAGATCCTGCCGCTGGTCGAAAGGGTGATGACGGTCCCGGAGTGGGAAGCCCTCGGGGAACGGGCAAGGGGCGCGATACCCAGGAGTGGGCGA
>CAVXYU010000006.1:0-126761 GCA_963766015.1 uncultured Actinomycetota bacterium | reverse complement strand
ACACTCCACCCGGGCGCGCAGGCTCGTCAGGTACAGCGGCCACGTCTTCCGCTTGTCCTCATCACGAGACAGCTGCACCTCCACCACGATGGCGAAGATGGGCTTGCCTTCCAGCAGGAGCACCACGAGGTCCGCCCGGTACTCGGTGGGGACCACCTCGGTGAGCTCGGCGGACTCCACCCGCGCCTCCGTCCAGGAGGCAAGCTGCAGCCGAGCGCATCGCGCAGCAGCTCCGGCGCCAGCGCAGGGCGGTTGCGGAACAAGAGCAAGAAGACCCTCGTGCAGCATGGAAACCATGGAGCAGTACCCTACCTGGAGGGTCTGACACGTCATGGCCTACGGCTTTCAGAGCATGGGACAACCTACCAGTTAGGACAGTCCCAGCTTGCCCAAGCCGACAAGGGTCACTTCGCCGGGTTGCGCAGGCGCTCATCGGCGGACAAAGGGCGCCCCGGGCGCGCCGTCCGCGAAGCAGGGGCGCGAGGGTGCGGCACATCACTTACCGCGCCCCCTTCTTCCCCGCGTCTGGGCAGGCTTCTTGAGCTGCTTCACCTTCCCTCGAACTCCGTGTCGATCGTGCGCGGTTTCGCGTCCGGAGCGCCTGGTAGCGGTCATATTCGTGCTCGGCCTTTGCCTTGGCGTTTCCGCGGAAATCGTGCCCGCGTGATCCAGCAGCTCGCGGCCGGAGATCTTCAGGAACTCGTCGAGCTTCGTGACCCAGTCCCGCATCGTCATCGGCTTCCGCTCGAGCGCCTGCAGCTCGGCGTACTCGATGTACAGGTTCACGATGCGGTTGAGCACCTGCAGCTCGTGCTCGGTGAGGTAGTTCTTGGCGACGGTCGACGTCGTCCTTGCGGACGATGCCGCCGGGGCGCGTGGTCTGCAAGCCCATGAAGGCTTCTTCGCGTCCGCGCGCTCGTGGATCACCTCCGCGGCGGTGTGCCCGTGCGCGGCCCAGTGCATCTTGTTCTGCACGGTCGCGAAGAACTGCTGCGACAGCTCGGCGTCGGGCGTGTAGTCGACGCTGGTCGCGTAGATGTCGAGCACCTTCTGGTAGAAGCGCCGCTCGGACGACGCGGATGTCGCGGATGCGCTCCAGCAGCTCGTCGAAGTAGTCCTTCTGGCCCGGCCCGGGCGGATTCTTCAGCCGCTCGTCGTCCATCGTGAAGCCCTTCACCAGGTACTCGCTCAAGCGCGCCGTGGCCCACTGGCGGAACTGCGTGCCGCGGTGGCTGCGCACGCGGTAGCCGACGGCGAGGATGGCGTCGAGGTTGTAGTGCTCGACGTCGCGGGTAACCTGCCGCGGCTGCCCTCGGTTCGAACTATCCGGTAATTTCCGGATAGTTGCCTCCGGCTCAACTCGCCCTCGTCGAAGATGTTCTTGAGGTGCTCGTTGATCGTTCGGACGTCGTTCTGGAAAGCTCGGCCATCAGCGCCTGCGTGAGCCAGACCGTCTCGCCCTCGAACGGCACTCGATGCGCGTGCGGCCGTCCTCGGTCTGGTAGAGGATCAGCTCGCCCTTGGGCGTGCCGACGGGTCGCTTCGTCACGGCCGGCTCCCAGCGTCGTGCTTCTTCAGTACATGCCGGGCTGACGCGACGGTCTGCTCGAACGGCTGGTCGCCTCGGTAGACGATCTGCCCACGCTCCATCTTCCAGCCGATGCCCTGGTCGTAGAGGACCTCATTGAGCTTGCTCTCAAACTCGGCCGCGCTGCCGTTGGGTTCGACTGCTTCGAAGATCAGTCGGAACATCTGGAGCACTATGCCGATCGTCATCAGGCACGAGGCCCATCGAACCAGTCGACGTCCTTGTCGGCCGGGAAGTAAACCTGCGACGGCGGGTCGAAGAAGATGAAGTTCGGCACGGGCCGCTTCCTCTGCACGAACCACTGGTGCAGAGATAGTCTCGCTTGTCCCAGCCAGCAAGGGTCGCTTCAGGGTGGCGCAGGCGCTCTTTGAGCGCGCGGCCCTCGGGCGTGTCCCGCTGGTTCACCAGCGTCTGCACGTAGTGCGCGAGCGCCCACAGGTTCTCCTCGGGAATCGCGCCCTTCCCACGTCGGCATCGCCGCCCCGCCCACGCCCGCGGCAATCACCCGGTACAGGTCCTCGCGCTGCCGCTCCGGCGTGTACTCCGCTCCCTCCACCTGCGTCCCCAGCGGCCACACCGTCCGCAGCCGGTGCAGCAGGAAGTCCGGCGGCAACACCCGCGCCATCTGCGCCGGCTCGCCCTTCTCGTCCACCGCTACCGTGTAGTCCGAGTCCCTCGCCTGCTGCGTGTACGGATCCACCTTGCTCAGGTCCACCTTTCCGCCCCGTCACCTGCTCCACCAGCGCCTCCAGCTCCGGCTTCGGCAAGTACGAGATGTGGCACCCCGAGCACCCCGCATCCCCCTTCCCCGCCACGTGAAAGACGACTTTGCCGCGCTCCAGCGCCTCCGCCTCGCCCCTTCCACGGATCCGCCGGCACCTCCAGCGGCTGGCCCGGCGCCTCCTGCTGCCAGCGCGGGCTGAACGTCTTCACGTACTGCACCACCGCCTCCACGTCCGCCTCCGGCACGCCCCACGGCAACATCGGCGTGCCGTGCAGCCCGCGCGCCGCACCGTGCGCTTCAGCGCCTCGTCCGTGGGCAGCTGGCCCCGCCCCCACCCCGCCGAACTTGAACAGCCCCTGCCGGAAGTTCCGAGGCGGTGAGCATCCCCACCGCCGCCGGGCCCTGCCCGTCCCCTCGCGCGCCGTGGCAGGACAGGCAGTAGTACGCATACACGTCCCGCCCGCGCTCCAGCGTCTCCACCGCCACCGTGCGCCCCTCGCCCAGCTTCAGCGGCTCGAGCTCGGCGCCGCTGCCGGCTGCACCCGCCCCGACGCCACCAGCACCAGCACCACTCCCAGCCCTGTCCGTCTCGCGCTCATGGCAGGTACACCGCCGCGAAGAGGATCGCCGTCACCGTCAGGAAAGCTCCGTCAAGCGCCCAGAGCCGCAGCGCCCCGCGCACCTCCACCCCCGCGCACCCCGCGCACCAGCTCCCGCACACAGGCCCAACAGCCCCGCCAGCACATGCGCGCCGTGCACCGCACGCACCAGCCCGTACACCGCCAACGCGTGCGCCCCCACCCTGCGGCAGCTTCAGCCCCGCGCTCCACAGCGAGCTCAGCACGAAGCCTTGCACCGCCAGCCCGCGGCCACCAGCGCCCCAGGCGCCGCCACCACCGTCCAGGGCAGCGCCTTCGCCCCACGTCCGCTCAGGTGCAGCAGCACCGCCGCCACCCCGAGCAGCCCCACCGACACCGCCGGGAGAATCGTCGGCAGCGGCGGCATGCCCGGCAGCGGCCACGGGTCTCGCATCCGCAGGTAGCCCACGAGAACGCCAGCGCCGCGAAGAGCATCCCCCACGCGCACAGCGCCACCACCGCTCCGAACCAGTACCCGTCCCCGCGTCCGTTCGCCCCGCGAGAACGCGCTCTCCACGGGCGTAATACCGTCCCTCCCACGCTCTGCACCGGTCCCGGCTGCGCGGCCTCACCCTCCACCGTGGGCGCCACCTCTCCTGGCAGCACCTCCGCCCGGCCGATCCAGTCGCGCCCCAGGGCCGCTCCATGAGCCTCGCTGGTCAGGGGCGCGTACGGCCCGCGCACCACCACTGGGGAGCTGCGCGTAGTTGTCCACCGGCGGCAGGCTCGGCGCGCCCCGTCCAACTCCAGCGTGCCCACCTGCCACGGGTTCGGCTCCGCGGCGCGGCCCCACCCGAGCGTCCGCACCAGGTTCACCACGAACAGCAGCTGCACCGCGCCCAGCGCGAACGCGGCCCAGCTGGTCCACCGGTTCAACGGGAGCAGGTGCTCGAGGAACGTGTACTGGTACGGGTCATAGAGCCGCCGCAGCTGCCCCGCGTACCCCGCCACCAGCTGGCCTCCGAACACAGCGATGAACAGCACCGCGCTCGCACGCACGTGCACCTTCGCCAGCCGTTCATCCAGCGTCGCGCCCGTACATGCGGGGGAACCAGAAGTAGAGCCCCGCGAACACCGCCAGGAAGCTGGCCGCGCCCATCGTCAGGTGGAAGTGGCCCACCACCCACATGGTCCCGTGCAGCGGCACGTCCGTCGCCACCGCGCCCAGCGCCAGCCCCGTGATGCCGCCCAGACCGAAGACCACCATCGTCGCCAGCGCCGCGAGCATCGGCGACGTGAGCCGCACGCTGCCCCGCCACAGCGTCATCAGCCAGTTGAGGAACATCACCTCCGCGGGCAGCGAAATCAGCAGCGTCAGCACCATGAACGTGCGCCCCAGCACCGGCGCCATCCCGCTGGTGAACAGGTGGTGCGCGTACACCGCGCCGCTCAGCGCCGTCACCGCGCCCATCGCCCCCGCCGTCAGCCGGTAGCCGTGCGCGGGCTTGCGGCTGAAGAACGCCACGAAGTCCCCCACCATGCCCCACGCGGGCAGGATGAGGATGTAGACCTCCGGGTGGCCGAACAGCCAGAACAGGTGCTGGTACACCACCGGGTCGCCGCCCCCGCCCACCGCCGCCGCGCCCGCGATGAAGAACTGCGTGCCCGCCACCCGGTCCAGCAGCAGCAGCCCCGTGGCCGCCGCCAGCACCGGCACGAACAGCACGTTGAGCACCGCGCCGTGAGAACAGCCCCCACACCACCAGCGGCAGCCGGCCCCACGCATCCCCGGCGCCCGGCAGCGCACCACCGTCACCACGAAGTTGAGCCCGTACAGGAACGCGGACACGCCCACGCACAACACCGCCACCGTCACCAGCGTCTGCCCCAGCGCCCGGCGTGAACGCGGGCGTGCCAGCGGCGGATACGACGTCCACCCCGCGCTCGCGGGCCCCAGCCGCACCACGAACGACGCCAGCATCAGCGCGCCGCCCACCGCGTACGCCCAGAACCCCAGCGCCGACAGCCGGGGGAACGCCATCCTCGCGCGCCGATGGCCAGCGGCAAACAAAGTGCCCCCAGCGCGCCGAACAGCAGCGGCGCGACCGCGAAGAACACCATCAACAGGCCGTGCATGGTGAACACGGCCGTGTACGCGGGGGGTGTCAGCGCGCCGCCCGACTCTGGCAGGCGCCCACGCGAGCCCCCCGGCACCGGCTGCCACGGGAACGCCCACTGGAAGCGAATCAGCATCGCCAGCAGGCCGCCCACCAGCAGGGACCGAACCCCCCCCAGAGGTACTGCTTCGCCACCACCTTGTGATCCGTGGGGAACAGCTTCATGGCTTCGGGCCTCCACTCCCAGCCCCAGTGCGCGGCCGTGTCCGTGCGCGTCATACGCCTGCGCCGCCTGCCGGCCCGCCTCGCGCAGCCAGGTGGCGTAGGCCTCGGGGCTCATCACCGTCAGCGTGCCCGCATCTTGTAGTGGCTGGTGCCGCAGTGCTGGTAGCAGGCCACCTCCCACGTGCCCTCGCGCGCCGCCTGGAACCACGTCTGGTTCACCCGGCCCGGAATCGCGTCCAGCTTCACCCGGAGGTTCGGCAGCGAGAACCCGTGCACCACGTCCGTGGACGCCAGCTGCACCCACACCGGCGCGCCCACCGGCACGCGCAGCGTCGCTCCACGTCACCACGTCATCCTCCGTGTTGAAGCGTCCCGTCCTCCGCCCGCGTACCGCACCTCCCACGCCCACTGCCGCGCGTTCACCTCCACGCGCACCGTGTCCGGGTCTTCCCGCGGCACCTCGAAGTTCCACAG
Source organism: uncultured Actinomycetota bacterium (assembly GCA_963766015.1). Classification (GTDB taxonomy): domain Bacteria; phylum Actinomycetota; class Actinomycetes; order Mycobacteriales; family Nakamurellaceae; genus Nakamurella. The sequence goes on along the minus strand of CAVXYU010000006.1, from coordinate 121,055 downwards.
CACGTCATTCAGGTAGCCCAGCGAGCGCGCGAACAGCGTCCCGTCCACCACCCCGAAGATCGTCAGCGCCGTCACCAGCACGAACGCCCGGCTGCGCGCGTGCCCCCGTCCGCGGCGCCACCTTCCGGGCTCCTCGGAAGCGCCACCGCAGGAACCCCAGCAGCACGCCCAGCATCACCACCGCGAGGATCAGATCGAAGCGGTGGCTCAGCGCCAGCAACGCGTCGATGGGTGGCTGTGCGCGCTCACGTTCTCCGGCGGCGCCAGCAGTGAGGCGTCCTCACGAGCTCCTCTTTGCGTCACCTCTCGCGACCCGCACCGCCGCCCATACGCCCACCGCCACCAGCAGGAAGGGCACCAGCAGCAGGGCCCCCACCAGCAGCGCCGAGCGCCCCGCCGACTCCGGCGCCCGCGCCACGCACGTGGGGCACGCCCACGCCCACCCCGGCAGCAGCCCCAGCGCCATCACCAGCACCGAGCCCAGCACCTGAAGCAGCCGCGTCATCGCCCGACGTCCAGGCCCGGAGGGACGGGCTCGGGACAGTGGCTCGCCCCGCAGCGCCCCTCCGGACTCGGAGAGGGCCGCCGTGGCACGCGGATCAGGGCGGACACAGGGCATCGTCAAGGCTCACCGGCTACCATGCCCCTCCCCGCCCCTCAAGCGCGCCCGAAGCCAGCGTCCTTATATAGGGAGGGAGCGTGCCTGCCCGCCGGCCACCCTCCCCGGCGATGCCTCCCTGGGGCCCCTCAGGCACCGCGCTGCGTCACCGCGTCCCTTGTGCTCCCGTGGTACTTCCGTTAGCTGTCCGCTGCCTCCGTCCCGGGCCTCCTGCCATATGTCCGCTGAGACTCCCGCCCCCGCTCCCGCCGCCCCGATTCCGCTCCTCCGCCACCCCGCGCTCTGGCTCGGGATCGCCGCATGGCGCTGGGGATGACGCTGCCTGGCCGCTGGGCTTCCTGCGCGCCCGCTCCGAGCCCCTGCCCCAGCTGGGCACCCTGCCCGCCTTCACCTTCACCCGCCAGGACGGCTCAGCCCTTCGGGCTGAGCAGCAGCTCCAGGGCCGCCCCTTCGTCGCCAACTTCATCTTCACCCGCTGCCCCACCGTCTGCCCCGTCTTCACCCAGAAGATGGCGCGCGTGCAGGAGCGCAGACGGCGGCGCTGGGCGCCGGCTCGCAGCTCGTCTCCTTCTCGGTGGACCCCGCCTACGACACCCCGGAGCGCCTGGCCGACTACGCCCAGAAGTACGGCGCCGACGCGGCCCGCTGGAGCTTCCTCACCGGCGACTACGCGCCAGCTCAAGGACACCATCGTCAGCGGCTTCAAGATCTGCATGGGCCGCGAGCCCGGGGACGAGGACGGACCTGATGGGCATCTTCCACGGCACCCACTTCGTGCTCGTGGACGGCACGGGCGAGATTCGCGGCTACTACGACAGCGAGCGACGACGAGGCCTTCGAGCGGCTGCTGCGTGACGCGGCGCGGCTGGCCCGAGAGAACGGCTAAGCGCCGGAAAAGACGAAGGGCCAGCCCCGCATGAGGGACCGGCCCTTGTTCTATGCGGCCTCAGCGGCGCCGCGACTTCCTGTCGACATACTCCACGAAGCTGGCCTGGGCGTGCGCCAGGATGTTCTGGAAGTTCAGCTGGCCCAGCGGGTTGTTGGCGAACGCGCCGACCTTGTCCGCCACGCCCTTCACGGTCTCGGCGATCTTGCCCATCGCCACGCGTCTTGGCCACCTTGCCCAGCGTGCCCAGCGCGCCCAGCGGGCCGCCCGCGAGGAAGCCCGCGGCGCCGTCGATGAGCTTGTCGGCCAGCGGCTTCAGGAACTTGCCGAAGGGACCGAGCTTGTCCAGGAACTTCCCGGCGATGTCCTTGATCGGCTGGGTCAGCGCGCTCAGCGGCTTCTGGATGACGTTCAGCACCTTGCCGGCGATGTTGGCGACCTTGCCCGCGATGTCCGCGACCTTACCGGCGACCTTGGCGATACCGACTGACCTTGCCCATGGCGTGACTCTCTTTCGAAGTTTTAGTGGAGAAGAACTGCTTACAAAGGAGTTATCGGGGGGTGGGGAAAAGGTTTCCTGCGTGCATTTTCCCGATCAATTTCCGCCGATCCACGCCTCGCCTTACTTCTTGTCCCCGAAGAGAGGGGCCCTTGGGACCGCTGGAGGCCTCGAACTCGGAGTTCTGGAAGGACTCATCCACGCCGAACTCGCCCTTGGCGATGGCCACCAGCATCTTGCCGGCCTCCTCGGCCGACACGACGTTGAAGCCGTTCTTCTTCAGCTCCTCGTCCGGGACGATGTGGAGCTCGGGCTCCTTGTCCTTGTCCTGGGCGTACTGGAGCACCAGCTCCACATAGTGCCTTGAGCTCCATGCCCACCGCCTTGGCGATGCGCTTGGTGTCGGCATCCTTCAGCAGCTCGGCGCGGACGACTTCGACGGGACGCTTGAGACCACGCTTCGGGCGGGAGGCGGTGTCCTGAGACATGTCTTCGGCTCCGGGGTTTGAGGAGAGGTGAACGTCGACCAGGGCACACAGTCTGCCCGGGAGTTCCGGGTTTGCGCAAGCCTCCGCCTTCTTTGCGTTCTGCGGCGGCTGGGCTAGCAACGTGGCTGGAGGTTGCCCATGTGGGGAGAGTTCGCGCCCCTTCCCTATGTCCCGGAGCAGCGCTTCGCCGAGGTGCTCCGGTGGTTCCAGATGTTTGGCGAGACGATGATCCCCGAGGCGCTGCCGCAGACGGGCTACGTCGATTGCCGGGGGTCGCCGCGGGCTTCCTCTACCGCACGGACAGCTCGGTGTGCTGGGTGGAGAACCTCGTGGCCAACAAGGAGGTGCCCAAGGAGGAGCGCACCCGGGCGCTGGATGCCATCGTCATCGCGCTGTGCCAGGACGCCAAGAAGCTGGGCTTCAAGCTGGTGCTGGGCTCCACGCAGCTGGAGGCGGTGGTGAAGCGGGCCGAGCGGCTCGGCTGGTCGTATATGGGCGGAGGCTTCCACCTCATTGGGCTGCAGCTGGACACGCTGAGCTGACGTCCGGTGGCGAGCGTCTCGGCCGGGGGCCGCCGCTCGCCGGTGGACACTCCGTCTCGCGAATTGTGGAATCCCGTAGGTGCCGGGTTGCGGTTTTCGGGGGTGGGAACTCATTTTCCCACACGCTTCGCAGGCGTGGGAGGCATGGATGAGCGGCGGTCGGGGCGTATCAGCGGGGCATGTGGAGGAGAACGGCTGGGGCTGTTGGGGAGGTTCATCGCGTACGGGCTGGTGGGGTGGTGCATCGAGTGCTGCTTCACCTCGGTGATGGACCTGGCGACGGGGCGGGGGACTTGAGGCTCAAGGGGTACTCGTATCTGTGGATGCACCCCATCTGGGGCGTGGGGCTGCTGCTGGGCGAGAACCTCATGGTGTGGATGCAGCGCGTGAGGCTGAGCCGGGTGACGCGGGCCTTCGTCGCCATGGCCGTGTGCTTCACGGTGGAGTACGTGTCGGGCGCGCTGCTGGTGGCGGCCATTGGCCGGTGTCCGTGGGACTACTCGGTGTCGCCGTGGAGTGTGAATGGGCTGATCCGCCTGGACTACGCGCCCTTCTGGCTGCTGTGCGGGTGGATCTCCGAGCCCCTGGCCAGCTTCATCCGGAGGATCGCATCTTCGCGTGGGGAGGCCGAGCCGAGGCCACGCCCGGGCTGTGGCCTTCCTGAGCTGATCAGCGGGGACGAGGCACTCCGCCCGGGGGCTGCCACCGCAGGTAGCCTCGCTCCAGCAGCCACGGCTCCGTGCTCACGTGGACGGAGGCCGCGGACAGCTGGCGTGCGCTCTCCTGGAAGGCGCTCCGGGGCTCCCACGCGCCGAGCTCTCGCGCCTTCTTCCAGGCCTCGTGTCCACGCGGCGAAGAAGTCATGGATGGGCTCGTCCGGCTGGACCCGGCGGCGCAAGTCTCTGGGCAGCCAGTCACGGAAGAGCAGCGGGGCGAAGCCCTGGTGGAAGTCCGTGTGGAAGAGCAGGGCCTCGCGGGAGAGGCCCTCGGAGGTGCGCCGCAGCAGGTGCACCACGGTGATGCCGCCCTGCACGTCCGTGCTGCCCTCCACGACGAGGCCTCCGGGCAGCAGCGCGCGGCCCAGCTCGGCGTGCGCGCCTCCACGTCCTCGGCGCGGTACTGGCGCAGGATGTTCATCGCTCGCACGAGGCGTGCGGGCTGTCCCGCCGTGGAGGCCCAGTCGAAGCCGCCCTGGACGAAGCGGGTGAGCGCTTCCTCGTGGCGGGCCGCGGCGGAGGCCCTGCCCGATCCGCCTCCACGCCGATGACGGGCAGCTGTGGGTTCAGCTCGCGGAAGAGCGCGGCGCTCTCCAGGGTCGTCCACGGGTGCTCGCCGAAGCCCACGTCCAGGAAGGCCGCGTCGCGCCAGGTGCCGTCCTGGCGCTCGAGCAGGGGGCGCTCGCACTGGTGGAGGTAGGCGTCCAGGGCGCGGAGCCGGGAGCGCGAGGTGCGTCCCCGGGTGCGTCGTTCTGGAGGAGTCATCGCGCGGGTCCGGGCTCGGGCAGGTGTGCCTGGGAGTCTGACAGCAGGCGAGCGAGCTGTCCCGCCGCTTCCCGGCTGGTGAGACTCGTGACTACCTTCCGCCGAAGCGAAAGCGCTTTCCAGATTTCCGAAGGAGAGGACGGCATGGCGACACTCAGGCGTGGACTGGTGGACAAGGTGAAGAAGGCGGCGTCGAAGGTGAGCACGCGGGGCGTCCAGGTGGCGGCCAAGGCGGGCACGCGAGGGGCGCGGGTGCTGGTGGAGACGACGGTGGCGGCGGTGAAGACGGTGGACAAGCTCCAGGAGAAGCTGGGCCGGCGCTCGAGCAGGGCGAGCTCCACCGAGGAGGCTCGCGCGGTGAGCCGCTGTTCGAGGCCGCCCGCGGTAGTCCACGTCCCAGGCCGCTGCGCCGATGACGCGAAGGTTCAGGAGCCCGGGAAGAAGGCGGCCAAGGCCGGAGGGGGCCACCGCGAAGCCGCGCCGGGCCGCCGCGGAGAGCGCCTCCGAGGCTCCGCCGGTGGAGCTGCGGATGCGGGCCGCAAGACGATGCCGGCGGCGGCGCCCAAGCGTTCGAAGCAGGCCGCGGCGCCCGCGCAAGCAGTTCAAGGTGAAGCGCGGGCAGAAGCACCTGCACTCGGGCCGCTAGCCGAGTGCCGCTGAGCCGTGAGCCGTGGGAGAGCGGGACGGCCGGCGCGGGAGGACCCGTCCGCTGACGGGGGGACCCGCGCCGAGACGAGGGACCCGCGACCTGCGGCCCTACCGTGGGCCTGGACCTGCGGGCCCTACGTGCGCCCGCGGCTGTGCCCTCCCGTGTGCCGTGGGCTACCTGCGGCTGCTGGCCTTGCGAGTGGCGGCCTTGGCGGTGGCTGGACCTTGCGCTGCTGCGGGGTCAGCCGCGTCACCGTGCCGGGCTTGCGCACCATGGCGGCCTGCCGTTGGCGCTCGGCGCCTCGCGCTCGGCGGCCTCCTTCGCGGCGCGCCGCTCGGCCAGCGTGGCCCAGCGCTTCTTGAGCGTCTCGCGCAGGCCCTGCGTGCTCAGGTCCACCTGTGCCTGGTTCAGCCGGTAGTGCAATCCTCGCGCAGCGTGCCGCGCTCCAGCGCCGACTCGGCCGAGCCCGTCAACCCCAGCACCAGCTTGGGCCGCTCCTCCTGCCGCAGCAGGCACCGGAGGATGTGGCTCTGCGCCTCCAGCCCGAGCTTCACCACGTCCGGCACGAACACCACGCCTCGCGGCCGCTTCAGCGCCTCCGCCAGCTCCGCCGCCTGACGGACCTCGATGCAGCGCACCCTCATGTTCGAAGTGGTGTCCCGCCTCGAGTGCCCACGAACGCCGCTCTTCCTCCGTGCCGCCATAGAGCAGCAGCGCTGCGCGGTTGAAGACGAGCTCCTCTTCGCGATATCCGCGGGGTATCAACACGCCCAGACCTTCCTTCCCGGAAAAAGGGGTCGGGTCAAAGTCTAACGCCCCCACGGGTTGGACGTCGAATCCCACAGGCCTGTCCCGGGCCGATTTTGGGCTTCGTCACGGACGGCTGAACGGATTTTCACGGGTTGTGGGTGCCCTGGGCGCCCCACCCGAGGGTTCCTGTGGCCTCCGCAGCGCCGGCACCACCAGCACCGGCCGGTGGCACCGCGCCATCAGCTCCCGCGCCACCCTTCCCACCCGGCCCAGCCTTCCCGGCCCCCACGCACACCAGGTCCACCCCCTCGCGCTCGGCGGCCTGGCAGATGGCGCAGCGCCTCCTCGCTGGCGCTCACCCCCTCGAACGTCCAACGCACCTCGTCATGCTCCTGCGGGCACCAGCGCCTGCAGCCGCAGTCACCTCCTCGCGCTCCCCGCGGGGCTCCGGCAGCACCCCGTAGTGGTCCGTCCAGTCCGGAGTCTCCCAGCCGGCGCGGGTGCACGTGCAGCAGGTGCACCCGCCCCCCGGCCCACCAGCATGCGCGCCTGGGCAATGGCCCGCTGGCTCGCCTCGGTGAAGTCCACCGGCACCAGCACGCTGCGCGGCGGCGAGGCCTCCGGGGCCGCACGTACGTGGCCGGCACGCACACCACGGACTGCTCCGCGTGCCGCACCACGCCCGCGGACACCGAGCCGTGCCACCACCGCTGCAGGCCCCTCGCGCTGGTGCGTGCCCACCACCACCAGGTCCACCCCGCCGCTCCCGCGCCACGTGCAGCAGGTGGTCATCCCGCCGCCCGTAGCCCGGCTCCAGGTGGAGTCTCCACCTTCCCCTCCCCGGGCACCTCGCCCAGGCGCTCGCGCACCTCGCGCAGCAGCACGCGCTCCACGTACGGATCCAACGCCTGGATGCCGCGCACCACCGGATCCAGCAGCTCCACCGCGCACGGGGCTGTGGATGCCCAGCCGCGTGCGCTCCTCCGCGGGCGAGCACACGTACGTGGCGATGACGTCGCACGGCCCCACCTCGCGCAGCGCCCGGATGAAGGCCGACCGAGCCATCCGCCTCATCCGACGCGTCCACGCCCACCATCACCGCCAGGCGCCGCCGCCCGCGCGCCCAGTCCACCAGCGGCCTCCTCGCGGCGCACCACGAGCACCAGCAGACATGCACGCCGCACCAGCCGCTCCGGCATGCGGGGTGCGGCGCAAGACGGGGACCTGCCAGCCCTCGGCGGCCAGCACGCACCACTCGGCCTTGCGGCACTCCTCGTCGCTGAGCAGGGACTCGTCGGCCCTGGAGCGTCAGCAGCCGTGCGCACCTCCAGGCCCGGGGCGCGGAGGCGCTCGGCCTCCGGCCTCGAGCCGGCCGTGCACGACGGCCTCGGGGGAGAGCCTCTCGGCGTAAGGGCCCTCGTGCTCCGCGACGCCGTACAACATCAGGGGCTCCTTCCGCCGGGCGGCAGGCCGCCGCGGCGTGGGCTGCTCTCACCGAATCCGGGGACAGGTTCGTGATGCAGACGATGGGCATGGCGGCCGCCTCCCGAGCCCTCGGGCTCTAACGGGAGAACACCGAGGGCCACGTCTCCCCGGTGCCCCCCGCCCCTCCACGCTGCTCATTCCGCAAGAGACAGTGCGACAGAGACCGCGGCCCGGCAGATCCGCCAGGCAGACACGCCCCAGCAGCGGAGCCCGGATCCCCCGGCTGCCCTACAGGCTCGCGAGGCGCACTCGCAGCTCAGCGCGACGTGGCCGTCGTGTTGGTTGTGGTCCTGCTCGATGCCCTGTCCACCCCGCTCGCCGTCCTGCCCGAAGGTGACGAGCAGCGGCTGCTTGCCGTTGTTCAGGTAGATGTACGGGCGGCCCCACGGATCACCGGGCACCGCGGGCAGGTACTCCGGCACGAGGAAGTCCAGCGAGTCCCCCTCGGGGCAGCGAGCCCTTGTCGGCCTGGTAGCGCTCCAGCGCGGCGCTGATCACCGCGAAGTCCTGGTGGATGCGGCCCCAGCTGCTCGTCATCCCGGATGCCGGAAGGCTACCACGATCACCACCAGGCACAGCGCCACCGCCAGCCCCAGGAAGAAGCCCAGGGGGGCGCGGCGGCGCGCGCGATTCGTGTCTTCGCTCATGCCTCCACAGGGCGCGGAACAGCGGCACGGGCTGCTGCTTGCCCTTGAGCCGCACCGGCGGCAGCGTCCTCGAAGCGCCATCTCCCGGCCCTGGACAGCAGGCGGGTGCGCTCGCCCACCAGGATCTCCCCGGGCCCGGCCAGCGCGCACAGCCGCGCGGCCACGTTCACCGCGTCGCCGATGCAGGTGTACTCGGTCCGCAGGGCGCTGCCGAGGTTGCCGGCCACCACCAGCCCGAGTTGATGCCGATGCCCAGCTGCAGCGCCGAGCGGCCGTGCCCTCGCGCGTGGCGGCCCACTCGGCGCGGACTGGCGCGCAGCGCCTCGAGCCCATCATCATCTTGCGCGGCCTGCAGCGCCCGCAGCGCGTCGTCCGCGCGGCCCACCGGCGCGCCGAACACCGCCATCAGCCCGTCGCCGAGGAACTTGTCGAGCGTGCCGCCGCAGGTGAGCACCGCGTCCGACAGCCGCCCGAGCACCGCGTTGAGCACCGCCACCACCTGCTCGGGCGGCAGGCTCTCGGCGAGCGCGGTGAAGTTGCGGATGTCCGCGAACAGCACGGTCACCTCGCGCTTCTCGCCGGTGAGCACCACCGTGCCCGGGCTCTTGAGCGATCTCCTCCACCACCGCGTCCGAGGTGTAGCGCGCGAACAGCTTGCGCATGCGCCGCCGTTGGCGGGCCATATCGGTTTCCTGCTCGACCAACTGCAAGCGCACCATCGACTGCAGGACGAGGTGATCTGGCCGCGGGTCGGGCTCACACAGGCCGAACTCTCCGACGTCGCGGACAGGGTCCGGGTGTCACACGCCGACCTCGTCGAGCCGTCCAGGGCGCTCCGCCGCACGGTCCAGCGGTGGACCTTCGACCCCGCGTCCCGGCCCGACGTGCTGGACGCCGTGATGGAGTTCGACGCGCGACTGGACCCGGTGCTGGGCCAGGACGCCGAACTGGTGCCGCCGGCCTGCTCCGCGCTGTCTTCCCGGGAGTGGACGGAGATCGACCGGCACCTTCCGGCCAAGGGCGGCCCTACCCGACGAGCGCGGCGGATGTTCTGGTTGCTGGACGAGCTCGACGCCGGCCTGACCGACCTCCTTCTGGAGCGGACCCCGCGGGCCGAGATGTGGATTCTGCGCAACGGCTTCAGCGGCGCCTACAACCGGTCGGCCTACCTGATGTGGGTGGGCGGCGGGACCGGTCCCGCGCTCTGACCCCTTGCACCGTCAGCCGTAGGTGTCCCGCGGGCCGCGGCCGGGGACGTGCCGATAGCCGAACTTCCAGGACGGCCCGGCCGGCCCGCGGGCCCTGATCCGGACCACCGAACCATGCCCGACCTCGGCGTTGATCTTGCGCAGCAACTGCGGTGCGAGCATCCGGATCTGGGTCGCCCACGCAGTCGACTCCGCCTGCACCACCAACTCCCGCTCGACCAGCGAGACCGGGGCGCAATGGTCCGCGACCTCCGCGCCGACGATCTTGTCCCACTGCGCGAAGAGGCTGGCCTTGCGCAGCTCGTCGGCCGCACCGGATGACGCCACCCAGGTGCGCAGCGTCGCGGCGAGCGGCTGCGGGTCGCGGGAGTCGGGCCCCGAGCCCGACCAGCGGCGTCGCTTGAGTTTCCCGGCCCCGCCGCGCTGACCGACCGGCGTACGTCCCGCCGCCTTGCGCCGCGCGGCGGTGCTGGCGCGTGCGCTCGCCAGCGCCTCCCGGGCCAGGTCGGCGCCGCGCGGTGCACCCGGTGCGGGCTTGTCCGGCGCGTCACGATCCACGCCGTCCGGCAGATCGTGGGGTGTGGCGCCCGCCTCGGCGGCTGTGTGGGCGCCGTCATCCGGACCGCTGGAGCTGCTGACCATACGGGTCATTGTCGTTCAGCCGGGTCGTTCATCGGGCGGTCGTCATCTGAGGTGGACCCCCGGTGTGGGGAGCGGTGTGGCGCGCACCGCGTTGCCACGCGAACGATCCCGCCGCAGAATCAGTGGCACCGAGGGGACAGGGGCTGCATGGGCATCGTTGTCGGGTTCATTCCGTGGATCATCTACTGGATTCTGGTCGGCAACATCCCCTTCACCACCGCCGTCACCGTGGCATTCGGGATCACGCTGCTGATCCAGTTGTCGCTCCGGCTACGCCACCAGCCGCAACGGACCCTTGACATCGGCAATCTTGCAGTCTTCGCCGTGCTTCTGCTGGCCGCGTACCTGGTCCCGGACGACGTGCTCGAGCGCTGGTTGCAGCCGCTGAGCAGCCTCGGACTGCTGCTGATCGCCCTCGGTGGCATTGTGGCCGGCCGGCCGTTCGTGCGGGAGTACGCGGCCGACTCGGTGGACGAGGCGACGGCGAAGACGCAGGGCTTCCGGACGATCACCCTCGGCATGACGTGGCTGTGGGTGGGCGCCTTCGCGGTGATGTTCCTGTCGTCGCTGATCCCGCCGATCGTCGACGGCGACGCCACCATCCTGGACATGGACGACCCGTTGTCCATCGTCTGTTACTGGGTGGTCCCGTTCACCGCGCTGGGCGTCGCCGGCGCGATCTCCGGGGCATTCCCGCCCTGGTTCGACAAGCAGTCCGCCATCGTCGACCGGCGCTCGGCCGCCGCCACCGCCGCCATCGCGCACCAGCCGGTACCCCCGGCCGACATCGGCGGGCTGACGATCAACGCCCCAGCGGACAGCCGGCTGGACGAACCGTTCGGGGTGTCCGTCGTCGGTGGTCGCGCCGGGTCCAGGGTCGAGGTCAGCACCACCGGGATAGACCTGTACGGCCGGCGCTGGCGGTCCAGGGCCGAGTTCACCGTGCCGAACAACGGCGTGCTCGACCTGGCAACGGCCGAGCCGGAGAGCGTCGACGGCCAGGACCCGGACTGGTCGACCGCGGACGGCAACGCGCCGGTCTGGGCGATGCGCTTCGACGCCGACCAGACCCCGGAGATGTTCGTGCCACCGGCCGAACCGTGGCAGCTGACGGTGCGGGCCAGCGGCGTCGGCGCCGTCAACTCCACCGACAGCGGTACCTCCGGGCGCCCGGTCGCAGGACGACGGACTGTGCTGCGCCGGACCGGCGCGGCCGGGCTGCGCCACGAACCGGTGTCGATCGGCGGGCTGCCCGGCATGTTGCTTCTCCCCGCCGGCCGCCCCCCGGCGGCTGGTTGGCCCGCCGTCGCGTGCTTCGGCGGTTCCGAGGGCGGCTTCGAGTCGCAACTGTCGAACGCGGCCGTCCTGGCGTCGAATGGTTTCGCCGCGCTGGCCCAGGCATGGATCAGTGAAAGGGACGCCGTCGAATCGGTCTGCCGGGTTCCATTGGAGCGCTTCGCATCCGCGCTGACCCTGCTGGGCCAGCACGACGACGTGGACGCCGTCCGGCTCTCCGCGATGGCCATCTCCCGCGGGTCCGAAGGACTGCTCGCGGCGGTGAGCTCCGGGCTCGGCCCGCAGTTGCGGGGCCTGGTGCTGGTCAGCCCGAGCAGCGTGTCCTGGCAGGCACTGGGCGCATCCGGTGAGGTGCCGGACACCGCGTCGTGGCTGAAGGGCGGCAGCCCACTGCCCTGGGTGCCGCTGGCCAGCGGCGTGCTGATGCGGCAGATCATCCGCAACGCGTGGACCGTGGGCCGGGACATCACCCAGCAGCGGCCCACGCTGCTGCGACTGCGTCCGGCCTACGAGGCCTCGCTCGTCGCCGCCGGGTTGCTGGAAAGGTACGACCGGGCCGCCGCCGGCGAACCGGCGCAGCACCCGGCTCTGCTGAACGCCGCCGCGGTGCGCTGCCCGGTGATGATGCTCGCCGGCAATGACGACCAACTCTGGCCGTCCGTCCAGATGGCCAGGATCCTCTCGGCCCAGCGAGCGGCCGCGGGTGTGGACGCCGGCGACGACTGCCGGGTCTATGACGGGGCCGGCCACCTGATCCGGCTGGGGCTGCTGCCCACCGACGCCCCGTGGACGAACGGGATCGCCTTCGGCGGATCCCGCGAGGGGCTGGCCAAGGCGCAGGCCGACGCAACGACAGGGGTGCTGCGCTTCCTCAGCCGGGTGTGATGCCGTCCTGGGTGAGTTCGTCTGAGGTGACGCCATCTGAGGTGACGCCATCCGGGGTGACGCCATCCGGGGTGACGCCGCCAGCGGTGACCAGCAGCCGCTCGCCGCCCAGCGCGGCAGGCACATCCGCCGGCACCGCCGCGGTGATCAGCACCTGGTCGGCGTCTGCCACCAGCGCCGCCAACCGCTCCCGCCTGGTGACGTCCAACTCGGCGAACACGTCGTCCAGTACCAGCACCGGGTCGACCCCGTCGGAACGCAGCAGCGCGAACGACCCCAGCCGCAGCGACAGCGCGAACGACCACGACTCCCCATGTGAGGCATAACCTTTCGCGGGTCCACCGGCGAGCAGCAGTTCCAGATCGTCTCGGTGCGGACCGATCAGCGAGATCCCGCGGTCCAGCTCGTTGCCCCGCACCCGGCCCAGCTCGGCCAGCATCGACGCGTGCAGCACCTCGGTCCCCGGGGCGCCCGGGTCGTCCGGCGTCCCCGGCATCGACGGTGTTGTCGCCGGCAGGGGAATGCTCGATCGGTAGACCAGTTCGACGAGTTGGTCGCTGCCGGCGACGTCGGCGTACGCAGCCTGCACATGCGGGCGCAGTTCCGCGACCAGACCCAGCCGGGCGTGCACCAGTTGTGCGCCGACGGCCGCAAGGTGCTCGTCCCAGACGTCCAGCGTCGCGAGGTTGCCGCCCGACCGCCGGGCCGCGCCGGCCGTCTTGAGCAGGGCGTTGCGTTGTTTGAGGACCCGGTCGTAGTCCGCCCGCACCCCGGCCAGCCGGGGTGCCCGCATGATCAGCACCTCGTCGAGGAACTTGCGCCGTTCCGACGGATCGCCGCGGACCAGGGCCAGATCCTCCGGCGCGAACAGCACCGTCCGCAGCACTCCCAGGATGTCGCGCGCCCTGGTCAGTGGTGACCGGTTGATCCTGGCGCGGTTGGCCCGGCCGGTGGTGATCTCGACCTCGAGCAGCAACTCGCGGTCCTCGGAAACCACCGCTGCCCGCACCACCGCCCGCTCGGCGCCGCGGCGGATCAGCGGCGCGTCCGACGCCACCCGGTGCGAGGACAGCGTGGCTAGGTAGCCGAGCGCCTCGACCAGGTTGGTCTTGCCGGTGCCGTTGCGGCCGATGAGCACGTTCACCCCGGGACGCAGCGGCACCTCGGCTGACGTCCACGACCGGTAGTCGGTGAGCGACAGGTGACGTGCGTACACCCCGCCCCTCCTCCGCTCACTAGCTGTTGATCGTGGGCAAAACTCGCATGGACGGACCGGAAAACGCCGCGTCGACACGCGAGTTCTGCCACGTGATCAACGCGGAAATGGGGCCGGCGGAATGGGGGCAGCTCGCGGGAGTCGCCCCGGGGTCAGCTCACCGGGATGGTGCCGGTGGTGCCTTCCTTGCCGACCGCGTGCCCACCGAACTGGTTGCGCAGCGCCGCGACGACCTTCATCGCCGGAGATTCATCCTGCCGGGACGCGAACCGGGCGAACAGCGCGGACGTGATCACCGGCATCGGCACGGCGTTCTCGATCGCCGCCTCGATGGTCCACCGTCCCTCGCCGGAGTCCTGAGCGTAGGCGCGGATGTCCTTCAGCCCCGGATCGTCGCGCAGCGCGAGGACCAGCAGCTCCAGCAGCCAGGACCGGATGACGGTGCCCTCCTGCCAGGACGCCATCACGGCGTCCGGGTCCGGCACCATGTCGACGGCCTTGAGCAGTTCGTAGCCCTCGCCGTAGGCCTGCATGATGCCGTACTCGATGCCGTTGTGGACCATCTTGGTGAAGTGCCCCGAACCCGTCGGGCCGGCGTGCACGAAGCCGCCCTTCGGTGGCTTGAGGGTGTCGAAGATGGGCTGCGCGACGGCGACGGTCTCGGCGTCTCCACCCACCATCAGCGCGTATCCCTCGGTGAGGCCCCAGACACCGCCGGAGACGCCGACGTCGAGGTACCGGATGCCCTTGGGCTTCAGTGAGATGGCGTGCTTCTGGTCGTCGGTGTACCGGGAGTTGCCGCCGTCGATGATGATGTCGTCGGCCTCCAGGACCTCGGCCAGCGACACGATGGTCGCCCTGGTCGGCTCCCCGGAGGGAACCATCACCCAGACGACCCGCGGCGCGGACAACGCCGCTGCCAGTGCCTCGAGGGAATCCACCGTTCGCGGGCTGGCCGGGTTCCGGTCGTAGCCGATCACCTCGTGACCGTCACGGCGGAGCCGCTCGGCCATGTTGCCGCCCATCTTGCCCAGTCCGATGAGGCCGATCTGCATGCTGTTTCCCCTCACGATTCGAGAAAGATCCGTTGGCCAGCCGGTACCCAGCCGCGCGGGTGGCAACCGAATCCCAGCACACCGGGTCGGTGATCCGCACGGGTGACGCGGCCGAACCTGGTCGACAGGCGCCCCTGCGGGGACCTGGCCGAGCCGTCAGCCGGGGAGCCTGGCCGGCATCACCAGGTAGCGGTACGCGGAATTGGCGCTGCCCGGGGCACCGTCGGGGCCGTTGTCCGCGGTCTGGTCGCCCCCCGCAGCGGAGCCGTTGGCCTCGCCGTCACCGGTGATCGGCACCAGCAGGGCGGGCCGGGCAGGCGTGGTGAACGCCAGCCGCACGGAGTCCGAGTGCACGACAGCCAGGCCGTCGAGCAGGTAGGTCGGGTTGAACGCGATCAGCAGCTCTGCGCCGTCCACCGAGGCCGGCAGGTCCTCCTCGGCGCGGCCCTCGTCGTCGCCGCCCGCGGTCAGCGTCAGCGACCCTTCGCTGACCTGCATCCGCAGGTGGTGGCCCCGGTCGGTGACGAGCGCGACGCGCTTGATCGAGTCACCGAGTTCGGAGACCGGGATGTCGACGGTGGTGGTGTGCGAGGACGGCAGCAGCGACCGGTACTTGACGAACTCCACGTCGAGCAGTCGCACCGTGGTGCGGCGGCCGCCCGCCTCCAGGCCGAGCAGCCCGTCGCCCAGCGCGATCGTCACCTGGGATGCGCCACCGAGGGTCTTGGCCGCATCGGCCAGGGTCCGCGCCGGGACGAGCACCGCGGTGGACATGTTCGGCTGATCGGGAATCCAGTTCAGTTCCCGCACCGCGAGCCGGAACCTGTCGGTGGCGGCCAGCGTGAGGGTCTCGCCCTCGATCTCGACCCGGATGCCGGTCAGCATCGGCAGCGTGTCGTCCCGGCCGGCGGCGACAGCCGTCTGGGCCACCGCCTCGGAGAAGACCGCGGCGTCGACCCGGCCGGACGACCCCGGCATCTGCGGCAGCGGCGGGTAGTCCTCGACCGGCATGGTCGGCAGGGTGAAGCGCGCGGAGCCGGCGATGATCGACACCCGCGGCCCGTTCACCGTCAGGTCGACCGGCTTCGCCGGCAGCGAGCGGGTGATCTCGGCCAGCAACCGGCCCGAGACCAGCACCCGCTCGGCTGCGGGCTCGCCATCGGGGCCGTCCGGAGCGGAGTCGGCCAGTGTCTCCAGCGTGTCCACCGAGACGGTCGCCCTGGTCGACACCTCGTAGTCGAAGCCGGCGACGGTCAGCGTCGAGCCCCTGACCTCGAGCAGGATCCCGCCCAGCACCGGCACCGGCGGCCGCGTCGGAAGGGACTTGGCCACCCAGGCGACGGCATCGGCAAGGTCGTCACGGGCGACACGGAACTTCATCGAGAAGACCTCCACGGTCGCTGCTCTGCACAGATCGGTCGGTACGTACGGGCGTTCGGAGCGCGGCGGCGGGCTGTGACGATGCACCGGGTTCCGGTGGTTGTCGCCGAGGGCTTCGCACGGCAGCGGGCGTCCGAGAGTACGACGACAGGGGCCCTCACCGACAGTCGGGGTCGTCGACCGGCCGGTTCCTGTTGTTCCAATGCTGTTCCTGGTGCACGGTTTCCCTGTTGTTCGGTTCGGTTGGCCGGTGGCCTCCGGAGCGGGTTCTCCCCAACGGTAGTTAGAAGCAGAGTTCTTGAAGAGATAAAGCAGTAGCAGTAGTAAGCGGTGTGGACAGTGTGGACGGATCGTCATGTTGGCTGGTGAGCGTGCGTGGCGCCCGGGTGGACAACAGGGGCGGCCCGTGGGGATGCCGGCGCCGGGGTGTGGATCGATGTCGCCACGACGAGTTGTCCCCCACGGATGCCCCCAGCTGTCCACACGGTTGTGCACAACATGTGCATGGGTAATGGCCGACGTGATGCAACCGTGACCGAAACAGACAAATCCCAACCGAAAGTGGCGCTTTTCGACGGTCCAACCTGTGGATGGCGCACGCCGTCACGGTCGGTAGGACCAACCAGGTGGCCTCGTCCGTGACTGCAGCCCCGATCGGGGTGGTTGTTAGAGTTTGACCGCGGGGATGCGTGCTCGACGGCTGGAAGCCGTTCTGCGAGATGAGGTCTCGGCAGCCGGGTCGATCAATGATGCCGGCACCCCAGGCACTGTGCAGAAGCATCTGCGGAGAAGACGCGGGGGGAGGCCGGCCGATGACGACGAGGGTCACGTCGGCCCGCCCCAACCTCGAGCAAGTCGGCGCCCACGCCGGAGTGTCCCGGGCGACGGTGTCGCGGGTGGTCAACGGATCCGCCACGGTGGCCGCGGACCTGCGTGCCCGGGTCGAACGGTCCATCGTCGAACTGGGATACCAGCCGAACCGGGCGGCGCGAACCCTGGTCACCCGCAACACCGACACCTTTGCGCTGGTCGCATCGGAATCAGACTTCAGGGTCTTCGGGGATCCCTTCTTCAGCGGCATCGTCCGCGGGGTGATGCTCGAGATGGGCGGCGCCGACGTCCAGGTGGTGCTGATGATGGCGCAGTCCGCGAAGGACCTGAACCGGGTCGAGCGGTACGTGCGCTCGGGCGCCGTCGACGGCGTGCTGTTGATCTCCGAGCATTCGTCGGCCGACCCGCTGCCCGCCGCCCTGCTGGCGGCCGGAGTTCCGCTGATCATCGGTGGCCGCCCGATGAACCCGGACCTGGATGTTCCGTACGTGGACAACGACAACGTCGAAGGTGGACGGCTCGCCGCAGAGCACCTGCTCGGGAGCGGCCGGAAGACGGTTGGGATCCTGTCCGGACCCGAGGACATGTGTGCCGGAGTCGATCGACTTTCCGGCTTCCGGCTCGGCCTGGGTGCCGCGTTCGACCCCGCCCTTGCGGAGGTCGCGGATTTCACCCAGGAAGGCGGGGAGGCCGCCGCCGAACGCCTGCTGGCGCGGTCGCCGCAGTTGGACGGACTGTTCGCGGCGTCCGACCTGATGGCTCTGGGCGCGCTCAGGGCCCTGCGCCGGGCGGGCCGGCGGGTTCCTGACGACATCGGCCTGGTGGGATTCGACGACATCGAAGTGGCACGTTCGGCGGCGCCCCCGCTGACCACCGTTCGGCAGTCGACGGTCGAACAGGGCCGGACGATGGCTCGCATCATGCTGGCCCGGACCCGGCCCGGGTTCGCCGCCGGCGACCCCCACGGCGACCCCCAGGCCGACCCCCAGGCCGACTCCGAACCGGACCCCGGGGGCAGCACTGCCGGCCGGGATCGCACCGACCGGGTGGTGCTCCCCGTCGAGCTCGTGGTCCGCGAATCCGCCTGACACTG
Source organism: uncultured Actinomycetota bacterium (assembly GCA_963766015.1). GTDB lineage: Bacteria > Actinomycetota > Actinomycetes > Mycobacteriales > Nakamurellaceae > Nakamurella. The sequence continues at coordinate 103,403 of CAVXYU010000006.1, read as the reverse complement.
CAACCGGCTCCCGCGTCGGGGTCTCGACGCGTCAGAGCTCTCCGTACTGCATGGGGTTGGCCCGCGCCGCGGCCATCAGATACCAGGCAGTCGCTCCGGTGTGCTGGACCCGGAAGTAGCCGAACCCGAAGCCGGAGTCGATCAGGCTGGACGCGGCGACCACACCGCCACCGGCCGCCAGAGGTGCACCGCCGACGTGCTGGGGCGTGCCGACCGTGGCCCCGAAACCCAACGACGACTGGGCGATCCTGACCTGCTCGAGGATGGCCGCGGCATGCCGCCTGTCCCGGCGGCCGCCACGATCGGCCAACGACGTGGCCAGCTGGGCGGTGCCCTCCAGCCACACCCCACGCTGATTGACCTGGATGCCGTTGTAGCTGGCGGTGGACGTCTTGCTGGCCGAACTGAAGGTGACCCCAGAAATCGCCACCCCCGGCCGCAGCTGCGAATTTGCTGCCGTCGCGTCGTCGGTCACCGCCAGCGCGGACCCGGCCCAGTCCAGGGCCCGTGAGGCGCGCCGGTCGCGCAGCGCGAGCCAACTCCAGGTCTGCGGGTCCAGCGGCAGCGGTGTCGGATTGATCGTGTTGCCGTCGTTCGAGCCGGTGAAGAAGTAACCGCCCTGCGGAGACCACATGCGGTCCACGAAGCGCCGGGCTCTGGTCGCGGCGGCCCGCCAGCGGGCATCGCCGGTCGCCTGACGGAGTTGTCCGAAGAACGAGACGCAGTCGATGTTGTGCTCGGTGGAGACGTTCGGGATGGAGACATCGCTGCCGTTGACGCCGAAGTTGAATCCGCCCAGCGACCCAGGGGAGGTCGCGCGGTTGATGATCCACTCACCGATCCGGATCGCCGCATCCAAGTACGTCCGGCGGCGGGTCCGACGGTAGAGCTGAACGAGAGCGATGCCCGGCCAGGCCATGTCACCGACGGCGGTGCCGAGGAACCCGAACTGATAGCCGATGTTCGCGGTGCCATCGGGCAGCACGAATCCGTACGGCTGCCGGACGCCGTCGTAGAACACGTACGGGCCGACGTTGTAGCCCTGACGGAGCCGTCCGTCGTCGTACGCCGGGTCGTGCTGTTGCGCGTAGACGATCCCGTCGCCCATGGAGCAGGCGAGATCGAGGCTTCGTCGGCCACCTGCCAGCGCCGCGCACACCGAGAGGGCGACGTCGTAGATGAACGCGGTGGAGAACAGGCCGAGCTCGTCGGCATAGCTCTGCGGAAGCCGCGGACCCGGGTTCACCGCCGGATAGGCGTCGGTCATGGCCCGCAGGAACGCCATGGCGCGGCCCGTCGAACCACTGCCGCGGCTGACGCCCGCCGCCCGCGCGGGAACGGTGGCGGACGCCTCGAGAGCGCGGGCAGGCGATGCGGTGCGGGCCGCGGCGGGCGTGGTCAGCACCGCGCTGCCCAGGACGGCGGCGCCGGACAAGCCGGCCAGGAACAGCCGCCGGGACGGCCCGCGCTGCTCTGCGGCCGGAGGGAGGTGGTGGCACCCGGAGGTCGCTGTTGCGCGGTCGTCCATCAAGACTCCAGTGGCTTGGGGGTCAGAGAGCGCTCTCTCACCACGGAGCGTGCCAGCCCGATCACGCTAGGTCAAGGATCCGCTCGGGACTAGTGCCGGACGCGCTGCCGGACCCGCGCCGTCAGTTCCTGGACGTGGTCGTAGGTCTGCCGGCGTTGGGCCAGTTCGGTACGAATCTTCTTGGCGGCGTGCATGACCGTGGTGTGGTCGCGGCCGCCGAAGGTCTGACCGATCTTCGGCAGGGTGAGGTCCGTCAGCTCGCGGCACAGGTACATGGCGATCTGCCGCGCCGAGGCGATCTGCTTTGTCTTCACAGGCCCGCACAGCTCGTCCAACGTCACCCCGAAGTACTCGGCGGTGACGGCCATGATCGTCGCGGCGTCGATGTCGTTGGCGACCGGGTCACGGATCAGGTCCCGCAACACGATCTGGGCCAGCGCCAGGTCGACCGTCTGATTGTTCAGCGACGCGAAGGCCGTCACCCGGATCAGTGCGCCCTCCAGTTCCCGGATGTTGCGCTCGATCCGGCTGGCGATGAACTCGAGCACCTCGTCCGGTGCGTTCATCCGGTCCAGCGCGGCCTTCTTGCGCAGGATGGCGATCCGCGTCTCGAGTTCCGGCGGCTGGATGTCGGTCGTCAGTCCCCACTCGAACCGCGTTCGCATCCGGTCTTCGAGGGTCTCCAGCCGTTTCGGCGGCCGGTCGGAGGAGATGACGATCTGCTTGTTGGCGTTGTACAGCGTGTTGAAGGTGTGGAAGAACTCCTCCTGGGTGCCTTCCTTGCCCTCCAGGAACTGGATGTCGTCGACCAGCAGCACGTCGACGTCCCGATACCGGCGCTGAAATGCCACCTTCCGGTCGTCACGCAGCGAGTTGATGAAATCGTTGGTGAACTCCTCGCTGGAGACGTACCGCACCCGCATCCCTGGGAACAGCCGCTGCGCGTAGTGCCCGATCCCGTGCAGCAGGTGCGTCTTGCCCAGACCCGATTCACCCCAGACGAACAGCGGGTTGTAGGCGACGGCCGGCGCCTCCGCGACAGCGACCGCCGCCGCGTGCGCGAACCGGTTCGACGCGCCGATGACGAACGTCTCGAAGGTGTACTTCTCGTTCAGCCTCGTCTGTGACGGGTTCGGCGGCGCATGGTCGCGGCGGCCGGAGTACGTCGGCCAGATCGCCGTCACCGCCGCGAGTGCGTCGGCTTCCTCGTCGGCTTCCTCCAGGTCGTCGCCGTCACCGAGTTCAGCGGCGGCGCGCTCGCTCATCGGGCCCTGGCCCGGGCGTTTCATCGCCCCGTCGCTGTTGACGCCGTAGGTGACCGACCCGTTGACGAACCGGTCCGGTGGCGGCCGCCGGTCGCTGGCCGGCGGCATCGGAGCCAGCGCGCCGTCCTCGCTGACCGTCACCGCGAGATAGACCTGGTGTCCCAGCCTTTCGGACAACGCACTGGCGATCGCATCACGAAGGCTGCGTTCGATCGCCTCTTTGGCGAACTCGGTCGGGGCGGCGAGCAACGCCGTCGAACCGAGCAGGCCGACCGGCACGGTCAAGGACAACCAGGCCCGCTGCTGCTGGCTCAGGGTGGCCTCGAGGTCGGCGACGACTGCCTGCCATTCCGGCTTGAGTCGGTTCTCCGGTTCCTCGAAAGCCACGCGTCAACCCCTTGCCCCGTCTGCCTCCCCCGTCCGCCGTCCACAGCAGTTGTCCACAGGTGTGGACAACGGAAGCGACGGTAACGGCCCGCGTCGCTCCAGGAGCAGGCGCAGAAGGTGCCGGGGGACTCGGTGATTCCGAGCCGTGCGAAGCCGGACGCTAACAACTTTCCTGTGCTTCCCACAAGGCCGACTGCTCAGCGGTACAACAGGTTCGGCGTGTCGGAGTGCCCGGCGAGGTGGTCGGCTGCTACCGCTGGTTTGACCCTTCAGCGCCATGGTCCGTACCCTGGGAGCATCCGGCGTATCCCGGTCGCTTTCTGCTGCCCGTTCCCCAGGGCCTGCTCGGCATCTCTGCCCGGTAGATGGAACCCATCCCCGATGGGTTCCGCGGTGCGATCCGGGTGCCATCGGCGAAATACCGAACTACCAGACCAGCACCACATCACCAGCAGTACCCGTGACCTGCACCGTTCCAGCATTCTTGAGCATTTCCAGACAGTGGAGAGACAGCCGTGAGCAAGCGCACCTTCCAGCCCAACAACCGCCGCCGCGCGAAGACCCATGGGTTCCGGCTGCGGATGCGGACCCGTGCGGGCCGCGCCATCCTCGCCGCCCGCCGCCGCAAGGGCCGCGACGAACTGTCGGCCTGACGGCCCGACGGCCGGCCGGAACACCGTCATGCTGCCCGCGGGTCATCGCCTGCACACCTCGGCCCAGTTCGCCGCCGTGGTGCGGTCGGGCCGCCGTGCGGGGAGCCGTCACCTGGTCGTGCATTTGCTGCACGGGCCGGGTTCCGCTGCGCCTCGGGCCGGGTTCGTCGTCTCGGCAAGGTCGGCAATGCGGTCGTCCGGCACCGGATCACCCGGCGGTTGCGACCGATGGTGCGCCGCGAGCTCGCCCACCTGCCGGCCGGTACCGACATCGTCGTCCGGGCGTTGCCGTCGGCGGCCGCCGCGGCCGGTAAGGATCTGGATCGCGATCTCCGCTCCGGTCTGGCCGCGGCGGAGCGCAAGTGGGCCGGTGCCGCGGTACCCGCTCGGGCCGGCACGACGTGATGACGTCGTTCGCCGCCAAGGTGCTCATTGCGCCGATCCGCTTCTACCAGCGGTTCATCACGCCGTACACGCCGGCGACCTGCCGGTACTACCCGACCTGTAGTGCCTACGCGGTGACGGCGCTGCGCACCCGCGGCGCCTTCGTCGGCACCGGACTGACGGTGTGGCGGTTGCTCCGGTGCAATCCGTGGAGCGACGGCGGCATCGACCACGTCCCCGCCAAAGGCGGGCGGCGAGCACGGGAACGCGACGAGCCTGCCGGGAGTTCCCCCACTGTCCGCACCGCTTCTGTCTGCACCGCTTCTGTCTGCACCGCTTCTGTCTGCACCGCTTCTGCCTGCACTGCGGAACACCGCACTGCCGGCAACGACCTTGACGCGCCGCACTCCGCGGCCGCGGAACCGATGACCGGGAGATCTGCCGCGTGACCTTCAACTTCTGGTCCCTGGACTACATCTACTACCCGATCTCCGGGATCATGTGGGTCTGGCACAAGGTCTTCGGATCTGTCCTCGGCCCCGACACCGCCATCACCTGGGTGCTCAGCGTCATCTTCCTGATCTTCACGCTGCGGGCGATCCTGTTCAAGCCGTTCATGAAGCAGATGGACTCGCAGCTCAAGATGCAGGCCGTGCAGCCGCAGATGAAGAAGCTGCGGGAGAAGTACAAGGACGACAAGCAGCGGTTGTCCGAAGAGATGATGAAGCTGAACAAGGAGGCGGGCGTCAACCCGCTGGCCTCCTGTCTGCCGGCGCTGATCCAGGCGCCCGTCTTCATCGGACTGTTCCACGTGCTGCGGATGTTCCAGCCGGTCTTCGAGACACGGCGAACTGGATCTACCGGCAGAACGTCTACTTCTTCGGCTACTCCGACGTCGTGTCGATGGGCAGCGCCAAGCTGCCCGGCGGAGCCCCGCTGGTCGGCTTCATGACGATGCCGCTGGACCAGTTGACCTTCATGGCGGGCGACCGCGCGGCGATCATCTGGTGGGGTGTCCCGCTGACCATCCTGGCCGGCATCGCCACCCACCTGACCAGCCGCCGGTCGGTGGCCCGCCAGCGCGAGATGAACATCGACGCGGCGGCGAACCCGCAGACCGCGATCATGAACAAGCTGATGCTGTACTTGTTCCCGCTGTTCGTCGTCGTCGGTGGCCCGTTCTTCCCGCTGGCCATCCTGTTCTACTGGCTCGCCAACAACTCCTGGACCTTCGGCCAGCTGTAGGTGGCCCACAAGATGCAGGACAAGCGCGCGCTCGCCAAGGCGCAGGTGGTCGAAGAGGTCAAGGACCTCTCGAAGTTCTCCACGCCACGTCCCGGCGCGAAGCCGAAGCAGGTCTCGAATCGGCCGGTGATCACGCCGTCCAAGGTGGGCGACACCAACGGCACGTCGGCCGGGAACGGATCGGCAACGGGGAACGGTGGGCCCAGTCTGACGAAGGGGACCCAGCCGACTGCCGGGTCCACCCCCGCCGCCCCGAAGGCTGCTCCGAAGGCCGGGACCAAACCCGCGCCGGGTGCCAAGCCGGCACCGGGCGCGCGGCCACAGCGGACGCAGAAGAACAAGAACTCCGGCCAACGCTGACCGCCGCCGTCACCTGAGCGAGCCGGCGGAACTGCCGGACGCGGACGACGATCGCCGCGCACGATCGGCCACCACAGACGACCAGCACGGAACCAAGGGGAGAACGATGACCGAGAACGCTGCCGACCTGGCTGTCCAGGACGAGTCCGAGCCGGTGACGACAGTGGGCCCCGAGTCGTCGGCACCTGCGGCGAAATCTGCTTCGGACGCGTCTGAATCGGCCGCCCGCGGCGGGATGAGCAAGCACGATCTGCTGGTTGCCGAGGGTGACGCTGCAGGCGATTATCTCGAGCGGTTGCTGGACATTCTCGATTTCGACGGTGACATCGACCTGGATGTCGAGGGCGAGCGGGCGGTGGTGTCGATCATCGGCGACGGTGACGTCGACCGACTGGTCGGCGATCACGGCGAAGTGTTGGACGCGCTGCAGGAACTGACCCGGTTGGCGGCGATGGCCGAGACCGGGCAGCGGTCCCGGCTGATGCTCGACATCGCCGGCTATCGGGCCCGCCGGCGCACCGAGCTCGGCGAGCTCGGCAAGAAGACCGCCGAGCAGGTCGCCGAGTCCGGCGAGGCCGTGCGGCTGGCGCCGATGAACCCGTTCGAGCGCAAGGTCGTCCATGACGCGGTCGGCACCGTGGACGGCGTGACGTCGTCCAGCGAGGGCGAGGAGCCGCGCCGGCGGGTCGTCATCAGCCCCGCGTCCTGACACCCTTTTCGTGGTGAGCCCGGGCGCCGGTCCGGATGCCGGGTCAGCGGACCTCGAAGCGGAACCGGTCACGGCCGCTGCCATCTTCGCGGATCGCATCGAACTCGCCCGCAGTTACGTGCACTCGTTGGCCACCGACGGCGTGCTGCGTGGCCTGATCGGTCCTCGTGAACCCGCCCGGCTGTGGAGTCGACATGTGCTGAATTCCGCGGCGATCGCCGAGCTGATCGCGTCCGGCTCGTCCGTGGTGGACATCGGCAGTGGTGCCGGCCTGCCCGGGATTCCGCTCGCCATCGCCCGGCCGGACCTCACGGTGACGCTGGTGGAACCACTGGAACGCCGGGTGCGATACCTCGACGAGACGATCGACGGGCTGGGTCTGCACAACTGCCGAGCCGTCCGGGGCCGGGCCGAGGAGGTGGTCGACGTGTGCGGCAACGCCGATGTCGTCACCTCGCGGGCGGTCGCGCCGCTGCACCGGTTGGTCACCTGGTCCGCCCCGCTCGCCCGGGACGGCGGGCTGGTGCTGGCGATGAAAGGTGAGACTGCCCGCGAGGAACTGGACCGGGACCGAGCTGCGGTGACCCGCTCCGGTCTGGTGGATCCGGAGGTCCTCGAGGTCGGCGGTTCCGGGTCGGTGGCACCGACCTACGTCATCCGGGCACGTCGGGTGGCGCCACGTGGGTCGCAGCGGTCGGCCGGCCGGCGCCGGACTGGCCGCTGAACGCCGCCGCACATCTCTTGCACTGGCGGGCGAATGGCATATCCAGCACCGCGTCGGCCCGCAATGAGCGCCCGATTCATCCGGACGAGGTGATGCTCGCCGGCGCCCGCGGCCGGACGATGAGCCCCGGACAGAAAGAGTCTCCGTCATGCCTGCTCAATGTCGCGCGCGGCCCGACCGTCGATGCCCCTTGGTCTCCCCCGTCCCGTCGCATTGCGCTGCGGTCCGGCCGGTGGCGGGTCCAATGGTGTACTGCCGGGCGGTTCAGCCGAGGTGGCATGCCGTCAGCGCCGGTTCGGCCGGCTTTCGAAAGGGATTCCATGAGCTTCCTTGATCGTCGACGCGCCCACAACGATGTCACCCGGTATCAGATGCGCGAGAAGCTGATGTCGATCGGCGACGACTCGTGGATCGAGAACGAGAACGGCGACAAGGTCTACAAGGTCAACGGCAAGGCGGCCAGAATCCGCGAGACATTCAAACTCGAGGATTCGAACGGCAACGAGCTCGCCAAGATCCAGGAGAAGAAGCTCAGTATCCGGGACAAGATGAAGATCGAGCTCGGCGACACCGAGGCAACCGTGCACAAGGCTCTGGTCGGGCTGCGGCATCGGTTCGAGATCGACGTCGACAACGGTCCGGACATGAAGGCGCACGGCAACTTCGTCGATCACGAATACGAGATCGAGCGCGACGGCGACACTGTCGCGACGATCTCCAAGAAGTGGTTCAGGGTTCGTGACACCTACGGCATCGAGATCGCGGCCGGACAGAATGACGCGTTGCTCTTGGCAATCACGGTGTGCATCGACGAACTCACCGATCGGGACTGACGTTTCGGCGTCCGGATCGAGTGTGTCGCCGGACGCCGGAGCCGTCGGTCAGGCGATCGGGAGATCGGCCAGCCGGGTGGCCGCCACCGCGACCGTGCCGATGGCAAGGATGATCAGCAGCACCCGCGCCGGCTTGTAGCGGAACGATGACGTCACACCGGCGAAGAACAAGGCGACTGCCAACAGGATCGTCGTGAGGACGTAGGAGTCGGCGGTGTTGCCGGCGTCCTGGCTGGCCTGGTTCGCCGCCTCGGCACGTTGGGTCGCCTCGTTGTAATTCTTGAACTGCGCGTCCAGGTACTTCGGATCGGTGAACAGGCTCGTCGGAGTGCCACCGGCGGCAACCTCGGCCTCCCATTGCTCCAGCAGGGGCAGGAAGTCCGGGCGGACGAGGGTCTTCTTGTAGAAGTCGGCAAGCTTGGTATTGCCCGCCTGGACCGCCTCTGCGTACTGGGCGACGAGACCGCTGTCGTACGCGACCTTCTGGGTGGCCAGGCCGAAGTCCCGGGCGGCCTCGACGCGCTCATCGGACGACGTCCGGGCCAGGTCGGTCTGTGCGCCGTTCCACGCGGAGGACTGGTAGCCGCACCACGCCGTTCCGAGCGTGGTCACCGCCAACAGCAGCACGGCGATGATCTCCAGCAGCCGGTCGCCCCTGGACGTCGTGCCATCGCTCACGACGGTGTCCCCTGGTCACCCTGCTGGTGTGCCTGGTCGGCGAGCGCTGCCTGGTCGGCCGCGAGGGTGGCCGGGTCCAGACCTTGCGTACCCACACCGGTGACCGGCGAGCCGGGCCCGGCCCGGAGGGCGACGTTCAACGCGGCGGTCCGCTGGACGAGATCACGCCACAGGTCCGTTTCGCGGTAGCGCCAGGCGCCCTCACTGGGCGCACTCATCTTGTCCTGCAGGTCTGCGTCGTTCATCGCCCTGACCAGCCGGGTGGCTGCCTCGGCCTGTTCGCGTTCGAGTTCGTACCTGGCGCGGACGGTCGCCTGGATCACCTCACCGGTGCGGCCTAGATCGACAGTGCCCAGGACGACCGCCGTCACCTCGATGCCGTCCGCCTCGAGCGCGGCCCCGATCTCCTCGAGCAACTTGTACTGGCAGGCCTCCCGTGCGGGACCGAACAGGCTGTCGACGCCGAATGACGGATCACCGAGTGTGCCTGCGGCCGCGCGAATGCTCTCGTCACGGACGATGCCGAACACTCCGTGCGGACCGAACCGTTCGTGGACCCGCCGCAACTGTTCGGCGATCAACCGGAACCGGATGGTGAGCGAGACCGTTGCCGTCGACCGGTCGCCGAGGGCGATCTCGAGCGGGGGGCCGGTGCGCTCGAGGTTCTGTGAGCGGCGCAGCACCCCGGATTCGTCGGCGGCGTCGCGGGTGCCGAGCGCCGTGGTCTCGGTATCCGGTTGGGCGCCGGCCCGGTACGCCATCTCGACCGACGGGTACTCCTCGACCATCCGGCGCCGCAGCGCGGGGACGAAATGCGGTCCTGGGAGTAGCACTGTGTCGGTGGCACGGCCCTTGACCATCACCAGTCCGAGGCTGCCCGACGGCACCCTCACCAGCGATTCCGCGATGATCACCCAGATCAGAATGCCGATCGCAGGGATCAACAGAATCAGCAGGATGATCCACGCGATGGTGCTCATCCAGGTGCCTCCCGGTGTCGTCGTCGCCCACCGGTGACCGGTCTGCGTGCTCCAACCTAGGACCGGACAGCGCCTGCCGCCTCACACAAGGCGGACGAACAGGCGATGAATCGGACGGTGTTCGGGCGATGTTTCGGGAGGGTACAGCGGCGGTCAGAGCAGGCCGCTGGTCCTGGCGCGTTCAACGGCATCCCGCCGGTTGGCGACACCCAATTTGCGGTAGATGGCCCGCAGATGAGCCTTGACGGTGTTGACCGAGACGTACAGGTCGTCGGCGATCTCACCCGCTTTCAGCATCGTCGGCAGGTAATGCAGAACGATGCTCTCCCGTTCGGTCAGTGGGTCCACCATCGGCTGGGAGCCGTTGAGGGAACTGCCGTTCCGGTGGGCGGCGGCAGGCCTGAGCAGTTCGAGGACTTCCGCCGCGAACGCATCGTGCCGGCCGCCCAGATTCCGGTAGCGGACGAGCAAGTCGGCGATGCGGCCGCCGATCAGCACGAACGGTCGTTTGATGCCCTCGTTGAACGCCAGGTCGATCGCCAGCGTGACTGCGGCCAGGGCGGCGGAATCGCGATGTCCGCGATCGGCGATCACCGCTTGCAGCAGCGCCGCGGAGACGGCCGGCTCGACCACCGGAGGGGCCGGTCGCAAGAGCGGTTCGATGCTCTGTTGAGCTGCCGGGATGTCGCCGAGCGCCATACGGGCGCGAGCCAGAACCACACGTTCCCAGGAAGAGGCGGGGTCGGCCCCGGCACCGGGCCCGATGATCCGGTCGACTGCCTCGGCCGGCCGGCCGGCGAGCAGCAACGCCTCGGCTCCGGCGACGCCGCTCCAGCGGCGAAGCAGCGGCGCGGCGTCCGGCGTCCGCGTGAGACCGTCGATCGCGCGGGCGTCGGCGGTCAACGCCGCAGCGACATCCCCGCGGCCGACGGCTACCTGCACCGCGGCGATCGCCAGGCCCAATCGCAAAGCCCGGTCGGTGTCCTGGCCGCCCGCCGCGAGGCCCCGGCTCACCCAACCGGCAGCCGTCTCGACGTCATGCCGGCTCGTTCCCACCAGGGCAAGGGCGAGGATCGCGCCCAGCACCTGTGGCTGCGCTCGCCACCCCCGACGTTCCGCGAATCGCACGGTGTCCGTCGCCCGACTGTGCGCGGCGGTGCAGCGATTGTGCATCGCATCGATCAGGGCAACGTGGCTGTTTGCGTTGACATGCGGAAGGAGCAGCCCGACCTCAGCTGCCTCGCGCGCCATGTCGATGAGAGTGGCGGCCGTATCCGGGCGAATGCCGGTCCACACCTCGGCGCCGGCGCGATTCACCAGGGCAACCGCCCGGAAGGCCCGTCCGGTTGGCAGCACCTGCGGCGTCGTCCGGTCGATGATGGCCAGGGCATGATCGGCGAGCTGCCATGTTGCGGCACTGTCGGCCCGCATCCGCGCAGCGGCCAGCTCGAAGAGCGCGATCACGATCTCGGCGGCGGGACGCGTGTCGCCGGCAGTGTCCAGGAACGCCTTCGCATCAGTGGCGTCACGCAGCATCGCGCCTATTTCCTGGCGGTGGTAATGGCATCCGGCCGCCGCCAGCAGGCTGGTCAGCGACGGATGCTCCGGCGCCGTCCGGGCAAGCGGTTCGATGGCGGCCGCCAGGGCGGGTCCCTCCAGTGACAACACCCGGACCAGAACCGACAGCAGCGTCCGGCCGGCGCCTTGGAGATCGTTGGCGAGAACGGAATGTCGGATGGACTCGATCGGCTCGCCCTGAGCCAGCATCCATTGGGCGGTCCGGAGGTGGAGTTCGAGCGCGGTCGCAGGCTGCTCCAGCGACAGGCGGTGCTGCAGCAGCTCCCGGAGAAGCCGGTGGTAGCTGAACCATTCGTTCCGCTCGCCCAATGCCACGACGAAAGCGTTGGCGCGGACGAGGTTCTCCAGGAGCTCCTGGCTGTCGGCCCGGCCGGTCAGGTGCTCGGCAAGCGGACCATTGAGCCTCTCGACAATGCTGGTGCACAAGAGGAATTCGCGGTCCTGAGCGGAGAGCTGTTCGGTGACCTCGCCGATCAGGTACTCCGCCACCGATCGCTCGCTGCCGGAGAACCGTTCGATACCGGCGGCGATATCGTCACGGTTCAGCGACAGCGCGGCCAGTCGCACTCCCGCAGCCCAGCCTTCGGTGCGCACCTGCAGAGCGGCCGCCTGGTCGGCGCTCAACGCGATGCCATGCCCTTCGAACAGCTCCCTGGTTTCCGAATCGTCGAAAGCCAGGTCAGCGGTGCGGACTTCGGCGAGTTTGCCGTCCACCCGGAGCCTGTGCAGGCGGAGAACGGGGTCGGCGCGGGTGAGCAAAACGAGCCGCAATGTCGTCGGCAGATGATCGACCAGTTCACCGAAGGAGGTGACGATGTCGTCGTCGACGATCTCCTGGAAGTCGTCGAGCACGAGGATGACAGGACGTGGAAGCTCGGTGAGCCGGCAGCGAAGCTCCAGCACCTCGGTGGCACCGAACTGGTTCGCGGGCGTGATGTCCCGTAGCGGGCTCGTCTCAGGCACTCCACCGCTGGCGACGAGCGCAAGGATGATGTTGTTCCAGAACGAACGCAGGTCGTTGTCGGAGGCGTCGAGGCTGAGCCAACCGATGGGCGTGCGTGACCTTCCCGATCTCGCCCATGCCGCGACCGTCAGTGTCTTCCCTGCTCCTGGGCCCGCACTGACCAGGGTGACCGGCTTCGTCGTCCCGGACGTGAGCATGGCATTCAACGCGGGGCGGTCGATGATCCCGAGCGGCGCGGCCGGTGGCTGGGTCTTCACCGCCAGGACGGACTGCAATTGGCGCGTCAGCACTCTCCCACCACCCGTGCCCTCCAGCCCCCGCTACGGCTCGCGCTACCGCTCGGGCGCCGACGAGGCGCGGGCACAACTGTTCCGCGCTGGTGTAACGATGACACATCAGGACAGTCTGGGCATAACGGTGTAAAGCAACGCACCGGTGTGTCCTATTGCCCGCGCTTTTGTGTCCTTGGGCGACCGCACCGGCGTGCTCGCCTCCGCGGATGCCCTAGTCCGCTCGGTCGGCCGTTCGGGTGATAATGATGTCATTGGCCGTCAGATCGGCGTCGGCAAGACGAGTGAGCAATGCGTCGATGTGTTGCTCATCTTGAGCTGTACCGAGCAGCGTTGTCTCCTGTTCGCAGCGGTGCGGCTCCAGTTCCGGCATGGCCGCTCGGGTCAACGGCCCAATGAGACCGGTGACGCGAAATTCGTACTCGTCGGTCATGGCGTGGGGTCGGATGGAGGCGGCTGGGATCGGGGGGTCTGGGATTGCGTCGGCCGCGCCTGGGGGGTCTGGGTCTCCGTCGGGTGGGCTCGGGTTTCGGTACGTGCGTGCGCGTCTGCAATCGGGCAGTCGTCCGCGTCGGCGTCGGTGGCATGGGGTCCGACCCGACGCACCTCGATCAACTCCAGGCCCAGACGCTGCAGACGATTGATGATGCCGTGCAGCGCCGCCTGATCGGGGACCGGCCCACGCAGAACCGTCTGTACGGGCTCCCTGACGACCTTCAGACCTTCGGTTTCCACGAGCAGTGATTCCGGGACCGGACCGGATACGCGAATCTCGTAGTCGAGTGGCACTTTCACACAGACCTCCCGCTCGGCGCCGATATCCCACGGTTACCTTCGTTGCTCCCGCGGGATACCGCGTCATCCGAGTTGGATAGATCGATCCGCCGATTGCTGGGCCAGTGCCTTGGCCAAGGTCACCACCGCCACGATCATGGCGATCACGCTGCCGGCGATCCCCACCACGAGGATCACCCTGGCCAGCAGTGCCCAATCGAAGGTTGCCCCGCCGAAGTCGAACGGGAAGACGTCCCACATCCGAAGCATCGCAACGATTCCCATCACGTTGCTCGCCAAGGTGCCGAAGAACTTGATCCAAGGACCGTCGTCGATGGCGTACAGCACGTTGACGACGAGGTTGACCCAGATGCACGCGTTGACCGCACCGATCACGGCGGCTGTGCCCGCCGTGAGGAATGGAACGGCTTCCCAGCCGGGCCAGATGTTCACCACCCACAGGAACACGATGTTCATCATCGCGGCGACGGCATAGCCGAAACGGCGGGTGGCAGGCGAGGTGCGGCGGCGTGGAGCGGTGAGCGTCATGACGGCCCCCTGGCGGCAATCGAGGCAGCGTCCACGTTAGGACGGTCGCCTTGATGGCGTCAGAGGCGAAGGTCACCCGTCCGGAGCGCGGCGTGTACTCCTGGGTGTTTGTGGTCCCTAACGGTCGCGGGGGTACCTGGTCGGTGTTTCTCCCGCGGCCCGGCCGCAAGGCCGGTGAGGGTTGCTCCTCGGCTGTGTCGACCATAACGTCACGTGACGAAATGTACGGTGGCGCCGTTAGTGGGCTGCCTGCGTCGGGCGAGGCGCGGGCTGGTCTGGGCTGGCCCGGTTGGGCGCGTCCGGGCTGGTCTGGTAAGGCTCCGTCCTGCGCTCCCCGGGCCTTCTCGGCGTTTCACGTGAAACGCTCCGTCGGAGCGGGCTTCGGTGCCACGCCAGCGCGGTCAACGTTGTGCTGAACGAAGGCGTGCCGTTGCACTGTTGGCGGTCGATGGGCCCGCATCCGCCCCTCGAGGATCGGCGGATGCAATCGCTGACCGCTGGAGTGAGGGCTACCGAGTGACGGTGCTTTTCATCTGATCACGCGCGCACCGGAAACGGATAGCACCGTTGTGGAGTGTTCTCTGCGTGTCTGCGCTACCGCGGGTTCCTCCCTGCGAGAACAGGCTCCGGCTCAGCTCCGCTTCGCCCCCGTCAGCCATCCCCGCCGCAGGACCGCCAGCGGTTTCACGTGAAACCCCGACCGGCTCTGCCCGGCGGGGGGCGGGACGTCGAGTCGCCACTCGGGCGGTCCGGGTAGAGAGATGGACCGACGGCCGGCCGATGGATCCATGGGATTGATGACTCGGCAGGCGGCCGTCCGTGAGGGTTGCCGAGAGTACGTGGTGCCGGGTGCGGTTGATCCGGACAGCGGACCCGGGCTGGAGGCGAGCTTGGACTGCTGGCGGGAGTTGACCGGCGGCGTCGGCGTGCCGGCACTGCCGTTTGATGACGTCATCGGCGCCACCTCGCCGGGCAGCGGACGCCGCCCGGTTTGACGGTTGCGCAGGACGGCGGTGCCGGTGGGCGCGGGTCTCCCTCGTGCGACGAGATCCGACGGTGGCAGGGAGATCTCCGCTTCGTGGCCAGGCCAGCCAGCTGGGGTGTCGCCCGGTCCGACGGGGCGGTTCGCAGCCAAGCTCTCCGGCGTCGTCGAGGTTCGTTTCGTCTGGGTCCGGGGTGTGGGGTGGATCTCGCTGCTGCGGTGAGGATCGACGCCGGCGGTGAGTCCCGACGCCCGAGGATTGGAGCGGCTGGCGACTGGGTCGGCGTTGGATCGGCTCCGAACGGGCGGTGAAGCTGTGGTGATGAGTGGCGGCGGACATCCCCCGTGCGGGCTTCCGGGGCCCGGAGTGCACCGTGCTTGGCGGCGGTCGACGGATCCGTGGGTACGGCCCTGAGGTTGCCGCCGCTGGCGGCGCGCAGCGCAGGTCCGTCATCAGAGGATCCGGGCTGATGAGGCAGTGGATTCCCTGCTGACGCGACGGCCGGCCCCGCGTGGTCCGCAGCGGCGTGAGTGACTCGCCAACCGTCGGCGGGACGATCTGTGCCCGGGATCGGCGCCGGGCAATGTCGAGTTGTTCAGCGAGTAGCGCAGCGCGGCTCCTGAAGCCGTGTTTCACGTGGAACATGGGGCCGGTTGTCCGGGGACGAACGCCATCTCGCTCTGCCGGCACGCGGGTACTCGGGCTCTGCCGGGACACGCTGATCCAGCGCGCATGTGGCAGGTGGTTTCACGTGAAACGCCAGCGGCGGCCCTGGCCGGATCGCACCGTCGGCGCAACGCACCATGTTTCACGTGAAACGCGTCAGCGAAGCAGGCGTTGCCGCACCTTGACAGCGACGCACTGTTCCACGTGAAAACGCGACTACAGGCGCTCAATCATGTGGCAGACGGGTCACGTTTGGAATGTGCTGCGGCGTGGCGCGCAGATGACTGATCTCTCGCGCCGTAGCGTCCGCATCGCAGTGGCGTCACCCGTTCGTGGCGCCGTTCGCGGCTCAGTTCACGGACCTGGAGGCCATATGAGTATCGACTTCGACGTTTCACGTGAAACGGCGGACGATCGACGACGACACTCCGCTCGCGCGGGCGTCGCTCGCCGCGATCGAAATGCGATCGGGGGATCTGACACTTCCCACGGCCGCGGCATCGTCGGGTGTTCTCGGTGGCCAATCAAAAGGGTGGCGTCGGGAAGACCACCACCACGGTCAACATCGGCGTCGCGCTCGCGCTCGCCGGATTGCACGTGCTGATCATCGATCTCGACCCGCAGGGCAACGCGTCGACGGCGCTCGGCGTCCAGCGCACGGCGGGCACCCCGTCGGTGTATGACGTGCTGGTCGGCGAGATCACCGCCGGCGGAGGCGATCCAGACCTGCCCGGACGCGCCCCGGCTCGGCTGCATTCCGGCCACCATCGACCTGGCCGGCGCCGAGATCGAGCTGGTCACCATGGCGGAACGCGAGACCCGGCTGAAGAAGGCCATCGAGGCGATCGACGTCTACTACGACTACATCCTCGTCGACTGCCCGCCGTCGCTCGGCCTGCTGACGGTCAACGCGATGACCGCCGTCGACGAGGTGCTGATCCCCATCCAGTGCGAGTACTACGCGCTCGAGGGACTCGGCCAGCTGCTCAACAACATCAATCTGATCAAGGAGCACCTGAACCCGGACCTGCTGGTCTCGACGATCCTGCTGACGATGTACGACGGCCGGACCAAGCTCGCCGACCAGGTGGCCAACGAGGTCCGCAAGCACTTCGGGCCCAAGGTGCTCACCACCTCCATCCCGCGCTCGGTCAAGATCTCCGAGGCACCGGGCTTCGGGCAATCCGTGATGACGTACGACCCAGGATCCCGAGGCGCCATGAGCTACATGGACGCCGCCCGTGAGATCGCCGAGCGCGGCACGAAGGAGCTGTCATGACAGGCAAGTCGAGGGGCGGTCTGGGGCGGGGTCTCGCCGCGCTGATCCCGACCGGACCTGATACCACCACGGTGGCCGACGTCCTGATCAACGGCCCGACACACCGGCGCGAGGCGCCGTCGCTGGCCCTGGTTGGCCGATCCGCCGGAGCCACGCGCGTTGCAGGAGCAGGCCGACGAAGCACCGGATGAGGCGGCCGACGCGGCGCCACCATCCGAAGCGCAAGAGCAGTCCGGTCGAGAGCAGTTCGAGTTGACGCGTCATCTACCAATCCAGGGCCCGCGGTACCTGGACATCCCGATCGACCAGATCCGGCGCAACCCGCGGAACCCGCGGACCGTGTTCGACGAGGACGCACTGGTCGAACTGACCCACTCCATCCGCGAGTTCGGACTGCTGCAGCCGGTCGTCGTCCGGGACGTGCCCGGTGGTGGCTACGAACTGGTGATGGGCGAGCGCCGCTGGCAGGCGGCGCAGCGGGCCGGACACACCACCATCCCGGCGATCGTCCGGCGCACCGAGGACGCAGACCTGCTCCGCGACGCCCTGCTGGAGAACATCCACCGGGCCAACCTCAACCCGCTTGGAAGAGGCGGCCGCCTACCAGCAGCTGCTCGAGGAGTTCGACGTCACCCAGGAGGAGCTCGCCTCACGGCTCGGCCGCAGCCGGCCGGTCATCTCCAACACCATCCGGCTGCTGCAGTCTCCCGGTGCCGGTGCAGCGCCGGGTCGCGGCCGGCGTGCTGTCTGCCGGGCACGCCAGGGCGCTGCTCGCGCTGCCCGATCCCGGACGATCAGGAGCAGCTCGCCGCCAGAATCGTCGCCGAGGGACTCTCGGTGCGCGGCGCCGAAGAAGCGGTCACCCTGCTGGCCGGCCGGCCGGCTCCGCGCCGCCGGAACTCCTCCAACAAGCGGGTCATCCCCGGCCTCGACGACCTCGCGGTCACGCTGTCGGACGCGTTCGACACCCGGGTCAAGTTGGAATTGGGCCGCACGAAGGGCCGCATCGTCGTCGAATTCGCCACTCAGGAGGACCTACGGCGCATCGTGACAGTGATGGCACCGCATGCCATGAACACCTTGGTTCTCGGAAATGAGAATGACGACCGGGAAACCGATCTCGGCGACCCGGGGACCCCAGGCAGAACTGTCACGGTGACGCATCGACCGGAGAGGATCGGCCGCAAGACGAGAATCGTTGCAACGCAACAGATCTCACACCGGCTGATTCGCTCCGGTCAGAGCGAGCGGCTGATCGCGCGCTCCACCAGGCCTGCATAGACGGCGCCCAGCTCGCGGCCGGATTCCGTCACCGACATCGGCAGCATCGATGTCTCCGTCAGCCCGGGCGACACGTTCACCTCGAGGAAGTGGACCGCGCCGTCCTCGGTGGCGATGGCGTCGGTGCGGGATACGTCGCGCAGACCCAAAGTCCGGTGCGCACCGACGGCCAACTCCGCTGCGGCGGTCGCGACGACGTCGTCCAGTCGCGCCGGAGTGAAGTACGTCGTCAGTCCGGCTGTATAGCGCGACTCGTAGTCGAAGATCCCGCTTTCCGGGCAGATCTCGACGGCAGGCAGGGCGATCGTCCGTCGCCCTCCTCGAGCACGGTGATCGCCAGCTCGACGCCCGTCGACGAACTGTTCGACGACGACGATCTCGCCGTACGCGAACGCGCCGACCAGCGCGGACGGCAACTCCTCGGCGGAGCGGACCGCGGCCGCACCCAGCGCCGATCCACCGTGCTGCGGCTTGATCATCAGCGGCAGCCCGAGGTGGCTGACCAGCAGACCGATCAAGCTCTGCGCACCGAGATCGCGGAACGTCGATGTGGGACAACGACATCCACCGCGGAGTCGGATGACCAGCCCGGGCCATCAGGTTCTTGGCGATGTTCTTCTCCCACGCCAACCGGCAGTTCTTGCCCTCGGTGCCGACGTAGGCCACACCGGCCATCTCGAGAATGCCCTGGATAGCGCCGTTCTCGCCGCGTCCGCCGTGCAGGGTCATGATGGCTGCGTCCGGTTTCGTCTCGATCAGCCACGGGATCAGCTCGGCGTCCACGTCCCGCAGGGTGACGTCCATGCCCCCCGCCCGCAGCGCCTCGTGCAGCCGCGAGCCGGACCGCAGGGAAACGTCACGCTCGTGACTGAGCCCGCCGGCCAGAACCACCACGTGTCGCGTCATCAGAATCTCCTTGCACGGCAATGATCTCGGTTGGACGGGCGTCGGCACAGGGCGCGCCGGGGGCGCCGGACCCGGCGCCCAGGTGCTGCCGTCACGCCGTGTCCGGGGACGGCGAGGACGGACCGATCGCCGGCCTGGTCCACGTCGTGCCGAACGTCCGCATCACATCGAGCTCGCTGTCCAGCACCCCGGCGAGCCGGCGAACCCCTTCGACGATGCGCTCGGAGGTCGGGAAGCAGTACGACAGCCGAAGCTGCCGGGACCCGAGACCGTCTGCGTAGAAGGCATTCCCGGGCACATAGGCAACGCGGGCGGTGACCGCCCGGGGCAGCATCGCCGCTGCGTCGAACCCTTCCGGCAGCGTCACCCAGACGTAGAAGCCGCCGTCCGGATGCGTCCAGGTGGTGCCCGGCGGCATGTGCGCCTCCAGTGCGGTCAGCATCGTGTCGCGGCGCTCGGCGTAGGTCTGCCGGTACGCCTTGATCTGACCGAGCCAGTCGAACTTCGCCAGATACCGCGAGATGAGCATTTGATTGAACACCGGCGGATTGAGCGTCGCGGCCTCGTTCGCCAGCACCAGCTTCTCCCGCACGGCGTGCGGGGCGAGCACCCAGCCGACCCGCAGACCCGGAGCGAATGTTTTGGAGAACGACCCCAGATAGATGACGTTCTCGGCGTCGTCGGCCCGGATCGCCCGCCGTAGTTTGTCGTCGAAGCCCAGTAGCCCGTAGGGGTTGTCCTCGAGAATCGCGATGCCGGCCCGCCGGCAGATCTCCGCGATGACGCCCCGGCGGTCCTCGGACAACGTCACCCCGGCCGGGTTGTGGAAGTTCGGGATCGTGTACAGCAGCTTGACCCGGCGGTTCGCGGCCGCGCACGCCTCGATCGCCGCTTCCAGCGCTTCCGGAACCAGCCCGTCGTCGTCCATCGCGACGTGCACGACCTGGGCCTGATAGGCCTGGAAGGTGCCAAGCGCCCCGACATAGGACGGTGCCTCGGCGAGGATCACATCACCGGGATCGATGAAGATGCGGGTGGTCAGATCGAGGGCCATCTGCGAGCCGACCGTCACCATGACGTCGTCCGGGTGCGCCTTGATGCCCTCGAGGGCCATCACCTGGCAGATTTGTTCGCGCAGCTGCGGTATGCCCTGTCCGGACCCGTACTGCAGCGCGACCAGACCGTCCTCGGAAACCAGCCCAGCAGCTTCGGCGGCGAGCGATTCCAGTGGAAGTGACCGCAGGTAGGGCATCCCGCCGGCCAGCGAGACGACCTCCGGTCGGTTGGCGACGGCGAACAGAGCCCTGATGGCCGAAGCTCGCATCCCGGCGGTACGGTGCGCGTATCGCTGGATGTGCTGGTCCAGGCTGTTGCCCGTCATGGAAACACCTCGAGAGTGGCTGCCGTTGACTGCGCGGCCCGGAGGCGAACAGCAGGTGCTGGTCGACGCCGGAACGGTCCGGGTCATCGTAACCGGGGATCCCGGACCGCTCTTCCGGTGACCGTGACGAGCGGTCGCCACCCGCAGCGCGGAGCAGCTGTCCCCGGGCACCTATCCTTGAGGCGACTTCAGTGGCCCGCCTCGGGCCGTATACGCGCCGACCGACGCCGGTCGCGCACGGACTGGCTCAGGGAGCGGTGTGACGCGAGCGCTGGTGCCACTGTCGATGACGACAATCGGCCTGTTGCCCGAGCGCTGCCGGGGCTGCGTCTCATGGGAGCTGGATGCCCAGGCGGTCAGATCGGCCGTCAGGATGGGTGACACCGAGTTCGAGAAGGAGGTCTGGCTCTCCGGAGTCATGCTCACCTGGGGATCGGCCGGGCAGATCGTCACCGTCGATGACGTTCCCGTCGGTTTCGCCTTGTTCGCACCACCCACGGCGGTGCCCGGAGCGGGCGCCTTCCCGACGTCGCCGGTGTCGCCCGACGCCGTCCTGCTGACCACGGCCCGGATCCATCCCGACTTCACCGGCCAGGGTCTGGCGCGCTACCTGATGAACGGGGTCGTGCGGGCGCTGACCCGCCGCGGCGTCCGGGCCATCGAGCTGTTCGGCCGGGAGGAACCGGTGAACCCGGGCAACGACAACTTGGGTACCGACAACTTGGGGGCCGACACCTCGGGGGCCGACAACTTGGGGGCCGACACCTCGGGGCACGACACCTCGGGGGCCGACAACTTGGGGGCCGACACCTCGGGGCACGACACCTCAGGGGTCGGCGCGCCGGGCGATGGACCACACGGCGACCATCCCGCGGCCGAGGTGGGCTGGATCCAGGAGGCCGGCATCGACGTCCGGTGGGCGGAATTCGATGCACAGGGATGGACCGCGCGCGGCGCCGTGCAGGCCAGGGCCGGAGCGCCTGCGGGGTCGGCGCCGGCCGCGGACAACGCGGTCGATGACGACGTGCCGCCCTGCCTGCTGCCCGCCGCCTTCGCACGGGCGGTCGGATTCGTGGACGTCGCCGCGCACCACCGCTATCCGCGCTTGCGGCTGGAACTGGGCCGGGACATCGGCTGGAAGGCCGACGTGGAATCCGCGCTGGAGAAGCTGTTCACGGTGATCACGGTGCCCGCGTCGCCATCCCCCGTGCCGGAATTGGTCGGCCGGCGCTGATGTCGAGCCGATGCCGAACAGGCGGTTATCAGGCTTGACCTGCCCCTGATCAAACAGTGCTGATCAAACAGTGCTGATCAAACAGTGCTGATCAAACGGAGTCGCGGATCATCCGCTCATGGGCCAGCAGGTCGGAGAACGAAAAACTGCCGGTCTGCGGGTCGTCCCGACCGTCGAGGTAGAGCCGCTTCACCGCGACCAGGAGGCCGTCGGCCAGCAGGTTGCGGAAGTCGTCGGATTGCAGCCGTTCGCGCTCGTACGGGTTCGACAGATAGCCCATCTCGACCTGGATGGCCGGCATCACCGTGAGCCGGAGAACGTCCCACGGTCGGTGGTGCACCCGGCAGTCGGCGAACCGGGTGCGGGCGACCAGTTCCCGTTGGACCAGCTGGGCCAGCGTCTCGCCGACCGTGGAGGTGGCACCGGAGTCGGTGCCGAAATGGAATGTGGCGATCCCGCAGGCCTGCGGCGATGTCGACCCGTCGATGTGCAGGCTCAGCAGCAGATCCGCCTTCACCTGGTTGGCGTAGGCGGCGCGCTCTTCGGCGGTCGGGTTCTCATTCGGTCCCCGGGTGAGCGAGACCCGCATCCCGGCGGTGGTCATCCTTGATTGCAGGCGGGCCGCGATGTCGTACGTCAGGTCGGCGGCGCTCGTGTTGCCGACGGTCCAGCCGCGGTCGTCAGCGCCGTGCCCGGGGTCCAGCACAATGTGCTTGCCGTGCAGGAGGGGCCCAGCCTGCCGGACGAGCTGATATTCCCGCAGATACTGCGGGCGCCCGCCGGTCACCATCCGACCGATGCGGTTCAGTTCCCGGTAGGTTTCGGGGCCGAAGACACCGTCCTCGGAAAGGCCGCGGTGCCGCTGGAAATCCCGCACGCAGGCATCCGTCAACGGTCCGAAGATGCCGTCCGGTCGCCCGGTGTTGTAGCCCATCTCGGCCAGCCGGGTCTGCAGGGCCATCACGTCGTCGCCGGTCATCATGGCGGACAGCGTGTAGGTCAACGGGCGATCGCCCAGCGTCCACCGGGCATCGGTGAGTGATCTCACCGTGACGGGACCGACAATGCCGTCGACGATCAGCCCGCGGCGCTGCTGGAAGTTGCGGATGGCGCCGTCCGTCGCCGCGTCGAATTCGACCAGCGAGCGGTCGGTTCCATTGAGTGATGGAAGGAGCTGCAAGCTCGCCAACGCCTCGCGGAGCTCCGCCACTGCCGGACCCCGATCACCGCGCCGCAGCAGCATCGCTCTCCTTGACCCTCGTAGGCATGTTCGTCACAGGCATTCTCGTCACAGGCATCTCTGTCACACGTCATTGGCACGTCATGCGGACCGCATGCACATCTTCGGTCCCTACTGAAGACGTCCGGCAGGCAATCCGGTTGACAACCGGTCGCAATCAACCGGCCACCCGCCCGGTTGCCGAACCACACTGCCCCGCTGGGGCAACGGACGCACATCATTGTGCAACGAAATGCCGGCTCAGCCCGACCAGTACACGCGCCTGTGCCGGTGAACGACGAACTGCCGCCGGCACCGGAGGATATCCGGTGCCGGCGGCAGTGAAGAACAGCTTGCTCAGGCCAGTACGTCGGCGAACTCGGCGAGCAGAGCCGCCTTCGGCTTCGCTCCGACAACCTGCTTGGTCGGCTTTCCACCTTGGAAGACCAGCATGGTCGGGATGGACAGGATCTGGTACTGCTGCGCGATCTGCGGGTTCGCGTCGATGTCCAGCTTGGCGACGGTGACCTTGCCCTCGTGCTTGGCGGCGATCTCCTCGAGGATCGGGGACACCATCCGGCACGGACCGCACCACTCTGCCCAGAAGTCGACGATCACAGGGACGTCGGACTGCAGGACGTCGGCGTCGAAGCTGGCGTCGGTGACCTTCACGGTTGCCATGGAGTTCTTCTTTCTGTCGATGGAGCAGGAGTCGATCGGGTCGGGAAGCCTCAGACGCCGAGGGAGTCGGCGAACGCGGCGACCGGCTCCTGGGGGAGCGGGTCGGTGGTGTGGGTGGTCGGGAGCGGGTGGGACGCGAGGTAGTGCTGGGCGTCCAGGGCGGCGGCGCAGCCGGACCCGGCGGCGGTGATGGCCTGCCGGTAGGTGTGGTCGACGAGGTCGCCGCTGGCGAACACACCTTCCACACTGGTCCCGGTGGACGCGGTCGCACCCACGGCGCGCCCGGTCAGCACATAACCCTCGCCGTCGGTGGCGACCTGGTCACGGAACAGACCGGAACGCGGGTCGTGCCCGATCGCGACGAACACGCCCGTCGCCGCCACCTCGGTCTGCTCGCCCGGTGACGGTGTCGGTCAGGGTGACCCCGGTGACGCTCGTCTCGCCGTGCAGGGCGGTGATCGCGGCGTTGGTGATCCACCGGATCTTCGGGTCCTTCCGGGCCCGGTCCAGCATGATCGCGCTGGCCCGGAACTCCTCCCGGCGGTGCACGATCGTCACCGACCGGGCGAACCGGGTCAGGAAGGTGGCCTCCTCCATCGCCGAATCACCGCCACCGACGACCAGGATGTCCTGGTCGCGGAAGAAGAAACCGTCACACGTCGCGCACGCCGACACGCCGCGGCCGATCAGCCGCTGCTCGTCGGGAAGGTTCAGGTACCGCGCCGCTGACCCGGTGGACAGCACCACGGCCCGCGCCCGGTGCAGCACATCGTCGACGGTGACCGTCTTGATCGGGCCCGACAGGTCGACGGCCTCGGCGTCGACCGTGCGCAGGTCCGCGCCGAAGCGTTCGGCCTGTTCACGGATCTTCGACATCAGCTCGGGGCCCTGGATGCCGTCGGGGAAGCCGGGGAAGTTCTCCACCTCGGTGGTCGTCATCAGGGCGCCACCGTAGGAGTAGCCCTCGAACACCAGCGGCTTCAGCTCGGCCCGCGCCAGGTAGATCGCGGCGGTATACCCCGCCGGACCGGAACCCACCACGATCACGTCATGCACCGGTCCCGCCACCTGGGCCGTCGTACCGGCGAAATTCTGGTCGCTCACAACATCCCCTTCGTTACCCGCCGGCGCCATCAGTCGTGTGACGCCGTCCCGGGTGTTCTGCGCAGTCGGTTCAACGCCAACCTATCGGGCAAGATTCCCCTGCTCCGGCAGGTCGCAGGCTCACCTGCCCTGCACCACGACCTCGTCGATCTTGCCCTGGAACTGGTTGTCCGGGGTAGGGCTGATCTTGGTCAGGAAGAGCAACAGGTACTTCGACTTGGGGGCGCCGGTCAGCTGGATGTCGGCCACGCCGTTGGTCACCGTTCCGGTCCCGACCACCTTGGTCTGATCGAGGGTCGGGGTCGGGGTGGTCGACGATCGAACCTCGACGACCGTGTCGTTGGTGGTGCTCTTGATGTTCACCGCGGTCGGAGTCACCTCCCGCTCGAGCTCCAGCATCAGGCCGACACCCGTCTTGAGCGTCGGGAACTGCTGCTTGTAGACCCAGGTGAGCCACGCGGACTCCTGGTTGCCGTCGAACGCCCGGTCGACGTAGTCCTTGTAATCCGGCGATCCGTCGCCCTGCGGGTCGAACACCTGGCCGGCGACGATCGGTACCGGGGCGGCGGCCGGCGGAGCGGCGGACGACGGTGCCGCCGTCGTCGCGGCGGAACCAGCCGCGGCGGGCGGCGCTGCGGTGGGCTTCGCGGCGGCCGAACTGGCCGCGGAATCGATCATCGGCAGCTCGTCCGGTGCGGTGTTCTGGATGGACGCCACGAACTGGTTGGTCAGGCCGCCCAGCGCGATCACGATCAGCACCGCGAACACGGACAGCACCACGGCAGCCAGGCTGAGCTTGACCCGCCGCTCCTTGATCAACCGTCGGTCCGCCGGGCTCAAGGGCTTCACGGCTGCGGCCTGTGCGGGCTGCGCCTGGGCGACGACGTCGGGGCTGCGGAGCAGTGCGGCGATCGCGCCGACGGCATGGATCCCGTCGGGCTCCTCCGGGTGCAGCGCACGTTCCGCCAGCGCCGACAACGCCTCGGGCACAGCCGGGTTGACCTCGCCCGCCGGCAGTTCGCGGCCCAGACTCGTCGGCGCCGCCGGGAACTCGCCAACGCCGGCCACCGAGCCCGGCTCGATGGGGTCACCGAGCGGCCAGCTGGCGGTGAGCATCAGGTACAGCAGTGCGCCGATGGACCGGATGTCCTGGTCCGTCGTCGCGGATCCATGCGCGATGACGTGCGAGAGCCGGACCTGCCCGTCGAAGTTCACCCGGATGAGCGAGGGGTTCAACGCACCGAACGCGATGCCGTTGCGATGCGCCTCGGCGACGGCCTCGGACAGTTTGGCCGTGATCGACGTCGCGACGTCCGCCTCGAGCGGGCCGCTGGACAGCAGGTCGGTGAGCGTCGCGCCGTCAACCCACTGCCCGACGACGTATGACTGGCCGTAGTCGGTGCCGACATCGAGCGTCTGCGGCAGGCCGATGTGGTGGAGCCGGCCCGCGCGCAGCGTTCGGGCGACCGTCGCGGAGGCACCGCTGGTGTCGGGGAGCATCGTGACGGCCATGTCGCGGGGCAGCACCGTGTCCTTGGCCCGCCAGAAGAAATGCCCCGATTCGTCCTCGGAGACCAGGCTGACCAGCCGGTACCGCCCGCCGATCGTGGTTCCCGGACTGAGTTCCGCGGGCACGGCGGCAGCGTGCTGGCCGGCGCCCGCGGTCACCGGGAGGGTCCGCTCGGCGGCACCGTCCAGGTCCTCCCGGTCGCCCGGGTGGTCCCGCTCGTCCAGGCCGTCCAAGCCGTCCAGGTCCTCCCGGTCGTCGCCGTGAAGCCGGCCGCCGAAGTCGACCGTCTCATCCGGGAGGTCGGACCAGGCCAGTCCCGTCGCCGGGCCGTCGGCTGAGGACTCGCCGGTGCCCTGCTCGCCGGTGCCCTGCTCGCCTGCGCCCTGCTCGCCTGGGCCCTGCTCGCCTCGGCCCTGCTCGCCTGGGCCCTGCTCGCGTGGGCCCTGCTCGCCGGGGCCCTGCCCGTCGGGGTCGTCGAGGCCGTGTTTGCCACTGCGGACCGCGTGGCCCCCGCTGTCGTTCGGCACCGGGTTGGACACCTGCTCCCTGCTGCTCGTGTGCTGCTGGACCCGTACCGATGGATGGCGCTGCGGCTGCCGTCACGCTCGTCATCGATGGTTGTTCACCTGCGAGGGTGTCATGTTCGGGGGCATCAGTGCGCCCTGCCGCACCAGGATCGGCTATCCGGCGCCGGAGAATCCGGGTGCGGAACAGGCCCAGCACCCTGTTCCGCAACGGGATCAGCTCGTCCACCTCCGAGCAGGGTGGCGACCGCGACGATGACCAGCAGGCCGACGGTCCCGCTGATCGCGATCTGCACCAGCGCATCGGCGAGCCCGCGCACCTCCAGGTGCAGCAGCCGCTCGCTGACCAGCAGTGCGGCGCCTGCCCCGGCCGCGCCCGCGACCGTCATCTTCACCAGCGTGACCAGCGTGCGCCGGGTGCCCATCGGGCCGTACCTGGCGCGCAGCCATATCTCGCCGGCGATGGCGCCGATCAGGTAGGAGATCGAGGTCGCGACGGCCAGGCCGGGGATGATCAGTCGCTCGTCGAGACTTGCGCTGGCGATCATCAGCGGGACCCGGACGACGACCATGATCGCGTTGATGATGGTCGGGGTGCGGGCGTCCTTCATCGCGTAGAACACCCGCATCTGGACGAGCGTCACGGCGAACGGGACGAGCCCGAAGGCGAGTGCGGCGAGCGTGGTGCCGAGCACGACCGTCTGGTCGAGTTCGACCGCCCCGTACAGCGAGGTGACGACGGCCAGCGACGTCGCCAGCACGATCATCGCCGCGGCAACCGGGGTGAGCGCGACGATCGAGAGTCGGCTGGCGAGCCCGGCATCGTCCTTGACATCGGCCATCTGACCGGCGGCGGCGTGCCGGCTCATCCGCGGCATGATTGCCGTCAGGATCGACACCCCGATGATCCCGTACGGCAACTGGAAGAGCATCGACGCGAACGCGTAGAGGGTGATGCCGCCGGCCTTGTCCCGAGGCGACGTTGGTGGTGACGATGTACCCGACCTGGGAGACGAGCACGTACGCGACGGCCCAGAGCAGCAGGCCACCGGCCTCGAGCAGCCGCCGATCGCCGCCCCACCGCCAGCGGAACCGGAATCCGGACCGCCGCAGTGCCGGGAGCATCACCACCGACTGGAGCACGATCCCTGCCGTCGTGCCGAGGCCGAGCACGCAGGTACTGCTCGCGGGTCAGGCTGGTCAGGCTGCCGACCTGCTCGGAAGGCATCAGGTGCAGCACGACGCCGACCACGATGACGAGCAGGTTGTTGGCCACCGGCGCCCAGGCGGGGATGCCGAACTTCTCCTTGGTGTTCAGGATCGCCCCGAACAGTGCGGCGATCCCGTAGAAGAAGATCTGCGGCAGCAGGAGGTAGGCGAGCGCGTTGGCGAGGCCCTGGTCGACGGCGCCGTCGTCGCCCGACAGATACAGCCGGGTCAGCAGCGGCGCCGCGGCCACGGCCAGCAGGGTCGCCCCGAGCAGGCCGACGAGCGCGACGGTGACCAGCCGCTGTGTGTAGCCGGTGCCGCCGTCCGGGTCGCTGCGTGCGCGGGACAGCAGCGGGATCGCGACGGAGGTGAGCACGCCGCCGATCAGCAGCTCGAAGATGATGTTCGGCAGGGTGTTCGCGAGCGTGTAGGCGTCGTTGACGATCCCGAAGCCGAGGACGCTGAGCAGCACGACCTTGGACAGGAACCCGGTGATGCGGCTGAACAGGGTCGCGACGGCCATCACGGCGCCGGCCCGGACGACGCCGCCGGTTCTGGCGGTCTTCATCCCGGTGACGTCGTCGACCGGCGCGGCGCCCGAAGCGCGCTTGCCGGAGCGCCGTCCGGTGTGCCGGTCGGCATCCCCGCCGTGGACGGCAGGCCGTCTGCCGGCTGGTGCTGGGTGGGGACGCCAGAGGTCGTCATGAGCGGTCTGTCCCCATCTGGTCGGCCGTCACCGGCGGGTCGGTCGGCCCGCGGTCCGCGCCGTCGTGCGGCCGGTCCGCCAGCAGGATGTCGCGCAACCCGGCCGGGGGTGCGGTTCGAGCCGCGCCCTCAGGGGCCAGTGTCGGTGGCCGTCTGCTCCGGGTCGTTGCGGTCCACCGCGGATTCTGTGGGCTGACCCGTAGGGCCGCGCCGGCGCCGATCCGGGCCCGCCGGGCGCGCAGCCGCTGCACGATCCGCAGCACGACCATCAACACAGCACGCCGCCGGCCACGACGATCAGGATCACCGTCAGCGCTCCGTACGCGGTGGATTCGACCGACAGCTCCACCGGCGGCCCCCATGCGACGCCGTTGGCCGCGAAGAGTTGCGCTGTGACCTGGAACTGACCCGACCGGGAAACCTCGGCGGGGATCCGCACCTGCTGCGACCGGCCCGCAGGTACCACCTGGATCCCGGGTTCGGTGACGGTCAGGCCGACCCGCTCGCCACCGCTGATCCGTACCTGCACAGGAACGTTGTACGGCAGGGTGTTCTGGACGGTGAGCAGCAGCGGTGACGACGACGACGCCAGGGTGTAGGAGTTGCCCGCCGACAGGATCTGCACCCCGTTGGTGATGCCGGCCGTCGTGGATTCGACCGTGCCGAGGTTGGCCTCGCCGACGGCCGGGTCGAGCCGGAAGGCCGTCGAGCCGGCGGCGTCCACTGCCGCGTCGAGCGGCGCGAGAACTGTTTCGGGGTTGACGGTTTGGGGGGTGGAAGCGAGCGTCTGGCGCAGAGCGGCCACCGCGTTGCGGTTGTCCCTGACCCGGTCGAGGTAGGACGTCGGCAGCTCCTGCGATCGGGCCTGCGTGGGATAGTCCGGCACGGCACCGACCGAGGCACCGCCGGCCACCTGCTTCAACCGGACGCCCTCGATGACGCCGTTGCTGCCGAGGGTGGCGAGCAGGTCGGTGAGGACCGTCAGGCCTGACGCGCCCGGTGCCCATCGGCGATCCGGGGTGAACACCGACGGTGCCGCGCTACTGGCCGCCGACTGTTCGGTCAGCACGCCCGTCAGCGCGTTGACCCGCATCGCCCAGCCGGACGTCCGGCCCTCGGAGATCAGCGCCCCGACACCATCGAGCACGTCGGCCTCGGCGATCACGGACGGCACCGACACCCGGTCGGCGTCACCGTCGGCCACCACCCGAGCGGCGCCGGGGATGGTCTGCTCCGAGCGGATGGAGGACGAGGCGAACAGACCGGTGGTGAGTCCGTCCGCACGGAGCTGGGCAAGGGTGGCGGCGTCGACGGCGCCGTTGATCGGGTAGGCCGTCGTCGTGTCGACCGGGACGGTGCCGGGGGTCGCGGCGCCGAGCACCCGCTGCGTCACCTCCGTACCGTGTCGCACCGCAGCCTTCACCTCCCCGACCAGTCCCGCTCTGACCATGGCGACCACATCGGGATCGCCGTACGGCAACGTCACCACCGGATACCGGTCGGCGACAGTGCGCAGTTGCTGCAGGAACGACGCGGCGGCGGCCTGGCCGGTTCCCGCGATGGTCCCGGGAATGTTCGCGGCGCCCGGGTCGGCACCTGGTGCGGTCGGCGATGCAGTGGTGGGGGATGCAGTGGTGGGGGGTGCAGTGCCGGCGGGTGCAGTGGTGGTCGGCGCTGCTGACCTGGGCCGGGCCGACGTGGGTGGTGTCGCGGACGGTGCGCCGGCCGCGGTCGTCGGCTGCCCGGCGGTTTGTGTGGCGCCACCCGCAGCGCCGGCGTCGCCGGGCAGGGCCGGTGCGGTGACCACCAGCGTCGGGCTCTGCCGGGTACCGGCAGTGCCTGTCGGACTTGGTGTCGGGGTTGCTGTCGGTGCGGTGCTGGGACTGGTCGCAGTGCTGGACGCCCCACCGGTCTGCTCGGCCTGGATGATGTCCGACATCGGCGGCTGCGGTTGTGCGGGATCGGCGACGACCCGGTAGGCGCTCGTCATCCGGTCGAGCTCGTCCAGTAGTTGCGGGTCGATCACCACTGTCACGGTGTCCGCCGGCAGCCTGTTCGCGGCCCGGTCGGTGAGGCCGTTGACCAGCGTGGACAGCCTGCCGCCCGGGCCGATCGCGGCGAGCAGGTTCTCGTCGAGGAATACCCCGCCGACGCCGAGGTGCGGGGTGTCGACCAGCGGCCAGAGGACGTTCACCGGCAGCGCGTCACCGCTACCGGGCTCAGCGGGTGCCGAGCGGGCCCCCGGCACCCCGATCACGGTCAGCAGCAGGTGCAACTCACCGATCCGGGCCGCGAGAGGGCCGTCCTGGAGTTCCACCGCGCCGTTGACGTTCACCAGCAGTGGGTAGACGCCAGGGGAGCTGACGGCAAGACCGTCCCGGTCGGCGATCGACGCGGTGAAGACGAAGGGGGCGGATTCGCCGGCCGCCAGGTCGGAGTCCATCGGGGTGAACTCGGTCTGCACCCGTTCGGTCGGTTCGCTGGGCTCGGCCAGCTCCTGACGAACCGCGGCCGGCCCGTCCAGCGCCGACCCGCGCTGAAAGCGGTAGAGCAGGTCAACCAGCGGGTCCGGTCCGGTGTTGGTCATCCGGCCGGTGATGGTGAGGGTGGTGGCTCCGTTGGCGGTGACGATCGCCGGAGCGACGGAGCTGACCTCGAACGACAGCCGGTCGACGTAGTCACCGAACGGTGCCCGGGCCGACTTGGCGGTGGCTCCGGCCGGGAGTCCCGCCGCCCCCGTCCCGGCGAGCAGGAAGATCGTGGCGGCAAGAGCTGTCAATCGGCCGAGCCAGCGGCTCACGCGGTATCCGCCAGCATCTCGACGGCCCGCCTTGCGAGGCGGCGCTCTCCGGCGTACGCGAGCCGGGCTGGCAGGTCGGTCAGCGGCACCCAGGCGACTTCCGTCACCTCGATGTCGGCATCGGACAGCTCTCCGCCGATGGCTTCCATCAGGTAGTGGTGCACCCGTTTGTGGATGCGTTTGCCCTGCGCGACGAAGGTGTACTCGACGCTGCCGAGCCGCGCGGTGATCCGACCGGAAATCCCGGTCTCCTCTTCCACCTCGCGGATGGCGGCCTGTTCATGTGTCTCGCCGTGCTCGACGTGCCCTTTCGGCAGCGACCAGCGGAGCCGGCCACGTCGGTCCAGCCGGCCGATCAGCGCACCCGCCGAGGTACCGGCTTCCGTGCGTACCACCAGGCCGCCGGCCGACGTCTCGTCCGCCTTGCGCCGTCGCGGGTGCGCGCCGGCAACGGGGTGGCGGGCGGTGGGCATTGGCCGATGGTAATGCGGCGGGACGCTCTCGAACGGCGGCCGACGCGGACGAACGGCGCAGCGGGTGCCCCGTGCGCGGATAGACTGGCCCGTCGTGTCCCGCCCGCCCCGTAGGTCCCCACCAGCCGCGCCCCCCGTCAGCCAGGGTTCGCCGGCGGTTCCATCAGCCACCTCGGCGGCTGAACATCGCGCCCCGCGGCCGGGCAGGGCGCGGGGCAGGCTGACCGCGCTGCAGGAGGCCGCGGTGGCCGAACTGCTGCGGATCTCCCCGGTGGCGGACGAGCTGGGCGCCAGGTTCGCTTCTGCCGGTCACGAGCTGCATCTGGTCGGCGGATCGGTGCGGGACGCGCTGTTGTCGCGCCTGGGCGACGACCTCGATTTCACCACCGACGCCCGTCCGGAGCAGGTGCTGGCGATCGTCGATGGCTGGGCCGACGGCACCTGGGGCACCGGGATCGATTTCGGCACAGTCGGTGTCGCGAAGTCGGGGCTGCGGCTGGAGATCACCACCTTCCGGTCCGACCTGTACGACGGCGACTCCCGCAATCCGGTGGTGACGTTCGGCGACACCCTGGAGGGGGATCTGCTGCGCCGCGATTTCGCCGTGAACGCGATGGCGGTCGTCGCTGCCGTCACACGAGTTCACCGATCCCTTCGGTGGTCTCGAGCAACTGGCCGCGAGGTCGATCGACACCCCGGGTGAGCCGGAGGACTCCTTCCGCGACGACCCGCTGCGGATGCTGCGGGCCGCGCGTTTCGCCTCCCAGTTGCGCTTCGCCCCGTCCCCCAGGGTGGTGGCGGCGATGACAGAGATGGCCGGCGAGATCGACCGGATCACCCCCGAACGGGTGGGCGCTGAGCTGGTCAAGTTGATCCATGGGCGCGGATCCGCGTGCCGGGCTCGCCCTGCTGACCGACACCGGTCTCGCCGAACGGGTCCTGCCGGAACTGCCCGCCCTGCGGTTGGAACGTGACGAGCACCACCAGCACAAGGACGTCTACGAGCACACGCTGACCGTCCTGGACCAGGCGATCGCCCAGGAGACCGACGGGCCTGACCTGACCCTGCGGTTGGCCGCACTGCTGCACGACATCGGCAAGCCGGCGACCCGACGGTTCGAGGAGGGCGGCGGGGTCAGCTTCCACCACCACGAGGTGGTCGGCGCCAAGCTGGTCCGCAAACGGCTGCGTGCGCTCCGGATGCCGAAGGCGCTCACCGATGACGTCGCCACGCTGACCTTTTTGCACCTGCGTTTCCACGGGTACGGCACCGGCGCGTGGACCGATTCGGCCGTCCGCCGGTACGTCACCGATGCGGGCGGGCTGTTGCCCCGGCTGCACAAGCTGGTCCGCGCCGACTGCACGACCCGCAATCCGAATCGCCGTGCCGCGCTGCAGCGGTCCTACGACGACCTCGAGGAGCGGATCGCGCGGATCGAGGCCGCCGAGGACCTGGCGAAGGTGCGTCCTGACCTGGACGGGAACGCGATCATGACCTTGCTCGGTGTGCCGCCGGGTCCCGTCGTCGGGAAGGCGTGGGCGTACCTGAAGGAACTCCGGCTGGAGAACGGGCCGTTGGAGCGGGACGCCGCCGAGGCGGCCCTGCTGGAGTGGGCGAAGCGGGAAGGCATCTCCGGCACCGGGCAGTGATGCCCCGGCCGTGACGTCGAGGTGATGATGTCGAGGCTGTGATGTCGAGGCTGTGAGGTTCGAGCAGGGGAACCTCGCCGGCGGGATCAGCCGGGGCGCTGACCGCTCTGCTGCTCGACCGGTTCGGATTGCTGTTCGGCGGCGGCTCCGGTGCCGCCGGCCGGGTCGGCGGCAGGCTCCCCGCCGATCGGATCGTCCGGGTTCACCAGCAGGTCCAGCCGGTTGAGCTCCACCGGGCCGCGCCGCAACCGGGACACGGCCAAGCCGTAGCCGAGGCCACAGACCAGGAACAGCACCGACACCAGCACCACGGCGCCCACGCCCGCGCCATCTTCAGGGACGATTGCGACCCCGATGGCGAAGGCGCCGACATAGCAGAGGGTGTTGGCCGTGTCGTACAGCGCGAACACCCGGCCGACGTGGGCGTCGTCGGAGTCCGCCTGCACGACGGAATCCATGCAGACCTTGCTGGATTGGTAGGCGAACCCGATCGAGAACGTCGTCACCAGGGTGGACCAGATCGTGAACTGGCAGCCGAAGGCGAGCACCAGCACCGACGTCACGCTCAGCAGGATCACCAGGTACCGGGTGCGGCCGATCCGGCGAACCATCGGCGCCGTGACCACCGCGCCGGCGAAGACCCCGATGCGCGCCGACGGCGAGCACCTCGGCGATGCCGGTCGCGCCCGGTGCGCAGGATCCCGACGCTCTCGGTGAAGTACTTCTGGAACAGCAGCAGCACGATCAGCGTGCACATGCCGAAGCAGAACCGGACGATCATCACGACCAGGATGGCGAGCCCGACCGTGGGCCGCTGCCAGACATGGTGCAGGCCGCTGGCGAACCCCTGCGAGAACGGCGAGCAGCGGTTGGGCGGGCTCGTCGGTCTCGTCCGGACCGAGTTCCATCAGCCAGAACCTGGACGCGATCAGCGCGGCCAGCAGATAGAACAGCAGCACCGAAGCGGTGATCGACCGCGATCCGGCGCTGGCCTCGCCCAGCATGCCGCGCAGCACGATCGCGTAACCGCCGCCGACCGCGGTGGCCACCGCGCCGGCCGTGGTGGCCAGCGCGTTCGCGCCGACCAGCGAGTCCTGCGCGACGGTGTGCGGCAGTCGACGCCGACAGGCCGGACCCGACGAACCGGCCGACGCCCATGATCAGCAACGCGGTGATGAACAGGACGATGCTGGGCAGCCCGGCGGCGATCTGCATGGCGACGATGCCGACCAGCGCACAGCGGATCAGGTTCGCCCAGACGATCACCCGCCGCCGGCTCCAGCGGTCCAGCAGTGCGCCGGCGAACGGCCCGATGATCGAGTAGGGCAGCAGCAGCACCGACGAAACCGGCGGCGATCTCGGCCGGATCCGTCTGCCGCTCCGGGCTGAACAGCACCAACACCGCGAGGGCGCCCTGGAATGCGCCGTCGCCGAAGGAGCTGAGCACCCGGACGAAGACCAGTCGACGCAGACCCCTGACCTGCCAGAGCGTGCAGCAGACCGCGCACCGACGGACGCTCCGCCGTGCTGATGCCCTCTGTCGCGGGCGGTCCCGGGGTCACGGTCGAACGGTACGCGTCAACCGGTCATGCGTCCCAGGCGTATGCAGATCTCCCCCGACCGGGGGAGCGCAGCGGTCAGCGGGACTTCCGCTTCCGGGTGGGCTTGGGGGTCCAGGCGTCCATCCAGGCGTTCATCGCGCTGCGGGTCTGCTTCTTGCTCTCCCGCTTGATCTCGCTGGTCGCCTTACCGCGTGCGGTGTTGGCAGCCCGATTGGCGGCACTGAGGTACGCACTCATGAACGGGTTCTTGGCCATCTGGAGCACCCTTCGCTGTTCGGAGGCGCGCCCTTGCGCATCGGAGGAACTTCGGCCGATGGTCGGCCCGGTCGAGAGTTTACCGTCGCGAATGGCTTGCACCTGGACGCCCGTTGTCGGAGTCGAGCGGCTGCGGGCGCCCGGTGCGGAATCGTTTCGCCCGTACAGGACGCTTGCGTGCCGGATGGCGTCCGATCTCGGCGAGTCGATCGAGGAAGGCAGGACCCGCAGACCGGTCCGGGCGCGCGCGGGACGCCCGCACAGGGAGAATGGTCGGCGATGAAGCGGATCGAGACGTTGCGGGCCGGCACGTTGCTGGTCGCCACCCCGGAACTGCGCGACCCGCACTTCCGGCGCACTGTGGTCTACCTCGTCGCGCACGGCGAGGACGGCACCGTCGGGGTGATCCTCAATCGGCCGAGCGAGACTGCCGTGCAGAACGTGTTGCCCAGCTGGGCGTCGCACACCTCACGACCGCATGCGGTCTTCGCGGGCGGCCCGGTGCAGACGTCGGCGGCGATGTGCCTCGGGGTGTGCCGGATGGGCACGAACCCGCTGGAGGTCGACGGGGTGGTCGGGGTGACCGGGCCGGTCGTGCTGGTCGACCTGGACGCGGACCCCACGCGAGGTCACGCGATCGCTGCGCGGCGTCCGGATCTACGCAGGCCGTGCCGGGTGGGACGCGCAGCAGCTGGTCGACGAGATCCTCGAGGGTTCCTGGTTCGTGGTGCCCGGCCTGCCCGACGATGTCATCGCCGGTCCACGCACCGATCTCTGGTTCTCGGTGCTCCGCCGCCAGCCTTACCCGTTGGCGCTGATGGCGTACCACCCTGGCGATCTGACCAGGAACTGAGCCAGGTCCGTTCAGGCCGAACCGGCAGCCGTTGCCGGGTCGGTCCGGCTGATGCCGGCACAGCCGCCACCTCCGCAGGCGCATCCTGAACAGGACCCGGCGGCAGCCGAAGCCGGTCGGCGGGCGGGGATGGGAACCTGACGGGCGGCCCGGTCGCCGAGAACGCCGGCCACCACGAGCAGGGCGAGCGC
The DNA here is from genome assembly GCA_963766015.1 of uncultured Actinomycetota bacterium. Taxonomy (GTDB): domain Bacteria; phylum Actinomycetota; class Actinomycetes; order Mycobacteriales; family Nakamurellaceae; genus Nakamurella. The sequence goes on along the minus strand of CAVXYU010000006.1, from coordinate 67,036 downwards.
CCCGGCCAGCCCGACAAGTCCGATGATCAGCGTCGCCGCGGTGGGCACCGGCAGCGCCACAACGAGGATGGCCAGTACGCCGGCGATGACGGCGGCCCCCGCAGAAACCGGTGCCGCAACGCGGTTCGCGGTCCGGAACGCTGTATCGCTGGCCATCGCGGCGGGAGTGTGGACACCCAGCCGGTCCGTCCGCTGGAGGGATCCGGAGCGGCCACGAACCGCCATCACCCCGGCGGCGGCGGCGAGAACGACCAGCAAAAGGGCCAGCGGGATGGTCAGGAACAGCGGCGCGTCGGACACGCCGCCATGGTAGTCGGCCCGTCAGCACGGCGCGGACCGGCGAACGGTCGCCGCATCGCCCGATCGGGATGGTGTGCCGTGCCCGGAATGTCCCTACCGTGAAGCGGTCGATCGGCCCGCATGGTGGAGGTACCCGATGAACAACGCCCGTCCCCTGACCGTCACCCTTGCGGTGCTCCTCGTCGTCCTGCAGTTGGTGATCTCACTGGCCGCCGGGATCATCGCCTACGCCAAGCCCGCGGACTATCAGACCTACGCGGTGACGGCGCCACTGTTTCTGCTGGTGCTGTACGCGGTGGCGGCCTACTACCTGTGGGCGGGCCGGCCGTGGGCGCGGCTGCTCACGCTGGTCGTGGCGCTGATCGGCGTCATCGGGAACTTGTCCGTGGTGCTGTACTACGACGACACGACGACCGTCGCCATGAATGTCGTCGGGCTCGTCATCGCAGTGGGCATCGTGGTGCTACTGCTCGCGCCGGCGAGCAGGGCCTATTACTCCAGGAGCACCGCAGCCGCAGGGTAGACTCATCCGCCATGGCAGTGATCCGGCTTCTTCACACGCCGCACTGACCGTCGGGCCCGCTTCCAAGGGTCCGTCCGGCCGGTGCGGCGATCCCTCCTGTTCCGCAGGAGGGATTTTTTGTGCTCAAGGGGCGACCGATCAGTGCAGACGAGGGAGAGCATTTTCGATGACGAGTTCGGCAGAGACGGCAGCGACCAACACCGCGGCGACCAACAGCGCAGCGACCAACTCCGCGGCGACCAACAGCGCAGCGACCAACAGCGCGGCGACCAACAGCGCAGCGACCCAGACGCCCGCGGGCGAGGAGGCACCGCCGTTCCGGTACTCCGCGGCACTGGCCGCGCGAGATCGAGTCGCGCTGGCAGGACCGGTGGGAGGCCGAGGGCACCTTCAACGCTCCGAACCCGACCGGGCCGCTGGCGCCCGCCGACGGCGCCCCGGTGCCGCAGGACAAGTTCTACCTGCTGGACATGTTCCCGTACCCGTCCGGCCAGGGCCTGCACGTCGGGCACCCGCTGGGCTACATCGGCACCGACGTGCATCGGCCGCTACATGCGGATGACGGGTCGGAACGTGCTGCACACCATCGGGTATGACGCGTTCGGGCTGCCGGCCGAGCAATACGCCGTCCGCACCGGAACCCACCCGCGCGACGACCACCGAGGCAAACATCGTCCGGTACCGCGCGCAGCTGCGCAGGCTGGGTTTCGGCCACGACCAGCGCCGCAGCGTCGCGACCACGGACCCGGAGTTCTTCCGCTGGACGCAGTGGATCTTCACCCAGCTGTTCGAGGCCTGGTACGACCGGGACGCAGCAGCGTGCCCGGCCGATCAGCGCGCTGGTCGAGGAGTTCGACTGCCGGCACGCGGGCGACCCCGGACGGGCGGCCGTGGGGCGAGCTGACCCGCACCGAGCAGCAGCAGGTGCTGGCCGGATACCGGCTGGCCTACATCGACTTCGCGCCGGTGAACTGGTGCCCCGGCCTGGGCACGGTGCTGTCCAACGAAGAGGTCACCCCGGAGGGCCGCAGCGCGATCGGCAACTATCCCGGTGTTCCGCCGCAACCTGCGGCAGTGGATGATGCGGATCACCGCCTACGCCGACCGGCTGCTCGACGACCTGGACCGGCTGGACTGGCCCGAGTCGGTGAAGGCCATGCAGCGCAACTGGATCGGCCGTTCCGCACGGCGCCAGGCTGAGCTTCCCGATCACCGCCGAGGGCGAGCCGCGCGGCGGCCGTGCCGATCGAGGTGGCGAGATCGAGGTCTACACCACCCGGCCCGGACACCCTGTTCGGCGCGACCTACATGGTGCTGGCGCCAGAGCACCCGCTGGTCGACGTCATCACCGCGGCGCAGCTGGCCGGCGGGCACCGATCCGCGGTGGACCGGCGGCGCGGCAGACCCCGGTGGAGGCCGTCGCCGGCTACCGCCGTGAGGCGTCGATGAAGTCCGATCTGGACCGGCAGGAGAACAAGGAGAAGACCGGCGTCTTCACCGGCGCCTACGCCGTCAACCCGGCCAACGGAGCCCGTGTACCCGTTTTTATTGCCGACTACGTGCTGATGGGCTACGGCACCGGCGCGATCATGGCCGTCCCGGCCCAGGACACCAGGGACTGGGACTTCGCCACCGCGTTCGGCTTGCCGATCGTCCGCACGGTGCAGCCGCCGGCCGATCACCCCGATGACGAGGCCTACACCGGCGACGGACCGGCGATCAACAGCGCCAACACCGAGATCTCGCTGGACGGCCTGGGTGTCGCGGAGGCCAAGGCGGCGATGATCGACTGGCTGGCGGCAAAGGGCTTCGGCCGGCCGGAGCAGCAGTACAAGCTGCGGGACTGGCTGTTCTCCCGGCAGCGGTACTGGGGCGAGCCGTTCCCGATCGTCTACGACGACGACGGCGTGGCCATCGCGCTGCCCGACGACCAGCTGCCGCTGACCCTGCCGGAGGTCTCGGACTACTCGCCGCAGTCGTTCGACCCGCAGGACGCCACCTCGGAGCCGGTGCCGCCGCTGGCCAGGGCGACGGAATGGGCGCACGTCACGCTGGATCTGGGTGACGGGCCGAAGTCCTACCGCCGCGAGCTGAACGTCATGCCGCAGTGGGCCGGGTTCGTGCTGGTACGAGCTGCGCTACCTGGACCCGACGAACGACAAGACCTTCTGCGACCCGGGTGTCGAGCAGTACTGGATGGGTCCTAGAAATGAAGACAGCCCCTCCGGCGTCGAACGACCCCGGCGGCGTGGACCTGTACGTCGGCGGCGTCGAGCACGCGGTGCTGCACCTGCTGTACTCCCGGTTCTGGCACAAGGCGCTGTACGACCTGGGGTACGTCAGCAGCGAGGAGCCGTTCCGCCGGCTGTTCAACCAGGGCTACATCCAGGCGTACGCCTACACCGACGAGCGGGGGCTGTACGTGCCTGCCGATCGAGGTCACCGAGACCGGCGCCCGGCGTGTTCGAGTACGAGGGCGCACCGGTCAACCGCGAGTACGGGAAGATGGGCAAGTCGCTGAACAACGTCGTCACCCCCGACGACATGTGCGACCGGTACGGCGCCGACACGTTCCGGATGTACGAGATGGGCATGGGCCCGATGGACATGTCGCGCCCCTGGCAGACCAGGGACGTCGTCGGGTCGCTGCGCTACCTGCAGCGGCTGTGGCGGCTGGTCATCTCCGAGACCACCGGCGAGACCATCGTTGTCGACGCCGAGCCGGACGACGAGCTGCGAAAGCTGCTGCACCGCACCATCGACGGGGTCTCCACCGACTACCAGCAGATGGCCTACAACACGGCCATCGCGAAACTGATCGTGCTGACCAACGCCCTGACGAAGTCCGCAGCCCCGGTGCCCCGCTCGGTGGCGGAGGCGCTGGTGCTGATGACGGCCCCGCTGGCGCCGCACATCAGCGAGGAGATGTGGCAGCGGCTGGGACACACGAGATCGTTGGCGCACGGCCCGTTCCCGGTTGCCGATCCGGCGCTGCTGGTCGCGGACGAATTCGAGTACCCGATCCAGGTCAAGGGCAAGGTGCGCTCCCGGGTGACGGTCGCCGCCGAGGCCCCGGCTGCCGAGGTGGAGGCCGCAGCACTGGCCGACCCGCGCATCATGGAACTGCTGGCCGGGGCCGCGCCGCGAAAGGTGGTCGTGGTGCCGGGCAAGATGATCTCGATCGTTCCGTGACCAGGTATCCGATCGTCCGGCTCCAGGTGCAGCGGTACCCGATGAAGGCGGGCCGGGCGCCGCTGCGCTACTACGAACCGGCCGCGCTGGTCTCCGTACAGCGATTGCTGGCCGGCCCGTCCGGGGTTCGCGGGATCACCGCCGACGGCGAGAAGGTGCTGGACGTCCATCATCAGAACCACCCGCAGTGCCGTGACCGCCGCGGCAACGCCGGGATCGTCTTCATGGGCACCGGCGACTACGTGGCGCTGCGGGACCGGTACGGCAACCACCTGGTGGACGGTATTGCCGCGGAGACCGTGCTGCTGGATGCACCGGAAGGCTTCGCGCGCCGGGAGCTGCCCGGCACGGTCACGGTGAACACGGCCTCGGGACCGCTGACGCTGCGGGATGTTCGGGTGGCTGATCCGTGTGTGGAGTTCAGCCGGTTCTGCCTGGGTCAGGAGGCCTCGCGCGACGTCGGTGGCGACGTCCGGTCCGCCATGGTGCTGCTGGACGGCGGCGCCCGCGGCTACCGTTCCTGGGCGGACGGCGAAGCGACGATCAGCCTGGGCGACACGGTGACCATCGGGGGTTAGCCGGCATCAGATCGGCACGTTCGTCGACGGTGCGGCCGAGTTGTCAGCGCCCGGTCCCGGCGGCTGGGCCTTCGTCAGGTTTCGGGTCGATGCGGTACCGGAGGACGAGGAACGGCAGCCCGAACACGGAGAAGGCATGCTCGGCCCGCAGCCGGCCGTCCTCGACGTACACGTCGAGTTGTTCCGCGAACCCGTGGATTGCCGCGGCCGTCAGCCGATGGGTGTCGGGGTCGACGTAGGTGAGGTAGTGGCCGGGGTGGGGAAGTCCATTCCCGCGACTGGACAACACGAGGCCGCCGCCAGGACGGGCGCGCGGCAGCAGGGTGGCGGTGAAGCTTCCCTGCGGAACAGGGAATCCCACGCTCACGTACCCACGGTCGTTCTCCCGGTAGGTGGTGTAGATCCCGACGAAGATGGGTTCGTCCGTGTCGGCGAACGACCGGATCCAGCCGCGGACGGTGACGGCCTGCTGATCGGGCAGGGTGATGGTGTCGATCCGACTGCGGATGCCGCGCTGGGTGTCCCGCTGATTCATCGGTACGTTGGCCTGACCGATGGGGCGCGCGACGATCGACCGGTACAGCAGGTACCCCGGTCGAACCCAAACCCGCCATTGCGGCTCGATGTCGAGCCGGAACCGGGTCGTGTGCTCGTAGAATTCCCGAACCTTCGGGTCCGCCGCCGCCGGGTCGAAGTCCGGGCCGGCCAGTGCGTCCAGCGAAGCGACGATGCCGACGTCGGCGGCATCAGCGACGTAGCTGCCACCGAGTTCGGTGGCCAGCTCACGCACGTAACCGGTGCCCACGTGCCGGGAGCGGGCGGCGTGCGGAACCACGAAGGGGAGATCCTCGGCGGCGACCCGGTCGGCGAGCAGGCTGACCTGGGCGGTGCGGAACACCATCGGGGAGACGATCCGGTAGCCGACCATCGTGGCGGCGGCCACCACGGCTGCAGGAGTGGTTGTTCGTCGTAACAGGAATGCGCGGCCGACGGCTGCCCCGAACAGCGGCCCCAGCAGCACCTTCTGCGGGCGGACGCCGAGCAGCCCGGCGAGCGAGCCCGTTGCGGTGGCCACGGCCATCGGTCCTACGCCGGCAAGCCGTTCCGCGGCCCAACCCAGCGGAGCCACCAGGGCGGCGCTCGCGGCGATCCGCGACCACAACGGTGGAATCTGGCCCGGCTTTTGTGCCCGGCGCGCGAGCCGATCGGTCAGCACCATGGCCGCGGCGCCGACACCCGCCCCGGCCACCGCAGCCCACCGGCCGCGGGACGCTGCCAGCGCGGCCCCGGCGACGCCGCCGATCGCCGCGGGAAATGCCACCGACACGGTCCGATCCTCGTCAGCCACGTCGTCAAAATAGCGGCAGCCGTGGTCACAGCTGGAGGCTGACCGAGCCGGTCGACCCGTACCGCACCTGCTATGGCTGTTCGGTGTTCAGCACCGGTTGTGCCGGCGTCAGCTCGATTGGCGTCGGTTCGGTCGGGCTCGGCTCTGACAGGGGCGGCTCGGCGAGGGTCGGCTCCGGGGCGCTGACCGGTTCGGTCGCGCAGGGGTCGGTCGCCGTCGGGTCGGTCGTCGTCGGTGCCGGATCGGTCGTGCGGAGTGCGGGCAGGACGAGCACGACGGCGCCCGCGACGCCAAAGCCATGCGTCCTGGTCGCGTTGGTGACCTTGAGCAGGATCCGCTTGAGGCCGGGAGTGCGGAGCGTGGTCACCTGCTCGACAAGTCCTGACCTTTGCCCTTGAGAAACACCGTGACCACCCCCAAAAGAGGGGGTTGCGACCGCCGCTGGGAACCGTCCTGTAGGCAATGTCCATGAGCAGCGATGATGGCGACCCTTCCTCGACCGCGCGTGCGGCCTTTGCCGCGGCCTATGACCTGCTCCTGCAGGAATGGCCCGGACCGTCGGACGCGCTCGAGCTGCAGTCGCCTTACGGGACCACCCGGGTTCGGGCCTCCGGTGCGGACGCAGCGCCGCCGCTGCTGTTCCTCCACGCCTACCGCGCCACCTCGGCGGAGTGGATCAAGCTCGTCAGGCAGCTCGGCGACGACATCCGCTGCTACGCCGTCGATGTCCCCGGTGATGCAGGTGGCAGCACCGCCGGTGAGCTGAGCATCTCGACCCCTGAGGACCTGGTGCGGTGGATCGACGGTGTGCTGGACGGATTGGGTCTCACCACGGCCGCGTTCTGCGGTCATTCTTACGGCGCGTGGATGACGCTGCACTACGCGTTGACCAGGCCGGAGCGGGTGGATCGGCTGATCCTGCTGGACCCGACGATGACCTTCGGGCCGCTCGCGCCGGCCTACCTGCTCCGCGCGGTGCCGTCGCTGCTGCGGGCGTCGTCGACCCGAACCAGGTCGCTGATCACCTGGGAGAACAAGGGCGCCACCATCGATCCCGATTGGCTGGAGCTGGCGACGCTCGCGGCGGACGCGTTCGGCAACGCACCGACCGTGCCCACCAAAGTGCCGTCACCAGCGGCGTTGACGGCTGTCCAGGCACCGGTGACGGTCGTCCTGGCCGGGCGCAGCCGGGTCCACCAGGTCCGCCGGATCGCGAAGAACGCGCGCCGTCGCCTACCACAGGTGCGAGTCGAGATCATCGAGGGAGCAACGCATTACGGGCTGCCGCTCAGTCATCCGGTGCCAATTGCGGAGGCGATCAGAGGCGGCTGAACGGCCGCCGGCTCAGTCGTCCGGACCGCGGGCGTCCAGTGCCGAGGTGTCGTGGTAGCGGCTCGGCGAGATGCCCAGGCGGCGGTTGATCAGCACCGTGACGAAGAACAGCATGACTCCGAGCAGCAGCAACCAGCCGGCGATGACGTACTGCGACGAGGGCCGCCCGGACAACGGGGTCACCAGGTACATGCAGGTCGCCAAGCCGATGAGGGGCAGCACCGTCGGCGCCCGGAAGTACTTGCCCTTGGGCTTGTCTCTCCGCAGCACCAGGACGGCGACGTTGACCACAGCGAAAACCGCGAGCAACAGCAGAGCCGTTGTGCCGCCGAGAGTCTGCAACGAATCGGGGTCGGTCAGTGACACGACGGTGATCAGCGCGAAGGCCAGCAGGGTGGTGAACACGATCGCCGTCCACGGCGTGCGGCGGGTCGGGTGGACCTTGCCGAGCACCGGCGGCAGGACCCGCTGCCGGGCCATGCCGTAGATCAGCCGGCTGGCCATCAGCATGTTGATCAAGGCCGAGTTGGCGACGGCGAACATCGAGATGAACGGCAGCAGGGTGTCGATCGGCAGCCCGGGTGCCCCCGCCTTCACGACCTCGACCAGCGGCGTCTCACTCTCGGCGAGCTGGCCGACCGGAACCAGGGCGACCGAGACGATGGAGATCAGCACGTAGATGACGCCGGTGATCGTCAGCCCGGTCAGCATCACTTTTGGGAAGATCCGAACCGGATCCTTGGTCTCCTCGGCCATGTTGACCGAATCCTCGAAGCCGACCATGGCAAAGAACGCCAGCGACGTCGCCGTTGTCACCGCGAGGAAGATGCCCTTGTCCTCGGGGGTATCGAACGCGACGACGCGGGAGAAGTCGGCGTCACCGCCGAAGACAGCGAAGAAACCCACCAGGATGACCAGCAACAGGCCCGACAGCTCGACGCAGGTGAGAACGACGTTCGCCTTGACGCTCTCGCCCACGCCGCGGAAGTTGACGATGGCGACCAGCGCCATGAACGCCAGCGCGATGACGATGATGACCCAGTCGCCGACGTCCAGCTGGAACCCCTCGACGAGGTTCGAGGCGAACGCGCGGGAAGCGGTGGACGCGGACGTGATCCCGGACGACATCACCACGAAGGCGACCAGGAAGGTGAAGAAGTGAACGCCGAACGCCTTGTGCGTGTAGAGCGCCGCACCGGCCGCCTGCGGGTACTTCGTCACCAGTTCCAGATAGCTGAAGGCGGTGATGGTCGCGACGGCGAACGCGACCAGGAACGGTAGCCAGGCCGCACCGCCGACCTCCTCGGCAACGTCCCCGGTCAGCGCGTAGACGCCGGTCCCGAGGATGTCCCCGACGATGAACAGCAACAGCAATTTCGGGCCCATCACCCGCTTCAGTTGGTGCTCGCCCTCGTCGGTCGCAGCCGATGTTGTCGCCGGCCCCTCGGTACCTGCCACGGTGTCACCCTTCGGATCGGTCGGGCCACCTGCACCGCGGCATTGCAGCACGGGGGGATGATCTGCTGGCGATACCCACGTGGTGAGCAGGCCAAACTCATCGATCTGACGATCTTGTCGGCCGGTGTGGGAACGGCCCGCGCAGGGCACAGGACCGGGGTGCAGACCTTCCTTCCCTACGAGGACTTCGCCGCGTCGATCGCCGTGCTGGACACCCCGCGGCTCGGCAAGCAACGTGTCGAGACGTTGCAGATCCTTCGGGCGCTGACCCTGCCCGAATACGGATGGCGCAACCACCCCGCGGTACGGATGTGGCGCGGTCGGATCGACGCGCTGGCTCTGTACGGGTTGATCAGCGTCGCGCAGTGGAGAGAGCGGGGATTCCCCGACACGACAGGACCGCAGATCGCCGAGTTCGCACCGGAGGTCGGCGGGGTCGGGGCCGGCGGATTCGGCGGTGTCGGCCAGGCGGATCTCGCTGCGTCCGGGCGCCTTCCGGCCTGGCTGGGTGACGAACGACTGCACCGCTCGCACCGGAGCAAGCTGCTCGGGAAGAACCCGCTGCATTACGGCCGCTACTTCACCGATGTGCCGGACGACCTCGACTACTTCTGGCCCGAGCCCGATCCCGCCGATGAAGCCGATGACGAGGTCGCCTGCAGCGAGTCGGCCGGTGGCCGGGTGTGGGTGGTGAAGCCCGACTCACCGGAGGCGCTCGGAGTGTTCCTCGACGGGGGAATCGTCGCCCTCGGCACGGCCTCCGGGGTGACCGTCGACGCATCGGGGCTGGATCTCGATGGCCTACGCGCGCTGGCCACCCCGCCGGGGCGACGGGTCACCCGACCGCTGCTGGCGCTGTCCCGGTTGCTGACCGAGATCGGCGTCGGTGACGAGGCGGCGGTGCTGATCGACGGCGGCGCCCGGCTGCTGGTGGGGACCGTGCTCGGCAACTACGAGTTCGGACCCGCCGGCGGGATGCTGACCATCCATCGCCGACGGGTCCGATGGAACCGCGTCATCGAACGCTCCGCCGTCACCCCGCCCGCAGCACTGCAGGACGTCCGCCCTGTTTTCGATGTGCGACTCGGTGCGCCGGGTGTTCGCCCAGATCAGCCGTCGACTTCGCCGGCGATGAACTTCTCCACGTTGTCGCGGGCCTGATCGTCCGGGTACTGCACCGGCGGCGACTTCATGAAGTACGACGAGGCGGACAGGATCGGCCCGCCGATGCCGCGGTCCTTGGCGATCTTCGCGGCCCGCACGGCGTCGATGATGACGCCGGCCGAGTTGGGCGAGTCCCAGACCTCGAGCTTGTATTCCAGGTTCAGCGGGACGTCACCGAACGCGCGACCCTCGAGGCGGACGTAGGCCCACTTGCGGTCGTCCAGCCAGGCGACGTAGTCGCTCGGCCCGATGTGCACGTTGCGGGCGCCGAGATCCCGGTCCACCTGCGACGTCACGGCCTGGGTCTTGGAGATCTTCTTGGACTCCAGGCGATCCCGCTCGAGCATGTTCATGAAGTCCATGTTGCCGCCGACGTTCAGCTGCATGGTCCGCTCCAGGATGACGCCGCGGTCCTCGAACAGCTTGGCCAGCACCCGGTGCGTGATGGTCGCGCCGACCTGCGACTTGATGTCGTCACCGATGATCGGAAGGCCTGCCGCGCGGAACTTCTCGGCCCACTCGGGGGTGCCGGCGATGAACACCGGCAGCGCGTTGACGAACGCGCAGCCCGGCGTCGATGGCGCACTGGGCGTAGAACCGGACGGCGTCCTCGGAGCCGACGGGCAGGTAGCAGCACCACGACGTCGACCTGCGCCTCGCGCAGCGCCGCGACGACGTCGACCGGATCGGCCGGAGACTCGGTGATGGTCTGCTGGTAGTACTTGCCCAGGCCGTCCAGGGTGGTGCCGCGCTGGACGGTGACGCCGGTCGGCGGGACGTCGGCGAACTTGATGGTGTTGTTCTCGCTGGCGCCGATCGCGTCGGCCAGGTCGAAGCCGACCTTCTTGGCGTCGACGTCGAACGCGGCGACGAACTGCAGGTCGGAGACGTGGTAGTCGCCGAACTGCACGTGCATCAGGCCGGGGACCCTGGTGCCCGGGCTCGGCGTCCTTGTAGTACTCGACGCCCTGGACGAGGGACGACGCGCAGTTGCCGACGCCGATGATCGCGGTGCGGATGGTGCGTACGGGGAGTGCCCATGTGATTCCTCCTGGTGATGACGGCGCGATGCGGCCGCCGGGATCGGTGTCGGTGTCGGACAGTGCAGTTCTGGTGGGCAGGTGCTTGGTGGGCACGGCCGGGTAAGGTCTGTCGGGGCAGGTTCGAGGGGCGCCGGTCTGGTCGGCATCGGGGTGGTCAGCCGGGGGCGGCGCCGTTCCGTTTCGAGGCTCCCTGGCGTTCCTGGTCGATCAGCTCGTTGAGCCAGCGCACCTCGCGGTCCGAGGCCTCCAGACCGAGTTGGTGCAGTTCGGCGGTGTAGGTGTCGAGCCGCTCGGCAGCCCTGGTCGACCGCCGAGCGCAGGCCCTCCCGCCGCTCCTCGACCCGCCGCCGCCGGCCCTCCAGGATGCGCATCCGGGCCTCGGAGGTGGTGGGGAGAAGAAGGCGAGATGCACGCCGAACCCGTCGTCGGACCAGGACTGCGGGCCGGCGTCGCCGAGCAGTTCGGCGAGCCGTTCCTTGCCCTCGGCGGTGATCCGGTAGGTCACCCTGGACCGCCGGGACGACAGCGGGACGGCGTCGACGTCGACGACCGGGTCCTCGGTGGCGATGTGCCCGGCCGTCTGCAGCCGGCGCAGCGTCGGGTACAGCGAACCGAAGCTGAACGCCCGGAACGAGCCGAGGGTGGCGTTGAGCCGCTTCCGCAGCTCGTAGCCGTGCATGGGAGACTCGCGCGAGCAGTCCGAGGACGGCCAGCTCGAAGACGGTGGACGTCTCTCTGACGACGATGCTCACCTCCTCGACCGAGCGGTCCGCTGATATCCGGCGATTGTCTCCACCAGGTATCTCTGCAAACTATATCGCCACGATACATCAGCCGTGCAGGTGGATCGGCGCGTTCGACGACAGTTCCTCGGTATGTTGATCGCGCTGGTGCCCGTGTGATCCGAGCCGCGCCGAATGTCGATGTCGCCCGCAGCGGGGAACATGGGGAAGTACGCGCAGGACCAGCCGGAGGGCGGCAGCAGGTGGCGAGAATCGATCCGCACTCGTCGACAGGTGCGACCCCGGCGGGCGAGGTTCCCGCTCCCGACCCTGCCGTCACGGAGCCGGCGCCGAACGGCTCACATCCCACCAGCAATGCGCCCACCAGCAATGCGCCCACCAGCACGGCGCCGACCAGCACGGCGCCCACCAGCGCGCGCCGCCGGCATTCCCCCCATCGGCACCGCATCGAACGCCGCACCAGCCAACGGCGCCACTGCCAACGGCAGCTCACCTGAAGACAGCACGCCTGAAGACAGCACACCTGACGGCACAGCACCTGGCGGCGCAGCACCTGACGCACCGGCGTCCACCGATCAGCCCACCCCGCCGGCCGAGCCGGTGATGCGGGTGCGGATGGACCTGCACGATATCCAGCGTGCGACCATCCGCATCCTGCTGATCGTCTCGGCCTGGCTGATCGGCGTCTCGGTGCTCGGATCGCGCCAGGCATTTCCTGTTCCTGATCCTGCTGGCCTGGCTGGTGGCCATCGCCGCGGAGCCGGCCATCCGCTGGTTCGTCAGCAGCGGGACCGAGCCGGGGCCTGGCGACAGCAATCGTCGGCGGCACGTCGCTGCTGATACTGGTCGGCCTTTTCGTGCTCTTCGGCACGACGGCGTTCCAGCAGGCCGGCCAGCTGGTCAGCCAGGGGCCGGCCGTGGTGGAGCGGGTCGCCGCTCAACTCAACGAGACCTTTGGCCTGACGATCGATCCGGCCACCATCACCTCGAGCCTGCAACTCGAGGCGACGGATGTGCAGAAGTTCGCGGAGGATCTGGGCGGCGGCGTCATCGGCGTCTTCGGCTCACTCGCCTCGGTGCTGTTCGACCTGATCACCGTCATCGTGTTCTCGTTCTACATCGCGGGCGCGGGACCGGGCCTGGTCCAGCGGCTCGCGGTGTGGATGCCGCACGAGCGGCAGTTGGTGCTCGGCGAGCTCTGGCAGATCGCGACGGAGAAGACCGGCGGATACGTCGCTTCGAAGGTCGTGCTGTCCGCCATCTCCTCGTTCTTCTACGGCGTCTTCTTCTACTTCGTCGACCTACCGGGCTGGTTGCCGCTCGCCCTGCTGGTCGGCCTCACCGCGCAGTTCATCCCGCTGGTCGGCACCTATATCGGCATCGCCGTGCCGATCGTCGTCGCGCTGGCGGCCAAGCCGATCACCGCGTTGTGGATCCTGATCTTCTCGGTCGATCTACCAGCAGATCGAGACGTATGTGTTCACCCCGCACGTATCGCAACGGACGATGGACGTGAACCCCGCGGTTGCCCTGGCTGCCGTCTTCCTCGGGGCGGCGATCTGGGGACCGATCGGCGCGATCATCGGTGTCCCGATCGCCGCTGTGGTCGTCGCGCTCCTGGACGTCTACGGTCCCGAGCACCCGCTCGCCCCGGAGATCCGGGCAACAGGTGATCACGGCATCCCGTCCGCGACGGCGGCCGCCGCCCGCAGGCGCCGTCGGTTCAGTCGCCCGGCATTCGGCTCGCATCCCGTCCGCAAGCGCAACCGGTGACCCGGTATCGCATCGTCTGTCCGTGACGATGCGGGGTGTCCGGTTCACCCATTGGGAGGCCGGAGTCCGTCATCGACCCCCGCGTACCCTGGATGGGTGCGGACCCAGCGCGGACTCGTCGACTATGCGTTGCAGCGCAGGGCGCTGCTCGCCGAAGTCCGCTCGGGCAGAACCGGTGTCGCCGACGTCTGTGACGCGTCGCCGTACCTCGTCAGGGCCGCGAAGTTCCACGGCGTACCCACCGAGACCGCCTGCCCGCTCTGCCGCAAGGAATCGCTGACCCACGTGTACTGGGTGTACGGCGACGAGATCAAGCACATGGCCGGGTCGGCCCGGGTGCCCGCCGAACTGGAAACGATGGCCGGCTCGTTCGGCGAGTTCTCGGTCTACCAGGTCGAGGTGTGCCGGACCTGCTCCTGGAACCACCTGGTCGCCTCGTTCGTGATGGGCTCGAAGGGCGACACCGCACCTCGCCGCCGCCGCGCCGTCAAATGAGACCCCCGGGGCGGGAGCGCTACGACCGGGCGGCCCCGCTGCACTGGCTCCCGGTTTCGGGCAGATGCGGCAAGTAGCATCGCGCCCGTGACCGACGTGCCCCCGGACGACCGATCGCCGGAGGCGGCAGTTCAGCCGGCGTCGACCGCGGCGCCCACGCGGTCGGCCTCCCTGACAGCGACCGATCGGGTCATCCCCAGCTGGACCGATCCGACGGTCCGCCGCGCGAGTGACGCCATCGGCGGTCCGATGGGCCGGCACGCGCTGGTCGGCCGGGCGAGGATCTTCACCCCGTTGCGGGTCTGCCTGCTGATGGCCATCGCCGTGCTGATCTGCGGTTGGCTGTTCAAGTCGGCCTGCATCCAGCAGGGCCCCAACGGGGCCGGTGGCGTCACCCTCGACCAGGGTGGGCAACGGCCGTGGATCACCGCCTGCTACAACGATGCCGTCCCGCTGTTCGGCAGCCATCTGCTGGACAAGGCGCGACCTGCCCTACGCGACGTCGTGGGAGGACAACGGCGAGACCCGGTACATGGAGTATCCCGTCGTCACCGGGTACTGGATGTGGGCGGTGGCCCAGGTATCCAGCGGCTACGTCCGTCTCGCGCAGTCCACCGGCGTCCTGCCGGTGCCGCTGGACGTCGCCGCGTACTTCACGATCGGCGCCATCTTCCTCGGCCTGATGTACCTGTGGGCGGTGTCGTCGACGGCGCAGGATCGCCCGGCGGCGGGTCTGGGACACCGCGATCATGTGCCTGTCGCCGCTGCTGGTCGTGCATGCCTTCACCAACTGGGACCTGCTGGCGATCGGTATCACCGCCGGCGGCGATGCTGGCCTGGGCGCGCAAGCGACCGATGCTGGCCGGCGCGCTGATCGGGCTGGGAGCGGCGGCGAAGCTGTACCCGATCCTGCTGCTCGGGCCGTTGCTGATCCTCTGCCTGCGGGCCGGGAAGATGGGCGCCTGGAGTGCGATCAGCGGCCGCTGCCGCCGTGGTCTGGCTGGTCATCAACGTGCCGGTCCTGCTCGCTTACCCGCACGGCTGGTACGAGTTCATCCGGCTGAACTCCGAGCGCCCGCCGGAGTACGACTCCTGGTACTTCATCTATGCCACGCTGACCCGCTCGAAGATCTGGGACGCCGCCCCGGGCGCCGACGCGCCGACGCTGGTCAACCTGCTCTCGCTGGCGCTGTTCCTGCTCGCCTGCGCCGCGATCGGCTGGCTGGGCCTGTCCGCGCAGCGCCGGCCGCGGTTCGCCCAGCTGGCGTTCCTGGTGATCGCCGCCTTCCTGCTGACGAACAAGGTGTGGTCGCCGCAGTACTCGCTGTGGTTGCTGCCGCTGGCCGTTCTGGCGCTGCCGCGGTGGCGCCCACTGCTGCTCTGGCAGGCGTCCGAGGCGATCGTCTGGGTCCTGCTGATGCTGTCCTTCGCCGGCGTGGCGAACAAGGGACTGTCCATCTACCCGTTCATCAACGCGGCGCTGCTCCGCGACGCGATGGCTGCTGGTGCTGGTCTACCTGGTGATCCGGGACATCCTGCGGCCCGGCGGTGACCTCGTGCGGATGGCCGGAGACGACGACCCATCCGGCGGCGTGCTGGAGGACGCCGCGGACCGGTTCACCGTGCCGTCGCTGCAGGCGCTGGTGGCACGGCGACGCGGGAAGAAGGCCGGGGCCGCTCCGCCCGGCCAGGGGTGGGATGCGCCCGCTACGGCCGGTGTCGAGTGAACCGCTACCTCCCCGTGACGGTGCTCTCGACGCCGCCTTCGCAAGGCAGCGGCGCAGTCGGAAGGCGGCTGGGACAGCGCGTCGCCGGCGACGGGTAGGGGTTCTCAGTGGGAGGGTCCGGGGGTGGCTTACCCCGGTTCGCGCTTGCGGCGGTGGGTTGCCGGCGCGCTCGCCGCGGGTGTCCTACTGGCTGCCTGCGGCGGACCCACCCCGTTGGAGGAGCTTCGAGCCCCGATCGGTGGCCGGGGTCGTTCCTGCATCGGATCCGGCACCTGCGTCCGATCCGGCCCCTAGGTCCGATCCGGCGGTGGCTTCGGCCCGGACCTCGGGACGGGTAGCCGGGTCCGGTGAACCCGACTCCCGCCCGACCGTCGAGCCGAGCGAGGTGACATCGTCGCCGGCCAGTCCTGTGGACGGTGTCCTGCCGGATCGGAGCGCCGATGCTGACTCGGCTACCCCGTCTTCCGTCACCACCGCGGGGCACTTCACCGTCAACTTCGCCGGTGACGTCAACTTCGCCGAGCGCACCGCGGACCGGCTGGCCGCCGACCCGGCCACCGCGTTCGGGGTTGCCGCCCCGGACTGGCCGACGCGGATCTGACCGTCGTGAATCTGGAAACAGCGATCACCACCGGTGGCGCGCCGGAGCCGAAGTCCTTCACCTTCCGGGCCCCGCCGTCCGCGCTCACCGCCCTCCGCGCGGCCGGGGTGGACGTGGCCTCGATGGCCAACAACCACGGGGCCGACTACGGCCCGGTCGGACTCCGGGACAGCATCGCGGCGATCGCCGAGTCCGGCTTTCCGGTGATCGGGCTGGGCGCCGACCACGCCGCGGCTACCGCGCCCTACCGGGCGACCATCAATGGTGTCGACGTGGCGATCTTCGCGGCGACCGCGGTCCATGACCACACGCTCGAGGCATGGACCGCCGGGAGCGGTTCGCCGGGAGTGGCCAGTGCGTTCGACCCGGCGCTGGTCGAGAACGTGCGGTCCGCGGCCGCGGCAGGCGACACCGTGATCGTCTTTCTGCACTGGGGCACCGAGTACGTCAGCTGCCCTGACGACGACCAGCTGCAGCTCGCCGACGAACTCACCGGTGCAGGGGCAGCGGCCGTCGTCGGCGCGCATGCTCACGTCCTGCAGGGCGCCGGCTGGCGACCCGACGGCAGTTACGTCGCCTACGGACTGTCGAATTATTTGTGGTGGCGCTCGTTCGGCAACGAGCAGGACGACAACGGCGTGCTCACGTTGACGTTCGACGGCGCGAGGGTCACCGGTGCCCGGTTCGCCCCGTCCCACCTCGACGACACCGGTGTCCCGGTGCCCGCGGCCGGCGCGGAAGCCGCCCGGATCGACACCCAGTGGGCGGCCGCGCGGGACTGCGCCGGGCTATCGGACACCCCGCCGCCCTGAACCCGCGGGGAGGGGTGTGTGCATTCCCGGGGCCTGGTGAGTGACATCCTGTGAAGTGGCGGTTCCTGCACCGGATGGGTGGCGTGGGATCGCGCCGGCGTCGGGGCCGCGCCTTCCGGGTAGATCCTCGGGTGTTCACCGATGTCCGGCCGGCCTCGCACGATGGGCCGTGAGAAGCAGTCAGCAGCCAGCACCCAGGAGACCCCGATGACCAACACGACAGCGGGCAAGCCGGTCGAGACCCTCAGTGAGGTGATCATCCGGTTCGCCGGCGACTCCGGTGACGGCATGCAGCTGACCGGCGACCGGTTCACCACGGAGACGGCGGCGTTCGGTAACAGCCTCTCGACCCTGCCCGATTTCCCGGCCGAGATCCGGGCCCCCGCGGGCACCCTGCCCGGTGTCTCCGCCTTCCAGTTGCACTTCGCCGACCACAGCGTCGTCACCCCGGGCGACGCGCCGACCGTGCTGGTGGCGATGAACCCGGCCGCCCTGAAGGCGAACCTGCCGGACCTACCGCGCGGTGGCACCGTCATCATCGACACCGACGAGTTCACCAAGCGGAACCTGGCCAAGGTCGGGTACGCCGTCAGCCCGCTGGACGACGGCAGCCTGGGCGACTACCAGGTCCATGCCGTCAAACTGACGTCGCTGACGGTGGAGGCGGTCAGCAAGGTCGGGCTGAGTCGCAAGGACGCCGAGCGGGCGAAGAACATGTTCGCGCTCGGGCTGCTGTCCTGGCTCTACCACCGTCCACTGGAGGGGACGCGCCGCTTCCTGGAGACCAAGTTCGGCGGGAAGCGGGAGATCCTGCGGGCCAACCTGGTAGCCCTGGAGGCGGGCTGGTCGTTCGGCGAGACGACCGAGGGTTTCGCCGTCAACTACGAGGTCAAGCCGGCGGCACTGCCGCCCGGCCGCTACCGCACGATCCGCGGCAACCAGGCGCTGGCGTACGGCCTGGTGGCGGCGGCCGAACGGTCCGGGCTGGACCTTTTCCTGGGCTCCTACCCGATCACCCCGGCGTCGGACATCCTGCACGAATTGTCCGCGTTGAAGCACTTCGGCGTCCGGACCTTCCAGGCGGAGGACGAGATCGCAGGCGTGGCAGCCGCTCTCGGCGCCTCCTACGGGGGCGCGCTGGGCGTGACGACGACGTCCGGCCCGGGTGTCGCGTTGAAGGCGGAGACCATCGGCCTCGCCGTGGCGCTGGAGCTGCCGCTGATCATCGTCGACGTGCAGCGCGGCGGTCCGTCGACCGGGCTGCCGACCAAGACAGAGCAGGCGGACCTGCTGCAGGTGATGTTCGGCCGTAACGGCGAGGCGCCGGTCCCGGTGATCGCCGCCCGTTCGGCGTCCGACTGCTTCGACGCCGCACTGGAGGCGGCCCGGGTCGCGACCACGTACCGGACCCCGGTGTTCCTGCTGTCCGACGGGTATCTGGCGAACGGTTCCGAGCCTTGGCTGATCCCCACCGTCGACTCGCTGCCCGATCTGCAGGTCGCGTTCGCGACCGAGACCAATCACGGCGAGGGCGACAGCGCGGCGTTCTGGCCGTACCTGCGGGACCCGGAAACGCTGGCCCGGCCCTGGGCGATTCCCGGCACGGCGGGTTTGGAGCACCGGATCGGCGGCATCGAGAAGAAGGACGGCTCCGGCGCGATCTCCTACGACCCGGCCAACCACGACCACATGGTCCGCACCCGGGCCGCGAAGGTGGCCGGGATCGACGTGCCACCGCTCGAGGTCGACGATCCCACCGGTGAGGCCGAGGTGCTGGTGCTCGGCTGGGGGTCGACCTTCGGACCGATCACCGGCGCGGTCCGCAAGCTCCGCGGCGCCGGGGTCCCGGTCGCGCAGGCGCACCTGAAGTACCTGAACCCGATGCCCGCCAACACCGAGGCGGTGCTGCGCTCCTACCGGACGGTCGTCCTGCCGGAGATGAACCTCGGGCAGCTCGCGCTGCTGCTGCGGGGGATGTTCCTGGTCGACGTGGTCGGGGTGAACCAGGTCCGCGGCCTGCCCTTCCGGGTCGACGAACTGGTCGCCGCGGTCAACTCGGTGATCGACGGCAGTTTCGTCCGGACACGAATCGGCAGCGCCGGGCGGTTCGGCTCCATGGGCGTACCCACCATTCCCGTCGGCGATGATGACGCGGCCGCCGAGCATCTCGACGGGACCGACGACGAAACCCTCGACGAGACCCCGACGGCCGCCGTCACCGACCCGCCGGTGCCCGCCACGAACGGAGCAGCACGATGACCGAGACCGCCCAGCCCCGGCCCGCCCGCACCCGTGCACCGATGGTCTCGCTGGCCGGCGCGCAGTCGTTGAAGCTGATCCCGAAGACCGACACGCCGCAGACCGCAAAGGATTTCAAGTCCGACCAGGAGGTCCGCTGGTGCCCGGGCTGCGGTGACTACGCCATCCTCGCCGCGGTGCAGGGCTTCATGCCGCAACTGGGCCTCCGCCGGGAGAACGTCGTCTTCATCTCCGGCATCGGGTGCGCGGCCCGCTTCCCGTACTACATGAACACCTACGGGATGCACTCCATCCATGGACGCGCGCCGGCGATCGCCACCGGGCTGGCCACGACCCGGCGGGACCTGTCGGTGTGGGTCGTCACCGGGGACGGCGATGCGCTGTCCATCGGCGGGAACCACCTGATCCACGCACTCCGCCGGAACGTCAACATGAAGATCCTGCTGTTCAACAACCGGATCTACGGCCTGACGAAGGGTCAGTATTCGCCGACGTCCGAGGTCGGTAAGCGGACGAAGTCCACCCCGCTCGGATCGCTGGACACCCCGTTCAACCCGGTGTCCGTCGCGCTCGGCGCGGAGGCCAGCTTCGTCGCCCGAACCATCGATTCCGACCGTGCGCACCTGACGTCGGTACTGCAGGCGGCGGCCCTGCACCCGGGGACCGCACTGGTGGAGATCTACCAGAACTGCAACATCTTCAACGACGGCGCGTTCGAGCCGCTGAAGGACGCCACCAGCAAGGACGAGGTGACGATCCGGCTCGAGCACGGCAAACCGATCCGGTTCGGCATCGGCGGTCATCGCGGCATCCTGCGGGAGCGTTCCGGCCGGCTGAAGGTGGTCGACGTCGACCAGGTCGGGGAGGCGGCCCTGCTGGTCCACGACGCTCACGACGAGGACCCGTCGACAGCGTTCGCGCTGTCCCGCCTCTCACACCCGGAGACGTTGGACAACACCCCGATCGGGGTGTTCCGCGACGTCAAGCGTGGCACCTACGATTCCGCGATGAGCGCGCAGATCGACACCGCAGTGGCGAAGCAGGGTGCCGGCGATCTCGCCAGCCTGCTGGCCGGCCGGGACACCTGGACCGTCAGCTGAGCGGCCCGGGGGGTCCAGCCGCTGGTGACGGTCGTGCGGCTGATGACGGCTTGGCCGCGGTGGGTGGGCCGGCCGTGGTTGCCGCTCCGGCTGCGGTCGATGGTGCAGCTGCTGTCGACGGTGCGGCTCCGGTTGACGGTGCGGGTCGGGTTGCCGTGGTGGAGGACGCGCCGGCCGCTGAGGTCCGCCGGCCCCCCTACGGGCGCAATCCCTCGCTCGCCGCGGTGGGGGTCCGTGCGCGAACGGAGATCGTGGACGCCGCCCGGGAGTTGTTCGCGCGGCACGGGTATCAGGCGACCACGGTTGAGTCGATCGGTGAGGCGACCGGTCGGTCCGGTGCGGCGGTCTATCAGTACTTCGAGAACAAGGCCGGGATCTTCGCGATCTTTCTGCGCGAGGCGGGGATCGGGCTCGCCGCTGCCGGGCAGAGTTTCCCGGTCCTCACCCACGACGATGCGGGCCGTGATGCCCTGCAGGCCTGGCTCGGCGAGCTGATCGACGTCTTCAGCGAGAACCCGGGCACGTTCCTGCTGTGGGCGCAGGTGCAGTTCAGCGAACCGTCCCTCGCCGCCGTCGGGCAGCGGAATTTGACGGCGTTCCAGAACACCGTTCTCGAGCGTCTGGTCGCGGCCGGTGCGGTGTCGCCGCTGCCGGCCACCGCGCCGCTCGGCATCCTGTCGGTGGTGCAGTGGTCGTACTTCCTGTTCGTCGCCAGGTTCCCGCAACTGGGCCGGCCGCGACTCGAACGGGCGCTCGCCGACATCCTGCTCGCCTACCTGTTCGCGCCGCCCGGAACGGCCCGTCCGTCAACAGTGATCAACCCCTCCGATCTGCCCAGGATCCCTGTGCCGCAGATTCCGTTGGGCGATCAGATGGGTCTGCGGCGACCGGTCACCGCCCGGGGCGCCGGCACCGTGCAACGGATCCTGGTCGCGGCGGCCGATCGTTTCAGCGAATCCGGCTACCACGGAACGAGCCTGACCGATATCGCGGCGGCCGCGGGGGTCAGCCATGGCAGCGTCTACACGTACTGGACCGACCGGGAAGCCCTGTTCGGCACCCTCGCGCGGGAGACGCTCGCAGCCGTCGAACTCCGGGTCGCCGCACTCCCCGCGGCGTTCAGTTCGGCCGAGGGGCTCGCCGGCTGGCTGGACGACTGGGTGACGATGCTCGGCCAGCACGGCGCCGTGCTCTACGTGTGGACGCACGAGGTGGACAGTCCCGCGCTCGCGGATCTGACTTTCCGGATGAACGCATCGCTCGATGACGCAGCCGCGTTCATCGCATCGTCGGCGGGCACCCGACCCGACGATCCTTCAGCCACGCACGTCGTGCTCAGGGCTGTCCTGACCGACGTTCCGTACGTGCTCTCCGCTCAGCTGGGCATCCTCGAACGCGAGCACGCGTCAGCATTCGTCGCCGACCTGCTGCGCGCCAGTGTGGGCGCTCCGGCCCGGTCGCCTGCGTCGGACTGATCCGTGGCGGACCTCGTCGGCGTGATCAGGGCGGGGCTGCGGGCCGCCGCCGATCCCGCCCGGGCGCCGCAGATGCAGGCATACATGAAGTCCGCGATGCCGTACCTCGGAGTTTCGCTGCCGGTCACCCGCCGGATCACCACATCGGCCGCGAAGGACCACCCGCCAGGCGGTCTTGCGGATCTGATCGGGTCCGCCACGGGACTGTGGCGGGCCGCTGAATACCGCGAGGAGCGTTACGCCGCAACGGAACTGACCGGAATGCGGATGGCGGCCGGAAGGCTCGAACTCCTTCCGCTGTGCACGGAGATGATCGTCACCGGAGCCTGGTGGGACCACGTCGACGCGGTGTCGCAGCGGATCGGCGCGATGCTGCTGGCCCACCCCGGTGAGATCGAGCCGCTGATCCGCGCCTGGTCGACGGACCCCGACCGCTGGCTCCGCCGGACCAGCATCATCTGCCAGTTGGCCTTCCGCGGTCGCACCGATACTGCGCTGCTGAGCGACGTCATCGTGCCCAACCTGCCCGACCGGGAGTTCTTCGTCCGCAAGGGATCGGTTGGGCGCTGCGTCAATACGCCCGCACCGACCCGGATTGGGTACGCGTCTTCGTCGCCGAGCACGCCGCCGTGATCAGCCCGCTCTCCCGCCGCGAGGCGCTGAAGCATCTGACCTGAGCCGGTCGGTTTCGCCGGTTCGGGTCGCGCACCGGGGAGCAGTGGCGCAGCGATGCGTACTTTTCCCGGCTCCCATGTCTCTTTGTCTCTAAGGTGATGGCGCTGTCCGTTTCCCGTTTTCCGTGCAGGAGGATCGATGCAGGTCGAATTGCGTCACAGCCCGTCCTACGCCGTCGCGAGGTTGCACCTTGCGCCGGGTGAGCAGTTCCAGGGCGAGGCGGGGGTGATGGTGATGCAGTCGTTCGGGGTCACCGTGCAGTCGCAGATGCAGGGCGGCTTCATGAAGGCGCTGAAGCGTTCCGCGCTGGGCGGCGAGTCGTTCTTCGTCACCACGTTCATCGGTCACCCGCAGTCCCCGACCTGGGTCGATGTTGCGGCGCGGCTGCCGGGTGACGCGACGGTGCTGGAATGCAGCCCCGGCCGTGGATTGGTGTTGACGCGGGGCGCGTGGCTGGCGTCCGAGGTGGGGGTGAGCCTCGATACCAAGTGGGGCGGCGGCGCGATGCTGCTCGGCGGCGAGGGCGGTTTCGTCGTGCACTGCACCGGCCAGGGCAAGATCATCGCCGGCTCCTTCGGTGCGCTTGATCTGCTGGAACTGCCTGCTGGACAGGGCTTCACGATCGACACCGGCCACCTGGTCGCCTATGACGACGGCATGCAGGTATCGGTGCGAAAGGTCGCGAAGGGCTGGATCCAGACCGGCAAATCTGGTGAGGGTCTGGTGATGGACATCCAGGGGCCGGGCCGGGTCTGGACGCAATCGCGCAACGCCGGCGCGCTGGTCGACTGGCTGACCACCGTGTTGCCGTTCACCCGTGCCTGATTCGGCGTTCGGCCAACAGGGCAGCGCTGCGGGCCGTCCTGTTGTGGCCGGCCTGAATACCGATGCGCGGTTTGGGTCGATCACGACCGCCTACTGGCAGAATGCCTGGCATGTCGCTTCAGCCGGGTGAGGTTTTCGCCGGCTACACCATCCAGAGTGAATTGGGCAGGGGTGGAATGGGCGCCGTCTACCTGGCGCACCATCCGAGGCTGCCACGGAATGACGCCCTGAAATTGCTGCGTCCCGAGCTCTGTTCCGATCCCAGTTTCGTCGTCCGGTTCGAGCGGGAAGCGGACATGGTCGCGCAGCTCGACCACCCCAACATCGTTGCGGTGCACGACCGTGGATCGCAGGACGGCCAGCTGTGGATCAGCATGCGATTCATCGACGGCACCAATGCCGAGGCCGCCCTGCGCGAGTACCCGGCGGGGATGCCGCCGGCGCGAGCGGTGCGCATCATCGGCAAGGTGGCGTCAGCCCTGGACTACGCGCACAAGCACCGGCTGTTGCACCGTGACGTCAAACCGGCGAACATCCTGCTCACGCCCGGCCCCGACGACGACGAGGAGACCGAACGGGTCTTCCTCTCCGACTTCGGTGTGGCGAAGGCCATCGGTGAGGCAGCGGAGAGTGTGTCGTCGCTGACCAGTACCGGAAGTGTGGTTGCGACGCTGGATTACGCGTCGCCCGAACAGATCAAGGGCCAACCGCTCGATCACCGTTCGGACATCTACGCGCTCGGCTGCGTGCTCTACAAGTTGCTGACCGGCAGCGTTCCGTACCCGGCCGATTCCGTCGTGGCCCGGGTGTACGGCCACCTGAACAAGGACATTCCGCGGCCGTCCGACTCGGTGCCCGGTCTGCCGCCCGCTTTCGACGAGGTGATCGCGAAAGCGATGGCGAAGGAGCCAGACGACCGGTACCCGACCTGCCGGGCACTGGCGCTGGCCGCCCGGGCGGCCCTGAGCAGCCCGGCGATGGACACCGCTACCGGACCGGCTGAGGACGGGAGCCTGCCGACGACGGTGGTACCCCCCGATCAGCTGGGCCGGCCGATCGATCCGATGCCGGACTGGTTGGGGCACAGCGCTGCGCAGGAGTTGAGCCCGTCCCATGGGGTCGGCTCAGCGCCGGCCGGCCCGAGCGGTCCCGGCCCGGGAGACTGGCCGGGGTCCGGGCGGCAGGGTTCGTCCGGCGTGCCGGTCGGCAGGCACGGTGCCGATGGCGGGACGAAAGCCGAGTATCTGGCCGGGGTGTCGGGCGAGCAGGGGCCGCCCTCGAATCCCGGGCCGGTGCATCAGGGGCCACCGCATGGTGACCGCGGTGGCCGGTCCGGACCCACCGGGCCACCCCCGTCCGTCCAGGTGGCCAGCTCAGCGTCGCCAACGACGCGAAGGCCCCGCCGCACCGCAATCCTCGCCGCAGTGATCGGCGCCATCGTGCTGATCGGTGCGGTCACGGCTGCATTGCTGTTGCGGGACGGAGTTGCCGGCACCGCGAGCCCGGGGGTACAGAGCAGCCGTGCCTCGACCAGCGGGCCGGCGTCCGGTCCCGCAACATCGATCGCCGGGACGTCGGCGGGCAGTTCCGCGCCAGGCAGCGCGCAACCCGGACCGGTGCCCGGCCTGCCGCATTCCGATCCGCTCCCGGAAGACGTGCTGGTCGCTCCAAGAGTGGTGGACGGTGAAACGAACCTGTACCTGATGAACGCGTCGAGCGGCGCTCTCGGCAAGCGGATCACGGACCGGACGGGGACCAAGAATGCGGTGCTGTCGCCCGATCGCGGGTCGATGATCTACCTCCAGATACCGGAAGGGGGCCCGTACGAGCTGCGGACGGCGTCGGTCGCCGGCACCGACGATCGGGAGCTGTTCCCGTCGATGCCGAAGGGTTGTGGCAGCTTTGCCCGCCCGGGGTGGAACCCGGTGGATCAGACCGAGATCGCGCTGCCGTGCACCGGATCGGACGGCACAGTCACGCTCTATCGGATGACCGTCGACGGCACCGAGAAGGGCGTGATTCCCACCGAGTTGCCGGTGGTCGATGATGTCACCTACGCGCCCGACGGGTCGACGGTGGCCTACTGGGCGGCTGAGAAGTCCGCGCCCGGCAGGATCTTCACCCAACCGTCCGACGGCAGGGGGTCACCGACCGCGGTCACCGATCCGCCTGAGGGTGCCAGTGATGTGGACCCCGTCTTTTCCCCCGACGGCAGAACGATCACCTTCGCCCGGACGCAGAAGGACGGTGCCGGGAAGTCGGCGACGCAGCTGTACTCCGTGGGTGTCGACGGGTCGAACCTCACCCAGCTGACCGATGGACAAAGTGCCAGTCAGGGTCCGATCTACTCCCCGGATGGCACCAAAATCGCGTTCAAGAGCAACCGACCGAACGCGGCGGGCACGACCGACAGCCAGATCTGGGTCATCGACGCCGATGGCGGGAACCCGCGCGAACTCGGCATCGGCGACCCGGGGGCCATCGAAGGCGGTTCACCGGCGTGGGGTCACCGCTGAGCTGGTCAGAGCAACTCGAGGATGGTGGCGTTCGCCTGCCCGCCGCCCTCACACATCGTCTGCAGTCCGTACCGGATCCCCGCAGTGCGCTGGTGGTGCACCATCGTGGTCATCAGCCGCGCCCCGGACGCACCCAGCGGGTGGCCCAGCGCGATGGCGCCGCCGTTCGGGTTGAGCGACTTCTCCAGCGCCAGGTCGCCACCGCCGATGTCGGCCAGCCAGCCCAGCGGCACAGTGGCGAACGCCTCGTTGACCTCGAACACCCCGATCTCATCCAGTCGAAGCCCGCTGCGCTGCAACGCTTTCCGGGTGGCAGGAATCGGTGCGGTCAAGCATGATCACCGGGTCGGCCGCGGCGAGCACCGCGGTGTGGATCCGGGCCAGCGGGGTCAGCCCGAGTTCGGCGGCCTTCTCCGACGTCATCATCAGTAGTGCGGCGGAGCCGTCGGAGATCTGGCTGGCATTGCCGGCCGTGACCACGCCCTCGTCGGCGAAGGCCGGTCGCAGCCCGGCCATCGCCGCCACGGTCCGCCCCGCGTCGTACGCCCTCGTCCACCGTCGCGGCCTGGCCACCGGTCAGCTCGGCCGGCACCGGCACGATCTGGCTGTCGAAGAGCCCGGCATCCTGTGCGGCGGCGGCCTTCTCGTGCGAGAAGAGGCTGTACTCGTCGAGCTGCGTGCGGCTCAGACCCCAGCGCTGCGCCATCATCTCGGCGCCGACGCCCTGGTGCGGCATCACCTCGCCGTACCGGCCGGTCCAGCCGCTCGCGGTGAACGGGTTCCCGGCGATCTGCAACGAGGACCCCATCGGTACCCGTGGACATCGACTCCACGCCACCGGCGACGACCACGTCGTACTGGCCGGCGATCAACCCGGCCGCCGCGAAGTGCACCGACTGCTGGGACGAGCCGCACTGCCGGTCGACCGTCACGCCGGGCACGGACTCCGGCCAGCCGGCGGCCAGCACGGCATTGCGGGCGATGTCGAAGGTCTGCTCGCCGACCTGGCCGACGCAACCCCAGATGACGTCGTCGACCAGCGTCGGGTCGATTCCTGACCGGTCGGCCAGCGACCGCAGCACGTGGGCCGACAGGTCGACCGGGTGCACGCCGGACAGGGCGCCGTTCCGCTTGCCGATGGGTGTGCGGACGGCCTCGACGATCACTGCGTCGCGCATCAGGTGTCTCCCCTGCTCTCCGGCGAACTCTTACCGCCAGCGTACGAGCGTGGCGGCGAATCCTTGCCCGGCGGCCCCGCGCCTCCACCCGCGGATCAGTTTCTGGCGTCATCGTCGCTGGTCGGCGCCGTGCTCGCTCGATGAGGTCGGCACGGGAGAATGCGCGGATGACTGCCGGCTACTCGGGAACGCCCCTGCCCCGCAAACTCGGGGTGCGTCCGGACTCCCGGGTTCTGGTGATCGGCGCACCCGACGGCTTCGATCCCGGCGCCCCCTTTGATACCCGGGCCGACGCGGACCCCTATGACGTGGTGCTGCTGTTCTGCGCCGACACCGTCGCTCTGGAAGCGGGTTTCGCCGGTGCGGCCGCCGCCCACACGACCCAAGGCATGGTCTGGGTGTGCTGGCCGAAGCGGGCGTCCGGGATCCGGACCGACCTGTCCGACGGCATCGTCCGCGAGTACGGGCTGGCCCACGGGCAGGTCGACGTGAAAGTTGCCGCCATCGACGCGACATGGTCGGGGCTGAAGTTCGTCACCCGGGTCGGGGATCGCTGAGGCAGCCGGCTCAGCAGACTGACGGGTCAGGGGCACCCGGTCGGCGCTGGTAGCATCGGGTGGTTGTCCAACGCCCGCCGAGTCCTGCAGAACAGGTCCGGCGGGTGCATCATGTTCCACCCTCCTGCCGCGGAAAGACCGCGGCCGACAAGCCCATAGGAGGTGCACGTGAGCGTTTCCACCGCTCCACGTCACTACGAATTGCTGCTCATCCTCGATCCCAGCCTCGACGAGCGCACGGTTGCGCCGTCGATCGACACGTTCCTCAACGTGATCCGCCAGGGCGGCGGAACCGTCGAGAACGTCGACATCTGGGGCAAGCGCCGTCTTGCATTCGAGATCAGGAAGAACCCGGAGGGGATCTACGCCGTCATCAAGGTGACGTGCCCGTCCGCCGTGGTGACCGAGCTGGACCGTCAGTTGAACCTGAACGAGTCCGTGCTGCGCACCAAGATCACCCGCCCGACGCGAAGTAAGGGGACGGCACACATGGCTGGCGACACCATCATGACCGTGATCGGCAATCTGACCGCCGATCCCGAACTGCGCTTCACCGCTTCCGGTGCGGCCGTCGCGAACTTCACCGTCGCGTCGACCCCGCGCACCTTCGACCGCGCGTCGGGGGAGTGGAAGGACGGCGAGGCGCTGTTCCTGCGCTGCAACATCTGGCGTCAGCCGGCCGAGAACGTGGCCGAGTCGCTGACCCGCGGCTCCCGGGTGATCGTCTCCGGGCGGCTCAAGCAGCGGTCCTTCGAGACCAAGGAAGGCGAGAAGCGCACCGTCATCGAGCTCGAGGTCGACGAGATCGGCCCGTCGCTGCGGTACGCCACCGCCAAGGTCAATCGGGCCCAGCGGTCCGACAGCTCGGCGGCGGCGGCGGTTACGGCGGCGGCGGACTCCGGCGGTTCCGTCGCCGCCCGAGCGCCGCCCGCCGACGATCCGTGGGGCTCCGCCCCGCCTGCCGGTTCCGCCGGCGGCTACTCGGACGAACCGCCGTTCTGACCGGCGCTCCTTCCTGACTTTCTCCTGACATCAATTCGGAGACATCTCATGCCAAAGCCCCCCGTCCGCAAGCCGAAGAAGAAGGTCTGCGCCTTCTGCAAGGAGAACGCGCAGCCGATCGACTACAAGGACACCACCCTGCTGCGCCGCTTCATCTCCGATCGCGGCAAGATCCGCGCCCGCCGGGTGACCGGCAACTGCACCCAGCACCAGCGGGACATCGCCACCGCGGTCAAGAACGCCCGCGAGGTTGCCCTGCTGCCCTACACCTCGACCGCACGCTGATCGGAAGGGGAAACAGACGTGAAGCTCATCCTGACCACCGACGTGCCCGGCCTCGGCGCGCCCCGGCGACATCGTCGAGGTGCGTGACGGCTACGGCCGGAACTTCCTGCTGCCGCAGGGCAAGGCCATCGGCGCCACCAAGGGCGCCGAGAAGCAGGTCGCCACGATCAAGCGCGCCCAGCTGGCCCGCGAGATCCGCGGCACCGAGCACGCCAACGAGGTGAAGCAGGCGCTGGAGAAACTCGGCGGCAAGCTCAAGATCATCGCCCGCACCACCGGTGACGGCACCAAGCTGTTCGGCTCCATCACCGCGATCGACGTCGCGGACGCCATCAAGGCGGCCGGCGGCCCGACCCTGGACCGCCGCACCATCGACACCGGCGGGCACATCAAGACCGTTGGCGCGCACCCGGTGTCGGTCAAGCTGCACCCCGGCGTCACCGCCGCGCTGACGGTGCAGGTCACCGCCGGCTGAGCCCTGGCAGCTCGACCCGCAGCCGGCACTGCTCGACCCTGTACGGCGCCTCGTCGTCCGGTTCCGTCGCCGGATCTCGCGTCCGCCGGCTTCGGGGCCGTCGCCGGGACTCGTCGACGGGCGTCGATGCCGCCCAGATGGCCGGTCCGATCCGGCTCCGGCCGGCGTGCCAGGCGACGATGTCCAACGCCCGCAGCGGGGTGATCACCGGCCCTGCGCCAGCGCCGCGACCTGCTCGAAGAACTCCTCGCCGGCGACCAGATCGTCGATGATCGCCCGGCCGAGCACCGGCAGGAACTCGCGCCAGCCCCGCTCGCGGATCTTCGGGATCGGCGCGGTGTCGACCCCGCGGTAGCAGTAGTCGACGAACCGGTCGTACAACGGGATGAACGCCGGCCGCTTGCGGTGCATGACCTTTGCCAGGATGGACCCACGCGCATCCACCGGCAGGTCCCCGGAATCGAGCACCGAGAACAGCTCGCCCAGCTGTGCCAACTCGGTCGGCCCCGGCCTCGACCAGCCGGGCGTCCAAGGGGACGGCGACCAACCAGCGTTCCAGATGATCGCGGATCCCCTCCAGCGCGTAGAAGGTCCTGGAGTTCATCTCCGCGTTCAGCAGCACCGGCGCCACCAGATCGGCGTCACTGACCTTCCACGGGCCGCCCTCGGAGCCGAACGAATCGTACGCCGGGTAGCCGAATCGATCTCGCCGGCTCAGGTAGTCGCGCGCCGACTCGAGGGCGCGTTCTCGGTCGACCTGCACCCCGCCGATCCGGATCTGTTCCGAGCTGTCGGTCACAGGGCAGGCTCCTCGCGCATCGATGCTGGATCGCCGAACCGCCTCAGGATTGCACGCTGGCCCCGGCCGCCTCCGCGCGAGATGCCGCGATGGCCGCCGGCACGACCACCACCGGCACCGGGAGTAGCGGATGATCTTGATCGCCCGGGAGCCGAGGAAGACCCTGGCCAGGTGACCCACCGGTGACGAACCGACGACCAGCACCTCGCCCGGCTCCCATTCCAACTCGTCCATGGCCTCCCCCCAGCTCGACCCGGTGGCGATCGCGGTCGTGGTGTTCTGCCGGCAGCAGGCCGGGGAGCGCAGCCGTGATCAACGGCCGCCGCCTGCTCGACGACGACCTGCTCTGTCCACTGCTGGAGCACCACGTCCTCGGCGTGCAGCCCGACCTCGGGCGGGTACATGGTGCGGCCGCGGACCCCGAAGGTCACGATCCGCAGCGGCCCCGCCGACCCGCAGCCCATCTGCGCGGTGGCGATCACAGGTCCTCGGATCCCCGGTGCCGGAGAAGGCGCAGGTCAGCCGGGTGACCGAGGCGCTTGCGCGGCCCGGTAGCCCCGGGGTGCGATCGCGACCGGAATGCCGGAGGAGTGCAGCAGCGGGTTCGGCGGTCGAGCCGACGACGACCTGCCCGACCCGCCCGTCGGAGGACGAGCCGAGGACGAGCAGGTCGCCGCCGAGCTCGCTCGCAGGCCGTCGATCAGCGCGGACGACACCGACCTGCCCTCCACGCGGTGGAGACGTGGCCGACGTCGGGCGCACGGTCGGCGAGGTACTCGCCGGCCGTGCGCAGCGCCGCCTCGCCCTGCTCGTGCGCCCACGCCGCGAACTCGGCGTCCACCTTGGCCATCGACGGGGTCGCCCAGTGCTGTGGGACGACGGTGGTGACCGCGACCGTCTCGCTGCGGCCCGACCGGGCCAGCAGCGCGCCCAGTTCCAGGCAGGCCCGGCCGCCCTTGGTCGGCAGGTATCCGACGACGATCGTCATCTCGGTGCCTACCCCCGCCCGCACGGCCGCGTCCCCGCTCGGACGTCGAGGTTCAGTACGGAATGCTTTGCTGCCCCAGAGGAAGTAAAACGCAAGCACGACGGCCAGCCACAGCAGGAACCAGACGTACGTCGTCCAGTCCAGGCCGGAGAGGACATAGCCGCAGGCGATCACCGACAGCACCGGAGTGACCGGGTAACCCGGGACCCGGAAGCCGCGGGGCAGATCCGGTTCGATTCGGCGCAGGATGATCACCCCGACGGAGACCACGATGAAGGCCACCAGGGTGCCGATCGACACCAGGTCGGCCAGCCGGTCCAGCGGGACCAGCGCAGCCAGCACGGACACCACGACCGCGACGACAACGGTGTTGAACACCGGGGTCTGGCTGCGCGGATTCACCGAGGCGAAGCGCCGCGGAAGCATCCCGTCGCGGCCCATCGCGAAGAGGATCCGGGTCTGTCCGTAGAGCGTCACCAGGGTCACCGAGAAGATCGAGATGACGGCGCCCGCGGCGACGACCGTGCCCGGCCAGCTGCTGCCCACGATATTCTCGAGGATCTGCGACAGACCCGCCTCCTGGCCCTCGAATTCCGGCCAGGGCTGGGCGCCCGCCGCCACCAGCGCGACCAGGACGTACACGGTGACGACGGTCAGCAGGGCGAATATCAAGGCGCGCGGCATTGTTCGTTGTGGGTCCTTCACCTCCTCCCCGGCGGTCGACACGGCGTCGAGCCCGATGAAGGAGAAGAAGATGGTGCCGGCCGCCGCGCCGATACCCGCGACGCCGAACGGCGCGAAGTCCTGCAGATTTCCGGAATCGAAGGCGGTGAACCCGACGATGATGAACATCACCAGGACGGAGAGCTTGATGACGACCATCACGGCATTCACGGCGGCGGATTCGCTGGCTCCGCGGATGAGCAGTAACGCGCACATTGCGATCAGGATGACGGCCGGCAGGTTGAGGAGACCGGGGTCGTCGTCGAACGGGGCGGCCGAGAGTGCCTGTGGCAGTTCGAATCCGAAGAGGTTGTCCAGCAATTTGTTGAGGTATTGACTCCATCCGACGGCCACGGCAGCGGTGGAGACGCCGTATTCCAACAGCAGGCAGGCTGCCACTCCCATGGCCACCAACTCGCCCAGTGCGGCGTAGGCGTAGGAGTAGGTGGAACCCGAAACCGGAATGGTCGACGCCAATTCCGCGTAACACAGGGCTGCGAGCCCGGCCGCAATACCGGCAATGACGAAGGAGACGACCACAGCCGTTGCCTGATGCGCTCCCCGACTGAGCGCCCAGGTGACACGGATGGCGCGGAACCAATCACGTCATGATCATTCCGTCAAGCACGGCCGGAAAGTGCTGGATCTGGTTGCCGGTGGTATCGCTGCCACGGCGGGTCAGGATGGTCCTCCGCAGGGCCAATTTTCTCACGTTCCGTAGTCAGGCAAACGGCGGGGGCGACCCGCGCCGGCCTCGCAGGGGCGCGCCGGCGACCAGTTTGTTCGACGCGCCGCCAGAGGCCGAAAGAATCGGCCCAGATCACGATCGGGTCACGGGTCGATGACGATCAATCGAACCGCCGACGACGGCGACACGCCGGTAGGCGGCGCGCCGAGAGTTGTCGAGCAATAGTTGTCCACAGACCGATTGGTGCCTGCCACCGCGCTGACCAGCCAGTACAGCGGTGTGAGCGGTAGTTCTCCCCAGGTTGTCCCCACTGTGTGAAGGTGCGTGCGTGCGTGACCGGCCGAGTTCTCCACATGTTGTCCCACTCGTTGTGCACACCGTGGTTTGGTGTCTGGCGATCCCCGCTCTACCGTGCCTTGGTGCCTCGCCGAGCGTTGCAACGAAGGTTTGCAGGAGCGACCTGAACCGCCACACTCGGTGACCAGTGCAAGGCCCCACTGCAGTCAGCAAAGCTCCTCCGTCAGTCCCGGAGTTCGGGCCGGAACCGGCTGTCGGTGGTCGCCTGTAAACAGAACATATGTCCACAGCAATGGCCGGGTCGGTCGGTCCCAGCAACGCACGGGGAGGCGGTTCGGCGATGGTCGTGGTGGACGAGAGGTGGCCGGGAGCCCCCGCGCGCTCACCCGCACCCACCGCCTTCGACCGCCAGCCACCGCAGGACCTCGCTGCTGAGCAGTCCGTGCTCGGGGGCATGCTGCTGTCCAAGGACGCCATCGCCGACGTCATCGAATCGTTGAGCACGGCAGACTTTTACAAGCCCGCTCATGCCCTGGTTTTCGAGGCGATACTCGATCTCTACTCGCGCGGCGAGCCGGCCGACACCATCACCGTCGCCGCCGAACTCGACAAGAACGGCTCGCTGAGCCGCATCGGCGGCGCGGTGTATCTGCACACCCTGATGGCCACCGTGCCGACAGCGGCCAATGCCGCTTATCTACGCCCAGATCGTCGCCGAGAAGGCGATCCTGCGCAGGCTTGTGGAGGCCGGTACCAGGATCGTCCAACTCGGCTACGGCGGCAGCGAGGGCAGCGTCGGCGGCGGTGAGGTCGACGAGATCGTCGACCGTGCGCAGGCCGAGATCTACGACGTCACCGAGCGCCGCACCTCCGAGGACTACGTGGTCCTGGAGGAGCTGCTGCAGCCCACGATGGACGAGATCGACGCCATCGCCCAGCAGGGCGGCCGGGCGGCCGGGGTACCGACGGGTTTCGCGGATCTCGACAACCTGACCAACGGCCTGCACCCGGGGCAGATGATCATCGTCGCGGCCCGACCCGGCATCGGCAAGGCGCTGGCACTCGACACCCCGCTGATCACGCCGACGGGCTGGACCACCATGGAGGCGGTGTCGGTGGGCGACGAGCTGATCGGCGCCGACGGCCGTCCGACGAGAGTGATCGCGGTGACGGACGTCCTGCTCGATCGGCCGTGCTTTCAGGTGGAGTTCTCCGACGGACAGGTCATCGTCGCGGACGCCGAGCACCAGTGGCTCACCTGGGACGCGGCCGCCCGGCGCGTCCTGGACGGTGCGTCGAGCGGCGCGCGGGGCTGGCCGGCGGGGGGCAGGTGGACGGGTGCGGAATCGGTGCCACGCTGCCGCACCACCGCCGAATTGGCGGCCGGGCTGTACGACGGCGCGGAGCTGAACCACTCCGTGCCGACCTGTTCTCCCATCCAGACCGAGCAGGTCGATCTCCCGACTGAACCCCTGGGTTCTCGGCTTCCTCCTGGGCGCGGGCGATCTCGACGGCACCGGTCGGGTGGTCTGCGAGCAGCGCGACCGGGAATGGGCGATGAAGGAGTTCGACCGGCTCGGCTACCAGGTCGTCGCCGGTTCGGTGCCCGGGGAGTTCGCCGTACTCGGTGTGCAGGAGAGCTGGCGGCGAGTTGGGCCTGCACCGCGGTCGGGAGGTGCCCGCGGCCTACCGCCGCAGCGCCGTCGAGCAGCGCGCCGCATTCGTGCAGGGACTGATGGACAGTGACGGAGATGTGGATGACCATGGGCGGTACCGGCTCAGCACGACGGACGTGGAGCTTGCCGAGATCACTGCGGGAAGTGTTGGCCTCACTCGGCTGTGCGTCGCGACTGCAGCGCAGGTACCTGAGCCATGAAGGTCACCCCCGTCCGCCGGTGTGGGAGATCGTCGTCCGCTCGCGTAGCGCGCTCGCGCGGTTGCCACGGAAGGCCTGCTCGGTCGGCAGTGACTGGCACCGCGACCACGAGAGCCATCACGTCGTCGACGTGCGTGCGGTGCCGAGCGTGCCGGTTCGGTGTGTGCAGGTCGACAACGCAGATCGGTTGTACCTCGCCGGGCGGTCATTGATCCCGACGCACAACTCGACCCTGGCGCTGGACGTTGCCCGGCACGCCGCGGTCAAGCACCACCAGGCATCGGTGATCTTCTCGCTCGAGATGAGCAAGACCGAGATCACCATGCGGCTGCTGTCGGCGGAGGCCGGTATCCGGTTGTCGCACATGCGGGCCGGCACGATGGGTGAGCAGGACTGGCAGAAGATCGTCCGGCGGATGACCGAGATCTCCGACGCCCCACTGTTCATCGACGATTCGCCGAACATGACGATGATGGAGATTCGGGCCAAGGCGCGCCGGCTCAAGCAGCGGCACGACCTCAAGCTGATCGTCGTGGACTACCTGCAGCTGATGACGTCCGGCAAGCGGGTCGAGTCCCGCCAGCAGGAGGTCAGCGAGTTCTCCCGGCAGATGAAGCTGCTGGCCAAGGAGCTCGAGGTGCCGGTGATCGCGCTCAGCCAGCTCAACCGTGGTCCCGAGCAGCGGACCGACAAGCGGCCGATGCTCTCGGACCTGCGCGAATCCGGCTCGCTGGAGCAGGACGCCGACATGGTGATCCTGGTGCACCGGCCGGATGCCTGGGAGGCCGATGACCCACGCGCCGGGGAGGCGGACCTGATCGTCGCCAAGCACCGGAACGGGCCCACCGCCACGGTCGCCGTCGCACACCAGCTGCACTACTCGAGGTTCGCCGACCTGGCCGGCTGATCGACATCGGCCACGGCGGCCCAGAACGGCTCGAAAAGGTCTGCTGCGCATTCGATGCCGCGTTGCGTCAGCAGGATCGAAACGGTCTCCCGCACCGGGTCGACGTAGGCGATGGTGCCCGTCCCACCGGCCCAACCCCACCGGCCGACCGACATCCACGGCTCCGTCGCCGCGATGTCGACACCGGTGCCCAGTCCCCAGGATTCGCCGGGACCGAGCAACGGGGACCCGGACTCGCGTTGGGCGTCGTCGAGCGCGTCCGACGTCATCTCGGCGACCGTCTCCGCGGTGAGAATCGGTCCGCCGCCGTCCGCCATCGCGCAGAAGAAGCGCAGCAGGTCGCCCGCGGTACTCAGCAGTCCGGACGCCAACGCCGCGTAGGTCGGCGCCGCAGCCAACGATCGGGCGATGAAGTGCCCGTCAGGCGGGTCCAGGACGCGGATCGCCCCCGGTTTGCCATCGTAGGCAACGGGCAGACGGTCGACCTCGTCCGTCCAGAAGACGGTCGAATCCATGCCGAGCGGGCCGGTGACCCGCTCGGCCAGCAATTCGGCCAGTGATCGGCGCGTTGCTCTGGCCAGCACGATCCCGAGCAGGTCCATTCCGGTGTGGTAAAGCCAGCCGGCACCGGGTTGGAAGGCGAGCGGCAGCGCCGCCACCCGGGCGACGAATTCGTCGGCGGTGATGTCCGGGGTGATCGCGCTCGGGTAGACACCCAGTTCCTCCATTCTCTGCTGCAGCGGATTCCCGGCCGGGACAGCGCCCCAACCGGAGGTGCCGGCAAGGAGATCCCGCACGGTGACGGGCCGATCCGCCGGTGCGGTCCGCTCCAACGGCCCAGTGGGCTGCAGAAGAACCCGCGGTTGGGCTGCTTCGGGCATCCACTTGGCAATCGGATCGTCCAGCGCCATGGTGCCGTCCTGAACGAGGGTCAGGGCGAGCGCGGCACCGATGGGTTTGGTCAGCGATGCAATCCGGAACAGCGTCCGTTCACTCATCGGCGCGCTGCCCGGGTCGAAGGCCATTCGGCCACCGACCCGGACAGCCACCGTCCCGCCGATCCGGATCGCCGCGGCGTAGCCGGGGAGCCCCCCATCCGCGATCTGCGCCTCCGGCACGGCCCAGATGCGCCCGACATCGCCTCTCTCCCGGGCAGTTTCGCTGGGCGGACTGTTGCCACGTGCACCGTGGTCCAACAAGCGTTCGCCACCGGACGTGTCGTGATCAGCCATCTGGCCTCCTGTCGCGTCGGGAACAACGACTTGCCTGCTGATCACAACTCATCGCCGAGTCGAGTCGGCCGTCGACCCCGACAGATCAAGGATGGCCATCACGCCGTCCGAGCGTTCCGTCACCGGCGCGGCCTTCGTGCTCCGACCCGGGTCGACCGTCCGCTGGCCGATTGGTAACGCGTCCGTTACCATTCTGGCATGGACGCCTTCGCCGCACTCGCCGACCCGGTCCGCCGGGATCTGCTCGTCGCGGTCGCGAGCGGCCCGATGCGGGTGGTCGATCTGGCTGCCGACCGGGCCATCACCCGGCCGGCCGTCAGCCGTCATCTACGGCTACTGCTCGAGGCCGGCCTGGTCGAGGCGGAGGACCGTGGCCGGGAGCGTCATTACCGTTTGCAGAAGCGCGCCCTCGACGAGGTCCAGACATTCCTTGATCAGTTGCGGCAGAACAGATATCCCGCACCGTTGTCGGCCAACGCGCTGGACGCACTGGACACCGAAATCCGCCGGACCCAGCGCGACCGGCGCACGTCGGCAGCCGTTCCCCGGGCGGCGCAGCCGAAGGCACACACCACACGAGAGGACATCGCATGAGTGTCAGTCCGAGCGGCCGGATCGAACGAACCCCCGGAGGTGGCGCGGTTCTCGTGGTGACGCGGGACTTCAGCAGCGGCCCGGATGTCGTGTGGGCGGCCATCACCGAATCCGACCGGCTGGCGCGCTGGATCGGAACCTTCACGGGTGATCCCGCGTCCGGCCACGTGCTCTTCCGGATGACGGCCGAGGGTGAGGCGCCGGCGGAAGAGGTCGACATCGACGAGTGCGACCCGCCGCGACTGCTGGCCGTGACGACACACACCGGAACGAGCTCCTGGCGACTCCGGCTGACGTTGACCGCCATCGACGGCGGCACCCGCCTGACCTTCACCCAACCCGACATCGACCCGGTCGAAGCCGAAAGTGTCGGTCCGGGCTGGGAGTACTACCTCGACCGGCTCGTCGCAGCCGAGACCGGTGGCGAGGTCTCGGTCATCGACTTCGACCGGGACTACTACCCCGCCATGCTGGAGTACTACCGCGCCCAGCTCACCTGAGGACCGCTCAGCGGCCCTCGGCCGGCGCGGACTCGACCTCGTCCTCCCGCACCAGCCGGACCACCATCCGGTCGACCGCCGCGTTGATCCGGTCGGCCTCCCCGGGGTTGTCGACAGAGCGTTCGGAGCCGACGGCCGGAAGGGCTTCGCCCAGCTCGCAGAGCAACCAACTGCGCCACGCCGCGACGATCTTGTTCACCTCGATCGGTCCGGAGTGGCTGAGCCGCAACCCATCTCCGCTGCGCGTGAGGTAGCCCGCGGCGACGATGCCGTCGAAGAACGAGCGCAGCACTCCGTGCGGCACCCCGACGCTGCCTTCGACGGCCGACTGGGTGGCGCCGCCCGTGATGGCCTCACGCAGGTACACGCCCATCACGCCCCACGACGTCGGCAGGTCCAGCGCGGTGCCGGAGGCCGCAAGCACTTCCGGCGCCGCCGACGCACCCTTCTTCTCGAGCACCTGCCCGATGACGTTCTCGAGTTGGGTGTCGCAGTCGGAACCTTCCGGGATGGCGAATCCCTCACCGGTGCCGGAAGCGCGGTCCGTGCCGCGCAGCGTCACCTGGGGCAGGAAGAACGCGACCACCAGAGCGAGCATCGCAACCGGCACGGCCCACAGGAACACGTTGTGCAGCGATGCCGGGTAGGCCTCCACCACCCGGCGCTCTGGTCGCCTCCGGCAGGGCCCACAGCGCCTCGGGGCTCGTCGCGACCTGCGGTGAGACGCCGGCCGCCGAGATCCCTGACGATGGTCGGCAGGGCCGTCGAGACGATGGTCTGGTCCAGTGCGGACAGCAGCATGCCCAGCAGGATCGTCAGGAACACGATGTTCATCTGCGCCTTGGACATCCGCGGCGGAGCCAGTCCAGACGGCGCTCCGGATGCTGAACCGGGTGCTGCCCCGTACATCGCGGGGACGTCGCTCATCGACACGGCGCCATTGATCACCCGCATGAACC
Source organism: uncultured Actinomycetota bacterium (assembly GCA_963766015.1). GTDB lineage: Bacteria > Actinomycetota > Actinomycetes > Mycobacteriales > Nakamurellaceae > Nakamurella. The sequence goes on along the minus strand of CAVXYU010000006.1, from coordinate 28,037 downwards.
CCTTGCGGCAGCGACGGCCGCGTCATGCACGATGCGTGATTGATTGGTTACGAAATGTAAAAACGATCAGGTAACGGCATCGATCTGTCGCATCCTGAACAGCACGAGATCGGTGAGCACGTCGTCGGGGATGGGAGTGGCCGCAGAGAAGCGCACCGTGCCTTTGGAGAGGGCGAAGCCGGTGAGCCGATCCTGCACCGCGTCGATGGCCGCCGGGCTGAACGGGAACACACTCAGGTGGTTCTTGGCGGCAACGAAACCGAGCAGTGGCTTACCGCGGTGCTTCAGCGCGGGCATGCCGTAGCTGACGCCTTCTGTCACGTGGGGCACCAACCCGGTGACCACTGCCCTGACGTGTTCGAGAGCGCCGCGTTCGGGCTCCTCGACGCCGGCGAGGTAGTCATCAACAGTGGACACGTTGTGAATCCTATTCGGCTGCATTCATCCTTTCCATCCGAAACGACGCGCTTGTTAGGCATCGATGAGTGTGGTTAGGGTCACAGTCCGATCCCCGGCACCCACTCCCGTTTGGAGCCGTCGTATGCCCGCTCTGCAGCTCCGAACCCGCGCGCTCGCCATTGCCGGGACGGTGATCGTTCTCGCCTCACTGGCAACAGCCACCCACCCCGGCCTCGGCCGATCACACGGCCGCCCCTGATCGGGTGACGCTGATGGGCAGTTTGATGAGCGAGCTCGGGTGCGAGACGGACTGGAACGAAACCTGCACCGCTACGGACCTTCTCCCGGTGCCGGGCTCGGAAACGCTGTACGCACGCACCTTCACCGTCCCCGCCGGCGACCCCGCCGAGCCCTTCGACTACGTCTACAAGGTCCGGCTCAACGGGTCCTGGACCGAGAATTACGGCGACGCCACATTCGGCCTGCCGGACGGCAACATCCCGCTGGCCGTCGACCAGCCCACCACCGAACTGCGTTTCACCTACGACCATGCGACGCATCGGGTCTCGGTGGGTCCGGCGAAACCGGCGGGTGGGCTGACCGCCGCCGACCGCAGGCTCGCCGGCAGCAGCCTGCGGAAGGACCTGACGCGGGAGAACTTCTATTTCGTCATGGCGGACCGGTTCCGCGAACGGGAATCCCTACAACGACACCGGCGGGTATCGCCGGCGACCGCCTCGACCACGGATTCGACCCGACCGACCAGGCCTTCTTCCACGGCGGCGACCTCAAGGGTCTGACCCAGAAGCTGGATTACATCCAGGGCCTGGGCACCACCGCGATCTGGATGACGCCGTCTTTCAAGAACAAGCCGGTGCAGGGCGCCGAGGGGATGGAGTCGGCCGGCTACCACGGCTACTGGATCACCGATTTCACCCAGATCGATCCGCACCTGGGCACCAATCAGGAACTGAAGACCCTGATCGACCTCGCCCACAAGCGCGGGATGAAGGTCTTCTTCGACATCATCACCAATCACACCGCGGACGTCCTGGATTATCAGGACTCGGCGTACGACACCAATGGTCAGGTCCCTTACAAGACGAAGGAAGAACGCGCCGTACAAGGACTCCGAAGGCAATCCGTTCGACGACCGCGACTTCACCTTCGTCGGTGACGATTTCCCCGATGTCGATCCCGCGGTCTCGTTCCCCTACGTCCCGACCTTCCGTACGCCGCAGGACGCCACGGTCAAGGTCCCGAAGTGGCTGAACGATCCGACGATGTACCACAACCGCGGAACCTCGACCTTCTCCGGCGAGAACAGCGAATACGGCGATTTCCCGTCGGGGAATCGTTCCGCGCTCGACGATCTGTGGACCGAACGTCCCCAGGTGGTCAAAGGGATGATGGACATCTACAAGACGTGGGTGAAGGACTCCGGCGTCGACGGCTTCCGGATCGACACCGTCAAGCACGTGAACATGGACTTCTGGAAGCAGTTCGGTCCCGAACTGCAGGGGTATGCCGCGTCGAAGGGCAACAAGGACTTCTTCATGTTCGGCGAGGTCTATGACGCCGACCCGCGTTTCATGTCGCGATATACGACCGAGGGACGGCTGCAGGCGACGGTCGATTTCGGCTTCCAGGGCAGCGGTGTCAACTTCGCAAAGGGCAAAGCCACGACGGAATTGCGGGACTTCTACGCCCTGGACGATTACTTCACCGACGCCGACTCCAACGCGTACTCGCTGCCCACGTTCCTGGGTAATCACGATATGGGCCGGGTCGGCAGCTTCTTGCGGGACGACGAGAGCTCTGTCGGAGAACGAACTGCTCGAGCGGGACGAGCTGGCGCACTCGCTGATGTACCTGACGCGCGGCCAGCCGGTTGTCTATTACGGCGACGAGCAGGGATTCTCCGCGCCGAAGAATGTTCCCGGCGGCATCGGCGACCAGCGTGCGCGCGAGGACATGTTCGCGAGCCAGGTGAAGTTGCACAACGACACCTACGACCTGATCGGCACCGACGCCACCACCGCCGACGACAACTTCGACACCCGCCACCCGCTCTACAAACACATCGCCGGGCTCGCCCAGCTCAGGGACAAGCACCCTGCCCTGGCGGACGGCGCCCAGATCCACCGCTATGCCACCAACGGGCCCGGGATCTTCGCCTTCAGCAGGATGGACCCGAAACAGCAGGTCGAATACGTCGTCGCGATCAACAATGCCGACACCGAACAAACGGCGACGTTCGAGACCTTCCAGTCGGCGCGGAGCACCCTGAAGGGGATCTGGCCCACGTCGGTCCAGCGCGATCGGGTGCGCACCGACGCCGAAGGACGGGTCACCGTGACGGTCCCGCCGCTGTCGGCGGTGGTCTACCAGGCCAACTCGGCGCTGCGCGCGGACCGGACCGCCCCGAAGCCGGAGTTCGTCACGCCCGGTCCGACCGGCATCGTCACCGGCCGCGCCGAGATCGGCGTCACACTGCCCGGCAACGACTTCACCCAGGTCACCTTCGCCTGGCGCCCTGTCGGGACGACTGAGTGGCAGCTGCTGGGCACCGACGACAACGCCCCGTATCGGGTCTTCCACGACGTCAGTGCGCTCCCGCAGGGCACTCCGGTCGAGTACCGGGCGATCGCCCGCGACCACGACCGCGATTTCGGCGTGGTCTCCACCAGCGCCATGGTCGGACAACCGCAGCCACCGGCGGATCCGGGGATCGTGCTCGGGCCGATCACCCAGCCCGATGCGGTGTCCGTGCCCGGCAGTCACGGCAGCGAGATCGGTTGCGCGGCCGACTGGGATCCGCCGTGCGAGAACATCCAGCTGACCCTCGACGACGACGGCGTCTGGAAGGGCACCTTCTCCCCGCAAGCCGGCCAGTACGTCTTCAAGGCTGCCATCAACCGCTCGTGGGACGAGAACTACGGAGCCGGCGGCAATCGCAACGGGTCCGACGTTCCCTACACCACGGGCGGCGGAGCGGTCAGCTTCTACTACGACCACCGCACCCACTGGGTGACGAATACGAAGCTGAACCCGATCCTGGTGGCCACCGGCGACTTCCAGTCCGAACTGGGTTGCGCCGCCGACAACGATGTCAGCTGCATGCGGTCCTGGCTGCAGGATCCTGATGGGGACGGCACGTACTCGTTCACCACCATCGACATCCCGGCCGGCACCTACTCGGTGAACGTCGGTGGTGGGAGTCCGGTGTCCTTCACGGTCGGAGAGGGCCTGGCGACGACGATCGCCTACCAGGCGTCCACGAAGGCCGTCGCGGTGTCCAGTTTCGCGCCCGACCTGGGCCCGGATCTCACCTCGGCACGCGCCGGGTGGCTGACCGCCGACACCATCGCCTGGAACCTCCCGGACGATCGTCGCGGCTGGACCTACCGGTTGCACTGGGGGCCGGCCGATTCGCTGAAGGTGGACGCGGAAACCATCGGCGGGTCATCGCTGCCGTTGACCCTCGACCGGCGAGGCCTGCTGCCGAGGTTGGTCCAGCAGTACCCGGACTACGAGGGGTACGAGTCGCTCCGGCTCGCCCAGAAGGACGCCAGGGCCGCCGCGAAGATCGCCAGGGCCGGCCAGGTTGCTGTCGCTGCGTACGACGACCTCGGCAGGCTCGTCCAGGCGACGAACGTCGAGATCGTCGGCAGGGTCGGCAGGTAGGTCGCCACGACAGCGGCCCTTCCGATCAGACCTGGAGGGCCGCGCTGTCGCGACTGCCGATGTGCCGCACTACTGCTTGAGCGGGTCGTTTCCCCAGTTCATCAGCGAGTACCGCCACCGGGAATGCTCGACATCGGACGATGGTCCCTGCGCGCGGTGCCGGTGCACGTAACCGACCACCTTGTGCATCCATTGCACGTCGTCGTCGGTCAGGTCCGCCTTCTTCGTTCGGAGGATCTCGACGATCCGCCGTCCTGAATGGTGGCCCACCGATTCGCCTCCCCCCTTCTTGTCGCCGACGGATTGGGATTCGTCGGTGTCGAGCCACTTCTCGATCTCCGATGCCGTCATGTTGACCGCGTCGTTCCAGTCGTCCCAGACGCTGTCGACGCCTGCTCCGCCGTTGGCACTTCCGCTGTTCTTGTCTGCCATGGCGGATCTGTTTCCCGACGCGCGGGAACCGAATCGGCCCCGGCTGCCGGGGCCGCCGATCCTGACCAAACGTTGACGAATTGCTGAGAGTCAGCAGCGGGTCCCGCCCCTACCGTCAGCCGTGTACTGAAAACTCGCGCGGCACATCACGTGTCTCGAACACCATGCGATGCAAGGGGATAACCGTGCCATCCACCACTCTGGCCGCAGAACGCGGCCGGTTCACCGTCACACGACTGATCGCAGGCGTGCTGGTGCCGGCTTTGATCGCGCTGGTCGCCGTCGCTGCCCCCGCTTCGGCAGCGATCGCCGCAACTGCGACGGGTTCTGCTCTCGTCTCCGAATCATTCACCGGTTCAACCGTTTCCGACGGCTCGTGGCGCGCGTTGGGTGACGGCTGCCTGACCCGCGCAACCGTCGTCCCGGCATCCACCGCTTCGTTGGGCGTCTGTGCCCTCCGCGCCGGATCGCCCTCCGCCAAGACCGCGACGGGGTATCTGCAGCTGACCGATGCCACCGCCAGCCGCAAGGGCGGAGCGGTGTACACAAAGCCGTCGGCATCCGCGCTCGGCCTGGACGTGACCTTCGACCAGTGGCAGTACGGCACCTCCAACTACGGTGGCGACGGCCACGGCACGGGATGCGCGACCGGTCAGTCAACAGCTTTCCAGTCCAACTCGGTGGTCCTCCGTGGGCCCGGTTCGGGCAAGTCCGGCTACTGCTATCTGGCAGGGACCAACCTGTCGACCGCTTCCCAGAAGCTTCATGTCACGGTCGGCGACCCGAGCGTCGTCACGCCCGCGATGGCGCGCACGTTCCGGGTGACCGTCTCACCTGACCGTTACCCGACAGTGACTGTCTATGCGGCATTCTCCGCTGACACCGTCCTCAAGCAGGTGCTCCAGTACAAGATGACCGACGCCGCCCCGGCGACCTACCAGTTCGGGTTCGCCGCATCGTCGGGTTCGGTCGTCGACACCCACCTGATCGGCAACGTGTCCGCCTCGACCGTCACGCCCATCGACACCACTCCGCGGATCACCACGCCCAGCATCACCATCGGGGGCGGCGCGGCGGCCCTCACCAACGTGGTCAAGCCGACGATCAGCGGAACGTCCACCGGGTTCGCCGGCCGACACCGCGACCATCTCTGTCGATGGCCAGCCGTTGACGACCGGCATCTCGTCCACGGGCGCCTGAAGTGTCGTCCCGTCAGCGCTCACCCAGGGCAGTCACCGGATTGTTGCCGTGGTGTCGGGCGCGAGCGGTGCGAAGGCGACCTCGTCGCAGATCCTCACGGTCGACACCACCGCCCCGTCCGTCGTCATCGACGGCGGTTCGGCGCTGTCCACCCCGTCGGCGACCCCGACGATCAGCGGGCGGGTGGACGTGCCGGCCGGCAGCAGGATCACGGTTGCCGTCGATGACCTCGCTCACCAGGTCGTCGTGTCGTCGACGCGCACCTGGTCGATGACGTCGCCGAGTCTGAAGGCCGGCGCTCATACCGTCGTCGTCTCGGCCGCGGATGCTGCAGGCAACGTCGGCACGCAGAAGCAGCGCCTCACCGTGATGCCTGTGCTCGCGATCGACGGCGGGGCGGCCCGGCTGACGAACAACGCAACACCGACGATCACCGGCACCACGGACGCTCCGTTCGGTGCGCCTGTCACCGTGACGGTCGCCGGTCAGACGCTGACCGGCAAGGTTACGGCGGCGGGGGCCTGGGCCGTGACGTCGCGCTCACTCCCGTCCACCGTGTACGCCGTCAAGGCCACTGTGCGGGATGCCGCGGGTCACTCGCGCACCGCATGGCAGAAGTTGACCGTCGACACGATCGCTCCGTCGATCGTGATCAGCGGGGGTTCGGCCGCGTCGACGAAATCGGCCACCCCGACGATCAGCGGTCGGGTCAACGTGCCGGCCGGCAGCAGCGTCAGTGTTGCCGTGGACGGCGTGGCCCGCGCCGCTCTCGTGTCGTCGACCCGGACCTGGTCGGTGACGTGGACGAGCCTCAAGGCCGGCGCCCACACCGTTGTCGTCTCGGCCACCGATGCGGCCGGCAACGTCGGCACGGAGAAGCAGCGCCTCACCGTCATCGGCTGAGTTGGGGGAACGGCCCGCGGCGCCGATGCTCGGGCCGGCTTCGGCCCGCTCATGTTCCAGAGTGAGCGGGCGTGGTCGGGTCCAGCGAGGCCCGCGGGTGTGGGCAGCAGTCATCAGCGGGTGCGAGAGCCCGGTTGCGAGAACCACATCGGCGGTCGCGCCGTATCACCGACCGGAAGGGGACCCTCCCTCCGCTCAGGGCGACACGACGAAGGGGACAGATCGATGACTGTCACCGGAACTGCCACGCTGGACATCGAACGCGTCCGCCGGAGTTTCGACTTCCCCGGGCACGGCCGGGTCGTCACAAACAATGCGGCGAGCACCCAGCCGCCGCGGGAATTGGTGTCGTTCTACGCCGGTCTTGTCCCTTTCTACGAGAACGTGCACCGCGGCCAGTCCTCCGCGTCGATGAGGACGACAGAACTGTTCGAAGAATCCTTCGACACCATCGCAGGGTGGCTGGGCGCACCGAACCGCCGCTGCATCGCCACATATCGCAACACGACAGAGGCGCACAACGCCGTGATGTACTCGCTGCTCACGGCTTTTCGCGACGGCGACAACGTCGTCACGACGATGATGGAGCACAACTCGAACTTCGTCCCGTGGTACGCAATGTGCCGGGAGATACTGCCGCGGTTCGGCCGCACCGTCGAATGCCGGATCGCCAGGTTCGACCACCGGACCGGGGAACTGGATCTCGAGCACTTGGCGTCCCTGGTGGACTCCAGGACCAAACTGGTGTGCTGCACCGGTGCTTCGAACTTCCTGGGGACGAAACCACCACTACCGGCCGTCCGGGCGATCGCCGACGCCAGCGGTTATCGGCAGCCGAACGGCGAGTCCCGTTCTCTGCTGCTGGTCGATGGCGCCCAGCTGGTGCCGTCCAGCCGGGTCGAGGTCGTCGATCTCGACGTCGACTATCTGTCGTTCTCCTTCCACAAATTCATGGCACCGTTCGGCGTCGGCGTGCTGTACGCCAAGGAACACCTGCTCCGGGACGCGCTGCCCTTCCTGTACGGCGGTGACATGATCGCCGAGGGCCGTGTTGCGCCCGAGAGTGTCGAGTTCAACGACCTGCCGTGGAAGTACTCGGCGGGAACGCCCAACATCCTGGGCGTCATCGCCTCCGCGCAGGCGCTGCGGTTCACCGCCGATCTACTCAATCCAGGCGGCGGGACGTACTTCCGCAACAACGTTCCCGTCCCGCCGGCCGTTGTGTCGGCGACCATGGCGGCCATCGGCACTCACACCGCAGACTTGACCGCCGCCGCGATGGGGTTGCTGTCCGACGTGCCCGGGCTGACGATCTACGGGCCGCCGGCGCCCGCATGCCGCTCACCACTGGTGGCGTTCACCGTCGCCGGGTGGCACCCGGTCGCGCTCGCCGAGGCGTTGAACGTCGGCGGCGTCGAAGCCCGGGCCGGGTGCCACTGCGCAACGTTGGCCCACCGCGATCTCCGGCTGGATCCGGCCGCCAGTTGCCGGCTCAGCTTCTACCTCTACAACTCGCTCGATGACGTCGATCGCGCCGTGGGCGCTGTCCGGGAGATCGTCGCGGGCCGAACGTCCTGGTGAGTGCAGCGGGCGCTGGGATGCCCGGTTACGGGTTGGCACGCGCGGGCGGGACCCGCGCAGCGCCGGATAGGCGCCGACTGAACGCCTGCCTTGCGGTGTCGGGTGTTTCGCCCGGGTCTGTGCGAGGTAGAGGTTCACTGAGCGGCCGCGCGGCTCCGAGCGAGCACAGATGATCAGTCGGTGTTGGTGATGGGTGACTCCGCCAGCGCCGCGTCGATCACCAGTCCGGCCCCGATCCCGACCAGGAAGATGTCCTTGGCCAGACCCGCTCCCTCCTGGGTGGGGCGGTAGTGCTTGTCGTGGACACCGGGCGTGCGGACGTAGAGGCCCAGCAGCGCCGCGCCGAAACCGGCCAGCGCAAGACCAGCGAGCCCGGCCGGCACCACCGGCAGCAACAGAGCCGACCCGACGATGATCTCGCCGGCGGCCAGTGCCTGGGTGAACAGTTTCGGCTCCACCCGTTTGACGACCGGATAGGCACCGGCGGCCATGCCGTGGATGCCCTCGGCGCCGGCGTCACCCGCGCTGAGTTTCCCGATCCCTGAGTTGACGATGTAGGCACCGGTGGCCAACCGGAGCGGTGCGCGACGAAGTTTGCCTGCGAGCGACATCTAGGGCTCCTTAGTTATCGATCATCACTGGTTTCAGCGTGGGTTCCCGGCCGGAGACACGGTTAACCGCAACTTCGGCCGGGAACCACGGGCTGGTGATCGTGGACTGTGCGGTGTACCGGGATGGTCGTCGGGAGCGGGTCGAGGCGCTGACGCTGACCGAGGCCGCGGCGCAACGGGAGGCCGGTGCGTTCGTCTGGCTGGGAACGGTGGATCCCGCGCCGGAGGAGCTGGCTGAGATCAAGGAGATGTTCGGTCTGCACGAGATGGCCGTCGAGGACGTCCAGGAGTTCCACCTCCGGCCGAAGGTCGAGCAGTTCGATGACGGTGTGCGGCTGGTCATCCTGCGGACCGCCCGGTACGACGACGAGCGGGAGGAGATCGACTTCGGCGAGATCAGCGTGTTCGTCGCACCGGAGTTCGTCATCACCGTCCGGCAGGGCATCGCGAGCGAGTTGCGCGGTGCCCGTGCGCGTCTCGAGCACCGACCGGAGTTGCTCAAAGCCGGCAGCACGTCTGCGCTGTGGGCGATTCTCGACCAGGTGATCGACGGCTACGCACCCGTCATCGGCGAGGTCGATCGGGACATCGAACAGCTGGAGGGCACGGTGTTCTCGGGCGCCGTGGCGCCCACCGAACGGATCTATTTCCTGCGCCGCGAGGTCACCAACTTCTATCGGGCGGTGCATCCGCTGCTGGCCGTGATCGCCACGGTGGAACGCGGTGCGCCGGAGCGGCTGCTGCCGTACCTGCACGACGTGCACGACAACCTGGCGCTGGTGAACGAGGAGGTGTCCGCCCAGCGCGACCTTCTGACGACGGTGCTGGAGGCGAACATCGCCGTCATCTCCGTCGAGCAGACCAAGGTCAGCGTGCTGCAGAACGCCACCATCGAACAGCTGACGAAGCTCTCGACGATCTTCCTGCCGCTGACTTTCGTCACCGGATTCTTCGGGCAGAACTTCGGCTGGCTGGTCGACCACATCGGCAGCCTCGAGACATTCCTGGTCTTCGGCATCGGCGCGCTGGTCATCCCGTGCGCGCTGCTGCTCACCTGGTTCAGGTTGACCGCGCGCCGGCGGGGGCAGGCAGTGCCCGCCGATGCCGTGACCGCGACCGGCATCGCCGGGGCCTGATCTGGGTGGGTCTGATCAGGGGAGCGGCATGATTCGCGGAGCGGCCTGATCAGGAGCTGCTGGGCTCGCGTAGCGGCGTGTTGTCCAGGTCCTTGTGCAGTTCCTCGACGGACTCGTACACACCGATCGCGCCGGCATCGCGGAGTTCTTCGACGGAGAACCCGCCGGTCCGGACGGCGAGGGTGGGAACGTCGAGCTTGCCGGCGGCGATGCTGTCGTAGGTGGAATCGCCGACCATGACCCCGGTCGCGCCGTGCACCCGGTCCAGCGCGGCCTGCACGATGTCAGGTGCGGGCTTGCTGGTTTCGGCGTCGTCCGACGTGGTCCAGGCGTCCGCCAGATCCTTCCCACCGAACAAGCCGAGGAACGTCTCGACGTGCTTGGTCTTCCCGGAACTGGCCAGCACGAGCCGGAAGCCGCGTCCCTTGACGTCCTCCAGCAGGGCGCGGGTGCCGGCGAACGGCTGGATCTCGTCGATCAGCTGGTCGAATTCCTCCACCCAGGCGTCCCGGAGTTGGTCACCGTGCTCGCGTTCGACGTCCTCGCCGGCGAGGTGCTCGACGTAGAGGTCGCCGCCCATCCCGATGCCACGGTGCAGACGCCACAGCGGCAAGGTGATGTCGTACCGGCGGAACGCCCGGAACCAGGCGAGGGCGTGCTGGTAGTTGCTGTCGACGAGTGTTCCGTCGACGTCGAAGATCGCGGTGTCGGGCACAAGCTGACAGGTTTCCTGCTCAGCCACCGGCCAAACGGCGCAGCGCCTCGCTGCCGTCCACCACATCGGCGTACTTGGGGCGGGGTGGTTCCCGCCGCGCGTCGAGTCAGACAGTCGCTGAGCTCACCGCCCTTCGTGACCCGACGGGCCGGTGGCCGAAAATCGCTGTGATGCCAGCCATTTGCACCGAGCAGGGTTGACGGCGGATCGGCTACGGTTCGGCGATGGCCTCTGCGGTGCCCGACGGGGAGAACGGATCCCCGGCGCCCCGGTTCGCCGCGATGGCGGCGGACTTCCGCCGCATGCTGTCGCCGGACCGGGTGATCACCGACGCCACCCGGCTGCGGACGTACGAGTGTGACGGCATCACGGGCTACCGGGTGGTCCCGGCGCTGGTGGTGCTGCCGGAATCCACCGCCGAGGTATCGATGGTGGTCAGCGCGTGTGCCGCCGCCGGGGTGCCGTTCGTTGCCCGGGGCGCCGGCACCGGACTCTCCGGGGGCGCCCTGCCGGTGGCCGACGGCATCGTCATCAGCCTCGCCCGAATGCGCCGGGTGATCGACATCGATGTGCCGAACCAGCGCATGACGGTCGAGCCGGGAGTCACCAACGCCGACATCAGCAAGGCCGTCACGGCCCACGATCTGTATTTCGCCCCGGATCCGTCGAGTCAGATCGTGTGCACGATCGGCGGCAACATCGCCGAGAACTCCGGCGGTGCACATTGTCTCAAGTACGGTTTCACCACCCACCATGTCTACGCCATGACGGTGGTACTGCCCGACGGCGACGTGGTCGAGCTCGGCGGCGGTGGTCTCGACCAGCCGGGACCTGACCTGCGCGGGGCGTTCATCGGTTCGGAGGGCACTCTCGGCATCGCGACATCGATCACCGTACGGCTGCTCCGCCGCCCCGAAGCGGTCCGCACCCTGGTCGCCGATTTCGACAGCGCCGAGGCGGCCGGCGACGCGGTGAGCGGCATCATCGCAGCGGGCGTCATCCCGGCGGCCGTCGAGATGCTGGACTCCCTCGCCATCGCCGCCTGCGAGGCCGCGGTGCACGCCGGATACTCCCTGGACACGTCGGCCGCACTGGTGGTCGAGCTGGACGGACCTCGCGCCGAGGTCGACGAGGGTTTCACACGTGTCGAGGAGATCTGCCGTCAGGCGGGCACCACGCACATCCGGTTCGCCGACGACCCGGCAGAGCGGGCGCTGGTCTGGAAGGGCCGGAAGGCGGCGTTCGCCGCGATGGGCCGGATCAGCCCGGACTACTACGTGCAGGACGGCGTCATCCCGCGCACCCGGCTCGGCGAGGTGCTGGCCCGGATCGAGGCGATGGCGAACGGCGCCGGGCTGCGGGTCGCGAACGTTTTCCACGCCGGTGACGGCAACCTGCACCCGCTGGTGCTCTACAACGCCGCGGTGCCCGGCGAGTCCGAACGCGGCGAGAAGCTGTCGACCGCGATCGCCGAGTTGTGCGTGGAACTCGGCGGTTCCATCACCGGTGAGCACGGCGTCGGCGCGGACAAGGCCTGTTCGATGCCGACGATGTTCAGCGAGGACGACCTCGAGGTGATGAAGCGGCTGCGCAGCGCGTTCGACCCGGCCGGCGTCTGCAACCCGGGCAAGATTTTCCCGACGCCCCGGCTGTGCGGTGAACGGCCCGGCCCGTACCGCGCGCACCCGCTGGAGGCCGGCGGCCTGATCGAGAGGGTGTGAGGGGATGACCGGCGGGATCGCGGTGCGCACCGAGCGGCCCGGACTGGTTCGGGAAGCCGCGGAGCTCATCCGCGACACCAAGGGGCCGTTGCTTTTTCGCGGCGGCGGCAGCAAGCTCGGTTGGGGAGCACCGGTCGACGAGCCGGAGACCTTGATCGAAACCTCCCGGCTGTCCGGTCTCTTGACCCACAACGCCGCCGATCTGACCGCGTCGGCCCGCGCCGGCACCACCCTGACCGAACTCCGGCAGTCGTTGGCCGGCGCCGGTCAGTGGCTGGCCATCGACCCTGCGAGCGAGGATGACGGCGCGACCATCGGTGGCGTGCTCGCCACCGCCGATTCCGGCCCCTCCCGGCTCCGCTACGGCAGCCTGAGGGACCTCGTCATCGGGGTCACGATCGTGCTGGCCGACGGAACCGTGGCCCGGTCCGGCGGACACGTCATCAAGAACGTCGCCGGATATGACCTGGCCAAGCTGCTGTACGGATCTCTGGGGTCGCTGGGCCTCATCGCCGAAGTGGTCTTCCGTTTGCATCCCCGCCCCGTCGAGTCCAGAACGATCGTCGGGTCCGCGGACGCCTCGACCGCCCTGGACGCCACCCTGCGGCTGACATCCTCCGCCGCCGAACCGGCCGCCGTGGAATGGATCCAGGACGGCGGGTCGGGGCGCATCGCCGTCCGGGCCGACGGCAACGCCCGGACTGTCGAGGTCGCTGCGCAGGACATGATCCGGCAGCTCTCCGCAGCCGGAATACGCTCGGAGGTTGTCGATCCGGATACGGCCTCGGCGTTCTGGCGGCAGCATCGAGCGGGCACCGTCGGGACCGCCGGCGACACCGTACTGCGGGTCGCCACCCTGCCCGACCAGCTGGTCGATACCCTGGCCGCACTGGACGCCGAGGCGGCCGCCAAAGGCGTTCGCACGCAGGTCCTCTCGAGCACGGCCCTCGGTCTGCACACCATCCGGCTCAGCGGTGGGCGCGCCCGGGCGACCGCCGACCTGGTCGCCGATATTCGACGGCACGCCGCCCGGCGAGGAGGCAGCACAGTCCTCCGGTCCCGGCCGCCCGAGGTGGACCGGCTTGTCGACGCGCTCGGGCCGGTGCCGTCGACAGTGGGGGTTCTCCGCCGGGTCAAGGCCGCGTTCGATCCGGCGAACCGCTGCGCACCCGGCCGTTTCCGGCCCTGGTATTGAGGAGATCGCGATGACCGCTCCGCACGCTCCGGGTGATTCGGTGTCCCCTGCTGCGCCCACCGGTCGGCCGCTGCCGGGATCCGAGAGTGCACTGGGCAATGGAGTTTTCGATCTGCTGCGGCCGCCGAGTGACGAGCTGATCGACGACTGCGTGCACTGCGGTTTCTGTCTGCCGACCTGCCCCACCTACCTGCTGGAGGGCAACGAGACCAACTCGCCGCGAGGCCGGATCTACCTGATGAAGATGGGCAAGACCGGCGAGGTGCCGATGGATCGGGAGTTCGTGAAGAACTTCGATGCCTGCCTCGGGTGCATGGCGTGCGTGACGGCGTGCCCGTCGGGCGTCAAGTACGACGAGCTGATCGAGGCGGTACGGCCGCAGATCGAACGGAACTGGGTTCGCACCCGGTCCGACCGCGCCTTCCGGTCGCTGATCTTCGGGCTGTTCCCCTACCCGGCGCGGCTGCGGGTGGCGGCTGTGCTGGGCACCGCGTACCAGCGGCTCGGGATCCGCCGCGCCGCTGGGCGGCTCGGCCTTCTCGACCGGCTCCCACCCCGGTTGCGGGCGATGGACGAGCTGTTGCCGCCGCTCTCGGTGAAAGCCGCTGCGTCCCGTCAACCGGTCTTCACCCCGGCGGAAGGCACTGCCCGGCAACGGGTCGGGCTGCTGTCCGGGTGTGTGCAGCGGGTGTTCTTCGGCGACGTCAACGCGGCGACGACGCGGGTACTCGCCGCCGAGGGCTGCGACGTCATCGCACCGAGGGATCAACAGTGCTGCGGCGCGCTGTCCGGTCATGCCGGTCGTGAGGAGGAGGCGATGGACCGCGCGCGCCGGCTGATCGACTGCTTCGAGGCGGCCGGGGTGCACAGCATCGTGGCGAACGTCGCCGGCTGCGGATCGGCGATGAAGGAGTACGGGCACCTGCTCCGGGACGACCCCGCCTACGCCGACAAGGCGGCCGCGTTCGTCGCCAAGGTGCGGGACATCTCCGAGTTGCTGGCCGAACTCGGGCCCCTCGCACCCCGACACCCGATCAGCGCGCGGGTCGCGTACCACAGTGCCTGTCACCTCGGCCACGCCCAGGGCGTGCTCGACCAACCCCGCGCCGTGCTGCGGGCCATTCCGCAGCTCACGCTCCTGGAAATTCCCGAAACCGAGATCTGTTGCGGCTCAGCAGGTATCTACAACCTCGTGCAACCCGAAGCGGCCGCCGAGCTCGGCCGGCGCAAGGCGGCCAACATCGCCGCCGTGCTGCCGGACGCCGTGGTGACGTCGAATGCCGGCTGCCTGCTACAGGTCCGGCGGTACCTGGACGCCGGTGTGCCGCTGTTCCATCCGATCCAGCTCATCGACGCGTCCATCCGGGGCGTCGACCCGGTCGGTGCGGCTGCCCGGTCGGACCGCACGGTGGTGTGACGCCTACCGGTGCAGACTGGGGCGGTGAACGACACTCAGCCGACCGGCGTCACCGTTGTCGGAACCGGCTCTTCCTTCGCGGCGGTCGACCGGGTCTCCATCTCGTTGGCCGTCGAGGTCTTGCGGGCCGAACCCGGTGAAGCGTTCGCGATGGCCGCCCAAACGGCCACCAGGCTGCTCGCGATCCTGGCCGACGACGGCGTCGACGCCCGCTCCGTGCGCACCTCCGACCTGACGCTCGGCCCGCACCTGGAATACAACAACGGTCGCCAGCAGGTGCTCGGTTATCAGGCCGGCCAGCGGCTGACCGTGCTCCGGGAGGGGCTGCACGGTATCGAGCGACTGCTGACAGACGTTGCCGCGCTGGGCGGCGAGGGCGTCCGGATCGATGGTGTCCTGCTGACCCCCGGTCATCCCGAGGAAGCCCTCGTGCTCGCCCGGCAGGCCGCCTTCGCCAATGCGAAGTCCAAGGCCGAGCAGTTCGCGGAGCTGGCGGGCCGGGGCCTCGGGAGGGTCGTGTGGATCGACGAGCGCCCCTCCCATGGTGGCCAGGATCGGCCGATGATGGCGGTTCGCGCCGTGGCCGCGGAAATGATGCCGGTCGCCACCGGTGACGCGGAGGTCGGTGTCGATGTGACGGTGCACTGGGAGTTCGAAGACTGACGTCTCTGGACGGTCCGGCCGGCCGGGCGGGTCGGGGCGGTCGGGGCGCGGCGGTCGAGTCGGCTGATCGCGAAACATCGTGTTGGCTGACGCAGCGGGATGTTCGGCGATCCGGCTCCGAGCGGGGTTTCTCGGCCGGCCCACAGGGCAATGCGCACACCGGTCCTGCGACCATGTGATCCATGCCGGAATCGGAACGCCTGTTGTTGCAAGCCGTGGCCGTTGCACGGAGCGCCAGGGCCAACGGCAACCACCCCTTCGGCGCCCTGCTCGCCGACCGCACCGGCCGGGTGCTGCTGTCCGCGGAGAACACTGTCGTCACCGAGTCCGATGCGACCGGGCACGCCGAGACCAACCTCGTTCGACTCGCCACCGCCCGCTACTCGACGGCGGAACTCCGCGGGATGACGCTGTACACGAGCACCGAACCCTGCGCGATGTGCTCGGGCGCCGTTTACTGGTCGGGGATCGGCTCCGTCGTCTTCGCGCTGGCCGAGGACGAACTACGTGCGATGACGGGTGACGACCCGGAGAATCCGACGCTGGAACTGCCGTGCCGCACCGTCTTTGCCGCCGGCCGGCGAGCCGTCGCCGTCGAGGGGCCATTCGAGATCGCGGGGGCGCGGGAGGTGCACGCAGGGTTCTGGCACCCCCCTGCCTGAATGAAGGTCACGGCCACAGAACTCCCTGCACCGCGGTTCATCCCGGTCCGGTTCTGGCGGCCAGCCCTTGGATGGCGGCGGTGAAGCACTCCATCGGCGGCGTCACGAGTCCCGCGCCCACCTGACCGGTCCCGGGCACCCGGCCGGCCATCCCGGTGTTGATCTGCGGCAATATCCCGGTCCGCAACACCCTGGTGACGTCGATACCCGTTGGCGCGCCGCGGAACTCCAGAATGGGCACGGCGAAAGCAGGGTTCTCGGCCTCGGTGATCTCGTACATCCGGCCGGTCACGGCCAGCGCGTCGGGGACCGATCCGCCGACGAACCGGACGATCGCCGGTGCGGTGGCCATCACCATGCCGCCGATGCCCATCGTCTCGGCGATCGCCGAGTCACCGATGTCCGGGTTGGCGTCGTCCGGGCCGAAGCCGGCCAGGAACAGGCCGTCCGGGTACAGCGCCGGACCGGTGAACCACTGGTCGCCGGTGCCGGAGACCCGGATGCCGAAGTCGGTGCCGTTGCGGCACATCGCGGTCACCACAGTGCTGCCCGGGATGCCCGGCGGCGGCGTCGCCCATCAACTTGCCGGCCGGCATCACCAGGTTGAGGAAGAAGTGGTCGTTGCCGGCGACGAACCGGGCCACCTCGGCGACGTCGGCCGGCGGGCAGGCCCGAGGCGATCAGCGCCGGCAGGATCTCCCGGAGGAACATCAGCGTCCCGGCCCGGTTGCGGTTGTGTCCCTCGTCGCCCATCTGCACCATCTGGCCGATGATCGCGGTGATGTCGATCGGCCCGGCGGCGCGGACCGCGATGGCCAGCGCCGGCCCGAGCACGTCGGCCATCCAACGCAGCCGGGTGATCACCTCGGCGGAGTAGGCGCCGTACCGCAGCACCTTGCCCGAGGCCCTCGTTCAGCGAGCACCAGGCCCGCGCACCGGTCGCCTCGTCGGCGAGTTCGAACAGCCACATCGACGGCGAGATCACCCCGGCCATCGGCCCGACCGCGTGCCGGTCGTGGCAGGGTCCGAGCGAGATTCCCTCCCCTGCCGACAGTTTCGCCGTCGCATCGGCCTCGTCGGCGGCGAGTCCCTCGAAGATCATCGCGCCGATCAGCGCGCCGCGCAGCGGCCCCGACGCCCGGTCGAAGTCGATCGGCGGGCCGGCGTGGCAGAACTCCCCCGGCCGCAGGCCGAGCGCCTCGCGTCGGCCGGCCGGACGTCGACCAGCTGCGCCCGAACCGCCAGCATCCGCTCGGCCGCCAGCGCGTTCGCCGCCGGCCGGCGCGGATCGGCCAGCACCGTCTGCGAGGGCCGCCGGCACCGCGTCCGGCGTCAGCGGTGTCGGAACGCAGTGGGCCGGTAGTCCACCGTGACCGACGTCGACGGCCTGGCCGCGCAGTGCGTCGGCGAGCAGGTCGATCCCGGCGCAGATCACCGCTGGGACGTCGACCGGCAGTTCGGGCACCGCCCCGCCGATCCGTGCCGGGCCGGGAGCTGGGGAGGGCGGTTGCAGAGGAGTTTCCTGCTTCCGGAATCCGCGCCACGGCAACGCCGCGGGTCCGCCTGATCCGGTGGCCAGGGCGGCAGCAGCGCGGGCCGCGGCAGCGTTGGACGCGAACACCCAGGCACCGGCCGAGGTGAACGCATCGGCCTGCGCCTCCCGGTCCTGCGGATCGCCGCGGGTGCCGCATAGGGCGATGACGACGGACAGGTTCCGCCCGCCGTCGGCCGCGATGCCGATCGCATTGCGGATCGCCGGGGCCAGGCTCGCGGCCGGATCGGGGTCAACAGCGTGTCCCAGCACCACGTCCATCAGCACCACCGCCACGTCGACGTCCGCCGCCTGCTCTGCCAGCAGGTCGAGCCGGACGGACGGGTCGATCATCGGGTGCGGGCGCCCCGCGGTGAACGCGTCGTCACCGAGATCGACGACGGCGTGCCGAGCCCGGTCAGATTCGGACGACCGGCGCGCGAGTGCGCCTGCGGCAGCGCCAGCTCCGGCCGCAGCGGGATGTTCGAGCGGATGTCGCCCAGCACGGTCCCCGGCGACCACCATCGCCTCGTCGGCCAGGGTGCCGCCGGCGTACAGCCCGCGCAGGACTCCCGGACGGGACCGGCGGGACTGCCGTCACCCGCTCGTGAGACGTCCGCGGCCACCGGCGGCCAGGCCGGCCAGTCGGTGCGCCGGGGCGCCGAGCGCCTCGATGATCCGCTCCGCGCCTCTGGTGATGTCCGGCTGCCCCGATCCCATCAGCACAAATGTCACCGGTGTGCCGTAGCCCGTCCGCAACGCCGCTGAGGGCGGCGACGGTCCCCGGGTCGCGGCGGTTTGGAGATCAGCACGATGTGATCGGTGCCCGGGTCGGCGTCGAGCATCCGCAGCGCGGTGATCGCGCTGCGCCCGCCCACCGCGGCGGACAGGTCCCGCCCGCCGACACCGAGGACGTGCGAGACCGCAATCCCGGCGTCGTCGAGCAGGCAGGTCAGATGCTGGGCTCCGGTGCCCGAAGCCGCGACCACACCGACCCGCGGTCCGATCGGCGGTGGGTCAGCACGTTGGCGAACCCCAGGCCCACACCGCCGACCATCGCGGTGCCGCAATCCGGACCCATGACCAGCACACCGGCTGCCGCGGCCGCGTCCTTCAGGGCGATCTCGTCGCGCGACGGGGACGTTGTCGGAGAAGACCATCACGTGCCGGCCTGACTCGACGGCGTCCAGTGCCTCGCCCAACACGGCCGCTCCTGGTACCGACAGCAGCACGAGCGGTGCCTCGGGGTGCGCACGGCACGCGGCCCGAACGGTGCGCGGCCGGACACCGGCCCCGGCCGGGCCGGTGGCGTCCGGCACCGCGCGACGGGCCAGCGCCGACTCGACTTCAACCAGTGCGGCCTCGAGCGCCGCGGGCTCCCCGTGCAGGGCGATGAGCAGGTCGTTGGGGCCGGCACCCTCGGGCACCGTGAAACCGAGATCGACGGCCAGTTCGGTGTTCAGCGGGGTCGCCATCGCGACCTGCACTGCGCTGATACCCGGGACCGAGGCCGCTGTCCGCGAGACCCGTAGCAGCGTCACCGAATCGTGGTAGACCCCGCTGCGGACCGACACATGCTGCCGCGCAGCACTGTTCACGTCGCTCATCCCATCACCTGACGTCGGCGCTTCCTGACCGGGCGAGGGCATCCCGCCCGTGCGGCGTCATCGCGAATTCGAATCCCACCGCCATTCCTGTTGCCAGGTCGGCGCCGCTGGTGTGACCGATGGACAGTAACCGGCCGACCGCCGCCGCTGTCCGGCGAGTGTCCGGTGATCCCAGCGAGCGCAGCGCAACAAGGGCCTCCGAGCAGGCGTGCCCGTCGACCGCAAGGCGCAGCAGGTCCGCGGACAGTGTCGTGGTCCGCTCGGTGAGGCCCTGCAGCCGGGAACGGATGCGGTCGACGATGTCCCGGTGTCCCAGGGAATGCAGTGCGCTGAGCAACCCGGCGACGACGTCGTCGCCGCCGGGCGTCAGTCCCCGGCCCAGTCCGACCAAGCCGTCGATGGCGACGCCGAAGGTGCTGTTCGTGCGCCGTCCGGCGCTGGATCGGTCCTCCTCGAGCGCCTCACGCAACGCCTCGACCGGCCGGTCGTCCACACCGCGGTCGGCCTGCCCTGCGGCCGCGCGGAGGGCGGCGAGCCCGCCGGGCACCGGGCGGATCACCGGCACCCGGCTGTTCCACCACCTCACCACCCGAATGTCGATGCCATCCAGCACGACCCTGCCGTCGCCCACCAGCGCGGGCGTGCCCCTGTCGAACTGCGGGAGGGCGATCGCGCCGGCCACCCGCACCCCGCAGGGAACGCCCGCGGCCTGAACGGTCAACAGGGACACCACGCGCGACCCGGTGCGGGTGGGCACTTCGATGATGACGGCGTGGCTGAAGCTGCCCAGGACAGCGCAGCCGACCGCCGGACCGGTGACCAGCGGACGTATCCCGGCGGCAGCCGCGGCTAACTGCGTGGCCATGTGTTGGCGCGCAGGCCGAGCGCGGCCTTCTCCGCTGTTTCATTGATCCGTTTCGCCCGCGTCGGTGCGGTCTTGGCCTGCACGATCCACTGCAGGATCCCGCGTTGGGCGGACGGCGGGAAGCCGTCCCAATTCTCCCGCGACCCGGGGACAGCATCGAATGCGGCAGCGAGATCGTCCGGGACGACACAATTCTCGACGTCGTCGAGCAGTGACCACGCCCCGTTCTCTTTCGCGGTGGCCACTGCGGCGCGTCCGGCGGGCAGCATTCGGCCCTCGCGTTCGAGCAGCTCGATCCGCTCCTTGTTCGGCCGCGACCACCCGCTCGTGGGCCGGCGCTGGGAGAACCACAGCATGCTGCGCGCGTCGTCGATCTTGAGCTGCACACTGTCGACCCAGCCCACCGCCAATGCCTCGATGACGGACGCCTCGTAGCTGAATCGAGGCCGGCCGGTGGCTGTCCGCCAGGACACCAACCAGACGCCGTCGGTCTGTTCGTGGTGGGCGATCAGCCAGTCGCGCCAGTCCTCAACCGTCTCGGGATGCACCCGCTCCCGGTCCCGATGAGCGACCACGACTGCCTCCATCCCCGCGCGCGGCAGGCATACCGTGCCTGCGACCCGCGCACCCACGCCGATGGTCCAGTTGAACACGGCCATACGACAGTGCGCAGGGTGTCACGCGCGGGTGGGCCCGGCGGTGTGGTGGAGTCGCCGGGTGACAGAACAGTCGTCGGCACGCGACAGCGGGGGTGATCCGGGCGGCGCTGACCGGCGTGGTGATCGGGGAGGCGGCGATCGGGGCGGCGCTGATCGGGGCGGCGCTATCGGGGCGGCGTGGGGTGACGAGGCGGGGTGGCCGGAACTCGCCCGCTCCATCGGCGACCTCGGCGCTGCGCTGCTCGACGCCGGTTACGCGGTGACGGATGTCCAGCGTTCACTGTGCGTCGTCGCCGACGCCTACGGCGGCCGGGACATCACCATCGGCGTCCTGCCCGGGGCGATCCTGATCGACGACGGCACCGCGGCCCGGACGCGGCTGGTCAACGCCACCGGCGAGTTGATGAGCTTCCGTCAGGTCGCCGACGTGGCCTGCATCGCCAGGGACGCCGAGACCGCCGCCGTCCCCACACCCACCGTCCGGGAGCGGCTCCGGGAGATCCGCGGGTTGCCGGCGCTCTTCCCGCGGCCGGTCGCGGTGCTCGGCAGCGGGCTGATGTCCGCCGGTATCGCAGTGGTGTTCCGGACCACCTGGTGGGCCGTGGCCCTGGACTTCCTGCTCGCCCTGCTGGTCGGCGCGGCACTGATCTACGGCGGCAGAATCCCCGGGCTGCTCACGGTGCTGCCCTTCGTGGCGGCGTTCGGGGTGTCCGCCGCCGTCTACGGCCTTGCGCCCCAACTGCAGACGGGGGCGGTCACGCTGTTCGTGGTCTGCGCCCCACTGGTCATCCTGATCCCCGGAGCCACCATCACCACCGGGGTGGTGGAACTCGCCGCCGGTGACGTGGTGTCCGGCGGCGGCCGGTTCGCCTCGGGACTGATCATGTGGGCGACCCTAGCTGTCGGGATCGCCGCCGGTGCAGCCATCTTCGGCAGCTCGGTCGGCGATGTATCGGGGACCCCCGCGTATGCCGTGCCCGGATGGTCCGTGCTGCCCGCGGTCGTCGTGCTGGCCGTCGGTGTCGGTCTGTTCTTCGATGCGCAGTGGTCGTTGACCGCCGTGCTGATCGTCGTGCTGACCGCCACCTACGGGCTGGTCGCGGCCGCGCAGACAGTCACCCTGGCGCCGGTGGCCAGCGGCATCGCCGCTGCCGTCATGCTGCCGCTGCTGCGATTGCTGGAGCTGCGGTTCCCTCGGTGGCCGGCCGCGGTGACGTTCCGGCCGGCGTTCTGGCTGCTGGTCCCCGGATCGCTCGGGCTGGTCGCGATCACCCAGGTGTCCGCGGACGGGACCGCCCCCTCCGGACAAGCCCTGCTCGGCAGCGTGGTCGCCACCGTCGTCGCGATCGCGGTCGGCGTGCAGATCGGCGCTGTGCTGAGCTCCGCCTCGACATCTGGCTCCCGGGCGTAGCCTCGGCACTTCCGCACCATCGAGACGCGCACCGCCGAGATCCGCACCGCCGAGACAGTCCGCCCAGCGCAGGGAAGGATCATGGGATGAAGCCGGCGCCCTTCCACTGGCACGGACCTGAGTCCGTCGCCGAGGCGGTTGCGCTGCTGGCCGAGCACGGCGAGCAGGCCAAGGTGCTGGCGGGTGGGCAATCGCTGATCCCGGTGCTGGCCATGCGGCTCGCGTCACCGGCGCACATCGTGGACATCAACCGGATCGCCGGGCTCGACGCGGTCCGCGCCGACGCCACCGGGGTCACCGTCGGCGCCCTCGCCCGGCATCGCGCGGTGGAGCGTGACCGTGGCGCGCAGCCCGTCGTGCCGCTCCTGGCGCAGGCGCTGCGGCTGGTCGCGCATCCCACGATCCGCAACCGCGGGACGACCGTTGGCTCGCTCGCGCACGCCGACCCGGCCGGCGAGATGACCACCGTGCTCGCCCTGTGCGGCGGCACGGTCACCGCGGAATCCGCAGCCGGGCGCCGGACCATCACCGTCGGCGACTTTTTCCGCGGTCCGCTGGAATCCGCACTGCGCCCGGACGAACTCGCCGTCGAGGCGTTCTTCCCCGCCCTCCCCGCCGGCGCCGGCACCGCGTTCGTCGAGATCGCCCGCAGACACGGCGATTACGCGCTCTGCGGGGTGGGCGCCATCGTCGAGCTCGACGGGTCCGGCTCGTTGACCAGCCTGCGCTGCGGGTTCCTGTCCGTCACCGACACCCCGTTGGTGATCGACCTGACCGACGCCTGGGCCGCCGGCGAGCAGGACGCCGCGGACACCGCCAGGAGGGCGGTCGATCCGCAGACCGACCTGCATGCGAGCGCCGACTACCGGCGGCATCTGGCGGGGGTGCTGACCGTCCGGGCAGTGCGGCAGGCGATCGCGGCGGCAGGGGAGAGGCAGGCGGCATGACAGACGCACGCGGCGTGGTCGACGAAGCAGAAGCGCTCGAGGAGCGGCACGAGGTCGCGATGACCGTGAACGGCCGGCAGTACGCCGCACGGGTGCTCGCCCGGCGGACCCTGTCGGACTTCCTGCGGCACGACCTCGGGCTCACCGGCACCCACGTCGGCTGCGAGCACGGAGTGTGCGGGGCGTGCACGGTGCTACTGGACGGCGCCCCCGTCCGGTCCTGCCTGGTGTTCGCGGTGTCCGTCGCCGGGCACGACGTCACCACCGTCGAGGGACTGGGCGATCGCGACACGCTCTCGCCGGTTCAGCAGGCCTTCCGGGAGTGTCACGCCCTGCAGTGCGGCTTCTGCACGCCGGGTTTCCTGACCACCATCACCGCCGGCCTGGCCGACAATCCGACGCCCACCCGTGCGGACGCGGTCGAGATGATCGCCGGAAACCTGTGTCGCTGCACCGGCTACCAGAACATCGCCGACGCAGTGCTGCGCGCGGCCGAACTGACCGCGGACCTGAACCGGGGGACCGGCTGATGGCCACCCGCTACGTCGGTCAACCGGTGCGCCGGGTGGAAGACCTGCGGCTGGTCACCGGTCAGGGCCGCTACACCGACGACATCGGCGCCCCCGGAGCGGCTCTCGAGGTGGCGTTCGTCAGGTCGCCGCACGCCCACGCCCGGATCGGCGAGATCGACGTGCTGGGCGCTCTGGACATCGAGGGCGTCGTCGCCATCTACACCCACGAGGACCTGGAAGGTGCTGCGGCCGAACCACTCCCGGTGCTGATCCCGCACCCCGCCCTGCATGCCCCACGGACCGGGTATGCCCTCGCCAAGGAGGTGGTGAATCACGTCGGCGAGCCGATCGTGATGGTCGTCGCCGAGAACCGTTACCTGGCCGAGGACGCAGCCGCGAGGATCGTCGTCGAATACGAGGTGCTGCCCGCGGTGGTCGGTGTCGCGGCCGCGCGCGCGGCGGAACACGCAGTGCACCAGGACATCCCGGACAACGTCGCGGCCAACTTGGTCCAGCAGGTCGGTGACGTCGATGCCGCGATGGCCACCGCGCCGCACCGGCTCGAGTTCGACCTGACCATCGAGCGGTCCTGCTCGATGCCGCTGGAGGGCAAGGGGGTGCACGCCCGCTGGGACCCGGACGACCGCAGCCTGCGGGTGTACTCCTCGACCCAGGCCGCCACCTCGGTACGGGCAGCGATCGCCGCGAAGCTCGGCATCCCGTTGCCCAAGGTGGAGGTGATCGCCCCGGACGTCGGCGGCGGCTTCGGGGTCAAGATCATGCATCCATGGCCGGAGGAGATCCTCGTCCCGATGGCGGCGATCCGGCTCGGCCGCCCGGTGAAGTGGACGGAGGACCGCCGCGAACATTTCATCTCCTCGGCGCACGAGCGCGGCCAGGAGCAGCACATCAGTGTCGGCTTCGATGACGCCGGAAGGATTCTCGCTCTCGACGTGACGTTCTGGCACGACAACGGCGCGTACACCCCCTACGGCATCATCTGCCCGATCGTCACCTCGACGCAGCTGCTCGGCCCGTACAAGCCGGGTGCCTACCGGGTGGAGTTCTTCTCGCTGTACACGACCACCGTCATCGTCACCCCGTACCGCGGCGCCGGTCGCCCGCAGGGCGTCTTCGCGATGGAGCGCACGATGGACCGGATCGCGCAGACCCTCGGACTGGATCGGACGGCGGTGCGGGCGGCCAACTTCATCCAGCCGGACGAGTTCCCGTACGACCACCACCTGATCTTCCAGGACGGCCGGCCGCTGATCTACGACTCCGGCAACTACCCCGCCCAGCTCGAGATGATCAAGGACATGATCGGCTGGGACGACTTCGAGCGGATCCGGCAGGAGGCCGCCGCGCAGGGCCGGATCCTCGGCATCGGCATCGGCTGTTACGTCGAGGGCACCGGCCCCGGCCCCTACGAGGGTGCGCACATCCAGGTCCTGGGCGACGGTTCCGTCGAGGTGGCGATCGGGCTGACCTCGCAGGGTCAGGGTCACCAGACGGTGTTCGCGCAGATCGTCGCAGACGAGCTGGGGGTGCCGTTCGAGTCGGTCCGGGTGACGACCGGCGACACCCGCCGATTCGGTTACGCCGTCGGCACTTTCGCCTCGAGGGCCGCGGTGATGTCCGGTTCCGCGGTCGCGCTCGCGGCGCGCGCCGTGAAGGCCAAGGCGCTGCGGGTGGCGTCCGACGCGCTGGAGTGCGCCGCCGACGACCTGCTGATCACCGACGGCATCGTCGCGGTGAAGGGCAACCCGACGGCGTCGATCCCGCTCGGCCAGGTGGCGGTGCTGTCCAACCCGCTGCGGTACGCCTTCGACGAGGCCGCCAAGGCCGCGACCCAGTTCGCCAGGCCCGCCGACCCGGACATCCCGCCGGTCGCGGAGGGCGACTCGCCGGGCCTGGAATCGCGGGACTACTACTCGCCGCCGCGGTCGCACGTTCGCCTCCGGGATGCACGCCGCGATCGTCGAGATCGATCCTGACACCAGCGAGATCACCATCGACCGGTACTGCGTGGTGCACGACTGCGGGACGCTGATCAACCCGATGATCGTCACCGGCCAGGTGCACGGCGGGGTCGCGCAGGGCATCGGCGGCGCGCTGTACGAAACCCTCGCCTACGACGAGCACGGGCAGCTGCTCAACGCCTCGTTCATGGACTTCCTGATGCCCTACGTCACGGAGATGCCGGACCGGTTCGAACTGGGCCACCAGGAGACGCCGTCGCCGTTGAACCCGTTCGGCATCAAGGGTGCGGGGGAGGCCGGCGTCATCCCGGTGTCCGCGGTGATCGCCTCCGCGGTCGAGGACGCGATGGGCTTCCGGATCGACAGCATGCCGTTGAACCCGAGCGCGCTGTTCGACCTGCGCAGCTCCTTCGCCGCCGGGAACATCGCGGCTGTCGGAGGCGGCCGTGAGAGGGCGCTGTCGGCGCCGGACCGGTCGGATCCGCGACGCCGAGCAGTGAAGGTCGAGCGCATGAAGGTATCCGGTCCGCTGTGCTGCACGGCCCGCCGGAGCGGGTTTTCGCCGCGATCACCGACCCTGCGGTGCTGGCCGGCGTCATCCCCGGCTGTGACGTCCTGACGCCTGTCGCGGAGGACCGTTCGCGCTCACCGTGACCCTCGGCGTTGCCTCGATCAAGGGCTCCTATTCCGGCGAGGTCACCTTCACCGACCTGGTCGAGCCGCCCTCATTGACCATGCGGCCAACGGATCCGGCGGTCCCGGGCACGATCGACACCACGGTCACGGTCGCGCTCACCGCCTGCCCGACGGCAGCACCAGAGTCGATTACGACGCCGACGCCGCTGTCGGCGGCATGGTCGGCGGAGTCGGCCAGCGGGTGCTGAACGGCGTGGCGAAGAAGACCGCCGGGCTGTTCTTCGTGGCGATCGACGAGGTGCTCACCGGCAGCCGGGCCGTCACCGCCGGGCGGCCCCCGCGGTACCGGGCGGTCCGCCTGTCGCCGAGCAACCGTCCGTGCCGGCCGTTCCGTTCGCACCGCCGGCGACCCGGCCCAGTGGTCGCACACTCCTCGGCGCGGCCGCATTCGGGGCGGCGTCGTCCCTGATCGGGGTGCTCGTCGGGGTGCTGGTCGGCGCGCGGATCGGCAGATCACGAATCAACGGGAGCCGGAAAGCCTGATCGGCCAGAGGGCGTTTTTGCCCGTCTGGCTGTCGCAGGCGATACGGCTCGACACCGGGGGCGACCCGCACTCCGACGGAGTTCGACGAGTGCGACCTTCGCGACGGCGGGGCGGTGCTCCTGCGGATGACCAGTCGGGTCGGCATGGAGACGGCGTGGTCGATATGCGAACCCCGTGAGCAGCCCCAGCACCATTTCGGCGGCCCGGGCGCCCTGTTGGCGGACCGGCTGCCGGACGGTGGTCAAGTCGGCGAGTTCGGCCAACGGGTGGTCGTAGATGCCGACACGGAGATGTCCTCCGGGATCCTCAGCCCGGCCCGTCGCAGGGATCGGATCGCGCCGAGTGCGACTTGTCGGAGTGTGCGTACACGGCCGTCGGAGTTCGCGCAGGCTGAGCAGTTTCGCCATGGACTCGGCGCCGTGTTCGCCGCCCCAGTCATTCGGATTCGACGAGTGCGGTCGAGCGGGTGCCGGTGTCGGCTGAGGCTGGCGTAGCAGGCGGTTGACCAGTCCGGAGGCGGGGCCGGGCTGATCGGGGTCGGGCGCTTCCGAGCATTGCCGATGCGGCAGTGTGCAGAGTAGAGGAGGTGGTGTCCTCGGCCGGGACGACAGTGCTGAGGGAGCCGGTGGTGCGCGACGAGCTTCCCGGAGGCGGCAGAGGTCCAGGATATGATCCTCAACGCCTGAATGAATCACAGGAGGGTTTCTCCGCATCGGCTGGCATCAACTGTATGAGTACGCCCCTTCGAGCACTTGACGCCATTGGGCCCCGGTCACTCGAACCGACAGTACGACGACACAAACACACACCCGGAAAAGGTTAGTTAGAAGACGATCGATAAGGCCGCGGAGCATCGAACTCGCCAGTTGCCCGTGCGATTTCAGGCTCGGCACTCGCATGATTGAACCGGATTTGCTGCTCGCGTAATGAGTTCTCGAACCCGACGGCCGGCCTGACCGCATCCACTCCTGGAACGAAAATTGTGGTCGTGCTGGTCGATGACGAGGGTCGAGCCCCCGAC
>CAVXYU010000005.1:0-12299 GCA_963766015.1 uncultured Actinomycetota bacterium | reverse complement strand
CTGGTGGATGGTCAGGCCTTCGACCTCCAGTATCCGGAGCGCCTCCCGGACTGGCAGTCGGACTCGCGCCGAGTCGTCTGGCGATGTCCTCCTGTCGGATGAAGTCACCCGGCTGGAACTCGCCGTCCAGAATGGCCTCGCCGGAGGATAGTCGGCAACCGTACCGGCGCCGCCTTCGGTTGCTGGTCCGGTTCCGGCTAAGGGTGCGCTGCACTGGGTAGCCTCTCTCTACTCGTCGGTTGGCTTTCCTCCTGGCCAGATAGAACGCCCTTCCGTGAAGGATGAAGAGACCAGTTCGAACTGCATTCCCCATGGCGAGAGGAAATAGATCCAGCGCTGGCCCAGATGAGGACCTTTGCTGATCGTTGGCTCACCCGAGGACTTTGACGTCCGGCTGGAGGCGGAGATAGGTCGACTGCGTCGTCGAGGTTGTCGACGTACAGGGCGATGTGGTGACCGCCGACGTCGCTGTTCAGCGGCTCGGCGGTCCTTTGTCCCTCCGCGTTGTACTCGAAGACCTCGAAGACAGCTTGGCCGCCGCATCGGAAGAAGTTGATCCTGGCCTCGGCGCGTGGATGCACGTTCAAATGATCGTGCATCCACGTCCCGTCGGTGTCGAGGTACGGGGCCGAGAGCGTACAGAAACTCCCACCCCAGCACGTTGATCAGAAAATCACGGGCCTGTTCCAGGTTGGGCACGGTGAATCCCACGTGATCGAATCGTCGCAGGCCAGGTATGCCGAGGCGGGTGTGGCTGACATCCGTGTCCTCCGTGACTCATGTGGCGGTCTCCGGCCGCGAGCGGGCGACTGCGGCTGAGATCGACAATGGATCCAATCAGGAGTTGAAACTAGCGCAAGGCGACCCTGGACGCTATCCTGGCGTTGTCTTGGATCCACCTTGCCGCATCTCCCGTGATCTGATCGTCCTTACCGGCGGGACAGCAGCGGCCAAACGGACCGAATCTTCTGCACACCGACCACGTTGAGGGGTTTTGATGACCGACCGCCGAGCACTGAACACGAGCGCCGCTTGGGTCGAGCTGACGGCGACAGGGGACGATTGGGACGCGGCGGACTCGGACCTGTTGAAGGCGATGTTCGGTCAGCTGGACCTATTCGCGCCTTCGAGGAGGGCGTTCTCGAATTGGCAGGTGCAGGTCTCATCCACGGCCCCGCGCACTCAAGCATCGGACAGGAGGGCGGGGCGGTGGGCTCAGCCCTCGCGCTCACGAGCGCCGACACCGTGAACGGATCGCACCGTGGCCATCATCAGTTCCTGGCCAAGGTGCTCCAGCACGTGGCGCCCAAGGGAGTGGATCTGAACCAGCAACTGGACCCGGACGTGCGGGCGGTCCTGGTGCGGACATTGGCCGAAATCTGCGGCCTCGAACGCGGCTTCGGTCACGGGCGCGGCGGATCGATGCACCTGAAGTGGGATGAGGCCGGGGCCACCGGTACCAACGCCATTGTCGGCGGCGGGGTTCCATTGGCAGCCGGCTCAGCTTGGGCGCACCGCTTCGCCGGTACCGACGCCGTTGCCGTGACCTACTTCGGCGACGGTGCGGCAAATATCGGATCTACCCTGGAAACGTTTAACTTGGCCGCAGCATGGCGGCTGCCGCTGTGCTTCTTCATCGAGAACAATCAGTACGCGGTGTCCACATCGGTCAGCGAGGCGACGGCCGAACCCCGGTTGTCTGCCCGTGGGCCTGGGTTCGGAATTCCCAGTTGGAAGGTCGATGGGATGAACCCGTTGGCCGTCTACCTCACCATGCAGGACGCACTCGACGCACATGCGTTCGGGTAACGGTCCCGTGATTATCGAAGCCGACGTCTACCGGTACTTCCACCAGAACGGTGCCTTCCCCGGCAGCGCGTTCGGATACCGGACCAAGGCCGAGGAGAAGCATTGGCGGGAAAGGGATCCGTTGCCACTTGTGGCGGATCAGCTGGTGCGCCGAGGCCTCGCCCAGCGCACAGAAACTGACAGCGCGATCAAAAACGCCGCGGCACTAATGGCCGACATCCGCGACAAACTGTTCGAACCGCTGCCAGGCGGCGAACCGGGACAACGGCGGGTGAAACCGACGGAGTGGCCGGACCCAACCTTCGTTGACGTCGGCATTCGCGGCGATCTCCGCGAGTTCGACGACGCGCCGTTGGCAGACGTCGACAACTACAAGGGGCAACTCGAGGACGGAAAATTCATCGACTCCGTCGCCGCCGTGATGCACCGCCGGATGGAGACCGACGACACCATCGTCGTGATGGGTGAAGACGTCCACAAACTCAATGGCGGAACCAACGGCGCGACCCGCGGCTTGAAGGATGCATTCCCGGACCGTGTTCTCGGCACCCCGATCAGTGAGAACGCGTTCACCGGACTGGGCGGCGGCATTGCTTTGGACGGTCGATTCAGACCAGTGATCGAATTCATGTATGCCGACTTCATGTGGGTCGCTGCCGACCAGTTGTTCAATCAGATCGGCAAGGCACGGCACATGTTCGGTGGTGACGACCCTGTCCCCTTGGTGCTTCGCAGCAAGGTTGCGATGGGTACCGGTTACGGGTCTCAGCACTCAATGGACCCGGCCGGAATCATGGCTACCGCCCCCGGTTGGCGGATCGTCGCCCCATCCACTCCGTTCGACTACGTCGGCCTGATGAACAGCGCACTGCGTTGCCAGGACCCCGTCATGGTTTTGGAACACGTCGATCTGTACAGCTCAACAGGCGCTGCCCCGGTCGATGACCTCGACTACTGCCTACCGGTCGGAAAGGCAGCGATCCGTCGAGAGGGTTCACAACTCACAGTGTTGACCTACCTCGCGATGACCAACTACGTCATGAAGGCCTTGGACGAGGCATCCGAGGAGAACGCCAGCACTGTCGACGCCGAAGTGATCGACTTGCGCTGGCTGGACCGTGCCAGCATCGATTGGGACACCATCGGCGCCAGCATCCGCAAGACCAACAACGTGCTGATCGCCGAACAAGGAGCATCCGGAACGTCCTATGGTGGGTGGCTCGCCGACGAAATTCAACGACGATACTTCGACTGGCTCGATCAGCCCGTCCAACGCGTCACCGGCGGGGAGGCATCGCCCAGCATCAGCAAAGTGTTGGAGCGAGCGGCAATCGCCCAGGACCGCGAGGTCGCTGCCGTCCTGACCGAAATGACGAGGTAGCAAAAACCATGGCACAACTTCTTCGAATGCCGGCGGTCGCGGCCAACGCCAACACGGCGGTCCTGCTCAGCTGGTCCGTCGTTGAAAATACCAACTATGCCGCGGACGATACCCTCGCCGAGGTCGAAACGGACAAGGCCGTCGTCGACATCGACGCCGAAGCCGACGGAATCCTGCTCAAGCGCTTGGTGCCGGCCGGCAGTGAGGTCGAGGTCGGAGCCCCCATCGCATTGCTGGGTGGCACTGGCGACAGCCCGGACGACATCTCCTCCTTGTTGCGGGAGCTAGGGGTCGACTCGAATGCGGCCGGAAATTCGCCGACCGCGGTGCCTGACGACCCGGCCGAGCACGCCGAGGCGACCGTCGGCGAAACCCTCGAGGCGGACATTCCGAGGACAGCCGACGACGTCGTCCCAACGTCACCGGTTGACCGGCCGAAGGCCGACGGCAGCGTCAACGGATCGGGGGAAGCGTCGTCCGCAGCTGGGCAACAGCGGACCTTCGCCAGTCCTCTGGCCCGACGATTGGCCGCCGACGCCGAACTGCCGATAGAGACGCTGAACGGGACTGGGCCAGGGGGTCGTATCCGTAGAACTGATGTCGAGGCTGCCATCTCGGCCCGTGCCGCGGCGGTCCAAGAAGCCCCTCCGCCCAAAGCCCCGGTATCAACGCCTCCGGCCAAGGCTGCACCGTCGGTCCCGGAGGGAAAGCCGACATCTGCTGCCCACCCGACGGGGGAGTGGGTCGATGAACCACACAGCCGGATGCGGTCGTTGATCGCCGCCCGGCTGACAGCCAGCAAGGCTACCGTTCCGCACTTCTACCTGCGCTCCTCGATCCGTGTCGACAAGCTGTTGGCGCTGCGTGCTGAGTTGAATAGTGTCACGTCATCCAAGATTTCTGTGAACGACCTGATTCTCAAAGCCGCCGCGCACGCGTACATAGCTGTTCCCGACATGAATGTCATCTGGACGGACGAGGCGATTCGACGCTTTTCTCGGGTTGACATTTCCGTTGCTGTCGCGTCGGAACGCGGACTGGTGACACCGACAATCAGGGCGGTCGAATCGCTCGCAATCGGGGCGCTTTCGGACAAGGTCAAGCGCTTCGTGGAACGGGCCAATTCGGGCCGGCTGAAACAGGAGGAACTCGAAGGCGGCGCCTTGACCATCAGCAACCTTGGCATGATGGGAATCGAGGATTTCGCCGCCATCATAAACCCACCGCAGTCGGCGATCCTTGCCGTTGGAGCGGCGCGCCCCGAGGCGGTAGTCACGGACGGGCGAATTGAAGCGGTCACCATTCTTCGCGTCACGCTGGCAGTCGATCACCGCGCGGTCGATGGCGCGCTCGCCGCGGAATGGCTCCGTCACTTCACCAAGTCAATCGAAGCTCCGCTCACACTGCTGACGTAACCCCGCACACTTTTCGCCATAGGAGTACACCAGAAAGTCCGGGCCATCGCACCGCCGATGTCGGAGGAGGTCGTAGCTGCGTTGCGCGGTTCACCGGCCCGATCGCAGATGCCTTGTCGGCTGAGGCGTGCCTGCCGTTTCCACATCCCAGTGCTGCCCACCCGTATCAGCTGTTTGTTAGCGTCCAGACGCTGACGATGGTGCGCGGCGAGTGAAGAAGTCTCTTGGTCCAGGTAGCCAACGGCGGCTTTCGACCAGGGGTGGACGAATGCCGAGGAGGTTGCTGGGACTGACGCGCTGTTCGTTCTGCTGGCGGCCTGTGCACGCACGACGTCGGATGGGAGGACCACGCTGACGGTTTGGGGTCCATGGAGCGGACCTCATAGTCGGTCAATGCGTTCGATCGGAGACGCTTGAGCAGGTTAGCCACAGTCCAATCCAGGGAGCCGCGTCCTAACCAGCGGATCCTCGTCCTCAAAGTGGACGTTTCCGCAGTTCACATGCGTGTCCGAGGGGGGACTTGAACCCCCACGCCCCTAAGGGCACTAGCACCTCAAGCTAGCGCGTCTGCCATTCCGCCACCCGGACAGGTGTTCGCGGCGCCAGGCACCGCGACGGCCAAGCTTACTCGATGCGCCGCCGTGCTCCCAACCGCGTCCGGCGGTCACGTCGCGCAGCGGCAGGGTGGTAGGAAAGGCGGATGACCGCTCCGGACCCCACACCCGACGCCGCACGACGTCGCACAGCCGAGCGCGAGGTCGTCCAGCTGTGCAGCGAGCTGATCCGGATCGACTCGGTCAACACCGGCGACCCGGACGACCATCGGCGACGGTGAGGCCCGGGCCGCCCGGTACATCCAGCAGAAGCTGGACGAGGTCGGCTACGAGACCACCTACCTGGAGGCGGTGCCGGGCCGGGGCAACGTCATCTGCCGGCTGGCCGGCGCCGACCCGGAGCGGGGCGCGCTGCTGGTCCACGGGCATGTCGACGTGGTGCCCGCCGACGCCGCCGGAATGGACGGTCGACCCGTTCTCCGGCGCGGTCCAGGACGGCTACGTCTGGGGCCGCGGCGCCGTCGACATGAAGGACATGGTCGCGATGACCGTCGCCGTCGCCCGGGACTTCAAGACGCACCGGCTACGTGCCGCCGCGGGACCTGATCTTCGCGTTCATGTCCGACGAGGAGGCCGGCGGCGCACTGGGGCGCGCAGTGGCTGGTCGACCACCACCCCGAGCTGTTCGCCGGACGCCACCGAGGCGATCTCCGAGGTCGGCGGGTTCTCCATCCCGACTCGGCGACGACCGGCGGGCCTACCTGGTCGCGGCGGCCGAGAAGGGCGTCGCCTGGGCGCATCTCACCGCGACCGGCCGGGCCGGGCACGGCTCGATGATCAACGACGACAACGCCGTCAGCCGGATCGCCGCAGGCGGTCGCCAGGCTCGGCGCGCACGAGTTCCCGATCACCCACACCGCGACCGTCGACGCCCTGCTCGACCACGATCACCGAGCTGACCGGGCTGGAGTTCCCGGAGGAGGACCTCGAGAGTCGCGGTCGCGAAGATCGGGCCGGTCGCGCGGATCGTGAACGCGACCCTGCGCAACACCGCCAACCCGACGATGCTCAAGGCCGGTTACAAGGCGAACGTCATCCCGTCGACGCCGACGGCCACGGTCGATTGCCGGGTGCTGCCCGGCTCGGAGGACACCTTCCGGGACGAGGTCGCGCGGATCGTCGGTGACGACGTGGAGATCGACTGGACCTGGCACCCGCCGCTGGAGTTCCCCTTCGAGGGCGACCTGGTCGAGGCGATGAAGGCGGCCCTGCAGGCGGAGGACCCGGACGGCACGGCCGTGCCGTACATGCTCTCCGGCGGCACCGACAACAAGGCCTTCGCGCGGCTGGGCATCGCCGGCTACGGGTTCGCGCCCGCTGCGACTGCCCGCCGACCTGGACTTCTCCGCGCTGTTCCACGGCGTCGACGAGCGGGTGCCGGTCGACGCGCTGCAGTTCGGCACCCGGGTGCTGGACCGGCTGCTGCGGACCTGCTGACCACCGGCAGCACACCGACAGATCAGCTCACCAGCCGAGCGCACCTGCCAACCGTGCGCAGCGGACCGGATCCTCGGTGAGCCCGGCCGACAAACCCCAGAGCCAGTAGTCGACCGTCCGCAACCGTGTCCAGGCGAAAGCCCGGCGCTCATCGAGCCCGGCGGTCCGCACCACCGTGTCCAGGTGGGCCAGAATCGCGGCGTCATCGGGCATCTCATCGAGCCGGGTCCACAGCACTCTGGCGAGGTCGTACTCCGGGTCGCCGCGGAGCAGCACCGGGTCGACGACCAACCACGGTTCGCGCGTCGCCCGCAGGACCTGGTCGGCATGCAGGTCGCCGTTCACCGCCACCGTCGAGGAGGTGGCGGAGAGAGCTGCGGCCGTCTGCTGAGCGGCCGACAGCACCGAACGGGGGAACGGCCGACCGAGCCGTTCCCAGTCGAGCGGGAGTGAGGTCACCAGATCCGCGGCGATCCGATCGGTGCCGGGCACGGTCGCCGGCGCAGGGACGGCCATCCGGCGGAGCACCGTCCCGACGACCGTCATCGACTCACCGACAGGCAGCAAGCTCGCCGGTGTCCCCGGAATGATCCGCTCGAGCAGCATGGCGGCCCAGTCGGGTTTGTGCCGAATGAGCCGCACCGTGCCCCGGCCGTCCCAGAACCGCAGGGCGGCAACCTCCTTCGAGGTATTCGGATCGGGCGGAGCCAGCCTCAGGACCAGCGGCACGCCGTCCCGCAGCACCGGCAGCACCAGGGCGTTCGACCCGTGCCACGGGCCGCCGGCGTCCTGATCGATGGTGAGCCGCCAGCGCTGCAGGCTTGCGTCAACCAGACCGGGCAGCGCCGCCAACCACTCGCGACCGCCGTGCCACCAGCGCGGTTGGTCCAGGTAACTCTGTGGAATGTCGATGGGTCAGGTCCCCGGGAGCCAGAGCCGGACCATGGCGGTGGTGAAGGCGGCCAACGCGACGACCACCAGGAACGGCCACCGCCGCCAGACGGCGATGCCGGCGACCGCCAGGCCGGCGGCCCTGGCGTCCAGCACCAGCTCGGATCCCAACGAGAACGTCTGCACGGCAACCAGAGCGGACAGCAGGACGATCGGCAGCAGCCCCGCGATCCGCAGCACCCTGGGGCGTTCCAGCACCGTCTTCGGCACGGACAGACCGGCGAGCTTGAGCAGGTAGCAGCCGAGGCAGCCGACGGCGATGCCGATCCACAGGGTCATGGCTGTCCCGGTCGCCGTCTCGGCTGCGGTCGACGCTGCAGCCGGCGCAGCGACCTGGCCGGCGACCACCCCGACCAGCGCGGCGATCAGCACCGGGAAACCGACCGGCACGAATGGGACGGCGACCAGCGCGACCAGCGCGGCAGCGAGCGCGATCGCCCAGGCCTCCCGGCCTGCAATCCGGGGGCCAGCAGCGCGAGGAAGGCAGCCGGCACGGCGGCGTCCAGGCCAAGCACCCGGGGTTCGGACAGCCAAGAGGCGCCGAGCACCCCGACGGCCGTGCCGAGGTTCCACAACACGTAGACGCCGATGCCGGTGGCATAGAAACCCAGCCGAGCGGCGCGTTCGGAGTCCCGGCCGATCGACATCGCGGTCGACTCGTCGATGACCAGCTGCGCGCTGCCAGCAGCCGCCGCCCACCGCTGACCCGGAGCAACTCCGACAACCGCAGCCCGTACAGCGCGTTACGGGCGCCGAGCATGATGGCGGTCGCCGCGCCGGCCAGCGGTGCGCCGCCGCCGGCCATCACCCCGATCAGCCCGAACTGGCTGGCCGCCGGTGAACATCAGCAGCGACAGCGCCATCGTCTGCCAGAAGTTCAGCCCGCCGCCAGCGAGATCGCGCCGAACGAGATCGCGTAGGCACCGGTTGCGATCGCCACGCCCATCGCGTCACGCAGCACCTGGGAGCGGGTCAGCCGCCACGCCGGGTTCGGTGGGCACGCCTCGTCAGGGAGTCAGGTCGGGCAGCAGCGCGGGAGACTTCGGCGCCGGCGGAGCCACACCCGGCGGCTGCCGTCGGGAAACCGCAGCACCCGGGCCAGTTCCCACCCGGAGAACTCGGCCCGGATGGCGAGCATGGTGGCTGCGGCCGAGCGGGACACCCGGGCATCGATCCGCAGCGGCTGGTACTCGAACTCGTCGGACGTCGTCCACGGGGCACTTCTCGGTGCCCGCGGCTGATGCCCGGGGACGGAACCGGCTGCGGCCCCCTGGTCTCCTGACCAGCGATGCCCATCACCTCCGTGACCAGGGGCCGCACAGCGACCCGCGAACGCTCCACCGACTGTCGAAGGCGATCACGCGCAGACTACCTATCCGGACGTGCCGCCCGCACACCGTCAGCCGGTCAGATCAGCCGGTGCGAGCTCGTCCTGCACCGCCTCCGCCGGGTCCGGCGACGCCGCGAGCTCCGTCCGCAGCAGTGCAGCCAACCGCGTCCGGCGCGGGATCGAGCCGATGTCCCTGACCGCCCTGGCCAATGCCGGCCCGGCGGCGTGCACCACCGACAGGTGCCGCCGGGCCCTGGTCAGCGCGGTGTAGACGAGCGGCCGGGACAGCATCGCACCGGCCTCGGGCGGCATGACGGCGACGACCGCCTCCCATTCCGATCCCTGCGCGCGGTGCACGGTGATCGCCCAGCCGTGCAGCAGATCGCCCAGCGCCTTGCCCGCGATCGTCGGACTCACCGCCGGTGAAGGCCACCCGCAGCGAGTTGTCCCCGCAGGACAGCACCGTGCCCACCTCGCCGTTGGCGTAGCCGGTCGGCTCCGCGTCGAGGTGATTGGCGGTGGCGACGACCCGGTCGCCCGTCGTCGAACCCGCGCACGGTGCCGGTCCCCGGGTTCAGCACCGCCTTCAGCGCCCGGTTCAGGGCCTGGGTGCCGGCCGGCCCGCGGTGCACCGGGGTGACGACCTGGATCTGGTCGGCGTCGCAGGCGAACACCCGGGGGATGGAGTCGGTGACCAGTTGCACGACCCGCTTGGCGGCGTCCTCGGACCCGCGGGCCGGCACGACGACCACCTCGTGGGTCGGGTCCGTCGACCGGCATCAGGTCGCCGGCGCGGACCGCGATCGCCAGCCGGGCGATCGCGCCGCCCTCGGTCTGCCGGTACAGCGTGCTGAGCTCGGTCACCGGGCACGGATGCCGCTGTCGATCAGGTCCCCGAGCACCCTGCCGGGGCCGATCGACGGCAGCTGCGGCGGGTCGCCGACGATCACCAGGTGGGTGGTGTCGGACAGCGCGCGGATCAGCGCGGCGCCGAGTTCGACGTCGAGCATCGAGGCCTCGTCGACGACGACCAGGTCGGCCTCGATCGGGTTGAGCTGCGTCGCGGTCGAAGACCGACCCGGTGGCGCCCGGCGCGCGGCGGCCGGGCACCCAGCAACCGGTGCACGGTGGTGGCGTTGTTGCCGGCCAGTTCCTCCAGCCGCTTGGCCGCCCGCCCGGTCGGCGCGGCCAGCGCGATCGTCGCGTCGACCTTGCGGCAGAGCGCGACGATGGCGGCCACGGTCCGGCTCTTGCCGGTTCCCGGGCCGCCGGTCAGCAGGCTGACGCCGTGCGCGGCGGCCAGTGACACCGCGCCGGCCTGCACCTCGTCCAGACCCTTGACCGCAGCTCTTGACCGCCCGCTCGCCGGCCATCGTGGACGCGGTCCGGACCAGCCTGGCGATGCCGGCGGCGATCGTCGGACTCAGCCTGCGCCAACACCTTTCGGGCGATCCAGGGTTCGCCCGACCCGGTCGGGTCGGCGACCGCGACCACCCCGCCGGCGTCGATCGCGGCCGCGACGGCGAGCTGCGGCGTCCACACCGAACGGGCGCATCCCGTCGGCGACCAGCGACTGTCGGCGCCGCGGTGTGCCCGTCCCGGGCGTACCGGGCCAGCGTCCATTCGACCAGCGCCCGGCCGCGGCGCGGGTCGTCCCGGCGCACGTCCGGCTCGATCGATCGGGCCAGCCGGTCCGCCTGGCCGACCGCCGCGTCCGGCAGCGCGAGCAGCCGCCACGGGTCGGCGCGCAGCGCGGACCGCGGCGTCGTCACCGAGCGCCTCGGCGAGCCGCGCCGCCCAGCGCGCCGGGATCTCCTGCGGCACCAGCAGTTCGGCGATGTCGTAGAGCTGGCCGGCGCCGATGAAGCTGGTCACCAGCCGGTTCGCCCGGCGGTCGGTCATCCGCGGCAGCGACGGCAGCTTCGGCGCCGTGACGTCCGCGGGGGAGCGGATCCCGGCCTCGGCGAGCCGTGGCCGCCGTCGCCTGGCCCGAGCCCCGGCCACAGGCCGGCGGCGCAGAACTCGGCGAACACGTCAGGCACGCCCGGACCCTACCCGCGGCGGCGGGCATCCCAGCGACACCGACCGGAGCGCAGTGGACCGGAGTGCAGGATCGGAGGCTGCGGCCGGGTCAGCCGGCCGCCGGGTGCCGGAGCTGACGTCGTCCAGCGCGCTGCGGATCTCGGCGGGCAGCGTGATCTCCTCGGCGGCCAGCGAGCCGAGCAGCTGCGCGCGGTCCCGTGGCGCCGATCACCACGCTGGACACCGCGGGCCGGTCGCGGACCCAGGCGCAGGCCACCGCCAGCGGCGACGTGCCGAGCCCGTCGGCGGCGGTGGCCACCGCCTCCACGATGCGCGCCGCCTGCTCGGTGCGGTACCGGCCGACGTACCGGGTGAAATGCGGTGACGCACCGCGGGAGTCGGCCGGGGTGCCGTGCCGGTACTTGCCGGTCAGCACCCCCCGGCCCAGCGCCGCCCAGGCCAGCAAGCCGAGCGCCGTGCACCGCCGGCCGCCGGCAGCACCGACTGCTCCGGCCCGCGCTCCAGCAACGAGTACTCCGCCTCCACCGACACCAGCGCGGTGCCCGGCGACGTCGGCCCGCAGCCAGCCGGCCAGGGTCGCCAGCTGCCAGCCGGTCACCCCGGACACCCCGACATACCGGGTCCGGCCGGAATCCACCGCCGTCGCGGAGCGCCGAGCAGGTCTCCTCGAACGGCACCGCCGGGTCGAACCCGTGCACCTGCCAGAGGTCGACGTGATCGGTGCCCAGCCGGCCCAGCGAGCCGTCCAGCGCGGCGAGCAGCCGCCCGCGGCCACCGCCGACGCCGACCGTGGTGGTCGACAGCACCACCGACGAGCGGGCGACGACGTCGGGCACCAGGGTGCCGAGGATCGACTCCGCGTCGCCGTCGCCGTAGATGTTGGCGGTGTCGATCAGTGTGCCGCCGGCACCGACGAACGCCTCGAGCTGCGCGGCCGCCGCGTCGGCGTCGGTGTCCCGGCCCCAGGTCATCGTGCCCAGGCCCAGCCTGGACACCTCGAGCCCGCTGCGGCCGACGCGACGGGACTCCATGTCCGCAAACCTATCCAGTGGCGGCAGCGGGGCAGGTCAAGGGGCGTCCGGTGTCCTGCGGGGCGCCGGATCCGGACGGTCGTCGCACACGGGTACCGTGACCGGGGCGTTATGGCAGCTTCCGGGTCGGGTCCGGCAGGTTGCTGCTGCTTCCGGCGCGCAATCGGCCGACACCGACGGGCAGCCGAACACCGGCCAGGTCCTCCATACGGGACCGTCATCAACAGCAGGGGGCGATCAGCAGCGTGACAACACGGATGCGCATCGGGCTGAACCTGGGTACGTCAC
>CAVXYU010000004.1:0-45211 GCA_963766015.1 uncultured Actinomycetota bacterium | reverse complement strand
CGCATCAACCAGTTCGTCGCCGTCACGTCGTGCCCGACAGGCATCGCGCACACCTACATGGCGGCCGAGAATCTCGAGCAGGCAGGTAAGGCTGCCGGCCACGAGGTTCAGGTCGAAACCCAGGGATCGGCGGGCACTGTCCCGCTGTCCGACGACGTCATCGCTGCAGCGGACGGGGTGATCTACGCCGCCGACCTGGAGGTGAAGGGCAAGGCCCGGTTCGCCGGCAAGCCGTTCATCGACGTCGGCGTCAAGAAGGCCGTTCACGACGGTCCTGGCGTGCTCGCTGCGGCTGTCGCCGCGGTCGAGAACGCCCCCAAGGCGGGCACTCCAGAGGCCACAGCGATGGCAGCGGCCACCCCCGCGCCGTCGTCTAGTGGTGGCGGAACCCGCAAGGTCGGTGTCGGGACCAAGGTCCGGCAGTGGCTGATGACCGGTGTGTCGTACATGATCCCGTTCGTCGCCGCGGGCGGCATCCTGATCGCCCTCGGGTTCCTGTTCGGCGGCGAAGGTGTGGTCTACAAGCTGTACGGCTCTGCAAGTCAGCCCGGTGGGTTGTGGGAGGGTGTGAAATACCCGGACATCGCGAGCGGACTGCCTGCCAAGTTCTTGTCGGGAGACTTCGACGCAGTGCTTTCGGCGGCGGGGTTCGCGGGCATCTTGTTCGTTTTGGGTAAAATCGCGTTCTTCTTACTGGTGCCGATCCTGTCCGGATACATCGCCTTCGCGATCGCCGACCGCCCGGGCCTGGTGCCCGGCATCGTCGGCGGCCTGCTGGCCGGCCTGCTCGGCGCGGGCTTCCTCGGAGGTCTGGTTTCTGGCTTCGCCGCCGGCGGTATCGCTTACGCGATGACCCGGCTCCGGGTGCCGAAGGGTGTCCGCGGCGTCATGCCCGTCGTCG
Source organism: uncultured Actinomycetota bacterium (assembly GCA_963766015.1). Lineage (GTDB taxonomy): Bacteria > Actinomycetota > Actinomycetes > Mycobacteriales > Nakamurellaceae > Nakamurella. Next base: position 44,310 of record CAVXYU010000004.1, on the reverse strand, counting down.
TGATCCCCTTGGTATCAACGACCGTGGTCGGATTGTTCATGATCTTCGTTGTCGGCAAGCCCATCGCGGCTGCCACTACTGCGCTAACCAACTGGCTGAACGGGCTGTCTGGCTCGACAGCCATATTGCTCGGCGTCATCCTGGGCCTGATGATGGGCTTTGACCTCGGTGGCCCGATCAATAAGGTGGCCTACACCTTCGCCACAGCGGGGCTCACCACCGCTATCGCCGTGCAAAGCACCGGGCAGGCGCAGCCAGCCCTGCAAATCATGGCCGCAGTGATGGCTGCGGGCATGACACCCCCGCTCGGGATGGCGCTGGCCACCGCCGTACGTAGGAAGCTGTGGACCGAGGCCGAGCGGGAGAACGGGCTCGCATGCTGGCTGCTGGGCGCGTCGTTCATCACTGAGGGCGCCATCCCGTTTGCCGCCGCCCACCCGCTCCGGGTCATCCCGTCGACCATGGCCGGAGCAGCAGTGACCGGGGGTCTCGTCATGTTGTTCGGTAACGAACTACGGGCCCCGCACGGCGGCATCTTCGTCCTTCCGCTGGTTTCATCGCCCTTCCTGTACCTGCTGGCAATCGTCATCGGCACCGTCATCACCGCCGGCCTGGTCATCGTCCTGATGAGCCTGGACAAGAAGAACACCGAGGAACTCGCGCATCAGGAAGATGTCCGCGAGGGCGTCGCCGCCTGATCGGTTCCACCGTGCACACCCTGGCCGGGACTGCGACGATGTCTGCTCGCAGTCCCGGCCGCGGGATGCCGCCCCACTGCCTGGATCACACCCCCAAGCACCATCGGCCGCCCCACACCCTCCTACACACCCAACCCACGCACCCGCAGCACCGTCAGCCGCCCCATTCGGTCGACAGCGATCGAAAGACCAAGGAGTTTCTTGATGCCCAGCCGTACCGTCACCGTCGCTTCCCGCGTCGGCCTGCACGCCCGCCCCGCTTCGCTCTTCGTCCAGGCGGTGACCGCTACGGGTCTGCCGGTCACCATCGCAAAGTCCGGCGGGGATCCCGTGGACGCTCGGAGCATCCTGATGGTGATGGGCCTCGGAGTCGGCAGCCAGGAAGAGGTTGTGCTGACCGCTGAGGGCGATGGTGCCGACGCGGCGCTCGACCAGCTGGCCGAGCTTCTCGAGATCGACCACGACGCAGCCTGAGCCGATCCGACGGGAGCCGATGCTGCCGTATCGGCAGCTTCCGCCCGCAGGCCCGGACGCACGCTTCTTGCGTTGGGGCCGGCGGGGGCAAGGCTGGGAACCAACCTGTCCAATCCTCCTCCGCGCCTCGAGCAGGATCCAGCCGGCGCAGCAGTCCACCGGCCGATGCCTGCACCCGATCCAGCCGGCCCTACCAACGCCGGCCCTCCGCCGGCATTGATCAGCTCGAACAAACTTCCCGCTCGGTCCGGCCCCACGGCTCGCATGTACCGCCAACGTTGATCCGGAACACCTCTCGACTCAGGAGATGACCGATAGATGACCACCACCTCGACACCCACCTCGACTGCGCCTAGCGCCGCTGGACCCGTGAAGCCGTCGTTGAGCGGCATCGGCGTCGGCCGCGGCTCGGCGGTCGGCACGGTGGTCAAACTGGCTCCCCCGGCGCGGCCGCCGGTCAACGAACCGCCCGCTTCTGACCCGTTCAGCGCGGAGGACCTGGTTCGGTCCTCTCTTCGAATTCGTCGCCAACAACCTGCGCGCCGAGCCGCCGCTGCCCAGGCCGCGACCGCCGCCGTCCTCGAAGCGACCTCGACTGATGGCCCAGGACCCGGGGCTGATCTCCGACGTCGAGCGGCGGATCAAGGCAGGCACCGGTCCGGCGACCGCCGTCGATCAAGCGGTGGAAGGGTTCTGCAAGATCCTCGAGGCCAGCGGTCCGTACCTCGCCGAGCGGGTCACCGACCTCCGGGACGTCCGGGATCGGATCGTGGCCAAGGTGCTGGGCTTGCCGGAGCCCGGTCTGCCGGCACTCGACAAGCCGACGGTCATCGTGGCCAACGACCTGGCACCGGCCGACACCGCCACGCTCGACCTGAACTACGTCGTCGGAATCGTCACCGAACTCGGTGGGCCGACGAGCCACACCGCGATCATTGCGGCTCAGCTCGACCTGCCGTGCCTTGTGAGAGTCCCGGGCGCAATGGGCCTTTCCGATGGGGCGACGGTTGCGATCGACGCGGCGACCGGATCGGTGGTGATCGATCCCGACGACAAGCTGCGGGAGGCGATCATTGCACGTGCCAAGGCCAGGGCGGCGTTGAAGACCGCCACCGGCGGCGCAGGCAAAACCAAGGACGGTGTGGCGGTTCAGTTGCTGGCCAACATCGGCGCGGTCGAGGACGCCGAGCGTGCGGCCAAGGAGGACGTCGAAGGTGTGGGGCTTTTCCGCACCGAAGTGTTGTTCCTGGATGCCGCCACCGCGCCGACCGTGGCCGACCAGACCAAGGCCTATACGAAGGTGTTCACCGCGTTCGGTGAGCGCAAGGTCGTCATCCGGACGCTCGACGCAGGCGCCGACAAGCCGCTGGCTTTCGCTCCGAGCGAGGAAGAGGAGAATCCTGCGCTCGGGGTCCGCGGGTACCGGATGGACCGCCGGTTCCCGCAACTGCTCGACGATCAGCTGGAGGCGATCGCTCAGGCCGCGAAGGCAACCAGCGCCAAGGTGTGGGTGATGGCGCCGATGGTCTCGACCGTGCACGAGGCGAAGGCGTTCACCGACAAGGTGCGCAAACACGGGCTTCCGGTCGCCGGAATGATGGTCGAGGTCCCCGCAGCGGCGTTGCGCGCCCGGCACATGATGCCCATCGTCGATTTCGCGAGCATCGGCACCAACGACCTGACGCAGTACGCCATGGCGACGGACAGGATGGCCGGTGAGCTCGCTGAGTTGCTGGACCCGTGGCAGCCTGCGGTTCTCGACCTGATCGCCGCGACCGGTGAGGCCGGCAAGGCGGCAGGTAAGCCGGTCGGTGTCTGCGGCGAGGCGGCACGGGATCCGCTGCTGGCACTGGTTCTCGTCGGTCTCGGGATCAGCAGCCTGTCGATGGCTCCGGCCGGCGTGCCTGCTGTCCGGTTTGCTCTGTCCCGCACCGATCTTGCCTCGTGTGAAGCGATGGCAGCGGCCGCCCGCGATGCCCAGGACGCGGCATCCGCGAAGGCCGCGGTGGAGAAGTTGGTCGATCCGGAGGTGCTGCTCGCGCTGTAGCGACAAGCTGCCGGCCAGGGCGCTGCCGACAGCAGCGATCTTGGCCGCTGCCACTGACCGCGGTCCGACCTTCGGGTCGGGCCGCGGTTTTGTCGTGCGGGCCTGTTGGACGCACAGAGCCTGTCGTACAGCGACCACAGACACTGAAGGATCCAACTCACGACGCTGCTCTGTGCGAACCCGACCTTGCCCGCCTCGCAAAACCCAGCGACAGCACCTGTTTCGATGCACCCCGGCGTCCGACCTCCGGCGGAACGCCACCTGGCACTTGCCGTCTGCACATTGCGATGTTCACGGGAGCCGGTCCGAGGTTCCCTGGCAGTTCCGCTTCGGCTAGCGCGATCAGCTTTGCACCCGAGGCGTGTCCGCCGACCCGAGGCTTCAGTGGCAGCGGCGTCGGCTCTGCCGCGAGGCGTCTGCCCGCTGCGAGCGCTCTCACCGATCGTGAAGCCATCCGATCCTCCCCTTCAGGCTGTGACTCATCTTCTTGCGGCGACCCTGCCGCCCCAACCGGGCAACCGGAGGGAACAGTAGCATAATCCCAGTTCACCTGCTATTATTCGTACATACGAACTACCTTTGAGGTGAGATTGGTGGATGCAGACGCAACACAGCCGAACCACGGCTCCAGCATTGACTGGGCAGCCGTCGGCTCGGCACCGGCCGATGCGACGTCGCTCGCTGCGCTCACCACCGTCGATTGCAGTTCGCTGTCAGGAGCAGCACTGGTCGACGCAATCCAGGCAGCGGAGAAAGCACTTTCGCTGCTGGCTGGGGTCCAGATTCGACTTCTGGCGGCCCTGGCCAAGCCGTTCGTGGCCGGTGATCCCATGAGGCTGGCCGCCCGACTGGCGCGCAAGAACTGCATCACCGGAGACGACACCCCTGGCAACGTTGAGATGTTCGTCGCTGACGCGGCAGTGTCGCTGGCCTCCGCTGAAGTCGGTGCGGCGTTGCGAATCTCGTCCGTGACAGCGGGTATTCGGGTTCGCGATGCCGAGCTGATGACGACCGTTCTGCTCCCGACGCTGGAAGCGTTGGAAGGCGGCACCCTGGACCGCGGAAAGGCCCGCGTCATCGCCGAGCACTGCGCTCCGCTCGCACCCGGGCACAGCGCGATGGTGCAGCAGTTGGTGCTTCCACGCGCGGGACGCCTCACGACGAGTGAGCTGCGGGAGATCACCGGCCAGGCCGTCATCACCGTCGATCCAGAAGGATCCGAAGAACGACACAAGGCGGCCGCTGCACGCCGAGATCTGGCGATGACAGCCCTGCCTGACGCGATGGCGACCCTGAAAGCGTTCCTGCCGGCGGAGGGTGCCGTGAAGATCTTTCAGATCAGTGATCTCCTGGCAACCGCCACCGCCGGTACCTACGGGGATGCCCGGGGAATCGGCGCACGTCGTGTCGACGCCCTGGTCGACATTGCCGACCACCTCCTCACCCACGGGCACCTCGACCTGAGCCATTACCTCGGCAACCCCCTACCGGACCACGGCAAACCGGAGACGCCTGACAACGCCGGCAATGACGCGGATCGGCGCACGGCGTCCGGATCAGCTGCAGGGGTGTTGGAACGAAGCGAGAATGTTGACTCGCGGACTGCGCCGATCAGCAGTGGCGGCGGCGGTGCCTGCGTATGTGACGTTTCAAAGGGCCCCGGTTCGCACGCACCTCCGGCCGCTCCCACTCCCGGCGACAACTCGACCGCGCGTCGCACCATGACGAAGCAGGGCCGGCGGCCGCACCTGTCGGTGATCATCAGCCTGGAAACTCTCGCCGGTCTGAACGATCTGCCAGCGCGTTTGGCAGGCTTCGGGTCGATTACCGCCGGCGTTGCTCGAAGCATCGCCTCGTCGGCCGCCACCATCACATCTGCCGTTGTCGATTCGCGCACCGGTGTTGTCACTGATGTTGGATCTCTGACGTACCGACCACGGCAGGATCTGAGGGATCAGATCGCCGCACTTCATACAAAGTGCCAATTCCCATCGTGCCGACAACCGGTGTGGCGCTGCGATATCGACCATCGAGAGCCCTTCGACCACCGGCATCCCGACGATGGCGGTGCGACCACCGTCGAGAACACCGGGCCATTTTGTCGACGCCACCATCTTTTCAAACATCACACCGAATGGCAGATTCGACCTGATCCGAGCGCTTACGCGTTGAATTGGGTCAGTCCGACCGGGCATCGTTATTCGACGACGAGGGATCAGGTAGTGGCCCCTGAGTTGTGGGTCACCACCGCGGCCGGGCTCGTCGCCCAACAACTCGACACCATTGTCGCAACCCAGGAAGTCAGCCCTGAAACACACGGTCGCCAGACGAGCGTCGAAGAATCACTGGCTTCGCTGCTACTGCGACACCATCTCAACCGGCGTCCTGTGGAGTACCAGCCTCAGCCAGATGCCTGGGACCTCGAGGCAGACGTCACCGGCGACATCAGCGGCGCCGCAACGCAGATCGACACGAGCGGACGCGACGACGATGCCCCGCCGTTCTGATGCGACCGGCCGCCAAGGCCGCGTCGCGGTCGACGGAGGGTCCGACGGAGGGTCCGAGTCGCGTTCGGAAGCACGATCGGCGGACCGCTCCAGCGGCGCGTCCGGCCGGGAGTCGGGGGCAGGTGTCCGGAGTGCAGAATCGGCACAAAGCCCGCGCGCCGCGAGCCCGGCGGCGCGAGGTTGGCGGCGCGAGGCCGGCGGCGCGAGGCCGGCGGTGCTCTTGGCGGACAGGCCGGCAGCACATCGGTGCCTCAGCCCGCAGGTCCCCGACGGCACGGACCTGGCGGGCGCGATGATCTGGAGAAACAAGAAGCAACCGTCCCCATTTTGATTGCGCTGCGCTTTGCGGGTATGCGACTATTCGGCGATCGTGATCCCCGGACAGGAGGTGAGACCCATGTACGCAGTATCCGAAATGGGCGCTCCTCCGCACCGCAGGATCGTGCGACTCAACTAGTCGCAGGTGGGGAGCGCCGCCGTGCAACACGCGAAAGGCGACTCTCATGAACACGACTCCGATCAACCCAGATTCCACCGACTCGACTGCGACCAACCCAACGCACCAACACGGCTCGCCCGGCGGCCCGGCGCATCAGGTCGACGACAGAGACCTCCGCTCGGCCGAGCCCCAACAACGATCTGCGGCGAGCGGACCCCGAGCCGGGGCCGACTTCACTGAGCCGCACGTAGACGCCACAAAACGGTTACCCGCCGCGGGAGAGCGAGCGCTGGTCCTCGGTGGCGGCGGATCGACAGGAAACGCGTGGCTGATCGGCGTCATCGCCGGCCTCTTCGATGCCGGCTTGGATGTGACCACAGCGGACGTGACCATCGGAACGTCGGCCGGCTCGACGGCCGCGGCCCAGCTGGCCGGAGCGAGTACGACCGAGTTGTTCGCCGCCATCCTTGCCGCTGAACCCCGACCACAGACCGGTCCGGTCGGATCCGACCGGGGACGCGCTCAGGCAAGGCCGGTGGTGGACCACCTCGAAAGAACGAGCAAGATCATCGCCTCCGCCGAGAATGCGGCTGACATGCGCCGCAGAATGGGCGCGGCCGCACTGCAGATGGATGCAGCCTCGGACGGTTCCTGGCAACAAAAGTGGGGGGCCACCGTTGCGTCGCGGCTGCCGAGCCGACGCTGGCCGGAACGAACGCTGCTCATCACGGCGATCGATGCCAGCACCGGCGAACCCGTCGTGTTCGACAACAACAGCGGAGTCGACCTGGCGGATGCCGTCGCCGCCAGCTGCTCGAGCGGTCTCCCCTACCGGATCGGCGACCACCTGTACATCGACGGCGGCTACCGGACCAACGCCGAAAACGCCGATCTGGCAGCCGGATACCGGCGGGTGCTGGTGCTGTCACCCTTCGGAGGCCGAACCCGGACTCCACCGGACTGGGGCATGCACCTCGCGACACAGGTCGAGGACCTACGAGCGGGCGGGAGCAGGGTCGAGACGATCTTCCCGGGCAGCGAGTCCGAGCACATGTTCGGCGCCGCAGCGATGGACCTGTCGCTCCGGCCGCCCGCCGCCCGAGCCGGTCACGACCAGGGCCGTGGCCTTGCCGAGCGGCTCGAGCAATTCTGGAGCTGATCGGGATCCCGCGCTGAGGCCCACCTGTGCGGCCGGATTTCCGCGCTGAGGCCCACCTGTGCGGCCTGATGAAGCGGCGAACGGCCCGGTGCATCGGACACTCCGACGCACCGGGCCGTCGACAGATGGCTGCAGAAGCAGCCGCTCAGCTCTCGACCGTCACGCTCCCACCGGTCCTGGCCATGCCGCGCTCCACGGCCGTGATCAGGTACGGCCGCAATTCGACCGCCGGGATGATCGTGTGAACCGAGCCGACCTCCCGGGCGCGCTCGATGTTGTGGATCTGCTCGAACTCCGCGGCCACCTCACCGAGCTTCTCCGACCGGACCGTGCGCCCGGAGATCGCCGAGCTGCACCCTGCAGCTGCCCGCGTTCGGCGTCGTCGGTGGCCGTCCGCGATCGCCGACTCCATCTCCTTGATCCGCTGGTCGTTCGCGGTGCGGGCGTTGACGTCCCGGGTGAACACCACTGCCGCGGCCGGCGCGCCGCCGATCACCGAGGCGAACGAGCCCTCGACCGCGATCACCTCCATGTTGTCGTTCAACGCGCCGGAGAACACCACGAACGCGCCGCCGTGGTAGCGGGAGACCACGCAGAAGATGATCGGGCCGTCGAAATTGACGATGGCCCTGCCGATCTCGGCGCCGTACTCCAGCTGGATGTTGCGCAGCGACTCCGGCGAGCCGTCGAACCCGGACAGGTTCGCCAGCACCACCAGCGGCCGGCTGCCGCGAGGCCGCGTTGATCGCCCTGCGCCGTCTTCTTCGACGACTTCGGGAACAACGTGCCGGAGGTGAACTGGTCCGGACCGTCGGCCGGCAGGAACCCGCGCCGCGGGATGTTCCGGGACTCGATGCCGACGATCACGACCGGGTAACCGCCCAGGTGCGCGTCCACCACCACCGAGGTGTCCGCGTCGGCCATCCCGGCCCAGCGTTCCAGCGTCTCGTGGTCCTGGTCGGCGACCGCGTTGATCACCGTCCGGATGTCGAACGGCTTCTTGCGGTCCTTGTTCGTCTCCGACGAGAAGATCTCGCCCACCGTGGTGAACGGGCTGTCCGGGTGCACGTGCGGGAAGCTCCGCACATCACGGTCCAGCGGATCGGATGTCTCGGCCCGCCGCGGGAACCGCTCCCCCGGTGCCACGTACGCGTGGTCGTAGTGCGCGAACAGGATTTCCGTCGCGGCGGTGAGATTCGGCGCCCAGTACTGCGCCTCGCCGTTCGGCCCCATCACCCGGTCGTAACCGCCGAGACCGAAGTTGTCCTCCGCCGACACCCCACCGGAGTAGTCCAGCGACATCTTTCCGGTCAGCACCATGGCGCTGTCCGGCGTCATGATCAGGATGCCCTTGGTGTGCGGCAGCATCGTTGCCTCGGCGTTCCAGTACGGCTGGGCGCCGACGTTGATCCCGGCCACGATGATGTTGACCTCGCCGCCGTTCTGGGTGAAGGTGATCAGCCGGCGCAGCGCCTTGCGCCACGCCGTCCATGTTCTCGGTGCCGCTGTCCATCGAGATCTTCGCGCCGGACGACAGCGTGAACCACTCCACCGGCACACCGAGCTCCTCGGCCAGATCGATGGCGGCCACCACGATCGCGCACTCCGCGAACGGCCACGGTGCCCAGCGCCTTGGTCGGGTCGCCGAACAGCGCCACCCGGGTGATGCCCTCCGGGTACCGCGGCGTCGGGGTGGTCACCACACCGGCCACCACACCGGCCGTGTTCTGCCCGGGCGGCCGCTCGACCGGACCGAACTTGCCGTCCGCGTCGAAGTCGTACTCGGTGAAGCTGCCGTTCGGGCCGGTCAGCATCGGCACGATCTCGTACGGGTACGCCGTGCCGCGCGCCCCGGCGCGCTGCACCTTCTGGGTGTACTCGTCCAGCGGCGCCAGCGGTTCGGTCGGCGGGTCGGTCACCGTGACCGTCACGCCGGCGCCGGCCTGGTAGGCGAACCGCAGCGCGACGTCCCGGAGCGACCCGTCCGTCCTCGCCGCAGCCGGGCCAGCACGGTGATCTCGGCCAGCCCGGTGCCCAGCGTCAGCGGCGTGCTCATCTGCGCGAACCCGGCGAGATCGGACAGCGGCACCTCGATCGGTCGGCCACACGTGCAGGAACACCCGGTTGTTGTCCAGCCGCTGCTGCCCGGTGCGCTGCGCCTGCACCCGCCGGATGCTCTCCAGGCAGGCGGCCAGCACCCGCTCGGCCGCCGGGAACGCGACGACCTTGCCGTCGGCGTCCCGCAGCGGGGTGACGTCACGAACCTCGGCCAGGGCGACCAGCCGTTCGTCGGCCGGGTTGTTCGGGCGCGACCAGGTGGAACAGGTAGGTGCCCTCCGCGCGACGGCATCCGGGTGCCGGTGAAGTTCTTCAACCGCCACAGATCCAGCCGCTGACCGGTCAGCGGGTGCATGTCGCGGATCACCCGCTCCTCGGCCAGGCCGTCGCCGCGACGGCCGGAAGGTGAACTGCTGCACCGTCGGCTGCCCGGTCCGGCACACCGTGACGGTGACCCGCCGACCGCCGGCCAGGGCGGCTGTGGCCCTCCAGGCGCCGCTGCAGCGCGGCCGACACCTGCATCGGCGTCGGCCGGCGCATCCGGCCAGGACAGGTAGAGGTCGGTGACCACGTTGCGCCGGCTCGGTGCGCCTGCTCGGCCATCGGCGTTCAGCGGCCACCAGCGCCGCCGGCCAGGTCGTCGTAGTCGGCGAGCGTCGAGATCAGCTCCAGCCGGTCGCCCGCCGAGCTCGAAATCGCCGGTGACGTACGGCCGCCCGTCCTCGCGGAAGGTCTTGACGTTCTCCAGCTTGCGGACCCGGTAGTACCGCCGGGTCATCGCCTCCAGCATCGCGTCGCAGCCCCGGGCCGCTCGGAGGTCAGCTGCTCCGCCAGCAGCCGGATCAGCGGCTCCGGGCTGGCGACCAGCGCGTCGATCCGCTTCGCGTATTCCGCCGGGCTCGGGCTCGCCCGCCAGCGCCTCGCAGGTGCTCGCGCACCTCGGCGTAGACGTGGTCGCGGGCATCCTCGATCAACGGCCGCTCGTAGGCCTCGTACCGGATGCTCCGGGCCAGGTCGCCGATCACCGGGTACCGCAGCCGGGTCGCCACCACCAGTCGCTCGACGACCTCGCCGACCGCCTGCCGCATCTCCGGCGTGAAACCGGGAACGGCGTTGCGCCAGCGCTCCAGCAGCCCGGCGACGATCGGGATCTGATCGGCCGCCCGTTCCTGGGCCAGGAACACCCGGTACACCGCCTCCTCCAGCGCCGGCCTTGGCTCCAGGTCGGTGACGCCGTAGTGCTTCAGCACGGCCAGCAACCTGGTCCGGAACGCCTCCGGCAGACCCTCCCGCTCGACGTCCAGCGAGTGCAGGTAGGAGTGGAAGTACTCGCGCGGGCTGTGCACCCGCTCGTCGCCGGACTCCTCCTCGCCGGCCGGCCGGTTCCGGGACAGCTCGCAGACGTCGGCGAACGTGGCCAGCACGCCCAGCGAGGCCTCGCAGCAGCTCCGGGTCGTCCATCTGCGTCTGATTGCGGACCCGGTCGTACTCGGCGAGCAGCGCGCGCCCGCGGCCGCCCGTGACGTCGTAGCCCATGATCAGGGCCCTCATGCCCGCCAGGTCGGCCAGCGACACGGCTCGCGGATCGTGCCGCGGGCGCCTCGGACGACGTCACTGAACTCGACGGTCGGGGTGGTGCTGGCCGCGGCGTCGTCGTCGATCCGGTCGATCCGCAGCAGCGCGCCGCCGCCGTCGACCTGCGAGTTGACCCCGACCAGGATCTCCCGGACCCGGCCCGCGTACGGCGCCTTGACCGGGGTCTCCATCTTCATGCTCTCGAGGATCATCACGGTGTCGCCGGCCTCGACGTCGGTGCCGGCCGCCGCGCGGACCGCGACCACCACCGCGGGCGCGGGCGAACGGACCACGCCGCCCTCGTCCCGGCTGACCCGGTGGCTGACGCTGTCCACCTCGACCAGGTATCCGGCCGGCGTGGTCGACGCGACGACGTGATGCCGGCGGTCGCCGATCGTCAGCCGGCTCTCGAACCTGTTCATCCGCTCGATCTCGACCTCGACCGTCTCGGACGCCGCCGATCTCGATCCGGTAGCGGCTGGGGCTGATCTGCGCGACGTTCAGGCTGTAGGTCTGACCCTGGTAGCCCGAGCTCCACCTCGCGGCCGACGGCGTGGCTGGCCCGCGGCCGGCCACCGCGGGCAGAGCGGAGAAATGTCTCCCGTTCCAGCGCCTCTTCCGCCTCGTAGACGTCGACGCCGACGTACAGCAGCGCGGCGTCGGCGTACGGCGCCACCCGCGGCTGCGTCGGTCAACCCGGCCCGGTCCAGCCAGCCGGTGTCGGCGGTGCCGTTGATGACCTCGGGATGGTCCAGCAGCTCCAGCAGGAACGACTTGGTCGTGGTGCCGCCCTTGACCACCACGGTCGTCCCGCGCAATGCCACCCGGAGCCGGGCCATCGCCTCCGCGCGGTCCCGGCCCCAGGCGATGATCTTGGCGACCATCGAGTCGTAGTCCGGCGAGATCGCGTCGCCGGTGGCGATGCCGGTGTCAACCCGGATCCCCGGCCCGGTCGGCAGGGTCAGCAGTTCGACCTTGCCGGGTGACGGCGCGAAGCCGTTGTCGGCGTCCTCGGCGTTGAGCCGGGCCTCGATCGCGTAGCCGAAGTTCGGTGGCGGGTCACCCTCCAGCCGATGCCCGTCGGCGCACGAGGATCTGCAGCTTGACCAGGTCGAGACCGGTGGACTCCTCGGTGATCGGATGCTCGACCTGCAGCCGGGTGTTCACCTCCAGGAAGGCGAACATCTTCTCTTCCGGCTGGTACAGGAACTCCACCGTGCCCGCGCCGCGGTAACCGGCCTCCTTGACCAACGCCACCGCGCCCTTGCGCAGATCGGCGTCCTGCTCCGGCGTCAACGCGGGCGAGCCGGACTCCTCGATCAGCTTCTGGTTGCGGCGCTGGATCGAACAGTCCCTGATCCCGGGCGCCCAGGCGTTGCCGTAGTTGTCCGCGATGATCTGCACCTCGATGTGCCGGCCGCCGACGACCAGCTTCTCCATGAAGATCACCTGGTCGTTGAACGCCTTCAACGCCTCGGACTGGGTCCGCTCGATGGCCTCCTCGAGCTCGCTGGGGTCGAACACCATCCGGATACCGCGCCCCCCACCGCCGCTGCGGGCCTTGAGGATCATCGGGTAACCGATCTGCTTGGCGTGCTCCAGCGCGGAGGCCATGTCCTCCACCGGGCCGCCGCTCCACGGCGCGACCGGAACCCCGGTCGCCTCCGCGAGGTACTTCGCCTGCACCTTGTCGCCGAGCTTGCGCATCGCAGCGGCGGGCGGGCCGATGAAGGTCACCCCGATCCGATCGCAGAGCTCGACGAATCCGGCGTCCTCGGACACGAACCCCCATCCGGGCCAGCAGGCATCGACCTTGCCTTCGATCATCGCGCGTTCGAGCTCGGCGTGATCGAGGTAGGGGCTGCCCATGTCACCCTTGTCCCGCAGCAGCACACCTTCATCCGCCAACCTGACGAACAGCGCATGGCGCTCGCTCTCGGTGTGCAGCGCGATGACCTTGATCCCATAACCGAACTCGGAGTTCAGCTCTCGGACCGCGCGGATCAATCGAACCGCGGGTTCGCCTCTGTTGATCACCGCTATGCGCGAGAACATTCGGCTGGTTCCTCCATCTGCGTCGATGTGCACTGTCCTGACGCGCAGTGGGACTGCGCGGCCGGTGGATGCTGTCTGAGTCGTGTCCAGGCCGGCAGGCGGCCAAACTCCTCCGAAAGTATTCACCTACCGGTGTGACCCCGGACACCACATCCTCCCGTGGGCCCCGACTGCCCGCATGCCGGGTCCCCTGTGTCGGGGCGAAGTCGGAGTCGGTGGCGGAGTCAATCGGTGCGGAGTCAATCGGCGTCGGTGCGGAGTGGTCCGCCAGCTTGCGCCGTACGCGGCGGGGTCAGCGGTATCGGGCGGCGAGTTCGGCGGCATGCCGTCCGTACGACGGCCCGTGGCTCGCCGCGTGCACCAACACCGGATGCAACTGGTGCAGTCCGATCAGGTCCCGCCAGCCCGCGTCCAGCGACGCCGCCTCGGCGTACTCTCCCAGCACCCGGTCCAGGTGCTCGGTTCCGAACAGCGCCAGCATCGCGACATCGGTGAGGCCGTGCCCGCCGTGGGCGGCGGGGTCGATCACGACGGCGCCGCGGGCGGAGTACAGAACGTTGCCGCCCCAGAGGTCGCCGTGGATCCGGGCCGGCGGACGTCCGTCGTCGTAGGCCCCGGAGACGAGCCGCTCGCAGACCCCCTCGACGGCGCCGAGCGCAGTGCCATCCAGGTTGCCGACCCGCACCGCGGCACCGGCATAGGGCAACAAGCGGGTCCGGGCATAGAACTCGCCCCAGGTCGCGAACGCCCCGAGCGCCAAGTCCTGCCGACCGATCCAGCCGTCGCCGCGCCAGCCCGGTGGTCCCGCGCCGAACGCCGCGGCACCGGCGGCGTGGGTCATCGCCAGATCGCGACCGAAGGCCTCCGCTGCCATCGCTGTGGCCCTCGCAGGCGTGATCCGGTCGAGGACGATGTGCCGTGGGCCGACCTCGCGGACCTCGACGACGTGGACCCCGCCCGCCGCCCCGAGCCAGCGAAGGCCGGCGGCCTCCCAGGCGAAGAACCCGTCGGGCGCGTCCTTGCGTCGTTTCTCGAAGGGCCCGGACGCCGATTTGTCGGCAGCGCCAGTGGAAGACGTCACGGCACGATCCTGCCTCGGGCCACCCGGCCCGGTCAGGCCAGGCCCAGCGACTTCATCCGTTCCGTGTGCCCCTGCTGCAACCGCCGGAAGAGTGCGGCGATGCCGGCCAGATCGCCGGAGCCGGTGACGATCAGCTCGGCCAGAGTGTCCCGGTCCGCGACGACGTACTGCGCCTGGGTGATGGCTTCGCCGAGCAGTCGCCGACCCCAGAGGGCGAGGGGTCCGGCGAGTCGCGGGTCCGCCTGGCAGGCCTTGCGCACCTCACGGACCGCGAACGCGGAATGCCCCGAGTCGCCGAGCACCTCGAAGACCAGGTCGCGGGTGACGGGGTCCAGCCACTCGGCGATCTCCCGGTAGAAATCGGCCGCCAGCCCGTCGCCGACGTGCGCCTTGACCAGGGACTCCAGCCAGGAGTGCGGCGCCGTCGAATCGTGAAAGGCGTCGAAGGGCGCAACGAACGGCTTCATGGCTTCCTCTGCCGCCACGCCCCTGGCTTCGAGATGCCGGGCCAGCGCATTGAAGTGACCCATCTCCGCCGTTGCCATCTGCGAGAGCGCCACCCGGCCGCCGAGTGTCGGAGCCCAGCGCGCGTCCGCGGCCATCCGGTCGAAGGCGGAAAGCTCGCCGTACGCCAGTACCCCGAGCAGATCGATGACGGCCTGTTCCGGCGGCACGGTATCGACGTCGGCCGCAGCGCCGCTCTCGCCGGGTCCGGCGGGGTCGGTCGTCGGGGCCGATCCGGTCGGGGCCGGTCCGGCCGGCGCCGCCTGCTGCGCTTCGGTCATCCGCTCCCCGTCCCTGATCTCCACTGACCCTGCTGAGTACCGGCCCGACGGCCGTGCATCCTGACGGCGTGCATCATGACCGCACCTGATGCACGGCAGCCGGCCGGGCGGCCGACCCCTGGATATCGACCCCGAGCCTAGAGGTCGGGCGGCCCCCTCGGCGCGCGCTGACGGCGCCCGCAGTACCAAGCGTCAGCGCGTGGGCCGGGAGAGTGACATCGGACGGGTAGAATACGTCTCGATAGGCGGTGCGACGATTGCGCCGCCGCACTGTGCGCGCGTCGTCCCGCCGGTCGGCCGGAGATTCGGTCGCTGTAGCGGGGCCCCGTATGGCTGGGGTCCCTGGCAAAACCCCCTCGCCTGCTGCGTGAACGCGCGCGGACGCGAGGAAGGCTCCACCCATGACGTTGAACCCTGCCGAAGATCCCTTCAAAGACAGCACGCCCCCGCTGGACGACCCGGACGGCGTGATCGCCGACGCGGCCATCGACCCGGAAGACGCCGCGATCACCCATCCGCTGGCCGCCGACGCACCGGTCGAACCGAAAGCGCCCACCTTCACCGAGCTCGGCACCGACCCGCGGATCGTCGAGGCGCTGGGCGCGGTCGGCATCGAACGCACTTTCGCCATCCAGGCACTCACCCTGCCCATTGCCCTCGGCGGCCACGACCTGATCGGCCAGGCCAGGACCGGAATGGGGAAGACCCTCGGCTTCGGGGTGCCGCTGCTGCAGCGTTTGGCCCTGGACGAGGCCGTCGTCCCCGACGACAGGGGCAAGCTCCCGGCCGGGCGCGCACCCCGCGCGCTGGTGATGGTGCCCACCCGCGAACTCTGCGTCCAGGTCACCCGTGACCTGCACCAGGTCGGCAAGTACCTGGGGCTGGCGGTCACCTCGGTCTACGGCGGGCGCGCCTACGAGCCGCAGATCTCGGCCCTGCAAGCGGGCGTCGACCTGGTCGTCGGTACCCCCGGCCGGTTGCTCGACCTTGCCAACGGCAGGCACCTGGTGCTCGGCGGGGTCAAGGTGCTGGTGCTGGACGAGGCCGACGAGATGCTGGATCTCGGCTTCCTGCCCGACATGGAACGCGTACTGGCGATGGTGCCCACCATCAAGCAGACAATGCTGTTCTCGGCTACCATGCCCGGCCCGATCCTCACGCTGGCCAGGACGTTCATGTCGCAGCCCACGCACATCCGCGCGGAACTCGCCGCGGAAGGCGCGACCCACACCCTCACCAAGCAGTACGTCTATCGCGCGCACGCGATGGACAAGGTGGAGATGCTGGCGCGCGTCCTGCAGGCCAGGGATCGCGGCCTGACGATGGTCTTCACCAGGACCAAGCGCACCGCGGCGAAGGTTGCCGACGAGCTGACCGAGCGCGGCTTCGCGGCCGCCGCCGTGCACGGCGATCTCGGCCAGGGTGCGCGCGAGCAGGCACTTCGCGCGTTCCGCTCCGGGAAGGTCGACGTGCTCGTCGCAACGGACGTGGCAGCTCGCGGCATCGATGTCGAGGACGTCACGCACGTCATCAACTACCAGTGCCCCGAAGAGGACAAGACCTACATCCACCGCATCGGCCGCACGGGCCGGGCCGGCAAGACCGGAATCGCGGTGTCCTTCATCGACTGGGACGACGTCCCGCGGTGGAAGCTGATCAACGAATCGCTCGGCCTTGACTTCGCCGACCCGGCGGAGACCTACTCGACGTCCAAGCACCTCTATGACGACCTCGACATTCCCGAGGGCATCACCGGCCGGCTGCCGTCCGCTCAGCGGGTACGAGCGGGCCTGGGAGCAGAGGACGTCGAGGACCTCGGCGAGACCGGCGGCAAGCGGCGCAAGGCTGCGGCGGGTTCGGGACACGGCTCCGGCCACGGCCGGCAGTCCGCGGCAGGCGGGTCACGCAATGGCGGGTCGTCGGGCAGCGGGACATCGGGCGGTAGCTCGTCAAACGGTGGCGGCCGGCAACGCACCCGCGGTGGCCGGTCGGCCGACGCCGCGGAGTCGCCGACCGCAAAGGCGGTCGACGCGGTCGCGGGCGTCGAGGTCCAGACGGAGGTCCAGACTGCGGGCCCCTCGACCGACGGATCCGACGCGGCGCCCGCACGGCGCCGGCGGTCGCGCCGGCGCACCCGTGGCGGTTCGGCCGCGGACGCTCCGGCAGACGTGGCCAGCGGCAGTTGATCTGCGACGGGCACGCTCTCCGCGGATCATGATCCACTCAGCACGGTTGCGTACGCTCGCACGGTGACTCTGAGTGCCGCTCGGCGAAAGCGGATCGATCGGATCGTCGCCGCGGCGCTGGCGGTGGCAGTCATCGCCGTCGGTGTGGTCGTCTACCTGACCAGTGACGCCCGGGCCACCATCTCCGTCACCGGCCCGTCCGCGGCCACGCCCAACGCCGCCGACACCGTCCCGAAATCACTGCGCGAAGCATGGTCGCTGCCGACGAACGGCCGCGTCGGAGCGGTGGCCTCGCCGTACGGGGTGGTCGTCACCGCTGACGAGACGACGGTCACCGGCCACGACGCCGTCACCGGCGAAGTCCGCTGGACCTACGGCAGGAGCGAACCGCTGTGCGCGGTCGGCTCCGGCGACACCGATGCCCCTGGGGTGACCACGCGCGGAAAAGTACGCGGCGTGATGGTGGTCTCGGAGAAGAACGGTTACTGCTCGCAGCAGATGCTGCTCGATCCGGACACCGGCGAGCGGCACTACTACCGCACCAGCCCGAATCAGGCCGGTGGCGCACTGGCTTTCGGCGGACCCTATGCGGGCTGGCTCGGACCGACCTTGATCGAGCTCTGGCGAGACGACCTGGTGCGCACCATCCAGTACGGCGACCTGCCGTCACCGCCGAAGCCCAACGCGCGGCACACCGGCTGCACCTTCACCGACATCGCCCTGGCCGACGAGCAGTTCGCCACCGTGGAGCACTGCGACGACCAGGGACCTAACGCACGCGTGGTGATCAACTGGGCCACGCCCGATTCCGCCCCGGACAAGCCCGACGACCAGGACGTGTTCAAGCACGACCCCCGGGCGGACATCGACACCGGCTCCCCGGCCGCGCGCATCGTCGGCATCACCTCCGACCGGGTCGCGGTGCTGGTGTCGGGTCCGGAACCCGCGGTCGTGGTGTACGACGACAAGGGCAACGAGACCTCCCGCACGAAGGTCGACATCCCGGCCGGGATGATCGTGGCGGCCGATCGGTTGACGGCGAGCGGCGGGACCTTTCCCACCCCGGCGGTGCAGGACGGCACCGACCGCTACTCCTTGATCGGCGATCGGCTGATCGCCGTCGGCAGCGAGACCATCGAGGTGGAGGTGACACCGAGCACCGGCACCAGCACGTCGGCGATCACCGAGGCGCAGCCACCGACGCCCGGGCTGCTCGGCAGCACCACGGCGCAATCATCGGCACCACCGGAAACCATTGCGGTGAAGAACCTCTCGGTGCGTTGGACCAAGGACGGTGCGCGTGGACTGCCTGCGCTGATCGCCGACCAGCTGCTGATGCCCGTCGACGGCGGGCTGGCTGTCTTCAGCGCCGCCAACGGCAACCCGGGCATCGTGCCCCGGACCATCCCGGTCGACCGCCCGCCGGGTACCGAGCGGGTCGATGCGGCAGCAGTCGGCCCGATGATCATCGAGACCCGCGGAGATCAGGTCGCGGCCCTTGCAGACCCAACCCTGAAAGAACCGGCCCCGGAAGAACCGGCCCTGGAGAGCACAGCCGTGGGAGGTGCCGGATGATCGCTGCCCGACTCGAACAGCTGACCCCCAACTCCGCCGCCCGGACCACCATGCCGAGCAGCGTCGGCCCGCTCGCCGCACTGGATGCCGGGTCGGCCGACGCCGTGGCGACGGTGCTCCTCCTGCCCGGGTACACCGGATCGAAGGAGGACTTCGCTCCGATCCTGGACCCGCTGGCGGACAACGGCTATCGCGCCATCGCCATCGACCTGCCCGGTCAGTTCGAGTCGAGCGGACCGCTGGACGAAGCCGACTACTCGCCGCTCGCACTGGGCGCAGTCTGCGCTGAAGTGGTCCGGGACCTCGCGCAGCACTCACCCGTGGTCCTTCTCGGGCACTCCTTCGGTGGGCTGGTCGCGCGCGGTGCCGTACTCGCCGGTGCGCCGATCGCCGGCCTCGTCCTGCTCTGCTCGGGACCTGGCGCGCTCAGTGACGGCGCCCGGCATGATGCCCTGCTGGCAGCCGAACCGATGCTGCGCCTGCACGGCAAGGAACTCGTGTATGACAACGCCGTCGCCGGCGCCCGGGCAGCGCGCAAGGTGGTGCCCCCGGAGGTCGCTGAACTGCTCCGCCGCAGGTTCATCGCGTCCACCGAGGTGGGCCTGCTCGGGATGGGCGCCACACTGCAGACCGAACCCGACCGTGTCGCAGAGCTGCGGGCGGTGCTGGACGGAGCTCACACGCCGGTCGCCGTCATCGCCGGACGAGATGACGACGCCTGGACCCTGCCCGGCCAGGACGGGATGGCGCGTCGGCTCGGCACCGAGCTCGTCATCGTGGAACAGTCCGCGCACTCGCCGGCTGTGGAGAATCCCGATGGGCTGCTCGCGGTGCTGCTGCCGCTGCTGCGGTCGTGGCTGAGTTCGATGCTGAGGACGCGGTGACCAGGCCGCTCACGGCCACCAGTGCCACCACAGCACGGCCAGCACCGCTGCGATGACGGCCGCGTCAGCGGCGGCTCGGACGCCGGCCGGCCACCGGTCGCGCAGCCTGACCACCAGCTCGCCCACGCCGCCCACCACGAGATGCGCCAGCACACTGGACCATCCTGGGCCGGCGGCGGGGCCCAATCCCGCTGCCGGCAACGCCGTGGGCGCGATCAGTACCGCCAACAACAGCACGAGGCCGATCACCAGGAGACCGGCCGCCAGCAGGCCGGCGAGCGCATCGAGCAGGCGGGTGCGCGAGCCGGTCACCGACCTGAGCCGACCGGACCGACCGGACAGGTCACGCCGTTGCTGCGCTCGACGATCGCCGCCAGGGTCTCCTGCGGGGTGATTTCCTGACCGAGCCGCAACAGCTTGTTGTGCCCGTGATAGTCCGACGATCCGGTCTCGAGAAGCCCCAACCGATCGGCGATCGAATGCAGCTCGGCGCGCTCGGCCGGCCCGTGGTTCGGGTGGTCGACCTCGAGGCCACCGAGACCCTGGGCGGCGAGCATGGCGATGTAGTCGAACGACAATGCCCGGTATTCCCCGCGTCCACGGGGGTGCGCGATCACCGAGACCCCGCCGGCCGCTGTGATCATCCGGACCGCCGTCGGAAGGTCGGTGTCCGCCTTGCGGACGTAGAACCGGCCGTTGCCGGCCAGGTACGTCGCGAACGCTTCGTCGACGGACGCGACGACACCGGAGGCGACGAGGGCCTGCCCGATGTGCGGCCGGCCGATCGGCGCACCGTCGGCGATGGTCATGACCTGCTCGGTCGAGATCGGCAGACCGGCATCGACCATCTTCCGGACGATCGCCATTCCGCGTTGCAGCCGCTCCTCCCGGAGCCGGATGTGTTCGGCGATGATCGCGGGGGCATCCGGGTCGAAGAGGTAACCGAGCACATGGACGCTCACCGGGCGGCCGTCGACCAGCGCGACGGTCGAGAACTCGGCACCGCGGATGACGCTCAGTCCCGCCGGCCTCGCCTCCAGCGCCGGCTCCCACCCGTTGGTGGTGTCGTGATCGGTGATGGCCACGACGTCCAGCCCGGCCGCCGCGGCGGCGGCCATCAACCCCGCCGGACTGTCGGTGCCGTCCGACGCGGTCGAGTGGGCGTGCAGGTCGATGCGCATCGCCCCCATCCTGCACGGTCGCCCCGGTCGCTCGTTCTCCGGCGCGCGGACGACGTGACCCGCTGTGAGCGCCACGACACTGATCGGCCTGATTCCCGTATCCCGCACCGGCTCCCGGTGCCGCGAATGTGGGGAGGTCGACAAGCGGCCGCCTGATCGGGGCGATCCGAGTCTCCCGCGAGTACCGTGACCTGTGCAGATGCGCCTTCGGGGGTCGGCGCTGCCCTGATTCGGAGGAACGGAGGTGTCCGTCGTGCCCGTATTGCCGTCGCTGCCATCCCTGCCGTCGTTTACCCCGACTGCCCGCAGGCATCGGATGATGATCGTCCGGCCACCCTCCCGCGTCGAACCGGTGCACCAACCGCTGCTCCGCTCGGAATCGGTTGTCGACTGCGCCGCCTACTTCGACGGCAAACGGGCACCGGGCTGCTTCGATCCGATCGAGGCGATCACCAGGGTCCGCACCGAGGGCCGTGGATTCGTGTGGATCGGTCTGCACGAGCCGGACACCGACGAGATGACGGTTGTCGCGGAACTCTTCGGTCTGCACGAGCTGGCCGTCGAAGACGCTGTGCAGGCCTATCAGCGCCCGAAGATGGACCGGTACGAACACTCCCTGTTCCTGGTCCTCAAGACGGTCTGCTACGTCGAGCACACCGCCGGTTCCGCGGTGGAGATCGTCCAGAACGGCGAGATCATGGTGTTCCTCGGTGCGGACTTCATCATCACGGTCCGGCACGGGGCGCACTCGCAGCTGACCGGGGTGCGGGCAGGTCTGGAAGCCGATCCCGAGCAGCTGGCAATCGGGCCGGCGGCCGTCATGCACTCCATCGCCGACCGGATCATCGACGAGTACGTCTCCGTCGTGGAGGCCGTGGAGGACGACATCGACGAGATGGAGAACTCCATCTTCACCACCGAGAAGTCCGTCGACATCGAGCAGATCTACCTGCTGAAGCGCGAGATCCTGGGCCTGCGCCGGGCGGTGACGCCGCTGACGCCTGCGCTGCGCGCACTGTCCGGGACCCCGCACCAGCTGGTGCCCGCGGAGATCCGCGAGTACTTCCGGGACGTCGAGGACCACCTCTCGGTGGTCACCGAACGGGTGGCCAACTTCGACGAAATGCTGACCACCCTGGTGAGCGCCGCCCTCGCCGAGGTCACCACACGACAGAACGAGGACATGCGGAAGATCTCCGCGTGGGCGGCGATAGCGCTGGTGCCCACCGCGATCGCCGGTATCTACGGGATGAACTTCGAGCACATGCCGGAACTGAGCTGGACCTACGGATACCCCATGGCCCTGGGGATCATCCTCGGGATGTGCGCCCTGCTGTTCCTGCTGCTGCGCCGGCGCGGCTGGCTGTAGGACAGGCGGCGGGCTCCAGGACCGGAGCCCGGCCAACGGGTGGTGGGAGCCACCCACTTCGGACGAGATTGCCTGCCGGACGGCTGGATTCACCCGCGTTTGGTCGTGTTGTGACCAAAATGTAGCTCGCCGGGCGCACGATGTGGTCTGTACGGCTCGTCGCGTGTGCCACGATCCTGTGCGGGTTGGGCACACCGCCCGATTCGTCCGCAGAGTCAAACAGCCACGCAGTGGTCACACCGGTCGGGCTCACTCGGCCACGAACTGGAGGAAAGCAGAGATGGAAAACTTCTGGAGCGTCATCTGGGTGGTGATCTGGAGCTTCGTCTTCGTCGCCTACCTGTTCGTCCTGTTCTACATCCTCACGGACCTGTTCCGTGATCGGGAACTCAGCGGTTGGCTGAAGGCCATCTGGATCGTCGCCCTGATCTTCGTGCCCTACCTGACCGCGCTGGTGTACATCATCGCCCGTGGTCGTGGCATGTCGGAGCGTCAGATGGCCGCGGTCAAGGAGGCCCGTAGCGAAACCGATGCCTACATCAAGCATGTCGCCGCTAACAGCGGCGGCGGCAAGTCGCCGGCCGAACACATCTCGGATGCTAAGGCATTGCTGGACAACGGCACCATCAACCAGGCCGAGTTCGACCAGCTCAAGGCCAAGGCCCTGGCCTGAGCACATTCGCCGTACGCAGAACGGCCCGCCTCCAGTCGGTCGGAGGCGGGCCGTTGCGCTGTTCGCAGGCGAAAAGCGTCAGCCGCGGCGGCCGAGCTCCATCCGGGACAGGATGTCGCGTGCCTGCTCCGCGGTGCGAGGTTGGCACAGCACGTCGTACCGGCGGGCGACCACCTGGGACGCCGAGGTGAAGTCCCGTCTGCCCTTGGCCACCGAATAGCCGAGGTAGCCCATGACCGAGCCGAACACGGCGCCGATCACGACGGACGCCAGGATAAGCAGCAGGATGCCGCCCTGCACCGGCGAGAACACGAACATCAACAGGCCCACGAACAGGCCGATCCATGCGCCGGATGCGGCCCCTGCCGCGGCGAGCTTGCCAGCGGTCAGCCGGCCGGTGACCCGTTCCACCAGCTGCAGGTCCGAGCCGACGATGGTGACGTCCTGGATGTTGAAGTCCTGTTTGATCAAATGCTCGACCGCTGCCTGGGCGCTGGCGTACGTGGGGTACGCGGCGACCGCAAACCCGGTGGGCGGGGTCGGCAGATTAGGCACTGCCGCGGTTCCACGGAATCCGATCGGTGAGGTCACAACAGACCACCTCCTAGTCCATTTCATGCTTGCACACAGACGTGTGCAAGCCATGGGAGCGGGCTCATCGGGCGCCACGTGCCCGCGTCGCCCGTGTGCCGGTGCTGCGTCACCGCTGACGTAGCCTGGAACGGCCGCCGGCCGCGTGTGCCGCCGCGGCGGACCGAGTTCGACCAGCACCGCTACTCCAGAAGGAACCATGGCTGTCACCGCCGAGGACGTTCGTACCGCGCTCGCCACCGTGAAGGACCCCGAGATCCGGCGCCCCATCACCGACCTCGGGATGGTCGACACGCTGACGGTGGACTCCGGCGGCGTGGTCACGCTGACCGTGTTGCTGACCATCGCCGCATGTCCCCTGCGCGACACGCTGACCAACGACGTCACCGCG
This sequence comes from uncultured Actinomycetota bacterium, assembly GCA_963766015.1. Taxonomy (GTDB): domain Bacteria; phylum Actinomycetota; class Actinomycetes; order Mycobacteriales; family Nakamurellaceae; genus Nakamurella. The sequence continues at coordinate 20,582 of CAVXYU010000004.1, read as the reverse complement.
GCCGTCCGCTCGGTGCCCGGCGTGACAGACCTGCGGTTGACCCTCGGGGTGATGACCGACGAGCAGCGCACCGCCCTACGCGACAACCTGCGCGGGGGTGCGACCAAGGAGATCCCCTTCGCCCGGCCGGAGTCGCGCACCAGGGTGTATGCCATCGCATCGGGCAAGGGCGGGGTGGGTAAGTCCACGGTGACCGTCAACCTGGCCGCTGCACTGGCGGCCAAGGGATTGGCGGTCGGCGTCCTGGACGCCGACGTCTACGGCTTTTCCATCCCGCGCATGCTGGGAGTGACGGCACGGCCGACCAGGGTCGGCGAGATGATCCTCCCGCCGCTCGCGCACGGCATCAAGGTGATCAGCGTCGGGATGTTCGTGGACGGCAATGTGCCGGTCGTCTGGCGCGGGCCCATGCTGCACCGGGCGCTGCAACAGTTCCTGGCCGACGTTTTCTGGGGCGACCTGGACGTACTGCTGCTCGACCTGCCGCCCGGCACCGGTGACATCGCGATCTCCACCGCACAGCTGATCCCGACGGCCGAGATCCTCGTCGTCACCACCCCGCAGACCGCCGCCGCCGAGGTGGCGGAACGGGCCGGTGCGATCGTCACCCAGACCCGGCAGCGAATTGCGGGGGTTGTCGAGAACATGTCGGCGATGACGCTGCCCGACGGCACCGTGCTGGAGATCTTCGGTGCGGGCGGTGGGCAGACGGTTGCGGACTCGCTGAGCAGGCTCACCGGGACGACGGTGCCGCTGCTCGGCAGGATTCCGCTCGAGGTCGAACTGCGCACCGCCGGTGACGCCGGCGTCCCGCTGGTGCTGGCTGCGGGTTCGAGTCCGGCCACCGAGGCACTCAACGGGGTCGCGAGTGCCCTGGCTGCCAGGAGCCGACCGCTGGCCGGGGTCTCGCTGGGAATCGCGCCGACCCGTCGGTAGCCCGGCCGTCCCGGTGGTTAGGGCGTCAGGTGCCGTCGGGGTCGAACGGCGGTCGCTCCCCGACCTCCAGGGTGCGGGCCGGCCGGACCGGTGCGCCGCCGACCAGCTTGGGGGCGGCGAGCGACGGAGCGGGCTGACCGTGCTTGACCATCGACGGCGGAAGGTGCGGCGGTGTCGCCTCGGTCCCGTTGGTGGTGCTGCCGTTCTGGGTGCTGCCGTTGGTGGTGCTGCCGTTTGTGGTGCTGCCGTTGACGGTGCTGCCGTTCGTGGCGCCGGCTCCCTGATCCATGCCGGGGGTTGCGTCCGGTTGGGCACCCAGCCCGAGGAAACCGGTGATACCGCCGGAGAACTCATCACCGAGGATGTTCTTCCCGATGAGCCGTTTGGGGTGCAGATCCCTGAGGTCACGAAGATCCTGGATCTCCTTGAGGGACTGCAGGTCTGCGACCTGGCGGCGCAGTTCGTCGAGCTCCGGGCCGATCTCGCGGCGCAGCTCGGCCTGCGCCCCGGCGGCCATCGTCCGCACCTTGCGCAGGGTCGTCATCACCCAGCTCACGGCGGTCGGGATGCGCTCGGGACCCAGCACGAAGACGCCGACGAGCACGATGATGGCGATCTGACCCCAGGACAGGCCGAACATGTGCCGGCCTCCTCCCTTGTCGGACCGACTCGGCCAGGATAGCCCGCACGGTCATGCCTCAGTCGCTCCCGATGCCGGCCGAACGGGCCGTACGTACGGCCTGTTGCGCTACTGCGCGGCCAGGGTGACGTTCACCGTCATCTGCCGGCCGTCGCGCAGCAGCACGACGGGAACGGTGGCTCCGACGGCGTTCTGCCGGACGGCCACCACGAGTTCGTCGGCGTTCCCCACCGACCGGTCGCCGACCTTGGTGATGACGTCGCCCTCGGCGATGCCCGCGGCCGCGGCCGGACCGTCCTGCTGGACGTTCTGCACCTGCGCGCCGTCGGTGACGCCGTCCGTCGCCGACCGGGCGTTGACCCCGATGGTGGAGTGCTGCACGGTTCCGGACTTGATGATCTGCTCGGCGACGCTCCTGGCCATGGTGATCGGGATGGCGAAGCCGAGCCCGATGGATCCGCTGGACTCGCCGCCCAACGTCCTGATCGCGGTGTTGATGCCCACCACTGCGCCGGCGGAGTTCACCAACGGACCGCCGGAGTTGCCGGGGTTCACCGCGGCGTCGGTCTGCACCGCGTCGATGACGGCATCGGTGTCCGAGCCCCCGCCCTGCAGCCGCACCGGCCGGTCCTTCGCGGAGACGATGCCGGTGGTGACGGTGCCGGCCAGGCCCAGCGGCGAGCCGATGGCGATCACCGGATCCCCGACCGCGAGCGACGCGGAGTCGCCCAGCTGCGCGACGGTGGCGCCGGTGACGTCGACCTTGAGCACGGCGAGGTCGGTCAGCGGGTCGCGGCCGACGATGATGCCCGGCACCCGGCTCTGCTTGCCGTCGTCGAAGATCACCGTCAGCTCGGCCGACGGGTCGGTCGCGGCGGTGGAGATCACGTGATTGTTCGTCAGGATGTAGCCGTTGCGATCGATCACCACGCCGGAGCCTGTCTCACCGACATCGCCGGTGCGGATCTCCAGCGAGACGACGGACGGCAGCACCCGCGCCGCGATGTCGGCGACGGATCCGGGCTCCCGGTTGACGGACGGCGCGACGGTAGCCAGTTGGAACTGCGGGTCGGTCACACTCGCCGGCAACCGGTTCGCCGCCAGCACCCCGATGACGGCGCCCACGCCGCCGATGACCAGGGCCGTCACCAGCAGCCCGATCAGCGCAGAAGGCCGCAGCCTGCGATCGAACAGCGCCTGACGGAACGAGAACCGTTCAGCGGGTCGCAGTTCCGGGGACGGCGCCCCGTCGGGCGGCAGCGCCGGCGGGCCGAGCCGGGCGCCGGCCGTGGGATCCGACCACGGATCGGCGGGCGGGTCGGCGGACTGGCTGTCGGCACCGGCGGCGGGCGGCCGGGGAAGGCTCTCGTGCGACCCCGGAGGTCGGCCGAAGGCGTCCTCGAGATATTCGGGCACCGGCGCGGCACCCAGCGGGACGGGGCCGTTCGACCGGCGCGGCGCGAACGATCCGCCGACTCCGCCGGGTCGGCCGAAGGCGCCCGCCTGCAGTGGATCGATGGGTGGCTTCCACAGCGGCTTCGGGTCGAGCCGCGGGCGGCCGTTGCGGGATGCGGCCGGCACCGGCCGGAACGAGCGGCTCCGCAGGAGTTCCGCCGGTGCCGGACTCGCCGGATTCAGGGTTGTTCATCTGTGCGGTGACCTCTCGACAGGCGCTGACCGGCGGTACTGAACGCGCCCGGGCCGGGCTACGGCCTGTGCAGTTCGACCGGCACGACGAACTGCGTCTCGACCCCGCTGACCAGATGGTCGCTGCCCGGTCGGTCCTTGTCGGCCTGTTCGGCACCTGCGACCAGAGCGCCGACCGCGAGCCCCGCCACCAGCGCACCGGCTCCGAGGAACCGGAACCGCCTGGCGACATGGGCGGCACGCGAGTCGTCCGCGGGGCGGACCGCGCGGCCGGTGCGTGGATCGATCGTGACGTCGCTGACCGGCCGGTCCGCCGGCATCGCAACGGGGATCGACCTGAGGCTGTCCAGCAGACTGGGCGGCATCGACGGGGTCCCTGCGGAACGCAACCACGACCGCGCCGCGATCTGCTGGTTGACCTCGTACTCGCACTGCGGACACCGTGCGACATGCGCTGCTGCCCGCTGGTAGGCAACCAGTGGCATCTCACCGTCCGCGAAGGCGACGATGGCGTCGAGATTGAGGTGATCCGCGAAACCCGCTGTCATCGCACCGCCTCCGAACCATTCCTGTCGATCGGGCCAGCCCTGTCGGCACGCTCGGCACGCCGTCGTTCGAGACCTGACCGCAAGGCCAACCGGCCCCGATGGATACGCGACCGCACGGTACCCAGTTTCACCCCGAGCGTCGCGCCGATCTCCTCGTAGGTCAGACCCTCGACGTCGCACAGCACCACGGCGGCCCGGAACTCGGGCAGCAGGTCGTCGAGCGCGGCCTGCAGGTCGGGATCGAGGTTGGCGTCGCTGAACGCCTGCTCCGGGGACGGCTCGCGGCCGGCGATCCGGTCCGTCTCCTCCGGCAGCGCCTCCATCCGGATGCGTTGCCGGCGCCGGACGAGATCCAGGAAGACGTTGGTGGTGATGCGGTGCAGCCACCCCTCGAACGACCCCGGACGGTAGTTGTCCAGCGAGCGGAAGACCCGGATGAAGGTCTCCTGGGTGATGTCCTCGGCGTCATGGGTGTTGCCCGACAGCCGGTAGGCCAGGCGGTACACCCGGTCGCCGTGCTCGCGGACGATGTCCTCCCAGAGCGGCGGCGTCCATGCGGCGGGCGCCCCGTCGGGCGCCACTTCGAGCGCATCATCAGCCGATGACGCGTCGGAACCGGCCCCTGATGGACCGATCGGCACGGGCAGGCTGTACAGCGAAACCACCTCCGGGATCTGAACGGTCGAACGACCGCAGTCCGATGATTGTTCCTGCGGTGGTTGTGAGCGGGGTGTGAACGGCGCCGAACACACATCTGGCGTGCCTGTTCGGACGGTGCGGCGGTGCGCCTGTTCTGATCGGATGGCCGGTGCCGGTAGGTTCTGCGGCGGGACGCGGGGCCCCTGATGAAGTCATCGTCGTGGTCTGTCATCGTCATGCTCGGTGATCGTCATGCTCGGTGATCGTCATGCTCGGTGATCGTCATGCTCGGTGACCGTCATGCTCGCCCGAGCGCACTCCCTTCCCTTCCGCCCGTTTGCCGCAGCCAGGAGGTTTCCGGTGACCACCAGCCGGTCCTACGCCGAGTTCTTCGTGCCGGAGGGTGAGGTCGTGCTCGCCGCCCGTAGCCGCGCCGCCGACCTCGGCTGCGTCCCCATCGGGTCCGGTGGCGCCGCGGCACTGACCTTCCTGGCCTCCGCGATCGGTGCCCGCTCCGTCGTGGAGATCGGCACGGGCGCGGGCGTCAGCGGGCTTCACCTGCTGGCCGGGATGGCTGCGGACGGGATCCTCACCTCGATCGACGTCGAGGCCGAGCACCACCGGGCAGCCAAGAAGGCCTTCACCGAGGCCGGCATCGGCCCCACCCGAACGAGGTTGATCAACGGGCGTGCGCTGGATGTGCTGCCCCGGCTGACCGACGGCGCCTATGACCTGGTGTTCGTCGACGGCGCGCGGACGGAGTACCCGCAGTACGTCGCCGAGGCGCTCCGGTTGCTCCGCCCCGGCGGGGTGCTGGTGATCGACGGCGCCCTGGCCGGCGACAAGGTGGCCGATCCGACCCAACGCGATGACGAGACCGTCGCCGTCCGCGAGGCGGGCCGGCTGATCCGTGACGACGAGACCCTGGCCGCTGTGATGATCCCGCTGGGCGACGGCCTGCTCGCGGCGGTCAACCGCCGGTGACCCGCGGCCGCTCGCTCACCCGGGCCGGCGCAGTCGCATCCGCTGCCGTTCTCGCCGCAGGCCTCGCGCTGGCAGGGTGCGGCGCGTCGGAGGCCGAGTTGCTCGCGTCGTCCTCGGCCGCCGCCGCTGCCTCCTCGGCAGCAGTGTCGTCGGCGTCCGCTGCTGCGGCAGATGCCGCGTCGTCCGCCGCCGCGGTGGCTGCGTCATCAGCGGCCGTCGCCCGATCCGCGGCAGAAGCATCCCGGTCGTCGGCTGCCGAGGCAGCCGCTGCCGCTGCCGCCTCGTCGCGAGAAGCGGATGCCTCCCGGGCGGCGAGCGCCTCCGCGGCAGCCCGGGCCGCATCGTCGGCGGCCGCGCAGTCGGCCAGGGACGCAGCGGCCGCCGCGGCAGCCGCCGGTTCGGACCCCGCCGACCCCGACCTCCCTGGCGACGACGGCGGGCCGCGCTGCAAGGGCAGCGAGCAGTACGCCGACGAGACAGCCGACCGGGATGCGCGCCGACGCCGCAGCCGCCTGGCTCGCCGCCGACGCCGCGGCGGCCGCCGCAGGCATCGAGATGTGCCTGGCCGACGGAAAGCGGAGCCGGCAGCAACAGCAGGAGACCTACGACGACTACGTCACCCAGTACGGCGCGGCCATGGCGGCCCAATACGTACTGCCGCCGGCAAAGTCGGCGCACGTGCTGGGTCTCGCGATCGACGTCCAGCCCTACGCCGCCTACACCTGGCTCGAAGGCACCAAGGGTTCGCTCGGGTGGTGCCGGGTCTACGACAACGAGGCCTGGCACTTCGAGTACAGCGCCGACTTCATGACGCAGCGCTGCCCGGCGAGGCTGCCCCACCCGACGCCCTGAAATTCACCACGCGCTGAGATTGACGACGCCCTGACATTCACGAAGCTGCGCCTGAGCGGGGGCCGGTCGCCCGGGGCTCCCGTCCAATCAGGACGGGCCCGGCCAATCGGGACGGGCCCGGCCCATCAGGACGGCCGGCCCGATCAGAGACGGGCCCCGTCGCTCAGGACCGGCCCCGCTTGCTCAGGACCGGCCTTTGCCGATCGTGACGCCCTTGCCGACCACGGTGATGCCGCCCGGGCTGACCGAGTACAGGTCGCTGTCCAGTTCGGCATCGACGCCCACCGACGCACCGTCCGGGACGATGACGTTCTTGTCCAGGATGCTGTTGCGCACCACCGCGTTCCGGCCGATCCGGACACCCGGCAGGATCACCGACCCGTCCACCGTCGCACCGGTGCCGATCCTGACGTCGTCGCTGACCACGGACTTCGTCACCGTGGCACCGGAGACGATCGTGCCCGCCGCCGATCATCGAGTCGCGGGCCGTTCCGTCCTCGACGAACTTCGCCGGCGGCAGAGCGGCCGGGAAGCTGAGAATCGGCCACTCCCGGTTGTAGAGATTGAAGATCGGCTCGATCGACACCAGGTCCATGTGCGCGTCCATGTACGCGTCGAGCGTGCCGACGTCCCGCCAGTAGCCACGGTCCCGGGCCGTCGCGCCGGGGACGTCGTTGCGGGCGAAGTCGTACACATGCGCGCTGCCGCGGTTGACGAAATACGGAATGATGTTGCCGCCCATGTCATGGATGGACGATTCGTCGGCGGCGTCGATCTTCAGCGCCTCGATCAGCGCGTCGGTGGAGAACACGTAGTTGCCCATGGACGCGTAGGCGACGTCGGGATCGTCGGGTACCGACGGCGGGTCGGCCGGCTTCTCCATGAACTCGTCGATGTGGATGCCGTCCGCCCCGGTCTTGATCACGCCGAACGCGGTGGCCTCGTGCCGCGGCACCCGGATGCCGGCCACGGTGGCCTCGGCGCCGGTGGCGATGTGGTCGGTGACCATCTGCGACGGATCCATCCGGTACACGTGGTCGGCACCGAAAACGACCAGGTAGTCAGGCTTCTCGTCGTACACCAGGTTCAGCGACTGCAGGATGGCGTCCGCGCGAGCCGGTGTACCAGCGGGGACCGAGCCGCTGCTGCGCGGGAACGGGCGTGACGTAGTTGCCGATCATCTGGCTCATCCGCCACGTGGTGGTGATGTGCCTGTCGAGCGAATGCGACTTGTATTGCGTCAGCACGCAGATCTTGAGATACCCGGCGTTGACCAGGTTCGACAGCACGAAGTCGATGAGTCTGAAGTTACCGCCGAACGGCACCGCCGGTTTGGCACGGTCGGCCGTCAAGGGCCACAACCGTTTTCCTTCGCCGCCTGCCAACACGATGCCGAGAACCTTGGGCTTGGCCATGGCGCTGACCATAGCGGCGCCCTGTTGGACTCGCACGCGGGGACCCACTGTTCGGCCGCCCGCGTTGGCGTTTCGTCCCGTGGTGCCCGAACCGGGGTCCATCGGGCCGGGTTCAGCCTGCGCACGACGGGGGCTCTGGATAGATTGCCGACGTGCATACCGCGATCCTGACCCGTGAATTCCCGCCGGATGTCTATGGAGGGGCCGGGGTTCACGTCGAATACCTCGCCCGCGAACTCCGCAAGCTGATCGACGTCGACGTGCATGCTTTCGGCGATGACCGGCCCGGTGCCACCGGACATCGACCTGCTCCCGACCTGATCGGTGCCAATCCCGCGCTCACGACGCTGTCCGTCGACCTGTCGATGGTCGCGGCCACCGGCAATGTGGAATTGCTGCACTCGCACACCTGGTACGCGAACATGGCCGGTCACATCGGCAAGCTCCTGCACGGGATCCCGCATGTCATCACGGCGCACTCGCTCGAGCCGCACCGTCCGTGGAAGGCCGAGCAGCTCGGTGGTGGGTACCGGCTGTCGTCATGGGCCGAGAAGACCGCGTACGAGGGTGCCGACGCGATCATCTCGGTCTCCTCCGGCATGCGCGGAGGGATCCTCGAGAGCTACCCGACGCTCGACCCGGAGAAGGTGCACGTCATCCGGAACGGAATCGACACGGAGATCTACCAGCGGACCGAGGAACGGTCGATCCTGACCGACAAGGGGGTCGATGTCACCAAGCCGATCGCCTCCTTCGTCGGCCGGATCACCCGGCAGAAGGGCGTCGGTCACCTGGTCGCGGCCACTCACCACTTCGATCCCGACGTGCAGCTCGTGTTGTGCGCCGGCGCCCCCGACACCCCGGAGATCGCCGAGGAGACGGCCGCCGCGATCGCCGAGTTGCAGGCCAGACGTCCGGGCGTCTTCTGGTTCGACGGGATGCTGACGTTGCCCGAGGTGAAGCAGGTGCTCTCGGCTTCGACCGTCTTCGTCTGCCCATCGGTGTACGAGCCGCTGGGGATCGTCAATCTCGAGGCGATGGCCTGCGGCGCGGCCGTGGTCGCCAGTGACGTCGGCGGGATTCCCGAGGTGGTGAACAACGGGGAGACGGGCCTGCTGGTGCACTACGACAGCCGGGACGGCCGGGCCTTCGAGCAGGACCTGGCGACGGCGGTCAATGACCTGGTGCGGGACCCCGAGCGGGCCCGCGCGTACGGAATGGCCGGACGCGAGCGTGCGGTGGACGAGTTCTCCTGGACGGCCATCGCCGAGCAGACTGTGGGTCTGTACCGATCGGTACTGGGCTGAGCAGCGCTTTCAGCACGTGCACGGAAACGCCCGGGACCCGATCCCTGGAACAGAGATCGGATCCCGGGCGAATGCGCGGTGCTCGGAACCACTCCTGCGTGCCGCAACTCGTCCTACTTGACGACGACAGCCTTCAGCGCATCACCCAAGGCGGAGGCCTCGTCGGCGGAGATCTCAACGACCAGCCGCCCACCGCCCTCCAACGGAACACGCATGACGATGCCGCGGCCCTCCTTGGTCACTTCGAGAGGACCATCCCCGGTACGGGGCTTCATGGCCGCCATGTGCGACTCCCTCCAGAACTCACGTGATTCTTTCGGCCGGGCGGCGTTCCGTCCGGCGTAATCGCCGCGGCTCACCGCGGACGCTCCATTCTCCCTCATGAGGGCGCTTTGATTGAAACCAGGTGCGCCGCGCCGCGGAAATACCGTCGTCCGGCGGGATGATCGGGCCCGTCGCCGCCAACAGGTGAGAACTCTGCGGGTGGCCCGGTGGATTCGGCGACCGAGCTCACCGGTGATCTGGTTTGTGGGTCGGCGACCAAATCGCGCTCGATTTGCGTCATCGCGCTTTCCGGCGCGAGGGGGCCACGCCAAGGACGGCGTGGAACCTCCCCGGGTCCATGACGGAGCGCGCCCGGCGGGCGATGATGAACGCCGTTCGACGCCCGACGGGCGGCGACACACGCACCGGGACACAGCCGGATCAGCCCGAGGAGATCACCGCGATGACGATGAAACCGCCGTCCCCTTCGGATCCGGCCGCCGAGCCATCGGTGCTGGTCGCCGATGCCGGGGGCGTCCGAACGGTCACCCTGAACCGGCCGGCTGCCTTCAACTCGTTCAACCTGGCACTGAAGACCGCGCTGCTGGACACGCTGGCCGCCGCCGCAGCTGATCCTTCGGTGCGGGCGGTGCTGATCACCGGTGCCGGGCGCGCCTTCTGCGCAGGTCAGGACCTCAAGGAGCATCTTGCGCTGGTTTCCGCCGGCGATCCGCGGGTGGGAACCGCCGTGAGCGAGTTCTACAACCCGCTGGTCCTGGCGGTGACCGGCATGCCGAAACCGGTTGTCGCCGCGGTGAACGGCGCCGCTGCCGGTGCCGGGGCGGGGCTGGCGTTCGCCTGCGACCTGCGAATCGCCGCCGAATCGGCGTCGTTCTCGATGGCGTTCGCCGGGGTCGCGCTGTCCGCCGACACCGGAGCGTCCTTCGTGCTGCCGAGATTGATCGGTCACGGCCGCGCCTCCCGGATGATGCTGCTGGGCGAGCGGGTCGATGCGGCGGAAGCGCTGCAGATCGGGATGGTCGACGGCGTCGTCCCGGACGCGGAACTCGGGCGCACGGCCGCGGCACTCGCGGCGAGGCTGGCGGCCGGCCCGACCCGCGCCTACAGCTGGATCAAGGCATCCCTGCAACACGGCGCCCAGTCGGATCTGGCGTCCACACTCGCCTTCGAGGATCGGGCCCAGATGGAGTGTTTCGCCTCTCCGGACCATCACGAAGCCATCACGGCCTTTGTCGAGAAACGCCCTCCACGGTTCAGCGGACGGTGAAATCCTCGGCCTGCGTCGGAAGGGCCGGAGGTGCGGCCGTGCCGTAGCCTGGCCTGGTGGGACCGATGGGTGAACTGGGGGCGCTGTTCAACCCCGGCATGCGCCATGAACTCGAGGAACGCCAGGCCAAGGCCGCGCGACGCGAGGAGGAGGGCAACGCCAAGGATGGCGACCTGCGGATCGACCTGGAATCCGGTGTTGCGGTGATCAATGTGTCCGGCGACGAGGACGGCACGGGCCTGCCTCAGAGTGACTCGACGTCCGCCGACGCACAGCAGGAGTCGCAGTCCGCGAAGGGGGACGTTCCTGGCGCCGCGGATGAGCCGGCCGCCACTCGGGCAGCCGGCAGCACGTCCCCGTCACGCCCCGCACGGCCGGTCAAGAACGCCCGAAGTTCAGCGGCGACCGAGAAACCCGCACTTGCGCCGCGCGGCAAGCGTGGCGCGGCAGTCACTCGCTGATCGTTTCCGTTCGGGCTCCCGTATCGGTCGGGTCAGTCGGCGGCTCGCCAGCATCCGGTGACGTGGTCATCGACCATCCCGGTCGCCTGCATGAGGGCATACGCGGTTGTCGGGCCGAAGAACCTGAAACCCCGGCGTTTCAATGCCTTTGCCATCGCGGTCGATTCGGGTGTGATCGCCTGGAGATCGGCGATCGTGGACGGACGGCGGCGCGGCGCCGACGGCGCGAAGGACCACAACAATTCGTCGAGCCCGGGCTCAATCTCCGCGGCGATGCGGGCGTTGTTGAGTGCTGCCTCGATCTTCGCCCTGTTCCGGACGATCGACGCGTCAGCCATCAGCCGATCGATGTCGCTCTGGTCGTACTTGGCGACACGTTCGATGACGAAGCCGTCGAACGCGCGCCTGAAGTCGGCGCGCTTGCGCAGGATGGTCAACCAACTCAGGCCCGACTGGAACGCCTCCAGGCAGAGCCGTTCGTACAAGGCGTCGTCCCCGTGCAGCGGGACGCCCCACTCCTGGTCGTGATAGTCCAGGTACTCGGGGGCACTGCTCCCCCACCAACAGCGAAGCAGGCCGTCTTCGCCGAGGCGGGTCGCCGGCGGCGCCTGGACTTCGACTGTTGCGGCTGCCCCCTGGAAGTCTGCGGTCATGACGTCAGTGCGTGCGAACCGGATGAAGGGTCGATCTGCCGGGCCGGTGCCGGGGCCAGCGGCAGCACCCCCTTGTCGATGAGCCGGCCCATACGCTTGAGCGCCGCCGTCAACGCGAGCCTGGCCAGCGGCCGGGCGATCGGCCAGCCCAGCCGTCCCAGGATCCCGAACGGCAGGTCGAGCTCGTTGACCCAGCTGACGCGGCAACCTTGAGGCAGCGGCTCGACCTGCATGATGCCGACGCCGTGCAGTAGTGCGCCGTCCTTGTCCATCACCCAGCGCCGCGGCGGGTCGTACTCGGTCACCGTCATGGTGTCCAAGAAGCCGATGCTCCAGAAGCCGGTGAAGGCCGCGATCCGGGAGCCGACCTGGGGCGGGGATGCCGCACTCTCGACGGCGTACATGGTCGTTGCGAAGATCCACTTCTCCTGCGCCCGGACGTCGGCCATCGACGCGAACGCTGCCTCCGGATCTGCGCGCAGAACAACTGAGGCCTCTATCCGCACGTTCATGATCGCGCTCCGCTGCTGTACTCGTCGGCGACATCGGTAACCAGCTCGGTCCCGGTACCGGTGGCGGGGTCGCTCAACGGATCGGCCGGCGGCGGTTGGCTCGACGCCGACCGGAGGGCCTCGTCGTCAGCCCCGTCGTGCTCGGGATCGCTCCACTCGGATCCGCCGGAGAGTGCTGTCACCTGTGCCTTGAGTCGATCCAACTCCTCGGACAGACGCTCCAGTGCCCAATCGACGTCGCTCATCCGGTATCCGCGAAGGGCCATCGCAAACCTCATCGACCGGACGTCGTCGCCGGTCATGCCGTCGTCGGGCAGTTCGGTGGGTGAGGTTCGTGGCGACAGCGGCGCCATCTGTTCGCCTCGTCCGAAGATGACCACCGCGATGCCGAAGATCACCAGGCCGATCACGGCGGCGATCACCAGGTACTGCAGAACTGTGGTCACTGCTCGATCGTGCCATGCCGGGCCGACACTGCCGCCCTGACCATTCCGCTGTCGCTCGTCTTGTGGACCGCTGATGCATGCCTCGCTCCCTGCTCGCCTGCTGCGATGAGATTGGCACGGATGGTCGCGTCTGCGTCAGATCAGTCCGCGGCGCGCTGCCAGCGGCGCCCGGCTGCCGCTGATCGCTGCCGCCATGTCGACCACCCGGCGCGTGGGTCGCACCTGGTGGGCCCGGAAGATGGCGGCGCCCTGCCATGCGGCGATGGCGGTCGCGGCCAGCGTGCCTTCCAGTCGCTGGTCGACCGGCAGATCCAGGGTTTCGCCGACGAAGTCCTTGTTGGACAGGGCCATCAGCACGGGCCAACCGGTGGCAACGAGTTCGTCGGTGCGGTTGACCAACTCGAGGCCGTGCCAGGTGTTCTTGCCGAAGTCGTGGGTCGGGTCGATCAGAATTCCGGTGACGGGCACGCCGGCCGCCACCATCCTGGCGGCGGCGGCGGTCGTCTCCTCGATGACGGCGGCCACGACGTCGCGGTAGGACACCCGGAACGGGTTGGTCCGCGGCGGCAGCGCCGCCGGTGTGCGAACAGACGATCCCCGCACCGAACCGTGCCGCGACCTCGGCCAGCGTCGGGTCGGCACCGGCCCAGGTGTCATTGATCAGGTCAGCGCCGGCGAGGCACGCCTCCGTCGCCACGGCGGAGCGCCAGGTGTCGACGCTGATCACCAGGTCCGGAAAGAGCTCCCGAACCCGACCGATGAACGGCACCACCCGCCGGATCTCCTCGGCGATGTCAACCTCTCGACCGACGCCGGCCTTCACCCCGCCGATGTCCACGAGTCGGCGCCCTCCGCCGACCGCGACGTACACGGCGTCGAGCGCGGCGGACTCGTCGAAGGTCGCGCCGGCGTCGAAGAACGAGTCCGGTGTGCGGTTGACGATGGCCATCACGGCCGCCCGATCGGTCGGCAGCGGGCGGCCGCGCAGCACGACGGCGCGGCGCCGGGGCCGCTCGGGCGTCATCGGGCCACCCTACAAACGGCCGGTGCGCGTTCCGCCACCTGAGGAACGACACAACGGCGAACTGTCACCCGAGGGCTTGCCACGTGGTGACCCTCCGGCTTCCGCAGCGTCACCCCGGGAAAGCAACAGGATCAGGCGACCCGGTCGCCGCTGCAATCAACTCGCCAATGCCGTCGGCATCCAGCAGGTCCACCGGCGCGATGGTGGTGCCGGTGGCGACGTAATGGAAGGCCGCCCGGACCAGTGGTAGCGGTACCTGCCGCAGCTCGGCAATCGCCAGTCGATAGCAGGCCAACTGCACCGAGGCCGCAGCGCGCCTGGCGGCAGGTGGAGGTCGTCCGGTCTTCCAGTCGACGACCGTCACCCCTCCGTCCGGGTCGGCGAAGACCGCATCGATCCTGCCCCGAATCCCGATGCCGCCGATGCGCGTGGAGAAGGGCACCTCGACCTCGGCGGGAACCCGGTTGGCCCATGGTGACTCCAGGAACCGGCGCCGTAGATCGTCGAATTCGGCATCTTCCGCGGCCGAGTGATCACCGGCACCGGGCAGGTCGCGGACGTCCAGCAGCGCCTCCCCGCCGTAGAAGCGTTCCAGCCATTGATGAAAAGCGGTGCCCCGGCGACTGTGCGGGGTCGGTTCTGTCGGAACGGGACGCCGGAGCCGCCGCGCCAACAGCTGAGGGTCATCGGCGAGGTCGACCAACGCCGAAACGGACAGGGTGCCCGGAAGCTCGACATCGACGGAGCCGTGCGCCGCGGCTGTTCGTTCGGCCAGCAGGGTGGTGACGTCCGCCGCCCAGCCGAACGGATCCGGCTCCTCACGGACGGCATCCGCCGAACCGACGCGATCGTCGGCCATCGCGTAGTGACCCGGCTGCGTGTGGTGGCCGGGCTGCGTGTGCGGACCGGGCTGCATGTGCTGGCCGGGCTGCGAGTGCTGGTCTGGCTGCGTGTGCTGGTCGGACTGCGCCGCAAGAGCGGCGAGAACCCGGTCGGCACCCGCTCGAACATCACCCCGTCGTGGGCCGAGTGGGTCGACGGGCCACAGCGCCGTCCGGGGTGTGGTGGTCAGCGGATTGGCGTCGGCGGCGTTCGGCGCTGGCGCCCAGGCGTCCGGCTCCACGCCCGGACGCAACTGCGCCGCGCAGTCCAGCAGGAACTCACTGGGACCCGCGGGCCGGCTCGTCGTTGCGCCCCAATGGTGACCCGAGAGCAGCAGCACCCGCTCGGCGCGGGTCAGCGCGACGTAGAGCAGTCGCCGCTCCTCGAGCAGGCGCAGCCGGGCGAAGTCCGCCGCGTGATCGGCGAGGGCGTCCGCGATCTCCTTCTGGTCCCCGTCCGCGGGTAAGGTCAACTGCGGCAACTCGTCTCGGTCACCCCGCAGGTCCGGGGGTAACTGACCGGCATCACCGAGCCAGGTGCTTCCCCTGGTGACCGGGAACACTCCGTCGGTGAGGTGCGGGACCGCGACGATCTCCCATTCGAGTCCTTTGGCCGCGTGCACGGTCAATACCTGAACCCGGTCGGCCGACGCGGCGACCTCCCCCGGCGTCAGTCCGTCTTCCCGTTCGGCGGCCGCGTCCAGGTAGTCCAGCAATTCAGTCGGACCCGCACCGGTCGCAGCGACCTCGGCCACCACGTCGGCGAACGCGTCGAGGTGTGCGCGGCCCGCAGGAGAGCCGAGTTGTACTTCAACGTCCAGGCCGGTCGACCGTTCGAGGTCGGCGATCAGGTCCGGCAGCGGCTGGCCGAGGCGGCTCCGGAGACGGCGCAGGTGGGCGGCCAAGGTGACCAGGCGCTGGTGGCCGGCTGCTGAGTAGCGCGCGGCGGGACCGGGATCGGAGATGGCGTCGACCAGACACCAGGAGTCGATGTCCTCGCCGGACAGTGCTTGGGCCACAGCGGCACGCACCGCGCTCCGGCCGGTTGCGGCCTTCTGGGCAGCCGATCGGCCGGTCGCGACCAGCTCTCGCGCACGCTGCGCCAGCGCCTCCAGATCGGCCACTCCAAGCTGCCAGCGAGCACCGGTGAGGAGCCGGATGGCAGCGGCGCCGGCGGTGGGGTCGACCAAAATCCGGAGAGTTGCGACCAGATCTGCGATCTCGGGTTCGTTCAGCAGGCCGCCGAGGCCGACGACCTCGACAGGCAGTCCCTCCGCCCGCAAGGCCTCGGCGGTCGAGGCCATGTCACTGCGGCGACGGACCAGCACAGCAGTCGTCGGGGGGGACGGGGCAGCACCATCCATTGCGGCCGTCCACTGCTGAGCGATCGTCCGGGCGAGCCAGGCGTCCTCGTCTGCGGCGGTCGCGAAGAGCCCGTATCTGACCTCACCGTCCGGCGCCCCGTCCACAGGTCGAAGCTCGCCGACCTCCACCGGGGCGGACGGTCCCGACCGGATCGACTGCGACAGAGCGTTCGCCAGGGCGAGCACAGCCGGCGGGTTCCGGAAGCTGGTCAGCAGCGAGCGGATGGTCGATGGCGTCCCGTTCGACAACGGGAAGTCGGTGACGAACCGCGGCAGGTTGGATGCCGAGGCCCCACGCCAGGAATAGATGGACTGAACCGGGTCGCCGACCGCCATCACCGGGTGGCCGGCCTTCGCTCCCGGCGCCCCTGCACCGAAAAGGGTGCGGAGGATGACCCTTTGGGCGTGCCCGGTGTCCTGGTACTCGTCCAGGAGTACGACGGCGTACTTCTCACGGAGCACCGCGCCGACTCGCGGATGCTGCTGGACGAGTGTCGCCGCGATCTGCATCTGGTCGGAGAAGTCGATGACCCCGCGCTCGCGCTTGGCCGCGGCGAACGCCCTGGTCAGCGGGATGATCCATTGCCGATCCTGCAACCGCTTGACGTGATCGGCCAGTGCGCTGTGCATGGCGCTGCGTTGGCGGCTGGTCGGCGGCGCAGAACGCATCACGCCGAGCAACTCCTCGAGCACGTTCTCCAGGTCGCCGGCTCCGGACAGGTGATCCGCGAGGGCTCCGGAGATGGCCAACAGCCGCTCGGTGACCTGGTCGGGACCGAGATCGGTGCGCAGGTCGCCGTCCCAACGCGCGACGACCCGTCGGGCGAGTTGCCAAGCACCGGTTGGTGTCAGAACTGCGGCAGCCGGCTCCACACCGGCGAGCGGCCCGAAGTCTGCAATCAGCCGCCCACCGAACGAGTGGTAGGTTGCCACTTCCGGATCGCCGAGAAGTTCGTGCGCATCGGGAATGTCGATCCCGGACGCCGCCAGCAGCCGGAGCCGCCGTCGGACGCGTTGGCTGAGCGCGGCGGCCGCCTTCCGGGTGAAGGTGAGCCCCAGCACCTGTTCCGGGCGTACCTGCCCGGTGGCGACCAGGTAGACCACTCGGGACGCCATCGTCTCGGTCTTCCCCGATCCGGCCCCCGCGACCACGAGACCGGGCACGAGCGGGGCCTCGATCACCGCGCTCTGTTCGGCGGTCGGCGCAGGTAGGCCGAGTTCGCGGGACAGTTCGGCGGCGGTGATCATCGCGTCACCTGTCGGCCCTCGGGCTGCAACGGGCAGCAGGCGCGCACCGGGCACCTCTCACAGAACTTGTTCTCCTGGGCAACGCTGACCGCCGCCGCGAGGCGTTCCGCGGCGGTCCGCACCTTGTCGGCCCAGTCGGCCGCTGCGGCGCTGTCCAGTGGTGGCTGTTGTCGTGTCTGCGGTATCCCGGTTCGCAGGTATACCAGCTCGGCCCCGCCGGGGCGGGTCACCGTCGGCAGGGTCAACTCGGGTGCCGTCGAGTCACCGTCGTGGGCACTCGCAGTCGGTGATGCAGCGACCATCTCCTCTTCTTCGGGGTCCAACGGCGGCTCGTCCGGCCGCTCGACCCCCGTGGCACGGTCGAGGTGGTCCGCGCCACCGAGCACCAACGCCAGCTGGTAAACGGCCAGCTGGGCATTCTCGACCACGCTGGCCTTCGAGGGAACGGTGGCCCCGGTTTTGAAGTCGACGACGATGATGGAGCCGTCAGCCATCCTGTCGAGACGATCTGCCCGACCCTCGAGACGGACCTCGCGGGGCCGCGACGCCTTTCCGGCATCCGGCCCACCCCCGGGAGTGGGCAGCGTGACCGAGAGCCGCACCTCCGATCCGGCCAAGGTCCGGCCCGGCGGAAGATCCCGGATCCAGCTCTCCGCCGCACTCAGCATCGAGCCGAGCGCCCTACGGGTTCTGCCGATCAGCCACGGCGGTAGATGGGTCTGCAGGGCGAGGAAGCGCTCCATCTCCGCTTCGATGTCGGCCCGGGGAATGCCTTTCGCCAGGCCGTCGACAAGTGCGTGCAGGACGACGCCCTCGATCTGCTGCTGGGTGGAGCCGGATCGGGCACCGCGCCGTTCGAGTACGCCGCGGAGCGAGCAGGTGGACAGGCTGTCCACGGCCGATGGCGATACCGCAATCGCCGCCGCCCGTGGGAGCGGCGGCGCCGCCGTCGACCGATCTGCCAGTCCGTACCAATCCCGCGGATGCGCGCCCGCGACACCGGCCGTGGCAAGGCGCGCCAACTGTGTGGCGGCCAGGTGTGCGGTGAGCTCAGGCACGGTCGGGTCGGTCACCGCCCGTCGAAGTTCCGCCACCAGATCGGTCAGGTGCAGGCCGCGCCGTTCGCTGCCGTCGATCCCTGCCGGCCATCCGGACTCCACGTTGTCCGTCGAGCTCAGCAATTCGCCGAGGAATCGGGATGGCACCGTGTCCTGATCGTCGACCGACGTTGCGACAAGCTTCTTTCGGGCGCGGGTTGCCGCTACATAGAACAGTCTGCGCTCCTCCTGCAGCGTTGCCGAGCCGCCGGTGACCGTCCGGGGCAGGCCGGCAGCGGCGTCCAGCACCTCGTCCGTGCCGAGGAGAGTCTCACGCGGCCGAAGCACAGGCCACTGACCCTCTGCGACGCCGGCCAGACACACGACGTCCCATTCCAGACCCTTGGAGGCGTGCGCGGACAACACAGCAACCACGTCTGCGGGGCGGGTCGTCCCCGCCGTGGGGTCGCCCGGGATCTGTTGCCCCTCGACCATGTCCAGGAAGGCGTCGACCCCGGCCAATGCCATCCGGTCGGCCAGATCGGAGGCCATCGAGAACAGCGACAGAACACCGTCAAGAGTGTTGTCGGCCCGCTGACCCGCACGGCCGCCGCGCAGCGAGGCCGCCATCAGTGGATCCTCCAGCTCGCTGGCGCGCCACACCGTCCACAGGCTCTGCTCGGCAGCGGCGTCTCCCGCTCTGCTGCGCGCCGCGTCGAGCATGGCGCGCACTCGGAACAGCGGACGGCCGAGGTCGGACGAAACCCCTTCCGGCACAGGAGCTCCCGCGAGCACAGCCGCCACAAGATCCGGTGTGGGCCCACCGTCCGGGTGGGCGGCCCGCAACTGCCGGCGCAACCTGCGCAGTGCTTCGCCATCCAGACCCCCGGCCGGGGAGGACAGCAGATCCAGCGCTACCTGACCGGTCAGTGATGCCGGGTCCGTGCCGCACCTCAGGACGGTCAGCAACAGCCGGACGACCGGATCGTCGGTCAACGCGGTGTCCCGGCCCGAGGTGCCCATCGGGACACCCGCGCTCGAGAATGCGCGGCGCAGGGCCGGCAACGAGGCCGTCGGTGAGCGCACCAGGACGGCCATCCGCGACCAGGGCACTGCGCAGTGAAGGTGCGCCCGTCGCAACTCATCTGCGATGAATGCCGCTTCGCGCGCGGCCGTCGGCAACGTTCGGACAACCACTTCGCCGTCCAGCGGGAGCCCCGCGCCGCAGATCCCCTCGGGTGACGAATTCTCAGCGGACTGCCCAGGCGGTGTTTCGAGCGCACGATGCGGGGAGGAACCGGGAAGGTGGTCGGCAACCCGTCGGGTCGCCACGAGCAGGTGGGGAGCCAACCGGCGTGAGGTCGTCAGGATGACAGTGCGGTCCACCTCGATGTCGCGCAGCGCGCCGGGATCCGCACCACGGAACGCGTAGATGGATTGATCGGGATCACCGAAAACGACCAACTCATCGGCACCGGAGGCCAGCATCGAGACCAGCCTCGCTTGAGCCGGGTCGACGTCCTGGAACTCGTCGACGAAAATCCTGCGAACGCGCGCCTGCTCCGCCGCCAACACCTGGTCGTCGGCCAGCAGACCCAACGCCGCCCGGGTCAATTCGGCCTGGTCGAGCGCTGCGCCCAGACCAGTGCTGCCCTGCCGGAGATCCGAGACGTCCTGGTACTCTCTGGCGAAGCGTGCTGCGGCCTGCCATTCCGGGCGGTGGCGACGGCGGCCGAGCTCGGCCAGTCGGCGCGGGGTGATCCCACGTTCCGCCGTGCGCAG
Source organism: uncultured Actinomycetota bacterium (assembly GCA_963766015.1). Taxonomy (GTDB): domain Bacteria; phylum Actinomycetota; class Actinomycetes; order Mycobacteriales; family Nakamurellaceae; genus Nakamurella. The sequence goes on along the minus strand of CAVXYU010000004.1, from coordinate 654 downwards.
CATCAGGTCACGAAGCTCTGCAGCGAAAGCCGGCGAGGCCAGCGCCGCACTCACCGCCGGCGGCCACTCCCCCCGCCCACTTTCTCGCTGCCCGGCGAGAAGTTCCCGGACCATCTGGTCCGATTCGCCCGCGGCGAGAAGACGCGGTGACGGCTCCCCGGACCTGACAGCCTGGGCACGCAGCAATGAGTAGGCGTAGCTGTGCAGCGTGCGGACCAGTGGCTCCCTGGTCGTGACGTCGAGGCGGCGCGCGATCCGACCGGTCAACTCCGCTGCAGCGCGCCGCGAGAATGTCAGAACCAGAACCTGTTCCGGCGGGACGCCGCGATCGGCGATCCTTTCGGCCACCGCCTCGACCAGCGTGGCCGACTTGCCGGTTCCCGGTCCCGCCAGCACCTTCAATCGCCGTCCCTGGTGGCCGATCACCAGGCGCTGCTCGGCGGTCGGCTCGATCCGCCAAGTGCCGCCGGAGCGGTGGAGGCGGAACGGTGCCGGGTTGACCGGTGCCTGCGTCATGTCTTGGATCCCATCACGGACCACCGACACCGCCCTGTTGCGACACCAGCACGTTGCCGACACGGCCCGTTGCCATCCCCGGTCGCGAACGGCCCGCCGGACAATGTCCGTGCCACGGTGCGGGTTAGCGTCGGACTC
>CAVXYU010000003.1:0-64475 GCA_963766015.1 uncultured Actinomycetota bacterium | reverse complement strand
ACCCGTCAGCCGTCGCTGGATTGGACATGCCGCGGTGATCGGACGATCATCATCCGATCCTTTGTAGAGGGGAGCAACGCATGCGTGCCATTCGCGTCACTGCCAATCTTCATGTGGCGAACGTCGATGCGGCCAAAGGGTTCTATACCGACTTCCTCGGGCTCAGCGACGAGGAATTCAACATGGGATGGGTGGCCCGCTACACCTCTCCCGACGGTGGGGCGCATGTCCAACTGGTCACTCGCGACGCCACGTCTCCCGAAGACTCAGCGATCTCCGTCCACACGGTCGACGTGGACAGTGCCTACGAAGAGGCTCAGAGATTGGGCTATGAGATAGTGCATCCGCTGACGACGGAGGAATGGGGCGTACACCGATTCCTCGTTCGCGCACCGGACGGCAATATCATCAACATTGTCGAACATCGAGAATGACCACGTGACCGACGGGTCGCGCCCGGGTCCTCTACCCGCTCCGCAGACAGCTAGCCGCCGGCGGTCGTCGCCGCGGACGAAGAGTCGGGAGTCGAGCCCGGAGTCGGTGCGTCCGTAGAGAACGACCCCGGTGGACGAGGGCAACGACGACGGCGAACCAGGAGGCGGACCAGCGGGTGAGGTCCCCTGATGACGGGTGTGATGGGTCGCGGCCGGCGCCCCGGTGCATCCCACCAACAGCAGCAATCCCACCCCAACGGCCGCACCGGACCGTTATTCCCGCTACGCATGGGGGAATCTATCTGCGCCCGACAGCTCACAAGCGAGACCGCCGCCGTTGGTTTGCAATCGTCAAAGCAACAGCACCTGGCCGCAAGACCTCGCGTAATCCCAAAGCAGCCGAGTTGAAGTCCCGGTGATCGCACAGATCAGTCGAAAGTCACCGTGAGATGGCTGACTCGGCCATCCCTACCGGTTTTCAGCCGCATCGTGCCGGTTGATCCGGTGGAGTCCCATCGGTAAGGGATCATGGTTTCATTGCCGTGGACCACTGGCGCGCCCGCAACGTGAATGCAGTCATCCGGTGGCATCTGCCGGTAGGCCTCCGCAATGGCGTTCCGCCCGCGAAAAGGGCCCACTTGAAGGCCGACGAATTCGAGCACCGCGTCATCGGCGAAGAGCGCGACGAACGGACCCCAGTCGCCACTGCGGACCGCTGAATTGAATGTGTTCACATGACGCTCGGCGTCCATCTGGCAAAGTTACCGATACCGGTCGGGCAGAACCTGACGACGCCCCGAGCGCGGCCGCGACTCCGACGGCGCCGACCCGCAGCGCCGGTAGGCGATGATCGGGGGCATGCAGGACGATTCGCCGACCGCCCACCCACCCGATCTCGACCTGACCGCCGTGGTCCGCCGGTACGAACCCGTCGTCTGCTTCACCGAGGGCGAGCTTTTCTTCCCGACGGAGGTGGAGGACTACATCGCGCAATCCGCCGTCTGGGAGCGGACCCCTGGCCGGCGGCGACCCCTGCGTATTGCGGACCACGGCGAGCTGGACGTCGAAGGCCTGTGCCGGCTCGCCCGATCCCGGCCGGACGCCAATCTTGAACTCCGCTACGTTCCTGGACCCTTGACCCGCGCCGAGTCCCGTCAATGGCGTAAGGATCCCGGCCGTCCACGGTTCCGCAGCACGTCCCGGTTCGCTGCGGTCGGACTGCTCGGCCGTGTGCTCGATTCGCTGTTCCGGCTGTCGCTCATCATGCGCGGCGCGGTGCCGGGCGGGCTGACGGCGGCGCTGCACCGGGCGTATTCTCGCTCCCCCGCCGCATCCCGATTCCCGTACTACGCGCACATCACCAGCCACGCAGGCTATCTCGTCATCCAGTATTGGTTCTTCTACGCGATGAACGATTGGCGATCGAGCTTCGGAGGCGTCAACGATCATGAAGCGGACTGGGAGCAGGTGTCTGTCTACCTCACATCAGCGGGAGATGACCCCGCCGCGGATGAGGACGGGCTGCGGGTGGCTTGGGTGGCCTTCTCATCCCATGACGAGGTGGGCGACGATCTGCGGCGGAGGGCGGACGATCCGGACCTGAGCTGGGTGGACGGCACCCATCCGATTGTCTATGCCGGGGCGGGCTCGCACTCTGGCGCCTACCTTCCCGGTGAATACCTCGTGCGGGTGGAGCCGCCCGCGCTGCGACCGACCATGCACGCCCTGTCCAGGGTCCGTGGCGTGGTGTTCCCGTGGACGCGTGATCAGCCGCGCACCGGGCTGGGCATTCCCTTCATCGACTACAAACGCGGTGACGGCGTCCGGATCGGACCCGGCAGCGATCGCCACTGGACTCCGGTCCTGATCGATGCGGAAACCCGCTGGGTCCGCGATTTCCACGGACTGTGGGGCCTCGACACCACCGATCCGTTCGGTGGGGAGCGCGCTCCCGCCGGTCCCCGGTATGAGCGCAACGGCACGATCAGGCCGTGCTGGTCCGACCCTGTCGGCTGGGCGGGGCTCGACAAGGTGCCCGCAACGCCGGAGCGACTGCAACAGGCGGTCAACACCCGGCTCGTTGACCTCGCCGCCCAGATCGCCCAACTCACCGCCGATATCGATGAGCAGGAAACAGTTCTGCAATCTGTGGCGACCGGAGTGGCCGCGCTGCCCCCGACAGTCACCGCAGGTCGCCGCGGCGGGATCGGCGCCGCCAATCGCCTGCAGGAGCGCGAACGGGCGGTGGAGGAGCTGCGCGCCGCTCGAAGAGGGGCGGTGATCGAACGCGAGCACCTGATCCGGGAACAGTGCGATCCGCCCAAACTGCCGCAGCCCCATGCGCATCTGCGCAGCCGCACGGTCCCTGACGTGAACCCGACCAGGCCGCCGGGCTTGCTGCTCCGATTCTGGACGGAGGTGTCGCTGTCGGTGCTCCTGGCGCTGCTGGGTCTCGCGGTGCTGTTCGACTACTCCTCCCTGTGGAGCGCGACCATCACCGCAATCCTGATCGTGATGACGGTCGAAGCGGTGCTGCGTCGCCGGTTACCGGTGTTCCTGCTCAGCGTGACGGTCCTGGCAGCCATCGTCGCGCTGGTCGTCATACTCGCGACGAACCTGCGCGTGGGCATCGGCGTGCTGGCCGTGCTGGCCGCGTTGGTCATTCTGATCGCCAACATCCGGGCCAACGTCGGACGGCGGTGACGACACGGGACTGCCCGGAAGGGGCGATGAGTTCACCGGCCCGGACGGGTCAACCCGGTTGAAGGGCGTTCTCAGAAGGGCGTGACGAGATGACCAACCAGCTGTCCGGAATCGGAGCGATCACGGTGTTCGTCGCCGACCGGCTACGCTCGAAGGCCTTCTACGAGAGGGTGTTCCGTGCGCGGCTGTTGCACGAGGATGATGCGTCGGTGGTCTTCGACGTGGGCAACACCATGTTGAATCTGCTCGAAAAGCCCTTCGCCGAGGAACTGCTCGCGCCGGCGGTGGTCGGAGCGCCGGCGGGGCCGCGCTCCATGCTGTCCATCTGGGTCGATGACGTCGACGCCGTCTGCGCCGGACTCCAGCAAGCCGGCGTCACGCTGATCAACGGCCCGATCGACCGGGAATGGGGCAAGCGGACGGCCGCCTTCACCGACCCGGATGGAACGCTCTGGGAGGTCGCCCAGGACCTGCCCGAGCGAGCCGGCAGCTGAACCGACCCGCGGGAACTGCTGATCCCCTCATATGCCGGCAAGCCGAAGGGCCGGGACCGCACGACAGGACCTGTGCCTCTACGGCAGAGGCGTCTGCCGGACCAGCATCAGGAGTGTGGTTGATGCCGGGGTCGTGATCGAACGCGCCAGTCCATCGGATGTGATGGAACTGGCCTGCGACGTGACCGGCACCTCCATGCAGGTCGCCGCAGCGTTGGTCCTGGGACCGGGGCCGGCCGGCCGCAACATTTCCCTGGCGCACCTGCGGAAGGCCATCGCCCAGCGGATCGTCGCGATCCCGCGCTTGCGACAACGGCTTGTGCGCACACCCTTCGGCTGCGGCCGCCCGGTCTGGATCGACGACGCCGACTTCGACATCCGCCGGCACGTCGGGACGACGCCGTGCCCGCCCCCCGGTGACGAGCAGGCGATGCTCGACGTCGTCGCCGAACTGGTCACGCATCGGCTGCCGCCCGATCGGCCGTTGTGGTCGGCGACACTGATCACCGGCATGAGCGAGGGACGCAGCGCCCTGCTGGTGATGTTCCACCATGTCCTGGCGGACGGCATCGGCGGCCTTGCGGTGCTCGCCGGCCTGGTCGACAGACCGGCTTCGACGAAAACATCTGCTACCCAACCGTTCCCGAGACCGGCGCCGCGTCGTCGCGACCTGATGCCGGACGTCCTCCAAGGCCTGGTGCGAGCCGCCCGCGGAGTGCCGGATGCGGTCCGGCAGCTTCCGGCCGCGGTCGCAGAACTCGGCGCGGGACGGACGAAGAGCGCGCCGCGCTGCTCACTCAATCGACCGGTCGGCACCGACCGTGCGCTCGCGACGGCGCGCGCGGACCTGGCCGCAGTCAGCGCAACAGCGCACGCCCACGGCGGAACGGTGAACGACGTCCTGCTGGCCGCAGTGACCGGCGCCGTGCGCACCGCGCTCGCCCGACGCAGCGAGGTCGTCGACCGCCTGGTGATCTCGATTCCGGTGTCGAGCCGGCGTCAGGCAAGTGCCACCGAACTCGGCAACCGCGTCGGCGTGATCCCGGTCGAGTTGCCGACCACCGGTGACCCGCTGGAGCGTCTCGAACAGATCGCGTTGATCACCGCTACGCGAAAGGGTCAGGCTCCGGGCGCGTCTGCCGCGCTCATCGGACCGGCGTTCCGGGCACTGGCCACGCTCGGCGTCTTCGACTGGTTCATCTCCCGTCAGCGTTTGATCAACACGTTCGTCACGAACCTTCGGGGCCCCGATCGACACCTTTCCTTCGGTGGCGCGCCGGTTGTCGACGTCATCGCGATACCGATGGTCACCGGCAACATCACGGTCGCGTTCGCGGCGATGTCGTACGCGGGACGGCTCACCGTCACCGTCATCGCCGACCCGTCGCAGTGCGCCGATCTACCGGACATCGCGGCAGCGCTACAGAACGAGCTGGATCGCTTGACCTCGCGCGTCGCCGCTGTAGCAGCAGGCTGAGGCGGCAGCAGGCTGAGCCGGAAGCCGGAACTACTGCCGGGTCCGCAGGTAGTCGGCGACCACCTCGGCGCCGAGCCCGTCGAGGTCGGGGGCGACGACACGGCCGTGGCAGCGTCGTGCCAGCGAGTCGATGAACATCGCGAGCCGTGGATCGTCGCCGAGGACGAAGAACGTGATGGCGGCGCGCCGGGCCGTCAATCGATCGAGTTCGGCGACGGTGGAGCGGAGCGTTTCGGGCATCGGCGGGTAGTTGAACGCAAGCCCGCCGTCGGATTCGACATGCGCTGTCGGCTCACCGTCGGTCACCACCATGACGACGGGCATCGCATCGGGATGCCGGTGCAGGTGTTCACCGGCCAGCAGCAGCGCGTGGTGCAGGTTGGTGCCCTGCATGTACACGCCCTCCAGACCGATCAAGTCAGCCAACTCCACCTTTTCGGCGCCCCTGCCGAACGTGATGAGCTGCAACGCATCGGTCCGGAAACGGGTCGAGATCAGCTGGTGCAGCGCAAGTGCCGTGCGCTTCATCGGGACCCAACGCCCGTCCTGCACCATCGACCAGGAGGTGTCGACGCACAGCGCCACCACCGCGCGGGTACGGTGCTCCGTCTCCACCACTTCGACATCGGTGACGTCCATGCGGCGGTCGTCACCGCCGGCCCGCCGCAGCTGGCCGTTCAGCAGCGTCCTCGGCACATCCCACGGCTCGGTATCACCGAACGCCCACGGCCGGCTGCTGCCGGTCGGTTCGCCCGTCGCCCCCGATCGGCGGGTGGCCCGTTCGCCCCTGCGCGAACCGATTTTGTCGACGACGTCGCGGAGTGCCGACTCGCCCAGCCGGCGCAGGGCGCGCGGAGACAGCCGTAGCGAACCGTCGGGAGCGCGTTCGAACACACCCTGCTCCCGCAACTCACGCTCCAGCGCCGCCAGCGCTTCCGCATCCGACCTGGCCTGGGGGCCCAGTGCCGCCTCCAGGTCGTCCAGGTCGATGTCGTCCAACCTTGCGCCCGGGTAGCTCTGCCCGAGCTGGTCGGTCAGCTCCTCCAGTCGCGAGAGCTCTTCCATCGCCCGGGTTGCCTCACCCAATCCCATGGGCGAGTCACCGCGGAAGCGACCCGACCCCGACCAGTCCTCACCCGGGCGGAGGTTCTGCAATTGGGAATCCAACTGGTCGAGCGCCTGGCCCAGCCGCGGATCACCGAAGGCCTGATGGCTCAGCTCCGCGAGTTCAGCGCGCTGTTGCGGGCTCAGCGAGCGCATCATCCGTTGCGCCGCAGCCGATCTTGCCGCCAGGACATCGATGAGCTCGTCGACGGTCTGCGGGTTCTCCGGAAAGAAATCACCGTGCCGGGCCATGAATTCAGCGAACTGGCCGGCGGTGTCCGCACCGGTGGAATGGTTTTCCAGCAGCGCATTGAGGTCGTCCAGCATCTCCCTGATGCGCTGCACGTCCTGCGGGGTCGCCTGCTGCAGCGCCTCTTTCATGCCGCTGAACCGTTGGTCCAGCATCTCGCGGCCGAGCAGGTCCTGGATCTGCTCGTACGCCTCCCGGGCCTCCGCCGACTGCCAGTCGTACTCGCTCAGCGCGCGCACCGCGCGGCCGGTGTTGTCCGGCAGGGTTTCCAGGTCGAGCTCACGGAAACGCGCGTCCTCGGAATCCTGCCGGGCGAGTGCTGCCTTCTCCGCCGTCAGCGCCCGGTTCAGCAACTCCCGGACCTCCTGCAGCGTCCCGTCGATCCGGTTGTCCCGCTGCAGTTCCCGGCGCCTCTCCCACAGCTGGCGGGTCAGCTCGTCCAGCCCTCGGCGGTCACCGGTTCCACGCCGCATCAGCTCGCGCAGCGCCTGCTGCAACGAGCTGCCTTCCATCACGTCCTGGCCGATGCTGTCCAGCGCTTCACGCAGATCGATCGGCGGTGCCAACGGGTCGGGCCCGTCGTGGTAGGGGCCGTAGAAATAGCCGCGCCTTCGCGGCGGCCGCGGGCCGTGCGGTCCGTGCAGATCAGCCATAGCTCACCGTGTCACCGTCGTCGCTCGGTTCCTTGGTCAGCTTTCGGGTGAGGAACAGCAGTTCCAGCGCCAATTCTGCGGCCGACGCCATCGGCCCCGGATCCTCCGTGCCGGCCGCGCCGAGCCGCTGCGCGACCGAGGTCAGCACATCGACCGTGGGGAGGGCGCCGACGATCTGGGCAGCGGTGACCCGGTCCCCGGTGCGCAACGGCGACTTCGTCACCGCAGCCACCAGCGGGTCGAGATCGAGCCCGCGCAGACGGGTGCGTGCGGTGTCGGCGGTTGCCCGGCGGAGCAGGTGCTCGAGCACCTCGTCCTCCCGACCCTCCTGCCCGGTGACGAACTCGAGCTTGCCGCGGAGCACCGGAAGGGCGGCCTCCAGATCGATCGGCCGGGCGGTGGGCAGTGCCTCGCCGGTGATCGCCGACCGCCGGAGTGCCGCGGCGGCAATCGTTTCGGCCGCGGCGACGGCGAACCGCGCCGACACCCCGGAACCCTGGTCGACGGCGGTCGACTCGCGCAGCAGCCGGGTGAAACGGGCGATGATCTCCAGCAGGTGATCGGGAACGGGCGCCGCCAGTTCGGCCTCCTGTGCGATGACGGCCATCTCGTCACGCAGTTCGAGCGGGTAGTGGGTGCGGATCTCGGCCCCGAACCGGTCCTTGAGTGGGGTGATGATCCGCCCCCGGTTCGTGTAGTCCTCAGGGTTTGCGGACGCGACCAGCAGCACGTCCAACGGCAACCGCAGGGTGTACCCGCGGACCTGGATGTCCCGCTCCTCCATCACGTTCAGCAGCGAGACCTGAATGCGTTCGGCGAGATCGGGCAACTCGTTGATCGCCATGATCCCGCGGTGCGCCCTGGGCACCAACCCGAAGTGGATGGTCTCCGGATCGCCCAGCGAGCGGCCCTCGGCGACCTTCACCGGGTCGACGTCGCCGATCAGGTCGGCGACGGCAGTGTCCGGTGTGGCCAGTTTCTCGGTGTAGCGCTCGGAGCGGTGCCGCCAGCTGATCGGCAGGTCGTCACCGAGCTCGTCCACCCTGCGCCGCGATTCCGCCGTGATCGGGTCGTACGGATGCTCGCCGATCTCCGAGCCCGCGATCACCGGGGACCACTCGTCCAGCAACAGGGTCAGGGTGCGCAGCAGCCGGGTCTTGCCCTGCCCGCGCTCGCCGAGCAGCACCACGTCGTGGCCCGCGATCAGCGCCCGTTCCAACTGGGGCAGCACCGTCGCTTCGAAACCGACGATGCCGGGCCAAGGGTCGCTCCCCGCGCCCAGCGCTGACAGCAGATTGGCCCGCAGCTCGGCCTTGACGCCACGCAGTTCGTGACCCGAGGACCTGAGTTCTCCGGCGGTCGCGGGAAGTCCAGCGGGAGAGGAGATACGCATGTTCGCCAACGGTACGCCCGGCTTCGGCGCCCACGCACCGATGCCGGTGCCGGCCGATCGTCGTAGGGTGGCGCCTGTTCGACCAGCGTGATCCGCAGGCCCCATCTTCATCGTCATTCTGTTCGTCAGCGTCTTCGTCAGTGCCAACGTGCGTCGTCAGATCGGAGCCCGACTGTGCGCATTCCAGGACCAACGGATCTGCTTCGCATCGCCGGCGAGGGCTACGACGCTCTCGAGCGGGTGATCGGCCTGGTGCCGCGGGTCGTCGGGCTGGTGACCCAGGCCGAGATGCTGCTGGTACGTGTCCGGGCAGTCGTCAACGACATCGAATCGGTGCAGCAGGAGGCAGCCGCCGCGGTACGCCGGATCGAGGACACCCAGCGCCGCGCAGACGCTGTCGTCGAGCACATCGAGAGCCTTCAGCCCCGGCTCGATTCCCTGCTGCACCGCACCAACGGCGTGCTGGTCCGGACTTCTGCCGTCGTCGGATCGGCTGCGCAGCTGACGCATCGGGTCGAACCGCTGCTCGACCGGTTCCAGCCCACGCTGGACAGGGTCGAGCCGATCCTCGCAAGGCTGGTGGAGACCACCAGTACGAACGAGGTCGATGCCATCGTCGGCCTGATCGACGCACTCCCGTCGATCGTGGACAAGCTCGACGCCGACATCCTGCCGGTCCTCGACACGCTGGCCACCGTGGCGCCAGATCTGCGTGACCTGCTGGACATCGTCAGTCAGCTCAACGAGTTGATCGGCGCCGTCCCCGGTCTGGGCAAGGTCAAGAAGAAGATCGACGAGAACCAGGACAGGCAGGACGAATATCGGGCACTCGAGGAGCCGGCCGCCGCACCGGACCGGAGGGATGCGCAACGGTCGAACGGAGCTGGGTCGAACGGTGCTGGGCCCCACGGAGCGACCGCCGTGACAGCGCGGGCGGAAATCGCTGCACCGCCGTCCCCGGTTGTTGGGCCGTTCGGGGATGCTGCCGTGCCGCCGGAGGTTCCTGCCACGCGGTCGGCCGGCCCGGCCTAGTGCGCTTCGCGGCGGGCCGCTCGCTCTCGGTCAGCGGACCGGCAGGACGCGCTCACCACGGTGCACGGCCCAGGCCAGCACGATGACCGCGGCCCCGCAAGCGAACATGATCGGCTGCAGGAAGAAGTACCGGCCGATGACGATCAGTTGGACAACGATCCAGCCGACCATGGCGGCGCCCGCGACCAGCGAAGCGGCGTACGCCCACCGCGCCCGCCGCAGTTCGGCGACAGCGGCGAGGAACATCGGTGTCGCGACGATCAACAGCAGGAAAATGCCCGGCAGGGTCCAGTTGCTGAACGGCGTTCCGTCCAGCCATTCCGGCAACATGCCGATTGCATTGTCGGCGATCAGGCCGACCCCTCCGTAAACGGCTCCCACCGCAACGAACAGTTCCACCCCGATCAGGAACCCGCGCGCAATGGCTCGAGATCTCGAGTTCTGCTTCTGCACCGTGGATGTCATCACCCATCGCCTCCGCCCCTCAGGATCTGCCGCTCGCGGCTTCGATCGGAAGGGGACGATGATCGGATCGCCCGGGACCTTTGTCCCCTACCAGAACAGGAATCCCCTTGGAACTCCCTGCGGGTCTGCTCGCCTTGCTCCGGCAGCCCAGTCCCTGCTTTCTCGCCACCACCATGGGCGACGGCTCTCCGCAGTTGACCCAGACCTGGGTCGACACCGACGGTCGGAACATCCTGATCAACACCGTGCAGGGCTATCAGAAAGTCAGGAACATCCATCGCGACCCTCGGGTAGCGCTCACGGTGTCGGACCCGGCCGATTCGTCCCGCTACTACTCGGTCCGCGGCCGGGTCCTGTCCGTGTCCGCGGACGGTGCCGCGGAACACATCGAGATGTTGTCGCAGCGCTACATGGGCGGCCCGTACCCATGGTTCGGTGGCCGGGATCAGCAGCGCCTGATTGTGACCGTGGAGCCCCACCGGATCAGCGGCATGGGCTGAGAACTGACGCTTGACAGGGGCCCCAGCCACTCCTATCGTTGTAGTCAATCAATCGGTTGATAAAGAAAGTGATTGACCTTGGTCATCGATCCTGCCGCCGACGATCGGTTGGACAGGGCCTTCATGGCCCTGGCTGATCCGGTTCGGCGGCGGATCATCGCCCGGCTGAGCCGCGGCCCGGCCACGGTCAACGAACTGGCGGAGCCGTTCAAGATCTCGAAACAGGCTGTCTCCAAACATATCCAGGTGCTGGAGCACGCCGAACTCGTCACCAGGACGCGAGACGCCCAGCGCCGCCCTGTGCATCTCAATGCCGCTCAGTTGGAAGCGCTGACCGCCTGGATCGACAGATACCGACTGATCAACGAGCAACGCTTTCGCAGTCTGGACGCGCTGCTCAGCACCATCGACCGCGCCGAACACACGGCCGGCCACCATCCCGAGGAGGAATGACATGAACACCACCCACCCCACCACCGTGACAGTGCCGGAGGGTCTGCCGTTCATCGAGATCCAACGCGACTTCGACGCTCCCGTCGAGGCCGTCTTCCGCGCGCACCAGGATCCGGATCTGATCAAGCAGTGGCTCGGCCCACGCGGCCTGCAAATGGAGATCGATACCTACGATTTCACCACCGGCGGCCGCTACCGGTACATCCATCGGAACGACAAGGGTGAGGAATACCCGTTCAACGGCGTCTTCCACGTCGTCCGAGAGAATGAACTCGCCATCCAGACCTTTGAATTCGAGCAGTTTCCGGATGTGGTGAGCATCGAGACGCTGCGGTTCGAGGATCTCGGTAACGGCCGGTCGCGTCTGCACATCCACAGTTCCTACCCCTCGGTCGAATCGAGGGATGGTATGGCGGAAGGCAATATGGAAAAGGGCGTGTCCGAGGGTTACGAGCGCCTCGAGGAGCTGCTCGCGGCCCGCTGAGGCCGTCTCTGCGAGCCGCGCACCCGCCATCGAGAACTCGTCATCAGGAGCACACAATGGATTGGACTCTGGAGGTCGTCGCGGTTCCGGTGAGCGACATCGACCGCGCCATCACCTTCTACCGGGACGCCGTCGGAATGCATCTCGACCACGACACCACGGCCGGGGCCATGCGTTTCGCGCAGTTGACGCCGCGGGGCTCGGGCTGCTCGATCGTCCTGGGCAACCACAACGGCATGGCGCCGGGCTCTCTGCGCGGCGTGCAACTGATCGTCGCCGACGCGGACACTGCCCGGCAGGAACTCCTCGGTCGGGGCATCGAGGCCGGGGAGATCACCGTCTACGACGACCGCGACGGCGGGACCTTCTTCGGTTTCTCCGACCCGGACGGGAACACCTGGATGGTGCAGCAGATCAAGGCCCGCGCCGACCGTCCGCTGCTCCCGCCCGCCGAGGCCTGACACCGGCGCGGCGGCGGCTCCGGTTCCGCGGCCTCTCGCCCCGCCCCCGGTCCGTGTTGATCATGGCAAGACTCGCAGGTTCCGGCCCCGACACGCCGAAATCGATGCGATCTTTGCCGTGATCAACAGCGGCGGCCGGCCCGTCAGACCGTCACGGTCGCCGCGACCACGGCGAGTTCGGACGTGTGCGAGCCGTCGATGCCCACACCGTCGGGGCGGGGGTGGAAACCGTCCAGTCCGTCCAGTCCGTCGCTGCCGTCCATCACCCTGATCGGCGTGGGCCCGGTGGAGTCGATCTCGATGACGAACCGCACCCCGCCCGGCGGTGGGGCGTGGAAGACCACCCCGAACTCGCCGTGACGCCCCTGCATCGGGACCTCCCGCCCGTCGACCGTCGCGCTCAGCACGGCCGCGTCGGGGAGGTCGGCGTACACGAGTCGAACCGGACGCTGCGGGGTCACGGTGAAAGAAATGGTGCGACGGCCGTCTGTGGTGCTGTCATCGTCCACCCGCACGACGGGCGGTGGCAGGTCCGCCGCCGGCGCGGGCCCGGTGACGACACCGTTGGCGAACAACCCGAACGGGCCGTTCAGGTCTTCGCGACCTGTGACGTACTGGCGTAGCCAATCCGCCGGGTGCGCGTCGGTGCTGATCCATCGCGCGGTACCGGTGTCGGTGTCCAGTGCGTAGGCGATGTTGGCGGGTGCCGGGTGCTCGGCGTCGAAGCCGTCGCTGAGCAGTCCGGCGACCAGACACACAGGTACCAGGGCGGCCGCGACGATCGCCGGGATCGCGGCTGCCGCCTTCGACGGGCCGGTGACGACTCCGTCATCGATCGCAGTCGGGTACAGCAGGTCGAGCACCGGCAGCAGGGCAAGAGCCAGCATCACGGCGAACAGGGCGCCGGCCGCACCCGTTGCCAGGCCGAGCGCCGGGAAGAACAGGTAGACCGTCGGGACCAGCACGACGACGGCGACCGCGCCCGCCAGTCCGACGGCCGTCAACCCGGCCCACCACTGCCGGACGGTGACAGCAACGGCGGTCCCGACAGCGCCGGCAAGCGCCGGAATCGTAGCCAGGTACGAACCGCCGGGCGCCAGGACCGCGAGCGCAACACCGATCACGGCGAGCCAGCCCAGAGCACCGATAGCCAGCGGCCAACGCCCGATGCGCCGCCGTAGCAGCCCGTACCACGAGAGCACGATTGTCGCGACGAGGGCGATCACGCAGGCCCGGAACCAGCCCGGGTTCCACGGGTCGATCATGTTCGCGTATCCCGGCCGGATAGCGACCAACAGGGCCCAAAAAACCTGCGCGGCAACCGGTGCCAGCACGAGAGGGACCACGGCGAGACCGAAGCCGGCGGCCGATCGCGGCCAACTCGCCGCCCGTCCGCGGCGGGCCAGGAAGGCCGCGGCCGTCACACCGCGAGAGCGCGAGCACCGCCAGTGGCCAGACCAGCCACCCCGGGTACCTGATCAGCACACCGAGCGCCGGGAAGTAGGTCAGATCCGCACCACCGGGCGCCGCGACGGCGGGGATGTCCGCGTCCCCGAACCCCCGTGCCAGGGCGAGCGCGTTGTCGCCGTGCTGCTGCAGACTCCGCTGGTCCATCGACGCCGGTGTGTCCTGCGGCGAGTGGTACACCGCGGACCCGTCGATGTAGGCGGTGTTCAACCCGGCGAACCGGCCGGACTCGCGGAAGGGGGTGAAATCGGTGTCGTTGGGCAGGATCCGGTAGACCTCGACAGCGAAACTGGTGGCCACCGGGTAGGGCACGACGCTGCCGTAGACGTCGACCACGGCAGCGTTGCCCAGTGACGTCTCGAACATGACCGCCGGCCCGGTAGTGCCGCGGGCCTCGAAATTCAATGCTATGCCGCCGTTCGCGGCCAACGGGCTGCTGCTGACGAAAGCCTCCGCCCCGCACAGACACGCCTCCTCCGCGTCGGTGAAGAGGAAGACCACGTCGTTCACCGGTGGTGGCCCGGCCAGCATCGCCCGCGCGGTCTCCAGCAGCGTGCCCACCCCGGCCCCGTCGTCGTTGCCGCCGAAGGAGACCTGCACCGAGTCGTCATGTGCAAACAGCACGACCGTCCCCGTCGGCGCAGACCCGGGCAGGACAGCGACAACGTTGCGTACCCGCGCCATTCCGTACGGTCCGCTCAACGCGCCGGTCCCGCCGACCGCCTCCTGGATCTCGGGATGCAGTCCGAGATCGGTCAGGGCTGAGGCGATGTGGTCGCGGACGGCACCGGCAGCATGCGACCCCGCAGGGTGTACCTGCCGACCGATCTGTTCGACGTGCCGGTACGCGCGTTCGGCACTGAACCGGTCGGCCGGGGCGTCCCGGGCGACGACTCCCGGTGGCGACACCGCGAGAACGGTGAGGTATCCGAGGACTGTCAGCAGGACGAGCAACACGAGCCCCGGAATCCGGGACCGGACGGGGGGCATCACCGGCTCATCGTGCCTGACCGTGGGGCACCACACCGTGTTGATCATGACGAAACTCGCACCATCCGGCCGCGACACGCCGCCCGGACCGCGACGATCGCCATGATCAACTTCCCGGAGATGCGGGGCGGCGTTGCGGGCGGGGTGCAACTGCGGCGAGAGCGGATGCGGCGAGCGCGGTCAGGGCGGGGCGGGTAGCAGGGAGGGCGGGTGCGGGCGGCGCGGTCAAGGGCAGCGGCGGAAGGGGTAGCGTCGGCGTCCGTGCCACCACCGGAACCGGACCTGCGACGCAACCTGCTGGCGGACTGCGCCAGCTGCTTCGGGTTGTGTTGCGTCGCACTACCTTTCCAGGCATCCGCCGACTTCGCGTTCGACAAGAACGCCGGCGAGCCGTGCCGGCACCTGGGCGCCCCGGGCTTCCGCTGCGGTATTCACGAGCGGCTCCGCGAGCGGGGCTTCGGCGGTTGCACGGTGTTCGACTGCTTCGGCGCGGGGCAGCAGGTCTCCCAGGTGACGTTCCACGGCACCGACTGGCGGCACGCACCGGAAACCGCGTCGGAGATGTTCGCTGTGCTGCCCGTCATGCGGCAACTGCATGAGTTGCTGTGGCTGCTGACCGAGGCGCTGTCCCGGCCGTCGGCGGACGGGCTGCGTCCCGAACTCACCGCTGCACGGGAACAGGTCGAGCGGCTGACCGCAGCCCCGCCCGACGAGCTGCTGCACCTCGATGTCGCCGACCTACGACGTCGGACCGCTCCGCTGCTGCAGCTGATCAGCAAATCGGAGCGCAGCCGGTTCCGCTCCTCGAAGGCAGACCGGGCCCGGCTGGATCACCGGAACGCCGACCTCGTCGGCGCGAAGCTGGTGGCGGCCGATCTGCGCGGCGCCGACTTCCGCGGGGCGTACCTGATCGGTGCGGACCTGCGGCGGGCGGACCTGAGTTTCGCGGACCTGCTCGGCGCGGATCTGCGCGCGGCCGACCTCCGCGGAGCCCGGCTCGCCGAGAGCCTGTTCGTCACCCAACCGCAGATCAACGGCGCCAGGGGCGATCGGCGGACGACGATTCCTGAGCTGCTCGCAGCCCCCGATTCATGGGCAGGAACCTGAGCAACGTCGGCCGGGCCGCCCCGTCGGCGGGCCGACGATGCAGGTAGAAGAACTCCCACATCAGTTGCGCTGCAGAAGGTCCCGAGCGATCGATGAACTGCGCCCGGCCGGTTCCGCCGGACCACGCGTGCGCGAGACCGTCGACCCGCCAGTATTCCAGCACCCGCTTCCCGCCGACGGTGTACCAGCGGGTCCGTACGCAGCGCCGGCCGCCAACGGTCAACGATCGGGTGACGGCCAGTGGCCGGATCCGGCCGGGTCCCGCGCGGCCGGCCCCCCGGGACGCAAGCCACTGCACGACGATGCGGTCCGCGTTCGGTGACCGCACGATCCGGTCGTCGGTGCCGTGCACCACCACCACGGGTGCCATGGTCCCGACCGCAGCGTCAACAGAGTCGAGCGCAGTATCGATCCGGGAAGCAGAGCCGCGCGCGGACATCGCACCCAGCGCGCCCAGACCCTGCGTCGCCGACCGGTAAGCAGTCGCCGAATGCACACCGGCTGCGGCGAACACGTCGGGATAGGTGGTCGCCAGGATCAGCGCCATGGCGCCGCCGGCGGAGATGCCCGCGACGTACACCCGACGGCGATCGACGCGCCACCCCGTCGCCGACGCAGCCACCTCGGCGACGATGTCCGTCAGGATTGCCGGTTCCCCGCGGCCGCGGTGCTGGTGGGCCGATTCGTACCACCGCCAGCAGCGCTGCAATTGGTGATGCATCTCCTGTCTCGGCGCGATGATCACCATCCCGTTCGCGTCCGCCAACGCGATGAATCCGGAGTCGGCTGCGAAGTCGGTCGAGTTCTGCCGACACCCGTGCAGCAGCAACAGAACCGGCGCAGCCGACCGGGAACTCGTCGCCGATGACGGCAGGTAGACGTCGTAGTTCCTCGTTCCGTGCGGGCTGCGACAACGATGACGGGACCACCGGCTGGGCGCCGTTGGAATCACCCGTTGACGCGCGGCGCTGTCGTGCTCAGATCCGGACAACGGCACGACCAATCCCCCGTTCTCGGCACGCCGTGACGGCCTGCATCACGTGACGCGATCGTAGGTTCTGAATTCGTCGCAACCGGCCCGGCGCGCGAACCGCGCAGCTGTGAGCGACGTCTCGATCCGGCGGACCAGCCGACAGGGGCGCCGTCGACGTCGAAAAGGCCTTGGCGCCACGCGTGCGCTGGGGCAGCATCGTGACTGCCCCGCTCGGGGAAGGGACCCACCACAACCACCACCACCAGAACAACATCATCACCAGCGCGTCGAGGGGAGGCCGGCCGTGACGGAGCAGGCTCACTCGAACCGACTTCCCCGCGCGCTGCGGCCCTTCGCCAACGGCCAGTACCGGCTGTTGACCTCCGCTCTGCTGTTCTCTTTGCTCAGCCTCGGCATCTGGCTGGTGGCGTCGGTCTGGCAGGTCATCGCCCTCGGCGGAACCGCATCCGACCTGTCCGTCGTCGCGGCCGGCGCCGGTCTGGGACTGGTTCTGTCGGTGCTGGTCGGCGGCGCGGTGGCGGACCGGGTGCCGCAGCGGCTCATCCTGCTGGCGGTGGAAATCGTCCGCGGAGTGTGCTTCGGCGCTGCCGCGGTGCTGTCGCTCACCGGGCTGATCCAGGTCTGGCATCTGGCGCTGATCGGTCTGGTGCTCGGAGTCGCCGACGGCTTCTTCTATCCCGCATATTCGGCGTGGCTGCCGGCGATCATCGCGCCCGAGGAACTGCTGGCGGCCAACGGCATCGAAGGCATGCTGCGGCCGACCATCATGCAGGCCGCGGGTCCGGTACTGGCCAGTGTGCTGATCTCGGTCTGGTCGCCGGGCGCCGCGTTCCTGGCGGTGGCACTGCTGCAGGTCGGCTCGGCCGGCGTGCTGGCCGCGATGCGGACCACCGCGGTCCGGCGGGATGTCGACCGGTCCCGGCACCCGATGGTCTCCGCCCTCGTCGACATCCGTGACGGCTTCGCCTACATGGTGCGGACCCGCTGGCTACTGGCGGTCCTGCTGTTCGCGATCTTGCTCGTGCTGGTCGTGATGGGGCCGATCGAGGTGTTGCTGCCGTTCGCGGTGAAGGACCAGACCGGTGGCGGACCCGGCGCTTTCGCCGTCGCCCTGGCCGCCTTCGGGTTCGGCGGCGCGATCGGCTCGCTGGTGGTCGCGTCACTCCCGCTCCCCCGGCGCTACCTGACGCTGATGATCCTCGGCTGGGGGTTGGGGTGTATCCCACTCACAATCATCGGCCTGACCAACCAGTTGTGGCTGATGGTCGTGGCGCTCTTCGTCTCCGGGGCGCTCTTCCAGGGAGCGCAGGTGCTCTGGGGAACTCTGCTGCAGCGCCGGGTGCCGCCGGCGATGCTCGGCCGGGTCTCCAGCCTGGACTTCTTCGTTTCGCTTGCGCTGATGCCTGTCTCGATGGCGATAGCAGGTCCGGTGGGCGACACCGTCGGCATCGCGCCGACGTTCGTGGTGGTCGGGCTGGTGCCGACGGTGCTGGCGGTCGGCACCCTGCTGATCGCCCGGCTGGGCGCCGACGAACGCGACCACCCACTCAGTACCGACCCCGTCGAAGACGAACAGCAGCTCACCCAGCCACCGGCAACATCGACGTCGAGATCGACACACTCGTCGCCTGACGCCCCGTAGATTGGCGCAGGTGGCCACCACTGTGTCGATGCCTCTGTTCCCGCTCGGTCTGGTGCTGTACCCGGGGGTCATGCTGCCGCTGCACATCTTCGAGGACCGCTACCGACTGCTGGTGAAGGAACTGCTCGAACTCCCGGACGGCGCCCGGCGTTTCGGTGTGGTGGCCATCAAGGCGGGACGTGAGGTCGGCACCGACGGCATCACCGCCCTGCACGCCATCGGTTGCTCGGCCGAGCTGCGCTATGCCGAGGCCTACCAGGACGGCCGCTTCGACATCATCTCCACCGGGATGGACCGCTTCCGGCTGGTCGGCGTCCAGCACACCGAACCGTTGCGGGCCGACGTGGAACTGCTCCCGGACGTCGTCTCGGCACCGGCCCAACCGCTGGCCGACCGGGTGCGCCGGCTGTTCACCAGCTACCGCCAGGCGTTGATCCAGGCCCAGGGCGCCGCCGACGACGACGACGGCATACCCGCACTGCCCGGTGACCCGACCGAGCTGTCCTATCTGGTCGCCGCCGCGATGATCCTCGACCTCACGGAGAAGCAGCAACTGCTGGACGCCGCGACGGTCGACGACCGGTTGCGGATGGAGTTCACGCTGCTCAAGCGGGAGGCGTCGATGGTGGGGGCGCTGTCGCTGCGACCGGCGGTCGAGCTGCCCCGCACGCCCTACGCATCGAACTGAGCAGCATCGAACTGAGCAGCATCGAACTGAGCAGCATCGAACTGAGCAGCAAGGTCGAACTGAGCAGCGTCGAACTGAGCAGCGGCAGCACCGTCAGCCCAGCAGTTCGTCGACGTAGCACCACTTCCAGGCCTCGCCGGGTTCGTGGCTGCGCATCACCGGGTGCCCTGTCTCGTGGAAATGCCGGTCGGCGTGCCGGGCCTCCGACGAGTCGCAGCACCCGACGTTGCCGCAGGTGAGACACAGCCGGAGGTGCACCCACCTGGTGCCCTCCCGAAGGCATGCAGGGCAGCCGTAGTCGCTGGTCGGTGGCACCGAATCGGGAGCGACGGCAAGATGGTCGCAGACACCGGCCGTCTTCGCCGGCGTGGTCAGCGTCTTTCCCGCCACCGATTCGGCCCGGGCGGACCGGCGGTCGATCATCGATTCCTCGACGTCGAGCGCGTCCATCACCTCGGCGAGCACCTCGCTGTCGGTCGTCCCGTGGTCGCGGATCTCCAGCACCGCAGCACGTTCCGCCCGCAGCATGGCCATCCGGAGCCGGCGGTACTGCTCCGTGGGGGTCTCGTCCTCGGTCTGGTCGCTGATCCGGCCGAGCCGCTCCCACACGGCGTTCAGTCGCGCCTCGCCGCGGGTCGTCAGGGTTTGGATCACCTCGGGATCGTCGTCCGCGTCGGTGACCTTGGCGCGTTTCAGCTCCGCCCGGCCGGCCTCCACGGTGCGCATCAGCACCTGGGCCTCGGCGAGTGCGTCCTCACGTTCGTCGGGACCCTCCACCCGCAGCCGCCGGGCCAGCCATGGCAGCGAGAGACCCTGCAGCAACAGGGTTCCCGCCGTCACCACGAAGGCTCCCAGGACCAGCACCTCGACGTTGGGGATGCTCCTGGGCAGCACGAACGCGGCGGCCAGGGTGACGACACCGCGCATCCCCGCCCAGGACACGACAGCCGTCGACCGCCAGCTGTACGGCTGGTCACGCTGGCTCCGTGGCCGGATGAGGTAATAGCCGACGGGGAAGACCCACAGCGGTCGGACGACGATGACCGAGATCAGCGCCGCGGCACAGAACAGGGTGATCGTCAGCGGCGACAGATCCGAACCGGCGAGGCCATCCAGGATCTTCTGGACCTGCAGCCCGATGAGCAGAAAGACGCTGTTCTCCAGCAGGAACTGAATGGTCTCCCAATTGATGCGCTCGTTGAGCCGGGACGTCGCGTCCTGGATTTTCGGTGCCTTGTGGCCGAGGATCAGGCCGGCCGTGACGACCGCGATCACCCCGGAGGCGCGCAGTTCTTCCGCCGGCAGATACGCGGCGAACGGTGCCATCAGGGACAGCGCGGTGTCGATGATCGGATCCTTGTTGAACCGCCTGAGCAGCGCGAACAGCAGGGAGACGGCGATCCCGATCGCTGCGCCGCCGGCCGCGGCCCAGAGGAAATCGAGACCGATGCTGGCGACGGTGACGGCGCCGCCGATCGCCACGATCGCTGTCCGCAGGCCGACCAGGGCGGTCGCGTCATTCAGCAGCGACTCGCCCTCCAGCACCGTCACGACCCGGCGCGGCAGACCGATGCGCCTGGCGATCGCGGTGGCCGCAACGGCGTCCGGTGGTGCGACGACGGCGCCGAAAGCGAAGCCGGCGGCCAACGGGATCGGCAGAATCCACCAGGCGACCAGACCCACCAGCACCGTGGTCGCGATGACCAACCCGACCGCGAGCCAGGCGATGGCCCGCCGGTTGGTCTTGATGTCGACCAGCGAGGTCCTGATCGCGGCCGAATACAGCAGCGGCGGCAGCAGCCCGATCAGCACCAGTTCGGGGCTGAGCTCGAACGGTTCGATGAACGGCAGGAACGAGCCGCCGATACCGATCACCACCAGGAGCAGGGGTGCGGGGAGTTCGAAGCGGCGGGCGAGCGCGCTCATCCCGGTGACGGTGGCCGTCAGCGCGAGAATCCAGATGGCGATTTCCACGCGCATGATCGTTGCATCCCGGAGCGGGGGCGATGTCCACGCGTTGCGGCGTCGACGGCGGGGTCTCCGGTCAGCCGTTGCCGATGACGGCGGACCTGGCCTCGCGCACGCCGGTCGGCGGTCCGGCGACGTACCAGCGGTGGCCGCCGTGCTGGAAGACGTCGACGACGCCGCCGGCCGCGGTCACCACCGCCGCACCGGGATACCAGTCCCAGGTCGGAGTGTCGGCGTGCAGCCAGACACCGAGCCGGCCCGCCGCGACCGCGGCCAGTTCCACCGACCCGGACCCGATGATCCGGACGGACGCGGCACCGGCGATGGACCTGAGCAGGCCGTCCCGCAGCGGCAGGTCCTTGACCCTGGTCGGGTGCAGGTACGTCGAGATGGCCACTTCGTGCAGCGCCCGGTCCGCCAGCCGGGGCAACGGGACGCCGTTCAGCGACGCGGGAAGGTCGCGGCCGCCCAGCCACAGTTCGTCGGTGGTTGCCTGATAGATCGCGCCGAGCAGCAGGTGTTCGCCGTCCAGCAGGGCCAGCGCCGAGCACCATGCCGGTAGTCCGGAGACGAAGTTGAAGGTGCCGTCGACGGGATCGATGATCCAGGTCCGCCGGCCCGGAGCCGCCGCACCCTCCTCGCCGATCACCCCGTCATCCGGTCGGGCAGCGGCCAACCGTCCGACGATCATCGCCTCGGCGGCCTTGTCGGCGTCCGACACCACGTCGCTGATGCTGGTCTTGCGGTCGACTGTCAGGCCGCCCAGCCGCATCTGGGCGGCGAGCCGACCGGCCGAAGTGACCAGTGCTGCGGCCAGTTCGACGTCACTGAGGTCGGCATCGGCGGTTCGCGCATCGTCCAGCTTGATCTTGTCCTTGGGCACCCACCCACCGTAACGACGGCGCGGCGGCCGGCGGACAGTGCGTCCGGCTCCGTCACTTCCGTGTACATCGGCAGAGGGATGGTAGACAGTCCGGATGACCCGACTCGTACTCGGTCCGCTGCTGCGGCATGTCGGCGCCACCGACGCCACCATCTGGGTGGAGACCGACAGCCCTTGCGAGGTCGAGGTGCTCGGCTTTCGCGAGCACACCTGGACCGCCGCCGGCCATCACTACGCACTGGTGACCATCGACGGTCTCGAGGAGGGCAGCGCGACCCCGTATGAGGTGAGGCTGGACGGCCAGCGGGTCTGGCCCGAGGACGGTTCGGATCGGCCGCCCAGCCGGATCCGCACCCGCTCGGCCGGCGTTCCGGTGGAGATCGCCTTCGGGTCGTGCCGGTACGCCACGGCCGCCGCGGTGCTGCCCGGCCAGAAGTACGACGCGGATGTCCTGCAGTCCTACTCGGCCAAGATCGCAGCTATGCCGGAGCAGGACTGGCCACATGCTCTGGTGATGCTCGGCGACCAGGTGTATGCCGACGAGACGTCGCCGGCGACCCAGGACAAGATCCGGAACCGCCGGGACATCACCGCCGGATCCAAGGAGCAGGTCGCGGATTACGAGGAGTACACCTGGCTCTACTCCGAGTCGTGGACCGATCCGGACGTCCGCTGGCTGCTCTCCACCGTGCCGTCGTCGATGATCTTCGACGACCACGACGTGCGGGACGACTGGAACACCTCCGAGTCGTGGCGCAACGACATCCAGCAAACCGACTGGTGGGCCGAGCGGATCGTCGGCGCGCTGTCGTCGTACTGGGTTTATCAGCATCTGGGCAACCTCACCCCCGCCGAGCTGGCCGAGAACGAGCTCTACCAGACGGTGCGCCGGCTCGACGCCGATGCGGAGCCGCTGCTGCGCGCGTTCGCCGAATCGGCGGACCGGGAAGCCGACGGCGAGAAGGGCACCCGCTGGTCCTACCGGCGCGATTTCGGGTCGGTCCGCCTGCTCGTCGTCGACAGCCGCTGCGGCCGAATCCTGGAGGAGGGCCGGCGGAGCATGCTGAGCGACGCCGAGTTCGACTGGATCGGGCAGCAACTGGACGGCGAGTACGACCACCTGCTGATCGGCACCTCGCTGCCGTGGCTGCTGCCCCGCGCGCTGCACGATGTGGAGGCCTGGAACGAGCTGCTCAGCGACGGTCACCGCGGGCGGCCCATCGCAGCGATCTCCGAGAAGCTCCGCCGGGCAGCCGATTTCGAACATTGGGCCGCCTTCCGGCTCTCCTTCGAGCGCCTCGCGACGATGATCAGGGACGTCGGCCGGGGCGACCACGGCGGGTCGGACGGCAAGCCTCCCGCCACCGTCTGCGTGCTGTCCGGTGACGTGCACCATGCCTACATCGCACAGCCCGATTACGGCCCCGAGGTCACCTCGGCGGTCTACCAGCTGACCTGCTCGCCGCTGCACAACCGGGTGCCGATCCCGGTGCGACTGGCGTTTCGCGGCGCGTGGAGCCGGGTCGCCGAGCGCTTCACCAAGGTCGTACTGAGCGTGGTCGCGAAGCCGCCGCCGCCCATCGTCGACTGGCGGCGCCTGGCCGGCCCCTACTTCGGCAACGACCTCATGACGCTGCGACTGGACGGCCGCAGCGCCTCGGTGCTGCTCGAGCAGGCCGGACCGGCCGACGAGCCGCTGAAGCTGACCGAGGTGACCAGGCTGTCGTTGGCCTGAGCGGGTTGCGGGAGCGCGGGGCGGGGTTGCGCGCGCGGGCGACGGCGTGCCGAAACCGGCCGCGGTGCCGATTCCGGATCGAATCGGGGCATAATGACGCGGCCGCAACAGGTGCGGCCGTCACGAGGGGTTGGCACCGTGCTCATCATCGCGATCATCCTGCTGGGCATGCTCGCCGGAGCAGCCGCCCAACTGATCTTCCGCAGCAACAAGCGGCCCATCGACTGGACCGTGGCCATCGTCGTCGGCCTGATCGGCTCGTTCGTGGGTGGCTTGCTGATCAGCCTGCTGTCCGGTGACGGCCTCGCGCTACGGCCGAGCGGCATCATCGGCTCGATCGTCGGCGCCATCGTGGTGACCGGGATCTTCAAGTTGGTCACCGGCCGGAACCCGGGCGCCTCCGCACGGCGTTGAGTGCGTTGTTGAGTGCCCGTCGTTGAGCGCCCGGGCTGACCGGTTGGCGAAGGCGGATCGGTCAGGGAAAGACCTGGCGGACCGCGGTGGACGCCGGCACCAGGCCCGGGTGCAGGATCGCCGCCAGGGCCTCCACTCCGTCGACCAGTCGCGGACCGGGCCGCACCACGATCCCGTCCGCATCGATCGCCCACACCGGAACTCCCGGTAGCTGGGCGTGGATGGTGCGGGCCTGATCGGCGGCTCCGTCCAGGTGGAACCCGCACGGCGCCACGACGACGACGTCCGGTGCGCTCGAACGGAGCTCGTCCCATGTCGTCTCGGCCGACCGTCCGCCCGGGTTGCCGCCGACCGGTTCACCGCCCGCCGCGACCACGAGATCCGGGACCCAGTGGCCCGCCGCGAACGGTGGGTCCACCCATTCCACGACCGCGACCCGTGGCCGGTGGCGGCCGGCGACGGCAGCCCGCACCCGGTCCAGCCGCGCCCGCAGACCGGCCACCACGCCGGCCGCCCGAACGCCGACCCCGGCCCGGTCCCCCACCTGCTGGACGGTGGCCAGCACGTCGTCCAGCGAATGCGGGTCGAGGCTGAGCACCTCGGCGGTGCACCCCAGATAGCCGAGCGCCCGATCGACGTCACCCGAGGGAATGGCGCACACCCGGCACAGGTCCTGGGTCAGGATCAGCTCGGGATCCAGGCCGGCGAGTGCCTGCGCGCGGAGCGTATAGAGGTCGTCCCCGGCTGCCATCGCCGCGCGGACGTAGTCGTCGATCTCCCGCGGAGTCATGCCGGAGGTGTCCCGCCCGCCCACGACGACGGCCTTGTCGAGTCGGGCCGCCGCGGGCTCGTCGCACTCGAACGTCACGCCGACAAGGTCGTCACCGAGCCCGAGCGCGTAGACGATCTCGGTGGCTGACGGGAGGAGCGAGACGACACGCATCTGCCCAGCCTAGAGACGCCCGCCCGGGATCAGGACGGCGGCAGGATCTCAGACGGCGCGCATCCGGTTGTTGCGGGCGTTGTGCTCGAGCTCGGCCAGCCCGAGCTCCTCCAGCAGCGGCGGGATGTAGACCCCGAACCGCCCGCGGAAGCCCTTCTTCAGCCCGTACCAGCCGCGCACCGGGTTGTCCGGGGACCGGCCCCACGACTCGACCGTGCCCGGCGCCGCCGGCTTCTGCTCGTCGGCACCACCGAGCGGGACCCAATCGCCGGCAGCGACCAGCATGGCGTGCAGGTCGTCGATGCACCGGGCCTGGTAGGTCAGGACCGTTTTGCCGACGGTGCAGACCAGGATCGGCTGCTGGGCGGTGTCGTCGCGGTGAATGGTGTACGCGGAGGACCCGGGCGGTGTCGTCAGCTGCCAGGGGTCGTCCTTCGTGCCGGAACCGGACATTGTCCGACCCTACGCCCGAGGGTGGCCCGCGACCGGTGCGCGTTGCGGCCGGCGAACCCGGCCGCGGCTTCTAAGCTGGCCTGCATGCAGCAGTACCTGGATCTGATGGACCGCATCCTGACCACCGGCGCGGTGAAGACCGATCGCACCGGCACCGGCACCCGCAGCGTCTTCGGCCACCAGATGCGATTCGATCTGGCCGACGGGTTTCCCGCTGGTCACCACCAAGAAGGTGCACGTCCGGTCGGTGGTGGTGGAGCTGCTGTGGTTCCTGCAGGGCTCGACCAACGTGCGCTGGCTGCAGGAGCGTGGCGTCAGCATCTGGGACGAGTGGGCCGACGCCGACGGCGAACTCGGGTCCGGTCTACGGGCACCAGTGGCGGTCCTGGCCGGCGCCGGACGGCCGGCACATCGACCAGATCGCCGCGGTCGTGCACTCGCTGCGGACCAACCCCGACTCCCGGCGGCACATCGTCTCGGCGTGGAACGTCGCCGAGGTCGTCCGAGATGGCACTCCCGCCGTGCCACACCATGTTCCAGTTCTACGTCGCCGACGGCGCGGCTGTCCTGCCAGCTGTACCAGCGTTCGGCCGACGTCTTCCTCGGGCGTCCCGTTCAACATCGCCTCCTACGCCCTGCTCACCGCAGATGATGGCCCAGGTCGTCGGGCTGCTGCCCGGCGAGTTCGTGCACACCCTGGGCGATGCGCACCTGTACTCCAACCACCTCGAGCAGGCCCGGCTGCAGCTGACCCGCACCCCCCGGCCGCTGCCGACCCTGGAGCTGACCCCGGGCGTCACCGAGATCGACGACTTCACCGCCGAGGACATCACGGATCCTGAACTACGACCCCTACCCGGCTGATCAAGGCGCCGATCGCGGTATGACGCGCGATCCCGCCCGACCGCATGAGCCGATCGAGCGTCACGCTGATCGCCGCGGTCGCCCGGAACGGCACGATCGGCGCCGACGGCGGCCTGCCCTGGCACCTGCCCGCCGACCTGAAGCGGTTCAAGGCGCTGACCATGGGCCACCCGATGATCATGGGCCGGCGCACCTTCGACTCGATCGGCCGGGCGCTGCCCGGCCGCCGGACGATCGTGGTGACCCGCGATCCGGCCTGGACCGCACCGGGCGTCACGGTGGCGCACTCGGTCGACGAGGCGCTCGACCTGGCGTCGGCCGCAGCGACGGCGAGTCACCGGACGGCGCGGCCCGGTGATGGTCGTCGGCGGCGGCGACATCTACCGGCAGACCATGGCACGGGCCGACCGGCTGGAGATCACCCACGTCGACGCCGATGTGGCGGGCGACACCCGGTTTCCCGGACATCGACCCGGCGCTGTGGCGGGTCGCCGAGCCGGCGAGGATCGCGCGACGGGCTACGCGTTCGTCGAGCTACGTGCGCCGGGAGCCGGTCCGCGACCTGCGGGCTGCTGCTGTCGTCGCATGCGCGCCGGAGCTGCACGAGGGCGAGTATCGTGTTCTGCACGCGTCCCGGCCGGCGCCGACGTGCCCGGCGGGCCTGCACCCGGTGGTCACGGTGGCGGAGGCGGAGGGCCTGACGCTGGTGCTCCCGGCCGAGCGAGGCCGACGCCGCGCGGTCTGGCCGGGACCTTCCGCATGCGCCTGGATCACCCTGAGGGTGCCGTCGGCGCTGGACGCGGTGGGACTGACCGCCGCGGTGGCGACCGCGCTCACCACGGGACGGCATCGCCTGCAATGTGGTCGCCGGCTTCCACCACGACCACCTGTTCGTCCCGGTCGGGGACGCGGGCAGGCGCACTGAGCCGCGCTGGACGGCCCTGGCACACACCGGACCTGAGCGACACCGCGGCGGGCTCGCCGCGACGGCGTCAGCCGACGGGCGCGCCCGGCCTGGTCGAGCCGTAGGGCACCACGATCCGCAGCGTCGGGTCGATGTTGGTGGCCTCCATGGCCGCCCAGCCGCGGCCGGTTCGAGCCCCGAGCCCGGCCTTCACCGAGTTGCTGATGACGCCGCTCTTGTCGGCGGGCACACGTCGGTCCGCATCGTGCGGCTGACCGAATCCAGCAGGTCGGACAGCTCCAGGTCGAGGGCGTCACAGATGGACGCCAGTAGTTCGCTGGATGCTTCCTTCCGGCCCCGCTCCACCTCGGAGAGGTATCCGAGCGAGACATTCGCCGCCGTCGACACGTCGCGCAGCGTTCTGTTCTGCCGGTCCGAGCGTCGCGCAGTGTCTCTCCCAGTGCGTTACGCAGGAGCATGTCGCACCTCCTTTCTGCCGTCGAATGCCGGTTATCGAGCTGTGCCTGTCGGTGGCTCAATTGTCCTGCACCGCCCAGCGAGTGCCGAACGGTTTCTTTCGATGGAATCGCTGTCGATCTGGTGGTGCCGAACGCCGAATTCGACCTACTGCTTGCTCCATCGCTACCGGTGACAGCCTCCACGTTACCGTGCGACCGGCGGGTCAGGGCCTGCCAGTCAATCATCCCAACGTGGACTGTGCCATGATGTTCCAATGATCGGGTCACCAGGCGGTTACGAATGCGTTGCGGCGATGTTCGCCAGCATGTCCAGCGCCCCGCGGACGGCCGCCGCGCGGATCGCGCGCCGCGGCGCCCGGCTGGATCACGTCCGAGCCGTCCGGGTGATCGCCCACCGTACCGGTGCTGCGGAATCGCCAGAGCCGTCTCCGCGCATCGCGGTGCTCCCCGGGCCCGGACACGGCACAGAACCACGTGCCCACGGCGACCCCGTCCTGCGGGTCCGGCCCCGCGACGCCGGTCAGTCCGATCCCGATGGTCGGCGCCGCACCGGCGCCGCGCCCCGTCCGCCAGTCGCAGCCGCCACCTCGCGGATCCACCGGGCCGCGCGTCGCGGCAGCAGCTCGGCGTCGACGCCGGCGAGCTGTGCTTGAGCTCGGTGGCGTACACCACCAGGCCACCGCGGACGACGGCGCTGGACCCGGGATCTCGGTCAGCAGCGCGGCGAGCAGCCCACCGGTCAGCGATTCCGCGGTCGCCACGGTCAGCCTGCGGCGCGGCGAGCGCGGCCAGCAGATCGGCCACGGCAGCGTCGGCGACGCCGACGACGCGTGCGAGGTCAGTCATCCGCGCGACCGGCTCAGGCCGGCGGTCGGTCGACGTGACCGGCGCTGGCCCGCGCGTAGACACGCCCACGCACGTGCCACGTAGTCGATGCCGGTCACCACGGTCAGCAGCACCGCGAGCCCCATGGCGCTCGCCTCGACCCAGTCGAGACTGTCCGGCAGCGGCAGGATGTACAGCCCGATGGCGATGATCTGCACGAACGTCTTCGCCTTGCCGCCCGGGCTGGCCGCGATGACGCCGTACCGGATGCACGGCGAAACGCAGCAGCGTGACGCCGATCTCCCGGACCAGGATGACCAGCGTCACCCACCACGCCAGGTCGCCCAGCATGGACAGCCCGATCAGCGCCGAACCGGTCAGCGCCTTGTCGGCGATCGGGTCGGCGATCTTGCCGAAGTCGGTGACCTGGCCGCGTTTGCGGGCGATGTGCCCGTCGTACCGGTCGGTGATGGCGGCGATCGCGAAGATCGCCCAGGCGATCCAGCGCCAGGTGGTGTCGTGTCCGCCCTCGGCGAACAGGGCCAGCAGGAACACCGGAACCAGGATCAGCCGCAGCACGGTCAGCGCGTTCGGCAGGTTCACCAGCGAAACCGGTGGGCGGCCGCTCCGTCATGGCTCGGTGACCGATGCCGTCGAGCGCCCTGGCCGTCGCGACCAGGTCGATGCCGTCGCTGCCGGTGATCAGGCAGCGCACCAGACTGCCCGGGCGCCGAGCGTCGCCGGCCGGCAGCCCGGCGGCGTCGATGATCCGGACGTTGCCGTCGACCTCGGGTGCCTGGTGCGGCCCGCGGCCGGCGACACCCGGTCGTGCGGCGGTCGTCGGGCAGTCCGCGGCTGCGGTCGTCGGGCTGTCCGCGGCGTCCACCAGCACCAGCATCTCGGTGCCGATCCGGTCCTCGGCGCGCTGCGCGGTCAGCTCCTCGACCAGCGACGTCACCCGTTCGACCCGCGTCCGCGATCACGTCGTCGTCGAGCTTGCCCGGCAGGTCGGCGGCCGCGGTGCCGTCCTCGTCCGAGTAGCCGAACACCCCGACGGCGTCCATCCGGGCGCCGATCAGGAACGCCTCGAGTTCGGCGAGGTCGTCCTCGGTCTCGCCGGGGAAGCCGACGATGACGTTCGACCGGATGCCCGGCCTCCGGGGCGGCGGCCCGGATCTGGCTCGACCAGCTGCAGGAACGACGTCCCGCGACCCGTACCGGCGCATCCGGCGCAGCACCGGCTCGGAGGCGTGCTGGAAGGACATGTCGTAGTAGTCGGCGACGCCGGGGATGCTGGCGATCGCCTCGATCAGCCAGGGCCGGGTCTCGGCCGGCTGCAGGTAGGACAGCCGCACCCGGGCGATGCCGGGCACCGCGGCCAGCGCGGCCAGCAGGTCCTCGAGCTGCCGTTCGCCGGGCAGGTCCTTGCCGAACGACGTCGAGTTCTCGCTGACCAGCACGATCTCCCGGACACCCTGAGCGGCCAGCCAACCGGCCTCGGCGACGATCTCGCCGAGCGGCCTGGAGACGAAGGCGCCGCGGAAGGACGGGATCGCGCAGAACGTGCAGCGCCGGTCGCAGCCGGAGG
The DNA here is from genome assembly GCA_963766015.1 of uncultured Actinomycetota bacterium. Taxonomy (GTDB): domain Bacteria; phylum Actinomycetota; class Actinomycetes; order Mycobacteriales; family Nakamurellaceae; genus Nakamurella. The sequence goes on along the minus strand of CAVXYU010000003.1, from coordinate 34,628 downwards.
CGATCTTCAGCGGGGCTACCGGACCGGAGTGCAGCAGGGTCCGGACCAGTGTCGGGCCGGACGGCGGTGCGTGGCCCGGGCAGCGAGACGGTCGCGGCCGCGGCCGGCCGGGCGGCCGGCGACAGCGGCAGCAGCAGCCGGCGGTCGACCGGCGTGTGCGCGGGCGGACGGTGACCGTCGACGACGTCGCCGAGCAGGTCGGCCAGGTCCGGGTAGGCGTCGAACCCGAGGACCGCGTCGGCCTCCGGGCAGCGCCTGGGCGAGTTCGGCCCCGTAACGCTCGGCGAGGCACCCGACGGCGACGACCTTCGCGCCGGTATCGGCGGCGGCCAGCACCGTGTCGATCGAGTCCTTCTTGGCGCTGGCCACGAAGGCGCAGGTGTTCACCACCACCACGTCGGCGGCCGACGGATCGGCGACCAGCCGGTACCCGCCGACTTCGAGCCGGCCGGCGATCTCGGAGGAGTCCACCTCGTTCCGGGCGCAGCCGAGGGTGACCAGATTGACGGTCGTGACGGCCTGCCGTCCCGCCGTCGGGGTCACGTTCGCCGCAGTGGGAGAAACCTCGGACACAGCGGACACTGCACCACCCTAGTGGCCAGATGGGTCCGTTCGAGAATCCACGCCCCCAGCCCGGCGGGCGGGCCGAGCGTCGCGAACGAACCGGCTGAGATATCCCACGGCTGCAATGTGTCAAGCGGCTGCCGCGGTAGGGGTTGGCCAGGCTATCTGTTCGTCGTATTTCGTGTGGTGACGTAGGCATCCGTCGAGGATTCCGACGAGGCGGTTGCCCAGGGCCCGTAGCGCCTGGTGGTGGGTGTTGCCGCGGGCCCGGTGCCCGTCGTAGTAGGCGCGAGCTCCGGGTGAGTTACTGAGCGCACTGAACGCCTGCTGGTAGAGCGCATCCGCGAGTCGCCGGTTACGGCTGTGCCGGGCGAGCACGACCCGGCTCTTGCCGGACGTCTTGGTGACCGGTGCCATCCCGGAGTAGTTCTTCCGGGCCCTGGAATCGGCGTAGCGGTGCGGGTCGTCCCCGAACTCGGCAAGCACCCGGGCACCGAGGATCTGTCCGAGCCCGGGTTGGCTCAGGTAGATCTCAACGTCCGGGTGCCGGCCAAAACCCTCACTCACCTGCTCGGCTAGCGCCTCGACCTGCCGGGACAGCTCGGCCAAAACAGCGACCAACGCGGCCGTGCTCGCCGCGTACGCGGTGACCACGCCGGGTCGCGCGGTCAGCTGGTCGGTGTGCAACGCGGCGGTGATCCGGTCCGCAGCCACCTGATGGTTGCGTTGCCGTCCCGCCCGCCGCAGCAACGTGATCACCCGTGCGGTGGTCAGCCGCTTGCCCTGGTCCGGGTTCGGCACGGCGGCGAGCACCGCGAGTGCGTCCCGCCCTGCCAGGTCATCACCGAACGCAAGCAACGCAGCCGGGTAGAACTCGCGCAGCATCGAGCGGAGCATGTTGGCCTGCCGCTGCCGGGACCAGATCATGCTCTGATGCGCCCTGGCCAGGATCTTGACGTGTTCGGCGGTGTCGCTGTCCCCGGCGACCGGTCGGTGATGCGCACGGTCCAACCTCACCAGCTCGGCCAGCACATGCGCATCGCCCGGGTCGCTCGTCGACCCGGAGGTGCCGTGCCGCTCGCGATACCTCGCCGCCTGCAACGGGTTCACCGCATACACGGTGTACCCGGCGGCGATCAACGCCTGCACCCACGGGCCCCGGTCGGTCTCGATCCCGATCACCACGTCCGACGGATCAGCATCCTCCGGTAAGTGATCGGCGATCAACGCGTGGAACCCCGCCAGCCCGGTCACGCCCTCCGGGAACCGCTTCCCACCCAGCCGCCGGCCGTCGTCGACGACAAGGTCGACGTCGTGATGGTCCTCGGCCCAGTCATCACCCACGAACAACACCTGGCGTCCTCCTCACGCCGCAGCAACATCGGCGAGCCACGAGGAGACCGGGTGCTACCTAATGGATCAGTGCTCGGATCGGCACGACATCCCACCAGCCCTAAAGACTCCTCACCCACCGGTGCGGGACACGATCTAGCCGTAGGCATCGCGTGCCTGGCTGCCACAGTGTTCACCGCACCAGCGGCTCGGACAGCAGACTGGCATACACCGCCTGCTGCACACCCATTAGGTTGTTCGCCGTGACCGACGACGACACCGCACCCGTGGTGCATCCGCGCGCGGGTCACCGACGTCCGCGGGATCAAGCGACTGGTGGACGCGCACGCCGGGCCGATCCTGCTCGAGAAGACGCTGGCGAACCTGTTCGAAGACGTCACCGAATTCTGGGTCGCCGAGGCCGACGGCGAGCTGGTGGGCTGCGGCGCACTGCACGTGCTGTGGGAGGACCTGGGCGAGATCCGCACGGTGGCGACCGATCCTGCCGTTCGCCGGCGCGGGGTCGGGCGGGCGCTGTGCACCCAGCTGATCGAGCACGCGAAGCATCTAGGGCTGCACCGGCTGTTCGTGCTGACCTTCGAGGTGGAGTTCTTCCGTTCGCTCGGGTTCGAGCCGATCCGCGAGCTCGACCTGTCGGACGAGGCCCATGCCGAGCTGCGGTCGTCCTATGACCGGGGCGTCGCCGAGTTCCTCGACCTGCCGTACGTCAAACCCAACACGCTGGGCAACACCCGGATGCTGAAGGTGCTCTGACGGTGAGCCGGAGGTCAGTACTGCGGAGTGCGGCGGTCCGCGATCCGGGCCAGCGCCTCGGCGAGCAACGCCTCGCCGTCCTCCTCGGAGCGCCGCTCCTTCACATAGGCCAGATGCGACTTGTACGGCTCGACCTTGAGGGCGGGCGGCGGCTCCGCCCGGTCCTGGCCGGCGGGCAATCCGCAGCTCGGGCAGTCCCAGGTCTCCGGGATCTCCGCGTCCATGGCGAAGGCCAAACGGGTCACATGCCCGTTGGCGCAGTAGAAGTCGAGCTTCTGGCGCGGTGCGGACTCGCCCCGGTCGGATTCGCCCATGCGACCCGCACCCACCCGTGAACCGCGAATCGGATTACCACCAGCCATGTCGACCTGCCCGTTCCAGATGCCGATGAATCAGGGAAGCCCGACCTTCAGCCACGAAGGCCGACCCCCACGATCGAGATACCCCAGACCGAGGCGACGAACAACGTCAGGCGATCCAGATTCTTCTCCACGACCGACGATCCGGAAAGCGACGACTGCATTGTCCCACCGAACAGCGAGGACAGCCCACCACCCTTGCCGCGGTGCAGCAGGATCAGCGCCATCAGCGCCAGGCTGGTGATCACCAGCAGGATCTGGAGAAAGAGATCATGTCTGCCTTGCTCATCAGCGGTCGGGACAGCCGGGATGGCGGTTGCGACCAGGGTCGGCACGAGTCTAACCCGGCGGGTCGTCGGGGCAGCCCATTCAGATCAGCAGCGTGACGTGCTCCGGAACCGACCGCGCCACCTGGACGCGAACCGGCTCCGGAGCATCACCGAGACGCAGCGGTGAGGGGTGCAGCGGTCAGGCCAGCACGCCCACCGCGTTGGCGGCGAGGTTGGCGAACTCGGTGCCGTCCAGGGAGGCGCCGCCGACCAGTGCGCCGTCGACGTCGGCCTGCGCGGTGATCTCCGAGACGTTGCCCGACTTCACCGAGCCGCCGTACAGGATGCGGACGCCGCCGGCGATCTCTGCGCCGTACTTCTCGGCCAGCGCGGCCCGGGCGGCGCCGCAGACCTCCTGGGCGTCGGCCGGGGTGGCCACCCGGCCCGTGCCGATCGCCCACACCGGCTCGTAGGCCAGCACGATCGTCCTTGCCTGCTCCGGCGTCACATCGGCCATCGCGGCCAGCATCTGGTCGACGGAGTGCTGCACCTGGTTTCCCGCCTCGCGGATCTCCAGGCCCTCGCCGAAGCACAGCAGCGGGATCAGCCCGTGCCGGTAGGCGGCGTTGACCTTCTCGGCCAGCAGTTCGTCGGACTCGCTGGTGGTACTCGCGGCGTTCGGAGTGGCCGACCAGCACATAGGTGCATCCGAGCTTGGCCAGCATGCTGCCGGAGATCTCCCCGGTGTAGGCGCCGGAGTCCTTCGCGGACAGATCCTGCGCGCCGTAGACGATCTTCAGCTTGTCCGCGTCGACCAGCGTCTGCACCGATCGCAGCGCGGTGAACGGCGGGATCACCGCGACCTCGACGTGCTGGTAGTACTTGTCGGGCAGGGTGAACGCGATCTTCTGCACCAGGGCGATGGCCTCGAGGTGGTTGAGGTTCATCTTCCAGTTGCCGGCGATCAGCGGCTTGCGTTGGCCGTTCGTCATTGCGTTCATGCCTCCAGTACGGCAAGACCGGGAAGCTCTTTGCCCTCGAGGTACTCGAGGGACGCGCCACCACCGGTCGAGATGTGGGTGAAGCCGGATTCGTCGACGCCGAGGATGCGAACGGCGGCCGCGGAATCGCCGCCGCCGACCACCGAGAACGACGGGGACGCGGAAATTGCCTCGGCGACGGCGCGGGTGCCGTCCGCGAAGGGTGCGAGCTCGAAGACGCCCATCGGGCCGTTCCAGAAGACGGTGGCCGACTTCTCCGCGATCTCGGAGAACCGCGCGCTGGTCTCCGGGCCGATGTCCAGGCCCAGCCAGCCGTCGAGAATGCCGTCCGCGGCTAACGATCTGGACGGCTGCGTCGGCGGAGAACGCGTCGGCGATGACGACATCGGTCGGCAGCACGATCTTGTCCGCGTTGTCCTGCGAGAAGCTGCTTGCAGGTCTCGATCTGGTCCTCCTGCAGCAGGGACGCGCCGACGCCGTAGCCCTTGGCGGCCAGGAAAGTGAAGGCCATGCCGCCGCCGATCAGCAGCGAGTCGACCCTGGGCAGCAGCGAGGTGATGACGCCGAGCTTGTCCGAGACCTTCGACCCGCCGAGGATGACCGCGTACGGCCGCTCCGGGTCGACGGTCAGCTTCTTGAGCACCGCGGTCTCCGCGGACACCAGGTAGCCGGCGATAGTGCGGGAGCTTCTGCGCGATCTCGTAGACCGACGCCTGCTTGCGGTGCACGACCCCGAAGCCGTCGGAGACGAATGCGGCGCCATCCCCCACCACGGCGACCAGGTCGTCGGCGAGCGCACTCCGCTCGGCGGCGTCCTTGGACGTCTCTCGGGCGTCGAACCGCACGTTCTGCAGCATCGCGATGCCGCCGTCGGTCAACGCCGCGACGGTCTCCCGGGCGGACGGTCCGACGAGGTCGTCCGCGAGCGGCACCGAGGTGCCGAGCAGCTCGCCTAGCCGGGCGGCCGCGGGGGCGAGTGAGTACTTCGGGTCCGGCGCGCCCTTGGGGCGGCCGAGGTGGGCGGTGACGACCACCTTCGCCCCGCCCAGGATCAGCGCCTGCAGGGTGGGCAGCGAGGCGCGGATGCGCCCGTCGTCGGTGATGACGTCGCCGTCCAGCGGGACGTTGAGATCGGACCGGACCAGCACCGTACGGCCGGCCACACCTGCGGCCAGCAGATCGTCGAGGGTGTGCACTTTCACGGACTCCTTGGCAGTCGACTGGGGAAGAGGTCGCGTCGCTCCGGGAGGTAACGCGGAACGACACGAGCGGTCACGCCCGTCCTGCGGGGATCCGAGCGTGGCGGCAGGACAGACCGCGGGTGGCGTTCACGGAGCACCGAGGCCCCGGAACGCCACCCGCGCGTCACTCCGTCAGAGGCTTGCGCCGACGAGGGTGGTCAGGTCCACCAGCCGGTTCGAGTAGCCCCATTCGTTGTCGTACCAACCGACGATCTTGAAGAAATTGCCGCCGAGGCCGATGGTCAGCGGCGAGTCGAACGTGCACGACGCCGGCGATCCGACGATGTCGGTCGACACGATCGGATCCGTCGAGTAGAACAGCCGGTTCTTCAGCGGGCCGGAATCGGCGGCCGCCTTGAACGCCGCGTTGACCTCGTCGACCGTGGTGCCCTTCTCGAGCTCCACCGTCAGGTCGGTCACCGAGCCGGTCGGAACCGGCACCCGGAGGGCGTAGCCGTGCAGCTTGCCCTTCAGCTCCGGCAGCACCAGGGCGGTCGCCTTGGCGGCACCCGTGGTGGTCGGGATGATGTTGATGGCGGCGGCGCGGGCGCGACGCAGGTCCTTGTGCGGGAAGTCCAGGATGACCTGGTCGTTGGTGTAGGCGTGGATCGTGGTCATCAGACCCTGCACCAGCCCGAAGTTCTCGTGCAGCACCTTCGCCATCGGCGCCACGCAGTTCGTGGTGCACGACGCGTTGGAGATGATCGTCTGCGATCCGTCGTAGGCGTCGTCGTTCACGCCGACGACGACCGTCAGGTCCTCGCCGGTCGCCGGCGCGGAGATGATGCACCTTCTTGGCACCGGCGGAAACATGCTTGCGGGCCGCATCGGCCTTGGTGAAGAAGCCCGTCGACTCGATGACGACGTCGACACCCAGATCGCCCCACGGCAGGTTGCCGGGCTCGCGATCGGACAGCACCTTGAACTCCTTGCCGTCGACGCTGATGACGCCGTCGCCGGCGTGTACGTCGTAGGGCAGCTTGCCCATCACCGAGTCGTACTTGAGCAGGTGGGCGAGAGTCTTGGTGTCGGTCAGGTCGTTGACGGCGACGATCTCGATGTCCTGGTCGAGAGAGTCGACCGCTCGCCAGAAGTTGCGGCCGATTCGGCCGAATCCGTTCACTCCGACGCGCACAGTCACGTGTGTCAGCCCTCCTCTAGGGGATTCCCGCCGGTGATCCTGCTGACCCCGGACGGGTTCGATCAAGTGACGCCGCCTCCAGCTTTCCGGGGCAGCGTCGGCGGCTCACTGTATCGGCCGCGCACAAGCCGGGCTCGTCGGCCCGTGCACAAAGCGACATGTCGGGCAGGAGGGCCCGCCCGTCCCGTCGAGGAGCGGTCGAGGACGGGCCGTTCGGTTCTTGCGCGATGCGCCGGCGAAGAGATGAATGGAACCTGAACGCCTGGTGAACGGGCGCCGAACAGATCATGCCGGAACGCCGGTGATCCTGTCCCGTCTGGTCCAGACGCGTTCAGCTGTCCAGCATGTCGGCGGTGACGGCGGATTCCGTGTCGGGGATGCCGAGGTCGGCGGCGCGCTTGTCGGCCATCGTCAACAGCCGCCGGATCCGGCCGGCCACGGCGTCCTTGGTCATCGGCGGGTCGGCCAGCTGGCCCAGCTCCTCCAGTGAGGCCTGGCCGTGCGCGATCCGCAGCCGGCCGGCCTGGCTCAGGTGATCAGGCGCCTCGTCCCCGAGGATCGCCAACGCGCGCTCCACCCTGGCCGACGCGGCAACGGCCGCCCGCGCGGAGCGACGGAGGTTGGCGTCGTCGAAGTTGGCCAGCCGGTTCGCCGTCGCCCTGACCTCGCGGCGCATCCGTCGCTCCTCCCAGGCCATCATCGACGAGTGCGCGCCCAGCCTGGTCAGCAGGGCGGCGATCGCGTCGCCGTCCCGGACCAGCACCCGGTCGGCGCCGCGGACCTCCCTGGCCTTGGCGCCGATGCCCATCCGGCGGGCCGCGCCGACCAGCGCGAGGGCGGCCTCCGGACCGGGGCAGGTCACCTCGAGTGACGCGCTGCGACCGGGTTCGGTCAACGACCCGTGCGCGAGGAACGCGCCACGCCAGGCCGCTTCGGCGTCGCCCACCGAGCCGGCGACGATCTGCGGCGGCAGCCCGCGCACCGGGCGCCCGCGCTGGTCGATCAGACCCGTCTGCCGGGCCAGCGAATCACCGCCGGCGACCACCCGCACGACGTACCTGGTGCCCTTGCGCAGACCGGAGGCGGCAGCACCTGCACATCGGCGACATGCCCGTACAGCTCGCCGATCTCCTTGCGCAGCCGGCGTGGCCACCGCCCCGGTGTCCAGTTCCGCCTCGACGATCACCCGGCCGGCCACGATGTGCAGCCCGCCGGCGAACCGCAGCAGCGCGGAGACCTCCGCCTTGCGGGCCGACACCTTGCTCACCGCCACCCGGCTGAGCTCGTCCTTCACGGTGGCCGTCATCGCCATCCCGTGCACTCCCTGTCCGTCATACCGGTGAAACGCCCAGCAGCGGGCACCTGGTGCAGGCGCGCCCGCTGCCGGACGAGAAGCGAGGCCAAGGACGCCGACAACCTGTCGGGTCGTGCCGTTCGGTGCCAGCCACGGCAACGTCCTGCAGTTCGAGTTCGGCGCCCAGACGCGCTGCTGCCGTCGCCAGCCGCTGCGGAAGCGGCACCGAAGCACGGTCCGCCAGCACCCAATCGACCCGGAGGTCCGGGGCGTGTGCTGAGAGTACGTCCAGGTGCTGCTCCGGGGAGAACCCCTCCGTCTCACCGACCTGGGCGGCAAGGTTCAGAACCACCAGTCGCCGGGCCGGGCTCGCGACGATGGCGGCCGCCAGGTCCGGCAGCAGCAGGTGGGGAAGCACGCTGGTGAACCAGGAGCCGGGTCCCAAGGTGATCAGGTCCGCTGCGGCGATGGCCTCGACGGCCTCCGGGCAGGCGGCCGCATCGGTGGGTTCCAGTCGCACACTGCGGACGGTGCCGGGTGTACTGGCGACCGCGACCTGGCCGCGGATGCGTGCGAACGGCGTCCGGGTCCTCGTCCAGACCCTGCACCTGGGCAACGAAATCGAGCGGTTCGCAGGCCATCGGCAGCACCCTGCCGCGCGCCCCGAGCAATTCGCCGGCCGCGTCGAGGGCGGCCACCGGATCGCCCAGCACCTGGCTCAGACCGACCAGCACGACGTTGCCGACCGGGTGCCCGGCGAGCGCACCCTGACCCTGGAACCGGTGCTGAAAGGTCTTCGTCCAGAGCAGCCCCGACGGATCCGGCTCGGCCAGTGCCGCGAGGGCCATCCGGAGGTCACCCGGCGGGACGATGCCCGGCACCTCGCGACGCAGCCGCCCGGACGAACCGCCGTCGTCGGCCACGGTGACGACGGCGGTGATGTCGACGTCGAGCAGGACGAGCGCCGACAGCATCGCGTGCAACCCGTGACCACCGCCCAGGGCGACCACGCGTGGTCGGCGGGCAGGCGGATCGGTGGCGCCCCGGTCGGTGGCGCCCCGAGCGGGAGCGGGACCCGGCCTCGCTTGCCCGTCCATCACTCCCTGCCAAGGTCGCGGTGGACCACCTGAACGGCGAGTGCGTCACCCTCGAGCCGGCGGCGGAGTTCCTCCGCCACGGCGACACTGCGGTGTTTGCCGCCGGTACACCCGACGGCCAGCGTCAGGTACCGCTTGCCTTCGCGTTTGTAGCCGCCGCTGATCAGGTCGATGAGCTCGACGTACCGGTCCAGGAACTCGGTGGCCCCCTCCTGCGAGAGCACGTAGTCGGACACGTCGGGCTGCAATCCGGTGTGCGGCCGGAGCTCGGGGATCCAGTGCGGGTTCGGCAGGAAGCGCATGTCGATCACCAGGTCGGCGTCCAGCGGCAGGCCGTACTTGAACCCGAACGACACCACCGTGAGTGATGCCTTCCGGTCCGGGGCGGTGTGCCCGAAGGCCCGCTCCACCTCCGCCCGCAGCTGGTGCACCGACAGCTCCGAGGTGTCTACGACCACATCGGCTTCTTCGCGGAGCGGTTCGAGCACCGCGCGTTCAGCGGCCACCCCGTCCGCGAGCCGGCCGCCCTCCTGCAACGGATGGGAGCGCCGGTTCGCCTCGTACCGGCGGATCAGCGCGGCATCGCTCGCCTCGAGGAACAGCACCCGCGGCCGGTAGCCCCGGGCATCGAGATCCCTGATGACGGCGGCCAGGTCCTCGGTGAACAGCCTGGAACGAACATCGAGCACGATGGCGATCCGGGTCACGTCGCCGCTGGCCCGTGAGCCCAGGTCGACCATCGTGGTGATCAGTTCCGGAGGCAGGTTGTCCACCACGAACCAGCCCAGGTCCTCGAGGCATTTTGCCGCGGTCGACCGGCCGGCCCCGGAGAGGCCGGAGACGATGGCGACCTGGATGCCGGCGGGTGATTCCTGGTCGGCGGGCTGCCCGTTCTTGGTGGGCTGACCGTTGTCGGCGGTCACATTGTTGTCGGTCAGCGGAGCTCCGCCGTCCTGCGATGCCCGGCCGTCGTCCTCGACGGCGTCAGCTGTTCCCATCGGCGGCCTCTCCCCCTTGCGATGCAGCGGATCCGGATCCGGCGCTCACCGATGATCCAGTGGATACGGACGACTCGGTAGGTACGTCCCCGACAGAAACGTCATTGACAGATACGTCCCCGACAGAAACGTCCCCGATCGACACGTCCTCGATAGACACGTCCTCGATCGACACGGAGCGTATCGGTGTCGACCGTATCGGTAACTGCTCGCGTCCCTTGCGTTGACCGCGGGGGGACGGCGGACCGCTGGTCGCCGACCGCGTCGCGGTGGCTGCGGCGGAATCCCGGGCAAGCGCCGCGACCACCGCCTCAGCGGTTCGGCGGCCGAGCCCGGGCACCTCGAGAATGTCCTCGACCCCGGCCCGGCGCAGCGCGGAGACCGAGCCGAAGTGCCTGACCAGGGCCTTGCGCCGGACGGCGCCCAGCCCTGCGACGTCGTCGAGCGCGGACACCGTCATCGACTTCGAGCGCTTCGCCCGGTGATAAGTGATCGCGAACCGGTGGGCCTCGTCGCGCAGCCGCTGGAGCAGGTACAGCGCCTCACTCGTCCTGCGGGAAGATGATCGGATCCGGCTCACCCGGGACCCATACCTCCTCGAGGCGCTTCGCGAGCCCGCACACGGTGACGTCGACGACGCCGAGTTCCGCGAGTTCGGTGGCTGCGGCGTTGACCTGTGGAGCGCCCCCGTCGACGACGAGCAGCTGCGGCGGGTAGGCGAACCGACGCGGCCGGCCCGTCTCCGGGTCGATACCCCGCCGGTAGGTCGGCTCGGCGGGCTCGGCCGCCGGGGTCCGGGCCGCTGGATTCTCGGCTGGGCTCTCCGCCGCGTGTGCGGCGGGATCCCGTTCGGCCGGTTCTTCGTAGGCAGGTTCTTCGTCGGACGGTCCTTCGTCGGCCGGGGCACCGCCGGGCAGCGAGCCGGACGAGCCGACCGACTTGTTCATGCCGTGACTGAACCGCCGGCGCACCACCTCGGCGATCGAGGCGACGTCATCCCCGGGGTGCTCCCGGATCGCGAACCTGCGGTAGTCACTGCGTTTGGGCAGGCCGTCCTCGAAGACGACCAGCGATGCCACCACATCGGTGCCCTGCACATGCGAGATGTCGATGCACTCGATCCGCAGTGGTGCCACGTCCATGCCCAGGGTGTCGGCAAGCTCGGTCAGCGCGGCCGATCGGGCCGTCAGGTCGCTGGCCCGCTTGAGCCGGTGCTGGGCCAGTGCCTCGCGGGCATTGCGGGTGACGGTCTCGGCCAGCGCACGCTTGTCGCCGCGCTGCGCGACCCGCAGCGACACCCTCGAGCCGCGCAGATCCGACAGCCAGGAGACAAGCTCGGATTCCGTCGCGGCCTCCTCGCTGGGCAGGACGGGCACCAGGATCTCCCGCGGCACAGCCGTCGCGCCGTCGTCATCGGCCCGGCCGCCGTAGAACTGCAGCAGGAAATTCTCCACCAGCGACGGGAGGCCCTCCGGGCCTGCGCTGTCCGAGTCGACGTCGACGATCCAGCCCCGCTGGCCGCGCACCCGGCCCCCGCGGACGTGGAACATCTGCACCGACGCCAGCAGCTCGTCGGCAGCGATCCCGATGACGTCGGCGTCGGTGCCGTCACCGAGCACCACCGCCTGCTTCTCCACCGCCCGGCGCACCGCACCCAGGTCGTCGCGCAGCCGCGCGGCCTTCTCGAAGTCGAGTTCGGTCGCTGCGGCGGTCATCTCCTTCTCCAGCCGGCGGATCAGCGGATCGGCCTTGCCCGCCATGAAATCGCAGAAGTCGTCGACGATCTCGCGGTGCTCCTCGGCGCTGACCTGGCCCGACGCAGGGTGCCGAACACTTGCCGATGTAGCCCAGCAGGCAGGGCCGGCCGATCTGCTGTGAACGCCGGAAGACCCCCGCCGAGCAGGTACGTGCCGGGAACACCCGGAGCAGCAGGTCGAGTGTCTCCCGGATGGCCCATGCGTGCGCATACGGACCGAAGTACCGGACGCCCTTGCGGTGCGGGCCGCGCATCACCTGCAGCCGCGGGTACTCCTCGTACAGCGTCACCGCCAGTTCGGGATAGGACTTGTCGTCCCGGTAGCGCACGTTGAAACGCGGATCGAACTCCTTGATCCAGTTGTATTCCAGCTGCAGGGCCTCGACCTCGGTGGACACCACGGTCCACTCGACACCCGCCGGCGCTGGTGACCATCTGGGCGGTCCGCGGGTGCAGCGAACTGAGGTCGGCGAAGTAGGAATTGAGCCGCTGCCGCAGGCTCTTGGCCTTCCCGACATAGATCACCCGGCCACTCGGATCGCGGAACCGGTAGACACCCGGAGATTCGGGGATCGTGCCGACGGCAGGGCGGTACGTAGCTGGATCCGGCACACCGGCGAGGGTAATCGAGCGCCGGCGACAGCGGGAGCCGCTCCGGCAGTACCCCCGACCACCCGGATCAATCGGGATGATGGGCACACCGAAACCGACCGGCACGGCCCCGGGCCCCGGTTAGGGTTGACCGGCCGGACAACTCACCCGAGTTCCCGGACCGGTCGGTCACGCCCGGTGATGACATTGAATGTTCTGCACGCCCACGGTGTGGGTACATGACCGTAATGGCGCAGATGCGCAACGTGATAGTCGAGGAGTTTCTGATGGAGATCTGGCCGGGACAGCCCTACCCGCTGGGCGCGACATTCGACGGTACCGGCACCAACTTCGCCATCTTCAGCGAGGCAGCCGAGAAGGTCGAACTGTGCCTGATCGGCGAACGCGGCGGCGAGACCCGCATCCCGATGCCCGAGGTCGACGGCTACGTCTGGCACTGCTACCTGCCGACGGTGCAGCCGGGCCAGCGGTACGGCTACCGGGTGCACGGGCCGTACGAGCCGCAGCACGGGTCGCGGTGCAACCCGAACAAGCTGCTGCTCGACCCGTACGCCAAGGCGGTGTCCGGGGCGATCGACTGGGACCCCGCGCTGTTCTCCTACAACCTGGGCGAGCCGGACACGAAGAACGACGCCGACTCCGGCCCGCACATGATGCACGGCGTCGTCATCAACCCGTTCTTCGACTGGACGGGCGACCGGTCGCTGCGCATCCCGTACAACGACAGCGTCATCTACGAGGCGCACGTCAAGGGTCTGACAGCGTTGCACCCGGAGGTCCCCGCGAACCAGCGCGGCACCTATGCCGGAGTGGCCCATCCGGCCGTCATCGACCACCTCACCCGGCTCGGCGTCACCGCGATCGAGTTGATGCCCGTGCATCAGTTCGTCAACGACAGCACGCTGATCGACCAGGGCCTGTCGAACTACTGGGGCTACAACACCATCGGCTTCTTCGCGCCGCAGAACACCTACTCGGCCTTCGGTGAGCGCGGCCAGCAGGTGCAGGAATTCAAGGCAATGGTGAAGTCCCTGCACAACGCGGGCATCGAGGTCATCCTCGACGTCGTCTACAACCACACCGCCGAAGGCAATCACCTGGGCCCCACCCTGTCCTTCCGGGGCATCGACAACGGCGCCTACTACCGCCTCGTCGAGGACGACAAGCGCTACTACATGGACTACACCGGGACCGGCAACTCACTCAACGTCCGGCATCCGCACTCGCTGCAGCTGATCATGGATTCGCTGCGCTACTGGGTGACGGAAATGCACGTCGACGGCTTCCGGTTCGACCTCGCGGCGACCCTTGCCCGCGAGTTCTACGACGTCGACCGGCTGTCGACCTTCTTCGAACTCGTCCAGCAGGATCCGGTCGTGTCCCAGGTCAAGCTGATCGCCGAACCGTGGGACATCGGCCCCGGCGGGTACCAGGTCGGTAACTTCCCCCCGCAGTGGACGGAGTGGAACGGCAAGTACCGGGACACCGTCCGCGACTTCTGGCGCGGCGAGCCGGCAACGCTCGGCGAGTTCGCCTCCCGGCTGACCGGTTCGGCCGACCTCTACGAGACCTCCGGCCGACGTCCCGTCGCGTCGATCAACTTCGTCACCGCGCACGACGGCTTCACGCTGAACGACCTGGTGTCGTACAACGAGAAGCACAACGACGCCAACGGCGAGAGCAACCGGGACGGTGAATCGCACAACAGGTCCTGGAACTGCGGCGTCGAAGGACCGACGGACGACCCTGACATCCGCGCGTTGCGCGGCCGCCAGCAGCGGAACTTCCTCGCGACACTGCTGCTGTCGCAGGGCGTGCCGATGATCGCGCACGGCGATGAGCTCGGTCGCACCCAGCTGGGCAACAACAACACCTACGCCCAGGACTCCGAGCTCAGCTGGATCCACTGGCTCGAGGCCGACGAGGCGCTCGTCGAGTTCACCGCGTCGGTGGCGCGGCTCCGCCGGCAGCACCCCACCTTCCGCCGCCGCCGGTTCTTCGACGGCCGGCCCGCGGCCCGGGCCGAGGGCGAGCCGTTGCCCGACATCGTCTGGATGACCCCGGGCGGAACGCTCATGACGCCGGAGGACTGGGGCGCCGGGTTCGGCCGCTCCGTCGGAATGTTCCTGAACGGCAACGGCATTCGCGGGATGGACGCCCGTGGACAGCGGATGGTCGACGATTCCTTCCTGCTGTTGTTCAACGCGCACGACGAGACGTTGGACTGGGTGCTGCCGCCGGAGGAGTTCGCGCCGGCCTGGCGGTTGGTCATCGACACCTCCGGGGTGCCTGAGCATCTCGACGCGATTCCGGGTGGCGGCAAGGTCCAGGTGGCCGGCAAGGGCACTGTGGTGCTGCAGGCCCTCGCCGCCGTCGAGGAGGAATCACCCATGGGCCAGGCGGCCGCGGCGGTCCCGACGATCGCGCCGGTTCCGGTGCCCATGCGGTCTGAGTCCGGGGCATCCACGGGTGGAGCGCCCAGTCGCGATCTGGTCGCCAGTCCCGGGCACAACGCCAGCGATCCGGTTGGGCCCGAGCCGGTCGAGCCCGACCACCCGGTGACAGCACCGGTCCGTCCGGAGGAGCAGGCTGCCCCCGGCCAGCAGGTCGGCGGACTGGATACCAGTGCGGCGGAGACGCCCGCGCCCAGGCCGCGCCGTTCGAAGAAGAAGTAATCACGCCGACGCAAGAAGGAAGTTCTGGCAACTGTGACGCAGCAAGATGTGACGGGGCACAGCGTGATCGAGGGCAGCGCGTCACCGGCCGAGACGGCTGAGACGGCGGCACCGGACAGCGCCGCCGGGCAACCGGTGCCGCGGCAGGCGGGGGACACACCCGCCGCGCCGCGGACCCGGGTTCCGCTGTCGACCTACCGGCTGCAGATCACCCCCGAATGGGACCTGGCGGATGCCGCGGCGCTGGTCCCGTACCTGCGGTCGATCGGCATCGACTGGCTGTACCTCTCGCCCGTGCTGGCGGCCGAGCCGGGATCCGAACACGGCTACGACGTCGTCGACCACGGCGAGGTCGACGACAGCCGCGGCGGTGACTGGGCGCTGGCCAAGGTGGCGAAGCGAGCCAGGGCGGCCGGCCTCGGCGTGCTGATCGACATCGTGCCCAACCACGTCGGCGTCGGGACCCCGGCGCTGTCGGTGTGGTGGTGGGATGTGTTGACCAACGGCCGGGATTCCGAGCACGCCGCCGCGTTCGACATCGACTGGGACGCGGGGCACGGCAAGCTCCGGCTCCCGGTCCTGGGCGACGGGGACAACGAGCTCGATGCGTTGCGCATCGAGGGCGGCGAGCTGCACTACTACGACCACCGGTTCCCGATCGCCGAGGGCACCGGCGAAGGCACCCCGGCTCAGGTCCATGCCCGCCAGCACTACGAGCTGATGAATTACCGCCGGGCGGACGCGGAGCTGAACTACCGCCGGTTCTTCGCGGTCAACACGTTGGCCGGCGTTCGCGTGGAGCTGCCCGAGGTCTTCGAGATGACCCATGCGCAAGTGCAGCAATGGGTCGAGAACGACTGGATGGACGGCCTGCGGATCGACCATCCGGACGGGCTGGCGGACCCGGGCGGCTACCTCGACGACCTGGCCGAGCTCACCGACCACCGCTATGTGCTGGTCGAGAAGATCATCGAGGGGGACGAGGAGCTCCCGGCGACCTGGGCCTGCGCGGGGACCACCGGGTACGAGGCGCTCGCCGCGTTGGATCGGTTGTTCGTCGATCCGGCCGGCGAGCCGGTGCTCGACCGGTTGGACACCCAACTGCGGGACGGCCTGCGGGTCGACTGGCCGGCCATGACGAGGGCCACCAAGCGCGCGGTGGCGGACGGGATCCTCCGGTCCGAGGTACTGCGGTTGGCCCGGCTCGTGCCGGATCTGCCCGCCGACACCGACGACGCGATCGCCGAACTGCTCAGCTCGTTCAGCGTGTACCGGACGTACCTGCCGCTGGGCCGCGAGTACCTCGACGAGGCAGTGGAACTCGCCATACGGAACCGTCCGGAACTGACCGACACGCTGCGTGCGGTGGTGGAACGGCTCGACGATCCGGCCTCGGAGTTCACCATCCGGCTCCAGCAGACCTCCGGAATGGTGATGGCCAAGGGCGTCGAGGACTGCGCCTTCTACCGCTGGACCCGGCTCACCTCGCTCACCGAGGTCGGCGGTGAGCCGTCGGAGTTCTCCCTCACCCCTGCGCAACTGCATGAGATCAACCTGCGCAGGTTGCAGCGGACACCGGCCACCATGACCTCGCTGTCCACCCACGACACGAAGCGCTCGCGAGGATGTCCGGGCGCGCATCTCGGTGATCGCCGAACTGGCGGACGAGTGGGCGGCCGCGGTGCGCACCTGGTACCGGCTCGCGCCGATCTGCGACGGGCCGCTGGCGAACCTGGTGTTCCAGGCGGCGGTCGGCGCGTGGCCGATCGAGCGCGAACGGCTGCACGCCTACGCGGAGAAGGCCGCCAGGGAGGCCGGGGTCTCGACCGGCTGGATCGACTCCGACGCGGCCTTCGAGCAGCGCATGCACGCGCTGGTCGACGGCATCTACGACGACGAGGCCCTGCACGCCGGGGTCGTCGCGATGGCCGACCGGCTGCGGGCGTTCGGATGGTCGAACTCGTTGTCCGCCAAGCTGATCCAGCTCACCGCGCCCGGGGTCCCCGATGTGTACCAGGGCACCGAGCTGTGGGATCTGTCGCTGGTCGATCCGGACAACCGTCGACCGGTGGACTACCAGCGCCGCGTCGAGTTGCTGGTCAGGATCGACGACGGCTGGCTGCCCGAGGTCGACGACGAGGGCGCCGCAAAGCTTCTCGTCACCAGCAGGGCGCTCCGGCTGCGGCGGGACCGGCAGGATCTGTTCACCGGATACCAGCCGGTGGCCGCCGATGGGCCGGCCGGGGAGCACGTGTTTGCCTTCGACCGGGGCGGGGCACTCACGCGTGGCGACACGGCTGCCGGCCGGTCTGGCGGGATCCGGCGGGTGGCGGGACACCTCCCTCGAGCTGCCGCCGGGGAACTGGACCGATCAGCTGACCGGGCGGCGGCACAGCGGGGGCAATGTCGCGGTGGCCGAGCTGCTCCATCGTTACCCGGTGGCGCTTCTCGCCCGGGAGAGCTGACCCCGCGCCGGGTCGGACCATTCGACAGCAGACCAGAGCGAGCGAGGCGACGATGACCCGAGCGGTACGAGTATGGGCACCGCGGGCCGCCAAGGTGCAGTTGGTGGTCGGCGGCACAGACCACCCGATGGACGCCCAGGACGGCGGCTGGTGGACCGGCGATCTGGAGCAGGCGGCGCGGACCGCGGGACTGACCGGCGACGACGCTGAGATCGACTACGGGTTCCGGCTGGACGACGACCCTGCGGTCCGGCCCGATCCGCGGTCACGGCGTCAGCCCGCCGGGGTGGAGGCGCTGAGCCGCACGTTCGACCCGACGAGCTACCCATGGGGCGACGCCTCCTGGACCGGACGGCCGCTCGGCGGCGCGCTGATCTACGAGATGCACGTCGGCACGTTCACCCCGGCGGGCACGCTCGATTCCGCGATCGAAAAGCTCGACCACCTGGTCTCGATCGGCGTGACGATGGTGGAATTGTTGCCCGTCAACGGGTTCAACGGCACCCACAACTGGGGCTACGACGGCGTCCTGTGGTTCACCGTGCAGGAGAGCTACGGCGGACCGCGCGCCTACCAGAGATTTGTCGACGCCTGCCATCAGCGGGGCATCGCCGTCATCCAGGACGTCGTCTACAACCACCTCGGCGCCGGAGGCAACTACCTGCCGAACTTCGGGCCGTACCTGACCGACTCCGGGGCGCGCAGCACCTGGGGCGACACCATCAACCTGGACGGCCCGGATTCGGGTGAGGTGCGCCGGTACATCCTGGACAACGTGCTGATGTGGTTGGACGATTACCACGTCGACGGCCTGCGGCTCGACGCCGTGCACGCGCTGGCCGACAGCCAGGCCCGGCACCTGCTCGAGGAGATCGCGATCGAGGTGGACGCGCTGGCGCCACATGTCGGCCGGCCGCTGACGCTCATCGCCGAATCGGACCTGAACGACCCGAAGTTGATCACCCCGCGGGAAGCCGGCGGCTACGGCCTGACGGCGCAGTGGAACGACGACTTCCACCACGTGGTGCACGTTGCGCTGACCGGTGAGACGGACGGTTACTACGCCGACTTCGGCTCGATGTCGGCGATCGCCAAGGTCATCACCAAGGCGTTCTTCCACGACGGCACCTACTCCAGCTTCCGCGGCCGCGATCACGGGCGTCCGGTCGACCCGGTCACGCCGAGCTGGCGCTTCGTCGGCTACGCGCAGGATCACGACCAGATCGGCAACCGGGCGATCGGTGACCGGTTGACCGCGCACCTGTCGACGGCCGAGCTGGCCATCGCGGCAGTGCTGGTGCTGACCGGGCCGTTCACCCCGATGCTGTTCATGGGCGAGGAATGGGCGGCGTCGACGCCGTGGCCGTTCTTCACGTCCCATCCCGACGAGGCCCTCGGCGAGGCGACCCGCAAGGGCCGGCTCGAGGAGTTCGCCAGGATGGGCTGGGACCCGAACGTCGTCCCCGACCCGCAGGCGGAGTCCACCTTCCTCGGCGCGAAGCTGGACTGGGACGAGGCGACCGGCGGCGACCACGCCGAGATCCTCGGGCTGTACCGGCAACTCGCCCGGCTACGACGCGAACGTCGCCGAGCTGACCGACCCGAGATTCGCCAACAACGTCGTCGACTTCGACGACGACGCGCGCTGGCTGCAGATCAACCGGTCGGGAGTGCGGATCGTCGTCAACTTCTCCTCCGACGAACAGAGCATCAAGCTCGACGGAGCCGCGGGATCGGTGCTGCTCGCCACCGGGCCCGGCGTCGTCGTGAACATCACCGCCGTGGCTGTTCCCGGGCACACCGCCGCGATCCTGGCGCCGGCCGGCGAATGACCCGGGCGTCGGTGTCCGGTGCGGTCTCCGACGATGTTCGCTGGCTCTTCGGCGATCAGCTCGGGCCGCATTTCCTGGACGCCGACGACCAACCGGTGCTGCTGATCGAATCCCGGAAGGTATTCGCGCGCAGGCGGTTTCACCGGCAGAAGGCACACCTCGTACTGTCCGCGATGCGGCACCGGGCGGCCGAGCTCGGTGATCGCTGCGACTACCGGAAGACCTCGACGTACAGCGAGGCAATCGGCGGCGGCGACGGTCTCGGTGTGTCACCCGACCAGCTTCGCCGCGCTGGGATTGGTCGAGCGCATGCCCACCGTGCGGGTGCTGCCGGCCCGCGGCTTCGCGACGGGGATGGACGAGTTCCGGTCGTGGGCGGATGATCGCGGCGGCCGCCGGCTGCTGATGGAGGACCACTACCGGCTGGCCCGCCGCCGGCTCGATGTGCTGATGGACGGTGACGAACCGACGGGTGGCCGGTGGAACTTCGACGCCGACAACCGGCGGCCGCCGCCGAAGGGCAAGGGCGGACTCGGCGTTCCCGAGCCGTGGTGGCCGGTCGAGGACGAGATCGACGACGAGGTGCGCTTCGACCTCGACCGCTGGGAGCGCGACGGCGACGTGTCGTTCATCGGCGCGGACGGTCCGAGGCGGTTTTCGGCAACCGGGACGGAGGCGTCGGCCCGGCTCGATCATTTCATCGGGCACCGCCTGCCCGCGTTCGGGCCGTACGAGGACGCCATGCTCGCCGGCGATCGGTGGATGTCGCACTCGCTGATCTCGGCCTCGCTGAACCTGGGCCTGCTCGACCCCCTCGACGTCGTGCGAAGAGTCGAGACCGCCTACCGCACAGGTGATGTCCCGATCAGCTCGGCCGAGGGGTTCGTCCGGCAGGTGATCGGCTGGCGGGACTACGTGTGGAACCTGTACTGGTACCTGGGACCCGATTACCGGAGGCGCAACGCTCTCGGCGCCGGCCGGGAACTCCCCCGCTGGTTCGCCGAACTCGACGCCGACGCGGTGCAGGCGCGGTGCCTGTCGTCGGAGCTGGCCGGCGTCCGCGACCACGCCTGGGTGCATCACATCCCGCGGCTGATGGTGCTGGGCAACTACGCGATGCAGCGGGGCTGGCAACCTGAGCAGGTGATGGACTGGTTCCATCGCGCCTTCATCGACGGCTACGACTGGGTGATGGTGCCGAACGCGATCGGCATGTCGCAGTACGCGGACGGCGGCCGGATCACCACGAAGCCCTACGCCGCCGGCGGCGCCTACATCGACCGGATGAGCGACTACTGCGGCGGCTGCGTCTACCGGCCGTCGATCCGGGTCGGTGAGCACGCGTGCCCGTACACCGCCGGCTACTGGTGGTTCCTGAACCGGCACCGCGCCGAATTCGCCGGGAACCACCGACTCTCCCAGCCGCTGCGCGGACTGGACAGGCTCAAGGATCTGGAGGCGCTGGTCGAGCAGGAGGACCACCGCGGGTCGACCGCACCCTGAAGTACTGGGATCTTGACGTCGCACTTGTTTTTTGCAAGTGTGGGGTCGTCCACCAACCTGGCCCCCGAGGAGTCCTCGATGCCCACCATGTTCGTCAACCTGCCGGTGACCGACCTCGAGCGCGCAAAGGCGTTCTACACGGCGATCGGATTCCGCATCAATCCGCTCTTCTCGGATCACAACGCTGCCTGCGTCGTCGTCGAGGAGGACCACAGCTACTTCATGATCCTGGTGCGCGAGTACTTCCAGACCTTCACCGATCTCCCGATCGGCGATCCGGCGGTGAACCCGACGGTGGCGACCGCCATCTTCCTCGACACCAGGGAGGCGGTCGACAAGACCGTCGCCGACGGCATCGCCGCGGGCGGAGCGGAGCCGCACCCCGCCACGGACTACGGCTTCATGTACCAAAGGCAGCTCACCGATCCGGACGGCAACTTCCTCGAGATCGGCTGGATGGACCCGATCGCCGCCGCGCAGGGCCCCGAGGCGTTTGCCAACCAGCAGGCCTGAGGTCGATGGCTGCGCGGGACTACGGCCAATACGGCGGCATCACGCGCGCTCTGGAGCTCGTGGGCGAGCGGTGGGCCCTGCTCATCGTCCGCGACCTGCTGGTCGGGCCGCGCCGCTACGGCGAGCTCGCAGCGGGTCTCCCCCGCATCCCGAGCAACATCCTGGCGGCGCGGCTCAAGGAGTTGCAGGCGGCCGGCGTACTCCGCCGGGTGCCGCACTCCCGCGTCATCGTCTACGAGCTGACGCCCTACGGCCGCGAGCTCGAGCCGGTCGTGCTCGCCCTGGGGGCCTGGGGCTTCAAGGCGCTGGGAAATCCCCGGGACGAGCAGATCATCACCCCCGACTCGATGACGATGGACCTCCGCACCGCCTTCCGGCCCGAGGTAGCGGTGACGCTGCCGGCCACCGCGTACGCGGGCCGCTTCGGTCCAGCGGAGCTGCTGATCCGGGTGGACGGCCCCACCCTGGACGTGACCCGCGGTGACGGTCCCGTCGATCTCGCCTTCGCGGCAGGTCCGGACATCCGGCTGGTCATCTCCGGCGAGCTCGCACCGCAGCGCGCGATCGCGACCGGGGTGGTCGAGGTGCTCCGCGGGCGCGGCGACCTGCTCGACCGCTTCGCGAGCACCTTCCACCTGGCCGCCTGACCGGGGGTGCACGTCATCGAATCGCCGATAACGGTCCCCTCCGGCGCCTGAAGGACCCCGAAGTGGCGACTCGATCGGGGCAAAGACGCCGAACCGGACGTTCAGCGCACCAGCCGGCCCAGCGCGATCCTGGCGACCGGCGCATAGCCTGCGACGACGGGCGCGGGGCCGTCGATGACCAGCGTCGTCGCGGACCCGCCGAGCTTCTTGGCGTTCGACAGCTGCACACTGTGGTGCAACGTCAGGGTGATCCCGACGGCCTCGACTTCCCAGCTCCACCTGCGTTTCTCGTGGTCCACGTCGAGAACGGTGAATGCGACCGAGACGCCGCACGGGCCGTGCACGGTGCCGCTGGTACCGGGCCGCAGCGTCTCGTCGGTGGCGTCAACCGAGGTGATCTGCGGGGACCAGGTCGGCCACAGCGCGGGGTGCACGTAGCGGTCCCACGCAACCTCGGGGGACGCTGTTCCGGTCGCGCCGATGGTCAGTTTCACGCCGACCCGCGGCGGACGGAGCGACGGAACTCGCGATGAATGTGGTGCAGCTCGTCGACGGTGGCTCCGAGCAGGGAGTTCGCGAAGATCCGGCCGGGCCCCTCCGGCACCGGAACCTCGGACGGCACCACCAGGACGGCGATACCGGCCGACGACGGCCGCCTGGGTACCGGACGGCGAATCCTCCACGGCCAGGCACTGCGCCGCGGACAGCCCGATGCGGTCCATCGCCGCCAGGTACGGCATCGGGTCGGGCTTCGCGCGCTCGACCTCGTCGCCGCAGACGGTGGCGTCGAACCGGTGCCGGCCGAGCAGGCCGAGGGCGACCTCGACCAGCGAGCGGTCGAGTTGGTCACCAGCGCCGTCTTGAGCCCGGCGGCCCGGATCGCGTCGATCAGCTCCTCCGCGCCGGGTTGCCAGAGCAGGTCCTCGGCGAAGATCTCGGCGGTGATGGCGAGCAGCTTGACCGTGGTGTCCTCGATGCTGCTGGTCGACCCGAAGTCGTCCAGCATCATCGCCACCGATTACGGGATCGGCTGCCCGACCATCGCCGCCTGGTCTCCGCGGGCGATGACGCCACCGAGCTGGCCGGCCACCCGGTCCATCGAGATCGTCCACAGCCGCTCGGAATCGACCAGGGTGCCGTCCATGTCGAACAGCACCCCGCCAAGACTCTCCAGGTCGGTGTCGACCCCAGAACCGGGCGCTCACCGGGCCGCGAAGTATTTCGCCTCGGGGTGGTGCGCGACCAGCGCCGACGTGGACTGCTCCGGGTGCAGCTGGTACTCCTCGGAGAGCTCGACGCCGATCCGGTCCGGGTTCGAGCAGCGTCACCACCTTCGTCTGCTCGGTCAGGTCGGGGCACGCCGGGTAGCCGAAGGAGTAACGCGCGCCGCGGTAGTCCAGGTCGAAGAACTTCTCGATGTCGTCGGCGTCCTCGGCCGCGGCGGATGTGCCGTCGGCGAACACCAGCTCGGAACGGATCCGCTGATGCCAGAACTCGGCGAGCGCCTCGGTCAGCTGCACCGACAGCCCGTGCACCTCAAGGTAATCGCGGTAGGCGTTGGCGGCGAACAGCTCGTTGGCGAAATCGGCGATCCGCTGGCCCATCGTGACCACGGTGAAGCCGATGACGTCCACCTCGCCGGACGACCGGGGCCGGTAGAAGTCGGCCAGGCACAGGTGCCGGTCCCGGCGCTGCCGCGGGAAGGAGAACCGGGCCACCTCGGGCGCGTCGATGTCCGGCTCGGCGAGCACGACCACCTCGTCGCCCTCGGAGACGCACGGGAAGTACCCGTACACGACGGCGGCCTGCAGCACCTGCTCGGTGTGCAGCCGCTCGAGCCAGTACCGCAGCCGCGGCCGGCCCTCCTTCTCCACGAGTTCCTCGTAGCTGGGCCCGTTGCCGCCCTTGGCGCCGCGCAGCCCCCACTGCCCCATGAACGTCGCCCGCTCGTCGAGCATCGACGAGTAGTCGGCCAGCGCGATGCCCTTGACCACCCGGGATCCCCAGAACGGCGGCGTCGGGATCGCGATTGTCAGCGGCGACGTCGGACCGCGCGGGAATCACGACCTCGGTCTCGGCCGTCTGCGGCCCTGCGCTTCTCGGCGATCCGCATGGAACGCTCGTGCCGCGCCTTTCGCTCGGCGACCTTGGCGGCGTCAGCCGCGGCCGCCTGCGGGTCCAGGCCCCGCTTGCGGGACATCACGCCGTCCATCAGCCGCAGGCCCTCGAAGGCGTCCCTGGCGTACCGCACGTCGCCCTTGAACACCGCGGACAGATCGTTCTCGACGTAGGAGCGGGTCAGCGCCGCGCCGCCGAGCAGCACCGGGAACTTCTCCGCGACGCCCGCGGGTGTTCATCTCCTCGAGGTTCTCCCGCATGATCACGGTCGACTTGACCAGCAGCCCGGACATCCCGATGGCGTCCGCGCCGGCGTCCTGCGCGGCCGCTCAGAATCGTCGAGATCGGTTGCTTGATACCGAGATTCACCACGGAGTAGCCGTTGTTGGACAGGATGATGTCGACCAGGTTCTTGCCGATGTCGTGCACGTCGCCCTTGACGGTGGCCAGCACGATGGTGCCCTTGCCCTCCGAGTCGGCCTTCTCCATGTGCGGCTCCAGGTAAGCGACCGCCAGCTTCATCACCTCGGCCGAGGTGAGCACGAACGGCAGCTGCATGGCGCCGGAGCCGAACAGCTCACCGACTGTCTTCATCCCCTCGAGCAGGGTGTCGTTGATGATCTCCAGCGGCGTCCGGTGCTGCATGGCCTCGTCGAGATCGGCCTCCAGGCCGTTGCGCTCGCCGTCGATGATCCGCCGCTGCAGGCGCTCGTCCAGCGGCAGCAACAACAGCTCCGCGGCCCTGGTGGCCCGGCCGGCGGCGGTGGTGGCGCCGTCGAAGAGTTCCAGCACCTTCTGCAGCGGGTCGTAGTCGCCCGATCGACGGTCGTAGACGAGGTCGAGGGCGACGGTCCGCTGCTCCTCCGGGATCCGCGCCATCGGCAGGATCTTGGACGGGTGGACGATCGCCGAATCCAGCCCGGCGGCCGTGCACTCGGCCAGGAACACGGAGTTCAGCACCTGCCGCGCGGCGGGGTTGAGCCCGAAGGAGACGTTCGAGACACCGAGGGTGGTATGGACATCGGGGTGCCGGCGCTTGAGTTCCCTGATGGCCTCGATGGTCTCGATGCCGTCGCGGCGGGTTTCCTCCTGGCCGGTGGCGATCGGGAAGGTCAGGCAGTCGACGACGATGTCGGTCTCCGACATCCCCCACTTGCCGGTCAGGTCGCCGATCAACCGCTCCGCGATCGCCACCTTGTGCTCGCGGGTCCGGGCCTGGCCCTCCTCGTCGATGGTCAGCGCGACCACCGCGGCGCCGTGCTCGGACACCAACTGCATGATCCGCGTGTACCGGGAGTCCGGGCCGTCACCGTCCTCGAAGTTCACCGAGTTCACGATCGACCGGCCGCCCAGGTGCTCCAGGCCGGCCTGGATGACGGCCGGTTCGGTGGAGTCGATCATGATCGGCAGGGTCGACGCGGTCGCCAGCCTCGAGGACATGGCAGCCATATCCAAGGCGCCGTCACGGCCCACGTAGTCGACGTTCAGGTCGAGCAGATGGGCGCCGTCCCGGGTCTGCGCGCGGGCGATGTCGATGCACTGCTGCCAGTTCTCGGCCAGCATCGCCTCACGGAACGCCTTGGAGCCGTTCGCGTTGGTCCGCTCACCGATCATCAGCACCGACGCGTCCTGCTGGAACGGCACCGCCTGGTAGAGGGACGACAGGCCCGGATCCGGACGGGGGCGACGCTGCGCCGGGGTGATGTCCCGGACGGCCTCGACGACCTGGCGCAGGTGCTCCGGCGTGGTGCCGCAGCAGCCGCCGACCAGGCCGAGGCCGAACTCGCGGACGAACCCGGACAACGCCTCGGCAAGCTCGGGCGGCGTCAGCGGGTAGACGGCACCGTTCGGCCCCAGCTGCGGGAGACCCGCGTTGGGCATCACCGAAACACCGACCTTGGCGTGCCGGGACAGGTAGCGCAGGTGCTCGCTCATCTCGGCGGGGCCGGTCGCGCAGTTGAGGCCGATGTAGTCGATGCCGAGCGGTTCCAGCGCGGTCAGCGCCGCGCCGATCTCCGAGCCCAGCAGCATGGTGCCGGTGGTCTCGACGGTGACGTGCACGATGACGGGCACCTCGATGCCGGCCGCGGTCATCGCGCGCTTCGCGCCGAGCACCGCCGACTTCGTCTGCAGCAGGTCCTGGCAGGTCTCCACCAGGACGGCGTCGATGCCGCCCTCGAGCATGCCGGCGACCTGTTGCCGGTAGGCGTCCCGCAGCGCGATGTACGGCGCATGTCCCAGCGTCGGCAGCTTCGTCCCCGGACCGACCGACCCGAGCACGAACCGGGGCTGCGCCGCGGTGCTGAACTCGTCCGCCTCCGCGCGGGCCAGTTCGGCACCCGCCTTGGCGAGCTCGAAGATCCGGTCCGGGATGTCGTACTCGGCCAGGTTGGCCAGATTCGCGCCGAACGTGTTCGTCTCGATCGCGTCGACGCCGACCTCGAGATAGGCGCGGTGCACGGCGCGCACGATGTCCGGACGGGTCACGTTCAGGATCTCGTTGCAGCCCTCGAGACCGGCGAAATCGTCCAGCGACGGGTCCTGGGCCTGCAACATCGTGCCCATCGCACCGTCCGCGACGACGACGCGCTCTGCGAGCGCGGCCAGCAAGGGGTGCGCAGAAGGATTGGTCACTACTACAGGGTAATTCGTTCGCGGCGGTAGTTGGTGCTGCCGCCGCGGGCGTGGGGGGTCGCGCGCGCTCCGAACGCACGTAGGCTGACCTGCGTGAGTGAGTTCCCGGACCTACGCAACCCGGTGATGATCGCCGCCTTCGAGGGGTGGAACGACGCCGGAGACGCTGCGACTGCTGCCGTTGAGCAACTGGGATTGACCTGGGACGCCACCCCGCTGACCGAGCTGGACCCGGAGGGTTTCTACGACTTCCAGGTCACCAGGCCGACCGTTCGGCTGATCGACGGCGTCACCAGGACCATCGACTGGCCGACCACCCGGCTCTCCGCGTGCCGTCTCGAGGGGTCGCCGAGCGACGTGATCCTGGTGCACGGCATCGAGCCGAATTTCCGCTGGCGGGCGTTCTGCGACGAGCTGCTGAAGATCGCCGTCGACCACCAGGTGGCCACCGTCATCGGGCTCGGCGCGCTGCTCGCGGACGTGCCGCACACCCGGCCGATCCAGGTCACCGGGTCGGCGCACGACGAGGAGACCGCCGCCAGGCTCGGCCTGGCCCGCTCCCGCTACGAAGGACCCACCGGCATCTCCGGGGTGTTCCAGGACGCCTGTGTCCAGGCCGGCATCCCGTCGCTGTCGTTCTGGGCCTCGGTTCCGCACTACGTGTCACAGGCGCCGTCGCCGAAGGCCACCCTCGCGCTGCTGCACCGGGTGGAGGAAATCCTGGACATCGAGGTGCCGCTGGGCACGCTGCCCAACCAGGCCGCCGAGTGGGAGACCGAGGTCTCGCAGATCGCGTCCGAGGACGAGGAGATCTCCGAGTACATCCGGGCGCTGGAAGAGCGCGAGGAAGAGGACGAGCCGCTCCAGCCGGCCTCCGGCGAGTCGATTGCGGCGGAGTTCGAGCGGTACCTGCGCCGCCGGGGCCCACGTCCCGGGGAGGCCGGCGGCCGGTCCCGATGACGCTGGAATGGGAGCAGGTCATCGTCGACGCCCGCGACCCCCTGGCCCTTGGGCGCTGGTGGGCGCAGGCGCTGGGCTGGGTGTTCGTCGGCGACGACCCGGACGAGGTGGAGATCCGGCCGGCGCCGGACACCATGCCCGGGTTGCTCTTCGCCCCCGTCACCGAGCCGAAGACCGTCAAGAACCGGCTGCATCTGGACTTCCGGCCGGTGGACCGGGATGCCGAGGTCGAGCGGTTCTTGTCCCTGGGCGCGACCCGGGTCGACGTCGGGCAGGGTGACGTGCCGTGGGTGGTGCTCGCCGATCCGGAGGGCAATGAGTTCTGCGTGCTGGGCCCGCGCCGGGCGCCGAACGCCTGACGCGGGCCCACGGCGGCTATCGACTGGGCGCTGTCGGGTGTGCGCTATCGGTGGGCCCTATCGGGAGGGCTCGCCGCCGCCGGTTCCGGCCTGGTCCCCGCCTGCCATGTCGCCGCCGGACTTCTGCGGGTCGATCTTGCCGCGGGCCGACGGGGCCTCCCAGACCTCGGCGAATTCCTCGTCGCTGATCGGCTGGCCGTCGTAGTCCTCGGCACCCGCCGCGGCACGCATCTCGGCGTCGGTGGGCTGGTCGTGCTGTGGCTCGGCGTCGGTCATGACTCCCCTTTCGATGGGTCGGCCCCGCCGGTCAGCGGTCCGTCTGGTGTACCGATCCACCAGTACCCGTCAGCGGAGGTCGAAACCCAACAAGGCATCGGCGGCGTCCGCGATCAGCCCGCCGTCCAGCGTGTCGTCCGCCGCCCAACGGTCGAGAACCGCCAGCGCCCGGGGCGTGTCGAGGTCATCGGCCAGTGCACGGCGGAGCTCCTGCAGCACGGGGCCGGCGTCGGCACCGCTCCGGGAGGCCGCGGCGCGCCAGCTGGTCCAGGCGCGCCTGCGCGGTGGTCAGCAGGTCGTCGGTCCACGGCCGGTCCTCGCGGTAGTGCCCGGCCAGCAGCGCCAGCCGCGATCGCCATCGGGTCGACGCCGTCGGCGAGCAGCCGGGAGACGAACACCAGGTTGCCCGCGGGACTTGGACATCTTCTCGCCGTCCAGCGAGATCATCGCGGCGTGCGTGTAGTGCCGGGCGAACGGCCTGACCCCGGTCAGCACCTCGCTGTGCGCGGCCGAGCACTCGTGGTGCGGGAAGATCAGGTCGCTGCCGCCGCCCTGCACGTCGATCGTCGGGCCCAGCCGGTTGCCGGCGATCGCGGCGCACTCGATGTGCCAACCCGGCCGGCCCGGACCCATCGGTGACGCCCAGGACGGCTCACCCGCCCGTTCCATCCGCCACAGCAGCGGGTCGAGCGGATTGCGCTTGCCCGGTCGGTCCGGATCGCCGCCGCGTTCCGCGGCCAGCGCCAGCATGGTCGACAGGTCGTAGCGGGATTCGTAGCCGAACTTCGGCGCGCTGGCGACGTCGAAGTACACGTCGGGGTGCTCGGGTCGTCGACCCGGTAGGCCGCGCCCGATCTCCAGCAGCGCAGCGACCGCCGACGACACCTCGTCCATGGCCTCGACGGCGCCGATGTAGTCCTCGCGGCGGCAGCACCCGCAGCGCCGTCATGTCCTCGCGGAACAGCTGGATCTCCCGCGCGGCGAGGTCGCGCCAGTCGATGCCGTCCCGTGCGGCCCGTTCCAGCAAGCGGGTCGTCGACGTCGGTGATGTTCTGCACGAGTGCACCCGGTGCCCGTTGTCCAGCCAGACCCGCTGCACCAGGTCGAACGCGAGATAGGTGGCGGCGTGGCCGAGATGGGTGGCGTCATATGGGGTGATGCCGCAGACGTAGATGGTCGCGGTGTCCCCGGGAGCGGTCGGGCGCACGCTCGCGGTGGCCGTGTCGTGCAGCCGGAGGGGTTCCGGCGAACCGGGAAGGGACGGGACGGGAGGACGATTCCAGGACTGCACCGGTCCACCCTAAACGTCGCCGGCACCCGGTTCGGGCGCCCGGACCGGCACGCCCGGCCGGTGCGGGTCAGACGGGGATACCCGGCACCACGTGACGGTTCGCGTGCAGGATCGCCGTCTGCCAGCCCTGCAGTTCGGTTCCCCGCAGCGTCCGCCGGCGGTGACGACGCCGGGAACATCAGGTTCCGCCGCATCCGGACAGTGCGGAAGGTTCAGCGCGTGGCCCAGCTCGTGGACGAGCACCGTTTCGTCATAGGTGTTCGCGCGGACCTTGTCGAACAGTGATGCCTGCACGATGACCCAGTCGGCGGAGATGCCCAGTGAGCAGCCGGTCACCCGGCCGGCGATGTCGCGGACGACGATGACGGTGATCGGTGCGCCGACGACCGCTGTCGACAGGTCGACCGGAGCCGAGTGCCGGCGGTAGAACTCCGTCCGGCCCAGCACGTCGTCCAGCAGCAGCACCGATTGGCCCGCGGATCCAGGGCGCGCGCCGGCGCCGGCTCGTCGATCAGCTGCACGTCGGTGACCCGCACCCGGATACCGGCCTCGGCCGTGAGCACCGAGCGTCGGCCAGTTCGATGGACGGCGCCATCGCATCAGGTGTGGTGAGCGGGACGACCCTTCTCGTCGGACAGGATGACGACCGAGACCCGCAGCGACGCCGGGCCGATCGACGTCCCCGTCGCGGCCGCCCTGGCTGCCTCGGCGGCCCTGGCCAGTCCGCTGGAGACGTCAAGGGCCAGGCCGCCGACGGCGCGGGAGGCCAGACCGGGTCAGACCGGCCAGTGGGCTCGGCGGTGGATTCACAGCGGCGGCCATGGGATCGGCGTGCGATGGCCGGGCGGCACGCGGGAACTTCTTGGTCGCCGGCGAGCCGGTCGAGCCGTGCACGCAGCGCACGCGATCTCGGTGCAGTGTCAGCAGCTCGCCCAGTTCGTCGCCCAGCTCGCCGTCGACCTCGCCGCTGCAACCGTTCCATGCCCTCGAGCACCTCGGGTGTCAGCCGGCTTGCCGGCCCAGCCCCACAGGATGGTCCGGAGCTTGTCGTCGGTGTGGAAGGTCAGCCCGTGGTCGACGCCCAGCACCCGGCCGTCCGGCAACGGCAGCACGTGCGAGCCCTTGCGGTCGGCGTTGTTCACCACCAGATCGAAGCCGGCCAGCGTGCTCAGCGCCGGGGTGTCGGCGTGCACGACGGCGACGTCGCTGCCGTCCGCGTCGACCGCCCGCAGCACCGGCAGCCAGCCGGCCGGGATGCGGCTGACCGGGACCAGGTCGACGACCTCCTCCGGGTCGGCGTCCTCGATCCAGCGCTGCACCATGCCGTGCCCGTACGGCCCGTCCCGCAGGACCGTGAGCGGCACGCAGTCCCAGCCGGCGCTGCCTGGACACCAGGTAGGCGGCCCGTTCCCGCTCGGCCAGGGTGCCGTCCGGGAAATCCCACAGCGGCCGCTCGCCGCGCACCGGCTTGTAGATGCACGGCACCGTCAGCCCGTCCAGCGTGGCCTCGCCGAGCAGCGTCAGGTTGGAGGCGTCGGTGAGCCGGCCGGTGACGGAGATCTCGCCGCGGCCGATGATCTCCGCGACGACGTCCTCCCCGATGGGATCGGACGCCGGGTCAGCCGATGGCACCGCGGTGATAGCCGTTCAGCCGCGGGCAGATGTGGCCCTCTGCGTCGAGAGGGTTGTTGCACAGCGGGCACGGTGGCCGCCCGGCCGCGACCACCAACTCGGCGTGCTTGGCGAAGTCCCGGGCCTCGCTCAGCGACAGGAACACCCGGAGCGCGTCCGGCCCGTCCTCGCGGTCCTCCAGAACGATCTCCTCGCCGACTTCTTCCTCGGACAGCGCCAGCAACTCGACGATCACCTGCGATCCCTCGCCGTCCCAGGCCAGACCCATGGTGCCGACCCGGAACTCTGCGTCCACCGGGGTGGCCAGGCCGAGGTCGGCGATCGGAGCGACCGGATCGGCGTCGGCCTCGGCGCCGAACCGGCGGGCCACCTCGGTGATCAGCGATCCGAGCCGGTCGGCGAGTACCGCGACCTGCTGCTTCTCGCAGGCGACCGACAGCACCCGGCGGCCGTCGACGACCTGCAGGAAGAATTCGCGTTCGCCGGGTTGCCCGACGGTTCCGGCGAGGAACCTGTCGGGCGAGCGGAAGACGTGGATCTGTCGTGACATGGCACCTCCGAGCTTAGGGCAACGCGGATCAGCGGGTGACCCCGCCGGGAACGGCGTCCGACGTGGGGGTCGAACTGCCCGCCAGGATCGGCCGCGTCCGCCGCTGCCACCGCGGGAGGCGGCGGCCGGAGCAGGCCGAGATCCCCGGTGTCGTTGATCCGTTCGACGAACGGCCGGAGCGGGTGTAGCGGATCACCGACAGCGACGCGGGGGCGACCACGATGCGCTGGAAGCAATCCAGGTGCAGGCCCAGTGCGTCGGCGAGGATGGCCTTGATGACGTCTCCGTGGGAGCAGATCAGCACGGTCTGGTCCTTGACCGCCGCGAGACGCACGTCGCGGATCGCCTCGGCCGCCCGGCTCGAAACGGTGGCAAGGCCCTCGCCGCCCGGGAAGACGGCCGCCGACGGGTGCTGCTGGACGGTGCGCCACAGCGGTTCGCTGCGCCAGGTCCTTCAGCGGCCTCCCGGCCCAGTCCCCGTAATCGACCTCGGCGAACCGTTCGTCGACCTCGACCTCGATACCGGAAGCGGTGGCGAAGGGTTCGAGGGTCTGCCGGCAGCGTTCCAGCGGCGAGGAGATCAACCGGTCGATGGTGATGCCGGCGAGCCGGTCGGCGACGCCGGCGGCCTGGCCCTCCCCGTGCTCGTCCAACCGCACCCCCGGCGTCCGGCCGGCCAGGATGCCCGCGGTGTTGGCGGTGGAACGGCCGTGCCGGACGAGCACCACGGTGACGACGGGTGCCGGGGGCGGGCGGGTGCCTTGGCGGGTGCGGCTGCGTCCGGTTGGGCTTCCTCAGGATCGGCAATGTCGGGTGCTGCAATGTCGGGTGCGGCGGTATCGGCGGTCATCTCATCCGTCTTCCTGGGGTCTGTGGAGCCGGTCAGGTGGCGGTCAGCGCGCCGGTGCTCAGCGCGATGATGATCGCCGCGCCGAGCGCCCAGCGGTACCAGACGAACACCCGGATCGTGTGGCCGGCGACGTACCGGAGCAGCCACGCGACCGAGGCGTAGGCGACGACGAACGACACGACCGTGCCGACGAGTGTCGGCAGCCACCCGACACCGCCGGTCTGCAGCGCCTCCGGAAGCTCGTAGACACCCGCCCCGACCAGCGCCGGGATGCCCAGCAGGAATGCCAGCCTGGTGGCCGTCACCCGGTCCAGCCCGCGCATCAGCCCGACCGAGATCGTCGCACCCGACCGGGAGACCCCGGGAATCAGCGCCAGGCACTGGGCGAATCCGATCAGCAGCGCGTCCGTCAGGTTGAGGTCCCGTTCGCCGCGGTCCTGCTTGGCCACCGCCTCGGCGAGCAACATCACGCCAGCCCCAGACGATCAGCGCGATGGCGACCACCCACAGGCTGCGCAGCGGCCCGGAGATGAAGTCCCGGGCCAGGAACCCGACCGCGACGATCGGTAGCGATCCGATGATCACCAGCCAGGCCAGCCGATAATCCGGATCAGTGCGGCGCTGCGCATTGAACAGCCCCCGCACCCATGCGCGGAGCAGCGTGACGATGTCGCTCCAGAAGTAGATGATCACCGCCGCGATCGCGCCGACCTGGATGACGGCGGTGAAGGCGGTGACCGACGGGTCGTCGATCGACAGGCCCAGCATGCGGGCGACGATGGTCAGGTGCCCGGTCGAGGAGACCGGGAGGAATTCGGTGAGGCCCTCGACGATGCCGAGAATGATCGCCTGCCAGATCGTCACGCGCCGGCCCCGACCCGTTCGGCTGCCTGTATGACGGTGCCCAGGGTGGCGATCTTCGACTCCAGGTCCCTGTCGAAGCAGTTGACGCTGATCGAGGTCACTCCCCCGTCGGAGAGCCGTTGCATGCGTTCCGCGATCCGCTCGACCGGACCCAACAGGCTGGTCCGGTCGATGAACTCGTACGGCACCGCGGCGGCCGCGCCCGCGTAGTCGCGGGACAGGAACCGCTCCTGCACCTCGTTGGCCTCGGTTGCCGTACCCCATCTCGGTGGCCGTGCGGTGGTAGAAGTTCGTCTTGGCCGACCCCATCCCGCCGATGTACAGGGCGGCGTAGGCCCGCACCCGGTTGGCCGCGGCGATCGGGTCGTCGGCCACCGAGACCGGTACGGACGCGCAGATGTCGATCGTCCGCGGGGTCGCGGCCCGCAGCCCGTGGCTGCGTTCGCGGATCCGGGTGATCGAACCGGCCGCGCGACTCCGGGTCGAAGAAGATCGCCAGCCAGCCGTCGGCGATCTCGCCGGTCAGGTCGAGGTTCTTCGGGTCCGAGCGCGGCCAGGTAGATCGGGACTCGGGCCGGACCGGCTGCAGCGCGAGCACCAGGGACTTTCCCGGCCCGTCGGGCAACGGCAGTGTGAAATGGCTGCCGCCCGAGGTGACCCGGCGGCGCTCAGCGCCTGCCGGACGATCTGCACGTACTCCCGGGTCCGGCCGACCGGATCGGCGAACCGGACGCCGTGCCAGCCCTCCGAGACCTGCGGTCCCGACACACCGAGCCCGAGCCGGAACCTGCCCTGCGACAGTGCGTCGAGGGTCGCGGCCGTCATCGCCGTCATCGCGGGGGTGCGGCCGGGGATCTGCAGCACCGCCGAGCCGATGCCGATGCGGTGGGTACGCGCCGCGACGGCGGCCAGCACGGTCACCGCGTCCGACCCGTAGGCCTCCGCCGCCCAGACTGTGTCGAAACCGAGGGACTCCGCCGCCTGGGCCAGTGCCAGGTTGTCGGCGAGTTCCTCCGCCGTT
>CAVXYU010000002.1:0-18527 GCA_963766015.1 uncultured Actinomycetota bacterium | reverse complement strand
CGACGGTCGCGTTCGCATCGAGGCGGTGCGGGACACGGTCGAACGCCGACTGCACCTGCTGCCGCGCTTCCGGCAGGTCCTCCACCGGCCGCGACGAGGCCTCGGCTGGCCGGTGTGGGTGGACTGCGCGGACTTCGACATCCGCAACCACGTGAAAGTCGTCGAGCTGCCCGGCCCCACCGACGACATGCACCTGCTGCTCGCCGTCGAACGCCTGCGTGCCCCTCGTCTCGACCCGACCCGGCCGCTGTGGGAGATGTGGTTCCTGCCCGGTGTTCCCGATACTCGCGTCGGCTTGTTCATCCGGCTGCACCACGTGATCGCCGACGGCATCGCCGGCGTCGCCGCCTTACGATTGCTGCTGGATGCGGAGGCATCCGTTCCTCAGCCGGCTGCGCAGTCGTGGACCCCGCAACCCCGCCCCACAGACACGGAACTGCTGCGAGACAACCTGCGGCGGAGAGCGGACCAGTTGCGCCAGTGGAGATCCGCGCTGACGCATCCGGCGACAACCCTCGGGCATCTGCGTGCCGGATGGCCCGCGATGCGCGCCCTGGTGACGGCGGCGCCGGGTCCGCGTACCAGCTTGAATCGGCTCATCGGACCGCACCGCACCCTCGCGCTGTTCCGCAGCGAGCTTTCGGTCGTAGCGCAGGTGGCGCATGCTCATTCCGCGACGGTGAACGACGTGCTGCTGGCGATGACCGCCGGCGGGCTGCGGAACCTGCTGCAGCACCGCGGCGAACCAGTCGACGACCTGACCCTGCCGAGCTACGTGCCCGTGTCGCTCCGCCGGGACCGCGAACGACCGGGAACCGGCAACCTGATCAGCCAGATGGTCGTCCCGCTGCCGCTGGGCACCACAGACCCGGGGGAACGCCTTCGGCGCATCGCCACCGAGACCGCAGCCCTGAAGGCGACGAGCCGCCCGTCGTTGGGAAATGTGTTCCGCAGCAGGCTGTTGGCGCGGGCCGCTCCCCGTGATCGCCGCAAAACGGGTGAACGTCGAGACGGCCGACCTCCCGGGACCACCTATCCCGCTGTACTTCTCCGGTGCCCGGGTGTTGGAGGTGTTTCCGCTGCTCAACCTGATCGGCAACGTCACGCTTGGCGTCGGCGCAATGTCCTACGCCGGGTGGTTTCTGATCATGGCGATCGGTGACGCCGATTCCTATCCCGATATCGACCTTTTCACCACCGGTGTGCGCGAGGAGTTGCAGGGGCTGATCGTCGGCACCAGCGCCTGACAACCGGTCGGAGGTCACTGGGGGCAGACCCAATGGACTGGGTCCCCGATATTGCGGGTCCAATCGGCGGAGCCGACAACTACCTCCCGATGACGGGCAGTCCACTCTGGTATTGAAGGTTGACGGCGTCTGATTGGTCGGCCGCCTCAGGCTCCGCTGACCGCAATCACGCCGTGCATGGTGCCGAGGTAGGCACGATTGTCACCCAGGGTGGGCGAGGCGAAATGCGGAAGGTCGCCGATAGCCAACTGGGTGAGCGGTTGGCCGGCGGCGGGGTCCAGCGCATACAGCGTGCCGTGGTCGAAGTCGGTGACCCAGACCGCACCGCCTCCGACGACCGGGGAACCGTTGGCCGGCACGGGTGTGTGCCACAACACCCGCAGCCCGTTCGTCGAATCCACGCGCACTGCTCGGGTGCCGTCGTTGCAGGGCACGAACACCGTGGACCCCACCACAGCACTGCCACCATAGGCCCCGCAGATCTGTTGCGACGCAAGCTGTCCGCCGACTCCCCCGAGGTCCGTGTCGTCCAGCAGGTACCCGGTGCCGCTCTTCCCGATGGCCAGGATGTGGTTTCCCACCGCCACCGGGCCCATCGAGCCCAGGTCCAGGTCGGCCTCGTTGTCGGCAGCCCACTCGGCCGGGCTGAAGCTGTCGGCCAGCGCAAGGTCCGGTGTCATCGCGAGGACGGAATCACTGAAGTCGTATTGCTGCGTCGATTCACCGTTCCCGGCCGCGTAGAACAGCTTTCCGTTGTGCACGGTGCCGCCGGATGGTGCCCAGATCCCCGCCTCCCTGGTGGTGGGTACGGCATAGCTGCGCAGCGGACCGGTCCCGACCGTGGGTGCTGCCACCACCGAGCCGACGTAGTTTCCGCAGTCGCCGGCCAGGCCGCCGTAGGCGACGTACACCCAGCCGTCGAGCACCGTGAGCGCCGCCCGCTGCTGATGGGCGAACTCGTCTCCCTCGGGTGGTGGCAGGGCGCGACGCAAGACAACAGCGCCGCTGACCAGGTCGATGCCCGCGAGGGTGTGGGTGCCGTCGGAGGTCTCGGCGACGACGAAGATCAACCCGGTCGCCGGGTCGTAGGCGGGGGTGCCGGTGATCCCCAGTGGATCGATGTTCCCGCAGGGGAGGTCGGACCGCGCTATCGGCTCACCGAGCGACGTCGTCCACAGCACCTGCCCCGTACCCGGGTCGAGGGCATACACCGAATCCTGCGCCGTCGCCGCGATCAACCGGGCACCGATCAGCAACGGTTGTCCGTAGACGGCACCGTCGAGCGGGGCCTGCCACGCCTGTTCCAGGCTGCCGACCGGTGCCAGCTGTGGGGCCACACCGGTCCGCTCATTGTCGTGGTGATAGGTCGGCCAGTCCGCAGGTCCCACCGCCACCGGTGGCGTCGTCTCCGACCGCGAACTGCTCACCGGCGACGGCGTTGAGTCATGACCCGCGCAACCTGCCACGATCACCAACGCACCAACTAACGCAACGACAACCGCACCAATGCGCACCCGAAGAACTCTCACGCCCAACAGTGTGCGTCGCCGCCATCGACAAAGGCGACAGCAGTTGATTTCGTCTGCGGTGGCTTTCCAGATGACGGATAGGGTCGGTGTTCCAGTGATCGGCATTGGGTGATCGAGCGCGGAACTTGCCGCAGCGCGACCACCGCCGGCGGGCTCACTGCGACGACGGCGTCGGAAATCGTTGCAGTGGGGTGCGATCGCCCACCGACCAACGATGGCCGAATGGATCGGTAAAGCCACCCTGACGATGCAGCCCCCAAGGCGTGTCGTGCGCGCTGACCGGTTCCACGTCGGTCGCGCCGGCGTCTGCGGCCCGTTGGATCAGTTCGTCCGGTTCATCGGTGAACACCTCGATCCGGGTCGTCGTCAATCCGACGGCTGTCGGGCTCTGCTCTTGCTCTTTGCCGGGCACGGCTTCGTGGACGAAGAACGGGGCACCACCGAGGTCGAGCCCAGCAACGCCGCCGAGGTCCCACAACGGGTCGGCACCAAGCGCCGACGTGTACCAACTCACCGCTGCGTCAGCGTCGGACACGATCAACATCACCGAAATGGTGGGTCGCGCGGAGGCACTGCTCATGGTCATCGAGGATGGCACCGGTGACCGGTGCCCGCGAGTTGGTCGTGGCCCGAGGCGAGCTGGCGGCTCAGCGGCGGTGAGCACTGCTGGCGCGGAGCGATTCGGAACCGCTCGGGGTAGCGGACGCAGGCTGTCCTGAACTGATGGCACCGTTGACCGTCATGAACATCACCCTGTTGCAGCCGGCCGGGCTCGTTCGAAGCCCGGCGTTCAGTCATGTCGCCGTCGTACCGGCGGGCGCTACCACCATCTACGTCGGCGGCCAGAACGGCGTGGACACCACCGGCTCGGTCGTCTCGAGCGATGTCGCCGATCAGTCCCTCCGGGCGATCGACAACGTGACCGTCGCGCTGGAAGCAGCCGGCGGCACGCTCGCCGACGTCGTGCAATGGACGGTGCTGATCGATGCGGACGCCGACCTCGGCGCCCTGTACGGAGCGATCGCTCCGCGACTTGCCGGGGCCGGAGCGCCGCCGTTGGTGACCGCCGCGCGAGTAGCAGGCCTCGGCGTGCCGGGCGCGCTCATCGAGGTGAGCGCTATCGCAGCTCTGGTGACGGACTGAGACACGACACGACATGTTGGGGTCCCCAGCCAGCACCGCCCCGACATGTACGGTTCTGGCGTCGAAGGTTCCTCCCGGGATTCTGAATCCCGGGAGGAGGCAACAGGGAACCCGGTGTGAATCCGGGACTGCCCCGCAGCGGTGAGTGGGAACGACAGCCGTCATCAAGCACTGGACGCCCAGGTGTCCGGGAAGCGACGGCCGGTAGGTGATCGGTGTTGGTGCTGGTCATGCCCGCGAGTCCGAAGACCTGCCTTGGATGCGCGTGCCGTCGGCACGCGGCGTCGGTGTACCCCGTAGGAGGGTCGCTGCGGAATCAGGCCCTCGCTGACGGCGGCGGGCCGGTCCGTTCCTCCCCGAGTCGCGCCGCATCATTCGGCTCGCGAGGAGAGAGCAGTGACCCGAGCACTTCCCAGCACAGCGCCACCGGAAGCAATCACCGGCCATGGAATGCGGGTGGCGCGCCGGAACGGCAGCGTCGCCGATTTTGATGCCGGCCGGATCGCGGTGGCCATCACGAAGGCGTTCCTGGCCGTGCAGGGTGATTCGGCGGGCAGATCGTCCCGGCTGCGCGCGGAAGTCACCGAGATGACGGACGCGGTCACCAACACCCTGCTCCGCCGGTACGGCGCGTCCGACCGGCCGGTGGATCTCGAAGAGGTGCAGGATCAAGTCGAGCTCGCGCTGATGCGCGGCGGGCACGCCCCGGTCGCCCGCGCGTACATCCTCTACCGGGAGGAGCACCGCAGGGCCCGCGCCGACCGCGAGACGAGCGCGGTAACAGCGACCGCGCAGCCGATCACGGTGCTCGCCCTGGACGGATCCCGAACACCGCTCGACGAGACGCGACTGCGACGGATCATCGGCGAGGCATGCGCCGACCTGCCAGAGGTGAACGAGGCCGCCGTGCTCGACGGCACCAAAACGGCCCTGTACGACGGCATTTCCACCAAGGAACTCGGCCTCGCGCCGATCATGGCCGCCCGCGCCCTGGTGGAAACCGAACCCGGCTACTCGCAGGTCGCCGCGCGACTGCTGGCCGACACCCTCCGGCAGGAGGCCCTGTCCCACCTGACCGGACAGTCCGAAACGCCGACCGCCGCCGAGATGACCGACCGGTACCCCGGCTATTTCGCCCGGTACATCGGCCACGGTATCGAACTTGGACAACTGGATCCGGTACTCGCAGAATTCGACCTGCACCGGATTGGCCCCGCCCTGGACGCACAGCGGGACAACCAGTTCACCTTCCTCGGCCTGCAGACTCTCTACGACCGGTACTTCCTGCACGAGCACGGCACGAGATACGAACTGCCGCAGGCGTTCTTCATGAGGGTCGCGATGGGCCTCGCGGTACGGGAGATCGACCGGGAGGGCCGGGCGATCGAGTTCTACCGGCTGCTGTCCAGCTTCGACTTCATGTGCTCCACGCCCACCCTGTTCAATGCCGGCACCGCCCGCCCGCAGCTGTCGTCCTGCTTCCTCACCACCGTGGACGACGACCTGGACGGCATCTTTTCCCTTCGATCAAGGACAACGCCCTACTGGCGAAGTACTCCGGCGGTCTCGGCAACGACTGGACACCCGTCCGCGGCATCGGCGCACACATCAAGGGCACCAACGGTCTCTCATCCGGGGTCGTCCCGTTCCTCAAGATCGCCAACGACACCGCGGTCGCGGTGAACCAGGGCGGCAAGCGAAAGGGCGCCGTCTGCGCCTACCTGGAGACTTGGCACGCCGACATCGAGGAATTCCTGGACCTGCGGAAGAACACCGGCGACGACCGGCGGCGCACCCACGACATGAACACCGCACACTGGGTTCCCGACGAGTTCATGCGCCGGGTCCGCGCGGGCGGGACCTGGACGCTGTTCTCCCCAGATGAGGTGCCGGACCTGCACGACCTGTACGGCGACGCCTTCGCCGAGCGGTACGCGCAGTACGAGGCCGCCGCCGACCGCGGCGAGATCCGTGTGCACCGCAGGGTCGACGCCGTCCCACTGTGGCGGCGGATGCTCACCACCCTGTTCGAGACCGGACACCCGTGGATCACCTTCAAGGACGCCTGCAACCTGCGCTCACCGCAGCAGCATGCCGGCGTTGTGCATTCGTCCAACCTGTGCACCGAGATCACCCTGAACACCAGGGCCGGGGCGGATGCCGAGACCGCGGTCTGCAACCTCGGATCGGTGAACCTGGCCGCCCACGTCACACGCCGACGGGCTCGACACCCAGCGGCTCGCGGCGAACAGTCACCACTGCGGTGCGGATGCTGGACAACGTCATCGACATCAACATGTACACATTCCGTCCGCCGCGGCGGTCCAACCTTCGGCACCGCCCCGTCGGGCTGGGCCTGATGGGTTTCGCTGACGCCCTCTACACCTTGGGTGTCCCCTATGCCTCCGATGCGGCGGTCGAGTTCGCGGACACTTCGATGGAGAGCCGTCCTACTGGGCGATCTCGGCTTCGGCCGACCTCGCCGCGGAACGCGGCCGGTACCCGTCCTTCGACGGTCTCGCCGTGGCTCGCGCGGCATCCTGCCGATCGACTCCATCGGCATCCTTGCCGAGCATCGCCAGGGACCGACGGCGGCACCGACCTGGACCAGGACACGACCAGCCGGCTGGACTGGGACACCCTTCGCGCACGGGTCCCGCAACGTCGGCATGCGCAATTCAAATGTGCTGGCCATCGCGCCGACCGCGACGATCTCGAACATCATCGGTGTCGCCCAGTCGATCGAACCGACCTACCGCAACCTGTTCGTCAAGTCGAACATGAGCGGCGATTTCACCGTCGTCAACGACCATCTGGTCCGGGTGCTCAAGGAGCGTGACCTCTGGGACGAGGTGATGGTCGCCGACCTGAAGTACTTCGACGGCTCGCTGATCCCGATCGACCGCATCCCCGCCGACGTCAAGGAGTCGTTCGCAACCGCCTTCGAGATCGACGGATCGTGGTTGATCAAGGCAGCCTCACGGCGGCAGAAATGGATCGACCAGGCGCAGTCGCTGAACCTGTACGTGACCGCGCCGAACGGCCGGAAACTCGACCTGCTGTACCAACAGGCCTGGCAGAGCGGCTGCAAGACCACGTATTACCTGCGCTCTGCGGCGGCCAGCCATGTGGAGAAGTCCACCCTGCAGGGCACCGACGGGAAACTCAACGCCGTCGTACCCACCTTCGAGGTCGTCAGCGATGCGCAGGCCTGCGCCATCGACAACCCGGAATGCGAAGCCTGCCAGTAAGTCCGTCACCACGTCCCGAAAGGCACCACAATGAGTACCCTCACCACCCCAATAGACACCCCAATAGACACCCCAATCGACACCCCAATCGACACCGCCGGCGGCCGGGTATCGGTCAGCGAGAAACACATGATCAACGCCCGGGCCGACGTCAATCAGCTGCTCCCGCTGAAGTACACCTGGGCCTGGGACAAATACCTGGCCGGGTGCAACAACCACTGGATGCC
Organism: uncultured Actinomycetota bacterium; assembly: GCA_963766015.1. Lineage (GTDB taxonomy): Bacteria > Actinomycetota > Actinomycetes > Mycobacteriales > Nakamurellaceae > Nakamurella. The sequence continues at coordinate 11,130 of CAVXYU010000002.1, read as the reverse complement.
CACCGAGGTCTCCATGCAGGCCGACATCGCATTGTGGAAGAGCCCGAACGGGCTCACCGACGCCGAGCGAACGATGCTGAAGCGCAATCTCGGGTTCTTTGCCACCGCCGAATCCCTGGTGGCCAACAACATCATCCTCGCCGTCTACCGGCAGCTGACCAATCCGGAATGCAGGCAATACCTACTCCGGCAGGCCTTCGAGGAGGCCGTGCACACCCACACGTTCCAGTACATCTGCACCTCGCTCGGTCTTGACCAGGGCGAGCTGTTCAACATGTATCGGGAGGTCCCGTCGATCACCGAGAAGGACGCCTGGGCCTTACAATTCACCCAGACCCTGGAGGATCCGAACTTCCGCACCGGCACCGAGAAGGCCGACCAGGCATTCCTGCGGGACCTGGTCGCGTTCTACGTGATCTTCGAGGGGATGTGGTTCTACACCGGATTCGCGCAAATCCTTTCGTTGGGCCGGCGGAACAAGATGATCGGAATTGCCGAGCAGTACCAGTACATTCTCCGCGATGAATCGATCCACCTCAATTTCGGCATCGACGTCATCAACCAGATCAAGATCGAGAACCCACAGCTGTGGACCGCTGAATTCCAGGCCGAGGTTCGGCAGATGCTCAGCACCGCCTGCGAACTCGAGATCGTCTATGGCCGGGACACGATGCCGACCGGGATGCTGGGGTTGTCCGCTGACCAGTGCGAGACCTACATGCATTTCATCAGCAATCGCCGGTGCGCCCAGATCGGTCTCGCGCCGCTGTACCCGGCCACCGAGAACCCGTTCCCGTGGATGAGCGAGATGATGGACCTGAAGAAGGAGAAGAACTTCTTCGAGACCCGGGTCATCGAGTACCAGACCGGAGGCGGCCTCGACTGGGACTGAGCGTACGGTGGGCGAAATTGAGGGGGTCCACCATGGTCCGTCGTCGTACCGTGTCTGCGTTCCTCGCGTTCGGCTTGGCGGTGTCGTCCGTTGGTCTCACCACCGGCGCGGCGGCCCGTTCGGCCGAGCCCGTACGGACGGCCGCCGTCGCCGCACCCGCGTTGACGGTGTCCACCGTGCTCAGCGGCCTGCAGAACCCGTGGGACCTTGCCTTCACTCCCGGCGGCGGCATGCTGTTCACCGAGCGCCCCGGCCCGATCAAGTTCCGAATCGCATCGACCGGGTTGGTGCGCCAGCTGGCAAGACCGGCGGACGTCGTGGCGCAGGGCGAGGGCGGCATGCTCGGTGTCGCCATCGACCCGGCGTTCTCGGCGAACAGGCGGGTCTACACCTGCTTCATGTCCAACCGCAGCGGATCACTGGACATCCGGCTGGTGCGCTGGCGGATGAACGACGCGGTCACGGCACTGACCGAACGGGCCGACATCGTCACCGGCCTCCCGGTCAGTTCGGGACGGCACTCCGGCTGCAGGCCGCGGTTCGGCCCGGACGGCCGGATCTGGATGGGCACCGGTGACGCCGCCATCCCGACCGTCCCACAGGATCCCAAGTCGCTGGGGGGCAAGGTACTTCGCTTCGACACCAACGGTCGAGGGGTTGCCGGCAATGCGCCGGCGCCGTTCGATCCGCGCATTTACAACTACGGCCACCGCAACGTACAGGGCATCGCGTTCAGCCCCGGCGGTAAGGCGTTCTCGATCGAGCACGGCACCGGCCGCGATGACGAGGTCAACCGCCTGTACGCCGGGCGGAACTACGGCTGGGATCCCCGACCGCTGTCCGGCCCGCTGTTCTACGACGAATCCCGGCCGATGACGGACCTGACCCGCTACCCGACGGCGGTCCGCGCAGCGTGGTCCTCGGGTAATCCGACCATCGCGCCGTCCGGCGGCACCTTCCTGTCCGGGGCCCGCTGGGGAAGCTGGCAGCACTGCCTGGCGATGGCGGTTCTGAAGGACCAGCACCTGCGCATCATGTGCTTCAACCCCGATGGCACTGCCGTCACGACGCAGACCCGGGTGATCACGAACCAGGGCAGGCTGCGGGTTGCGGTGCTGAACAGCAATGGCAGCCTGTACATCGCCACCGACGCCAACCCCGGCAGGATCCTGCGGGTCACGGCCGTCGGCTGATTGTTTGACCGCCTGGCATCGCGGGTAATCCGCCGACAGGAGAGGAGCCCCGCGTGGACCTGATCAGCGAACCGCCCGGCGCTAGCCGGCGCAGCGTCCGCTCGACGCTGCTCGGGTGGCCCGTTTTCCGCCAGCTGATGGGCACGGATTCGACGGGCCGTGGCGCGGCCGTGACCTCCGCCCACACGCGCGCGCTCGCGCCGCGCACCGCCACCGCGGACCGGGTCGTCCAGAGCGTCTGCCCGTACTGCGCTGTCGGCTGCGGTCAGCGGGTTTTCGTCAAGGACGAGAAGGTCATCCAGATCGAGGGCGACCCTGATTCCCCCGTCTCCCGCGGCCGGCTCTGCCCGAAGGGCTCGGCCAGCGAGCAGTTGATCAACAGCCCGACCCGGCAGACGGCCATGCTGTACCGCCGGCCCTATGCCACCGAATGGGAGCCACTGGACCTGGAGACGGCGACCGACATGATCGCCGACCGGATGGTGGACACCCGGGCGCGCACCTGGCAGGACCGGGACGAGCAGGGCCGCAAGCTCAATCGGACGATGGGCATCGCCGGGCTGGGCGGCGCCACCCTCGACAACGAAGAGAACTACCTGATCAAGAAGTTGTTCACCGCCATCGGTGCGGTACAGATCGAGAACCAGGCCCGTATTTGACACAGTGCCACCGTCCCCAGTTTGGGGGCTTCGTTCGGACGTGGCGGCGCCACGGGCTTCCTGCAGGACCTGGAGAACGCTGACTGCATCGTCATCCAGGGTTCCAACATGGCCGAGTGCCATCCTGTGGGCTTCCAGTGGGTGATGGCTGCCAAGAAACGCGGTGCGACGATCATCCACGTCGACCCGCGGTTCACCCGGACGTCGGCGGTCTCGGACATGCACGTCCCATTGCGGGCGGGCAGCGACATCGTGTTTTTGGGCGCGATCGTCAATTACATCCTCAGCACCGAGACGTATTTCCACGACTACGTTCTCGCCTACACCAATGCCTCGGTGATCCTGCGGGAGGACTTCGCCGACGTCGACGACCTGGACGGCGTCTTCTCCGGTTACGACCCGGAATCGGGCACCTACGACACCAAGACCTGGAATTACGAGGGTGCGGAGCCGGAGAACTCGGCGGCCTCCGGCGAGGAGGAGTCGATCCGGAACTCCGCCCGGGACAGCGGCGGGAACTCCGACGAGAGCGAGGAGTCGCAGAAGGAACGCGGGGCCGGGCACGAACTCGGCGGCCATGGCGCGAACATGCCGTTCACCGACGTGCACCGCGACCCGACACTGCAACACCCGAGGTGCGTCTTCCAGGTTCTCAAGCGGCACTATGCCCGGTACACCCCGGAGATGGTGCAGGAGGTCTGCGGCGTTCCACCGGAGCAGTTCCTGAAGGTCTGCGAGGCGGTGACGAGGAACAGCGGGCGCGAGCGGACCACCGCCTGGGTGTACTCGGTCGGCTGGACGCACCACAGCGTCGGCGTGCAGTACATCCGCGGTTCGGCGATCATCCAGTTGCTGCTGGGCAACATGGGCCGGCCGGGCGGCGGGATCATGGCACTGCGCGGGCACGCCAGTATCCAGGGATCAACTGACATCCCAACGCTTTTCAACCTGCTGCCGGGATATCTCCCGATGCCGACCGTAGACGCCCACGAGACGCTGCAGGACTACCTCGCCACCATCTCCTCGCCCGACCAGAAGGGGTTCTGGACCGCCGCCGACGCGTACACGGCGAGCCTGCTGAAGGCGTACTGGGGTGACGTGGCGACCCCGGAGAACGACTTCTGCTTCGACTACCTGCCCAAGCTGTCCGGCGACCACGGGACCTACCAGACCGTGATGGACATGCTCGAGGACAAGGTCGAGGGGTACTTCGTCCTCGGGCAGAATCCGGCGGTGGGATCGGCGCACGGGAAGATGCAGCGGCTCGGAATGTCGCACCTGAAATGGCTGGTGGTCAGGGATCTCAACCTGATCGAGTCGGCGACGTTCTGGAAGGACGGACCCGAGATCGAGACCGGGGAACTGCGGACCGAGGACATCGGGACCGAGGTGTTCTTCTTTCCGGCCGCCTCGCACGTGGAGAAGGAAGGCACGTTCACCCAGACCCACCGGATGCTGCAGTGGCGGCACAAGGCGGTCAATCCGCCCGGCGACTGCCAGAGCGAGCTCGAGTTCTTCTACACCCTGGGCCGCAAGATCCGCGAGCGACTGGCCGGCTCGACACTCGAGCGCGACCGACCCATCCTCGACCTGACATGGGACTACCCCGTCGACGCGCACGGCGAGCCGGACGGCGCCGCCGTGCTGCGGGAGATCAACGGCTACCACCTGACCGGCGAGAAGGCAGGCCAACTGCTGAACTCCTACACCGAGATGAAGGCCGACGGCTCGACGTCCGGCGGCTGCTGGATCTACACCGGCGTCTACGCGGACGGTGTCAACCAGGCCGACCGGCGCAAACCCGGCAAGGACCAGAACTGGGTCGCCGGGGAATGGGGCTGGGCCTGGCCCGCGAACCGGCGCACGCTGTACAACAGGGCATCCGCCGACCCGGAGGGCCGCCCGTGGAGCGAGCGAAAGGCCTACGTCTGGTGGGACGCCGACGCCGGGAAGTGGACCGGACACGACGTTCCCGACTTCGTCGCCGACAAGGAACCCGGGTACCGGCCCCCACCGGGCGCCAGCGGTCCCGATGGCCTCGCCGGAGACGACCCGTTCATCATGCAGGCCGACGGCAAGGGTTGGCTGTACGCGCCGACCGGGCTGCTGGACGGCCCGCTGCCGGCGCACTACGAGCCGCAGGAATCACCTGTCGCCAACCCGCTGTACGCGCAGCAGTCCAATCCGACACGACAGGTGTTCCGCCGCAGGGACAATTTGCAGAACCCGTCGGCGGAGGAGGTCGGTGCGGACATCTTCCCGTACGTCTTCACGACGTACCGGTTGACCGAGCACCACACGGCCGGCGGGATGAGCCGCTGGCTGCCCTACCTGGCGGAACTGCAGCCCGAGTTCTTCTGCGAGATCTCACCGGAGCTCGCGGCCGAGCGCCGACTGGAGAACCTGGGCTGGGCAACGATCGTCACGGCCCGAACAGCGATCGAGGCCCGGGTGCTGGTGACCGACCGGGTGGTGCCGCTGCGGGTGGGCGGCCGCACCATCCATCAGGTCGGGCTGCCGTACCACTGGGGTGTCGGCGACAACGCCCTGGTGTCAGGCGATTCCGCGAACGACCTCTTCGGTGTCACCCTCGACCCGAATGTGCACATCCAGGAATCGAAGGTGGCGTCCTGCGACATCCGGCCCGGACGCCGACCGAAGGGGCCGGCGCTGCTGCGCTTCGTCGAGGATTACCGGCGACGCGCCGTCATCGACATCTTCACCGGCAACGAATTGCGCACCGGTGACCCTGGCTCGGGCGGTGCCTCAGCACTACGGTCGGACATGGCGATGGGAGAGAACCCGTGACACTGCTCGGGCCGAAGGACCCCGCCAAGGGCACGGGTTGGGCAGACCCGCCACCCCGCAAGGGGTTCTTCACCGACACCTCCGTGTGCATCGGCTGCAAGGCGTGCGAGGTGGCCTGCAAGGAGTGGAACGGTGTCCCCGAGGACGGGCTGGACTTCCTCGGTTCGTCCTACGACAACACCGGTGCGCTCGGCGCGAGCACGTGGCGGCACGTCGCCTTCATCGAGCAACCGCGCAAGCTCGGCCGGCAGGACATCAACCTGCCGCTCTACCCCGTCGGGCCGTCCGCCTCGGCGCCGGCGGTGGACCTCGGCATGCCGGGCTTCGACCTGCCCGGTGCCACCGCGGACCCGGAGTCGCGCACCGATTTCCGCTGGCTGATGTCGTCGGATGTGTGCAAGCACTGCACCCATGCGGCATGCCTTGACGTCTGCCCGACCGGTGCGTTGTTCCGCACCGAGTTCGGCACCGTCGTCGTCCAGGATGACGTCTGCAACGGCTGCGGGTACTGCGTCCCGGCCTGCCCGTTCGGCGTCATCGACCGGCGGATCGGAGACGAGAACACCAAGAACGTCGGAATCGCGCAGAAGTGCACCTTGTGTTACGACCGGATCGGTGACGGCCAGACACCCGCCTGCGCGCAGGCCTGCCCCACCGAATCCATCCAGTTCGGTGACGTCGACGAACTGCGGGAGCGCGCCGCCGCCCGTCTTGCGACGCTGCACGAGAACGGCGTCCCCGAGGCGCGGCTGTACGGCGAGGACCCGAACGACGGGGTCGGCGGGGCCGGGGCGTTCTTCCTGCTGCTCGACGAACCCGAGGTGTACGGGCTGCCGCCGGACCCGGTCGTGACCACCGCGCACATCAGGGAGATGTGGCACATGGCGGTCGGCGCCGCGGCCGCGCTGCTGGTCGGCGGGGCGATGTCGTTCTTCGGGCGGCGACGGTGACGGCGCCGGTCAAGCGCCGCCGCGGCGGCCGGGGCCGCCGCGAGGAACCGGTGGTGCCGGACGCCACCTTCACCTCCTACTACGGCCGTCCCATCCTCAAGGCCTCCCCGTGGGAGGCCGACATCCCGGCATACCTCTTCCTGGGTGGGGTGGCCGCCGGATCCTCGATCCTCGCCGCGGGCGCCGAGCTGACCGGGCGGAGCTCACTGCGGCGGACAGGTCGGCTGGGTGCGCTCATCGCGATCACCGGCAGCTTCGTTGCGCTGGTGCACGATTTGGGCCGGCCGGCCCGGTTCGTCAACATGCTGCGGGTGGCGAAACGGACGTCGCCGATGTCGGTCGGCACCTGGATCCTGTCGCTCTACGGGCCGTTTGCCGGTGCGGCGGGCGTCAACGAGTTCCGGCACCTGATCCCGCGCCGGTTTCCCCGAATCATCCGGTTGCTGGACTTCGTCGACCGCCCGGTGGGTCTCGCGGCCGCGATCACCGCGCCGCCAGTGGCGTCCTACACCGCGGTGCTGCTGGCCGGAACGGCGACGCCGACCTGGCACGAGGCCAGGCGTCAGCTGCCCTTCGTCTTCGTCGGGTCCGCCGCCGCTGCCTCGGGTGGGCTCGGGATGATCGCCGCCACGGTGGCCGATGCCGGTCCCGCTCGCACATTCGCGGTCGGCGGGGTGGCCCTGGAGCTGGCCGCCGCGCACCGGATGGAATCGAAGCTCGGTATTGTCGCGGAGCCGCTGCACACCGGCAAGGCGGGCACGTTGATGCGGGCCAGCCGGTTGCTCAGCGCGGTCGGTGCGGTCGGTGCGCTGTTCGCCGGTCGCAGCCGGGTGATCGCGGTGCTCTCCGGCGCGGCGCTGATGGCAGGCTCCGCATGCACCCGGTTCGGCATCTTCGAAGCGGGTCAGGAATCCGCCCGGGATCCGAAGTACACCGTCGTGCCCCAGCGAGAGCGCCTGCAGCGCAACGAGAGAGCTTCTACCGCACCTCGATGATCGCCGATCGGCGGGCCACCGTCTCGCCGATGACCGGGGCGCCCGGCACCTCGCCGACCACCAACAGACCGCCGCTGGTCTGCGCGTCCGCGAGCAGCAGCAACTCCATCTCGTCCACCGCCGACGACAGATGCGGCCGCACCCAGTCCAGGTTCCGCCGAGTCCCCCCGCTGATGTACCCCTGGGCCGCCGACTCGCGCGAGTGGTCGAGGTAGGGCACCGCGGCCGCATCGAGAACGGCGGTCGTGCCGGACGCCCGCATCATCTTGTACAGGTGGCCGAGCAGGCCGAACCCGGTGACGTCGGTGGCCGCGGCGACCCCGGCGGCCAGGGCGTCCCGGCTGGCAGTGTCGTTCAGCCGGACCATGTTGTCGACGGCATGCGGGAAGACCTCGCCCGTCGACTTGTGCCGGTTGTTCAGCACGCCGACACCGATCGGCTTCGTCAGGCTGATCGGCAGGCCGGGCTGCGCGGCGTCGTTGCGCATCAATCGGGCGGGATCGGCGAAGCCGGTGACCGCCATCCCGTACTTGGGTTCCGGGTCGTCGATGCTGTGCCCGCCGCCCACCACGCAGCCCGCCTCGCGAGCGACATCCAGCCCCCCGCGCAGAACCTCGCGCAGCAACTCGATCGGCAGCACGTCCCTGGGCCAGCCCACCAGGTTGACCGCGACCACCGGGCGGCCGCCCATCGCGTAGACATCGGACAGCGCGTTGGCGGCGGCAATCCGACCCCAGTCGTAGGCGTCGTCGACGACCGGGGTGAAGAAGTCGGCGGTACTGACCACCGCGAGCCCGTCGGCGATCCGGACCACCGCCGCATCGTCGCCGTTCTCCAGTCCCACGAGCACGGTGTCGGGTTGGGACCCGAGCAGCCCGCCGACGATCGCTTCCAGCTCGCCCGGCGGGATCTTGCACGCGCACCCGCCGCCGTGCGCGTACTGGGTCAGCCGGTATTCCGTCGCGGTCCCCGTCATGCCGGGAGGGTAGCCGCAGCGGGGGGAGTCGAAACGTCGGCTACCGTGTCCGGCGGAGGCGTACAGGCGCCTGGTGGCCCTCCCGGTCTTCAAAACCGGTGAAGCCGAGCATCTCGGCTTGGCGGGTTCGATTCCCGTCCGCCTCCGCAACGCGATGTCTGGGATCGACCTCCGGGAGCAGCGATGACGCCCGACCCGCGCCGGACGGTGCCCCGCACCGACGTCCTGCTCGCCGACCCCCGGCTCGTCGCCGCGACCCGCCGGCTCGGTGCCGGCATCGTCCGGCAGGCGGTGACCGGTGCCCAGCAACAGGCGCGGCATGGAGCCATCCCCCCGGCTGCGGTCGCCGACGCGGCGGTCGCGGCGCTGCCACGGCACAGCACCGGCCTTCAAGCCGTGATCAACGCGACAGGTGTTGTGCTGCATACCAATCTGGGTCGCGCTCCGCTCTCCGCCGCCGCCCGGGAGGGCATCGATGTCGCCGCCGGGTATCTCGACGTGGAGTTCGATCTGGTGACGGGCAGGCGGGCAACGCGCGGCCGCGGCGCCGTCGCGGCGCTGACGGCCGCGGCGCCGGGCGCGGAACGGGCGATGGCGGTCAACAACGGCGCGGCCGCCCTGGTGCTGGCCACGACGGCGCTCGCCGGCGGCCGCGAGGTGCTGATCAGCCGCGGCGAGATGGTGGAGATCGGCGCCGGGTTCCGGCTCGCCGACCTGATCACCTCGACAGGCGTCCGGATCCGCGAGGTCGGGTCCACCAACCGCACCTCGGTGGCCGACTACACGATCGGGCCGGATACCGCCGCCATCGTGAAGATCCACCCCAGCAACTTCCAGCTGAGCGGCTTCACCTCGTCGGCGGCGATCGGCGAGCTGGCCGCCCTCCCGGTGCCGGTGATCGCCGACGTCGGTAGCGGGCTGCTGCAGCCGGATCCGCTGCTGCCCGGTGAGCCCGATGTGCGTAGTGCCCTGGCTGCCGGCGCCACCGTCGTCACCTGCAGCGGCGACAAACTGCTCGGCGGACCGCAGGCCGGTCTGATCTTCGGCACCGCCGCCGCGGTGGACGCCATGCGCACCCACCCACTGGCCCGGGCTTTCCGGATCGACAAGCTGACCGTGGCGGCCCTGGAAGCGACGCTCAGCGGCCCGACCCCGCCCGCGCACGAATATCTGCACGCCGACCCGCGCCGGCTGCGGGACCGGTGCGAACAGCTGGCGGCCGCGACCGGCGGGGCCCTGGTGCCCAGCGTCGGCGCCGTCGGCGGCGGCGCCGCGCCCGATGTCGCCCTGCAGGGCTGGGCCGTCGCTTTGCCCGCGGACCTTGCGCGACCGCTCCGGACGGGGCGACCGCCGGTGGTGGGCAGGGTCGAGAAGGGCGCGCTGCTGATCGATCTGCGGTGTGTGCCGGAGGACTCCGATGCCGACGTCATCGCAGCGGTCAAGGCCGCACAGGTGCTGTGACGTGCACGTCATAGCGACCGCCGGGCACGTCGACCACGGGAAGTCGACCCTGGTCCGGGCGCTGACCGCGATGGAGCCGGACCGGTGGGCGGAGGAGCGCCGGCGGGGCATGACGATCGATCTCGGCTATGCGTGGACCACGCTGCCGACCGGCGAGACTTTCGCGTTCGTCGATGTGCCGGGGCACCAGCGCTTCATCGGCAACATGCTGGCCGGCCTGGGTCCGGCGCCCGCGGTGATGATGGTCGTGGCCGCCGACGAGGGCTGGCGGGAGCAGAGCACCGAGCACCTCGCCGCGGCGGACGCGCTGGGGATCCGGCACGGACTGGTCGTCGTCACCCGCGCCGACCTTGCCGATCCCGTTGCGGCGCTGACGGAATCGCGGCGCCGGCTGGCGGACAGCTCGCTCGCGGGCGTGGAAGCCGTCGCCGTGTCGGGGGTGACCGGCGCCGGCCTGGACGACCTGCGCGCCGCCCTGGGAAGGCTGGCCGCGACCCTGCCGGAACCGGTCACCGCCGGCCGGGTGCGACTCTGGGTGGACCGTTCGTTCACCATCCGGGGATCGGGCACCGTCGTCACCGGAACCCTGGGCGTCGGAACCCTGTCGGTGGGTGACGACGTCGAACTGGCCGGGAGGCAGGCGAGGATCCGGGGCCTGCAGAGCCTGGGTGCGGACCGTTCGGCGGTACCGGGGGTCGCCCGGGTCGCGGTCAACCTGCGCGGCTTCCCGCGCGAGGCGGCCGGCCGGGGCGATGCCCTGCTGACCCCGGGCGCATGGCGGTCGACCTCGGTGATCGACGTCCGCTTCGCCCGGGACTGCGGCGACCTCCCCACCGAACTCGTCATGCACCTGGGCACCGCGGCGGTGCCGGTGCGGGTGCGGCCACTGGACCGCCGAACCGCCCGGCTGACGCTCGGCCGGCCGTTGCCCCTGCAGACCGCCGACCGGGCCATCCTGTCGGATCGCAGCCGGCACCACCTGCCGCGCGGCGTGGTGGTGCTGGACCCCGACCCGCTGCCGTTCCGCCGGAGGGGCGCTGCGGCCGCGCGCGCGGCCCAACTCGCGGTCATCGACGGCGCGCCCACGCTGGCCGATCAGCTCGACTGGCGGGGCGCGGTCAGGGCGTCCGATCTCGCGGCGTGGGGTGTCGCGATCGAACCGCCGGCGGGCACGCCGTCGGTCGGCAACTGGTTCA
>CAVXYU010000001.1:0-104733 GCA_963766015.1 uncultured Actinomycetota bacterium | reverse complement strand
CGGGAGGTGGCGGCGTTCGTCGCGGCACAGGCGCAGGTGGTCAACCGGACGTGTTCGCCGTGTCTGACGCTGCTGGCCTACTCTGAGGTGGACGAGGCACTACCGGCGCTGGCGGAGCCGGCCGTGGTGGCGGCGATTACGAGGAGCTGATGCTCTGGCAGCACGTTCGCTTCTCGCCGTGGTCGCGCGAGTAGCGTGGACAGGCTTCGGGGGCGCTCGCGTTGCGCCTCGGGCTTGCAGCCGAAGCCGGCGGCCACTTTCAGGTCGGACTGGAGTGACACCGAGCGGGAGCGCTGCCCGGTGGAGGCGGGGCGCTGCCTGCTGCGCTGGCGCAGATCGCGGCGGATGCCGGACACCATGCCGAGGCGCGCGCGCAGGAGAGCGGGCCGTCGCCCTGTTCGAGGGAGCCGGCGCGGAGTCTCTCCCTCCAGCAGGCGCGGGGGTCCTGGTAGAGATTCATCGGACAGCCTGCTTTCACAGTCAGCATTCGCCCCATGCTCGTGCGGGTGCGGGCAGTGGCGGGCATGCCGAACAGGCTCTGAACCCGAAACCGCTCGACCGAGCGCGGCCGCCCTTGGACACTAACCGCGACCGCTGCTGCTGGGGCAGACCGTGGACGCCAGGCTGACGATTGCGCAGGCCGCCGCGCTGGGGGCCGTGCAGGGGCTGACCGAGTTCCTGCCGGTCTCCTCGTCGGCGCATCTGCTGCTGCTGCGCCAGGCGCTCGGGCAGGAGCACCTGCCGCGGGCATTTGACGTAACGCTCCACCTCGGCACCGCCGCGGCGCTGCTGGTGGCGCTGCGACGCGAGTCGATCGCGCTGCCCGCCGCGCTCGCCGGCGCCGCCGTGAGGCGCCGGTTCACGACCGACGAGCGGAGTGACGACGCCCGGGTGGCGGCGCGGGTGATTGCCGCCAACGTCCCGGCGGTCGTGGTGGGCGGCGGCTTCTACCGCGCGTTGGAGCGACTAGGGCGGCAGCAGGTGATTGTGCCGGTTGCGCTCGCGGCCGGCGCGGCGGCGATGCTGCTGGCGGTTACGTCAGAGCAGGGAGTCCGCGATGGCAGCCCCGACCGCCACCGAACACATCCACGACGAGGTCCGGGAACTCATCCGGCGGCGCGGCATCGATCCCGTCGTCGATCACCGGTCCACCCGCTCGCTGATCGACGAGGTGATCGCGCACTACGAGGAACGCGTGCCGATGTCGGCGCTGCCGCCGCTGCTGGACCGTGCCGGCGCGATACGGCACGTCTTCGATTCACTCGCGGGATTCGGTCCGCTGCAACGCTTCCTGGAAGATCCCGCGGTCGAGGAGATCTGGATCAACCAGCCGGGCCGGGTCTTCATCGCCCGCAACGGCCGCTCCGAACTGACCACCGTGGTGCTGTCCGTCCGACGACGTCCGCGACCTGGTCGAGCGGATGCTCAAGCCGTCCGGCCGCCGGCTGGACCTGTCGTCGCCGTTCGTCGACGCGCTGCTGCCGGATGGCAGCCGGCTGCACGCGGTGATCCCCGACATCACCCGCGATCACCTGAGCCTGAACATCCGCAAGTTCGTCGTCGCCGCCAATGGGCTGGAGGACCTGGTCGCCCTGGGCACGATCACCGCGCACGCGGCCCGATTCCTGGAGGCAGCGGTCACGGCGGGGTTGAACATCATCGTCGCCGGCGGCACCCAGGCCGGGAAGACCACGCTGCTGAACACGCTGATCAACTCCATCCCCGCCCGGGAGCGGGTGATCACCTGCGAAGAGGTCTTCGAGCTCCGACCGAATCTTCCGGACGTGGTCGCCATGCAGACCCGGCAACCGAACCTCGAGGGGCACGGCGAGATCCGGCTCCGCAGGCTCGTCAAGGAAGCACTGCGAATGCGGCCCAGCCGGATGATCGTGGGCGAGGTCCGTCAGGAGGAATCCCTCGACCTGCTGATCGCGCTGAATTCCGGTTTGCCGGGGATGTGTTCGGTCCATGCCAACTCGGCGCGGGAGGCGGTGGTCAAGCTGTGCACGCTCCCGCTGCTCGCCGGTGAGAACGTCACCGACTCGTTCGTGGTGCCGACCGTGGCGGCGTGCATCGACCTGGTCGTGCAGGTCGGCGTCGAGCCCGATGGCTCGCGCAGGGTTCGCGAGATCGTGGCGCTACCGGGCAGGGTCGAGGGTGGCGTCGTGGAGACCGAGGACATCTTCACCTCGGTGGGGGGCAAACTCGTTCGCGCGCAGGGCTTTCCGCCGCACCCGGACCGATTCGGGCAGTACGGCATCAACCTGGCGGACTTGCTGGCGGTCCACCGGGCCGCCGAATCCTCAGCTGCCGAAAGTCAATGACCTGCGCCGGTTGCCGTCCGAAGGGTCGATAACACCGGACAGCCGACCCGGTCCGGACCCGGCCCGTGACTGGCCGTCCAGCCCTGCCCCACGGATGCTGTCAACCGCGGCCTCAGCGTCCACCGTTGTCGCCGGTGTCGACAAAAACTGCCCACGATTCGGGCCCATCCGGTCGGTCAGCCGGCGACACAATCTCGTTCGAGTTAACCTGCTCCCCTTTCAGGTCACTGCCCGCGACGGCGAGTCGGCGATCGTGTTATACCTCACTGATAACTACTCGAACGGAGCAGTTCTCTCCGGCTTCATTACCCGTAGTAGCAAAGCCGCCACCACTCAAATACAGGGGAAGGCACGGACGCCGACGTGAATCGCATCGTGGTCGTGGAGGACGAGCCCAAGCTGGCTCAGCTTCTCGGCCGCATCCTGGGTGGCGCCGGCTACGCGGTCACCGTAGCGGGTTCGGCGGCGGACGCTCTGACCGCGATCCGTCAGGTCGATCCCGACTTGATCATCCTCGACCTGCTGCTGCCGGACAGGCGCGGCGAGGACGTCCTCGCCGAACTGATGACGTTTCGCCCCTCAAGTCGCGTCTTGGTGCTGTCTTCGATGACGCAGGTCGCGACGAGGGTCGGGGTCCTGGTCAGTGGCGCCGTCGATTTCCTGGGCAAGCCCTTCGCCAACGCAGAACTACTCGCAAGAGTCAACACCCGCATCCGGTCGCCAGCACCATCACAGGCTTCGCCCGCGACGGTCACCCGCTATCTCCGTGCCGCCGGCGTCGAGATCGATATGCAGCAGCGGGAGGTCGTCGTCGACGGGCGTCGCATCCCGTTGACCCAAAAGGAATTCGTGCTGCTGTCCTACCTTCTCCAGCGGGCGCCTGAGCCTTGTACCCGTGCCGAGCTGCTGGAGCGGGTCTGGGGGACGAAGTTCGACACCGGTACGAACGTCGTCGATGTCTGTGTTCGCCGGCTGAGATGGAAACTGTCGAACGACAAAATTGAAACGGTGCGCAATGTCGGGTATCGGATCACGGCTTAAAGCACTGCTCTTCGCCGCCTGGGCGGTGTTCGCAGGAGTGAACTGCTATCTCACCTTCGCGTTGCCGGGCCAGGAAACCATCCCGTATCACCTCGTGTGGGCCAGTTTTGCCCTGCTCTACGGACTGTGTCCATGGCCCAGGCGTTCCACGCTGGTCGTCTGCGCCGTCATCACAATCGTGACCGGCGTCGCCCTCATCCGTCATGCGACCTCGGGGATCATCGGCTGGGAGGAATGCAGCGAGATCGTCCTGATGACCGGGATCATTGCGTTGCTCATCTGGCACGTGAACCGGCAGTGGACCGCGCAGGCGCGGCTACGGGCACTGCAGGAGGCAGACCGTCAGCGCAGCGAGCAGCGGGAGAACGCGGCACGGTTCGGCTCACACGAAGTACGAACACGGCTGACGATTGCCCGGGGCTATGCGCAACTCATCGCCGACCAGTCGGCCGAGACGACGGTGCGCGAGGACGCCGAACTGGTGGTCACCGAATTGGTCAAGGCGTCCGCATTGGCAACCAACCTTCTCACCCTGTTCCGTGTGGCGCCGTCGACTTCGGAACCGGTTGACGTCGACCGCATGCTCGCCGACATCATGCGCCGGTGGTCGGTCACCGCCGACCGGACCTGGAGCGCCCGCAGTGCCGTCGGCACCGTGCAGGGCGACAACGAGCGACTCGAGGCGATGCTCGACTGCCTGCTCGAGAACGCGGTCAAGTTCACGGTTCCCGGCGACACCATCGCAATGACGGCGGACATCCGCGGCGGCCAGCTGGTGCTGACGGTCAGCGACACCGGGGCAGGCATTCCCACCGCCGATCTGCAAAACGTGTTCGAGATCTTCCGGACCGCTTCCACCGCGGGCGAGCAGGCCGGCAGTGGACTGGGTCTGGCCATCGTGAAGGCCATCACGGAGGCCCGTGGCGGCAATGTCTCGGTGGCCAGCACGCTCGGACATGGCACCACTTTCACCCTTCGATTCCCGGTACGTCCGGCGCCCACCGCGCTCATCGGCACGCCTTCCGGTGCGCCAGACAACGACCTCCGCGGCGAGATGGTGGAAGTTCACAACTGACTGACACGCTGTCCAGCAACGGCTTTCAGGTGCACAACGATTGGTTTCCTATCCTCGGGTGCACACTGGCCGACTCAGCCCACGACGACCACATCGGTGACGGCCGCGGGCTGTTCGACCTCACTGACCCGGACAGCGGCGGTGATCTTCCATTGACCCGCAACGGGTACGACGACGACAGCGCGGTAGCGGCCGGGCTTTTCGCCGGGCTCGACCTCGGCGGACAGAGGTCCGAGGCTCAGGTTCGGCTCGGCCACGCTGACCTGCGGCATGCCGAGCGGCACGATGGCTGTGCCCCCGGCGTCGGTGAGGTCGAAGGTGATGACGTTGACTCCCGCGGTGCCCGGGCTGAACCGGCCGGTGAAATGACCGGTGCCCAGATCGGCGATCACCGGGGTCCCCCGCGGAACCGGCACCTCGGTCCCGGCCGGAGCGGGTTCGGCGACAGTGTTTGTCGCCCTTGGGTTCTGCATGGTCAGCGCCGACGTGAGCCCGAGGACCAGCACCAGCCCGATCGCCTCCAGTCGGATGGCCAGGGCCAGCCGGGACCAGGTCCGCCCGGAGATGCCGTCGCGTGCCAGGCGAGGGACGAGCCAGAAGCGATTCCACGCCGCGAGGCCGCCGATGACCGCGACCACGCTCAGCTTGATGAGCAGCAGCCGACCATAGGCGCTGCCCACGAGGGCCGGCACCGACCCGACGACCACCACGGCGAGGATGGTCCCGGTGACGCCCAACAGCACGACGAGGCCACCGGCGAGTGTGGAGAAGCGGCCGAGCACCGCGGCGGCCTCGGCCGGGTCGCCTTGCCGGCGTCGGGCGCGCACCAGGTACAGAACGAGAGCGAGGAGACCACCGATCCAGACTGCTGCCGTCGCGGCGTGGACCAGGTCTGCGCCCATCATCAGCCAGCGGGGTTCAAACGTCCGGGTGTGGCCGACCGGCAGCACCGAGAGCAGCGCGACCCCGGCCCCCACTGTCCCGGCCCAGAAGCCGGCCCGGCCCGGCAGGCGTGTCCGGAGCAGCATCAGCGCAATCCCGGAGGCGGCGAGCACCAGAGTCAGCGCGGCCGAGTCCGACCAGCCCGTGGTGGCGACCGCCGGGTTCAACACCGCGCCGAGAGCGAGGCCCTGTTCCCGCACAGCGGTGAGGGGCACCAGCAGTACGTAAGCGCTGACAGCGGTGATGGCCGCCACCCGGGGTAACCGGCGGCCCGCCGTCGTGGTTCGGGCGACGAACAGGTCGAAGACCGTGAGGCCCACCAGGCCGAACAGCGCCAGATAACCCAGCGCGGTGAGCACCCCGTACACGACGACCACTGCTCCGGTGTCATTTTCGACGACGGTCGGGACGGACGCGCCGGCCCGACCCACGGCGAAGGAGAGCACCCCGGATTCGGGGTGGCCATCGTCGGACACCACGCGCCAGGCCAGCACATAGCTCCCCGTCGCAAGGTCGGGCGGAAGGGTGGCACGGACGGTCGCGTCGACCGCCTCGACCGGCACCATGTTGTGGCCACCACTGCCGTCGAACAGCTGGAAGCCGTCCGGGACGAGGACGACCGGTTCGTCGAAGGTGAACGCCACCGAACTGGGCGAGGTCGCCAGCACCGCACCCTCGGTCGGGTCGGTGGACAGCAGCTCGGCATGCGCCGAGGCCGGCGACGCAGGAAGCGCCAGCCCCAGGGCCAGCGCGGCCAGCAGCAGCCCGAGGAGCCGGCGGACCACGGATCCCCGGGCCGGCACGCGACCGGCCCGCACCCGACCGGCCCGGACCGCTTGCGCGGACCGGTGCCCGCGCGTTGTCAGTCTCGGCATGATCTTCTCCCCCTGCTGCACATCAATCTCGACGGCCACGCACCGACCGCCGCCCGGAGCCCCCGGCCCCAGGCGGCGATTGGTGTGGGTGCTAGTTCGCGCCGGTCGTGAACGTCCAGCTGACGGGGACCAGCAGATTGCCCGCGGTGTCCTTGATCCCGCTGCTGAGGGTGACCGTGTACTGCGTGTTGGCCAGCAAGGTGCCGCTCGGGTTGAGCGTCGCCACATGCGTGGTGCTGTTGTAGCCGGCCACCGAGGTGAAGGCGGCGCCGGTCGACGTCCGCTTGATGGTGAAGTTCCCGCTTGCCGCGGCGGTCGCCGGCAGACCGGTCACCGCCTCGCTGAAGGTTGCGGTGATGTTCGCCGTCCGGCCGACCGCGGTGGCGTTGGCCGCCGGTGTCCGGGCCGTCACTGTCGGGGCGGGACCCGTGATGAAGGTCCACGTCCTGGCGGTGAGCGGATTGCCGGCCACATCCTTGATCGCGTTGGTCACGGACAGCGTGTAGGTGCGGTCGGCGACCAAGGGTGCGTCCGGGGTCAGCGTGGCGACCTTCGAAGTGGCGTTGTAGACCACCTTCGAGGCGATGGTCGCCGTCCCCAGCTTCAAGGTGAAGTTGGGCGTGCTGGCCGCGGTTGCGGGAAGGCCGGTCACGGCCTCGCTGAACGTCACCGTCAGCGGGGTCCGTGCGGTGGTGGTCCCCAAGCCGACTCCGGTGGCGCCGGCGGTGGGGTTGGTGGCGGTGACCGTCGGTACGGGACCCGTGATGAAGCCCCAGCTCGTTGCCACCAGCGATCCGCCCGACACACTCTTGATCGCCGTGGTCAACGAGAGCGTGTAGGGCTTGTCAGCGGCGAGTGCCGCAGTCGGGGTCAGGGTGGCCGTGCGCGTCGTCGCGTTGTAGGTCACCGAGGCGAAAACCGTTGTGGTGCCCTGTTTCAGCGTGAACGAGCTGCTGCTGACACCGGTGACGGCTTCGTTGAACGTCACCGTCGGCCGGATGTTGGTCGCCACCCCGGTGGCTCCGGGTGCGGGGTTCTGATTGGTCACCCTCGGCGTGGTGGAGCCCGTCAGCACCGCAGCGGAAACGGAATCCCCCGCCGCGTTGAAGGCGATCACCCGGTAGGCCCACGGCGTCGCCCCTGCAGTGGTGTCGGTGTAGCTGGTCACGTTCGCCAGCGCTGTGCCGATCTTGGTGTACGTGCCGACCCCGGCGGCGGTGAGGGGTGCCCGTTCGATCCGGTAACCGATCTCATTCTTCGGGTTGCCCCAGTTGGTCGGATCGATCATCGACACGGGTGTGCCGTCGGTCCAGCTGAGTGCGACCGCGTTGGCCGGCTTGGTGAAGCTGACCACCGGCTTGTCGGCCAGCGTTCGAGGCACCGCGAGGGTGATCGGACGCATCATGTCCATTTCCTCGTGGCTGAGGATGTGGCAGTGCCAGACGTACTCCCACCCGAAGTTCGTCATCGTGTTGACGATCGGGTCGATGGGGTTACCGCTGGTGTCGGTGTTGTTGAAGCCCGCCTCTGACCCATTGGCACCGGTCGTCGTGCCCTTGGCGCCCAGCGGCATCATCGGGTTGAGCGGTCGGTTGCTGTCCGGGATGGCGAACGGGAGCTTGGGCACGATCGGCCGCACCGCGACGATGGTGTCCTCGAGCGGGCTCACCCGGACCGTGTCCTTCCAGCCCAGCTCCGTCGGGTCGGGCGGGATGATGATGTTGTCCCAGGTGACCCTGTTGAGCACCTGGACGTCGTTCAGGTGGAAGTGCAGCGGGTGGGTGTCCACGCCGTTGTGGGTGATCTTCCAGATCTGTGTCCCGTCGGGCGCCGCGGCCGAGACCGGGGTGACCTTCAGGGGGTCGGTGGACTTCGTGCCGTCGAGAATCTCGGTGGCCGGGTTCACGTACGGGTACAGAATCACGTTCTGCAGCAGCGGTGTCGCACCCGGTGCCTCCAACCCGATGTTGCCGCTCATCCGTCCCCACTCGTCGAAGTTCGCCGAGTTCATCTCGTCGTGGACCGCTCTTGCCCTCCAGCTTCACTCCCATCTGAGCGCCGGCCAGGGTGTCGAACTTGAACGTGTCCCCGCCCTGCTCGGCGATCCGCGCGAAGCCGTCGCACTTGGCGGTGGGGTTGGTGGCCGCGTTGCAGTAACCGCTGCCGGCGAACGTCTTCCCGTAGGCCTGGTTGTAGGCGGCCTGGCCGACGACGATCGGGTTCTGGCTGGACTCGAAGACCCCGGCGGGTTTGCCGGCGGCATCGAGGTGATGGTCGAACGCCGCCATCAGCTTGCCCATCTGGTCGGCGGTGGTGTTCGGCCGGTCGAAGGCGGCCGCGGGTGCGGCTGTGGAGACCTTGACCTGCATGACCGTCCGGGTGTCGGGCCCGTACCCGGGCAGGGTCGTCGGCGCGCCACCGGGGCTCAGATCAGGGCCGCCGGCGCGGTAGTCGTACCCGGGGATCCGGCCCGGGAACGCAGCCGGTGCGTCGTTGTAGAGGATCAGGGTCTTTCCGCGGTACGCCGAGAAGTCGACGATCACGTCGGCCCGTTCGGCCGGCGCCAGCAGCAGCGAGTGCTGGTCCACGTTGCCGACATCGAACCGGGTCGGGTCGGTGATCCACGTCGTCTCATGGGCGGGAACGACCGCAGGAGTCGGCAGGAAGCCGCCCTCGTTACCGATCTGGATCCAGTCCGGTCCCTTCGGGCTCCTGGTGGTGTCCGGGGTCGGGCTGATCGAGGTATCGGTCAGCGCCGCCGTCACCTCGCTCGGCTTCAGAGCAACTTCAGTGCCGGTGGCGGGGTCGGCGACATACCAGGACAGGTTCCAGAACCTGTCGTCGGAGCCGTTGAGGATGCGGAAGCGGTAGGACTTCGGGTCCATGGTGGTCGTCGGGTAGGCGGTGCCGTTGACGAGCGGCGTGTCGTGGAAGGCCTCCATTCCGACGGAGTTGTTCGGGGTCGACGGGACCAGCGCCGGCTCACAGAAATCCGCCACGTTCGGGTCGCAGGTGGGGTCGTAGTACGGGTTGGCCATGGGCGGGTACTTGGCGTCCTTGGCCGGCGGCCAGAACCACGGGCCGTAGAACCAGCGGCCGAACGAGCTCATCCCGCTGGGGTCGCCGGGATTCTGCGCCGGCATGTACACGTGCGGCTGCCAGAGGTTGCCCTCGCCGCCCCACTTCTTGGCGTCCCAGGTCGGGTCGAGCTGGGCCATCCGGGTCGCGCTGGGCACGAACGTCTTGTCCTGGATGACGAGCGGGGTGCCCGAGCCGAGACCCTCGAGGGCGCCACCGGCGGCCATCAAAGCTTTCTCGGCGTCATCGGTGATCATGTAGCCGGCGACCTCACCGGCGTACACGTTGAGCCTGGTGATGCCCCACGAGTGATCGTGGTAGAACATCATCCGCGCGCTCTGCTGATTGGTGTAGAAGAAGGTCTCCGCACCGGGGCCGGGGTCCGGCATGTCCGGCACGTTGCTGACGCTGACACCCTTGGGGTAGGCGGTGTTCTCGCCGACCGGGGTGGTCCACTGGTGGGGCGTGCCGTCGCTGATCCACGGTGTGATGCCGCCGTGCAGATGCAACGTCGCGCGGTTCTCCGAATAGCACGTGGTGGGCTTCGGCGTCTCCCCGCACATCGGGTTGCGGACGCCGTCCAACGGGCTGTGCTGGTCGGCCGCCATGTCCTTGGGCACGCCGTTCGCGTCCAGGGTCATCATCTTCGGGCCCGCGCCGGCGCCCATCACCGAGGTGTCGACCGGCAGGAACAGGTCCCCGCCCACGCCGGTGGGCAGCAGGTTGCGGAACAGCACCCGGACTGGCCTGTTCTTCGTGGCGACGATTGTCGGCCCGAGGTAGTGCGGCTTGTCGACCCCGGTGAAGTTGGCGATGGGGGTGTCGGGCTTGGCCGGGTCGAGGTCCGCGTTGCCGAGCGCAACCCTCTTGCCCGGAATGACCCCGGTCGAGAGCTGCACATACCCGCGGAGCAACGTGGCCGGCAGGTCGCGGTGGAACTTCATCCGGTACTGGACGACCGCGATCTCGTAGTAGTCGGTGCCGGGATAGGTGGTGGTGTCGGGCACCGCGACCGGGATGTACTGGCCCAGGTCGTTGGCCTGGGACTCGCCGGAACCGGGCAGGGTGTCGACGAACTTCTTGATCCCCGGGGTGAGATAGCCCGCACCGGGAGCGGTCACGGTGATGCCGGTGACAGAGCCCTTGACGGCGACCCGAGCGGTCGCGCTGGCTCCCTTGTCCGCCGTACCGGTCGTGTCCTCGATGGTGACGGTCGGCGCGGCGTCATAGCCCTGACCGCCGTCTGTGACGTCGATCCGCGTCACGCCGATGGTCGCGTCGACCACGGCGGACTCTGCTCGGGCAGGTTCTTGCTGGCGTCGGTGACGGTCACCGTCGGCGCCTTGGTGTAGCCGCTGCCGGGGTCGGCGATCGTGACGCCGTTGACGACGTGATTGGCATCCATGGTCGCGCTGGCGGTGGCCTGTGTCCCGTCAGGGAGGTCCGGCTTGGACAGGGTGACCAGAGGTTGGGTCTGGTAACCCGTGCCGCCGTCCTTGATGGTCAGGTTGTCGACCATCCCACTGGCGACGGCCTGTGCCTCAAACCCCGGAGTCGGGTTTCCACCGGTCAGCTTGACGGTGGGAGTGCTGAAGCCGAAACCGGTCTCGTTGACGTCGATGCCGGTGATCACGCCGGTGGCGATGGTCGCGGTGGCGTGCGCGACCGCGGTCGGGGTCACCCCGGCCGTGGTGATCTCCACTGTGGGCGGGACCGCGTAGCCGGCACCCGGGCTGGTCACGGTCACGCCGGAGATGGCGCCGGTCTTCGGGTCGACGGAGGCGGTCGCTTCCGCGCCCGTGCCGGGGTCGGCGATGGTCGGGGTGACGTCGGCGGCGAAGGAGTACGTGCGGTCGTGGGAGAAGTCCGGGTAGTTCGGATCGCCGAGCTTCAGGGTGCTGTCCTTGGGTTGGCGGCACTGCGGTACCCAGGGTGGCGTCCTCACTGGCCGGGGTGCTGAGGGTGTCCCCGTTGGCCAACACCTCCGTATCGAGCGGAATCGCCCTGGCCGTAAAAGCCGATGACGTCACCCTTCTGCACGGCCACCGGTGCGACCGGGTAGGTCTCGACCTCACCGGTGGACACTGTCGGAGTCGGCACGGTGAGGAGGGCACTGGTGTAGACGACCGTGTACTGCCCCCGCGCCGGTTGGCCGCAAAACCAATGCGTGGAACGTGCCCCCGGCAGAAGTGCGTCGGACTGGACCCGGCAGTGCCCTGGTTCCAGCTCTGGAAGTCGTTCAGGGTGCCCGCCGGCAGTGGCGCGTGGTCGAGTACGACCAGGACGGGCGCCACAGTGCCTTTGAGATCGGCGAAATCGGTGGCGTAGCGACGCTCGATCAACGGGTTGCCGTAGGCGACCGGCGTCGGTGTTCCGACGCTGATCTTCACCATGGCGTCCGCTAGCGTCTGCGGGCTGTTCGCCCAGTTGGGGTACGGACCGAAGTAGTGCGGCACCTTGGTCTCATCGGTGGCGCTGGTGGGCACCGCGGCCTCGGCGGCATCGGGCCGGAAGAGGTTGCGCATGCCCCACTTGGGGCTGATCCCGCTGACCAGCAGGGCGAGGACCACGACCAGGACGAGAGCGGCCGGCCGCGCCGAGCGGCGCACCGTCGCCCGGTTGACGAGTGGGCGGGCAAAGGATCGCATGGTTCCCCCTTACGACTGGAGCGCGGGCTGCAGACTCCAAACCAGAGGCTCCCGGACCGTTGTCCGTTTCGGGGGGTTTATGACAGGACTGTCATCTTGCCGCGCCGGGGCCGGGGACAACGAGGCAGGGGACATGAACGGTTGGGCTGCGGCAAACCTGTTCGCGCACACGGCTTTCGCTGCACTCTGACCGCTGGGAGCGACACGGCATCGCCGTGACGGCGTTGCTGGCGGTTCGACTGGGAGCGACCGTGATTGCGTTCCGCTGAACGGCGGAGCGCCGTCGATGCGAGCACACCCGTGGGCCACTGCCACAGATGCAGCGAAACAGCCGCCAAGTATCCGAATGTCCCCTGCAGCCGTGGGACTGGACCCGGCAGAGACGCGGTCTGCGCCCAGATCCGGCGGCTTGCTACAAGCCGGTCGGTGAGGTGCCCGGGAGGGTATGGCTCCGGACGTCGGCGGCGTACTCACGCGCCTCGGCGATGCTGTCCTCACTCGCCTGTAGGTCGTCTGTCCCCCGACGCATCTCGTCGTTCTCGAGAGCGGGACCATCGAGCTCGACCTTCTCGGCCTGCTTCCCTTCGCGGCCCGAGTTGTCCAGGTCGTCCTGCGCCGCGGCGGGATTGAGACCCTCGACAGCGCCTGCGGCCATTGAGGTGTCGTCCTCATCGGGACCGGCCGCATCCGGGGCCGCCGGAGCCGCGGCGGCTGTGGCGTCGGGTGAGCCCGAGTCGCCCGGCGCATCGGCGTCGGCAACTGCGGCAGCGCGCTCGGGATGTGCGTCGGTCGCCGTGCCACTCTCGGGCGGACCTGCCTTTTCCGAGCCTGACGTTCGAGATGAACTCCCGACCCTGCCGGACGCGGTCGTGTCCGTGTCAGCCGCGGTGTCGGTGTCAGCCGCGCCGGGTCCCTCTGGGACCACATCGGCGTCCGGTGATGGTGAGGTGTCCGGGGCGACCGAGACATCGGGCGATGCGGAGGACTGTTCGTCACCGGCTGCGGTCCGCGCGGTATCCGGCTCGGTGCCCGTGTCGGGGAGCGCGTCCTCGTCGAGTGCTGAACTGGGGCCGGTGCCTGTCGAGGTGCCGTCACCTGAGGGCAGGCTGGAGGTCATCGTCGGTTCCCTTCGTTGCGGGCCGCAGCGGCCGGTCACAACGCAATACCCACCGGCAGCGCCTCTCACACACTGCTGCGGAACCAGACCGATCAGTCGAGTGACCGCACTCCCCCGGGTCCGTCAGCGCCCCGCGCGTCGAGCGCACCGGCGATGACCGCACGCAGATCGCCGCCGACGTGCGCGGCGATCGCGGCCGAAACGGCGCCGAGGACGAACGGCGCGTCGACGATGACGACCCGCTCGGCCTGGTCGGGCTCCAGGAACTCGACCGCGGTTTCCGCAGTCAGGAAGCCGCTGCCGAGGTCGTAGAGCAGCACCGCTCCGTCCCCGGAATCCGCTTGGGCGATCGCGGCGGATATCAGCTCGAAGGACGTTCCGATCGAGCCGTCCTCCTGACCGCCGGCAGGCACGACGTTCACCGATGACGCCATCTGGCCCGCAACGTCAGCCAGGCCCTGCGCCAACTGCTTGCTGTGCGAGACCAGGACCAGGCCAACCGTCACGTGTCACTGCCCTTCACTTGTGGGTCGCGCGAACTGAGCCATCGGGAGCGCCGATCGGATTCAGGCCTTGGCTGCGCTCGCGAGGGCCTGCAGCAGGTACCCGGTGCTGGTCGCGCCGGGATCCTGGTGACCGATCGATCGCTCCCCCAGGTAGCTCGCGCGTCCCTTGCGCGCCTGCAGCGGAATGGTCGCGGCCGCACCGGCTGTCGCGGCATCGGCGGCCGCCGTCAGTACCTCGCTGACGGATCCACCGCCTTCGGCCGCTGCCTTCGCCGCGTTGACGGCGGGCGTCAGCGCGTCGACCATCGTCTTGTCGCCGGACTCGGCCTTGCCTCGTGCGACCACGCCGTCCCTGGCAGCTGTCAACGCCGTCACCACCGCTGTGCCGTCGATCTCTGAGGCATCGCCGAGCGATGTCGCGGCCCGCAGGAAGCCGGTGCCGAACAGCGGTCCGGCGGCACCGCCGACGGTCGATATCAGCGTGGTGGCAACAAGTTTCAGAACCGCGGCCGGATTGGCCGGCTCGGCGGACTCCAACTTGGTCAGGACGGCGGTGAAGCCACGGGCCATGTTCTCCCCGTGGTCGCCGTCGCCGATGTCCCGGTCCAGGTGGGTGAGTTCCACTCGGTGTTCGGCGACCGTGGCTGCGACGGCCCGAATCGCCGCCACCGTCCCCGCGGCATCACAACTCATCAATCACACGCCCCATCGCAGCGCCGCGGTGTGGACCGGCGCATCCCAGAGTTCGGTCATCTCGTCGTCCAGTTTCAGCAGGGTGATCGACATGCCCTGCATCTCCAGCGACGTGATGTAGTTGCCGACCAGTGACCTGGTCACCTCGATCCCCCGCTCGGCGAGGAACTTCCGCGCCGAATGGTAGGCGAGGTACAGCTCGATCTGTGGGGTCCCCCCCATGCCGTTGACGAACAGCAGCGTCTTGGCGCCCGACTCGAACGGCAGGTCCTCGACGATGGAGCTGAGCATGATCGAAACGATCTCGTCCGCGGAGACCAGCTTCATCCGCTCGCGACCCGGCTCGCCGTGAATGCCGACGCCCATCTCGATCTCGTCATCGGCCAGCGTGAACGACGGCTCGCCGGAGTGCGGGACGGTACAGGGCGTGAGCGCCATGCCCATCGAGCGCACCTGCGAGCTGACCCGCTCGGCGATCGCCGTGACGGTGGCGAGGTCGTCACCACGCGCGGCCGACCCGCCGGCGATCTTCTCGACCAGCACCGTGCCGCCGACACCGCGCCGTCCCGCGGTCCAGGTCGAGTCCTTGACGGCGACATCGTCAGCGATGACGACGGACTTCACCTCGATGCCTTCGGCTTCCGCCAGCTCGGCCGCGGTTTCGAAGTTCAGGACGTCACCGGTGTAGTTCTTCACGATCAGCAGGACGCCGGCGCCCCCGCTGACGGCCTGGGTCGCCGCGATCACCTGGTCCGGGGTCGGGGAGGTGAACACCGGCCCGGGTACCGCAGCGGCCAGCATCCCCTCGCCGACGAACCCGCCGTGCAGCGGTTCGTGGCCGCTTCCGCCGCCGGACACGATCGCCACCTTGCCGGCCACCGGCGCGTCGGCCCGGGCGATGAACGCCGGCTCGAGCTGCACGGTGATCAGGTCGGCGTGTGCCTCGGCCATGCCCTGCAGGGCCTCCGACGTCACGGTGGTGGGATCGTTGATGATCTTCTTCACGACTGTCCTCTCGACGCTGATTGGAACCGGGTCAGGGGTTGACCAGCCGGCGTCCGGCCGGCTCGGCACGCTGCCCCTGTCGATCTTGCACCCCGCTGTCCGACTCGGCACGGCCAACAAAATGTCCGAGTTGGCGGGCTCTTCGATTCGAGGATTCCGTGCACGTCGTCAGCGGGATTCAGGCTCGTGACGCAACCGCACGGACAGGCAGGTCACGCAGCCCTCCAGCTTCTCGAACTCGGAGATGTCAACGACGACCGGTGTGTAGCCGAGATCGGCGATCAGCTCCGCGGACCGGGGAGCGGACGCAGCCATCAGCAATCTGCCACCGCCGAGATCCACCACGTGGGAGCCCCCTTCCTCCGGCATCGGACGGAAATGGGGCCAGAACGCAGGGTCGTCGACGAGCGGCGGGTAGCCGACGATGGTGCCGTCCGGCAGCGCGGTGACGGCGGACTTGAGGTGCAGCACCCTGCTCACCGGCACGGCGACGACCGTGAAACCCAATGGCGCGCAGATCGCCCGCAGCGACGCGATGCCGCCGGGGCTGGTTCGCAGCGTTCGTCCGACATAGACGGTCGTCCCGACCTTGAGCACGTCCCCGCCGTCCAGCGTGCCGCCGGTGATCCGCTCTGTCCGATAGCCCAACGACTCCAGAGTCGTTGCGGTGCCGTCGACCTCGGGTTTGCGCTGATTGGCGCCAGGATTGCTCAACACAGCGGTGTCGCCCACCATGACGACCGTGTCCTCGACGAAGACCCCGTCCGGGCACTCCTCCACCCCGGGTACTTCGACGGCATCCCAACCGGCGCCCGTCATCGCGTCGACGTAGCCGTGCCACTGTTCCTCCGCGAGCACGGGCTCGATCGCGACCCGCTCGAGGTGGGTGATCAAGCCTTGCGCGAGCCGGGATGACGGTCGGCGGACGAGGGCACGAAGAGCGGATGGCACGGGCAGCTCCGGCTGGCTGACGATACGACTGGCTGTAGAGGCGAAACCTACCTGGCACCGCCGACAGCCGGGCCATGCGGATCTCGCGGCGAGAAATGTTCGCCGGTCGGCCGCCTCCGGCCTAGCGTGGCGTGATGGCCACCACCGATACCGCACGCATTGCGGTGCTGATGCCGCCGCCGGCCGCCTCCCGGGCCATCCCGTCAATGGTGGGCTACTGCGCGCCACCGGTACCGGGTGTGCACCGCGGCCTGCCGAGTCCCTACCTGACGGTGGTCTTCCCGCTGTCCGGCGACCTTCGGATCGATGTGCCGGCAGCGGGTGGCCACCGGTCCGGACGGTTCGCGATCCCGGTCGGTGGTCTGCACACCGAGCCGGTGCTCCTGCCGCAGCCGGACCGCGGCGACCCGGACCGTGACGTCCAGCGAGGCGTCCAGTTGGCGGTGCACCCTTTTGCTGCGCGGGCGCTGCTCGGGATGCCGGCGGCGGAACTGGGCGGCGATGTATTGGAACTCGGTGACGTGCTCGACACCCATGAGGACGGCATCGCGGACCTGACCGACGGGACCGCGGGCGCCACCGCCGTTCGACTGATCAACACCTGGATCGATCGTCGTCTCAATGGCGACGCCCAGCACCGGATTGCACCGGAACTGCACCGGGCCTGGCGCCTCATCGTCGAGTCAGGAGGTCGCCGCCGCATCACCGACGTCGCCTCGGATGTCGGCTGGTCACGCCGTCATCTGACCGCGCAGCTGCGTGCCGAGATCGGCATCGGGGCCAAGGATCTGGCCCGGCTTGCCCGGTTCCAGCCGGGCGAGATCGCTGCTGCTGCAGGCGCATCCGCCGCTGGCCGAGCTCGCGACGATCTGCGGCTACGCCGACCAGGCGCACCTCACCGCGGAGTGGCGGCGGTTCGCCGGCTGCACCCCCGGCCAGTGGATCGCCGAGGAACTCCCGGCTCTGGCGGAGCATGCGTCGTCCCGTCAGGCTTTCGCCGAATGATCACGGTCGACCAGGTCCGATTTTTCCAAGACGACGGCCGCGGATTCCAGCATCCTGGACACATGACGACATCGATCAGAACCCACCCCGGCGTCTGGCCCACCCTCTCCTACCGCGACGGCGAGGCGGCTCTTCGCTTCCTCGTCGACGTCATCGGCTTCACCGAGGTCGTCGTGATGCGCGGCGAGGATCGTCCGATCGAGCACGCCGAGCTGGCCTGGCCGGACGGGGGCGGCGTGATGTTCGGCTGCGAGCCCACCGTCGAGCGCTGGTCCGGTCGCGCCGGCGGCCCCGGCACAGCAACGGCGTACCTGTCCACCGACGACATCGACGCCGTCGCCGACCGCGTCGCTCGCGCAGGCTGGGAGGTGTTGCGGCCGCTGGCCGACACCAGCTACGGCAGCCGGGAGTTCGCCTTCCTCGACCCGGAGGGCAACGCGTGGAGCGTGGGAACCTACCGCGGCGCCGGCGGCTGACCAACACGGGTTCACGTCGGGCTCGCATCTCAGCGCTCAATGATGCGAACATGTGTTCGTGAGCGCCGTCGTTGCGGGGACGGAGGCGACGATCCTGCATGCCGACCTGGACGCCTTCTTCGCCTCGGTCGAGCAGCGGGACAACCCGAGGCTGCGAGGCAAGCCGGTCATCGTGGGCGGCGGCGTGGTGCTGGCGGCCAGTTACGAGGCGAAGGCGCGCGGGGTCACGCGGGGCGATGGGCGGAGCACGAGCGCGGGGACTGTGCCCGGATGCGATCGTCGTCGAGCCGCGGATGGCGGCCTACTCCCGGGCCAGCAAGGACGTCTTCGAGGTATTCCGGCGGACCACCCCACTCGTCGAGGGCCTGTCCATCGACGAGGCGTTCCTGGACGTCGGTGGGCTGGCCCGGGTGTCCGGCTCACCGGCCGACATCGCCGCGAAACTCCGTCGGGACGTGCTGGAGTCGGTGGGTCTGCCGATCACCGTGGGTGTCGCCCGGACCAAGTTCCTGGCGAAGGTTGCGAGCGGGGTCGCGAAACCGGATGGCCTGCTGGTCGTCCAGCCCTCGGAGGAACTGGCCTTCCTGCACCCGCTGCCGGTCCAGCGGCTGTGGGGCGTGGGCCCGAAGAGCACCGCGAAGCTGCACGAGCTGGGCATCTTCACCGTCGGGCAGGTCGCCGGTCTGGGCGAGGCCGGGTTGGTGTCGATCCTCGGGCAGGCATCCGGCAGGCATCTGAATGCGTTGGCGCACAACCGGGACCCGCGCCGGGTGCGCGTCGGGCGCCGTCGCGGATCGATCGGCTCGCAGCACGCGATGGGCCGCGCGCGGCACCTGCCCGGCGACATCGACGCGGTGGTGGTGGGCCTGGTCGACCGGGTGACCCGGCGGATGCGCACCGCCGACCGGGTCGGTAGGACGGTCGTGCTGCGGCTGCGGTTCGACGACTTCAGCCGGGTGAGCCGGTCCCGCACTCTCGCGCGGGCCACCGCCGAGACCACAGTCGTGCTCGCAGCCGTCCGGGGGCTGGTGGCCGCAGCGATGCCGCTGATCAGGGAACGGGGCCTGACGTTGGTCGGGATCGCCGTCGGCAACCTCGACGACGAGTCCCTGCAGTTGGAATTGCCGTTCGACGACGACCCTGGCGCGGCGCTCGACGCGGCGCTGGACGGCGTCCGGGAGCGCTTCGGGTCCTCCGCCGTCACCCGGGCGGTCCTGCTGCACCGCAACACCGGCTTCTCCATGCCGACGCTGCCGGACTGATGTCTGCTGAACTCAGATCGGCGCTCCGGTGTCATTGTCGGTGTGCCGTGCCAAGGTGCCTGTATGACGAGTTTGCGCACCGGAGTTGTCATCAGTGCAGCCACGCCCAAGGAGTTCGCCGATCTCGCGGTCGCGGCCGAGAACGCAGGGTGGGACGCGATCTTCGCCTGGGAGGCGCTCTGGTCGACCGACGCCTGGGTGATCCTGACTGCCGCGGCCATGCGCACCGAACGGATCCGGTTGGGCACGCTGCTGACCCCGCTTCCCCGCATCAAGGCGTACGAACTGGCAGCCAAGGCGGCGACCCTGGACGACCTGTCCGGCGGTCGGGTCCAGCTCGCCGTCGGGCTCGGGGCGCCGCACGACGGATGGCTGGCGTTCGAGCCCGCCGAGGAACGAAAGCTCCGTGCCGAGAAGCTGGACGAGGGTCTCGCGGTCTATGACGGGCTGATGCGCGGGCAGCCGTTCTCGTTCGACGGCAGGCACTATCAGGTCAGGCCGACCGACTTCCCTCCCCCGCCCAAGCCCGTGCAGCAGCCCCGGGTGCCGGTCTGGGTTGTCGGCGCCCATCCTTCGGTCAAGTCGCTGGGCAGGGCCGCGCGTTGGGATGGCCTGCTCCCGACCAAGGTCGGCCGCGGGGTGGAGACACCGTTCACCCCCGAGGACCTGGCGGACGTGGTGTCCGGGATCCGGCCGCTCCGGGAAGCCGCCGGGCTGGACTGGGACACCTTCGACGTGGTCGCGGAGAGCGTGAGCGAGCCGGGAAGCGCCGCAGACGCGAAGGCCCGCGAGTGGATGGACGCCGGCGCCACCTGGTGGGTCGAGTCCGACTGGTCGATGGGAGAGGATGCGGCGCAGGTACACCGCAGGCGCATCGACGCCGGGCCACCTCGGCCGTAGAGCCACGGGCTCCCCTCACGCCACGCTGTCCTCACTCCAGGCTGTCCTGACTCCAGGCTGTCCTGACTCCAGGCTGTCCTCACTCCAGGCTGTCCTCACTCCAGGCTGTCCTCACTCCAGGCAACGTCGACCGATCACGTCTGGTTGCGAATGTCGTCACCAGCACTCATCGAACCCGCCAAACGGGGTGATCGAACGAGACCGAGCGTTCAGGGCTTCGTTCCGAACGGCAATATTCGCACCTCGAAATCTCCTTCAACGGAAATCCCTACGAGAGAGTCCTTTGTTTCCGTTCGCGCAGTGGTCGGCCACATTGAGGTTCGAGCACGTGTGCACATCGTTTGTTGTCCCACAACGGTTCTCGCCGCTGCGACGTGCAGTTCGGCGTCGTCGATCACATGACGGAACGTCACATTGCCGGCCGCGCGAAGTTATCCACATTACGCACCGTGAGAACCACAGTGGAGTAGTCGAAATCAGCTACTCTCTGCCGGATCGCGCGACAGCAGCGACAAGGGGGGACGACGGTGGGTGCCTTCCTTGGTTTGCTCGCCGGCCTGGGACTGCTGCTCATCTGGCACGGCGCCACCGCCCGCCCCAGCGCCACCGCGGCCACGGCCACGCGCGCAGCGGACCCGCGAGCACCTCATCCAGGCCGGCCTGCCCGGAGTCACGCCGGCCCAACTGGTCGCGCTGCAGGTGCTGCGGCCGTGTTCGGTCGCGGTTGCTCGGGCGTTGTCGCTCACCCAGTCGATCAGCGTGTCGGCCATCTTCGCGGTGTTCGCCGCCGCGGTGCCGCGGCTGATCGTCTCCCGGCTCCGGCACAAGCGGCAGGCCGACCTGCGCGAACTGTGGCCCGAGGTCGTCGACAACCTCACCTCCGGGGTGCGGGCGGGGCTGTCGCTGCCGGAGGCGCTGTCGGCGATCGGCGTCCGCGGGCCGGAACAACTGCGCGAACCGTTCAAGCAATTCGGCTCCGACTACCGCACCACCGGGCGGTTCAACGAATCTCTCGACCGGCTCAAGGATGCCCTGGCCGACCCGGTCGGCGATCGGGTCTGCGAGTCGCTGCGGGTGGCACGCGAGGTCGGCGGCACCGACCTCGGCCGGCTTGCTGTCCACGCTGTCCGGGTTCCTCCGCGACGACGCCCGCACCCGAGCCGAACTCCTTGCCCGGCAATCGTGGTCGGTGAACGCCGCCCGGATGGCGGTTGCCGCGCCGTGGCTGGTGCTGATCCTGCTGGCCACCCAGCGCGAGACGCTGCAGGCCTACGACACCCCGACCGGCACGCTCATCCTGGCCGTCGGGGCGCATCTGTCGCTGATCGCCTATCGGCTGATGATCAGGATCGGCCGGCTTGCCCGAGGATCGGCGGGTGCTGCGATGAACCCGACGGCTGTCGGCGCGCTCCTCGGCGGGCTGGCCGGCGCCGGCCTGCTGATGGCCATCCTCGCGTCACCGCCGCTGCGCCGGCCGACGCATGTCGGATCGCATCGCGCCCTACCTCACCGACGCGGCCCGGCCGTCGCGGCTGCTGACCGGGCGCCGCCGGCGGAACCGCGACAGCGTTCGGCCGGCTGACCGCACCGCTGGTCCGGGACGCCGTGCAGGTTCATCGACAAGATCCTGGGCGGACGTGCCTCGGTCGAACGCCGGCTGGCCGCGCTCGGATTCACCGCATGACCGTCGACCAGTTCCGCATCGAGCAGGTGCTGTGGGGAGCCATCGGAGCCGCGACCGGCGCCGGCATCGGGTCTGCTGGCGGTTGTCCTCGGCCAGTCGAACCCGCGTGATCCTGGTCCTGCTGATCGTCGCGTGCGCGGCCGGCGGGGTGCTGGGCCGCGATTGGTGGCTCAGCGAGGCCGTCAGCAAACGGGACGCGGAGATCATCGCCGAATTCCCGGTGGTCGCGGAGATGCTCGCGCTCGCTGTCACCGCCGGCGAGGGACCGATGAGCGCCATCGACCGCATCACCCGGTTGGCCCAGGGCCCGCTGGTCCAGCAACTGGCCGGTGTGCTCGCCGAGACCCGTTCCGGCACACCGTTCCTCACCGCGATCACCCACCTACGCGACCGGACCCGGCTCGAACCGCTGGCCCGGTTCCTCGACGGCATGGCAGTCGCGATCGAGCGCGGCACACCCGCTCGCCGACGTGCTTCGCGCGCAGGCCGCCGACGTCCGCGCGCTCGGCAAACGCGCAGCTGCTCGAATCCGGCGGTCGCAAGGAAATCGCCATGATGGTGCCGGTTGTGTTCATCGTCCTGCCGATCACCATCCTCTTCGCCCTCTACCCGGGACTCCTGGCGATCACGCTCGGTCGCCCAGTGATACCTGCACGGGGTGTAACCGCCCGCGCGCGTGCCGCGTCGCATTGCCAGTCCCGCAGCAACAATCACCACCGCGCTGCAGTCGCAGGCGGTCGAACCAGGAGGCACCTATGAACACCAAGACGACTTCAGCACAGGCATGGGTGGTAGCGGCGACGCTGCACTCTCATGGCACGGCTGCAGTCGCCGGACAACGGAAAGGGGAACGCCGCCGAGCGGGACCGCGGCGACGTCCCGGGCTGGGTGATGATCACCGTCATGACGGCGATCGTCGTGATCGCGCTGCTGGCCGTCTTCCGGGAGCAGGTCGTCACGGCGGTGCAGAACGCCTTCCAGTCGGTGTCCGGCGCGGGCTGAGCGTCGCCGACCAACCACAACTTGCGGCTGCCCGTCTGCACCGGCGCGACGAGTCCGGTCGGACCGCGGTTCGGCGGTGGCCGAGTTCGCCCTGGTCCTGGTGCTGCTGCTGATGCTGTTCCTGGCGCTGATCTCGGTCGGTCTGTGGGCGTATACCCGCACGCTGCTGACCTCTGCCGCCGCCGACGCGGCGCGGCAGGCAGCCAACTACGACGGCTCCGGCTCGGTTGCCACCGCGCAGGTCGCGGAATTGATGGGCGCGGGGTGACGGGGTCGACGCGATCGACTCTGAGTTGCAGCTCCGGCGCGCAGGGCCTGTTGGTCCGGTGGATTGCACGATGGAGGCTCCGGGGATCATCGCGCTGCTCGACGGGATCATGCCGGCCATCGAGGTCACCGGACACTCAGCAAGAGAGTCGATCGGATGACCCGCGTGCGCACCCGGCTGCGGGTGAAGCCAGCGATGTCGATCCGCCGGACACCAGCGCCGACCACGGCGGACCCGATGTTGGCAGCGGCCCCGGCAACGGCGGACCCCGAATCCGGTCGCGCGCTCATCGAAGTGGTCTTCCTGGCGGTCCTGCTGCTGGTCCCGACCGTGTACATCCTCGCGTCAGTGATGCGGATCCAGGCCGCGACGTTCGCTGTGGCACAGGGCGCGCGTGATGCGGGGCGGGTGATGGACTCGGCTCCCACAGTCCCTGCGGCGTCGCGAGAGCCGAGGAGATCGCCCGGCTCGCGCTGGTCGATCAACGAGTGCCTGACGAAGGCATGGACGTTCGGTTCGTCGCCACGGGTAGTGATTGTGTGTCGGGGACCGAGCTCGCGCCGACCCTTCGGCCCGGAGATGTCTACGACGTCTGTGTCGTCGCTCGTGGTCACGTTTCCCGGCGTCCCGTCCGTGGTCACGGGCAGCCAGAACACCGTCACCGGCGTCTTCACACTGCACGTCGGCGACTTCCGCGAGGGCCAGTGATGAGCGCTCACCGGGAGAGCCGTCACCGCCTCGACGCGCAACTCGAGCCGGACGGCGAACGAGGATCGGTCACTCCGCTGGTCATCGGCATGATGGTCTGCCTTCTCCTGCTGACTGCCGGCGTGACAGCTGCGGGGTCAGCATTCCTCGCCGGCCAGCGGCTCCAACGACTCTGCGACGGGGCCGTTGCCGCGGCGGTCGGCAGCGTCGACCCGCGCCGGGCCTCGGCCGAGTCGGTCTCGCTGTCCGGCCCGGTCGCTGCGGCGAACCAGTACCTCAGCGTGAGGGCTCCGGACGTCGGGGCGGTCGTCACCGTTGGTGCGACCACTGTGTCGGCTCACTGCAGCAACGAGGCGCCGATCACCTTCGGCGCCCTGTTCGGATCGCCGACTTTGAGTCGCAGCGTGACGTCACGAGTCGGCCGGTATTGAGGCAGAACGCACTAGGCCCATCGCTGATCCAACAGGAGAAGGGCGCCCGAGTATGAACGCCGAGCAACCCGATGCGCTTCCTCGGTTGCGGGGTAGCAATTCTCCTGATCGTCGCTGGCTGTACGTCGACAAATTCAACCAGCAACATTCCGACTGGTACTGCGGTACCACGCCAAGTCCATCTGTGCAGCAGGTGTCGACAGCCCATCGGTAGCCTGCTTCGACGGTGAAAGCTCGCCAAGCACAAGGGCGGCCAGCCGACGGCAGGCGACCATCAGCGTCGACGGCAGTGGCGCAATCGACATCCACAATTACCGGCAACGCTACGGCGAGCGTCGCGAAGTGCCCACCGCGCCGTCGGAATCACCCAGCGACGCGCAACAGGAGGCGTCGAACGCGCCGCCATCGAGTCCCAATGGTCGCGGTTTTGGAGGATCTACGAGAACTTGGTTCGCACTCGAGCGATCGACGAATGTCCGCTGTGGCCAGCGTTGCCGTCGACCCGATTTACCGAATGTGCTGGCTGCGGCAGAATTTCGGATACAGAAGGACTCGATTACTTACGGTTCGTGGTCGACACATCCGTCCTGGACAGCGTCCATTTCGGGACGGGAAATACGCCGTTATGCGCGACTGTCAAGACCAAAGCAAGTATGGGTCACTTGATGCTGCGACGGGCGATAAGCGGTCAGTTGGCATGGACCGCGATAATTGCGAGGCGGATTCGTTAAAGGGCACCGACGGAATATTGGCGGGTGCAGCAAATCCAGTTTCCTGGATAATTTCCGTGCTGATCGAAGCCTTTCATCGACTGATATTGCCACAGTTGGCCTTACTCCATTGACAGCCGCGATCCCTGGTCCGGCGACCGAACGGGGGCAGGGCGGCCCAGGCTAGGCATCAGTCATCGTCGATACGGAAATCGACGGTCCACGTGACAAGCAGCTGTCGCGAGTGAGTGCCAGTCCCTAGATACCGCTGGGTGAAAATCGAATCGGAAATGCTACAACCGCGACCCGGCTGGCCGTGGCCTTGGCCAGCTTCTGGTCTGACGCCGCAATATGCGTTGGTACTGCCTCGACGAACCACCCGCGGGCGACCCTTTGGGCGGCCAATCACCCGAACGAGGGAACAATTAAAGGGATGAGATGCGGCGCCACCTCGGACGACGGAACTCCGTATGGGCCCCGGGTAACCTGTAGGACGACCGTTTCGTGCCAACTCGCAATTGAACCCAACGCCGCTCCGCCGCCACCCCCGCCAAACCCCGCTGTGCCTCGCGAACAGGCAGTCGGACAATTGACTATCCCCGAACCCGGCGATCAGCGCCGGGCCGGACCGCACCAAACTGGCGGTCAAGCTCTGGACCTGGCTATGGACAGACCATCCCGACAACGTTGCCTCGACCGTGACCGCCGGCGGAGTATCGGTGACTGCGACTGCAACCCTGGCCAGCACAACATGGTCGCTCGGCGAGCCCGCCGCCGGTGGCGACTCCTTCACAATGGGCGCGCCCGCCACCATCACGTGCACCGGGTCCGGAACAGCACCCCCGGCGGACTTCGACTGGAAAGCAGAACCGCCCTGTGGTTACAAATTTCAATGGCGATCAACAAGGGAGCGCACCAGCGGCACCGGTACCTGGCCCATCACAGCGACGTCCACCTGGGACGTCATATGGCAGTCCAACACCGGCGTCACCGGAGCAACCACTCTCGCCGCCACCACCAACGATGCCTTCGACGTCGGCGAGTACCGCACCGTTCTCGTCCAACAACCCGGCGGCTGAAGGCCCGTCGGCGGCTGCACCGAGAATCAAGGCACCAACACTCCGACAGCCCGCGGCTCAACTGTGCACGTCAACGGCAGCGGCGCGATGAACTCACCGTCGGCGTACCCGGAAACGTCGGGAGCCGAGATCGACAGCGACGAACAGCGGAAGGTCTCGACTTCACGACGCTCAACATGAGTGCCGGAATACACGCGATGGAACAGCCGGACCAGCTTCACCCGGCTCAGCCGGCTGATCACCGTGACGTCGAAGAGCCCGTCATCCACTCTCGCCCCCGGGCAGATCCGCATGCCACCGCCGTAGGTCGACCCGTTCCCAATCGCAACAAGCATCGCCTCGACCTCACGACGCGAGCCGCCGACATCCAGCACGAACGGCAGCGGCCGGAACGCCGCCATTTCGGCGACAATCGCGGCGTGGTAACGGGTCCGGCCACGCGGCCACCGCATCGAGTTCATCCGGTCACTCACCCGGGAGTCGAACCCGGACGCCAGCACCGTCCCGAACCAGCGGTCCGCCGCCCGCCCCAGGTCGGCCGCGAACAACCGGCCACCCCGCACAACAGACACCGCCGCGGCCACGTCACCGAGCGGTATTCCGACGGCCCGGCAGAAGTCGTTGCCAGATCCCGCAGGGATCACCCCCAGCGGCGTCGTCGTCCCGGCGACCGCCTGCAGCGCGGTGTGCACGATGCCGTCACCGCCGCAGGCGACCAGCGCGTCACAGCCCTCGGCAAGTGCCGTCGACGCGAACTCGGCCGACTGCTCGGCCGAGGTGCCGGCGAACTGCCTGACCGTGACACCGGCGTCGCGGAGCATTCCGGCGGCGACCGCACCGGCCCGTCCCCCGCGTCCCCGACCGGCCACCGGGTTGATCAGCAGCGCAACATCGGCGATCGCGAGACGGTGTTGACTCCTGGGAAGCGGCCGACGTCGGTTCGATCACCGCGCCACC
Source organism: uncultured Actinomycetota bacterium (assembly GCA_963766015.1). Lineage (GTDB taxonomy): Bacteria > Actinomycetota > Actinomycetes > Mycobacteriales > Nakamurellaceae > Nakamurella. The sequence continues at coordinate 77,996 of CAVXYU010000001.1, read as the reverse complement.
TCCCGGATCCGGACGCCAGCCTGGCAACGGCCGCCGGAGCTGTGTCGGGAGTGTAGGTCGGCGGCGGGTACCCGGCCGGACATACGGGACAGTTCGCCGTCACGATCAGGGCGATCAAGCGCCGTCACGGCAGCGAAGCAAGCCCCGGACAGCACGACGCCCACAGAGCCGCGGGTGCGGCAGCTGCGGGCGACGTGCGCGCGGGAGAGGAATGACGTCAGACGGAGACCTCGGCGCCGACCCGCGCACCGACCACCGCGTTCGGGATGATCACCACCGGGCAGGCGGCCCGGCGGACACATTCGGCGGACACCGAGTGCCGCAGGATGTCCTGCACACCGCTGCGGTGGTTCCGGCCGATCACCAGCAGTTCGGCATGCTGAGACTGGTCCAGCAGCACCTTCGCGGGCGAGCCCTTGACACTGCGGCAGATGATCTCCGGCGTCACGCCGGCTGCCCGCACGCCGGAGGCGATCGCGGCATCGAGCATGCAGTCCGAGGCTGTCTTCTCTTCGTTCGCCGTCATCCGGCCGGCGTCCCGGGCCGGAATGTAGTCCCACGCATGGACAACCCTCAGCACGGTCCCGCGTAGCGCGGCCTCCCGGATGGCCCACTCCAGGGCGCCCTGGCTGACCGCCGTGCCTTCGATACCGACCACAATTCCCTTGTCACCGTGACTGCTCATGGCTTCTCCTCTGTGCAACGGGCTCCGCCATGAGCCCTCGCGATACCCGACGGTAAGCCGGGCTCAAAGGTCCATGGCAGGGTCTAAAGACCCAGGCCACGGTGTGTTTCGGCCCTCACCACTGCAGGTGGGAGAGGCCTGCTGACCGCGAACCGAACCGGCGTCGCTGCGATCCCGCGTAGGCTGATCCCTTGTGAATCTCGACGACGCAGCGGCAGTAAAGGCCCTTGACACCACCCTGACCAGCATCGAGAAGGTCATGGATGTCGACAAACTCCGGGCCAGCATCGCCGATCTGTCCGAGGCCGCGAGCGCTCCCGACCTGTGGAACGACCAGGACAACGCGCAGAAAGTCACCAGCAAGCTGTCCCACGCGCAGTCCGAAATCCGGCACATGGAGGAACTCCGGCAGCGGCTGGACGATCTGGCGGTGCTCTTCGAGCTCGGCGACGAGGACGCGGACACCCTGGTCGAGGCCCAGCAGGAGCTGGTCGCGCTGCAGAAGGAGATCGACGCGCAGGAGGTCCGCACCCTTCTGTCCGGCGAGTACGACGAGCGTGAGGCGCTGGTGACCATCCGCTCCGAGGCGGGCGGGGTTGATGCCGCCGACTTCGCCGAGATGCTGATGCGGATGTATCTGCGCTGGTCGGAGCGTCACGGCTACCCCACCGAGGTCTACGACACGTCCTACGCCGAAGAGGCGGGCATCAAGTCCGCGACATTCCAGGTCAAGGCGCCTTACGCCTACGGCACCCTGTCGGTCGAGCAGGGCACCCACCGGCTCGTCCGGATCTCACCGTTCGACAACCAGGGCCGCCGGCAGACCTCCTTCGCCGGCGTCGAGGTGGCGCCCGTGGTGGAGACCAGCGACCATGTCGAGATCGACGAGAAGGAACTCCGGGTCGACGTCTATCGCTCCTCCGGGCCTGGCGGTCAGGGTGTCAACACCACCGACTCGGCCGTCCGGATCACCCACATCCCCACCGGCATCGTGGTGTCCTGCCAGAACGAGCGGTCGCAGATCCAGAACCGGGCGTCGGCGATGACGGTGCTGCAGGCCAAGCTGCTCGCCCGCCGCCGCGAGGAGGAGAAGGCGACCATGGACGCGCTCAAGGACGCGGGCAATTCCTGGGGCAACCAGATGCGCTCGTACGTTCTGCACCCGTACCAGATGGTCAAGGACCTCCGGACGAACTTCGAGGTCGGCAACCCGTCGGCGGTGTTCGACGGTGAGATCGACGAGTTCATCGAGGCGGGTATCCGCTGGCGGCGGTCCGCCGAGACCGCCACGGCCTGAACTGACCCGAAGACGACTCAGATCGGTCCGGACATCCGCCCCAACCCCTCGGCCAACTCGTCCTCCTCGTAGGCCAGGTGCGAGCGCAGCAGATTGCTGAGTTCCGTTGCCAGCGTTGCGATCCCGGCGATTCCGTCGCCCGCGGAGCCGGCGTCGTCGGTCCGCCGGACGAGGTCGACCAGTGCACGGTCGAAGCTGTCCAGCACCCCCGCGATGACGACGTGCTCGGCCTCGAGCCGGTCCAGGACGGGCTGCAACGAGGGCTCGGACACTGCGAGCGTCGGGAAAAGGTAGGCGTCCTCGACGGAGTGATGCATGGTGACCAGCCGGCAGTAGGAGGCGCAGAACGCACCGAGGGCCCACTGGTTGCGCCGCAACGTGGTCGCGTTGATCAGCGTCCGGGCCTCGCCGGGCGTCATCCCTCCGCTCGCAACCTCGTGGACTGCACGCTCGATCTGCTTCAGCTCGGTGCGGAGGTGATCGTGAATGGCGACCAGGTCGCGATGGTTGACGGCGCCGCGGAACCCACCGGATCGTCCGGCCACCGACGCACCCGCGGCCGGGGCGCGGGGGCGCTCCGCGACGGGCAGACCGCCGGCGCTCCCCCAGCTTCCGTCACGCTCGTGCAAGGTGGCCCCCCAGAGCGATCCCGACAGGTCCCGCTGCCATCGACACGAGCACACCGTAAGCCGACGGCAGACCATCGCGGGACCGACCCCGGAGAACTCGTCACCGGCGGCCGAGGGCCAACGGACGGCGCTGTCAACGACCTGGGTCAGCGCCACTGACTCTGACCGTATGTGCATGCGCCGTCGCGACTGGAATGGTGGGGCCGCTGTGACACAGACCTTGCCGAGGCAATCCTGCCGCTGATCCGCACGGGCTCGGACGTATGGCGCCGGCGCACAGCCAACGCCCACGGGCGCCGGATGCACGAAGCCGTGTCGGTTCTCGCGCGACCCGCAGAGACGGAGGATCCGGCGGTCGTTCTTCAACTCGATCCCGTTGCCCATGACCCGGCGCTCGTCTCTACACCGATGCCGGTCCGGCCTGGCCCCAGTACCACGACGACGTCACGTCATCGAGCAACGTGCGGTCAGTCCGAACGGATCGGACAGGGTCGCCGACGTCGATCAATTCATCGGAGAACTGCGCGAAGAGAACTGGCGCCGCCCCCGGCTTCAGCGCGAGTTCGACCGGGCCGGTCTGCCGTATTCCCTGGCTGTCTGAGTCTGTCGAACGAGCCGACGGAGCCGCTTCCGGCCCCTCAGCCAGTGTTGGGGGCAGCCTTCTCCGCCTCGCTGCGCAGGACGCAGAACTCATTTCCTTCGAGGTCGGCCACCGTCACCCAACCCGAGCCCGGCCCGTAGATACCGCGGCGATCCGCGATCTGCATTGCGCCGAGTCGCTCGAGGTGCGCAACCTCGTCCGCCTGGGTCCGTTCGCTCGGCCTGATGTCGAAGTGCATGCGGTTCTTCGTCTGCTTGGGCTCCGGCCCTTCGACGAACGGAATGTCGATGGCCGGTGGCCGGCGAGACGATCACGCACTCCTCGTCGCCGGGATCGTTGATCGTCGCGGGTCGTGCACGTAACGCAGGACGGTTCTCCACCATTTGGAGAGTTGATAGGCGTTCCCGCAGTCGACGGACGTGTGCGAAACGTAGCCGGCCACACCATCAACCTTCCGCAGCTTGCCCGCAGAGATCAACGGCAATTCGCCAGCCCGCCGAAGAGCTATTCCCAAGTACGCCGGACCGCGTCTTCTGGTGTCCATTGCGCGCCATCAGTACGCGCTTCCTCGAAGCGTCGGATGCTCAGCGCGGCGACCGCGAGGTCCGGCCGACCGACCGCTCCCGGGCGTCGTCAGGGTCGGGCGACCTGCGCGAGGGAGGCGAAGGTCCGCTCGGTGAACCTCAGCATCTGCGCGGCACGTGCAGCATCGCAGCCTGCGGTCGCCAGAGTGACGGAGGCAACACCCAGCTAGGAGGAAGACCTGGTACCCGTTGCGCGACAGGCGTTCCCGGCCGTCCGCGAAGAGTCCCGCCGCGTTCGACCTCGCCTGCCGCGTTTCCGCCCTCCCTTGTCCGCGCGATCTCGGTCGCAGCGGCGCGCAGCACCCGGGCGTCATTGCCGCTGCGGAACATCGCGCGCAGCCCGTCGTCTGTGCTCACGTTGTCGCCCATCCTTTCTTCCCGTGGCCGTGCAGAATACGACTCGGCGTCCGGGAGTGGGAATGACCATCGGGGACGTCATCTACAGCGGGATGTTCGACCGCGGACGGGAGCCGAAGGTGAGCACGCGGATCGCGCGGCTTCAACTGTGGTGGGACAATGCCTTCTGGGTCATTCCGCTCACCGGGGTGGTGGCCGCTGTCATCGTCGACGCCATCGTGGACAATGCCGACGAGGCATTCGCCGATTCCATCGACGACGTCGCGCTGCTGTCGCCTTCCTCGGCGGCGGCGCTGTTGGCCGCGGTCGGCGGCGGGATGATCACCTTCACGGGGTTCGTGTTCTCCGTCGTGCTGCTGATCATCCAGTTCGGGTCATCGACGTATTCTCCGCGCACCGTGTCCTATTTCCTGAGATCCCGGGTGACACAATCGGTGCTGGCGGTTTTCGTGGGGACGAGCACGTACGCATTCCTGGCGTTGACGTCCATCGGTTCTGCGGGCCGGGAGACGTACGTTCCTCTCTTCGGAGTGTTCGCCTGCCTGCTCTTCCTGCTCGCCAGCCTCGTTGCCTTTCTGGTCCTGATCCAGAGTGTCGCGGGCCGGATCAGGGTCGATGCCCTGCTGTCGAGAATGGGCACGGTCGCACGCCGAGCCGTGACCCGACCACCGGGCGACACCGCAACGGTGACCGCCCTGGATGCGACACCAGAGGTGCCCACCGGCGCGACGGTGATCCGGCACCGTGGAGTGGCCGGTCAGGTGGTCGCCATCGACACCGGACGGGCCGGCCGGATGGCCGCACGATCCGGGATCGAGGTCGTCTTCGGAGTGCGTGTCGGCGATGGCATCGCAACCGGGACGCGGATCGCGTCAACGGCCGCCGACTCCCTCGACGAGCGGTTCGACCGTTGTGTTCTGGTGCGCCGGGAAAGATCCTTGAGGTACGACCCGCTGTACGCCCTTCGGATCCTCACCGATGTCGGCCTTCGCGCACTCTCCCCGGCCATCAACGACCCGACGACCGCCGTCCGGGCATTGGACGAGGTCGAAGGAGTGTTAAGGGCCGCCGCGCCGATGCCGCTCGGCCCGGTTCGGGTTCGGGCCGGCGCGGGCAGCGTCGTCGTGCCAGCCGCCACCTGGAGCGACATCGTCGAACTGGCGGTCTGGGAGGTCCTGGAAGCCGGCGTGGGCGAACCGCAGGTGACACGCAGACTGAGCTCGCTGTTCGCCGACCTGCTCGCGGACCTGCCGACGGACCGACACCCACCGCTCGTGCTGTTCCGCGATCGACTGCGCTCGGAGGTCGCCGCGTCGGTCGGTCCTGGCGACGTCGGATCACGGCTCCTGCCCGACCGGCAGGGCATCGGCGGCGGGTCCTGATTCAGGGCCGGACGACAACCCTTTCTCCGGCACCGTCTTTCGTCCGACCCCAGGCCTCCTCGACATGCAACAGCGGCAGTTCGACGTGCTCGACGGCGAGACCGCCGTCGGCCGCGTGAGACAGGATGGCGGTGAGCGCTTCTTCCCTCTGGCGCGGCGTCAGGGCGTTGTTGGTGTACCCGAGTATCTCGATGCTCTTGCCACGCAGCACCGCCGAGGAGAACTCGGCCTGGTCGCCGGAAGCGCCACCCAGGTTGACCAGCCGGCCGCCCTGGCCCAGCGTGCGTGACCCGGCGGTGGCGGCCTTCCCGAAGACGGGGTCGATGACGACGTCGACATCTCCCCCGGCGGATCGGGTGATGTCGCGGGCAAGCTGGTCCACATCGTCGCGCGAGGCAACGACATCGTCCGCACCGGCGCGGCGGGCCCTTTCTTCCGACGGTCCTGGCCGGCAGACCGCCACGACGCGGGAGGCACCCAGGAGCTTCGCCGCGCCGACCGCGACCTGCCCGACCGCACCACCCGCGCCCAGCACGACCACGCACTCGCCCGGACTGAACCGTGCGCGCCAAGTGAGGGACATCCAAGCAGCCACCGCAGAAAGCCCGAGAGCGGCGATCGGCACGTCCGGCAGGTCAGCGGTCACCGGCACCAGATCCTCGTCGGCAACGAGGCATCGCTCGCCGAGGCTGCCGTCCCCGGGCGCCATGCCGGCCGACGTGGCGAACCACACCCGGATGCCGGGGCTCAACGTCGATGACGCCTCGATGACGCCCACGCCCTGCACCCCCGGGACATACGGCACGGCCGGGCGGCCGAAGTAGGAGGTGCCCGAAGCGCAGAGCAGATCCAGCGGGACGATCGGTGCCGCGGTCACCCGGACGATGCTGTGCGCATCGGTCCCGGCAGGGTCCGGTCGGTCGCCCAGCGTCGGCGGTTCGCCCAGCGTGTGCAGCACCGCAGCGCGCATGATGACCCTCCTCGTGGCCGGGGGAACTGGTCGACAGCAGCGTCGGAGCTAGGTGCTGATGTCGGGGTACGGCCTGCTGATGTGATCCAGCGCCCGGCCGTAGGCTCGCTGATATTCGAGCGGCCCGTGGTCGCGTTCGAACATGGCGATGAACAATGTCAGCGTCAGGAACGGGTGTGCGCCCATCTGGAAGAGGGTGACGTGGTCGTGCGTGGCCAGCGCCTGCCGCTCGGCGTCGGTGAATTCCAGCCAGGTCGTCTTCTCCGCGTCGATGCAATTGAGCAACTTTCCGGCCATTTCCGACTCCCACCATTCGACCGTGCCGGCCGGGTCGGAGCGGTAACGCTCAACCAGTTCCGGATCGCGGTCCACGGTGTAGAGGAATTTGTCCAGCAGGTATTTGCTCACTGCGCACCTCCATTCGGGTACCAGGTGAAGTAGGCCTCCATCGTATGGAACAGGTCGACGGTTTCGATGTAGTCGGCTTTCACACCATCACCGGCGACACCCATCATCAGCATGAAGTCCATGAAGCCGTGGGTCGCATTTCCCGGCTCGTGCAGGCTGTCCAGCGTGACTTCGGCCAGACACCCTTCGATGTCACCGCTGCCGATCCATTCGACGGCCTTTCGATCGAAGTGCGGATCGGGGCCGTGCTCGCCGAACTGGCGGGGGCCGCCCAGCTCCAGGGACAGGTGCCCGGTGCCGATGATCGCGACACGCTTGGCGCTGTCCCAGGATTCGACCAGCTCCCGGATGGTTCTGCCCAATTGGACGAACCGCCTCGGTTGCGGCAGCGGTGGCGCGAAGATGTTGGTGTAGATCGGCACGATGGGCAGGTCGGCCTCGGGGCGCAGCGCGATGATCGGGCAGGTGATGCTGTGGTCGATTCGCAGTTCGTTGCTGAAGGCGAGGTCGAAGTCCGCGTCCAGGCCCTTGCGCAGGATGTGCGCGGCCAGGTCTTCCTGCCCCCGCAGTGTGAAGCGTGGCAGGCCGAATTCGCGCTCCTCGTTGTACCAGTTGGCATCGAAGAAGGGCGCCTTGCCGACCAGGAACTGCGGCATGTTGTCCAACCACAGCTGGTGGAAATGGTCACTGCCGATCATCACCAGAACGTCCGGATTCGCCCGGGTCAGCGTTTCCTTGAACGCGGCCATCTTGGTGATCCACTCGTCGGCGAACGGCGGTCGCTCGTCCGGCGGCAGCTGGCTGGTCTTGTAAAAGAATGGGTGGTGGGTCGCCGCGATGACGGCAGCGATCTCAGCCATGGGAATGCGTCGACTTGTCAGCGTAATCGGTGTACATGTAGGGATTGTCGAGGACCTTCGACGCTGGGATATCCGGATTCATCCCGGCCAGCCACTCCGCATCACCCAGTTCTCGACGCAGGTACTCGACCGTCTCACCGACCGCAATCCGGGCCTTCTCCAGGGAAATGCCGACCAGTTCGCCGTCGTATTTCACCAACGTGCCGTTCACCAGGACGGTATGAACATCACCGCGTTGCGCCTGGAAGACGACGTGCCCGTACGGGTTGATGATCGGGAACATCACCGGGGAGCGGTCGTTCTTGATCAGCACCAGGTCGGCGCGCTTACCCGGTTCCAGGCTGCCGATCATGGAGTCGAGCCCGAGAGCACGGGCGCCGCCGCGGGTGGCGTACTCGACGACATCGGCGGCGCGCAAACCGACGTGGGTGACGGTGTCGCCGGCGGCATGTGCCTCATGGTGTTCCCTGGCTCGATCGGCGGACAGCGTCGACCGCATGGCGGCGAATTGGTCGGCGCTCCACCACACACTGGTATCCACCGACAGCGAGATGCCGATGCCGTGCCGGCGGAGCGCCCACGTCGACGGGTAACCCTGCCCGCAGCTCGCTTCCGACTCCGCCGACACCGATGCCATGCCGCCCGTCGCGGCGATCCGCTGGTAGGAGTCGTCGCTCAGCGTCGCGGCATGCACGTACACGGTTCCGGGCGTCATGAACCCGTGCTCGTGCATCAGCCGGATGCCGTTGTCGTTGGTGGCGCCCCACACTCCGGCGTGGGTGGTGACCGGGGCGCCCAGCTCGCGGGCGACCTCGAAGGCGGCTTGCTCCTGGAACTGCGGGTCGCCGGTGACGTCGAAGGCCATCTGGAATCCCAGCATCTCCGAGCGCGGCATCCGCCGATTAACGAAGGAACGGAACTCCGGGAGTGCGGACCATTCCCACGGCGCGGCGTGGATGTTGCCGTAGCCGAAGACGAAACGGCCGGGCACCTCTTCCAGGGCGTCGACGGCGGCTTCGGCGTGGTCGATCGTCGCCAGCCCGTGCGACCAGTCCACGGATGTGGTGACCCCGGCGTCCACCGCCTCGATGGCGCTGAGCAGGTTCCCTGCGTAGTAGTCCTGGGGCCGGAACTTGCGGCCGTGCTCGAGGTAGTTCCAGACGAAGTACTGGGTGAGTGTCCAGTCGGCGCCGTACCCACGCATGGCTGTCTGCCACATGTGCCGATGGGTGTCGACCATGCCCGGCATCAGGATCCCGCCCGTGGCGTCCACCTCGACGGTGCCCTCGGGAACCTCGAGACCGGTTCCGACGGCAACGATGTCGGTGCCGACGACGAGGACGTCACCGCCCGCGATGACGGTGCGCGCATCGTCCATGGTCAGCACCAGTCCGTTGCGCAACACGACGCCGGCCGCTGCGGCCACCTCGTCCGACGTTGCCTGCACGGGGTGGTCGACGGAAGCCATCGGTGTTCCTTTCCTTGGTGGGGAGGAGTGACGGTCATGCTCCGCCCTCTCCTGCCCTCAGCGACCCCATTTCGATCATCACCCGGAACGATCGCCGGGGCCAGCCGAACCCGCTCAGAATCTGGAGTACCGTCCACTGGCATCCAGGCCGTGGACGTCGTACCGCGGCAGTGCACTCAAACTTCTCCGGACCGAGAGGGTGGACACATGGTGGCCGGCGCGCAACCACCTACCCCGACTCAGCCCATCTGCCTGACGTTCGACAACGGTCCCGAACCTGACGTGACTCCTGTTGTGCTGGAGATCCTCGCCCGGCGCGGCATTCTCACCACGTTCTTCACGATCGGCGAGAAGCTGCGGGATCCGGCGCGGCGCGACCTGGCGGCCCGGGCCCGAGCGGAGGGTCACCTGGTCGGAAACCACACGCTGACCCACCGAGTGCCACTGGGCCGCCGCGGCGGCGCCGACGCGGTGCACGAAATCGCCGAGTGCGACGCACTGCTCGGCCCGCTGCGGGAACCGGAGAAGTTGTTCCGCCCGAACGGCGGCGGTGGCCGCCTCGGCCCGCACCTGCTCAACGCCTCTGCCGCGAGATACCTGCAGGACGGCGGGCACACCGTCGTGCTGTGGAACGCCGTCCCGCGCGATTACGAGGATCCCGACGGCTGGCCCGACCGGGCCATCGAGATGCACGCAGCGGCCACCGCGCCGGTCGCCATGGTGCTGCACGACCTGCCGAACGGCGCGATGCGTCACCTGGACCGGGTGCTGGGAACCTGGCAGGACCGGGGCGTCACGTTCCTGCCGACGGTGCCCGATGCCTGCGTCCCGATGCGGGCGGGACGGCCGGGCGACAACTTCGATGATTACGTCTCCCCAGACCCGGGACCGTAGCCGAGATCACCTGCGCTGCAGAATCACTCCCCTACGGCCGGCCTGCCCGGCCGGATCGGCGACGAACGGATTCGTGAGGTCGGACATGAAGATCATCGGGTACCGGATCGAGTCCGGGCCGGTGCACGTCGGGTCGCTGTCCGACGACGGGGACAGCGTGACCCCGGTGGCTGAACTGGAACAGTTCTGGAACGACCCGTCCGGCCACCTGTCCCGAACCGTCGGCCCCGACGCCATCAGCACGTCCACCGTGCAACTGGTCCCGCCCGTCCTGCCGCGGGCCCGGGTGATCTGCATCGGCCTGAACTACGTCGAACACGTCGCCGAGGGCAGTTACCGGGGCCAGGAGATGCCGGAGTACCCGACGCTGTTCGCCCGCTGGACGCAATCGCTGACGGTTGGCGGCGCGCAGGTGCCCATCCCGGCCGACGAGGACGGCCTGGATTGGGAAGGTGAAGTCGTGGCCTGGGTCGGAACACGGCTGATCGACGCCACCCCCGAGGAGGCCCTGGCCGCGGTTGTCGGCTACTCCACCTTCAACGACCTGACCTCCCGCCGCGCGCAGAAGCTCACGTCGCAATGGATCCTCGGGAAGAACGGCGACAATTCCGGGCCGCTGGGACCGATGGTGCCCGCCGCCGAGGTCGGCGACCTGCGGGACGGTCTGCGGGTGCAGACCCGGGTCAACGGCACCACCGTTCAGGACGGCAGCACCGACCAGATGGTCTACACGGTGGGCGACACCCTCGCGCTCATCTCCCGCACCTTCACCGTCGAGCCCGGTGACCTGTTGGCCACCGGCACGCCGTCAGGCGTCGGCTACGCCCGGACTCCACCGTGGCTGCTCCAGCCCGGGGACGTCGTCGAGGTGGAGGTTGACCGGCTGGGCGTGCTCCGGAACACGATCGTGGACAACGAATACAGACAAGCCCGCGATGGCATCGGTCCGAATAGAAGATGATTTCGTCCTTTCGTCCTTTCGTCTTTTGGCTTTTGTTCTCCGGGCGATCGGCAACGACGGCCTCACGGCAGCCGGGAGTCGTGCCGCGGTCGCCTGATCACACCGCCTGAACAAATGCGATGTGGCCACAGAGATACAGCCGACTCACGAATTGATTCACCTGCCGATCACAGTCCGAGAGGACGGCTTTTCGAATCAGTGTGAACAGCCACGGAAGGATGGACTTCACCGTTTCGGCCCATGAGCGGCCGCCTACGGCGGTACGGTCAGTGACGCAGACGCACCCTGCGTATCTGCCGAATCAAGAATCGCGTCGGACACAAGGCGGTCACCGTGAACAGGCTTGCCGCCCTGGTGGCGACCATGGCGCTGTCGCTGATCGGAACCGCCGTTCTCGATCTTGCCGGGCCGACGACTTCCGCGGACGCCGGCACGGTGACCCGGCCCTTCGCAGCGACCAGTCCGTTCAACGTGCCGGTCTCGTCCGCGCCGAGGGTGGACGGCAACAGCGCGGCGATGATCGCCCGAGCGAGTCGGACGGGACTGGGCTACGCAAACCTGGTCGAGTTCGGCATACCGATCTACGTCGCGTCGCCGTTGACGCCGCGCCAGCAGGTGACCTGCACGATCACCAATTGGGGACCATGCCCGCTGGCGGCCACGCCACGACCGATACCCACCAACGCCGTGCCCAACACCGGCAGTGACGGCGTGATGACGATCATCGACCCCGCGGCCGGGACGGTGGACGAGTACTGGCAGGCCCGCCGGGTCGGTGGCGGGTGGGCGACGAGTTGGGGCTCGATCAGTTCGCTGTCCGGGTCGGGTTGGGGCAGCACCAGCACCGGTGCCGGAGCCTCTCGTCTGGCCGGGGTCGTTCGCGTCTCCGAGATCGCGGCGGGTCAGATTCCGCACGCTGTGGTACTGCAGAGCGACACCGCCTGCGCCAAGACCTTCCGCGCGCCCGCGACCAAGACCGACGGCCTGTCGACCCGGTCGGACTGCATACCCGAAGGATCGCGCCTTCAACTCGACCCTTCGATCAACGTGTCCGCGATCCCCAACATCACCCCGGGCGAACGCGCGGTGGCCAGGGCTCTGCAGGTCTACGGCGCCTACCTGATCGATCGCGCTGACACGTCGTTGTCGATGAGCTTCGAGCTGGCCCCCGACGCGAGCTCGACCGGCCCCGGATCGGTGTACCAGCGCGCCGGATTCAGCTGGGACTACTTCGGAATGCCGCATGTCCCGTGGAAGAAGCTGCGGGTACTGGCGGCCGGCAGCCGTTGATCAGGCCGGACCCGCCGCGCCGACCGATCTCGCCGGGATGACATCGCGATAGGCGTTCACCGCTTTGTCGGCGACCGTGGTCCAGGACGCAGCGTTCTGCACCCGCAGCGCAGCCTGGGCACCCAGCCGGTCCGCCAGCCCAGGATCGTCGAGAACCTCGACAATTGCCGCCGCCACCGCGGCCGGATCCGGGGCCGCCAGCAACCCGGTCACCCGATCCGGCACCGCATCTCGCATCGAACCCACGTCGGTGGCCACCACCGGCCGCCCGAAGGTGTAGGCCATGTGCACGCTTCCGCTGATGTTCACGGTTTCGTAGGTGAACACCACGACGCGGTGGCCGGCGAACAGGTCCCGCAGCTCGGTCATCGGGACGTACCCGGGCCGCAGTTCGACATTGCCGATTGCTGCTGCTCTTTCGGCGATCACCGGAAGGTCGACATCCGGCATGACCGGCCCGGCGATGGTCAGCCGGGCATCGGGTAGTTGCCGGCGGACCAGCTCGAACGAATCCAGCAGCAACGGCAGGTTCTTGTACTTCGTCCACGCTCCGAAGAACAGCACGTTCGCCGGTGCGGCCGAGGGCGGCGGGACGCCTTCGGAGGCCAGCACCGACGAGTAGTCGCCGTGCCCACAGATCGCGACCCGATCGAGCTCCGGGAAGGCCGCCAGCAGATTCGACCGTGGGCCTTCCCCCAGCACCAGCACCAGGTCACATGCCCGGTACGCCGCCCCCAGCATCGATCTCGTGAGTCGACCACCCTTTTCCACCGACTCCGTCTTGCCGTTGACGTCGTAGGGCAGCGGGTTGTGCGCCACATCGACCAACGCCGTGCCGGGGCAACGCCGCGCCAGCAACCGGAACATCCCGCTGTCCAACGGATACCGGAGTTCGCCGAACTGGGCGATATCGGGCCGCACGAGGCGGATGAAACGCGTTGCCCGCCGCCACGACTCGGCCAGCAGCAATGCGCGGGAGATCCGCCGGGCCTTCCGGCGGAGACCGGAGCCGCCCGGTTCTGCCGTGGGATGCCAGGTCGGGAAGATCTCCACCACCTCGAAACCCGGCGTGTTCGAACGCAGTTCGGCGTCGGGTCCGGTCAGCAGGAGCACCTCGTGTCCCTGTTCGGCCAGGGCTTGACCGAACTGGAACGTGAATTGGAACATTCCCCCACTGGGCAGGAACTCGACCAGCACGATCTTCAGAGCAGAACCGGCGCGGGAGTCTGCGATGGTCGGCGACGGTGGTGACGCCGATCCCACGGGTGCCGAATCAACTGCCATGCGGGCCGGCTGTTCGTTCCGGGATCAGGGACTGTTCGACGCCGCCGACGTCATCTGGGACTGCCGGTTCCCGGTTCCTCCCCCTCGATTTCCGCATCGCCACGAGCAGGTGGTACACCGCCTGCTGGATCGCGACCCCGGCCACCAACGCCACGATGACGGCGAGCACCAGCAGGTGGTCGGCGAGGTGCCCGAGGAGAACGCCGACCCCTCGGCGGTGTGGACCAGTTCGGTCCGATAGGGCTTGGACAGTCCAGCCAGGTATTTGGACGCCAGAGTGGTGGTGGCGTCGGCCATCTGCTCAGCGACCGCCGCGGTCCCGGCGGTCGTCCGTACCAGGATCACCGAGGTGTCCGGCACCACGCTCACCGTGGTGGTGACGCCCGCGCGTTGTGCCTCGCTCAGCTGCAGGGACTGCTCGGCCTGTTGCTGGAAGCGGAGATTGTCTGCGACCTCGGCGAAGGTGGCGACAATCTGCCCGCGGCTGAGCGTCTCGTAGTAGGCCGCCGAGTCCGAGGCGTTCAGATCCGCGCCGGGCAGCACGACCAGGGCTGATTCCGCGGTCCATTTCGTCGGGGTGGTCAGTGCGAGGAAGGCTCCGGCGACCACGACCAGCAGTGCTGTGACAACGCCTGCCAGGACGCTGATCCGGAACTCGCGGCGGGACAGGCCATTCTGTGCATTCATCGTGGAATCCCCACCGAATCGTCGACCGCGCCGGTTCTCTCGCCGGCGAGCACCGCGCGATACAGCGAACTGAGCCGTGCGGACAGCCGGTCGAGCCCATGACCCTGCTCGGCCCGCTCCCGGGCGGCGTGCGCCATCCGCCGGCGCGCGGCGGAGTCCTCGATGACGTCGCCGAGCGCGTCCGCGAGCGCCTGTGCGTCGCCCGGCTCGACCACCCGACCCTCGATACCATCCCGGATGAGATCGGGGACCGCGCCGATCGAGGTGCCGACGACCGCCAGCCCGGAGGCCATGGCCTCGATGATGGCGATCGGCTGGCCTTCGAGAAACGATGGCAGGACGAAGATGTCGGCTTGTGCGAGGCGGGCCTTGATCTGATCGCCGTACTCGGGACCGACCATGTCCTCACGCAGTCCGGCCGCGTCGAACTCCGCGAGGATCTCGTCGTACTCGGCCTGCGGGGTCGGCCCCTGGCCGCCGACGACGACCAGCCTCCAGTCACGGGTTCCACGCTCGCGCAGGGCTCGTCCGGCCCGCGCCAGCTCGAGCAATCCCTTGCGCCGGCAGATCACGCCGACGAACAGCACCGTCGGCGGGTCACCGTCCGCGAGGCCGGGCGGGAAGTCGTCGAGATCGACCGCGTTGTCCACTGTTTCCACCCAGGTGCGGGGCGCCAGAGATCGCATGGTCTTGGTCCCGACGGTGGACACGGTGCACACGAGATCGGCCAATCCCAGGGTGCGCAGCGCCCACCGGTCGACCCGCCCGTAACTCGCGAACTCCGGACGGCCGGCATTTCCCACCGCCGAGTGCACGTGCGCGATCAGCTTGGCCCGGCCGGCGGCGGCGGCCAGGTTCAATGCGGCGGCCCTGAGGGACGGCAGTCCGGGGTCTGCCACCAGTTGCAGATGGACGATGTCGGCCCTGCGCGCGGCACGGAACACGCGCCAGGCGTCGGTGACGGCGTAGCGGACGTTGTCCAGGTTGAACCGGCCTCCCTCGCGGGTCGCGACCCGCGCGGTGTTCAGCAACTGGACGTCGAAGTCTGTGGCCAGCAAGGGATCCGCGGTGATCGTCTCGGCAAAGGTGGCGATGCCACCGCGCATCGGGCTGGCCTCGGCGACGACCACCACCACCGGGCGTTGTGCGGTCATGTCGACACCTCGACGCGATCCTTGGCATCGATCGCTTTCTGATACACGGCTCTCAGCGCACCGGCCCACAGCCGCGCGTCGAACAGCCGCTCCATCCGGCGCCGACCGGCCCGGCCCATCTGGTCGCGCAGATCGGCGTCTGCGAGCAGCCGCAGCACCGCAGTGGCAATCGACGGTGAATCGCCGGGCGGCACCAGCAGGCCCGTCTCGCCGTCCGCGACGATGTCGCTGATGCCGCCGACATCACTGGCGACCACGGGCCGACCGCAGCCGCCCGCTTCCATCAGCACTGTCGGCAGGTTCTCGCCGTAGATCGACGGGAGCAGGACGAGATCGGATCCGCGCAGCACCGCGGGAATGTCGCTGCGCATCCCGGCGAAGACGACCGATCCAGTCAGCCCGAGCCGGGCGACCTGGGCCCGGAGCGCCGGCTCCTGTTCGCCCGAGCCGACCAGCAGCAACCGTGCGGTCTGCTGCTGGCCGAGCACAGCGGGCCAGGCATCGATGGCATGCGTGATGCCCTTGAAGTCCCGCAGGGCTGCCAGGACGGTGACCACCGGGACGTCGTGGATGCCGAGATCCGGCGGCAACGCCGCGACCCCGCGGGTGGTGCCGGGCGTGAAGTACTCCAGGTCGATCCCGTTGTGCACCACCGTCCACGACGCCGGGACGGGTCGGGAACGCCGATAACGGTCGGCGAAGGAGATCAGCGAGGCCTGCGACACGAAGATCGCGGCGGCGCTGCGGGTGGCGATCTCGACGGCGAGCCGCTCGCGCGCGGACGACCTCCCGGACAGCGGCCGGTGAACGTGGTGGAACGTCCCGACGGCCGGGACGTTCGCCAGCCGGGCCGCCGGGATCGCCATCGTCATCGCCATTTCCAGATGTGCGTGCACGACGTCCGGCTTGTTCGCCTTGAGATAGCCGACCAGGCGACGGAAACCGGCGACATCCAGGGTCCGCTTCACATCCAGGTAGTCAGGCATGACACCGGAATCGCGGAGCAGTGGCTCGAGCTTGGACAGCTCCGGCGAACGTCCGTGCAGGCTCAGCACGGACAGTTCGATACCGGCTCCGGCACTGACCCTGCCCAGCTGCGCGATGAGCGTTTCCGCGCCGCCGAGCCGCAGTGCGTCCACCACTGTGAGCACTCGCACGCCGTCTCCCTGGGTCATCGTGGGCCGTAGGCCGTGTTCGCGAAGCGCGCATCATGTTGTTCACACATAACCCATTCAGACTACACTGGTGCCTATTGCAGCCAGGCTGTCTACATAAAGCCAGAAATAGCGGCTGCCCGCTTCACCTGTTCAGGCCCATCTGCCTCGAATGCTCACAGCACGTGTCGACCGAAACACTCGATTCACCCCGAACGACTGGCCCAGCCACCGGAACGGGTCTGCACCGTTGCCCACCGTCGTCTGTCAGCTCTCACCCGGGAGGGATCGGCCATCCACATCATCGACAGCGACGACGTCGGGCCCGACGCGCAGTCGCCGGGTATGCCTCTGACCGACTCCCCTGGGACCTCCGACTCCTCTGCGGACTTGGCGCGCAGCTCGGTCGGTGGGTTCCTCTGGACCACCCTCGCCTGGGGGTCCAACCGGATCGTGATCCTCGGGCTCACCCTTCTGTTGGCCAGGCTGCTCACTCCCGAGGATTTCGGCGTTGTCACCGCGGCGGTGACGATCATCGCCATGCTCGACGCCGCCCTGGACTTGGGGGTCGGCGCGGCGGTCGTCGCCCGTCAGGAGCACGGGATCACGCCGGCCACCCGGATGGCCATGTCGCTCAACCTCGGCATCAGCGCGATTATCTGCTTGGCCGGCATCGTCGCATCGCCATGGATCGCCGCGCTGTTCGATGCCGGCTCTCAGGCCGGTCTGTTCGCCCTGCTGTTCCTGTACCCGCTGTTCCGCGGAGCAGGTCAGGTCAACGACGCGGTCCTCAAGCGGGACCTGCTGTTTCGCCGGCGAACCGCGATCGACCTGACGCGGGCGGCGGTGCGGGTTTGTATTTCCGTGCCGTTGGCCCTGACGATCGGCGGTGCCATCAGCATCGCGGCGGGCATCGTCGGCGGCGAACTGGTCGCGATGGTGCTGCTCTGGATTCTGGTGCCGATCCGGCCGGCCTTCAT
Source organism: uncultured Actinomycetota bacterium (assembly GCA_963766015.1). GTDB lineage: Bacteria > Actinomycetota > Actinomycetes > Mycobacteriales > Nakamurellaceae > Nakamurella. Next base: position 60,351 of record CAVXYU010000001.1, on the reverse strand, counting down.
CGCGCACCGGCACCTGATCCCCGACCTGCTGAAATTCGGCGGCCTGGTGACGGTCATCCGGGTGCTGGGGTCGATCCGGGCGTCCGCGGACTACCTGGTCGTCGGCGCGATGGTCGGCACGACGGCTCTTGGCTTCTACGGGATGGCGTACAAACTCCCAGAACTCGTCATCGAGAACGTGCTCTGGATCTTCTCCGCGGTCGCACTGTCGGCCTACTCCAAGGCCAGGGTGATCAGCCCCGAGGTGCTGACCGCCGGCATGCTGCGCGCCACCCGCATGCTGTCCATCTACGGACTCACCGCCGGCGCGACGCTCGCCGTGATCGCACCCGAGGCCGTCCCGGTGCTCTTCTCCCCCAGTGGGAACCCGCCGTCGCGCCGATGGTCTTCATTTCCCTGGCATTGGGTTTCATGGCGGTCGGCTGGGCCAGCGGTGACGTCTTCACTGCCAATGGACGGCCTGGAACCTTGGTGGCACTTGACATCCCGGCGACCATCGCTCTGATCGTCGGCTTCGTCATCGCCGCCGACCATGGGCTGGTCGGTGTCGCGGCGGCGCTGTTGATCTTCAACGCGGTGTACTGCGTGGCCCGCCTGGCGCTCGTCCGGTATGCGCACGGAACTTCCTGGAACCGGTTGTTGACCGCCATCGCACCGGCCGTCTGCATTGCCGCCGCCACCGGCGGGGTCGGGCTGCTGATTCGCTCCTTCCTGCCCAGCGGTCAATTCCTCACCCTCGCCGTGGTGTCCGTTGCATGCGCCGTGACGGCCGTCGGCGCGAGCGTGCTGTTCGCCCGGTCCACCGTGCTGGAAATTACCTCCCTGCTCCGCAGGCGCGGGATCGGTGCCCGATGAAAGAGGACCAGATGACCGCGGCGTCCAGCGCACCCACCACCCGCGCGGTGCTGATCACCGCGACGGAACCCGAACCCCGATCCTTCGGCAAGCAGGTCGTGCTCGGCGGCATGCTGGATCACCTGTGCGACCGCCTGGGCCCGGACCAGGTCCACGTCATCCTGATCGGCCGGACCGGTGTCGATCGCCCGGCCGTGCCGTACCACCTGCACGTCATCGCGAAACCCTCTGCTGCCGAACAACTCCGGGCGGTGCTGCAACGCGTGCTTCCGGCGCCGCATTCGTCGCTGCAGGAGGCAGCCCTGTGGTCGGAGCGGGTGCTGGCGGCCATCGCCGAGAAGCTCGCTGAAATACGCGCCGACCAGCAGATCTGGGACACCATGCGGACCGGTCAGTACGCCCGGCACCTGGGGCGCAAGCGGCGCGCGCTGTACGCCGACGACCTGTTCTCCAAGCGGTACACCAGCATGCTCGAGCGCATCGAGAAGGACCCGTCGAAGGTCGCCGACCCGCTGGGTGAATTCGGGAAGCTGTTGCCGAGCGCGGTCGGCCGGATTGTCGGACGAAAGTTCGTCTACCGGCGGCTGCTGCAGCTGGAGCAGAAGATGACCAGCCGGTCGGAGGACCGGGCGCCCGATGCCTTCGATGGGACGTTCCTGGTCAACGCACAGGAGTCCGACGAGCTCTTCCAGCGCACCGGCAACCCGACGATCGGCACGCTGCTGCCGCTGCTGCGCGACACCGAGGCGCACGAGCGGCGATGGGACGGCGCACCGGTCTTCGTGTTTCTCGGCGGCCTGGATTTCGCCCCCAATCGCGACGGGCTGACCTGGTTCCTGGCCACCTTCCGGGAGCAGGTGCTGACGGCTATCCCGGACTTTCGGTTGCTGATCGTGGGTCGAGGCTCTTCCCGCCCGCTGCCGGAGGCGGCGGCCTGGGGGAATCACGTTCAGATCCTCGGCTGGGTCGACGATCTCGACGAGGTACTCCGCTCTTGCGCCGCCCTGTTGTCACCACTGCGGGTCGGCAGTGGCACCAAGATCAAGGTGCTCGAAGCCTTGTCCCGCGGGTTGCCGGTGGTGGCGACCCGAGCCGGTGTCCTCGGGTTGCCGGTCGGCCGGCGGGACGGCTGCCTGGTTGCCCAGGCTCCGGAGCAGCTGGTCGAGATGCTCGTCCAGGCCGCCGATCCGATGGTCAACGAGGGCCTCGCCGCGGCCGCGCGGGCCAGTTGGCTGCGCAGTTTCGCACCGTCGGTGGTCGGCCCGGCGTATGACGAAGCCTTCGGTATCGAACGAATCCCGGACATGGTGGCGACGTGATGAAGGCCGTGCGCTCGCGCAAGCCGTGCTCTGATGAAGGCCGTGCTCTGATGAAGGCCGTGCCGCGGTGAGCGCCGCGTCATGAAAGAGTTGTTGCTGGTGGGCGCCCTCGTCGTGCTGGCTGCTTTCGCCGTGCTCGCCATTCGATTCCCCCGGGTGTCCTTGCTGACCCTGGTGGCGTTGGACGTTTCCAATATCAACGGGTGATCGCCGACCAGGTGGGCATCAGCCCGTATAAGCCACAACTCGCGCTCGCGGTGGTGGCGGTGTCGGTGATGGTGCGGCGGCGCATGTTTCGCTTTCGCTGGTCACCGGTTCTGCTGGGCACGATGGTGCTGTTCGCCGGATTCTGCGTCAGTTTCGTCGCCGCGGCCGATCCGGTGACATCACAGGACGTGCTACTGGGCCAGGCACGGGACATGCTCTATTTCGTCGTCGTATATGCACTCCTGCTGTCCACCGATCAGATCAAAGCGGTCGCCTCCGTTGTGGTTTTCGTTCTGGCAGGGCTGGCGGCCCTCACCGTCATTCACGAATTCCTGCTGCACAACTCTGGCAGTCTCTACGGGCTGAGCCGGGTCCCGCTGGTGCAGGAGGGCGGGGCGTTGACCCCCCGGCACGCCGGCACGTCGTCGGACGTCAATTTCTGGGCCCGGCTGCTCATCCTGTTCACCCCGTTGTCACTGTCATTGCTGGCGATCAGCCGATCCTGGCGCGAACGCGTGGTGTGGGCCGGCTGCTTCCTGGCTCTGCTCCTAGGGGTGTATCTGACACAGTCCCGTGGCGGGTTCATCGCCCTGTTTGTCGGGCTGGTGGTGTGGGCGCTGCTGGCCGGCGGTCGCTACCGGAAGTCGTTGCTGTACTTGCCCATCGTGCTGATCGTGCTCGTCCCCTTGACCGGAATCGGCAGTCGGCTCGGCACGTTGACCGCGATCGTCTCCGGCTCCACCACCACTGCCGATCCGTCCGTCGTCACCCGTAAACGGTTCCAACTCGACGCCTGGAACATGTTCCTCGACAGTCCGATCACCGGCCACGGATCGGCAGCTACGGGACCCTGTTCCCCAGCTACGACCGGGTGGCGAACTTCTACGAGCCGGTCACCATCGTCGTCGCTGCGCACAACTTCTATCTCGAGCAGGCCGCGGACGGCGGAATCATCCTGTTGCTGTGCTGGGCGTTCTTCTTCGGCTCGATTGTCTTCGTGTGCTTGCGGACACTGTTCGGCACGCCCCGGGCGGGTGATCACACCGACCGATTCCTGGCGGTGGGCATTCTCGGCGGCCTCACGGGCTGGTTGCTCGCGAGCGTTTTCCTGCATCTGTCCGACTTCCGTGCGCTGTTGGTTGATCGCCGGCCGTCGCTGCCGCGATCGATGTCCGCAGTCGGACCACCGCCCACCCGGGCGGGCCCGAGCAGTCAGTGGACCACGAGCTGGACGAGCGAAGTCCACGCGGACGTCCGAGCCGGGCACTCGTTGCTGTTCTGGCCGGGATCGCCGCGCTCGGTCTGGTGGGTCTGACGGTCGTGGTCGCAACGGAGAAGACCGTCTACACCAGCTCCACCACGCTGGGAGTCGCCCCGTCGGGAGCGGTCGACGGCGCTACTGCGTACCGGCTGGACGTGGTCAGTCGCGGGTTGATCGTCCCCACGATCACCGAGGTGCTGGATCGGTCCATCGGCGTCGGGGAGCTGCAGGCGCAGGCGGTGCGGTTGACGCCCGGCGTCGAGGCCGCGAACGCAAGCGTTTCCTTCGCCGAGTCCCGCCTGGGCGGTGCAGTGGTGGTCACCGTGACCGCCGACCAGCCCGCCACTGCCGGTGCTTTGACCAACGCCGCGGTGACGCTGAGCAAGACCGAGGTCGCGAACTTGCAGACGGGCTACCAGTTGACCGGGGATCCCGTTGCGCCGCAAGCGGTGTCATCACCCGAGTGGTGGTGGACCCCGACACTCACGGTAATCACGCTCGGTTGCGGAGCGTTGGCCATCGTTGCGCAACGTCGTCACACTTCATGGACGCGCAGTCGCATAGGCCTATAGAGTGACATTAAGGGGCCATATGGGCGTATCAATCGGACTCTTGAGCAGTCAGCCATTCGTTTCGTCAATATAGGTAGGCGCGCTATGACCGCATTGGGAACGAATCCGACCACCACCGACACCGAAGCGCGGTCGAAGCGCCCGGAGCGACGACGGGGCAGCGGGCTCCGACGGCTCCTCTGGCGAATCCGCGCCTGGATGCTCGTGCTGCCGGTGGACGCTCTCATGCTGATGACGCCGATGCTCTGGGCTCCTGATCAGTACGCCGCGACCATCGCGATGACCGTGCTGTCGCTGTTCTTCATCGTCGATCGCGGTCGGTATCACGCGCGCCTGCACATCAGCGTCCTGGACGAGTTGCCGAGCCTGCTGTCGAGCCTGCTCACGGCCGCCGCCATCGTCGCGACGGCGATCGCGCTGCTACCGGGCCAGGCCATGGTCACCGACTTTTTACAGAACGCGGCGATCGCCATTGCCCTGGTCGTCGCCGGCCGCATCCTGACTTCCCAGATGATCATCTACAGCCGGCGCCGCCGGATCAGCCACCACCGGACGGTCCTCATCGGCGGCGGCCCGACCTCGGCCGAACTGATCCGCATCTTGCGGCAGCACAAGCGGTACGGGCTTTCGGTTGTCGGATTCGTCGATGACACCGACGATTCGGCCGCGGGCAAGATCGCCACCCGGCTCGGCAACCTCAGCGACCTCGACGAGGTTGTCGTCAAGAACCGGGCCGATGTGCTGCTGGTGGCCGACTCTGCCTCGCCGGAGCGCACTCTCATCAAGGAGGTCCGCGCACCTGCCAGCTCGAAGTGCGACCTGCTGGTCGTTCCCCGGATGTACCAGTTCCGCACCGAGTCCGGACGCTCCGACCACATCGGCTCGATTCCCATCATGCGCATCGGTGCGCCGCGACTCAGCGGCCCGGCGACCGTCGTCAAGCGCATTTTCGACGTCGTTGTGTCGGGCGTGGCGCTGATCCTCGTATCGCCGGTGCTGGCGGTCTGCGCACTTGCCATCCGCATCGACGGCGGGCCGGGCGTGATCTTCCGGCAGCCACGGGTGGGACGGAACGGGGAGCTTTTCGACTGCCTGAAGCTGCGCTCGATGCGGCCGGCCACCAGCGCCGAATCGGCGACGAATTGGTCCATCGCCACCGACAACCGGGTCAGCAAGGTCGGCAGGTTCCTGCGCAAGACATCGCTCGACGAGCTGCCGCAACTCTGGAACATCGTGCGCGGTGACATGACCCTGGTCGGCCCGCGGCCGGAGCGACCGCATTTCGTCGAGCAGTTCTCCGAGCAGTACGACCGCTACAGCTACCGCCACCGGGTCCAGGTGGGGTTGACCGGCCTTGCGCAGGTGAGCGGCCTGCGCGGGGACACCTCGATCGCCGATCGGGCACGGTACGACAACTACTACATCGAGAACTGGTCTCTGTGGCTCGACGTCAAGATCATCATCCGGACCTTCTTCGAGGTGGCTTTCGCCCGCGGACGGTAGATCTACCTGCGCCGCCGCCAAGGCCCGGATTGACGGTGTCCGGGGTCGGAGCATTCAACATCGTCCATTGGAAAACAGGTCAGACGGTTTCCTGAACGGTGAGGCGGGTTGAACGACCGGAGACGGCGGCGGGCGGGTCGGCGGCTTCGAGATGCGTTCTCTCGCCGTCGGTCTCGACGTTTAGTGGCTTCGATCGGGTGGCACCGTCCGGTGGTGCGACGAAGAAGTCACTGCGCCCATAGTCCGCCGAGCACGTCGCGGTTCCGACCGCGGGATGTTCGAGCGCAATCACCACGGACCGCAAGCCGGCAGCCTCGGTGACTCCGATGACGACTGGCCGCCCTGGTCCTTCGGTGCACGCACTGCTCCCGAACGTACTGACGACGATCTCAGTGCCTTCAGGGGGCCCAGGCCACGACGAAATCGGGGCTGACCATATTCCTGTTCCCAGCTGACCGTGGTCGCCGCCCTCCGCTCGATGTTGACGTTCGAGTCCGTCGACAGCACCGATCCGGTGCGCCGGTCCGGGTGATTGCGGCAGACCGCATGACATCTCCTTGATCGGCGAGCATCGATCCGGTGTGCGGAACGAGACGGAGTGCCGCTACATGGACGGTGCCGAGCACGCGATCCGTTGCACACGTGAACCGGTGCAGCGCACCGGGCTATCGGGCAGATCTCGTGCAACGGTTGGGACCGGTGCCACCGTCCTCATCACAGCCGAATCCGCGGGAGGGGGCATTTGTATGAAGTCCTGCGCGAACGCGATCCTCAAAATGGTCAGTGTTCTGCTCGTCGGCGCCGTCGTGACCGGCTGCACCGCTAGGGCGGCAACGCCTGGCGAACCGTTCGCACAACCGGAGCACTCTGCGGACAGCTCCCCGCCCACGAGCGGACCCACTGCGTTGCCCACGGAGTTGGCCGCCATGGGAACACCGGCTGCGTCGACGTCGGCATCAGCCGGATGTGACACCAGGGAGATGTTCGACATTGCCCTTCCCTCGGACCCGCCGGCTGCGACGTCGTACGGCGCCAAAACACCGCTCGACGCGGCCGCCCAGTTCATCGCACAAGATCGTCAACCGGGGTACGGGTCGGCGGACACCGTGTGGACGACGGTGTCGAACGGGCCGTCGCAGGTGGAGTTGATCTCAGAGACCGGCGCAACCCTGCTGGTCGTTCAGCTGCCGGACCGCAGTTGGACCGTCTTGAGCGGAGAAAGATGCTCCCGATGAAATCCGTTGTACTGCAGGTGGTTACGGGTGTCCGGTCGGATCGCCGCATCAGGCGCCTGGTGACTCGTCGGTTCTTGCGCCATGGTGGAGCAACGCTGACCATTGTCGGCCTCCTGGTTGCGGGGTGTGCCCGCGGTTCGGGTGGCAACGGCGACTTTCGGGCCGTCGACCAACAGCAGTCGGAACAGTGCGACGGTGTGCCACCGCCGCCAACCTTGGCGTTGCTCGAGGAGACAGCTGCGGTGGTCTCGACCGTCATGTGCGTCACCGGCGATCAGTATTTTCCGGGCGAAGGATCCTGGGCTGTATCGACCGTGCGTGAGGTGCCGCCGGACCGCATTCCCGAACTGGTTGCCGGTCTCCGGCTGCCCGACTTGGCACAAAGCCGGAATGGGTGCGACCTGTCAATGGGCGTGCTCCCCGATTTCGTCGTGACCCTGGACAATGGCAGCCGAACGCGACCCGCCGTCGCAGGAGATGGCTGCCACGCCCGGCGCGACGCTCTGGCCGCCTTCCACGACGTGGCCTCGATGCCTGTGGTCGGTACTACGAGAACAACTCAGGTCCGCACCGAAATCGACGTGGTCGCCGGGTGCGGAACGGGCGGCAAGAGCCCGGCGATGTGGCTGGAGTCCAGCGCCGCCGTTGCAGCACGAGTCACGCTGCCCACCGCAGGCAAGGTCAGCGTGTGCCGCTACCACCCCACCGCCGGCCAGGAAGGGGAACTGGCGGCCGCCGGAATCGTCCCGGCAGCGGACTTCACCCGCTCATGGCCCGTGTCATCAAACGGACCGGCAGACTGCGCGCAGCCCACCGACCCGATGCAGACCACAGCCGTCGACTGGGTTCTGCTGCTGCAGACCCCAGACCCGCCCTATCGCCTGGATCAACCCGCCGCGAGGCCGATTGCGTTGATCGAACTCGGCGGCTGCCACCGCGTCGTCGACCCACGTGCCGGTCTCGTCGGCTTCGTCGACGCGTCCGCCGCAGCGGGGATCGCCGCTCGGGCGGACCGACCCGCACGGTAGAGGAGGAAGGGTTTCTGCCGGGCGTCACGACGGTGGCGTGTGGGACCCTGCAGGAAAAGTGATATGGGTTGACCCACGTCGAGTCGGGTTGGCGGGAGTGGCGCCGTCCGGTTCGACTGCAAAAGGCCCCGCCTCGAAAACTTCCGTGGCGACAACCGCACGAGAAGACGCACGGCGTTTCGACCGCCTGTCGTGACCTCGCCGGTTGGCTACTTGATCGGCTGCCCGTCGACCCCGACGACGTACCAGACGTTCTGCACGCCCTGCCCGGTCGTATCGCCTCGCCTGGTGTCGTTGGCGAAGTAGTACAGCGGCCAATCACCGTACTTGACCATCGAAGCACCGCCATTGCGGGCAACCGTGCTCAGCAGCGACTTGTCGGCCTCACCGGACGCCGACGGTGCACCCTTCGTGAGCAGTGGTGGCCACGCCACGGCGCAGGCGTCGTAGCAGGTCGATTTCCCGGCGGTGTCGGCGAGGTAGAGGTACAGGGTTCTGCCGTTTTCATCGACCAGGAATGTTCCGAGTTTGCCGGTGTTGGTTGCGACGGTGGCCGGGCCGATGGCGGCCGCTACCGCGGACGACACGGCGCTGGACGCGCTGGCGGCCTTACTCGACGCGGCAGACTGTAGAGACCCCGCCGCGCTCGACAGCGCGGATTCGGCTGAACTCAGCTTGCTCGATCCGGCGGACGCCGCCGAACTCAGTGCGCTGGACACGGCGGGCGCGGCCGAGCTCAGCCTGCTCGACGCGGCCGCTGCGGCCGAGCTCACGGCACTTGACGCGGCGGCCGCCGCTGAACTGACCGCGGACGACGTATTCGATGTTGATCCTGAACTGCACGCGGCTGCGAGTACTCCCACAGCCAGCACTGAAGCAGCCAAGCGCCCGGACACGGACCACAGATCACGAATTGAGCGCATAACGAATCCTCCATTGACGACTTTTCCGACAGGGACAATTCTTGCGTGGTTCCTCCCACACCGCCCTTGGCGCTGCACGGCAGCCGGCCGCCCGCGACGGGAACGGCGACTTCATGCAAGTACCGGCCCGTCAGCGGTCGGTGGGTCGGGTCGAGCCGACCGCGCCCGCTACCCGCTCGGCGCGGTTCGGGCCGTATGCCCCGGCGGCACCGCATTTCGGGTTCACGCCTCCGACCGAACAGGGTGTTCACACGTTGGCGAACGGCCTGCGTGAGGCTTTTCGGTCAGCGTGCTGGTGAGGGCGTTGGGCTCCCGCAACGGCGAGGGCTCGGCGTAGCTGCGCAGCGATGACGGCGCGGGCGTACCGCTCGAAGCCCCGGGCATCCGCCGGACCCCAACGCAACACCGCCTCGGCGAGCCCCAACTCGGCGGCCCTGTCGGCATCGACGTCCGTCGCCGGACCGACGATTCGTTCGCGCGTCACTGTGCGAGCCAGTGGCAGGTAGAACCTGAACAGTGCGTCCTCGGCGGTGGCCAATAGCAGCGGGTCATAGTGTTCCCTCGCCCGCGCCAACGCGTCCCACAGCGGCTCCGCCTCGCGGAGTCCCCGCGCGCCGTGAAACGAGTCGACGTCGTCGACGGTCAGCGAAGCAGTGATCTGTTCCCCGAGCTGGTGCATCCGGTCCTTCTCCATCCCTGCGGCAACTCTGAGTCAGACCTTCCGACCAAGCACCGCGGTGCCACCATCCCGGTCCAACGGCGCATCCGACAGGGCCAAAAGTCCTCCACTCACCTCGCGCGCCGGTCAACTTCAGACCGTCTTCGAGCACCCGTTGACACCTGTCGAGCCGAGTTGGACGATGTCGCCGGGCATCACCTCGACCGCACAAGGAATACCGGCCGCGGCGGAGCACCTTTGCCTGCGGCACCTCGAGATTGGACAGCGCGTCGACGCTGGAGCTCGCCTTCAGTTCCTGCCGCCAGCCCAGGAACACGTTCAGGAGGATCAACAGCGCCACGACGATCCCGGTGGACACCTGACCGATCACGAAGCCAACGACAGCTCCGCTCCGGAAACCTGCCAACCGACGCCGGCGGCAGCCGGACAACACCAAACACAACGAAGGAAGGGCGGGAACGGTGCGCCCGCGCGCTGACAAGGACGCCGAGCCAGACGCGCAAATCGGTCCACTGGGCCCGCGAATGGGCTACCCGGTACCTTCGCGAATTGATTCCAGTGGTCGGGCCCAGCAACAGCCGATCCCGCACTTCTCGGCGCGGACGCACGTAGTCACTTTCAGTGTGGAGACATCCCGGTGGCGAATCGGGCGGGATGACCGTCTCGGTGACGGCCGAGTGAAACCCGGCTGGTGCACCGGTTCTGCTCTGAATGGCGAGTTGTCAGCTCCGTCCGATCGGTCGGCCGACGGTGCGATCAGCATGAATCGTTGGGTTCGTCATCCGGTTGATCCAGCGTCGGTGAGGCGGTCTATAGCTTCCTGCCCGCCCCTAGCGCAGGGCCGGGAATTCGGCCTTCGTCTGGTCAGCGGTGGTGCATCGACGTTCACCCGATCCGGGTGGCGCGGCAATGGCGCAAATCCGTCAGAGTGACGGTTCACGGGCAACAACCCGTGACCGACCTGATGAAACTGGGTGACCGGAGTGTTCGAGTATGAGATCCGGGTGTCCGGGGTGGTTCCCCAGTCGGTGCTGGTGGAAATTGAAGGTGTCGAGGCGGTGATCGAACCGGTTCAGACGATCCTGCATGGCCCTGTGCTGGACCAGGCCGACCTGCACGGCATCATCAACCGCCTCCAGTCCGTGGGCCTGGACCTCATCGAGGTGCGGCGGCTGACCGACGGATTCGGCACCGACCGTGATTGGCCCTCTCCTGCGGGCAGTGCGGACGTGGCACATGGCTGACGAGGTGTACGAGTTTCATGTGGCCGACCTGCTCGGCCCGGTGACCCGGTCGGCGCTGCCGGAGCTGACCGCATTCGCGGGGTCGCCAGGCACCGTGTTAACCGGTCGCGCTGCGGGGCCGGCCGAGTTGGACGGTCTGCTGCAGAGGCTGGGGGAGCGGGGGTTGACCGTCACCCACATCGTGATCTCGCCCTCGGGCCGATGGTGCCCGGCGGGCGAGGATGGTGGCGAGTTGAGCCACGCTCCTCGGAACGCGGCACCGCAGCACGGGCCGAGTCATGTCTGGCCGGGTATTTTTCGAGCAGGTCCCGCAGAGCGGACCTGACAGCGGATACCTGGCGTTCCGGAGTTTGTGCGCAAATGAATTAACGAGTTAGGCTGCGGTAACGGTGCGCGATCCGACACGGATCCCGCTGGGCCCGGAGGTGTCGGGCTGGCGCGGCCTCACCCGGTTGAGAGGTTGCCGTGTCCGAGCAAGCGCGGTCGCTGCTGACCCTGAAGATCACGCCCCGCGGTTCCGGTGGGTGTGCTGCCGCGCGCGGAGCTGGCCGCCCGGTTGACCGCGGCCGCAACGGGTCCGGTGACGCTGGTCAGCGCGGGCCCGGGTGCCGGGAAGACGTTGACGGCTGCATCTTGGGCGGTATCCGGCGCCTCCGGGTGCCCGGTGGCCTGGCTCAGCCTGGACCGGTCCGATGATGACCCCCGCTCGTTCTGGTCACATCGTGATCGCCGCCATCATCGCCAGCGGTGCGGTCCCGGTGGATGGCTCGTTGCGGGAAATTGATCCCGGCCGCGGAATTCGGCCCCGCCGAGGTGCAACAGGTCATGGCCAGGGTGGCGGAACTCCCCGCGCCGGTGGTGCTGGTGCTGGACGATTTCCACGAGATCACCGACTCTGCGGTGCTGGCCACGTTCGGCGAGCTGGTGGACCATCTGCCGCCCACGGTGCGGCTGGTGCTGCTCAGCCGCGCCGACCCGACGCTGCGGTTGCACCGGTTACGGGTCGCCGGGCAGCTCACCGAGATCCGCACCGCTGACCTCGCGTTCACCGGGCGGAGACGGTGGCGCTGTTCTTCCAGTCCGGCATCGAATTGGACGCCGGTCAGGTGTCGGTGCTGATGGACCGCACCGAGGGGTGGCCCGCCGGGTTACGGCTGGCCGCGATGTCCCTTGATCCGGATGATGTGCGGCGCGGGATAGACCGGTTCTCCGGCAGCGCCCGGTCGGTCGCCGATTACCTGGTCGGTGAGGTCACCGCGCGGTTACCGGTCGACGAGCGGGACTTCCTGCTCGCGGGCAGCGTCGTCGACCGAATCAACGGCGCGTTGGCCGATCATTTGACCGGCCGCACCGACGGACACCGCGTCCTGGAACGTTTCGCCAACACGAACGCCTTCGTCGTTGCGCTCGGCAGCCGTCGTGAGTGGTTCCGGTTCCACCCGTTGCTGCGGGAGCTGCTCCGTCACCAGCTCACTTTGGACCGCCCCCTACTGGCGGCGGAGTTGCACCGACGTGCCGCGACCTGGATGTCCGGGCAAGGCGCCCCGATCCAGGCGATCAGGCATTGGATTCTCGCCGGGGACCAGCAGCAGGCGGGCCGGATCATGCTGTCGCTGATCCCGAAGCTGGTCACCCCGGAAGGTCCTGCCCTGGTCGCGGCGATCGACCCGCTGGCGGCCGTAGCCGCCCACGCCCCATCGTTGACGACGCTGCTGGCGTCGGCGACCCGCCACTTCGCCCGGCGAGAGTTCCGGGCCATGCTCCGGGACACCGTCGAGGCCCGGGACTACCTGTCTGAGACCGCGGCGGACATTGCACCGTCGGCGGAGGTCGTGATCACCGTGTTCCAAATGATCGCGGCCCGGGCAGCCGCGGACGCGGCCGGGGTGGTGGAACTGGCCGGCCGGGTGATCGAACTGCTCGACCGCACCTCACGTCCGGGACTGCCGGCAGCGCGGGCGTTCCGGGCGCTCGCCCAGGTGAACCTCGCCGGGGCCCAGCTGTGGACCGGCGACCACAGTGATGCCGAGCAGTTGCTGGACGCCGCGGCGGCCGAGGCCGCCCAGCTCGACCTGCCCCTGGCCCACCTGAACGCGACCGGGCACCTCGCCGTGCTCGACGCCCTGCACGGCCGGTACTGGGCCGCGGAACGCCGCGCCCGTGACTCCGTGCTGATCACCGAACGCCGCGGATGGGAATCAGAACCACAAGCCCTGTCCGCGTACCTCGCCCTCGCGCTCGTCAACCTCAGCTGGCAACGCCCCGACACCGCGCACGGTCACGTGCAGCGCGGCCTGGCCGTGAGCGGCGGGGAAAACGACCGCGCCGTGCGCATCGGATTGGCCATCACGGCGGTTCAGGTCGCGGTCTGCCACCGCGACCCCACCGCCGCGTTGGAGGCGGACAGCCGGGTCACCGCCGGGCTGGCCCGGACCCCCACCGTCCCAACACTGTTGTTGGGGTGGGCGGCCGTCGCCGGAGCGGAGGCGCAGCTGCTGGCCGGCCGACCAGAGCAGGCCATCACCCGTCTGGGTGCCGTCGACGGCGCGCCCGGCATCGTCGCATCATGGAGATTCGCGACCCTGGCCCGGGCCAGGCTCGCCCTCGATGATCTGCCGGCCGCCGAGCAGCTCCTTGCACCGCTGCTGCCGCCCGGGGCGTCCTACCCCGAACCAGCCGTCACGGGATGGTTGCTACGGGCGGTCATCGCAACCCGCAACCGACGGGAAGCCTCAGCGCTGACCGCCGTGACCACCGCCATCGACCTGGCCGAACCGGAAAATATCCGCCGCCCGTTCCTGCTGGTCGGTGAGCACATGCCCGAGTTGCTGACCCGGTACCGGCAACTCGACGGGCGGCACCAGAAATTCGCCAATGACCTGCTCACCCAACTACCACCACAGCCCCACCAGAAGCACGTCTCGGACACCGGTCCGATCGCGATGCAGCACCTCACCGAACGGGAACTCATGGTGCTGCACTACCTACCCACCATGCTCAAAGCCGGGGAAATCGGCGAGGCCCTGTTCGTATCCGTGAACACCGTCAAAGCCCACCAACGAGCGGTGTACCGAAAACTCGGCGTCGACAACCGCCGCGCAGCCGTCGAAAAAGCCCGCAACGTCGGGCTGCTGTAACCCGCCCGCCGTCGCGCTTTCGCATGCCTGCTCTTTTCGACCGACGGCGTGGTCACCCTCGCGCGACCGCCCGACGTGCACCATCAGAACTGCCATGGCGCAGAAACCGGCGGTTACAAGTCCATCGCCCTGACCGCCTTCATCCCGATCCTCGCCCTTGTGCCTGCGGCATGTAGCAGCAACAACGATCGACTGGACACGGCGAAGACAACTCAGTCCGCAAGTACCCCGGAGGATCCGATTGCGATCGAGCAGGATTGCGCGGACAGGTGAACGACCCGACGCCTACGAGGCCCCTACCGGTGCCTGGACGAAAGGCCGGTGTTGCGCGCCGGGCTGACCGGCGTCGGTCGGCGGTCAGGGCGTCCAGGCGCGGGCAAGTTGACGGCTGTGTTCGGCGCGGCGTTGCTCCTGCTCGTACAGCAGGCCGTAGGTGAAGCCGTTCTCGTTGGTGTTGGCGACCGTGCCGGTGGCCAGTCGTCGCAGCAGCGCGGCGGCAACCACGCCGTCCTGATAGTCGCCCAGGATGTCCTGCAACTGCTCGTACCGTTTGATCCGCTTCTTGACCTTGCCGCCCAGGACCGGGGCGGCCAGCTCTGCCGCGTACCGAGCGCGTTTGCCGGCCTTGCGGGCCTTGTGCAGTTCCTCGTCATCATCCCCGGCCAGGGCCGCAGCCAGGTGCTTGCGGACCTTCCGTTCGGCCGACCGAACCGCGGCCCGCAGCGCCGTCGCCGTGTCCGCCGCCGCTCGGTCTGTGAACGGCGGATCGGTGACCCACCGCTGCACGTCCCGGAGCAGGTTCAGGTACCGGCCGCTGTTCATCGTTTTGAGCAGTGTTGTCTCGTGTTGCAGCTGCTCGGTGAGCAGCTGCTGCTCGATGGTCGCCGGTACCGGCCCGAGGACCAGCTCGGCCGGCAGCTCGGCGAGGGTGGCGGCGAACCGGGCCCGTTGCACCTCCCGGTCCCGGACCTGGCCGAGCAGGTCGGCGTACCAGGACAGCTCGGCATCCAACGCCCTGGCTGCCCGGGCATCCAGATAGTCGGCGAAGATCCGCAACGTGGACCGCAGCCGCCTGGTCGCGACCCGGGTCGGGTGGATACCACCCAATCCCCGGCGCAAGCTCAGATCGCCGACCACCAGGGCGTTGTCCTGCTCGGCCAGATATCCCCGAATGAGGTCACCCGCCGTGGCCGCCGTGCCGTCCGCTGCGCGGACACCATCGTCCACGGGCAGCCCGCCCACTGCGCGGGCAACCTTGTTCGCGACCTCGGACGGGCGAGCCCCGGCAGCCACCAGCTGGCCGTTCACCAGATCCAGCAGATTCTTCCGAGCCGGCCGGGCCGAGTTCGGCCTCGATCTCCCGCCAGGAGCTCAATGTGGCCGACCCCGGTCCCGGCGCCACGGCCGTCACCAGGTCGTCGGCGATCTCCACCATCAGTTCTCCGCCCGCGGTCAGCAGCCGACTGGTGGAACGGTTCGTCCGAACGGTGACCAGGTGCCTGAGCGACCTGCCACGACGCACCCCGAGGACCATGGACGCCAACTCCTCCGGTACGACCGAGTCGTTCTCCGTGGGATCCAGCCGGACCTCCGTCCGGGCGTCGCCGATCGGGATCTTCAACTGCCAGCCGTTGTCAGTGGTACCGGCGCGGCAGCGCAACGTCACCCCGAACGCCAGCAGGTCACGGTCCTCAGTGTCGAAATACACGCTGTCCAGCGATTGCCGACCCACCTCGACGGCACCGTCGGCGACCAGTACCCCGACGTCGGGCACCGACGAACCGGTCGTCGACCTCGAACTTCAGCTCCCGCTCCACCAACTCAGTCGCCACGCTCGCTCATCACCCTTCGTTCACCGCCGAATCACCGCGCTGTCTTAGTACCCGTTCCTCGAGGATTGGCGACGTAATGATGCGATCGATGACGCCCGGGACGGCGGCGCATCAACCGGGTCCGGTGCCGCGCCGCCACAGCGCACATCGAGCCGGAACTCGTTCACTACATGGCCCGCGCATCTAGCTACCCACGGGTCGACCGATGCGCTCTGTGGCGATCAGCTCCATGACAATGCTGCTAGCGCGAATGGCGATGCCGTCCAGTCCACCACCACGGTCGCCCGAGCAAGTTGGAGCCACATGCTTGCGCTTCGCTGTGGCTCAGATCGGCCGGGTCGGCTTCGTCGGAGGGCGGTGCGGTGTGGGGCGTTGTCTCGTTGGGGCTGGTGCGCGCGGACATCGTCAGCGCGTCGCGGATCTCCGCCCAGCCCCGATGGGGTGTGCCAGGTTTTAACCAGCACGCTCGTCTCAGGGTCGGAGTGGCGGTGTGTCGGCAACGTTGATCCCGCAGGGCGCGACGCGGAAGTACCGTCGCCCCGATCCAACAGACTGCCCAACACGCTGGGCTGTCGAAGCTAGGCGACGCACAACCAGTCGATCGACGCGTCCGGTGCCACCACCGCACCGGTATGACAGTTCGACAGGAAGGCGTGCTCGGCGACGCGTGGAAACGGCGAGCTCAATTCGCTGTCATCGCACCAATTCCGTGCCAGGCAACCGAGGGTTGCGCGTCGCGCTGCTACCCAGAAACGAAGGGATCGAGCTGCGGGATCGGTCATGCTCCGCAAAACACATTTGACTGTGCCGCCGGACGCTCCCACCCAGCGAATGGCTGAATCAGCCCAAAAGGATAAAGGCTGGGCTCAACCGGTCGAGGCAGCCCTGATGGGCGGATACTTGTCAAGCTGGAGTCTCACGCGACACGGCTAACGCTTCGTACGCTCCGCCGAACCGTTCGCGGCGACACGGGCCAGGCATGGGCAGGACAGGAGTCATGGCGCTATCCGAGGACGAGCAGCAGCTGCTCGACGACATGGAGCGTTCCCTCATTCGGAATGCTCCAACTTTCGTCGCCAACCTCGCTTTTCGGCATGTCCGTCGGCACCTCGCGGCACTGAAGTTCGCCGTCTTTGTACTGGGCATCATCATGCTGATGGCTGGTCTCGTTGAAACGTCGCTGTCCGTCCTCCCCGGCGTCATCATCAGCGTCGCCGGCGTCCTGATGATGACCGCGGCACTTGTCACGATCCCCGGCACTGGCGTTCAACCAATCGGCCGTAGGCCTCGTGTCTGCCGCGCCCGTCATGGGAAAGACCAGCTGTCCATGCGTAGCTGACGCCGACGGACCAACAGGCCCGCGTCCAGAGTTCACGGCCCCAGGACCGCTCGGTGGTCTCTATTCGCCCGGCGGAGACCGAACGACCCGATCTCGGCATTACGGGGGCCGCGAGCACGCAACGCGAGTGATTGCCTCACTGGCTGGAGTGTCGTAGCCCGGTAGGTTTCGTTCCCGACGTCGCAGAAGGAACCGACATGGATGGTCAGTCGAGTGTGATCGTCTGATCAATGGGTTCGGTGTCCTGTTTGTGATACTGAATGCATTCGGGTTGGGCTTGCGCCTCCCCATAGGCAAACTCTTGGGTGAAGCCGTTACGCATTGGAAAATCGCCGCGTGGGCTCTGGTGATCAACTTCGTCATCATTCCAGCACTGTTTATCGGATACGTATTGACGGTGGCATCGTCAGTCCTCGAGGAGATAAAGGTTGGCTTCTGTATCGGCGCTCTCAGCGCCGGCATGCCATTTGCTCCCCTCCTGGCGAAGTTGGCCAAAGCCAGCGTCAGCATTGCCACCACTCTGCTGGTAGTCCTGACAGCGGCAACTATCGTCGCCCGCCCAGTGGGGCTTACCCCTGGCGGTGGACGCAGTTGACACACAACTGAAGACGTCTTCTTGGGATGTGGCCCGGCCGCTGCTGTTGTTTCTGCTTCTCCCACTGGTTCTCGGGTGCTGTTTCAGACTGCTGTGGCGCGACCTAACGGCATCATTGGCAAAATGGGTTGTCCGCGTGGCTATTCTGTGCCTGCTGTTCAATTTGAACTTCACGCTCGCTGCGTATTGGGGCCTATTCGTGCAGACTTGGGGCACCGAGAGCTACATCGCGGCGTTTGCCGGGCTGTTCATCGGCCTGGGTTGCGGATACCTACTTGCTTCCGGTCTCCGGATCAAAGACCGCGGCATCAGGCACGCGGCCGAGATCACCACGGCCGTCCGCAACATCGCCCCGATGCTACTAATGATGATCTTTCCCTTTGGCTCCGACCCGCTGATCACGGTATCCATCACGATCCTCAACACTGTGGGCAAAGTGTTCGTTCTGCTGTTTGTGTTGGCATGGAGGCAGTTCGCGCGTAACTCCGGCGGCGACGGGACGTGCTGAGGCCCGATGGCCGGTGCGCGGGCAGTCGCCCGGTCCTGGCGACCCAAGCCGTTCAAGCTGATCGCGAAAGAGCTGTTGTACCCGGCGGATCGATGCGTGGGTGGATGATGGCTGAGGACCACGGATGATCGCCCTGCTGGCCCAAAAAGTCCGTCGGCGACAAGACTCGGCAGGTGTCGCACTGGATGAAGCGCCGGACAAGAAGGTCGTCGATTCACCATGGCCGCCGTTCACGGTGTCCGAAGGTGCGAGCGGCCGCCGGTGAGGTTTCATCCGGTTTGGATGACTGGTTGCGGGTGCATCGAGTGCTTGACTGAGTACAACTGCGACTAGCCGTCCACCCGGTGATTCCTATCTGTTGCACTCGGGCCGCTCGGCTGGGCAGTAGTGCGACACGTGACTACTGGCTGAAGGTTGTGATGATGACCGATTTCGAGATCCGGGTGGCCGGTCCGGTGTCGGCGCGGGTGTTGGCCGATCTGCATGACGCGCACATCGTCCGACGGGGTGTGGAAACGGTGTTGCAGGGTCCGGTCAAGGACCAGGCTGCCCTGGTCGGCATCATCAATTGGCTGCAGATGGTCGGAGTGGAAGTACGCGAGGTACGGCAGATCGCCGCCACTGGCGGGGATGCCGGCGCCGACCAAGTCGCTGGACGCCGCTAGATGTTTGACGTCGAGATAGTGGTCGCGGGCAATATGGATCCGACGTGGCTGGCCGGTGGGATACCGGGGTTCACCACCAGCCCGAAACGGCCGGACACCATCATCCGGGGGGTGCTCGGGCCGGGGCAGGATCTGTCCGTGATTATAGGAATCCTTGCACGACATGGTCTGGCGCCTCTCGACGTGTGGTTGGACGGTTTCACACCAGGGGCTTGACCTGTCCGGCCGCAGTGTGACGCCGTCACCCAGTTTGCCCGCGGCGGAACATTCCACCTGATCGGCCGATACCGGCAGCGTGTTGACGTGCGGCAGATCGCCGTCCGGACATGGAGGTGGCATACCGTACGTAGCGATAAGGACCTGTCGTTGAAGGACGGTGACGATCCTGACGGATCAAGCGGTTACTGGTCTGCGTTTCCGGACCGCGCCGCCGGTGGTTCCGGGCTTGTTCCTTCCGCGGACTCGGCTCAACTCGCTCTTGGACCGGGCGGTCGAAGGTCCGGTGACACTGGTCAGCGCCGGCCCCGGAAACGGGAAGACCTTGACCCTGGCCGATTGGACACAACACACCACCCATCGCGTTGCCTGGCTCAGCATCGAGCCATCCGACAACCGGCTTTCCGGGTTCTGGTCCTCCCTGATCGCAGCGATCCGGGCGTGCGGTTGCGTCGAGCCCGGGAGCGTTCTGGCCGGTCTCGCGCCGGCGGCCAGTTTTGGCGTCGAAGATGCCATGCGGGTGGTCGATGCGCTGGCGCAGCTTCCGGCACCGTTGGTGATCGTGCTGGATGATGTGCATCAACTTAGCGACCGGGACGTTCTGGAGTCGATTCAAAAATTCTTGGACCGACTGGCACCGACGGTCCGCCTGGTCCTCAGCGCCAGGTATGACCCACCGCTGCGGCTGCAGCGTTTGGCGATCTCCGATCGGCTGTCCGAGATCCGAGCCGATCAGTTGGCCTTCGACAACGCCGAGGCAGCACAGTTGCTTTCCGCCGGCGGGTTGCACCTGGCACCGGCGACCATCGCCCGGCTGGTCGACCGAACCCGCGGCTGGGCGGCCGGGCTCCGGCTGGCGCTGTCCGGCCTAAACCGCGACGCGCCAGAAGAGGCGGTGACCCGGCTCCGGGGCAGCGACCGTCCCGTCGCGGACTACCTGATGCAGGAGGTGCTCGACCAACTGTCCGATCAGGATCGCCGGTTCCTACTCCGGTCGAGCGTCGTCGAGCCGGTGACCGCCGAGCTGGCACAGGTCTTGACCGGCGAAGTCGATGCACAGGCCCAGCTGGAAAAAGTTGAGGTCCGTACCGGCTTCATCGCGGGCTTGGCCGGTGCACGCTCCTGGTTCACTTGGCACCCGCTCTTTCGGGAGCTGCTTCTGCATCGACTGGGCCTGGAATACCCGGGCCGGCTTGGCGAGCTGCATAGGCGCGCCGCTGGCTGGCTCGTTGAGCATGGCGACCCTCTGGCCGCGATCCGTCATCTCACTGCTGCGGGTGATTGGGTGGCGATTGGCCAAGTGCTGACCGAGTGGGTTGCGCCCGATGTGGTGACGGCCGCAGCTCCGACGCTGGTAGAGACACTGGAGCCGGTTTCCGCGCGCGCCGACGTCGACCCGACAACGACCACACTGCTCGCCTCAGCTCTGTGCAGCTTTCACCGGCATGACTATTCAGCGATGCTGCGGGACGTCCAGGCTGCCGAGGCCGCTGTGGACAACGAAACGCCAAGGGCCTCGCTCGGCGCTGATCTGCTGATCGCCAGCCTGCGGATGGCGTACTCACATGCCCGTCAACCAGTTGCGCTCACCGGTGCGGCCAGGCACGTCCTCAAGGTGATCGACCAGCTTTCGCGACGCCAGGTCCCGGCACTGGAGCGGTACCGGGCGATCGCCACGACGAACCTGTGGTTTCGGGCTGCTCTGGGATGGTGAGTTCCTGGCGGCAGAGACCGCACTGTTCGACGGCGAGAAGTCATGCGGCCGGTGGGGTTTGGGCCTGTCCGAGCTGACCGCGCAGGGTCATCTGGCGCTGCTGGCCGCCATGCGGGGGCAGCATCCGCTGGCGGGGCAACTGGCCGACCAAGCCAGGGCGACGGCCGACCAGCACGGCTGGTCGCCCGAACCGCAGGCATCCGCACACATGATCGCTCTGGCGATGGTCGCTCTGGACACCGGCCGGCTGGATGACGCCGATCGCCTGATCACCCTTGGCACCAGGGGAACGAACCCGCACCTGGCGAGCCAGGCCGCGTTCGCCGCCCTGGCCGTCGAGGTCGCCCTCTCTCGCAATGACCAGCAACAAACCGGGCAGCGGGCAGCCGTCCTGACCGACATGGCCCCCAGGCCGGGATGGTTACCGCCGATGCTGGCCGGATGGATTACCGTCGTTCAGGCGGACAATCTCCTGGCCGAAGGCCGGGTCGATGCGGCCCGAGTATTGCTGGATCAGGTACCTGACACCGGTTACTCCAACGCCCGGCGCACGGTCAGTCTGGCCAGGTGCTTGCTGGCCAAAGACGACCCGAAGGAAGCGTTGCGGATACTGACCTCGTCGTTGCCGGCCTGCGCCGCTTATCTGACCGTCTCAGTGGATTCACGGATCGTTGCATCCCTGGCGGCGCAGCGGCTTCGGCTGGACGCCAAGGCGCTGGAACTGTTCACCGACGCCGTTGGTATTGCCGCAGAACCCGGCATCATAGCGCCGTTCCGAACCGCCGGAGAGCCGCTGCAACCGATACTCGATCGGCATCGAACGGTGGTGTCACGGCACCCAAGGTTTGCCGACATGCTGCGGGAGGACGTGTCACCACCAAAATTCTCCGCGTCATCATCGATGGTCGCGAGCCACCAAATCCTGACGGACCGAGAACGGGCGGTCCTGCCCTACCTGGCCACCCACCTGAAGGCAGGGGAGATCGCTTCCGATCTGTACCTGTCTGTGAACACCGTCAAATCCCATCAGCAGGCGATCTACCGCAAACTCGGTGTTTCCTCTCGTCGCGATGCCGTGGATCGCGGGCGCGAACTCGGGCTCTTCTGACACCGGAGGCGGCCTATTCGTACATCGAAGTGGGTGGAGCATGTATGGCAAATGCCTACGGCCCGCTTGAGGTGCTCGATGGCGCCCGACGACTTCGTTCCGGGCGACCAATCACCTGGTTTGGATGAGTGGTAGCGGACCGGTCGGATAAAAGGTGTACATCGCGGGCACCCGCCCGCATAGCCCACCACTGCAAGGGGTACCTCATGTCACAAACCAATGAGCGGCCGCGCAGCGCGGTCGCTACCGGGTTGATCGTCTTTGCTGCCGTTGCGATGATCATGATCGGTTTCTTCCAGGCGTTCCAAGGGCTGGTCGCTCTGTTCAACGACGACTTCTACGTCGCAGGGCAGAAATGGATCTTCGAGTTCGACCTCACTGCATGGGGGTGGATTCACCTGATCCTCGGTATCGGGATCGCGGTTGCCGGGTTCTTTGTGCTGAACGGCGCCGTGTGGGCTCGCGCGGTCGGGATCGGGGTTGCCGCTATCAGTGCTGTCCTGAACTTCATGTGGCTGCCCTATTACCCGATCTGGAGTGTCCTCATCATCGCCCTGGACG
This sequence comes from uncultured Actinomycetota bacterium, assembly GCA_963766015.1. GTDB lineage: Bacteria > Actinomycetota > Actinomycetes > Mycobacteriales > Nakamurellaceae > Nakamurella. The sequence goes on along the minus strand of CAVXYU010000001.1, from coordinate 37,850 downwards.
TGCTGGTCATCTGGGCGCTCTCTGTCCATGGCCGGGACTACGCCCGCTGACCCACAGTTGACCCTGACGAAGGGTGAAGTCGGCGATAGTCCCGAATCCGGCAGTCAAGCAGTCAGCGGCCGATCATCCGGTGGTGTCGTGGGCGGCAATTCCCGTCTGGCTGGCCGTGACTGTGGCTCGGCCGGCACATGAAATGTTTGGCCTCCGGCGCTCCAAAATGACTGGCGATCAGGTGGAAGCTGTGGTGACACCGAACGAAGCCGCTGTGGTCGATGACTCGGGAACCCTTGCCGCGTCAGGTGAGTCCCACTCACCGGCCGACGGTGGAGACAACCAAACCGGGAAGATCGACGCAAGCCGGCCGCGGCGTCGCCCGTTTCGGTACACCCTGCCGGGTTGCTGGGTTGCCTTGGGGTTCGTCTGCCTGGCGTTCACGCCGTCCCTGGTGCCGCGACCGGGCCCGTTCCAGGGAGTCGTGTGCGGGCTGACCGGTGCCATCGGGTACGGCCTTGGGGTTGTTGGGGCGTGGCTGTGGCGGCAGTTCGCCGACAGGTCAGCTCGCCAGCCGAAGGCCTTGGCATGGCGGATCTTCGGGATCGTCGCTGTTGTCGGGCTGTTGACCTTTTACTTGCTGGGGCAGCGGTGGCAGGGGCAAATCCGCGCCCTCGTCGGGGCGGAACCGGAGGACCTGGGATCACGACTGATCCTGCCCGTGCTGGCCGGAGTCGTGTTCGTCGGCCTGGTCGCCGCCGGACGGGGCGTGCGCAAGCTGTATCGATGGGTTGCGCGGCGCCTCAACCGGTGGATGGGTGCCCGTGCCGCCCGTGCCTTGGGTTGGGTGTTGGCCGCCGTACTGACTGTCGGCCTGTTCTCAGGTGTGCTGGTCGATGGGATCCTCGCGATCACCGATCGGGCCTTCGCCATCAAGGACACCACGACCAGCGACACCGTTGACCAGCCAACGACGCCGTTGCGGTCAGGTGGACCGGGCTCACTGATCGGCTGGGACACCCTCGGCTACCAGGGCCGTAACTTCGCCGGTTCCGGTCTCACCGCCGCGCAAATATCAACGTTCAGCGGCGCCACGGCGCTGGAGCCGATCCGGGCCTACGCCGGGATCAACTCCGCCGACACCGCGCAGGACCGGGCTGCTCTGGCGGTCGCCGACCTGCAGCGTGCTGGTGGCTTCGACCGCAGCTACTTGCTGGTGACCGGGACGACGGGAACGGGCTGGGTGGACCCGGCCGCGATGAGCGCGTTCGAGTACGAAACCGGTGGCGACAGTGCCGCTGTCGCGATCCAGTACTCCTATCTGCCGTCGTGGGCGTCGTTCCTGGTCGACCAGGACAAGGCGCGAGAGGCCGGCCGGGCCTTGTTTGACGAGGTGTACCGGGTGTGGTCGGCGCTGCCGGCGGACCAGCGACCCAAGATCTATGCATTCGGGCTGAGCCTCGGCTCGTTCATGATGGAGACCCCGTTCGGCGGTGATGTCGACATGGCCAACCGCACCGACGGAATCTTGCTGGCCGGTCCTCCCGCGTTCAACCAACTCAATCGAGAATTCACCGACAAGCGAGACACAGGCAGCCCGGAGGTTCACCCCGTCTTCAAGAACGGCCGCATCGTTCGTTTCAGCAACAACTCGGCCGATCCGATCCAACCCGCAGGTCAGCCTTGGGACGGCGCCAGAGTTGTCTACTTGCAGCATGCTTCCGACCCGATCGTCTGGCTCAGCCCCGATCTGATCCTGCATCGCCCGGACTGGCTCACCGAACCTCCCGGTCCCGACGTCATCGACCAGATGGCCTGGATTCCGTTGGTGACGTTCTGGCAGGTGACCATGGACATGCTCGAACCCGTCGACACCCCACCGGGGCACGGCCACACCTACACGCTCGAGTTCGTCGATGGCTGGGCCGAAATCCTGCAACCGCCCGGCTGGACCCCGCAACTGGCCGACGAGCTCCGGACCCTGATCGCCGAGCAGCCGCACTAATCGCCGAGGCGGTGGCTGCGGCAAAGTTGAAGCTCAGTAACGGATGAAAGGAAAGGCGCCATTCAGTGCAGGACGGCATTGAAGCAACCTGCGACATCACCCTATGAGAACAACGCTCAATGAACGTCCGCCATTCGGATCCAGACAAACCCCGCGAACAGGACACCGATGACGCCGAAGATAGCGAGGAAAACCGCCCACTCGACGGCCGCATCTGTCCAAAGGCCGATGATCAACGCGGCGGCAAGAAATATCACGCCTATGGCTCCGAGGATCAAGGTGACCGTTCGCCGACGCGAAGCCGGGCGAGCGGGCTCAGAGCTCATCGAGCCAGCCATTAGCAGTCACCTTCAGCGATGGCGGTCGGCAAGCTGTTCGCTGACATGCGTGTCATTGACAGACCCCTCTCCGGGGATGGATCGGACTGCATCAGCCTGGCATGCAGGCGGCAGCGTATCTCATTCGGTCCGGGTGATCGCCGCCGCATGGCGTGGTCTCAGCCATCGACATCGTTCGTTTTCGATCTGAAGGCCAACAGGATTGAAGATCCTTCGGCAATGCTCCCGACCCGGTGCAACTCGAGGACTCGGTGCCTCGACGGAGATGATCACAAGCCAGCACTAAACGGCCCCCAGACCAAAGTCCGGGGGCCGTCATCACGTGGTAGCGGGGGCAGGATTCGAACCTGCGACCTCTGGGTTATGAGCCCAGCGAGCTACCGAGCTGCTCCACCCCGCGTCGTTGTGGTGACACCACTGTAACAAGCTGATGTCACCACCACCAAATCGGTTACGCCACAATGGATGTGACGTGAACGACAGCGGGTCGGGACCCGCGCCGCTCGATCTGGGCCGAACGCAAACCTACCCGCCAGCGGAAGGCACCGGCGCCAAGCTGGCGCTGTTACCGGAGCTGGTTTGGTCCGCCAACTTCAGGTAGGCATTCACCGCGTCCTGCAACTGCTGAGTGGCAGCACCGATCTGGGCGAGATCGCCGGACTTCTTGGCGTTGTCCAGGTTGGTCGTCGCCGTGTCCATGGCTGCCACCGCCGCCGCGAGATCAGCCGGCGGTGCCGCCGTGGCGGTGGTTGGTGAGGTCCCACCGGACGGAGTCGGCGTCGGCGACGGGTTGCCCGTCGTGCTGCCGTCCGCCGTGATCTGCACCGGAGCGTTGTCGGCCGCCTGGGTCAACGCCTGCTGCAGCGTGCTGCCGACACCCACTCGCCCGGCATACCAGACAAGCACCCGGTTGAGCTGCGGGAACGACGTCGACGACGCCTGGCCCTGGATGTAGAAGGGTTCCACGTACAGCAGGCCGTCGTTGACCGGCAACGTCAGCAGGTTCCCGAAGATCACCCGCGCACCACCCTGCTGGGTGGACAGTGTGACGAGCGTGCTGACCTCCGAGGTGGTCCGGAACAGCTGTTGCACCTGTGTCGGCCCGGGCGTCTGGGTCGATGTGGGTAGTCGGAGCACCGTCAACTTGCCGTAAGTGGCCGGATCAGATGACGCCGACACGTACGCGCTCATGAATTCGCGCTGGAATCCGGTCAGGACGCTGGTCAACTGGAATTCGGGCTTGTCCGAACCTGGCAGCTTGACCTGCAGGTAGTACGGCGGTTGCGGCGCCTGGATCGCCTCGCTCACCGTGGGATCGTTCGGCACGCGCCAAAAGCCGGAGCTCTGGAAGAAGTCGACCGGATCATCGACGTGGTAGCGCACCAGCAGAGATCGCTGGACCTCGAACAGATCCTGCGGGTAACGGAAGTGCGCCTGCAGGTCCGGCGACACGTCACTGGACGGCTTCACCAGAGCCAGGGAAGACGCCCTCCCATGCCTTGAGCACCGGATCGGTCTTGCCGGTGGCGTCCTTGACCTCGTACAGCGTGACGGTGCCGTCGTAGGCGTCGACGGTCGCCTTCACCGAGTTCCGGATGTAGGAGACCTCTGTGTTGGCCTGACCCGTCCCGCTTCGAGCGGCCAGCGAGTTGTTGGTGGCGTCGGACAGCGAGACGTTCTGCGCGTACGGGTAGTTCTGCGCGGTCGTGTAGGCGTCCACGATCCAGACGATGCGCCCGTCCACCACGGCCGGGTAGGCCTTGGTGTCCGTGGTGAGGAACGGGGCGGCCTTCTGCACCCTGGTCAGCGGGTCGCGGTAGTACATGATCTTCGACTCGGCATTGATCTCCGAGGAGAACAGGAAGTTCGCCTCGCCGTACTCGGTGGCGAACACCGCGCGCTGGAACAGGTTTCCAACCGACACGCCACCCTTGCCGGTGTAAATGTAACGGCTCGTCTCGGTGTCGTACTCCCGTGGGACGCCACCCTCAGCCGCACCGACGATCGCGTAATCGGTGGTCAGCTGCCCGTAGTAGGTGCGCGGCTGAGCTACCGGAATCGGGTTGTTCTTCTTGTTGATGCTGGCGATGTCCGAGACGTTGTAGTCGGGGTAACCGTTGTTGACCTTGTTCGCCGGCGCAGCCACGAAACCGTCGCCGTGGGTGAACACCATGTGCTCGTTGATCCAGTTCTTCTGCGCGTCGTTCAGACCCTCGGCATTCAGCTCGCGGGCGGCCACCACGTAGTCCTGAGTCGATCCGTTGACCGTGTAGCGGTCCATCGCCAGCTGATCGGGGAAACCGTAGAAGTTCCGGAGTTGCTGCTGCTGGGTGAACGTCGGCGACAGCACGTTCGGGTCGAGCAGTCGCGCGTTCGGCAGCGTGTCGCTGTCGCTGATGATGTCCCGCGGATCGCCGGCCAGCACGCCGGGATAGTCGACGTAATTGATCTGGTCGTCGCGGATCTGGTACGCGGTGCGGGTCGCCTCGATGTTGCGGGCGATGTACTCGGGCTCCCGGTTGATCCCATTGGGGTTGACGACAACCTGCTGCAGCACCAGCGGCCACACGCCGCCGATCAAGACGCTGGACAGCACCAGCAGGCCCAGCGCGATCGCCGGCAGCTTGATGGATCGGGTGAACGCCCCGACGACGAAGCCGATCGCGCAGATGGCGGCGATCAGCATCAGGATCAGCTTGGCCGGCAGCACCGCGTTGATGTCGGTGTAGGAGGCGCCGGTGAAGGTACCGCCGCGGTTGGAGAACAGCAGTTCGTACCGGTCGTACCAGTACTGGACCGCCTTGAGCAGCACGAACGCGGCCACCAGCAGCGAGAGCTGGAGGGTCGCCTGCGGGGTGATCTTGCGGCCGGGGCCGCTGAGCCGGAGGCCGCCGAACAGGTACTGCACGACGGCGACCGCGATGAAACAGATCGCGATGATGACGAACAGCCAGCCCAGCACCATCTGGATCATCGGCAGGGTGAAGACGTAGAAGCCGACGTCGTTGCCGAACTGCGGGTCCGTGGTGCCGAAGTCGCCGCCGTTGAGCCACAGCTGGACGGTGGCCCAGTTCGACTGTGCGGACAACCCGCAGATCAAAGCCACCAGACCGGAAATGGTGAACAGGAACAGCTTCGGCCGGGTGCTGACGATCGTCCGGTACGGGGCCAACGGGTCGATCTCGTTGCTCGGCACGAAGACCGGCCGGGACCGGTAGGCCACGTACAGCGAGCCGAAGACGAGCCCGCCGCCGACCACCGCCGCGATCAGGAACAGGATGATCCGGCTGATCGCCTGGGTGGTGAAGACCTCGCGGAACCCGACCTCGCCGTACCAGAGCCAGTCGACATAGATCCCGACGAACTGGAACCACAGGATCGCAAGAACCGCGAGGCTGACCAACGCGATCAGCACCCGCTTGGCACGTCGGGACATGGTGGGCAAACCAACGGGGGGCCGCATGGCCACTGGTGAACTCCTCGGGTCGAAACTTCGGTGCAGAACCAGCGCGCGCAGTGCTTGACGCCGCATCGCGGACGCTCTCGTGGGAACTCAGCCTGACCGGCCCCCGCCCACTCAACTGTAGGCACAGCTCAGAGGTTCCCTGGCCGAGAGGTCGACCGAAACGGGATCGTTGTACTGCTGCGCCGCCGTAGTGCACCATCCGGACCGGCGAGAGGTCTGTGAGCCGCGTGCGAAGATCATCCGCGTGAGCACGCCGGATTGGTGGGAGGACCCCGACCTCGCGGTCGCCGTGGCCGAGGTCGAGGAGTTCGCCGCGTCCGCCGGCTGGGATGCTCCGCCGCAACTGTTCGCGCTGGTCGCCACCGCCGACCTGATGGCCGCTCAGCCCGACCTCGCTCCCTCCCTGGGCGCGGCCGTGTACACCCCGATCGCCCAGGAATCGCTACCGGACGCCGAACTCTCCGAAGCGCTTGCGCAGATCTCCTGGCCGGCCGAGGTTGCCGGCTGCGTTCTGGTTCAGGAGATCGTGGTGCTGCCGCCGGACGCCGGCGCCGACCTTTCCGACGATCCCGCGGAGGCAGCCGACCAGGCGGCCAGACATCCGGAGCGGGCGGAGGCGCGACTCGTCGCAGGCGTGCTGCGGGACGCGAAGGGTGGCGCCTGCCTGATGCGGATGCGCGGCGAGCACGACGACGCACCGCTGCGCGGCGGGGATCTGGCACCGAACCTGATCGCGGCGCTGCACCTGACGTTCGAGGACTGAGCCGGGCGCTCGGGATCCCTCAGCAGCCCGGCGGGGTTCCGCCATCCTTCACTGTCTTCAGCGCGGCGACCGCCTCGTCGACCGTGCCGACCTTCACGAGCTGGAGCCCCTCGGGGACGGCCGTCACCGCCTCGGCGCAGTTGTCGGCCGGCACCAGGAAGACGGTCGCCCCCGCCTCCCTCGCGGTGATCAGTTTGAGCAGCACACCACCGATCGGGCCGACCTTCCCGTCGGCATCCACGGTGCCCGTGCCGGCGATGAACCGGCCGCCGGTCAGGTCGTCATCGGTGAGCTTGTCGATGATGCCGAGGGTGAACATGAGTCCGGCGGACGGCCCGCCGATCCGTTCGAGGGCGATCGACGTGGTGAACGGCGCCACCGGCCGTTCCACCGCACCCACTCCGAGGAAGCCCTGCGGCCCGACCGACTTGTTGCTGCCCAGCGTCACCTTCGCGGTGACCTCCTTGTCGTCGCGGAGCACCTTCACGGCGACGACCTGACCGGGCGTGGTGTCCTTCAGCGCGGCCTGCAGGGAGGCGAAGTCGGTGACCGGTGTGCCGTCGATCGCGACGATGCGGTCCTGTGGCTGCAGCACTCCGGCGCTCGGCGAGTCGTCGGCGATCTCTCCCACGTACGTCACGCTCGGGTAGTCCAGGAAGCGCAGCGAGGCGATCTCGGCGGCCGACTGCGAGTCGCGGAAGGCCTGCGCGTCCTGCTCCTTCACCTCGTCGACCGTCTTGTCCGGCGGGAAGTAGTCCTCCCTGGGTGCGAGCGCGTACCGGCCGGTCGCCCACAGGCCGAGTGCCTCGAAGAGCGGCACATTATCGGTGATGGAGATCGTGGTCATGTTCAGGTGACCGCCGGCCGTTTGCTCCCTGGTCGCCGAGGCCGGAATGTCCTTACCGCTGAAAGTGATCACTTCGGTGCCGTCGACCGCACCGAGGGTGTCGTAGGTCACGCCCGGCCCCACGGCGACGTACGGGATCGGAATCACCGCTGCGGCCACCACGAGCACGGCGGTCAGTGACGACCCGACCAGCACGGTGCGACCGCGCAGCGTCATGCGCGAGAACCAGGACATGGCTCCCGAGCGTAGGGGTACCCCCATGGGAGGACCGCCGCGAGAATCGGGGCGTCGGATGTGAACCGTTCGCCGTGGGCGATCAGGCGCCGGCTGGGTCCCTACGGCGGGGTGTTGTTCAGTAACGTGGCCCTATGACGAATCTGCCGTTCGGCTTCAACCCTCCAGGTGACGACGACCCTGAGGGAAAGCCCGGCCAGGGTCCCGGAGCCAGGTGGTTTCGACCTCAATCAACTCGGATCGATGCTCTCGCAGCTCGGCCAGATGATGTCGCAGGCCGGAGCATCGGGCGCGTCCAGCGGACCGGTCAACTACGAGCTCGCCCGGCAGCTGGCCACTTCCCAGCTGCCCGCCTCGCACCCCGCATCCTCCATCGACGTGGCCAAGGTGGCCGACGCCATCGCGCTGGCCGAGGTGTGGCTGGACGGCGCCACCTCGATGCCCGCCGGGTGCCCGCACCTCCACGGCCTGGACACCACGGCAGTGGGTCGACGCGACCATGCCGACCTGGGAGAAGCTCTGCTCCCCCATTGCCGAGCAGGTCTCCCGGGCCTGGATCGACGGCCTCCCGGACGAGGCCAAGGCGCAGGCGGGTCCGCTGCTGGCGATGATGGGATCGATGGGCGGCATGGCCTTCGGCTCGCAGCTCGGCCAGGGCCTCGCCCAGCTCTCCGGCGAGGTGCTGACCTCCACCGACGTCGGCCTGCCGCTCGGACCGGACGGCACCGCCGCGCTGCTGCCCCGTGTCGATCGCCGAGTTCGGCTCCGGGTCTGGACCTGCCGGAGGACCAGGTGCGGCTGTACCTGGCGGTCCGCGAGGCAGCGCACCACCGGCTGTACGCCGGGACCCCGTGGCTGCGGGACCGGGTGATCTCGCTGATCACCGACTACGCCAAGGCCATCTCGGTCGACTTCTCCGCGGTCGAGCAGCTCGCGTCGTCGCATCGACCCGTCCGACCCGTCGAGCATCGAGGCCGCACTCGGCCAGGGCATGTTCGAGCCGAAGATCACCCCGGGCCAGCAGGCCGCGATGGCCCAGCTGGAGACGCTGCTCGCCCTGGTCGAGGGTTGGGTGGACACCGTCGTCGCCGATGCGGTCGGCGACCGGCTGCCGGGCGGGCCGGCGCTGCGCGAGACGCTGCGCCGCCGCCGCGCCACCGGCGGTCCCGCCGAGCAGACCTTCGCCACCCTGATCGGGCTGGAGCTGCGGCCGCGCCGGCTGCGGGTCGCGGCGGACCTGTGGCGGGAGGTCACCGCGTCACGCGGTATCGAAGGTCGGGACGCGCTGTGGGCGCACCCCGATCTGCTGCCGTCACCGGCAGACCTGGACGACCCGGCCGGTTTCATCGCCCGGGACAAGCAGTTCACCGAGCTGCTGGCCGGGCCTGGACGACATCGAGACCCAACTGCTGGGTGCGCCCCCGAGGTCCGACGGCACGCGCGAATCCGCCACCGACCAGGACAAGCCGACGGACCAAGCCGGACAGACCAAGCCCGACGACGAGGGCCCGCACCGCGCGCGGTGTGAGTCCCCCCGACGGCCAACGGCCGGCAACCTCTGACAGGTCCAGAGGCCGCCGGCCGCGTGCCGCCCCGCTCAGACGGCGCTGGACGGGCTCCACAGGTTGATCCCGGAATCGACGGCATGCCCCTCGATCACGTCCAGCTCGTCGTTGTCGAACGCCAGGTTCCCGATCGCCGCCAGGTTGTCCTCCAGTTGCTCGCACCGACGACGCGCCGACCAGCACCGAGGTCACCCGCTCGTCCCGCAGCGCCCAGGACAGCGCCATCTGAGCCAGCGACTGGCCGCGGCCGGCGGCGATCTCGTTGAACGCCCTGATGTGGTCCAACGCCTCGTCGGTCAGCAGATCCTTGGACAGCGAACCACCGCGGGACGCCCGGGAGTCCGCCGGAATCCCGTCGAGGTACCGGTCGGTGAGCATGCCCTGGGCCAGCGGGGAGAACGCGATGCAGCCGACGCCCAGCTCGCCGAGGGTGTCCAGCAGCCCGTCCTCGACCCAGCGATTGAGCATCGAGTACGACGGCTGGTGGATCAGCAGCGGCGTCCCCATCTCCGCCAGGATCGCGGCGGCCCGCCTGGTCCGCTCCGGCGAGTAGGACGAGATCCCGGCGTACAGCGCGCGGCCGAGACGCGACCGCGGTGTGCAGCGCCCCCATCGTCTCCTCGAGCGGCGTATCCGGGTCGGCCCGGTGCGAGTAGAAGATGTCGACGTAGTCCAGGCCCATCCGGGCCAGCGAGGCGTCCAGCGAGGCCAGCAGGTACTTGCGCGAACCCAGGTCCCCGTACGGACCCGGCCACATGTCGTATCCCGCCTTGGTGGAGATCACCAGCTCGTCGCGGTACGGCCGGAAGTCCTCGGCCATCAGCCGGCCGAAGTTGGTCTCGGCCGATCCGTAGGGCGGCCCGTAGTTGTTCGCCAGGTCGAAGTGCGTCACGCCGAGGTCGAACGCCCGCCTCAGGACGGCGCGCTGACGGTCCAACGGGTCGACGTCACCGAAGTTCTGCCACAACCCGAGGGAGACCGCCGGCAGGTGCAGCCCGCTGCGTCCGGACCGGCGGTAGGGCATCGATTCGTATCGTTTGGGTTCTGCGAGGTAGACCATCGGGCCAGTTTGCCAGCCGCAGATCGACCGGTGCAGCCCCGCGGTGGGTGGCTGTCAATGGGTCGGGGGACGAATCGCCCAGTCGAACATTTAGCCCGCCGCTGAGCGGGGAATCCGTGTTTCCACGCTCAGCGACGGGTACGGTGAGCGCCGGTCCGGTCGAAGGATCACTGGCCATGGGCTGTGAAATGCGGTCCCGGGGTGCACACGCACCCGGGCTCCACGAGGAAAGGAAGGCCAATGGCCGAGACATACAACGGTTACTGCGTCAAGTGCAAGGAGAAGCGCGACTTCGAGGGTGAAGTCGCCGAGACGAACGGTCGCAGGATGGCAAAGGGCATCTGCCCGGTCTGCGGAACGAAGATGAACCGGATTCTCGGCAAGGCCTGATCCACGCCTGACGCCCCCCGCCTGTGGACAACCCGCAGGCGGCAGGGGTTCGGTGCTGCACCCTGCTCCCGAGGGGTGATCAGCATCGTGACGCAAACCGAAGATTCGGCGCAGACAGTGTCGACGCAAGAGGTGCCGACGCAAGAGGTGCCGAAGCAAGAGGTGCCGACAAGAGGTGCCGACGCAAGAGGTGCCGACGCAGGATGTGCCGGGGGAGGTCGACCTCTCCCGGCGGTATGCGCTCCCCTTCGGCACCAGGGTTCTCGAGCGGGGACCCGGCAGTGTGCAGATCGGCACGGACGCACCGCGCTGTGTCGTGGTGCGCAACGCCCCCGACGGCGCGGTGCGCATTCTCGCCTCGATCGACGGATCAATGGCGCTCCGTGACGTGCTGGCCCGTCAGCGCGCCGATCCGGTCGGCTGGCACCGGCTGTTGGACCAACTCCTGGCGGCCGGTGTGCTGGTACCCAGCGAAACCGGGCCGGCCGGGTCGGTGCCCGCGGTCGGAACCCACCTCGCCGACGAGCGTGCCGCTCTGACGCATCGGCACGGTCACGGCGCAGCCACCCGCATCCTGCAGGCGAGGGACGACGCGCTCGTCGTCATCCGCGGCACCGCCCCGGCGGCGCAGGTGATCACCGCGCATCTCGCTGCTGCCGGTGTCGGACACTTGCACCAGGAGCGAGCCGCACCCGCCGAATGGCTGCCCGCACCCGCCGGCCCACAGCCCAGCGATGGCCCGGGAAACGATCGGCCACCGGATTTCATCGTGGAACTCCGTGCGCGCTACCCGACCCTGCGGGTCCACACGCCCGCGGCGCACCAACATCCGACGCTGGTGGTGATGGTCGGCGGCATGGTGCCGGACCTCGCTGTCGCCGCCGGCTATTCGCGGCTGAGCACGCCGCATCTGGCCGTGGCGACAACCATGGCGCGCGCGGTGGTCGGGCCGCTGGTTCTTCCCGGGCGGTCGTGCTGCCTGTCCTGCGTGCACCGGCACCGGACGGCCGCCGACCCGGCCTGGCCGACAGTGGCGAGTCAATTGACCGGGCCGCCGCAGGCACCGATCTTCCTGTTGACCGCCGCTGCCTGCCTCGCCGTCGGCCAGGTACTCGAGCACGTCGACGGCATCTGCCGGCCGAGCACCGTCGACGGCGCTCTCGAGTGGCGTCACGGCGAGCCGACGGCGCGCCGGCGGAGCTGGTCCCAGCACCCCGAATGTGGCTGCCGCACACTGGCTCTGCGGTAGATCCCGGCCTCTCCACGTCAGGTCCCGGACGGCGCGGGCGCGCGATCGGCCCGGCCCGGGCCGGACTTTGTCACAATGGTGCAGTGTCCGACATCCCCAGAGGTGCCCTGAGCCGAACGGCTCGGCTGGCAAGCCTGCCGCTGTCAGCGGCGGGCCGGGCGACATTGGGGCTCGGGCAGCGTCTCGCCGGCCGTGACCGGGACGAGATCTCCACCGAATTGCAGCGCCGCACGGCCGAGCAGGTGTTCGAGGTGCTCGGCACGCTCAAGGGCGGCGCGATGAAATTCGGCCAGGCATTGAGCGTCTACGAGGCGGCCATTCCCGACGAGTACGCCGCCCCGTACCGGGAGGCGCTGACCAAGCTGCAGAACGCCGCGCCGCCGATGCCGCCGGCAACCGTGCACCGGTTGATGGCCCAGCAGTTCGGGACCGGTTGGACGGCCCGCTTCCAGGAGTTCGACGACACCGCCGCGGCAGCCGCCAGCATCGGGCAGGTGCACCGCGGAATCTGGCGGGACGGCCGCGAGGTTGCGGTCAAACTGCAGTACCCCGGCGCCGACGCCGCGCTGCGGGCGGATCTGGACCAGCTGTTCCGGGTGTCGCCGCTGATCGGTGTCGTCATTCCCGGCCTGCAGATCCGGCCGCTGCTCGCCGAATTGCGTGACCGGATCCTCGAGGAGCTGGATTACGCGCAGGAAGCCGACAATCAGCGTGCGTTCGCCGCCGCCTATGCCGGAACGGACGGTTTCCTGGTGCCGCGGGTGGTCGCCAGCGCACCGAAGGTAATCATCTCGGAGTGGGTCGACGGCACCTCGCTGAGCAAGATCATCACCGGCGGGACGACGGAGCAACGCAACCGTGCAGGGTCGCTGCTGACCGAGCTGCATTTCGCCGCGCCGGAAATGGTCGGGCTGCTGCACGCCGATCCGCACCCGGGCAACTACATGCTCACCGATGACGGCCGTCTCGCCGTCATCGATTTCGGTTCCGTGGCACGGCTGCCCGACGGGGCCCCGCCGATCATCGGGCGGGTGACCAGGCTCGCGCTCGACGGCCGCGCCGACGATGTCCTGGAGGCGCTGCGCGCAGAAGGATTCGTGCCCGCCGACTACCACCCCGACCCTCAGCAGTTGATGGACTACGTGGTGCCGTTCATCGAGCCGCTGCGCCACGAGACGTTCCATTTCACCCGCAGCTGGATGCAGGAGCAGGCGGCCCGGATGTCGAATTTCTCCAGCGAGGAGTCGAAGATGGCGCGCCGGCTCAACCTGCCGCCGTCGTACCTGCTGATCCACCGCGTGACGTTCGGATCCATCGGGGTGCTCTGCCAGCTGGACGCACGGGCCCCGTTCCGGGAAATGGTCGACCGTTACCTGCCGGGTTTCTCCGACGACGATTGATCATTCACCACCATTCCTGGTCGAGCCGGGCCTCGATCCCCCGCAGGTTCTCCCTGGCGCACCGGTCGCAGATCCAGACCTGTCCCCGGCGCGGGTCGCGTTCCCGAATCCAGGTGATCGGCGCCGCGGCCACTGTGGTGCCGCACATCGAACAGCTCGACGACGCGGACTGATCAGGGTCGAGCGGGGCGGCCATTGCGGCACGATATCCCGCCACCCGCCCGCCGTCGGATATGCCGGGGCCCCCGATCCGGATTCGGATCGAGGGCTCCGGGTAGTGCACTCGATGGTCGTTTCGGTCAGCGCCGGAGATTTCAGGTGCGGGCCGACCTGGCCGCGCGGTCGAGAGCGCGGGCGCGCCGGGCCCGACGGGTCATTTCGGCGTCACGCTGGATCTCGCGCATTCGGTCGCGAGCGAGATCTTCGATCATGGAACTCATGTCATTCCTCCGTGGGAGCAGCACTCCGGTCACCCGTTGTGCAGAAAGTCTGGTGTACTTGAGGTTTCGCGACTGTCGTTGCTTGCCAACAACTCCCGCGATCGTGTTCTCAGGTGCCGGCCGGCGGTGCCGGTCGACTGTGGTACGGGTACCGAAGCGGTGGAGTACGCGCCGGGCCTGTCCGGACCCGCGGGACCCGGTCATGCTGCGATCTTCCGCGGCCGTCCCCGTGGTCGCTTGCGGGCGATCACGACTCCGTGGTCGAAGATCTCGCCACCCCAGACCCCCCAGGGCTCGCCCCGGTCGAGGGCCGCGGCCAGGCACTGTTCGCGGATCGGGCAGTCGGCGCAGAGCGCCTTGGCCTTCTCCAGTTCGTCGGGACGTTCGGCAAAGAACAGATCCGGGTCACCGGTGTGGCAGGGCAGATCGTCGATGAAGGTGGTCTCTGGTAGGTCGAGCAGTTGCATCACGGGTGTCTCTTCTCCGTGAGAGGAATGGATGGTGAACAGAAGCTGGATCGGCCCCGCCTGGGGTTCGGAGTCCGGTGACGGTGCTGGAGATACACAACGGCCGCGAATTCGTCCCTTTGGACGAATCGCGGCCGGAGGCGAGCGGCTGACCGGCCGTCAGGCCTGTAGCTGCACTCCGGACCGCGAGGGCGCCATACGGTCGCCAAAGACGACGATGAGCCCCGTACGCGGACGCGCCATCACGGCGTCGGCGCCATGCCACGCGGGATCCGCGACGCCGGCACCGAGCCAACCGCTGGTGTTCTTCAGATTGGACATTCGGCACCTCCTCTGCGTCCGAACCCCGCCTGGGCGGAGGGGCTGCGCGACGGGCTTTCTGGCCTGCCGCGGTTCTGTCTTGCTTCCGATCTCAACTACTGAGCGACCCCTACCGAACTCGGACTGACCGAATTCGGGCCGAGCTACTGCTCGGGGTGACTCACCAACCGCCGATGACATTAGGGCGGGCAGGGAGCGCCGCGCAACCGAATTAACCGAGAAAGTCGGGAAACTTTGGAAGAACCCGTCCCGACCACGCGAACGGAGGATTCCCTGCGCTCAGCGGGTGCTGCCGACGATGCCCAGAACGTCCTTGCCGTAGGCGTCGAGCTTCGCCCGGCCGATTCCCGGGATGGAAAGCAGCCCGGCGTTGTCCGTCGGCCTGCGTTCTGCGATGGCGAGCAGGGTCGCATCGGAGAACACCACGAAGGCCGGGACCGACGCCTCGGTCGATCTGGCCTTCCGCCAGCTGCGCAACGCGTCGACCAGGTCCGGATCAGCCGCTGACGGGCAGTCCGCGCACCGGCCGACCTTCACCTGCGCGGGAGCGAGCAGCCGGGCGCCGCACACCCGGCATCGTCCCGGTGCGCCGTGCCGGCCAGGCGTCGCCGAGTCCGGTGCGATACCTGTCAGGAACCTGCTGCGGCGCCGCGTCTTCCGGCCGCCCTGCGTCCGGGACAGCGCCCAGGAAAGTGCCAGCCTCGTCCGCGCCCTCGTCACGCCGACGTAGAACAGCCGGCGTTCCTCCTCGATCTCGTCGGGTGTGTCCGCATGCTGGATGGGCAGCGTCCCGTCGGTGAGCCCGACCAGGAAGACCGCGTCCCACTCCAGCCCTTTGGCGGCGTGCAGCGAGGCAAGCGTCACGCCCTCGACGGTGGGCGCGTGCTGGGCCTCGGCGCGCTGGTCGAGCTCGGCGGCCAGCGTGCCGAGCGTCGCGGCGGGATCGGCGTCGGCGAGCTCTTCGGCCACTGTGACGATCGCGGTCAGGGAATCCCACTTGTCCCGCAGCGCTCCGGCCGCGGGAGGTTGATCACTCAGCCCGATGGTGCCGAGCAGCCCCCGCACGGTCGGGACCAGAGCCGCCGCGGGTGCGGCAGCGCCGGAGTCGGCCTGGCTGCGCGCGGCGTTGCGCAGCAATGCCAAGGCCTGCCGAACCTCGGGCCTCGCGAAGAACCGTTCGCCGCCGCGCACGACGTACGGGACTCCCTGTGCTGTCAGCGCGGCCTCGTACACCTCGGACTGGGCATTGATCCGGTAGAGCACGGCGATGCCGGAGGCCGGCAGACCGCCTTCGATCAGCGCAGCGGCGGCCGCCGCGACCGAGCTCGCCTCGGTCTGCTCGTCCGGGTGCTCGGTGAACGTGCTCTCCGGCCCGTCGGGCAGCGCGGCCACCAGTCGCAGCCGGTACTTCGCGGCCTGCCCGGTCGAGCCGGCAATGATCCGGTTGGCGAGCGAGACGACCTGCGGTGTCGAGCGGTAGTCGCGTTCGAGGCGGACGACCGTCGAGTTCGGGAATCTCCGCTCGAACCCCAGGAGGTATCCGGGTGATGCCCCGGCGAAGGAGTAGATCGTCTGGTTCGCGTCACCGACCACCGTCAGCTGGTCCCGGCCACCCAGCCAGGCGTCCAGCGTCCGCTGCTGCAGCGGGGTGACGTCCTGATACTCGTCGACGACGAAGCACCGGTAACGGGAGCGGAACTCGCGGGCCACCGCCTCGTCGTCCTCCAGGACGGCGCAGGTGTGCAGCAGCAGGTCGTCGAAGTCGAGCTGTTCGGCCTCCTGCTTCACGGCCTCGTAGCCCGCGAAGACCTTCGCCACCGTTTCCGCCGGCAGCGGGGTGTCCCGTTGATGTTTGGCGACCGCAGCCAGGTAGTCATTCGGCCCGGCGAGAGTTGCCTTGCTCCACTCGATCTCGCCGGCCAGGTCGCGCAGGGTCGCGGCGTCGGTGCCGGCGTTGACCCGCCGGGCGGCGATGGCCACCAGCCGGAGTTTGTGTTCCAGCACGGGCCACAGCGGGCCGCCGACCGAGCGGGGCCAGAAGTACTTCAGTTGCTTCAACGCTGCGGAGTGGAACGTCCTGGCCTGCACGCCCGGCACGCCGAGCGAGCGCAGCCGCAGCCGCATCTCGCCGGCGGCCCTGGTCGTGAAGGTGACCGCCAGCACCTCCGACGGGGCGTGGCTGCCGGAGCCGACGAGGTGCGCGATGCGGTGCGTGATGGTGCGGGTCTTGCCTGTTCCGGCTCCGGCCAGCACGCACACCGGGCCTGACGGGGCCAGCACCGCGGCTCGTTGACCTTCGTCCAGCCCGGCCAGTGCGTCCTTCATCACCGGAGCATTTTCGCACAGGTGTCCCGGCCGCTCGGTGCAATGAGGACAACTCCGCGCGGCCCGACCCCAACGCTCCGACGCATCAAGTCCGGGCGGCCCAGCCCTCGATCATCCGACGGGCGATCGAGACCTGACCGGGAAGGATGACGGCCGCGTCGGCGTCGCTGGTGCCCGTCAGCCACGCGTCCTTGGCCGCCGGATTCTCGGCCTCGGCAGCCAGCACGGCGCGGATCTCGTCCCGGTGGTACCACCGGGCCTCTTCGATCTCGCCGTCCCGCGGCACCATCGGAGCGCCCCGCTCGGCGCGCGCCTCGAAACCGATCATCAGCGACCGCGGGAACGGCCACGGCTGGGACCCGAGATAGCCGACCCCGTTCACGTGAAGGCCGACCTCCTCCAGCACCTCGCGCACCACCGTGCCCTCGAGCGACTCGCCCGCCTCCACGAACCCGGCCAGTACCGACACCCGGCCGGCGGGCCAGATCGGTTGCCGGGCAAGGACGATCGAGTCGATACCGTCGTGGACCAGCACGATGACGGCGGGGTCGGTCCGCGGGAACTCCTGATGATCGTTCGGGCAGGTCCGGGACCAGCCGGCCGGCGTCGGGGTGTTCGGCTCACCGCACCGCGGGCAGTGCCCGGCCGCCGCGTGCCAGCTCAGCAGCGCGGTGGCGGTGGTCAGCAGGCCGGCGTCGGCGTCGGGCAGCAGCGCTCCCCACTCCCGGAGCCCGCCGCCCTCGTCGACGTCGCCCGGCACCGCCCAGTGGTCGACGCCCCCGACTGCGCCCAGCAGGACCGCGTCGACCGTGGGCGCGTCGCCGACCGTCAGGGCGGCGCGGGTGTCCAGCCGCGCGGTGGCCGGGTCGATCGCCGCCCGGCCGCGCCGGTCGACGGTGAGAACCCTGGCCCGCGGCCACTCCCGTGCAATCCGGGCGGGTTCTCGAAGGTCCTCGGAGCGGTCGGCGTTTCCGCGCGACAGCAGCGGGGTGTCGATCCGGAAGCTGGGCGCCAGCGCCGGTGCGGTGGCGGGGATCGCCTCGTACCGGGTGCTCACGCGAAGTCCACGTCGCCGAGTCCGCGCAACTGCGATTCGAGGACGCCGACATCACCGACGACCACACCGGTGAACCGGGCCGGGGCGAGCATGTCGGCGGCGGCCGCCGCGACCTCGTCGACCGTCACCGCCGCCAGCGCGACCGGATGGTGCTTGAGCCACGACTCGTCCAGCCCCGTGCCGGCGAGCATCGACAGCGTCGAGGCGAGCCCGGACTGGGTGGATAGAGACGTGGCCAGAGTGCCGAGGGCGTAGTTGCGGGCCGACTCCACCTCGTCTGCGGTCGGTGCCACCAGGCTGATCCTGCCGAGCTCGTAACGGGCCTCCAGCAGTGCCGGCGCGGTCGACGGCGTGGTGGTGTCGAACGCGATCGACACCGCCGCGGTCTGCGGCCAGAACTCCAGCGACGACCGTGCGCTGTAGGTGTAACCCTTGTCCTCGCGGATGTTCTCGACCAGCCGGGAGGAGAAGTAGCCGCCGTAGACCAGATTCGCCAGCTGATGGGCCGGGTAGCGCGGGATCGTCCCGGGTGACCGCCGGGCCGGACAGCCGGATCTGCGACTGGACGGCGCCCGGGCGGTGATGCGCGAGCAGGGTGTCGCCGACGATGGCGGGCGGCGGCTTGAGCCCGCGGGCGGTCACCGAGGCGTCGGCGGACCAGCCGGCCAGTGCGGCGC
This sequence comes from uncultured Actinomycetota bacterium, assembly GCA_963766015.1. GTDB lineage: Bacteria > Actinomycetota > Actinomycetes > Mycobacteriales > Nakamurellaceae > Nakamurella. The sequence continues at coordinate 19,255 of CAVXYU010000001.1, read as the reverse complement.
CGGCGATGTCGACCGCCTTGCGTCGGGCTCAGATCACCGACCAGTACCAGCGTGGAGCCGCGCGGAACGAGGCTGCGTTCGTGCAACCGGCGCAGCACCGCCGGCCCGACGGCCGCCACCAGTTCCGGCTCGGGCGTGTCCCAGGCGGCGGGATGCTCCCCGAACCGTCGTTCCTGCAGGAAGCGGTGCGCCACCGACGACGGCTGGGTGGCGGAGATCGCCAGGTGCTCCACCAGCCGCTCACGCTCGCCGATCACATCGGACCGGCGGTACGCGGCATCGGTCAGGCAGTCCGCCAGCACCTCCAGCAGCACCGGCAGGCCGGTGGAGAGCACCGAACCGGTGATCATCAGCCGCTGCGGGTCGACGGAGGCGTCGAGATGGCCGCCGACCAGTGCCAGTTCGCGCGTCGACCTGCTCACGGTCGCGGGACGCGGTGCCCAGCAGCATCGTCGCGGCCAGCATCTCGGCCCGCGCCGCGTGCACCCGACTGGTGCCGCCGAACGGGATCCGCAGCCGCACCTCGACCAGCGGGCTGCGCGGTTTGCGGGCGGCGATCACGGTCAGGCCGCTGTCCAGTTCGGCACGTTGCAGGGTCGGAGCCCTGACCCTGCCGGTCAGGCTCATAGGCGGCACCTTCCGCGGGCCGAGCACCGTGCGGCCGATCTCCTCCGCGGTACGGGGGGTCATCAGCGGTCCGCCGCCGGGACGACGCGGAGGACGGCGCAGCGCCCCGGGTCCAGCGATCTGGCCGCCGCCGCGACGTCGTCGGCCGTCACCGCGTTGAGCAGATCGGGCAGCTCGCCGAGCAGTTCCGCCCGCCCGTGCAGCAGTTCGAGTGAACCGAGCGAGCGGGTCCGGCTCGCAATGCTGTCGTTGTCGCGGTACAGCGCGGAGGCGAACCGGGCGCGGGCACGTTGCATCTCGAGCTCGCCGGGTCCTTCGGCGCCGAGCACGGCGATCTGCTCCGCGGCCGCGTCGATCACGGTGGTCGCCGGGACGTCCGACGGGTGCAGCGCGCCGAGCACGAAGACATCGGGATCACGGGAGTCCAGCGGACCGCCGAGCAACCCCGGGCTAGCCCAGATGTCCGTCGCCAGCGAGCGTTTCGCGACCAGGGAGCTCTGCAGCCGGGAGGATTCCCCCTCGGTCAGCAGACCGGCCAGGACGACGAAGGACAGATATCCGGGCAGGTCGGCAACCGGGTCCGGGAGCCGCCAGCCGACCGCCAGCGCCGGCGTCGGGGCGTGCTGGTCGATCACCTCGCCCTCCCGCACCGTGGTCGGCCACGGCTCGTCGAAGGACGGCCGGACCGGCGCAGGCCGGAACGGGATGTCGCCGAAGTGCTGCGTGACGAGCTCGGCGGCCTCGTCGACGTCGACGTCGCCGCACACCGTCAGGACCGCATTGGCGGGGCTGTAGTACGTCTCGAAGAATTCGGCACAATCGCCGACGGTGGCTGCCTGGAGGTCGACGAAGTCTCCATAACCGTTGTGCGCATTGGCGAACGAGTCGAACAGGATCGCGGGAAGCTGAATCCACGGAAAGCCGCCGTACGGCCGGTTGAGGACATTCAGCCTGATCTCCTCGCTCACCACATCGACCTGATTGGTGAGGTTCTCCGCGGTGATCTTGGGCGCCCGCATCCGATCGGCCTCGAGGAACAGCGCACGCTCCAGCGCACCGGCGGGCACGACCTCGAAGTAGTCGGTGTAGTCGGTGTGGGTGGAGCCGTTGAAGACGCCGCCGGAGGACTGCACGAGCCGGAAGTGTTCGAGCTTGGGCAGCGACTCGCTGCCCTGGAACATCAGGTGCTCGAACAGGTGAGCAAAACCGGTGCGACCTTCCGGTTCCGACCGGAAACCCACGTCGTAGTGGACGGACACCCCGACGACACCGGCGCCCCGGTCCGGGGCGAACACCACGCGCAGGCCGTTGTTCAGCTTGCGGCGCTCGACCGGGTAGTCGGCCCGCGGGATCCGCTGAACCGATCTGCGGGCGCGGGAGGCGGGTACCGAAGGGGTCGGCCTGGTGGCTGTGGGCACGCGCCCCACCCTAACCGCGCGGCCGACGGGCAACGGCCGCGCGGTGAAGGGAGGGGCCGGCGTTCGCCGAGGGCGTCAGCTCGAAACGGTGCGGTGGGTGAACAACTCGTCGTGCAGGCTGGCGGCCAGTGTGGAGGAGAACGGGAAGCTCAGTTCGACAGCCGCTGGGCGGCGTTCCGCCGCAGCCAGGACGGGGACGCGATCCCCGGCCGTTCCCGTTGGGTGGTTCGCAGCGCCGGCACCATCGATCGGAACCCGACTCGACGACCGGACCGGGCGCGGGATCGACCGCGGGATCGAGGTTTTCGTGGTCCACCAGGTGCCGCCCGGTCCCGCCCGCCCGGTGCCGGTTGGGGCGCCGCCGGCTGTCGATCCAGACGGCGAGACCTGCGCCGAGCGCCAGCAGGGCAGCGATCGCGACGCCGAGCGGCAACAGACCGGTACCGGCGGCCGGCGCGGTACCGGCGAGAACGACGCGGGCCGGATCTGCGGTGGCGAACTGCACCGACAGTTGCTGACCCTCCTGGTATCCACAGCCGTCCAGGGTGGCCCGAACGGAGCCGGCCGGCACCGGGGAGGCCGGATCAAGGACGTCGACCAAGGTCGTGCCGGTCCCGTTCGTACACGCCAACGAGGAGACGACGACAGCCGAGGCGGCCACCGGATCCTGGCTACCGGAGACCGGTCCACGATCACCCAGCCAGGCCCCCGCCCCGAGGACGAGAAGAACGACGACGGTCCACACGACAACTGCCACCGGCACCCGCGGACGGGTCGCCCCCCTGGCATGTCTCCCCATACACGCATGATGGCACAGAGGGCAACATCAAGACGCCGGTTTTAACAAGCAGGGAACATCGGGCGCGTCGCGGCGTCACGAAGGGTGACGTAGTTCACCCGGCAGTCGACCCTTCCGGGCCGCGGCCGCCGGATCCGATATCAGTTGTCGAAGCCCAGCTTGCGGAGTTGCCGCGGATCGCGCTGCCAATCCTTGGCGACCGCCACGTGCAGGTCCAGATACACCCTCGTCCCGAGCAGCGGCTCGATCTGCAGCCGGGCCCGTCGGCCGACGTCGGCCAGCCGGGAACCCTTGTGCCCCAGAACGATCGCCTTCTGCGAATCCCGCTCGACGAAGATCGTGACGAACACCCGGGTGAGGTCCGATCTGGATGCGGTGTCGGCGCCGGGCGGCACGATCTCGGTCACCAGCGCCGCGAGGGAATGCGGCAACTCCTCTCGCACCCCGTCGAGCGCTGCTTCGCGCACCAACTCGGCGATCCGGGTGTCCATCGGCTCATCGGTGACCTCGGCGTCGGGATACAGCCGGGCACTGGACGGCAGCCGGGCGATGAGCAGGTCGGCCAGCAATTCGACCTGGTCTCCGGCCACCGCAGAAACCGGCACGATCTCGGCGAATTCGGCGAGCCCGGATACCGCCAGCAATTGCTCGGCGATCCGCTGCCGGGAGACCTTGTCGGTCTTGGTCAGGATGCCGATCACCGGGGTACCGGCCGCCTGCTCCTTCAACTCCGCCGCGATCCGGCGATCACCCGGCCCCACGGCCTCGTCGGCCGGCAGGCAGAAACCGACGACGTCGACGTCGGACCACACGGTGCGCACCAGGTCGCCGAGCCGCTCGCCGAGCAGCGTCCGCGGCCTGTGCATGCCGGGTGTGTCGACGATGACCAGCTGCGCATCGGGTCGGGTGAGGATCCCGCGCACCGCCCGCCGGGTGGTCTGCGGCTTGTCGGAGGTGATGGCGATCTTCTCGCCCACCATGGCGTTGAGCAGGGTCGACTTGCCGGCATTCGGCCGTCCGACGAAGCAGGCGAATCCCGATCGGTGGTCAGCGGTCACCGGAGGTCCTGGAACGGACGGTGCCGTCGGCAGCCGCGACCACGGCGACCGGGGTGCCGAGGTCGGCGGCCGCGGCGAGGGAATCGGGGTCCAACTGCTCGGCGTCACCCACCACGGCAACCGCTTCCAGCCCGGTGGCGCCGGACGACACGGCGACCGCGACCGCGGCCTGCACGGCGGTCAGCCGAAGGGACGGCAGGGCGACCGAAGCCGCCGCGTAGGTCCGCCCGTCGTCGTCGCGGACCGCCGCGCCCTCGGCGGCGCCGGCCCTGCGCGCGCGCTCCCCTGGCGAGGGTGACCAGCTTGGCGTCCTCCGCATCCAGTTCCGGCACGGCGTCCTGCTGTTGTGAGCTGGTCATCTGCTGACGGTCCGATCCTCGACGGTGGGCGGCGTGCGTGATGCGACCGGTGTCTCGGGCGGACGGGCCTCGGGCCGGCGGGTCTCGGCCTCGGGGTCTGGGCGCCTGTCACGGGTCTCGGGCCTGCTCGGGGTCTGGGCCTGACGGCCCTCGGGCTCAGGGGTCTGGGCCTGCCGGGCCGGACCCGAGCCGTTGGCGCTCGCGGTGTCTGCCCCGCGAGCTGTGGCGGTCTTGTCGACCGTGTCCCGGTCTGCCCTGTCGGCAGCCGCCTTCTGTGCGCGGCGGGCCTTCTCGGCCCGCGCTGCGGCCTTGGCCGCCTTCTTCGCGGCATCGGCCTTCTCCGACTTTCGCCGTTTCTCGGCCTCTGCCTTGTCCGACTTCTCCCGCCGCTCGGCCCGTTCCGCCTTCTCCTCGCGGTCGGCCCGGTCGGCCCGCTCGACGCGGTCCGCCTCGCGTTCGGCGGCCTCCTGGGCAGCCTCCTCACCGAGCTCTTCGGCGGTGAGCCGGCGGACCAGCAGGGTCTGCACCCGCGGCCGCCCGCGGCGGTCGACGCCCGGCTCGCCGAGCAGGTGCAGGGTGCTGATCGTGGCCTCCGAGCCGGGCAACGGCACCCGGCCCAGGAGCTGCGCGAGCAGCCCGCCGACGGTGTCGACGTCGTCGTCAGGCAGTTCGACGTCGAACAGCTCGCCGAGGTCCTCCACCGAGAGCCGGGCCGACACGCGGTACCGGCCGTCCGACAACGGTTCGATCGGCGCCGGGGTGTCGGCGTCGTATTCGTCGGTGATCTCGCCGACGATCTCCTCCAGCAGGTCCTCGATCGTGACGATCCCGGCCAGCCCGCCGTACTCGTCGACAACGAGCGCGAAATGGGTTCGGTCCCGCTGCATCTCGCGCAGCAAGGCGTCGACGTTCTTGCTCTCCGGGACGAACACCGGGACCCGCATCAGCTCGGTCAGCGGCGGTCCGCTCTCGCCGGGGCCGAGCGAGAGTGCCCGGGCGATCATGTCCTTGATGTAGACGACACCGACGACGTCGTCGACGTCCTCGCCCACGACCGGGATGCGGGAGAAGCCGGACCTGGTGGCCAGGTGCAGTGCCTGCAGAAGGGTCTTGTCGCGCTCGATCCAGACCACCTCGGTCCGCGGAACCATCACCTCGCGGACGATGGTGTCGCCGAGATCGAAGACACTCTGCAGCATCTCGCGTTCAGTCTCCTCGACAACCCCGCTGCTGCCGGCGATGTCGACCAGTTCTCGCAATTCGACGTCGGAGGAGAACGGGCCCTCGCGGAAGCCGCGGCCCGGGGTGATCGCGTTGCCGATCAGGATCAGCAGCGAGGCCACCGGCGACAGCACCTTGGCCAGCCCTCTGGTCGGCCCGGCCAGCGCCAGCCCGACGGTGTACGGGTGCTGGCGGCCCAGCGTCCTGGGCAGCACCCCGATGGCAACGTAGGTGATGACCACGATCACAGCGACGAGCGCCAGCCCGACCCAGAGCTGGAATCCCCAGATGCTCGAGCGCCACCTTCGCGACCATCACCGTCGCGGTGATCTCCGCGGCCGTCCGCAACAGCAGCAGCAGGTTGGTGTAGCGGGGCCTGTCCTCGGTGATCCGGCGCAGCGACGCGGCGCCCCGTCTGCCCTCACGGTCGAGCTCCTCGACCCGCGCCGGTGACACCGTCGTGATTGCCGCGTCCGCTGCCGCCAGCACGCCCGCGATGGGGACGAGTGCGGCGGCAAGGACGAGCAACAGCACATCCATGCTGTCCACCTGCGGATCAGCCCCGCCCGCTCGACTCGGTACCGGGCTCGGGACCCGACCGGACGTCGGCCAACCCGACGGTGTCCAGCACGGCCGCGTCGACGGCGGCGAGCCTGGCCTGCCGGGCAACCGCGACCCGGTGATCGCGCCAGGTGTCGAGCAGTTCGTTCTGCAGCCGGAACATCTCGCGTTCCTCGGCCGGCTCGGCGTGGTCGTAACCGAGCAGGTGCAGCACGCCGTGCACGGTCAGCAGGTGCAGTTCGTCGTCCAGCGAGTGACCGGCCTGCTCGGCCTGGGTGCCGGCGACCGCCGGGCAGAGCACCACGTCGCCGAGCAGGGCCGGTCCGGGACCGGCCTCGTCGGGACGGCGCGCGGTGTCCAGCTCGTCCATCGGAAAGCTCATCACGTCGGTCGGGCCGGGCTCGTCCATCCACTTCACGTGCAGTTCGGTCATCGCCGTCGACGTCGACCAGCAGGATCGACAGTTCGGCGAGCGGGTTGATCCGCATCCGGTCCAGGACGTACCGCGCGACCGACACCAGTCGCGATCTCGTCGACGCCGACGCCGGATTCGTTCGCGACCTCGATGGTCATCGACCGGACTCCCGTGTGGTGCCCGCCGGGCGGTCTGCCCGAGCCGGCGCTGCTGCCGGTCGGGTGCGGTGTGACCGGTGCCGTCCGCGGAATTCTCGGCATCCCACCGCTCGTAGGCGTCCACGATCCGGCCGACCAGCCGGTGCCGGACGACGTCGGTCGACGTCAGGACGGAGAACAGCACATCGTCGACGTCGCCCAGGATCTCCCGGACGACCTGCAGTCCCGAGCGTTGACCGCCGGGCAGGTCGACCTGGGTGACGTCGCCGGTGACGACGATCTTGGATCCGAACCCGAGCCGGGTCAGGAACATCTTCATCTGCTCGGGCGTGGTGTTCTGCGCCTCGTCCAGGATGATGAACGCGTCGTTCAGCGTCCGGCCGCGCATGTACGCGAGCGGGGCGACCTCGATCGTGCCGGCGGCCATCAGCCGCGGGATCGATTCCGGGTCCAGCATGTCGTGCAGCGCGTCGTAGAGCGGCCGCAGGTAGGGATCGATCTTGTCCGACAGGGTGCCGGGCAGGAAGCCGAGCCGCTCACCGGCCTCGACCGCCGGCCGGGTCAGGATGATCCTGGTCACCTGCTTGGCCTGCAACGCCTGGACGGCCTTTGCCATCGCCAGGTACGTCTTGCCCGTTCCGGCCGGCCCGATCCCGAAAACGATGGTGTGCTGGTCGATCCCGTCGACGTAGCGCTTCTGGTTCAGCGTCTTCGGGCGGATGGTCCGGCCGCGGCGGGAGATGATGTTCAGCCCGAGCACCTGGGACGGTGAATCGGTCGCACCGTCCGGATTCGCCAGCATCCCGATGGTCCGCCGGACAGCATCGGGGGTGATGACCGATCCTGATTCCTGCAGCGCGAGCAATTCACGCAGGGTGCGCTCGGCAAATGCGACGTCCTCGGCACTCCCGCGCAGCGTGATGCGATTTCCGCGAACATGGATATCGGCCGCGAGATGCTCCTCCAACAGCCGGAGCAACGAGTCCCGCGACCCCAGCAGGCCCATCATCTGGCGTTCGTCCGCGACGACGAGGGTCGATTCGCCGACGGTTCGTTCGCTGGTGCGGGCGGACAGCTCGGCCGCGCTCGGCACCGTGTTGGCCGTGCTGACCTGGCTGTTTGCCACCCGCGACGGGTCGGAAGAACTGACGGGGGTCAGGTTGTCGACGGTGGGGTGATCACCGCGGGGAAGGTCGGACCGCGCTGCGGCCGACGGGGAATCCGGCACCTGTTGCACTGCCTACTTTCGCTGGTTGTCTGCCGCCGATTGCCTGACGGGCGCGTACCCATTGATTCTACCGTCGGCAACGGCGCAGCAGACCAGCTCATTCCTTCCGGACCTGCCCGTCCGTCAGCCGGCCTCACGGAATTTCCTGCCGCCCAGCAGGTGCAGGTGGGCATGGAACACCGTCTGCCCCGCCCCGGCGCCGGTGTTGGAGAGCAACCGGTACCCCGACTCTCCGATGCCCTCCGCCTGGGCGACCGCCTTCGCGGTCAGCACGAGCGCAGCGAGCGCGTGCGGGTCGTCGGCGGCCACCTCAGCGGCGTTGTCGTAATGGTTGGTGGGCACCAACAGGACGTGCACAGGCGCCTGCGGATGGATGTCGCGGAAGGCGACCACGTGATCGTCGCGGTGCACCTCGTCAGCCGGGATCTCCTTGGTGACGATCTTGCAGAACAGGCAGTCGTCGCGCGTATACGGCATGTCGATCAACCTATCGAGCGCACTGACCCATCGCCCGATTGCCCCCAACGGGTAACCAGGCACCCGGCACACCATCCGGCTTGATCCGGACCCACCGCCCAGGCATCTACAGCGTCACGTTCAGCTGGTTGATCGGTCAGCTCCGCCGCGGTCGTCGAGTGGCGTGGTGGGCCGGGACGGTCGCAGCCGTGCTTCTGGGCGTCGAGATGGTGATCATCGTCGGTCAGGCGCTGCGGACGACGACCAGTCACTTCAAACGTCGGCACCACGCTGGACAGTGCGATGTTCAGCGTGATGGGCGCCTCCATCGCGCTCGTCTGGGTGGCGACCCTGGTCATCAGCGTCGTGCTGTTCGCCAGCCCGGGACCCGACCCGGCACGGAACCTGGCGATGCGGGCCGGTGCGCTGATCTCCGTGGCGGGCATGGCGTTGGGCTTCCTGATGACCATCCCGACGCAGGCCCAATTGCAGGACTTCCAGGGCATCGCCGGCGCCCACACCGTCGGGCCGCCCGACGGCGGGCCGGGGTTGCCATTGCTGGGCTGGAGCACCGTCGGCGGTGACCTGCGCATCCCGCACTTCGTCGGAATGCATGCGCTGCAGGCACTTCCGCTGTTCTTGATCGTGCTGGAGCTGGCGTCTCGGCGGGCTGCGGTGCTCCGCGACAGCACCCTCGCCCACGCTGCCGCGGCCATCTCGCGGTCGTGGCCCTGGTCACCTGGCAGGCGCTACGCGGTCAATCGATCGTGCGGCCGGACCTGCTGACCGGAATTGCGTTCGGCGCCGCATCGTGGCGGTGACGGTTCCGGCCGCTCTGCTCTTGGTGAGGTCGTCAAGGCGACACCGGGCGATCGGGGCTGTCACCCGATGACCGGGGCGTTGTTCGGGCTGACCTTCACGGTGGCAGCGCCCTTCTGGGCGGTGATGATCCTGCTACCGAACTGGCGGTCGACTCAGCGGATCGCCGCGTCTCCGCTCATCGCTGTGCCACCCGGGCGGCGGGGTTGTCAGACCGTCGGCCTGTCACATCCCGCGCGCGGGCGGTGTCACATGCACCGAACGGCCCGGCGCGGCGCCGGGCCCGCGAGGGAAGGGCACCACACGGATGAGCAACACGCACCTTGTCACCGGGGGCACCGGGACCCTGGGCCGGGCACTGGTCGACCGGCTGGGCACCACCGGCGGTGACGTCCGGATCCTGAGCAGACGACCGGGACCCGGCCACGTCGTCGGTGATCTGCGGACCGGCGAGGGCATCGACCAGGCGGTCGCCGGCGCGGATGTCGTCCTGCATGCCGCCACCGGGGCACGGGGCGACGCCGACCTGACCCGCACGCTGATCGACGCCACCCGGCGAACCGGCGAAGACCCGCACCTGATCTACATCTCGATCGTCGGCATCAACCGCATCCCGTTGTCCTACTACCGGTCCAAGCTCGCGTCGGAAGCGCTGATCGAGGCGTCGGGCCTGCGGTGGACCATCCTGCGGGCGACGCAGTTCCACGACCTGATCGCGGGGATGAGCCGCACCCTGTCGCACAGCCCTGTGTTCCCCGTACTGGCGTCCACCCGCTTCCAGCCGATCGACGTGCGTGACGTGAGCGAGCGCCTGGTGGAGCTCGCCGGTGGTCCGGCCCGTCAGCACGTCCCGGACATAGGCGGCCCCGAGGTCCGGTCGATGGGTGAGCTCGCCACGACGTGGCTGGCGGCGGCGGACAAGCGACGGCCGGTGCTGTCCATCACGGCACCGGGCCGGACCGCCAAGGCCTTCCGGCAGGGCTGGAACATCACCCCTGACCATCGCGACGGGCGCATCACCTTCGATGAGTATCTCAGCGAGCGCATCCACGCCGGCCGGTCATGACCGCCGGCCGCGTGGTCCGGGTCGTGCTGGTGCTGCTCGCCGTGGTGCAGGGAACGGTCGGCGGGTGGGCCCTGCTGGCACCTGAGAGCTTCTACCGCGACTTCCCCGGCGGCGGTCGCGGTTGGGTGGCCTTGCTGCCGGAGTACAACGAGCACCTCACCAGGGACGTCGGAGCGCTGAGCCTGTCGCTGACGCTGGTGCTCGTCGCGGCCGCCGTCACCATGGAGCGGACGCTGGTCCAGGTGGCGCTGGCGGCGACGGCGATCTATGCCGTGCCGCACACCTTGTTCCATGCCCTGCATCTCGAGGGTTTCCCGGAATCGGACGCGATCGCCCAGACTGCCGTCACGATCGCCCAGGTGGTGCTGGTGGTGGTCGCGCTACTGCTCAGTACCCGTTTGCAGCGGCGGGCGCCGGTGGATCAGCGGCACCGCGATGAGCGGGTGGCTCAGACCATCCGCAGGACCTGATCGCGGCAGGCCGCCCAGGCCGGGTGCCCGACGTCGATCAGCTCGAAATGGCCGATGCCGGGCAGCTGGATCAACCGGGCGGGATCGCCTGCCCGCAGCGCCGCTTCGACATATCTCTCCGACTGTCGCAGCGGCACGGTGTCGTCGGCATCGCCGTGCACACAGACGACCCTGGCACCGTCGCCGACCTGGGCCAGCGGTGACGCATGGTGGTACCGCTGCGGAAGGGACCGCGCCTCGCCCTCCATCAGCGCGATGACGGCGCCCTCGCCGAGGCGTTCGTCCGCTGCGGACACCAGGTCGAGCAGACCGGCCTGGGTGACGGCGCCGACGATCGGCACGTGCGATTCGCCCGGGCCGACCGAACCGGCCGTCCCCGCGCGGAGGGAGCCCCGGTGGGCCAGCCAGGCGGCGAGGTGCCCGCCCGCGGAGTGACCGACGGCGGCCACCCGGTCCAACTCCAGCCGGCCGTCCGCCGCGTGCTGGCCGGGCCCGGCCAGCGAGTCGACGGCGCGGGCGACGTCGGCGAGCGTGGTCGGCCAGCCGCCACCCTCGCCCACCCTGCGGTATTCGATGACAGCGGCGGCCACCCCGAACCGGGTCAGGTCCCGTCCGAGCGGTTCGGCGAGCTCCTTGCCGTACGTGGCGCGCCAGTAACCGCCGTGGATGACGACCGCGACCGACAGGTGGTTGCCGGTGGGCAGATACAGCTGCACGGTCTGGCTGGGGTGCGGGCCGTACGCGAAGTCGACCGTTTCGATCCTCACAGGACCGGCCCCGTCGCGCTGCGACCGGGGCGGCGGTTCATGTCCACCTGCCGGTCAGCACACCGAGCGCCCCGAGGGCGACCGCGCCCGCCGTCGACGTCCGCAGCACCTGGGGGCCCAGCCGAACGGGCACGGCACCGGCCGCGGTGAACATCGTCAGTTCCTCCTCGGTCAGGCCGCCTTCGGGCCCGACAATCAGTACCACGTCGCCGCCGCCGGGGATCGGCACGGTCCGCAGCGGGGCCGCAGCCGCGTCGTGCAGGACCAGGGCGGCCGCACTGTGGCTGATCAGCTCGGCGACCGTCACGCTGGAGGCGAGGTCGGTCACCGGCGGTACGAACGGTCGGCGGGACTGTTTCGCGGCCTCTCTGGCGGCCGCGCGCCAGCGCTCGGCTCCCTTGGCGGCCTGGTCCGCGGACTTCCAGCGCGCAACACAGCGCTGCGCCGCCCAGGGCAGCACCCGGTCGACGCCCGCCTCGGTGGCCAGTTCGACGGCGAGTTCCCCGCGGTCGCCCTTGGGCAGTGCCTGCACCAGCGTGACCCGCACGGCCGGTGGTTCGACGATGGTCGGCGGACCCACCTCGACGTTCAGCTCGCCCCGCCGCACCTCGGTGACGACCGCGTCCGCGAGCGCACCGAGGCCGTCCGTCAGCACCAGGTTCTCGCCCGCGCGGAGCCGCTTCACGGTTGCTGCATGGCGGCCCTCGGGACCAGTCAGCAGGTAGGGCCCGGTCGGGGGCACCCGATCCACCAGGAAGTAGGGCCGGCTGCCCGGTTCGCGATGCGCGCGGCCGCTGTCGAAGCCTGTGCCGCCGGATTTCCGGTCGGTGGAGTCGCTGTCGGTGGACCCGACGTTCACTTCCCGACGAACGAATCGCGGATGCGGGAGAAGAAGCCCCCGTTGTGCGCCCTGGCCGCGAGTTCCGGCTGCTCCTCGCCGCGCAGTGCGGCGAGTTCGCGGAGCAGTTCGGCCTGCCTGCCGTCCACCTTCGTCGGTGTCACGACTTCGATGTGCACGTGCAGGTTCCCGATACCGGTGCCGCGCAGCCGCGGCATGCCCTGCCCGCGCAGGGTCAGCACCGTCGCCGACTGGGTACCTGGCTGGATGTCGAGATCCTCGACACCGTGCAGGGTTTGCAGGCCCATCGAGGTGCCGAGCGCGGCCGCCGTCATCGGCACATGGACCGTGCAGTGCAGGTCGATGCCGTCCCTGGTGAACCGCTCGTGCTGCAGTTCCTGGACCTCGACGTACAGGTCGCCGGGTGCGCCGCCGCCGGGACCGACCTCGCCCTGGCCGGCCAGCCGGACCCGGATGCCGTCGCCGACGCCCGCCGGGATGTTGGCCCGCACCGTCCGCCGCGCGCGCACCCTGCCCTCGCCGTTGCACTGCCGGCACGGCTCGGGAATCACCTCGCCGAAGCCACGGCACACCGGGCACGGCCTGGAGGTCACGACCTGGCCGAGCAGCGACCGCTGGATCTGCTGGATCTCGCCGGAGCCCTTGCACATGTCGCAGGTCGCCGGGCTGGTCCCCTCGGCGCAGCCGGAGCCGTGGCACACCGAGCAGAGGGTCGCGGTATCGACGGCGAGATCCTTCGCGACGCCGGTGGCGCACTCCTCGAGCGTCAGCTCGACGGGAATCAGCGCGTCGTCGCCCTGCCGAACCCGGGAACGTGGGCCGCGGGAACGGGCGCCGCCACCGCCACCGCCGAAGAACGCGTCCATGATGTCGCCCAGGCCCATGCCGCCGAACGGATCACCCATTCCGCCGGGCGCGCCCTGGCCGCCGCCGCCTCCGCCGAGCGGGTCCCCGCCGAGGTCGACCACCTGCCGCTTGGCCGGGTCCGACAGGACCTCGTAGGCCGCGGTGACGTCCTTGAATTTCTGCTGAGCGGCCGGATCGGGATTGACGTCGGGATGCAGCTCCCGCGCCAGCTTGCGGTAGGCCCGCTTGATCTCGTCCGCCGACGCGCCCTTGGCCACGCCCAGCAGGCCGTAATAGTCCCGTGCCACCCTCTGCACCAGTTGCCTTCCCGCGGGCTATCACCCGCACCTGCTCCATCCACCCGCCGCGCGGGTGACGTCGTGCCGTTCGGTCTGTGCTGCCGTTCAGTGCTGCCGCTGTCTTTAGTGCTGCCGCTGTCTTCAGTGCTGCCGCAACCCAGTGTTCGCTCTTGCCGGGCGTTCTGGGAAATCAGCGGCCGGCGACGATCTCGCCGACATAGCGGGCGACAGCGCGCACGGCCGCCATCGTCCCCGGATAGTCCATCCGGGTCGGTCCGACCACCGCGAGGCCACCCATCAGCGTGGTGCCGCTGCCGTAACCGGCCGACACCAGCGCGGACGTCGAGAGATTGACGTCGGCGTTCTCCCGGCCGATCGACACCATCACCGCGTCCGGGGTCTCCAGCGCCGCGAGCAACTTGAGCAACGTCACCTGCTCGTCGAGCGCTTCCAGGACGCCGTGCAGGCTGGCCGGTTGATCGGCCCAGGCACCCGTCGCGTGTGACGTCCCGGACAGCACCAGGCGCTCCTCCGGGTGCTCGACCAGCGCGTCGAGCAGCACGCTGACCGACGGCACCACGACGTGCCGGACGGCCGGATCGGCCATCGCGGCCATCGAGCTGACCGCGGTCGCGGCGTCCGCCAGCCGGCGGCCGGAGATCTGACTGGCCAGCAGCGAGCGCAGCGTGGTCAGCGCTTCATCGGTGATGTCGTCCTCGAGTTCGACCAGCCGCTGCTCGACCCGGCCGGTGTCGGTGATCACCACCAGCAACAGCCGACGCCGGTCCACTGCCACCGCCTCGACGTGCCGAACCAGCGAGCGGGACAGCGTCGGGTACTGGACCACCGCGACCTGGCGGGTCAGCTGGGCCAGCAGGCGCACCGAGCGACGCAGCACGTCCTCGAGGTCAACCGCTTCGGACAGGAACGCCTGGATGGCCTTTCGTTCCCCTGAGGACATCGGCTTCACCTGCGAGAGCCGGTCCACGAACAGCCGGTAGCCCTTGTCTGTCGGGATCCGACCCGCGGACGTGTGCGGCTGGGCGATGTACCCCTCGTCCTCCAGCACCGCCATGTCGTTGCGGATGGTGGCCGGTGACACACCGAGCTGGTGCCGATCGACCAGTGACTTCGACCCGACCGGTTCGCGCGTCGCGACGTAGTCGGAGACGATCGCGCGGAGAACCTCGAAACGCCTGTCGTCCGCCGTCATGATCACCTCCAGTTTTTCGGATACTCCCACGGCGTGTCGCCCGCCTGCTCGCGGGAAACCGCGCACGACCTGATGGCTGGCACTCGCACTGCCCGCCTGCCAAGTGTAATCGTCACGGCGCCGGAGCCGTCGGCATCGGAACACCCAAGGACTGGACCGCGCGGTCAACGCCGCTGCGTCACCTGTGGCCGAAGGGTCGCCGACCGATACCCTGAGACCGGCAGATGCGACGAAGGGTCCGAAAAATGATCTTCAAGGACGTGCGCGACGGGCGGCCTTATCCGGACCACGGCCTGTCGATGCGCGACTGGGCCCGGATCCCGCCGCGGCAGATCCGGATGGACGAACTCGTCACCACCAAGCGGGAACTCCGGCTCGACGCGTTGCTCGACGAGGACTCCACCTTCTACGGCGACCTGTTCGGGCACGCGGTCCTGTGGCAGGGACAGATCTACCTCGAGGACGGACTGCACCGCGCGCTCCGGGCCGCCCTGCAGCAGCGGACCGTCATCCACGTCCGCATCTACAACTACGACGCGGTGCTGGCCGGCGGCTCGGCCGATCTGGCCGCGCACCCGAACGTGCAGCCCGGTCGGCCGCCCGGCCGGCAGCCCGGCGCCCGTCGCTGATCCGCCCGCGTTGATCCGCCAGTCGCTGATCTGCGCCGGCGCTAATCCGCCAGCCGCAGCGCCAGGCCGTCCGCCAGCAGGCGTCCGCGCATCGTCAGGATCGCCCGACCGTTGTCCAAATGCCGCGGTTCCAGCAGACCGTCCCCCGCCGCGGCCCGGGCGGCTTCCCCACCGTCCGCCGACAACATCTCCAGGCTGACGCCGTCGACCAGCCGCAGCCGGAGCAGGATGTCCTCCAAGCGGCGGGCGGCGGGGTCCAGCACCTCGCGGGCGAACCCCGGGCTGCGGCCCGCGGAGGACGCGGCCGCGTAGGCGGCCGGATGCTTGACGTTCCACCAGCGGACGCCGCCGACGTGCGAGTGCGCTCCCGGCCCGATCCCCCACCAGTCGCCGCCGGTCCAGTAGGCGAGGTTGTGCCGGCAGCGCGCGGCCTCGTCGGCCGCCCAGTTCGACACCTCGTACCAGCCGAGCCCGGCGGCGGTCAGCGCCGCATCGGCCTGCAGGTACCGGTCGGCGAGCACGTCCTCATCCGGCATCGGGAGCGCACCGGACCTGACCTGCCGGGCCATCCGGGTCCCCGGCTCGACGATCAGCGAGTACGCCGAGACGTGGTCGACGCCGCTGCCGACCGCGGCCGCCAGGGAGTCGGCGAACTCCGCGTCGGTCTCACCCGGGGTGCCGTAGATCAGGTCGAGATTGACGTGCTCGAAACCGGCGGCGCGGGCCCAGCCGACGACGTCCAGTGCCCGGCCGGTGGTGTGCGGGCGGTCCAGGATCCGCAGGACGCGTGCCGAGGACGACTGCATGCCGAGCGACAGCCGGGTGTAACCGGCCGCCCGGAGCGCCTCCAGCAGGGCCGGGTCGGTGGATTCCGGGTTGGCCTCGGTGGTCACCTCCGCGTCCGGACCAAGTCCGATGTGGTCGTCGATGGCGGTCAGCAGGGTGGCCAGCGGCCCGGCACCGACCAGCGATGGCGTGCCGCCGCCGACGAACACCGTCGACACCGGCCGGTGAACCCCCTGCGCGGTCAGCACCTTGGCGGCCAGGTCGATCTCCGACAAGGCCGCTGCGAGCCAGGATTCGGGCGACGCGGCCGTGCCCAGTTCGCCCGCGGTATAGGTGTTGAAGTCGCAGTACCCGCAGCGGGTGGCGCAGAACGGGACGTGCAGATAGAAGGACAGGCCGCGGTCGGCCATCCCCTGGTAGGCCTGATCCGGCAGCGAGCCGTCCGGCGGGACGGGGTCGCCTTCGGGCAGTGTGGACGGCACCCTTTCATTCTGAACCCGCCCGGAGGACCCGATGACCGACGCGCGAGACCTCACCCCCGCAGCCGGAGCCGCACCGGCGCTGGTGCTGCTGGAGGTGAGCGACGCGGTGGCGACCATCACGCTCGATTCGCCCACCAACCGCAACGCGCTCTCCGCCGCGGTGCGCGAGCAGCTGATCGGGGCCTTGGACGTCGCCGCCTCGGACCCGGCCGCCCGGGTCGTCCTGCTCACCCATCGGGGACCGGTGTTCTGCGCCGGGATGGACCTGAAGGAAGAGGCGCGCGCGGTACCGGGCCGTCAGGGGGTTCGGGAACTACCGGCGATCCTGCAGCGGATCGCCCGCTGCCCCAAGCCTGTTGTCGCCCGGCTGGCCGGTCCCGCCCGCGCCGGTGGCATCGGGATCATGGCCGCCGCCGACATCGTGGTCGCCGCGCCGTCGGTGACGTTCGCCTTCTCCGAAGTCCGGATCGGTTTGATCCCGGCGGTGATCACTGTCCCGGTGCTGCACCGGGTGGGACCCACCGCCGCACGCGAATTGCTGCTCACGGGTGAGGTTTTCGACGCCGAGCGGGCCCGTGAAATCGGTCTGGTCAACGCCGTCAGCGAGGACCTCGACGATGCGGTGTCGGCGTACCTGAGCGCGTTGTTGGCCGGCGGACCGACCGCACTGGCCGGTACCAAGGCCCTGTTGGGCGCCGAACTCGACGATTCCGACGCCAGGTACGCGCGCCTGCTGGAAATCTCCGCCGCCCAGTTCATCACCGAGGAGGCCAGGGAGGGAGCACTCTCGTTCGTCGAGAAGCGCGCGCCGGGCTGGGTCAGCGACTGACCGCGACCAGCACCGCGATGATCATCATGGCGATCAGGGCAATCGTCATCCAGCGCCGGGTGACCACCGGCAGGGGTCGGCGGCTCACCTGTCGGCCGCTGCCGTGCCGGCCGGCCGGGTGGGTTGGTCACGGCGGCTGTGCCAGGCGAGGACAGCCTCCACCATTCTGTCGATGACGCCGGCCAGGACGTAGCAGAGCGGCCCTAGGACGCCGAGCAACAGCACGACCTGGACCCAGTACGACTGCCCGGCCACCCAGGATTCGACGGCGTCGATGACGTCGAGCACGGTTTGCCAGGTCACCGCGCCAGGCTATCGGCCCCGGGCGTCGCGACGCCGGTCAGGAGAGGCGGCGCCTGTCGGGAGAGGCGGCGCCTGTCGGGAGAGGCGGCGCCTGTCGGAGAGGCGGCGCCTGTCGGGAGAGGATCGGCCGGATCGCCCCGTTGCGTGCCTGGAGGATGTCGATGCACACCGGACCCGCCCCTTCCCGTTCCGTGATCACGGCCGGTCCGCTCCGGCCGGTGGCGAGCGCGGCGCACTGGCTGCGTCGTGGTGTGCTCGCTGTGGTGCGTTCCCAGCCCGTTGGCACCAGGGCGACGTCGTTCCGGCTGCACCATGCCGGACACGGTGGGCTGGCCTTCGACGGGGTTGCCGTCACCGGAGGGTCGTCGATGCCGTTGACGGTCGACCGCGCGGGTCTTCCGGCCGACGTCAGGGCGTCCTGGCCGCATCTCGCGGGCTCCGTCGCGCTGCGCCCGACGGACGACCCGGATCGCGCCGTGCTGTCGGAGATGCTCACCGGCCAGCTTGTTGTCGCGGGATATGACCAACACGGCGGGTTCGTCGACGCGACCGGGGTGCAGCTTCCCGGTGTGCTGGACGATCTCTATTCGGCCGCGGTGCGGCGCGAGCTGGGAGTGCGGTGGGCGTCCGGGGTCCCGGTGCTGTCGCTGTGGGCACCGACCGCCAAGAGCGTCACGCTGCTGGTGGGGCCCACCGGTGCGTCCGCCGAGACCGTGGTGCCGATGACCCGCGATGACGACGGCATCTGGGCGGCGCAAGGTGGTCCGGACTGGGACGGGGCCGGCTACCGCTACGCCGTCGAGGTCTATGTGCCGGCGACCGGCAGGGTGGAACGCAACGTCGTCACCGACCCCTACAGTGTCGCGCTGACCACCAATTCCACCGCGTCGGTGATTGCCGACCTGACGGCGCCGTCGCTGACGCCGGAGGGGTGGGCGGCCATGGTCAAGCCCACGCTCGGTCACCCGGTCGATTCGACGATCTACGAACTGCACGTCCGGGATTTCTCCATCGGGGACGCGTCGCTGCCCGAGGCCGTTCGCGGCAGCTACCTGGCGTTCACCGAGCCGGGCTGTGCAGGGATGAGACACCTTGCGTGGCTGGCCGATGCGGGCCTGAACACCGTGCACCTGCTGCCGGTCTTCGACATCGCCACCATCGAGGAGGACCGGTCCGCGCAGCAGAACCCGCCTTGCGACCTGCCGGCCCTGCCGCCAGACAGCGACCGGCAGCAGGCGTGCATCGCCGCGGTCGCCCATACCGACGGGTTCAACTGGGGGTACGACCCGTTGCATTACTCGACTCCCGAGGGTTCGTATGCGACCGAACCCGATGGCGCCGGACGCACCCTGGAGTTCCGCAAAATGGTCGCCGCGCTCAACGGCATCGGCCTGCGGGTGGTGATGGACGTCGTCTACAACCACACGGCCGCGTCCGGCCAGGACCCGAAGTCCGTCCTGGACCGGGTGGTACCCGGCTACTACCACCGACTCTCGGCCACCGGCGCGCAGGAGACGTCGACCTGCTGCGCCAACACGGCGACCGAGCACGCGATGATGGGCAAACTGATGATCGATTCGGTGGTCG